>NZ_KB894419.1 GCF_000374445.1 Actinokineospora enzanensis DSM 44649 | reverse complement strand
CCACCACGCGGGATCGCGCCGGTCTCTTCCCACCCGATTTCGTTCGGCCCCCCGGGCCGCACGAAATCGGGTGGGAAGAGACCGGCTAAAGGCGATCCCGCCGCGAGGCGAAGCCGAGCCAAAAACACAGCAGCAGCCCGATCATTCAGTAACCTGCCGCCCACTAGCATGCAAAGGACAAGCCGTCCGAACAGGACACCGAGGACAGTCCGGATTCTCAAACGCCGTATACTCCGGCCCCACAGTAGCCCCCGCAGCCTCCCGAACAATCTCAAGCCAATGCTCAACCCCCTCCCCCCGAACCGGATCCTGCACCCGTTCAGTAGCACCAGTCTTCTTATTCCCCTTAGCCACATACAGCAGCCGCGCACCCCCCGGCTCCCGCCCCACATCAGCAAACGCCCCATACGCGACAGCAAGCTGATAAACAGCCAACTGCGGATGTTCCTGCGCATCATGAGCACTAACCGGAGACTTCCCGGTCTTGATATCCACAATCACCGGCCGCCCCTCGGCATCCACCTCAAGCCGGTCGACACGCCCGCTGACAGTGATCGAGTCCGGCAACTCGACCTTCACCTCACGCTCCACCGCGACCTGCGTCAACTCCCCACGCGTCGCCTGGACCCACCCCAGAAACGTATCCAACATAGCCCGCACACGCTGCTGCTCACGACGCGAGAACCACGGCGCCCCCGCATCCACCGCCGACCACGCACGATCCAGCTCAATCATCAGTTCCTCGCGCGACGCCCCGGAAGCCGCAGCCTGCGCCAAAGCATGCACCAGGGTCCCGGTCACCGCAGCAAGTTCCGCCGGATCCTGCCCACCATGCCGTTCCACCATCCACCGCAACGGACACTTCGCCAATGTCTCCACAGTGGACGGCGACACCCGCACCGGCTGATCCGCCGCCCGCAGCGGCGCCACCGTCGACATCTCCGGCAGTCCGTACCACCCATCCGGATTCGCCCCCGGCACCCCCGCCGCCGCCAAGCGCGCCAACTGTCGCGACGCCAACGCCCGCCGCTCCGGATCCGCCGTTCCATCACACACGACCTGACGCAGGTCCCCCACGAGATCCGCGAGCACCAGGGCACGTTCCTGTTCCGCCATGGGAACCGGCATGTCCATGTCCGCCGTCTCCGCGCCCGCCAGCTCGGCCAGGAACCGCGACGGCTGTTCCTCCTCGCCGCGCACCGCGCTCACCAGCAGCTTCGACCTCGCCCGGGACGCGGCCACGAGCAGCAGCCTGCGTTCCTCGGCGAGTAGCGGCGCGGTCGCCGAAACCTGTTCCCGCACCCCGGAAAGCACGTCCACCAGCCGCTCGACACCCAGCAGCGACCCGCGCAGCCGCAGATCCGGCCAGGCACCTTCCTGCACCCCGGGCACCGCCACGACCGTCCACTCACGACCGGCGGCCGCGTGCGCCGTCAACACCGCGACGGCTTCGCCCTGCGGCGCGCTCGGCGCCAGCGTGTCACCCGCGATCCGTTGGGACACAATGTGTTCCACAAACCCGGCCACACCGGAACCGGGCAACCGCTCGGCATAGCGTTCGGCCGTGTGGAACAGGGCCACGATCGCGTCCAGATCCCGATCCGCCTGCGCGCCAACCGGTCCCCCGCGCGCCGCGACCGCGACCCACCGCGTCTCCAACCCGCTGGCCTGCCACACGTCCCAGAGGATCTGCTCCAGCCCGATGCCGTCCGCGATCCCCTTGCGCACGGACGCGATCAACCCGGCGACCCGGCGGACCGGACCGGCCTCACTGTCGGCGAGCGCGCCGAGCCGGTCGTTGTCCTCAAGAACCTCGACCAACAAGTCGTCACTGGATTTGTCGCCGCCGCCGGTGAGTTCCAGTCGGCGCAAACCACGCCGCAATCGCCGCAGCGCCAATGGATCGGCGCCACCCAGCTGTGAGGACAGCAGCGACTCGGCGATTGTCGGATCCAACAGGGACGGTATGGCCGCGCACCGCAACAGCGTCAGCAACGGCCGAACCGCCGGTTGCTGCGCCAACGGCAACTCATCCCCCGGCGCAGCCACAGGTACACCTGCCGCGGCGAGCGCGCGATGCAGCACCGGTACGGACCGAGTCGCGGACCGCACCAGCACCGCCATATCCACCCACGGCACGCCATCAATCAGGTGCGCGCGCCGCAACTGGTTCGCGACCCAGCTCGCTTCGGCAGCGGCCGATGGGTGCAGCCGCACGGTCACCGTGCCGCCGTCGTCCTTGCCCTTGTCCACGCGCCGGGCCCCGCCGCCGGGCAGCCGCGCGGCCAGGTGCGAGATCGCCTTGCGCACGGCCGGGGCCATCCGGTGGCCGGTGCCGAGCAGGACCGTGCCACCGCCGGGTTCGGCGTCGCGGAGTAAACGGGGATCGGCGCCGCGGAAGGAGAAGATGCCCTGGTCGGGGTCGCCCGCGACGACGAACTCCTTGGCCGCCGCGCCGAGGCTGCGCAGCAGCGCGTACTGCAACGGGTCCAGGTGCTGCGCGTCGTCGACGAGCAGGTAGCGCACGCGGTCACGCTCGGCGGCGAGCAACTCATCGTCGGTGTCGAACGCCAGCAGGGCGCTGGCGACCAGCTCCGCGGCGTCCAAAGCGGGCGCCGTGGTGTGCGCGAGACCGCTGTCCGCGGAGCCGAGCAGCAGCGTGACCTCTTCGTATTGTCGGCCGAACCGACCGGCCGCGACCCACTCGTCCCGACCCTCCGCCTTGCCCAGGTCGATCAGGTCCTCGGGGCCAAGGCCGCGCTCGGCGGCGCGCAGGATCAGGTCCCGCAGCTCCTCGGCGAAGCCGGGCACGCCCAGCGCCGGGCGCAGCCGTTCGGGCCAATGCCGGGCACCCAGCTCGACGTCGCCCACCAGCAGTTCACGGATCACCGCGTCCTGTTCAGGCCCGGACAACAGCCGGGGGCCGGGGCCGTCGCGGAGCATGGCCTGGATGCGCAGGACGGCGAACGCGTAAGAGTGCACGGTGCGCACCAGCGGCTCACGGATGGTGCGCGGCGCGCCCTCCTCGGTGAGCCGTGCCGTGATGCGTCCGCGCAGGTCGGCGGCGGCACGCCGGTTCGCGGTGAGGACCAGCAGCTGCTGCGGGTCGACGCCGCCGCGCAGGATCCGGTCGGCGGCCAGCTCGGCGAGCAGGGTGGTCTTGCCGGTGCCGGGACCGCCCAGGACGCGTACGAAGCCGTCCGCGCCGGTGAGCACGTGCCGGGCCTCGTCGGTCCACCGGAGGGTGCGCGCCGCCCCCGCGGGCTTGCGCACGAGCCGCGGCGCGATCGGGGACTTCCCGGCGACCATCCGCCGATTGGACCACGGCCCCGCCGGGCACTCGGACGCGGCACGCCGGTCGCGCTCATACCACTACCGGCGGAAGCCCGCCACGTGCGGGTTTGCGGTGACCACGACGCTCCGCGACTGCGCGCACCGCACGGGGTGACAGGTTGTCGGTGCCCGGTGGGAAGCTGGGCGCCTGGTACGGAGGGAGTCTCGGTGGACGAGGAACTGCACGAGCGGGTGCGCGCGGCGATCAGGTCGATCCCGCCCGGCCACGTGGCGACCTATGGCGACATCGCGGACCTGACCCGCGCGCCGTCGCCACGGTTGATCGGGAAGATCCTGTCCGAGGACGGCCACGACCTGCCGTGGCACCGGGTGCTGCGGGCGAACGGGACCCCGGCCCCGCACCTGGCCCGGGAGCAGCTGGAACGCCTGCGCGCGGAGGGTGTCCTGGCGGATGGGGAGAAGGTGGACCTGCGCACCTACCGCTGGGCGGACGTGCTGCCGGAACCGGAGCCTGGCCTGTTCGACCAGCTGTGATCAGGTGGTGCGCTTGCCGACGGAGGCGTCGAGGCCGAGCATCTCCAGCAGCCGCTGGCAGTCCGCCGCGTCCGACGCGTGGTCGGCCACGGTGCGGGCCGCCTTGCTGCACTGTTCCGCGTTGTGCAGGGTTTCCACCTCGCGCGCCGCGACGATTCTGCCGGGCGACGGGGCGGTCTTCTGGGCGAGCGTCATTGAATCGCACCTTCCTGGGGACGGCCGTCCGCGGATGAGCATCGAGCTCACAGGGTTTCCGAAAACCGGCCTACCGGGGTGCGAGTCACTCTTTCAGCCCAATCCCGTCCAGACAAGGGGTCGACGGGACCGGTTGCGTTAAATGACGGTGAGCGACCGACCGGTCACCGCCCTGTCGGCCGATCACCCGCTGTCCCACCGATCTTGCGGCGAGTGAAGGCGACCAGGCCGGAGAGCAGGAACACCGCACCCGCGATGACCGCGAGCAGTCCGATATCCATACCGTTGAGACGTCCGACGGCGGACCGGGGTTGGCCCGCCGCCGGGGAATTCTTTCGAGCAGTCCACAATGGATCATCGGATGAGACCACGGATCAAGCATTTCCGCCGGTCAACCGCGCTTCGATCGCGGCCGACGCGGCCCTGCTCCTGAAACCCGATCACCGCAACCGCCACACGCCCTTGCCGCATCAGCGACAGGCGCGGCCCAGTTGTGTAAACAACTACTTGGCTGTCCGACTATTGCCCTACCGGCAACAACCCGCGAACACTTACCGTGAACGAGTGCCCATTGCCGAGGACGCCCACCGCCTGGCGTCCTCGACCGCACAGGTCATGGTCATCCAGCGGCCCGGACGGGGCGGTCATGGAGTCGACCAGCGGCTGGGATGACCAGTACTACGCCGCGATCGAGTGGTTCGGCGGGCAGCCCGGGAAGCGCATCCCTCGAACGGCGGCACATGTCGAGGTCAAACTCGCCGTGCACGCGCGGCTCAATAAGATCACGAACCTGACATTAGCGATAAACAACGTGCCGTGCACCGGCAGGTTCGGGTGCGACACCCTGATCCCGCACATTCTCCCCAGCGGCTACACTATGATCGTCCACGGCGCGAACGGATTCCTTGGCACATATCACGGAAGGGCCGAACCATGATCGCGGTAGAGGCCTATTACCAAGACGATTCCCCGGTGATCCTGCGGACTGCCGACGACATTGCCGCCTTGCTGACGCAGGTGCGAGCCGACTCTCGATCGCACGGCTGCCCCCCTGTTGATGCTCTGGTATGTCCAGGGTGAACCGGATACCCCCGAGTTCGGGGTGGGTGTCAATGACGACCGCGGTTCGCTGTCCTATTCCGGCCGGAACGCGCCGGGACTGTGGTTCACCCTTGGGAACTCCGGCTCCGTCGATGACCTACTCGGCTACGACTACATGAGCAATGAGCAACCCACACCCGCCAACAGTGAGATCCCCTTCGAAGACGTTGTCCGAGCGGCCACCGAGTTCCTGGTGAGCGGCAGCCGTCCGGCGTCGGTGGAATGGCAGAAGTTGGCGTGAGGGGTCAGCGCTGGGGCCACATCGAGTAGATCGTGTTGTCCTCGTCCGCGCATACAACCTGCGGCAGGGCCGGTTCGCGGACCTGGTTGCAGGCCATGGGCCCGATCTTGTACGCGGGCAGGTCCGTCCTCGGGTCCCGGCGTTCGGCGTAGTAGTCGAACAGGATGGCGGCGGCCTGGTCGCAGGTGAGGCGGCCGTTGGGGGTTTCGACGACGACGGCGAGCATGTTCTTGCCGAGAGCGCCCTTGAACGGGCGGTCGCAGTACTGGGCGGGGGCGCTCTCGTCGATCGCCGGAATGCCGGGGTTCGCGGTCTTCGGGCTGGACGACACCGACAGCTCGGTGGTGGTGTGGGATGGGCGCTTGCCGGTGGACGTGATGGGCACGATGGACGTCGCGGGCGTCGACGTGGTGTGCGTCGATGTGACAGGCGTGGTGGTGGCCGTCAAGGGCGGGGCAGCGGGGCTGGCCTGGTCCTTGGTGCCGCAGGCGGCCAGCAGCAGGGCGAGCAGGGGCAGGGCGAGCGTGGACCTCATGCTCGCTGGGTCGACCGGGTTCGCCCGTCCGTTACGGACCGTCCCTTGTGGGCGGCGCCACGATAGGTGGAATCCGCGCACGGAGGGCGGCGCGATCGGGCCGCACCCCCTACGGTTTGCGCGTGCTCCTCCGACCCACCGCCGCCCTGCTGTTGGCCGGGCTGGCTCTCGCGGGCTGCGAAAGTCCCGCCGCGTCCCCGCCCGTCGAGGCCCGGTCCACGTTCACCACCACGACCGAGCCCCCGCCGACCTCCCGCACCCCCGTACCCGGGATCACCGTCGGCTCGCCGAAGATCGTGCCCGCCACCGTCGACTGCGCCGGTTACCTGCCCACGTTCGCCAAAGCCACCGGCGTCAAACCCGATCTCCTCCAGGAAAGCACCGCGGACCTGTGCCGTTATCGCCTGCCTTATCCGACCGGCACCACGTTCGCGTCCGTCTTCTTCCGCGCGGAACCGCCCGGTACCCCGAGCTACATCCCGGTGGCGGATGTCGACGGCAACTCCGCGTTCGCCGTGTCCGGCGGGAATCCGAGCGCCTGTGGGCTTTCGATCGCGCTCGATCCCTATCTGGAACCGGCCGAGCACGGTTCACACCTGACCGTGTTGGGCGGTTTCACCAACGCGCCGTGCCCCACGGTGGCGCGGAAGATCGCGGATGCCGTGTTCGAGCACCTCACCGACGCCTGACACTCCATTGTAGACAGATCAGCATTGCAGACAGATCAGCACAACGGCAGACAAGTCAGAGCAGCGGCCCGATCACCTGGGCCGCGCGCTCCAACCCGCGCATGGACCGCGGGGTCGACTTGGGGTGCAACGCGTGCACGGCAAGGCGGAACAGCAACGCGCGCAACAGCGCCTGCGGCCACTCCGGCAGATGACCCCACCGCTTCGGTAGCGCCTCGTCCGCGCCGCCCCACGCGACCGCGTCGACCGCGACGACCGCCGCGGCCCACTCCGGTGGGCGGTGGAACGCGGTGAAGTCCATGATCCCGGGCGCGGCGTCGCCGTCGAAGAGCAGGTTGCCGAACAGGTCGCCGTGCACGACCTGCGCGGTCAGGCCGATCTCCTTGCGGGACTCGGCGTAGATGCCGAACAGCCTGCCGCCCAGTGACGGGTCGAGCTGGACCTTGTCGTCCTCGCCCCAGGCCGCGCGGTCGGCCATGGCGAACACGTCTGCGCGCCCCTGCAGGAACCGCGGCCGGTTCAGGCCCGCGGTGGCCTTGTGCAGCCGCAGCGACGCCGAGATCACCTCGTCGTAGCGCGGCTCGGCGCGGCCGGGGATGAACCGGAACGCGACCCAGCCGCCGACCACGTACCGACCGTCCGAGGAGCGCACCGGGCGGGCCACCCGCAGGTCGGGGACCTCCAGTTCACCCAGGGTCTGCGCGACCCAGGAGGCCTCGGCCGGGTGCACCGCCTGGCGCAGGGCGATCTCGTCGCACCGCCACACCGGGCCGTGCTCGACCAGGACGGGCTCGGCGTTCTTGGCACCGAACGCGGCCCGGACGTGCGGCGGGGGCGGAGTTCTCACGGGCGGGCACGCTACCTGCCCGCCAACGTCCGGGGGCCGCACGACACGTGCCCCGTTCCGTTGATCTTCCCGGTCCCCGGTCGGGGCACGAGCACCGAGACCTCAGACTTCCAGGGCGTCGAGAGATGTCGCGACGGTGAACGGCGGCGTGCTCGTACCGGTGATCCGGTAGCGGTCCCAGGGGTCGGGGTCGGACAGCTCGCCTGCCGCCGCACCCTGCGGTGTCCGCAGCACAGCGCCGGTTTTCCGGCCCGCCACGACCGCCGACAACTCCGCGTGCGCGGCGATCCGGCCGTACCAGCGGTAGTAGCCGTCGATCGGCTGGAAGTGGCCGCGTAGCTCGACGGTCACCGCCAGTTCGCGTTCCCCCACGACCAGCGTGGCCCGTCCGGCGTACCCGTCCTCGTCCAGGTGATCCGACATGCCGACTCCTCACCCCGCGGCGGTGTCGCCGTGGGACAACTTGACGATCTTGTTGACGTCCAGCGGCTTGTGCGGGTCGATGGTGACCCCGTAGCCGCGCATGGTGCCGTCGATGGCCGCCCAGATGGTCATGGTCAGGTACTCCACGACCGCGTCCCGGCTCATCGTGCGCCGCTCCAGCCACCACTCGCCGACGTTCTGCACCATGCCGACGATCCCGTGCCCCCACACCTCGGCCCCGCCGGAGTCGATCCGATAGGCCCGCATGTAGTCGCCGAGCAGGCTGGCCAGCGCGCTCGCGATGACCTCCTTGTCCTCGGCGACGATGTCGGAGTCGAGCCGCCGGTCGGCGAACGTGCTGCGCACCAGCAGCCGGTAGAGGTTCGGATACTCCTCGATGATCGAGAAGAACGCGTCCAGGCTGCGCCGGATCCGCGGCAGCGGCGCCTCCTCCCGGCTCATCGCCGGGATCAGCCGCTCGAACAGGATCTCGGTCCCCCGGTGCCCGAGCGCGACGAACAGGTCGGCCTTGTCGGTGAAGTGCCGGTACAGCACCGGTTTGGTCACCCCGGCGGCCGCCGCGACGTGTTCCATCCCCAGGTCCGGCCCGTGCTCGGCCAGCGCGCGCAGGGCGGCCTCGACGAACTCCTCCCGCCGCGCGGCCCGGTGCGACTTCCACCGGTCCCGCCGGGCGTCCCCGGAGCCGCCCGCCGCCCCGGCCATGCCCGGCCGCTTGACACGATCCACCATGCGACTCATGCTACCAGAAGTAACTGTTACCCCAAGTTACGCGTGCCGGAGCCGCCCGCGTGGAGGAGTGACCGCCCGATGAGCCGAGCGCTGCAGGTCGCCAAGGTAGCCGACCGCGAGAAGACCGCCGCCCGCTTACTCAAGTCCTCCGCCGACAAGTTCTACGACCCGGACATCGACATCGACTGGGACGCCCCTATCCCGGCCGACAAGCATTTCCACCCGGAACACCGGATATCGCTGTACGGAACCGAGATCTGGGACCGGCTCACCCCGGAACAGCGCCTGGAACTGGGCAAGCACGAAATCGCCAGCATCGCCTCCACCGGCATCTTCTTCGAGGTCCTGCTGATGCAGATGCTGCTCAAACAGGTCTATAAACACGACCCCACCACCGACCACGTCCACTATCTCCTGGCCGAGATAGCCGATGAGTGCCGCCATTCCACCATGTTCGGCAAAGCCTGCCGTCGTTTCTCCGTCCCCGCCTATGGCCCCCGCCGCTGGGTGAAGAACCTCGCCAAGATCCTGCCGCTACTGGGCCGAGGCCCGTCGGCCTACGCGGCGATCCTGGTGGCCGAGGAAGTCCTGGACCGCATGCAGCGGGAGAACATGGCCGATCCCGAGCTGCAACCCTTGATCCGCATGGTCAACCGGATCCACGTGCTCGAAGAGGCCCGCCACGTCACTTTCGCCCGCCAGGAAGTGGCCAAGGGCATGGCCCGCGCGGGTTGGCTCGCCAAGCACTACCACCGGGCCCTCACCGCGTTCGTCTCGTATTTCGTGGCCCTGAGCCTCATCAACCCCAAGGTCTACAAAGCGGTCGGCCTGGACCCGAGGGTGGCGTGGAAGGCGGCCAAGGCCAACCCCCATTTCCAGGAGACCATGCGTTTCTGGGGCGAACGCATCATGAAGTTCCTGACCGAGGCCGACCTGGTCGGCGGCCCGGGAATGCTCCTGTGGCGCCGCTCGATGCTGCTCGCCACATGACCGCCCACCTGAACGTCGTCGATGCGGGCTCCGGCCCGGTGACCGTGGTCCTGGTGCACGGCTGGACCATGGACCACACCTGCTGGGACCCGGTCGTCGAGCGCCTGGCCGGTGTCCGCGTCCTCCGCTTCGACCTGCGCGGCCACGGCCGGTCCGACCCGGCCCCGCCGGGCACCGCGTCGATCGCCCAGGTCGCCGACGACCTGGCCGACCTGATCACGACCCGCGTCCCGGACGGCCCGATCGTCCTGGCAGGCCACTCCCTGGGCGGCATGGCCCTGATGGCCCTGGCCGAACGCCATCCCGACCTGATCACCGACCGGGTGACCGGCGTCGCCTTCGTGGCAACGACTTCCGGCGGCCTTTCCCAGCTGACGCTCGGCCTCCCGAGGCGCATCGCCAAACCCGTGCTGTATCTGGAGAAGCTCCTCAACCGCCGGTTAGGCGGGTCCCGCCGCCCAAGTCTTCTCGGCCGCTACAGCGCCTGGGCCCGCCCCGGTGTGCGCTGGCTCGTGTTCGGCAGGAAACCACTCGGAGCACACATCACGGCCGCGGCCGCCCAGGTAGGCCGCTGCAACCCCGCCAACATGGTCGAGTTCCGCGATTCCCTCAACGAACACGAACGACTCGAAGCCCTGACCACGTACCAAGGCGTCCAGGCAATCGTCCTGTCCGGCGGCCGAGACCGACTGTGCCCGACGCGAGATGCCCGAACAATCGCAAACGCCTTGCCGAACTCACGCCTTGCCATCTACCCGGACGCGGGCCACATGCTCACCTACGAACGAGCGCAAGAAGTAGCCACCCACCTGAACCGTCTGGTGACAGGCGCCCCTATCCAAGCCAGCTCTTCCAAGTAGGCAACAAAATCTCCATCAGCCCTTCTGGATTCTCCACCGCGGGCGAATGCCCAGCCCCCCGGATCACCCAGAAATCCGCATCCAACCGCTCCGCCATATCCCGCTGCACCACCGGTGGCCAAGCATCATCGTCAACCCCACAAGCCACCACACAAGGCGACCCGCCCAACGCCAGCCGGAGCTCGGCCACCAGATCCGGCTCCGTTCGCAGGCCCAGACTCATCCCCAACAACGCCTCGGGCACATTCCGCAAGAACCGGGCATCCAAAAACGTCCGGACCGAATCCCCGAGCCCCTGATGCCGAGGATTCGCGGCGTTCAAGACCTCCATCTGCCGATGCGCCCCCACCACCCCCTGCGCCCGGACCACCGGCTCCCCGATATCCAGTACCAGCCGCCGAGCCCCCTGCGGCAGCTCCCCTGGCCCGGAGCTCAACAACGTCAGCCCGGCCACCTGCGCCCCCTGTAGCAGCGCTCGCCGCACCACCAGCCCGCCGTACGAGTGCCCCAACAGGATCACCGGCCGGTCCAACGACGAGACCAACTCGGCCACCACCCGCCCCAACGGCTCCGGGAAGTAGGCAGCCTCATCGGCAGGCCCAGGCGAGTCCAACTGCCCAGGTAGATCGATCGCGACCGGACTGAACCCCGCCTCGGCGATCGGGTCCAGAATCGGCGCGAAATCCTCTTTGGACCCCGTGAACCCAGGCACCAGCACCACGTACGGCCCGCCGTTGTCCACGCACAGCGCGGCGAGCGGCCCGAGGGTGACCGCCCGCGCCGAGTGACTGCTCAGCTGGGAGTGCATGGCTCCGAGTGTGCCCGGATCAGCGCAGCGCGACCAACGTTTCGCCCCGCTGTTCCAGCACGACCGACCCGATCGCGCCGACTGTCACCGGACCGGTGTAACCGCCGCGGTCGACCGGGATGGTGCCGGTCCGGCTGCCGTCCGCCTGGTCGATCACCGCCAGCCCGCCCGCCACCGGGACCAGCACGCGGCCCGCGTAGACCACTCCGGGCCCGAGCGCGCCCTCCACCGTCCACTGCGGACACAGGTCGGCCGCGCCGAGCGCGACCACCCGGCTGCCGGTGAACCACAGATAGGTGCCGGTGGCCGGGCTGACCAGGGTGTTGCCGCCGACCGGGTCGCCTGCGAGGTCGCTCGCGCCCAGTGTGACCGGGTAGTTGCCGACCCGCTGGCCGTCGGTGGTGTAGACGACGATCGTGTCCGGGTTCGGCAGCACGACGGCCACCATGGCGTCGTTCATCGCGACGATCCTGGCCGAGCCGCCGTCCAGCAGCTGGCTGGTCAGCTCCTCGGGCTTGTCCGAGTCGGCGGGGGCGGCGCGCAGCACGGTGAGCCGGTCGGCGGTGTCGCCCTGGCAGCGCTCGATGACGCCGATCTTGCCCGGCGAGGTGAGCACCGAGTGGTACGTGCAGTCGGTGCGCGGCTGCTTGTCCGGGTTGACGATGGCGGGCACGGTCCCGAACTGGTTGGTGAGCACCAGGTCGGACCGGTAGGTCAGCAGCAGCTTCTGCCCGGTGGTGGTCAGGTAGTCGACCCCGTCGTAGAGCAGGTGCGTATCGACCTCGGCGTCGAGGTCGCGGGTGTCCTCGCGCTCGCCGCTGGTGGACTTGAGCGAGGTCATCTCGCTGCACCCGCCACCCGAGCGGGGGTCACTCGACGGCAGTAGGTCACCGTCGGTCCGGTACACAGCGACAGCGCGCTTCCACGCCGCGCTCACCCCGCACAGCGGCAGGTCGCGCCGGTAGCTCCAGCGCACCGCCCCGGTCTCCGGGTCGCGCCCGTCCACCTCGCCGCCCGCACCGGTGAGCACCGTGGACGCCACGTCGCCGCCCTCGTCGGGCAGCGGCGCCACGGTGATCGGGTGCCAGGTGGCCGGGCTGGGCGCCCGCCACACCTCGCGCAGCGTCGCGGGCACGTCCGTGGCGGGCGGCAGCACCGGGTAGCTGCCCGCGCCGGGATGCGACTCGGTGCGCGCGAACGCGGTGGATCCCCACGTCAGCGGGATGGCTGCGGCCACGACCAGGAAGATCGCGAGAGCGATCACCGGGTCGCGGCGACGGGTGAACCCGCGTCGTTGGCGGGTGGGCAGGGCGGGGACGTGCCCGTCGAGCACGTCCTCCGCGCCGGTGGTGTTGCCGGGCGTCACCCGGTCAGTCTGCGCTGCCCGAGGTGTCACCCGTGTGGGGAGTCCCGGAATCGGTGGCCGCGTCGCCCGCGCCGCCGCCGGAGCGCCGCCTGCGCCGCCGCACCCGGGCGGGCCGGTCGGCCTGCGCGGCGTCCTCGGCCGGGGCCGGGTTGGCACCGACCGGGCTCACCGACTCGGTGCCGGTGTCCGGCCCGGCCTCGGCGCCGACCTCGGCACCGCCGCGACGGCGACGACGCCTGCGCGGCCTGCTGTCGCCCTCGCCCGCCTCGTCGCTCGCGGGCCTGCTGGCCGTGGCCTCTGCGGTGCGGACCCGGCCCGCCCCGGTGGCCCGCACCCGGCGGGACCGGGAGGCGCCGCCGTTGCGGCGCTTGCCGCCGAAGTCCTCCTCCGGCTCGGCGTCCAGACCCGCCCTGGTCCGCTTGCCGATCGGCAGCCTGCCCGTGGAGCCCTCCGGGATACCCAGGTCGGCGTACAGGTGCTCGGAGGTGGAGTAGGTCTCCACCGGCGCGGGCCGGTCCAGGCCGAGCGCGTCGCTGATCGCCTTCCAGCGCGCCTCCTCGTCCCAGTCGACCAGGGTGATCGCCACGCCGGTCTTGCCTGCCCGGCCGGTGCGGCCGATCCGGTGCACGTAGGTCTTCTCGTCCTCCGGGCACTGGTAGTTGATCACGTGCGTGACATCGGTCACGTCGATGCCGCGCGCGGCCACGTCGGTGCACACCAGCACGTCGACCTTGCCAGAGCGGAACGCGCGCAGCGCCTGCTCACGGGCGCCCTGGCCCAGGTCACCGTGCACCGCGCCAGCGGCGAACCCGCGCTCGGTCAGCTCGTCGGCCACCTTCTGCGCGGTCCGCTTGGTCCGGGTGAAGATCATCGTCAAGCCGCGGCCCTCGGCCTGCAGCGAGCGGGCCACCACCTCAACCTTGTCCAGCGAGTGCGCCCGGTAGACGAACTGCTCGGTGCGCTCGTGCACCGCGCTGGCGTCGTTCTCCTCGGCCCGGATGTGCGTGGGCTGGGTGAGGAACGTGCGGGCCAGGGTGATGATCGGGCCCGGCATGGTGGCCGAGAACAGCATCGTCTGCCGCTGGTCGGGGACCATCCGCAGGATGCGCTCGATATCCGGCAGGAAGCCCAGATCGAGCATCTCGTCGGCCTCGTCGAGCACCAGGCCGCTGACCTTGCCCAGCACCAGGTGCTTCTGCTCGGCCAGGTCCAGCAACCGGCCGGGGGTGCCGACGACGATGTCCACGCCCTTGCGCAGCGCGGCCACCTGCGGCTCGTACGGGCGGCCGCCGTAGATGGCGAGCACGCGCACGCCCAGGTGCTTGCCCGCGTCCCGCAGGTCGGCGGTGACCTGCAGGCACAGCTCGCGGGTCGGCACCACGACCAGTGCCTGTGGGGTGCCGTCGCCCGGGGTGGCCGCCCGCTGCAGCAGCGGCACGCCGAAGCCCAGCGTCTTGCCGGTGCCGGTGCGGGCCTGCCCGATCAGGTCCTCGCCCGCCAGCGCCAGCGGCAGCGTCAGCTCCTGGATGGCGAAGGTGCGCTCGATGCCCGCCTCGACGAGCGCGCGCACGATCTCCTCCTTGACCCCGAGCTCGGCGAACGTGGGCGCGTCCGGGTTGACCGAGGCACCCGCGGTGAGCGGGTGCGAGGTGTCGCTCTCGGGGAGCCCGGCCTCGCTGTGCTCCAGCGTCACCGGGTCCAGCTCGTCGGCGCGCGCGGCGGTGTCGCCGCCCGCGGTGTTGTCCTGCGTCAGGGTGATCAGCCTCTCTCGTACCAGCGCGCACTGCCCTGGAGGGCCCTTCTCGACCGCGCCGTCCGCCCCGGACTCGACAGGTCCGGATGGGGCGCGGGAGGGCCTGCGAGGTAGGCGCGCACCCTCTCGCTCGGTCCGCGGGCGGAGGTGCCCGCGGTGTTTCCCGAGGTCTTGCCGGTAGCCCGGCGCCGCCCGCTCGCGCGGGGGATTGGCCAGGCGTCCTGGCGAGTCTACCCGCGACAGCCTCCGGATACGCTGCCAACCATGGAGAACGCGGTGTCGGGAGTGTCCGGGGGCAGGCTTTCGGCCGGGGTGGTGGACCTGCTCGGGGTGCTCGCCTACGGCGAGCTGTCGGCGTTCGACCGGCTGGCCGAGGACGCCAGGTCGGCGCCGACGGTGTCCGGCCGGGCCGCGCTGTCGGAGATGGCGGCGGCCGAGATGGCGCACTACGCCAAGATCGACAAGTACCTGGCCGAGCACGGAGTGCGGATCGAGGACGCGATCGCCCCGTTCATCGCCCCGATCGACACCTGGCACGTCTCCACCGCGCCACGCTCCTGGCTGGAGTCGCTGGTCAAGGCCTATGTCGGCGACGGACTGGCCGCCGACTTCTACCGCGAGATCGGGTCCTGGCTGGACGAGGACACCAAGCTGCTGGTGCTGGAGGTGCTCGCGGACACCGGGCACTCGGCCTTCGCCGAGCGCGAGGTCACCGCCGCGATCGACCGCGACCGCACGGTCCGCGACCGGCTGGCCCTGTGGGGGCGGCGGCTGCTCGGCGAGGCCCTCACCCAGGCGCAGTACGTGGTCGCCGAGCGCGACGGACTGTCCGAACTGATCGTGGCGGGCACCGGCGACCTGTCCGGTATCGCCGCCCTCTTCCGCCGCCTCCAGCAACAACACGGCAAGCGCATGAACGCCCTGGGCTTGGGCTAGTGGTGCGACCCAGAACGCTCCCTCCACAAGCCCGCGGTCCGCACCTCACGGCTGGTTCAGCATGGCCCACCACTGCGTCTGTGCACCCTGGCCGCGCCGGACTGAGCCAAGGTGCGCGCCCAAAGCCGGGGACGATGCCGGGCGGGGATGAGGGGGCGGGTGGTGGGATAAGGCAACGCGAGTTCGCGGTGGGTGAACGCGCTGCGCCCCTGCGCGGTTTCGAGTGGTGTGCTCGACTAGCCTTCAGTTTGGAACGTTTCGGATTCGAGCCCGGAGGTCGGCGTGGAGGTCAAGATCGGTGTCGCGGACACCGCGCGGGAGCTCGTGCTCAACAGCTCGCTGACTCCTGACGAGGTCGAGGCCCTGGTCGCCGATGCCCTGAGGAACCAGCAGGGCCAGCTCACCCTGGTCGACGACAAGGGCAAGCGGTTCATCGTGCCCACGGCCCGGGTGGCCTATGTGGAGATCGGCGGCGCGGACGCGCGCAAGGTCGGCTTCGCCCGCTGACCCGAACCATCCCGGAGGGCCGCTGTCCGCTGTGGACGGCGGCCCTCCGGCGTGTTCGGCTCCGTCGTGTTCGGAGGGTCCTGGTACGCCTCGGGGCCCGTGCGCGCACGGGCCCCGAGGATCAGCCGAAGATCAGTACGTGGGCAGGCTGGTGTCCACGTCCCTGGCCCAGCCCAGCACGCCGCCGCCGACGTGCACGGCGTCCTTGAAGCCCGCCTTGTGCAGCGCCGCCAGCGCCTCCGCCGAGCGGGCACCGGACTTGCAGTGCAGCACGATCTGCCGGTCCTGCGGCAGCTCGGCGAGCGCCTCGCCGGACAGGATCCGATCCTTCGGGATCAGCACCGAGCCCTCGATGCGCACGATCTCGTACTCGCCCGGCTCGCGCACGTCGACCAGGGTGAACACGTCGCCCCGGTCGAACTTGTCCTTGAGCTCGCGCGGGGTGATCGTGTTGCCCGCCGCCGCGCTCTGCGCGTCCTCGCTGACCACGCCGCAGAACGCGTCGTAGTCGATCAGGCCCTCGATCGGCTTGGTCTCCGGGTCCTTGCGGATCTTGATGGTGCGGTACGACATCTCCAGCGCGTCGTAGACCATCAGCCGACCGAGCAGCGGCTCACCGATGCCGGTCAGCAGCTTGATCGCCTCGGTCACCATGACCGACCCGATGGACGCGCACAGCACGCCGAGCACGCCGCCCTCGGCGCAGGACGGGACCATCCCGGGCGGCGGCGGCTCGGGGTAGAGGTCGCGGTAGTTGAGGCCCTGGCCGTTGGGCGCGTTCTCCCAGAACACGCTGACCTGGCCCTCGAACCGGAAGATCGACCCCCAGACGTACGGCTTGCCCAGCAGCACCGCGGCGTCGTTGACCAGGTACCTGGTGGCGAAGTTGTCGGTGCCGTCCAGGATCAGGTCGTAGTCGCGGAAGATCTCCAGCGCGTTGGTGGAGTTGAGGTGCTCCTGGTGCAGGATCACCTCGACCAGCGGGTTGATCTCCGCGATCGACTCCTGCGCCGAGACGGCCTTGGCCTTGCCGACGTCGGACTGGCCGTGGATGACCTGCCGCTGCAGGTTGGACTCGTCCACCACGTCGAAGTCGACGATCCCCAGCGTGCCAACGCCCGCGGCGGCCAGGTAGAGCAGCGCCGGGCTGCCCAGCCCGCCCGCGCCGACCACCAGCACCTTGGCGTTCTTCAGGCGCTTCTGCCCGTCCATCCCCACGTCCGGGATGATGAGGTGGCGGCTGTACCGGGCCACCTCGTCCTTGGTCAGCTCCTGCGCCGGCTCGACGAGCGGCGGCAAACTGCCTGGCATCGGCTCCTCCTACAACACGGATGTGTGCCCGATTCTCCTCCGATGCAACACCGGGATCCCACCTGGGTCTTCCCGGTTCCCAGGATCCGGGAGGTGTGCGTCCGGTCTCCTGGCGTCCGCGCCTGGTCAGGCCGGGGGAGTCGCCTGCGGGTTCGGCCAGGCGTTGGGCCTGCACACCATGCCGTCCGCGCGGACCGGGTCGGCGCGGTTGCCCGCGGCCTGGTTGAGCTGGGCCACGTAGTCGTTGGACACGCCGAAGCTCTGCTGCATCATCACCGGCGCCAGCGCGCCCTGCTGCGGGCAGCCGACGTGGCCGTTGCGGAACGCGTGGCCGATCTCGTGGTTGATCGCGTACTGGCGGTAGGTCAGCATGTCGCCGCCGAAGGCGACCGCGCCGCGCACCCAGCGCGCCAGGTTGATCATCACGCGCTTCTCGCTCGACCGGTAGCAGGAGGACTCGTACTTGATCGAGTAGCCGCACTTGGTGTCGAGGTGCGCGGTGTCCGGGCTGGTCAGGCTGACCCGGAAGCTGGGGTTGGGGAAGTCCGGGGCGACCCGCTGCACGGAGATCTCGCCAAGGCCGGTCCAGCCGCGCGGGTCGGCCAGGGTCTGGTCGATGAGTGTGCCGAACGCCTCATCGCCGCCGAAGGAGGACGGGTCGAGACCGTCCTCGACCTCGACGACGTAGGTGTAGAACTTCGGGCCGGTGCCGACCCGGGGGCCGCTGCCCGGCACCGGGTGCCAGGTGCCCTTGCCCGCCTGCGTGAACGGGCCGCCGTTGGGCAGCTCGGCGGTGGGGATGTGCAGGTCGACCGGGGCGGCGGGGCGCTCGGTGGCGTCCGGCCCGCCCTCCTCCTGGTTCTCCGCGACCGGGTTCACGTCACCGTTGGTCGCGGTGTTCGCGGCGGCTTGGACCTGCGGCTCGACCTTCTCCGCCGCGGTCTGGTAGACGACCAGGCCGGTGACCGCGATCAGCACCGGCACCGCGTACAGCCGCCAGCCGTAGGTGGCCAGGATGCCGCGCCTGCGCCGGGGTCTCGGCCGCTCCGGCGACCAGGACGCGGTGAGCGGCTCGCCCTTGGTCCGTCTGCCGGTTCTCCGGTCGGCGGCACGCGCGTCGGCTGCGGAGCGTGACGACCCGGTGGCCGTGTCCGGCTCGCCTTGCGTCATTCGGCTCACGGGCCCCAGGGTGCCACATCACGTAGAGCTGTACCCGATGGTGCTCGCCGGGGTGCCTTCGGCGTGGCGTGCTCGCCCGCGGGCTTACCACCGGTCGTCGTCGACCGCCTCCCACAGCCCGAGCACCGCGCGTGCCACCGTGGTGGGGCGCTCCATCTGGGCGACGTGCCCGGTGCGCGGCAGCACCAGCAGCCGGGCCCGCGGGATCAGCCGGGCGGTGCGCGGGGCCTTGCGCACCGTCATCAGCCGGTCGTCACTGCCCCAGATCACCAGCGTCGGCGCCTGCACCTGCCGCACCGCCCGCCACAGCGACCGCACGCCGGTGGTGAACCAGGCGCGGATCAGCCCGACCGTGCTCAGCGCCAGTGCGGGACCAGCCCAGCGCTGCCCGGCCCGCTCGGCGTACTCGGCGGTGGCCACGGCCAGCTGGTCCGGGGAGACAGAGGCCGGGTCGGCGTAGCAGAGGTTGAGCATCTGCAGCGCCCGCTCGTGCGGGGTCAGCATGGCCAGGCTGCGGCGCACCCTGGGGCCGACGACCGGCAGGAACGCCAGCGGGATGCGCCGGTCGGAGATGCGGCTGACCAGCGGCCGCAGGTCGGGCACGGCAGGCGACACCAGGGTGAGCGTGCGCACCAGGTCCGGGTTGCGGGCGGCGAGCAACACGGCGATGGCGCCGCCCATGGAGTTGCCCAGCAGGTGCACCGGCCCGAGGTCCAGGCCGCGCAGCCAGGTCGCCAGCACGTCGGCATGGGCGTCCAGCGCGTAGGTGTAGCCCTCCGGCGGCTCGGTGCGGCCGAACCCGGGCAGGTCGACCGCGATGCCCGGGGCGCGCCCGGCCAGCCCGGCGGCCAGGTCGGTCCAGTTCGTCGCCGACCCGCCGAGCCCGTGCACGTAGACCGCGGTGACCGGCCCCTCCCCCGGCGTCCGCCGCACGTGCAGCCGCACCCCGGCGGACTCGATGACCTCGCCCGGCCAGGGCTGCCGGGCCGGGTCGACCGCCGGTATCTCGGCGGTGGAGAGAGGCACCCGGGTGAGTGGGGCCCGGGTGCCGGATCTGGAGCCGGTGGCGAGTGTCATCGGTCCAGTGTGCATCCGTTTTCCAGGCCTCGCCGTGGTGTATTCGCCGCCACACTGGATACTTGACCGGGAGCACGTTCGTGAAGTGAAGGTGCCCCGAACGGGGATACCGGCGAGTTATGGTCGAACCACCCGCGCGGGTTGGCGATCCTGGCCCGAACGACGCGAGCAACGAGGGTGGAGAGGCGATGTCCGAGACGATCCAGTCGCACGCGACCGGCCGTGGGGCCAGGTTGCCCCGCACGGCCCGGCGCGCCCAGCTGCTCGCCGCCGCCCAGGACGTGTTCGCGGCCAACGGCTACCACGCCGCGGGCATGGACGAGATCGCCGAGCGGGCAGGCGTCAGCAAGCCGGTCCTCTACCAGCACTTCCCGGGCAAGCTTGAGCTGTACATGGCGCTGCTGGACAAGCACGTGGACGAGCTGGTCCGCCGGGTGACCGAGGCGATGGAGTCGACCACCGACAACAAGCTGCGAGTACGCAACGCGGTCGGCGCCTACTTCGACTTCGTCGACGGCGAGAGCCAGGCGTTCCGCCTGGTCTTCGAGTCGGACCTGCGCGGCGAGCCGCTGGTGCACGAGGCCATCGAGCGGGCCACCAGCGCCAGCGTGGACGCGATCACCGCCACCATCACCGCGGACGCCAGCCTGGATGAGACTCGCGCCCGTCTGCTCGCGGTCGGCCTGGTCGGCGCCAGCCAGGTGGCCGCGCGCGCGTGGCTGGCCGACAACCGGGTGCTGGACAAGGACGAGGCCATCAGCCTGATCTCGAACCTCGCCTGGCGCGGTATCGGCGGCGGCTTCCCGCTGCACCCGCACGACTGAGGGGTGAGGGCTCTCTCTGCCGTTCCCGACCGGGACCGGGCACGGTGGCGAGCATGATCTTCACCTCGGCGACCGCGAACGCCCTCGGCGCCCGCGACACCAACCAGGACGCCTGGCACGCCACCCGCCACCACCTGGCGGTCGCGGACGGCGTCGGCGGCGCCCCGGCGGGCGACGTGGCCTCCGCCCTGTCCGTGCAAGCGGTGTCGACCACCGGCGGCGACTCCCCCGAACTCCTCGTCGCGGCGGCGAACGACCTGGTCAGGCGGCACGCCGAGACCGATCCCGCGACCGCGGGGATGGGCTCGACCCTGGACGTGGCCATCCTGACCAAGGGCCGTGGGCGCTGGGTGGTGCGCGGGGCACATGTCGGCGACAGCGTCACCATCGTGCAGACGGCGGAGTCGATGGAACTGCTGACACGGCCACACACACTGGGCCTGGAACTGGTCGCGGCCGGGCACCTGACCGAGGAGGAAGGCGCCCGACACCCGAACCGATCGGCACTGGTACGGGCGATCGGGCTGGAGCCGGTGGTGCGGCCGGACCTGTGGGAGCGGACGGCGGTTCGTGGGAACCGGTATGTGCTGTGCACTGACGGCCTGACCAACGCGGTCGGCCAGGAGCTGTGGAACCTGCTGGCCGCACTCCGATCAGCGAAACCCGCGATGTGCGCGGACACCCTTGTCCAAGCCGCCTGCGCGGCCGGGGCACGGGACAACGTGACCGTTGTCGTCGGGGATGTGAGCACGGCTTGGCTGAACTGATCGTCGATTTCCACGCATTGCCCGAACCCCGGGTCGTGCCACCCGGGGAACAGCTCTGGCTGGACCGCGACTTCCTGAGTGACGGCCGGGACGAGCGGATTTCCCGGGCCCCCAATGCACCGTTCCTGCGGCATATGGACGGGCGCTGGTGGCTGGTGAACTCCCGGGACAAGCTCGCCGTGTGGGTGGCGGCGGAGAGTTTGCGGTTCACCGTGTCCGAGCGCTGCGCGTTTCCCTTGCCGGATGGGGAAGCCGAGGTTCGGCTCTGGGAAGAGCGAGTCCGGCTCGTTGTACGGGATTCGGCGGTATGGCCGGAGCCTCGGGTGGATGGCCCGGAAACGATGATCGGTCTTAATGGGGCTGCCGTGCGGGTGGCGTTGCTGTTGTCCCGGAAGCCACGACATCGGGCCGTACTGGCCGCGTACTACCGGGAGTACTTCACCCCGGGAATCGAGTCGCCCAAGCCGCTGGACCGGGCCCGGACCCGGTTGTGCATGGGACTGACCTCATTCACGGCGTTGGAGCGGGCACTGAACGAGGTGGTGACCGAGATCTGGGGCGAGCCGCAGGGACACCGGCACGAGCTGGCGGACTACCTGATCCGGGAGAGGTTGTTGGTGGCGGCGGACCAGGGTTTGGTCCCGCATCGCTTCTGCGGGCACCACTAGGCCCACCAGAAGAACCAGATCGCCACTCCCGTCGCAATGCACACGAACAACACGGCCAACGCCGCCTCCGGCCCCCGCCGACGGTCCGCGAAGCGCTGGGCAAGCACGGCTACCGTGGCCAGGACGACATGCCCGAGCAGCACCCCGACCCCAGGCCCGGGAATCCCCCGAAACCAAGCCACGACCTGAAACCCCAGCACGCCCAACGCAAGCACGCAGAGCCCGACCGCGAGCGCCCCCGACAGCTCACGCCAGAAGCCGGAGCGCGTACTCGCGGGGACAGCATCAGCTTCCGCATCACGAACCTGAGGAAGCTCCTCAGTGACTTCGTCGTCGCGAGGCAGGCGTTCAGTAGGGCCGGTCACGGGGACAGCATCGCCCATGGGTCCAGCGCCGGTCCAGTGGCCTGCCCGGTCGGACAACTACGCCGGAAATCGCACCACCCGCACTGCCGCCCCGGACTGGCCGGGAAGAGGACCTCCGGATCACCTCCGGCGGCGAGCGTGTCGATCGCCAGCTGGAACTCGTCCGCGCTCTCCTCCGCCCGGGACAGGTGCCGGGCCAACGACTCCTCGGTGTGCTCCCAGGCCGCGACCGTGCCGGTGGGCAGGTGATGTAACTCGACCTTGGTGCACGGCTTCCGCAGCGTCCGACGAGCGGCCAGCACGTACAACGCCAGCGCCTGCGAGCCGCGAGCGTCATCGGTGGTCAGCGCGTGCCGCCCGGTCTTGTAGTCGACGATCACCAGCTCGTCCCCGCGCTGGTCGATCCGGTCGACCCGCCCCTCGGCGATGATCGTGCCGACCGGCGCCGAGACCCACCGCTCCAGCCCCACCGGTTCCTCGGTCACATCCGTGCCACGGACGTAGTCGTGCACCCAGCCCGCGGCACGTTCACGAAAGACCATGGCCTGCTCGCGATCCGCGAAACCATCGTCCTTCCAGTGCGTGCCCACGAGAGCCGCCGCACGATCCGGCGTCCGCTGGTCCGCGGGCAGGTCGAACAGGCCCTTCAACGCGTTGTGCACCACCGCGCCCATGGTGCTGTGCGCCCATGGGCCGCCACGCGGTGGCGTGGGTCGGTCGAGGTAGGTCATCCGGAAGCGCAACCGGCAGTCCGCCCACACGCCGAGCCGGGACGGGGTCACCTTGATGAGCTTCTTGGGCATGCTGTCGAAACCGAGCTGGTCCTGCACGCCGCACACGGTACGCACCCGCACCGACACCGACCGCGCCCGGGAGGTGACCAGCGATAATCCACGCATGGAGATCTGGCACAACCCGCGCTGCACCAAGTCCCGCGCCGCCAAGTCCGCGCTCGACGACAGCGCGCCCGCGCACACCGTCCGCCGCTACCTGGACGAGCCGCCGACCGTCGCCGAGCTGGCGGCGGTGTTGGCCAAGCTGGGCAAGGAGCCCTGGGAGATCACCCGGATGAAGGAGCCGATGGCCAAGGAGCTGGGCTTGGCCGACAAGCCGCGCGACCGGGACGCGTGGATCGCCGTGCTGGCGGCCAACCCGGTGCTGATCGAGCGGCCCATCGTGATCACCGACGACGGCCGGGCCTACATCGCGCGCAGCCCGGAGGCGATCGAGGAGGCGCTCAGCTAGCGCCCGCGATGAAGCCGCGCACGGCGTTCGCCACCAGCTGCACCGCGATGGCCGCCAGCAGCAGACCCGCGATCTTCGCGAGCAGCACGATCCCGCTGTCCTTGATCAACCGGATCACCGCGCCGGAGAACCGCAGACACAGGTAGAGGATCAGGTGCACGGCCAGGATCGCCAGCCCGAGCGCGACGTAGGAGGCCACGTGCCCGCCCGCCTCGCGGACGAAGACGATGGTGGCGGCGATCGCGCCCGGCCCGGCGAGCAGCGGCGTGCCCAGCGGGACCAGGGCCACGTTCACGTCCTCCACGGCCTCCGGCTCGGAGCCGCCCTTGCCGGTCAGCAGGTCCAGCGCGATCAGTAACAACAGCAGCCCGCCCGCGCCCTGCAGGGCCGGGATGCCGATGCCCAGGTAGCGCAGGATGGCCTCGCCGCTGATCGCGAACAGGCTGATCACGCCGAGCGACACCAGCACCGCCTGGCGGGCCGCCCGGTTGCGGGTGGCCCTGGTCTTGCGGCCGGTCAGGCTGAGGAACACCGGCACCGTGCCGGGCGGGTCCATGATCACCACCAGGGTGATGGTGGCCTCGGCGAACAGCGCCGCGTCGAAGACCGCCATCAGCTGCCCACGAGCAGTCCGGCGCCGCTCGCCCGGGAGACCAGCTCGGCCAGCATGGCCGGGTCGGTGGTCTCGGCGCCGAGCCGGACCGTCTTGTTGGTGCCGTGGTAGTCACTCGAACCGGTGACGATCAGGTCGTGCCGGTCGGCCAGCGCGCGCAGCCGGGCGCGCGCCTCGGGGTCGTGGTCGGGGTGGTCGACCTCGACCCCGTCCAGGCCCGCGGCCGCCATGTCGCCGATCACCTCGGCGGAGACCGTCGGGCCGCGCCGGTGCGCGAAGCCGTGCGCGAGCACGGTCACCCCGCCCGCCGCCTTGGTCATGTCGATGGCGTCCACGGCGAGCGTCTTGTGGCTGGGCACGTGGTAGTGGTTGCGGCCGTGCAGCAGCTCGGCGAACGCCTGGTCGACCGACTCCACCACACCCGCCCGGACCAGCGCCTGGGCCAGATGGGGCCGCCCGGCGGGCACGTCGGCGGGCAGGTCGCCGAGCAGCGTGTCGGCGTCGACCGGGTAGCCGTCAGCGGCCATCCGGGTGGCCATGGTGTGCAGCCGGGTGCGGCGTTCGGCCCGGGTGCGGGCGTGTTCGGCGACCACGGCCTCGGCCTGTGGGTCGAACAGGTAGGCCAGCAGGTGGATCGTGCACCACCCGCCCCGGCCGTCCGGGGACACGCAGGTCAGCTCGGCGCCGCGGACCAGCCGCAGGCCGGGTGGCAGCGCCGCGGCGGCCTCGGCCCAGCCCGCGGTGGTGTCGTGGTCGGTGATGGCCAGCGCGTCCAGGCCCGCCCGGTGCGCCGCGGCGACCAGCTCGGCGGGCGTGTCGGTGCCGTCGGAGGCCGTGGAGTGGCAGTGGAGATCGATCCGCACGGTGTCAGTTTTCCGCATACCCCGTGGACCGCACGACGATCAGCCCCCGCGTGATGACAACCATCACGTGGGGGCGACCGAAACCGTGGTCCGCGAGCTAGGCGGGAGTGCCGCGGCGGGTGCGCCGGGTACCCCGGGCCAGCCGCTGCGCCTTGATCATCGAGAACCGCTCGGCCTGGGCCTTCTTGTCGCCGAAGACCAGCTCCGAGATGGCGTCGTAGACCTGCTCCGGCTTGGGCAGGTACTCGATGTTGTTCAACGCCTGGATCTGGCCTGCGGACTCCACGACCATCGTGCCGTAGCCGATCATGCGGCCGGTGGCCGTGCGCTTGTAGGTGAGGTCGGTGACCTTGCTGATGGGCATCATCAGTACCCGGGTGGTGAACACCCCGGTGGTCATCATGAACCGCTTGTCGGTGACCACGATGCGCTCGACCCACCACTCGATCACCTGGTAGGTGAACCGCAGCACCACCGCGAGCGCGACGTACCAGAGGATGTTCTGGATCAGCCACGCCTGCGGCGGCAGCAGGTAGGAGATCATCACGCACACCGTGAGCAGCGCGACCGCCTCGAACACCTGCCAGGCCAGGCTGGCCCAATGCCTGCGGACCCGGATGACCCGGCGTTCGGAGTCGAGCAGGTACTCGTCGGGGTCCCTGGGCGCGAACATGTTCCGACGCTACTTCGTGTCAGCTCTGGAAGACAGTCCGCACGAAGGTGATGACCGCTTCGGCTCCCTCACGCAGTGTGGTCAGGATCGAGTTCACGATCCCGGCGGACTGGACCGGCTGCGTCACCAGGAAGAAGACGAGCAAAGCGGCCCCAGTGATGATCAAGATCTTCTTGATGTCCACTGTGATCTACCCCGTTCCGTACGCACCCGTCATGGCGCCTGCTGAAAACCGTTGTACCGCACCGGGCGGCGCTTAGGGAGGGTAGTCGCGCGCTTGGGGCAACGCGGACGGTGATCACCGCCAGATGACTACGCTCCGCTGTCATGAACGGCGATCGGGTTCAACGGATCAGGTGTGTCGGCGGCGTGCTCATGGACGCGAGCCGCCGGCTGCTGCTGATCCGGCGCGGCCGGGAGCCCGGTCGCGGACTGTGGTCCATCCCCGGTGGGAAGGTCGAGCCCGGGGAATCGGACACCGTCGCATTGCGACGCGAGATGCGCGAGGAGACCGGTCTGGAGGTCGTCGTCGGGCGGCACGTGGGTAGCGTCGAGCGCCCCGCGCCGGGCGGGGTGTTCGACATCCACGACTACCGGTGTTCGGTTACCGGCGGTGATCTTTCGCCGGGTGACGACGCCGATGCCGCCAGATGGGTGGATCTTGCGATCTTCACCACATTGCGCGACACCGATACCCTGGTCGAGGGGCTTTTCGAGCAGCTCGCCGACTGGGGTGAGCTGCCCCGATGACGGGAATCAGACGAGCCAGACCATGCGCTCACCATGCAGGGCGGTACGCGCGAGCGCGGCGCTCGTCGGCACCCCCCTGTCCCACCTGGTGAGCCCCAGAGTCGCGAACGCGGGTTGACCGTCGGCCGGGACGAGGTCCGCGCGGTCGGGCAGCACGTGCGCCAGTGAACCGGCGTACGGCTCGTCGCTGACCCACCACAAGGGCCGGGTGCCTGCCAGCTCGGCGAGCCCCGCGACCAGCGCGGCCTGCTCCGACTCGGTGAGGTAGACCAGCACGTGGCTGGTGATGACCACCAGCGGAACGGTCACCGGGATGCGCGCGGCCGCGGCGGCCAGGTCGGCCACCGCGTCGCCGCGGACCAGCTCCGGCGGATCCTTGCGCTGCAACGCGGCGGCGGTGCTGAACAGCCGCTGCCGCTCGGGCTGGTCGGCCCAGATGCACGCCTCCAGCCAGGCGGCGGCGTCCTCGTCGACCAGGTCGACCGGGGCCCGGTCCAGGCCGACGCGGGCGGTGACGGCGAGCTTCTTCGGGATCGTGGGCAGCGTGGCGCCTGCGGCCAGCTCCAGCGCGCAGTGCAGGCCCAACGGGGTCTTTGCCGGTCCGACCACGATCTGGCCGGACTGCTCGGTCTGGTAGCGGTAGGCGTACCGGTCGAGGTTGAGCAGCAGCCCGGCGCTACAGCCGACCTCCAGCAGACCGACCGGGGCGCCCGCCTGCTTGGCCGCCAGCGCGACCGCCGGGTACAGCAGGGCGGCCCGGCGCACCTCGTTGGTCTGCGTGGTGTGCGTGGCGACCAGGGTCCGGATCCTCTCCGCCCGCTCCAGCACGAACGACCGGAACAGCGGCCAGGTGCCCGCGTCCAGCCCGTAGCTGCCGCCCAGCGACGGGTAGTAGTTGACCAGCTCGTGGAACGGCTCGGCCTGCAGCACCCGGTGCGCGGCGGCCAGCAGCAGCGTCGGGTACGCGAAGGCGTCCGGGGCGCCGGTGAGCAGACCGGCGACCTCGTCGTCCTCGGCGGCCTGAGTGGCCAGGTGCTCGTAGAGCGGGGACGCGCCCGCCGCCTCGTGCTCGGCGAACCGCCGCAACCGTTGTCTGATCTGCTCCAGCGACGCGGTCACGGGCGCTCCTCCGCTTTGTCCTGCCGGTTCAGCCCGTGGGCTCGGGCCGTCCCGGCTGTTCGCCCCCGCGCCCCTCACCGTAGGAGCGCTTGGGCACCATCACCTTGCGACGGAAGACGCATACCACCGTCCCGTCCTGGTTGTAGCCGCGGGTCTCGACGTAGACGACACCGCGGTCGTCCTTGGACTTGGACGGCGTCTTGTCGAGCACCTCGGTCTCACCGTAGATGGTGTCACCGTGGAAGGTCGGCTTCACATGTCGCAGGGATTCGACCTCAAGGTTGGCGATCGCCTTGCCCGAGACGTCCGGCACCGACATGCCCAGCAGCAGCGAGTACACGTAGTTGCCGACCACCACGTTCTTCCCGAAGTCGGTCGAGTGCTCGGCGTAGTGCGCGTCCAGGTGCAACGGATGGTGGTTCATGGTGAGCAGGCAGAACAGGTGATCGTCGTACTCGGTCACGGTCTTGCCGGGCCAGTGCTTGTACACGGCGCCGACCTCGAACTCCTCGTAGTACCGCCCGAATTGCACCGCACCCTCCTAAGTGACCGGCGAGTAGGCCCCTGTCTACGACCGCCGCCCGCGGGGTGCAACCGCTTGTGAGGCAGTACACCGACCTGGCGATGACGGGACCGTGAAATCCGCTCGACTCTCCCGGGCCATGGTCGAGTGCGACGGATCCTGGAGTACGCTGACCCTCCGGTAGGGCCGTGCGAGTCACCGGACCACCATCGGACCAAGGAGGTGAGGACGCATGAGCGACCCGCATGGTCATGAATCCGCGACCGGTTGCAGTAGTACCCGCGTCCCCACCGGAGGCGTCCGCCACCACGGCTGACCCCGCAGTTCCGGCCGGGACGCTCCGTCCCCGCGAGAGTGCCCAGCGCGCCCCGCGGTCCGCCGCGCCCAGCGGCGGAAGACTCGGAGTCTTCGTCGGAGGTCCGGATGCCCGCGATTCCCTCGTTCGGCGGCCTGCGCGGCCGCGCCAACCGCGTGGGCCCGCCCGCGCCGCCCATCCCAGTGCCGCTGTCCGCGTACGTGGTCGACTGTGGTGTCTACGTGGACGGCATCCGGCTGCCCGGCCGGTGGACGCACGTGGACGCGGTCGCCGAGGTGCGCCGCCGCGGCGAGGGGTTCGTCTGGATCGGCCTGCACGAGCCGGACGAGGAGCAGATCCAGGGCGTGGCCGAGACGTTCGGCCTGCACGAGCTGGCCGTGGAGGACGCGGTCACCGCGCACCAGCGGCCGAAGCTGGAACGCTACGAGGACAACCTGTTCATGGTCCTCAAGACCGTCCGCTACGTCGAGCACGAGTCGCCGACCACGGCCAACGAGATCGTCGAGACCGGCGAGATCATGGCCTTTCTCGGCGCGGACTACGTGGTGACCGTCCGGCACGGCAAGCATTCCGCGCTGCACCAGCTGCGCGGTGAGCTGGAGTCGACCCCGGACCGGCTGCGGCCCGGACCGGCCGCGGTGCTGCACGCGATCGCCGACCACGTGGTGGACACGTACATGGCGGTCACCGACGCGTTCGAGAACGACATCGACCTGATCGAGAAGGCGGTCTTCGCGCCGCGCAGCCCGGTCAGCGCCGAGCAGATGTACCTGATGAAGCGGGAGATCCTGGAGCTGCGCCGGGCGGTGATGCCGCTGGCCAACCCGCTGCGGCGGCTGGCCGAGGGCTGCTCGCCGCTGGTGCCCGAGCAGGTCCGCTCCTACTTCCGCGACGTGGACGACCACCTGACCACGGTGTCCGAACGCGTCACCAGCTTCGACGAGCTGCTCACCACGCTCGTGGACGCGACCCTGGCGAAGATCACGCTGCAGCAGAACACCGACATGCGCAAGATCACCTCCTGGGCGGCGATCATCGCCGTGCCCACCATGGTGGTCGGCGTGTACGGCATGAACTTCGAGCACATGCCGGAACTGAAGTGGCGGTTCGGCTATCCCGTGGTGATGGTCGTCATCTTCTTCGCCTGCATCGTGCTGTACCGGATATTCCGCAAGAACCGATGGCTGTAGCCGACCGACGATTCACCGTTCGGCCACAGCCAGTTTCCCCGTTCGCCCTTCGATGGGAGGTTTCGCCATGGTCCGGTTGCTTACCAATGTGAAGTTCTGGCTGCTCGCGGTGGTGGTCACGTGGATCTCGGTGGTGACCGTGATCCTCGCGGAGTCCCCCAACACCTGAGGAAATCGGACACCCGGGTAATGCCCCCGGCGCGGTGCGCGATCATCGAGCCGGAGGGGTCGGGTGCTTCGACGCGCGGGGGTTCGCGGGTCCGCCCGATCGCGGGGGGAATGCGTGAGTTCGGACCTGCGGGCGACCGCGCCCGAGAACCTGTTGACGCCCAACGGAAATCACCCGGCGGACGTCGAGAATGCCACTACCGAGCCGGAAACCGATCCGGTCGCGGCGGGACCCGATTGGTCGCAACGGGTCGAGCGGCTGCACCCGTCGTCCGCCTGGCGGATGATCGTCGCGGAACGGTTGCAGCGGTTGCAGTCGGACATCGACCGGCGGACGCCCCGGTCCCGGGCGCGGTGCACACCGCGATGGAGATCGCCGCACGGGCCGCGACCGCGCGCAGCAGGCTGCGCCGCTGGTACTCGGGATCCAGCATCGAGCGCGCCTGGCGGGCAATCCACCTGGCCGAGGAGCTGCTGGTCTCCTCGGCCCCGGACCTGCCGGGCAGGCTGCCGTACGTGCGCGGGGTGGTGGGCCGCAAGCTGGACGAGAAGAACCCGCATTGGCAGGCGCTGGATCCGACCACCTTCGACGGGCTGGACGACGCCACCCAGCGGGTAATGGTGCTCAGCGCGCTGCGGGCCGCGCACAGCGTGACGGACGACGCGGCCGCGGCCGTGCGCAGCCTGCGGAACCGGATCATCCTGTTCGGCCTGCTGCTGCTCGCAGTGAACCTGACCATCGGCTGGCTGACCGCGCTGCACGAGCGCATGCTGCCGCTGTGCCTCGGCCAGGGCACGGCGCTGGTCTGCCCGACCGGCGGGTCCGCGCCGTCCAGCGGTGACGTGTGGTGGTTGCAGCTGATGGGCGTGCTTGGCGCGTCGATCGCGGTGGTGGTGTTGTTGTTGCGCAGCAAGCCGAGCGTGGTGCCGTACTCGCTGACCCCGTACCAAGCGCTGGTGAAGATCATGCTCGGCGCGATCCTGGCCGTGGTGGGGGTGCTGGTGCTGCGCACCGGCCTGCTGCACGACCCGATCGGCAACCACGCGGCGCTGCTGTTGTTCGCGTTGGTACTGGGATATTCCCAGGAGGTCGGCACCCGCCTGCTGGACAACTTCGCCGACCAGGTGGTGCAGAAGGCGCAACCATCGGCGGTAACCCCGTGACGTATTTGTCGGCGGTGGACACCGGTGGTAGGTGAACATTCGGTGACGCTAGGCCGTACGAGTGAATCCGCGTGGTTCGACGGCCGGTCATGGGTGGCTGGTACGAAGGCGGGGAAAAGACGTCTTGCGCGATTCCACCGGTATCGATAGAGGTGTGTGGAACGAGGAGTGACCGGGAGGGAACTACCGGTGCCGGGTGTGCGTCCGACCGGATAGCGTGACCGGCGGGAGCGAACGTCCGCGGGTGTCGTAGGGGACGGTGGTCCGGGCAACCACCGAGGGGAGAACAGCGATGGCAGGTGGGCAGCAGCAAGGCCGGGACGAGTACGTCACCGCGGGCTACAACTGGGAGTCCTGCTCGCTGGAACAGCTGGTCAAGATGGTCACCGACCAGGCGAGCGCCCCACAGCTGGAGCGCCTGGCCGACGACTGGCGGGCGGCGGGCACCGAGGTGGTGGACGCCGCCGACGTGCTGTCGACCGCCCTGGACGAGCTGATGAACTACTGGTCGGGCAGCGCCGCCGAGCAGGCCAGGCACGATGTGGCGCTGAACGCGCAGTGGGTGTCCGACCTCGGCGAGACGGCCAAGCAGATCGGCGACCCGATCCAGGAGGCGGCAGGCGCGCTGAAGGCCGCCCAGGACGCCATGCCGGACCTGCCGACCAAGCCCCCGGTACCGCCCGCGCAGGCCGCCGACAGCGCCGCCCGCGCCCTGCAGTCCGGCGGCCCGCTGGTCTCGGCCATCTCCGGCACGGCCGCGGGCACGCAGAGCGCGTTCACCGCCGAACAGGAACAGGCCAAGCTCAAGGCGATGGCCGTGGAGGCGATGAAGCGCTTCGAGGGCGCCGCCATCGGCATCGACCGCGCCACCCCGGCATTCGAGGCCCGCGACACGGTGCTGCACGAGCACCCACAGGACCCCGGCCCCGCGCTGCCCCCGCCCCCGCAGACCCCGGTCTCGTACATCACCGACATCGAGATGCGCTGGGCCATGCTCACCGCCAACGGCAGCGACCCGGGCACCGCCGTCCAGAGCTTCGACAACGCCCCCGGCCACCCGGGCACGGGCACATCCGCAGGCTACGGCGGCTCCGCGGCCATCGGCGGCGCCCCGGCCTCAGGCGACGCCCGTCCCCTCGGCGTGGGCGGCGCGGTCGGCGCCACCGAAGCCCTGGCCAGCGGCCCCACCCGCACCTTCAGCCCCGGCAACGTCCCCGCAGCCGCGAGCACGGGCGGCGCGGGCTCCGGCACGGGCATGGGCGGCGGCATGCCGATGGGCGCGGGCGGCATGGGCGGCCACGGCGACAGCGCGGGCGAACACCGCAGGCGCTACCCGTACGACGCGGAAGACCCGTTCGCCCTGGACCAGAAGGCATCGCCCCCGGTAATCGGACTCTGAGGAGGCGACCGACATGCGCGACTTCGACCAGCCCAACCCGCCCACCCAGGCGACCGAGGTCTTCCCGATGCCGACCCCGCACGCGGTGGACCTGACCTCGGGCTCCATCTCGGGTTCGATCTCCGACCCGGTCCTCCCGGACCAGGCCACCACGGTCTCCACAGCCCTGCCGATCCCACCCCTGGGCGGCACGGCGCCAAGCCTCGGCCGATCGGCCACAGGCGACACGACACCGAGTTCCGACACGGACTCTGACCTGGGCAGCACACGCCAGCGCCCTGGCCCGGTCCCCTCGGACCAAGCCGCCACGGTTTCCACAGCCCTGCCGATCCCACCTCTGGGCGGCATGGCGCCAAGCCTCGGCCGGTCTGCCCTGGGCACCACGGCACCGAGTTTCGGCGCGGGCCCTGACCTGGGCAGCGTGCTCCGGAGCTCCGGCCCGGCCCACGGTCTGGGCAGCACACTGCCGGGCCCCAGCCCAGCCCATGGCCTAGGCGGCACAGCACTTCCGGGCCCCGGGCCTGCTCACGGTCTGGGCGGCGCGGCGCTGCCGGGTCCCGGCCCAGCCCATGGCCTGGGCGGCACGATGCCCGCTTCCAGCTCGACCTCGGGCCTGGGCAGCACGATGCCGAGTTCGGCTTCGACTCCCGATCCGGGCAGCGCGGTCCAGGCGCCGGATCTCGGCGCTTCGCCGCCCAGTCCGATCCCATCGCCGAACCCCAGCCCGGTACCCGGGCCAGCCCCCAATCCCATCCCGGCGCCCGGCCCGAACCCGGTGCCCGGCCCGACACCGAACCCGGTGCCCTCGCCGAACCCCGCGCCGCTCCCCGGACCCGCGCCGAGCCCGATTCCAGGGCCTACGCCGGGACCGGTACCCGGGCCGACTCCGCACCCGGTTCCGGCACCTGTGCCGGGGCCCACGCCCAACCCCGTGCCCGCACCCAGCCCGGCCCCGGTGCCCGGCCCCACACCCAACCCGGTTCCGGCACCGGACCCGTCCTCGGTCTTCACACCGCCAGCCACCGGCACCGGACCGGACTTATCCACGGTCCTGACCCCGATGCCCTCCCAGCCCCCGGCCGCAGGCATTCCTGCGCCCAGTCCTGACCCGTCGGCGGGAGTCACCCCGCCTCCGGGAACGGCCCCCAGCCCGACACCCGGCTCCGGGCCCACCCCGACTCCCGATCCATCGGCGCAGACTCCACCCCCGGGAGCCCCCGGGCCCGATCCGTCGTCGGGACCCGGCTCCACACCGAATCCGACCCCCGACCCGTCCGCAGGCTCCGGACCCCTCGCCACGACGCCCGGCCAGCAGCCGACACCGGACCCGTCCACGATCCCGGGGCCGCAGCCCGGCACCGGCCCGGTGGCCAACGCTCCCGGCCAGGCGCCCGATCCGTCAACGGTCCCCGCGCCGCACCACCCCGGCGCCGGTCCGGTGTCGACGGATCCCGGGGTCGGTACCGTTCCCACGCACCCGGGAGCGGGCAGCCCGCCGCCGAACACCCCCGTGCCGCCCGGTGGTGTGGTGCCGCCGGATGCGGCGGTGCAGCCCGGGGTGGGTGGCTCGGTGCCGAACCCGCACAGCGGTCCACATAGCTCGGTTCCCGGGCACGGTCCCGGGTCGTCCAGTGGGTCGAACAAGCCGGGGACACCGATCACCTCGACCCCGGGCGGACCCGAAGCCGGGCACCCGGGCAAGGGCGACGACGCTTTCACCTTCCCCAGCCACAAGCACGACCACCCGAACGTCACCAGTCCGGATGGCACGCACCCGGACAGCGCGCATCCCGGCAACCAGGGCCCCGGCAAGGACGCGACCACTCCGGACGGTGTCGATCCGAGTGCGGCGCGGCCGGACTCCGCGCACCCGACGACGGCCGCCCCGGCCGACGGGAAGCCCGCGAACTCCACCGGCTTCTGGGATGTCGATCTGGACAAGCTGCGCGGGTTCAGCGTGGCCGTGAGTTCCGCCCGGTTCGGGCTCGCCGCCGTGCAGTCGCGGGTGGAGCGGATGCAGGGTGACGCGCACACGCCCAAGTTGGGGACGAGTCCGGTCGGGCAGCAGCTGGCGAAGAAGTTCGACGACCGGCTCAACGGGTCCAACGGGCTGCGCGGGCTGCTGGCCGAGGCGATGCGCCGGATGGACCAGTTCATCGAGAGCGCGGAGAAGATCCGCGACGGGTACCGGGACGTCGACGAGGGCAACCAGGACGACATCGCCCGGCACGACCAGGGTGTGGGCGGGTGACACCCTTGCCGACCGGCCTGGACTCCGACCCGGTGTACCGGGGTGGGGTCGAGGCGTGGCTGCACCCGACCGAGGTCGAGCTGCTGTGCACGTTCGCCGAGGTGCCGCCGCCGTTTCCGCTGCGGGTGCGGGTGGCGGGCGACCGGCGGGTGGCGTTCCGGTCGGCGCGGATCGATCTGGTGCAGCGGGGGCTGGCCGATCACCGGGGGCCGCGCGGGGTGGCGGCGGATTTCGTGCACCTGCTGCGTGAGGGGGCCGGGGCGTTGGACGTGCTGGTCGCCCGGCGTGGTCAGGTGCGGGCGGCGGTAGTGTTGGCACTGCGCGAGGACGCGCTGTTGGTGCGTCAGGACCGGACGGCGGGCGCGCGCGTGCACCTGTTGGCGCTGTCCGTGCACGACGCGGTCGAGCGATTACTCACCCTGGTGCCCCCTTTGGACGCCGCCCTGGTCGCGCCGTTCAGCCTGCCTCGGCGCGGGTTGGACGAGGTGCACCGGACAATTGAGAACGCGACCGAACGGGATGGTGCGCCGCGCCGGTTCAGTGCCGACGAGATTGATCGGCTGTTGCGCGCGAACGGGATCGACGAGCAGACCGCGCGGCGGATGAGCACGCACCTGCAGCCGGTGCTGGGCAACGGCCAGGCAGGGCTGGCCGTTCGCGGTGGGTATGCGGGCGAGTGGACCAGGGCCGCCGACGAGCTGCGCTGGCTGGACACCGCGCGGGGCCGGTTCCGGCTCGCGGGCGAGTCGACCGGTGACTGGATGAGCGTCAACCCGCTGACCCGCGACGAGCTGCGCGCCGAGTTTCGCTCGATGGCCACGGAGCTGCGGTGGTAGGCGTGGGCCGTCCGGCCGCGCGGACGTTGCGCCGGATGTCCGGAGGGGCAGTCCGCTCGGGGTTTTCTCCCGAATCGTCAGCGCTATCGGTTACCGTGTCCGCTGGGGGCGCAGGCGGGAACGCGGCGGGAAAGAGCAGTTCAAAGACAGAGCAGCCATACGAGGCAGCTACCCAGCCCGGCGAATCCCGGGCCGAGGGAGGGGCACGGGCATGATCGCCGGTCTGGCGGGGTTGGCGGAGCGGTACGCGGCGCAGGTCGAGCGGGCGGCCGCCGCCCGGGCCGCGCAGGAGCAGGACCACCGACGCGGTCGCGAGGTGGACGACAGCTATGTGACCGGTGGCGTGCACTGGGACGGCTACTCGTTGAAGTCCCTGCAGCGCATGGTCGGCGACCAGGCGAACGCCGCCCAGCTGGACATGCTGGCCCAGGAGTGGGCCCGGCACGGCCAGCGGGTGGGCCAGGCGTCGCGGGACCTGTCGCGGTCGCTGTCGCGGCTCATGCAGTTCTGGTCCGGCAGCGCGTCCGAGGACGCCTCCCGGGTCGTGGTGAGCAACGCGTCCTGGGTGTCCCAGCTCGGCGGCACAGCCCAGCAGATGGCCGAACCGATCCAGGACGCGGGCGGCGCGCTGCGCTCGGCGCAGAGCACCATGCCCGGCGGCTCGCCCAGCAGCCCGTTCATGGCGACCGCGGGCGGCGGCGCGGCCGCTGGCTTCGCGGTCGGCGGCCCGGTCGGCGCGGCCTTCGGCGCCGCGATCGGCGGCATCGCCAGCGCGTTCGGCTTCGGCAGCAACAAGAAGAAGATGAAGCGCAAGGCCGTGCAGACGATGCAGCGCTTCGAGACGGCCGTGCTCGGCATCGACGGCAGCACCCCGCGCTTCGGCACCCCGTCCGACGGGGTCGACCCCGGCCGCACCCCGATCCAGCCCACGCCGCCGCGCACCGGCGTCCCCGGCCCCGGCGTCACCCTGCCGCCGACCCCGCACGACCCGCGGCTGACCCCACCGCCACCCCCGCCGACGAGCTACCCGGGCGCGCCCAGCCAGGGCACCACCCCGTCGTTCGCGCCGGGCTTCGACTCCGGCTGGGAGGGCCGCTGGCGCGGTCTTACCAACTTCGGCCCGGGTGGCCAGCTGCCCGGCGGGTTCGGCTCGAACGGCCTGAACCCTGGCCTGAACGGCCCGAACGCGGCGAACCTCGGCCTCGGCGGCTTCCCGTTCGGCGCGGGCCGCGGCGGTCCGGCCGCCGGTCGTCTCGGCGCCCCCGGCTCCGGTTTCGGCGCGGGCCGCGTCGGCGCCGACGGCGGCCGCTCCCGCGGTGGCGCGGGCCGCGGCTCCGGTTTCGGCGGCGCGGGCGGTCCCGGCTCCGGCCTTGGCCGCGACGGCCGCCGTGGCGCGAGCCGTTTCGGCCGTGCGAACGGCTTCAACGACCCGAACGGCCGCGGCCGCAACGGCTACGGCGTGCCACCCGGCGCCCGCGACGAGGAGGAGGACGGCGAGCACCGTCGGCGCGTGCCGCTGGAGGACGACCCGTTCACCACCTCGGACCTCACCGCCGCCCCGCCCGTCATCGGCCTGTAACGGATATCCGTCACCGGTCGGGCCGACCGTCTGATGTGGACTTCGGTGCCGGGGACCGCGACCAGGCTTGGGATCGCCGTCAGCTGATCGGCGAAGAAGGAGAGATGCCGGAATGTACGTCGACGACCCGAACGCCGCACCCGCCCCGAGCGCCGGGAGCGGGGCAGGCTGGCAGGTGGAACCCGAGCAGGTGCGCGAGTTCGCCGCCGCCGTCGAGGAGGTGCGGGCCGACCTGGACGCGATCTTCGCCGAGGTCGCCGAGCTGACCTCGCCCGCCTACCTGCCGATGCTGGGCACCAGCCCGGTCGGCCAGGAGCTGTCGGCGAAGTTCGCCGACCGGCTGGCCGGTGAGGCCGGGTTGAAGGGCCAGCTGGAGACGGCGTTGCAGCGGATGCAGGAGTTCGTCGCCAGCGCCGAGCGCTCCGCCGCGGGCTACCAGGGCAGCGACGAGAACGCCGCCGAGCGGTACCGCAACCCCTGATGGCGAACCCGACGATCCCCGGCGTCGTGCTGCACCCGATCGAGGTGGACCTGCTCTGCACGTTCGCGGAGGTGCAGGCCCCGTTCCCGATCGAGGTCGGTGTGCCCGCCACCTCCGACGTCGAGCGCGGCGTGCTGTACCAGGCCGCCTCGCAGGAGCTGATGGAGCGCGGTCTTGCGGACGAGAACGGCCCGCTGGACGTCGCCGAGGAGTTCGTCTACCTGCTGCGGTCCGGCACCGGGGTGCTGGACCTGGTGCTCAACAAGGACTCCGGCACGACCCGGGTGGCCGTGCTGACCAGCGCGGACGAGGCCCTGCTGGTCAGCCAGGACACCACCGACCAGCACCGCATGGTGCGCATGTGGGCGGCGACCCTGGACGACGCCATCGGCTGCCTCGCCCACCTGATCCCACCCGCCGAGATGCCCCTAACCGCCCCGTTCAGCGTGCCGCTGCGGCCGTTGGAGGAGGCGTTCCAGGTGATGCTGGCCCGCCACCCGGCACCGATGAGCGCGGCCGAGGTCGAGGATCTGGTGCGGTCGCACGGCATCGACGATCGAGCCGTGCGGCGGATGGTCTCGCACCTGCAACCGGTACTCGGAAACGGCCAGTGCGGCGTCGCCCGCCGGGACGACAGCGAGGACCAGTGGCACCGAGCGAGCGAGGAACTCCGCTGGCTCGACACCGACCGCGGCCGCTACCGCCTGGCCGTCATCGACGACGGGTGGATGAGCGTGAACCCACTCGGCCTCGACGAGCTATACGCGGAACTACGCGGACTGGCCGCACGGATCCGCTAGCGATCCGACACCGGCCACGACTTCGCCGCCCGCGTCGCGGGCAGGGTTGGTCAAGCGGAGTGGACCGACATCCTGACCGGCATCGACCTGCTCGTCACCGAGGGCATCGCCGACCCCGATCGGCTCGGCATCGCAGGCGGGGGCCACGGCTGGTTCATGGCCGCCTGATCTATCCGAGAGAGGGGCACTCGATCCGGGAACGCAGGCACCAGCTCGACCTCCTGCGCCGGACCCGTGCCTGGTTCGACCGCTGGCTCCGGCCCTGACCCGGGCTGGGCTTCCTTGCTTGGCGAATCCGCCAGCCGACCACTATGGAGTTGTCAAGGTGCGATGGTGCCGCGAGGGCCGATGGGGACGGGGAGAGATCACTCAGTGATGGGCCAGAGCTGCACCGCCCTCACCAGAAACGGCGCCCTCGGCACCCACGTCCCACTACCCGGATATGTCGTGAAGTCGCCCTCGGTCGAACACTCTTCCGACTGGTAGACCGTCACATCCCGGCTCATCAGGTTCGCGAACGACCGCGTATCACCGGCTAGGACAACGCACTCCCCCGGCACGGTATCCGCGAGGGTCAGGCGGTCGACGGAGCCCCGGAAGCCATCGGCCTCCCACAGGCACAGCTCCCCCTGCTCGCACAGGCCTGCTCCAGCCGAATCCAGGCCGGTACCAGCCGAGGCCGGAGTGGATGACAGGCCGAGCGCCGACGCCAAGGCGAGCAGCAGGGCGAGGAAGGTCTTCTTTCGCATGGCGGAACTCCTTGCTCCCGGCGGCGCTCCCCGGTGGAGCGCCGCGCGGGAACAAGGTGACAGAGGAGGGGCAACTCCCGCAGAAAGTTATCCACAGCCCATTGACAGACCCGCTACGAGCTGTATGTCAGCGTGCGCCCGTCCTGCGGGTCGAACAGATGGATCTTGTCCGGATCGAACCACACCGTGAGGTCGGAGCCGATCCGGGCACCCGACGCGGCGGACAGTCGGGTGACGACCTGCGAGCCGTTGTCCGTCATCTCCGTCGAACCGGACTCGGCCGCCAGCTCCTCCAGCTCCGCCGAGGTGGCCGTCTCGCCCTCGACCGTGAAGTACGCGTACTTGTCCGACCCCATGGACTCCAGGACGTCCACCGACGCCGTGAACGTCCCGCCCCTGGCCTTCTCCGCGTCGTCCAGCAGTCCCGCGTCCTCGAAGTGCTCCGGGCGCAGACCCATGATCAGCTCGCGCGGGGCGTTGGCGGTCTCCGCGAGTCGACGGACGCGGTCCGTGAGGGGGAAGTCGCCCAATGGCGTGTGCAGGTGGCCGTCCGCGAGGGTGGCGGGCAGGAAGTTCATCGACGGAGAGCCGATGAACCCCGCCACGAACAGGTTCGCAGGCTGCTCGTAGAGGGACTGCGGCGAGCCGATCTGCTGCACCAGTCCGCCCCGCATGACCACTACGCGGTCGCCGAGTGTCATCGCCTCGGTCTGGTCGTGGGTGACGTAGACGGTGGTCGTGCCGAGTCGTTTCTGCAGCTTGGCCACGGAGGTCCGCATCTGCACGCGCAGCTTGGCATCCAAATTGGACAGTGGCTCGTCCATCAGGAACGCCTTGGGGTCGCGCACGATCGCGCGGCCCATCGCCACCCGCTGACGCTGGCCGCCGGACAGGTTGCCGGGTTTGCGGTCCAGGTGCTGGGTCAGGTCGAGGATGCGCGCGGCCTCCTCCACCTTCTGCCGGACCGTCTCCTTGTCCACCTTGGCCAGCCGCAGCGGGAAGGCCATGTTCTCGCGGACGCTCATGTGCGGGTAGAGGGCGTACGACTGGAAGACCATGGCGATGTCGCGGTCCTTGGGGGCGCGCTCGTTGACTCGCTCCCCGTCGATGCGCAGCTCGCCCTCGGTGATGTCCTCCAGCCCGGCGATCATGTTCAGCGTCGTGGACTTCCCGCAGCCGGAGGGGCCGACCAGGATGACGAACTCGCCGTCCGCGATCCGGATGTCCACCTCGGACACCGCGAGCGCGCCGTCCGGGTACCGCTTGGTGACCTTGTCCAACACGATCTCAGCCATGGCTCAGCCCTTCACCGCACCCGAGGTCAGCCCCGCGACGATGCGACGCTGGAAGAACAACACGAACAGGATGATCGGGATCGTGATCACCACGGCGGCGGCGGACACGGTCCCGGTCGGGTCCTCGAACCGCGAGGAGCCCTGGAAGAACGACAGCGCGGCTGGCACGGTCCGGGACGCGGTCGTGGAGGTCAGCGAGATGGCGAACAGGAAGTCGTTCCAGCAGAAGATGAACACCAGGATGGCCGTGGTGAACACGCCCGGCGCGGCCAGCGGCGCGATGACCCGGCGGAACGCCTGCGCGGGCGTCGCGCCGTCCATCTTCGCCGCCTTCTCCAGCTCCCACGGGATCTCCCGGAAGAATGCCGACAGCGTGTAGATGGCCAGCGGCAGCGCGAACGTGATGTACGGCAGGATCAGGCCGGGCCAGGTGTCGAACAGGCCAAGCGACCGCTCCATCTCGAACAGCGGCGTCACCAGCGACACCTGCGGGAACATCGCGATCAGCAGCGACACGCCCACCAGCAGGCGCTTGCCGGGGAAGTCCAGCCGGGCGATGGCGTAGGCCGCCATGGTGCCCAGCACGACCGCGATGACGGTGGCGATCACCGCGATGCCGATGGAGTTCAGCAGCGCGCGCAGGAACTCGCTGGTGTTGAAGATGTCGATGTAGTTCTGCCAGGTCCACTCGCGCGGGAAGAAGTTCCGGTCGGCGAGCGTGTCCTTGGTCTTGAACGACAGCGACAGGATCCACAGCACCGGTACGAGCGCGTAGACCACCACGATGATGTCGATGAGCGTCCAGCGGGCCTTCAGGCCGCCCGGCGCCTTGGTGCCGATGACGGCCATCATCGCCTCCCGTTGTCGGAGTTACCCGGCGCGGCCGCACCGAATACCTTGACGAAGATGAACGCGATCAGCGCCACCGCGAGGAAGATCAGCACGGACATGGTCGATCCGATGCCCAGGTTCAGGCCCTTGATCAGGTTGTTGTAGGTCTGCATGGACACCGAGCCGGTCTCCTGCGCGCCGCTGGTGAGCACGAAGATGTTGTCGAACACCCGGAACGCGTCCAGCGTGCGGAACAGCAGGGCCACCAGGATGGCCGGTTTCATCACCGGCAGCATCACCTTGGTGAACCGCTGCCAGGCCGTCGCGCCGTCCATGGACGCGGCCTTGAGCAGGTCCTCCGGCACCAGCGCCAGCCCGGCCATCAGCAGCAGGGCCATGAACGGCACGGTCTTCCACACCTCGGCCGCGATGATGATCGTCAGCGCGGACGCCCGCTGGGTCAGCGGGGCGCCGTCCGGGTCGAACAGCTGGGACAGGTAGCCGGTGTTGGCGTCCCAGGCGTAGCGCCAGGAGAACGCGGCCACCACTGTGACGATGCCGTACGGGATGAGCGCGACCGTCCTGATCAGACCGCGCGCCACCAGCGTGCGGTGCATGATCAGCGCGAGCGCCATGCCCAGTACCAGCTCGATGACCACCGACACGATGGTGATGAACGCGGTCACGCCGAACGCGGTCCACCAGTAGGAGTTGGTCAGCACGGTGATGTAGTTGTCCAGGCCGACGAACTCGTGCTGGCTGGGGAAGCGGAGGTCGTAGCGCTGCAGGGACAGCCAGATCGAGTAGATGATCGGGTACCCGGTGACGGCCAGCATCACCAGCGCGGCAGGCGCGCACAGCCAGAACGCCAGGCGGCGCTCGGCTTTCTTGCCGTCACTCGCCCCTTTCACGGCCGCGCGGGGTGTGTCGACTGCTTCGCTCACGGCAGAACTCCCTTCGAGTCGAGGGCGTCCTGCAGCTCCGTGCGCAGCCGTTCGGCTGTCTTCGGCGGGTCGATGCCGGACGGCGGCGAGAGGATCGCGGAGACCAATGTGGACACGTTCTGGTAGACCGGGGTCACCGGCCGGACCGCCGCGCTCTTCAGCTCGGTCAGGATGGCGTCCCGCATCGGGTACGGCTCGGCCATCTCCGGGTCGTGGTACACCGACTCGATGGTCGGGGGAACTCCCGAGTTGATCGCGGAGTACTTCTGGTTCTCCGCACTGCGCAAGCACTTCGCGACCTCGAACGCCTCCGGCTTGTGCTGCGAGTACGTGCTCACCGCGAGGTCATAACCGCCGATGGTCGAGGTGCCGGTCTTGTTCGCGTCCAGCGCGGGGTAGGGCGCCCACTTGAACACCTTCGCCAGCTCCGGGTTGGACTTGCCCATCGAGGCGTACACGAACGGCCAGTTCAGCTCGAAGGCGGCGTTGCCCTTCTCGAACTCCTGGCGGATGTTGTCCTCCTTGGCGTTGGACAACGACGGGCTCACCGCGGGTGACGTCGCCACGTCCCGCAGCGCCTGCAACGCGCGTACCGCGCCGTCGTCCACGACCGCCTTGCTGCCGTCGTCGGACAGGATCTTGCCGCCCGCGCCCGCGGTCAGCGTGCTGAACTGCACGACCAGGCCCTCGTACTGGGCGCCGGTCATCAGTACGGTCGCCGGCTTGTGCTCGGCCTTGAGCCGAGCGGCCATGTCCAACATCTCCGACCACGTCTTCGGAGGCGTCGGTACAACGTCGCTGCGGTACCAGAGCAACTGGACGTTGGTGTTCTTCGGCGCCGCGAACAACTTGCCCTGCCACCGCGCGGTGGTGAGCGGACCCGCCAGCGTGCCCTGTTCGATATCCGCCTTGTCCTGGCCCGTCCACTCGGCGATCCAGCCTGCCTGCGCGAACTCGGCCACCCAGGTCACGTCCAGCCCGAGGATGTCCATGTCGCTGTCGCCCGCGGCCAGCCTGCGCACCATCTGCTCGCGCTGGTCGTCCGCGTCTCGGGGCAGCGCGGTGAACGCCACCTTGTACCGACCGTGCGCGGCGTCCGCGCAGTTCGCGATGACCTTGTCGAAGTTCTCCTCGATGGAGTAGTAGACGTTGACGGTGATCCCGCCATCGTCCGAACCACAGGCCGCCACCAGCGGGGACGCGACCAGCGCGGCGCACAGCGCCACTCGGAGGCGTCGTCCTCGGCGGCCCGGAACCCGATGAGCAAACCTCATCGCCCAGCCTCCTTCCGACGGTCACGCCGGGTGGCGGCTATTCGCCCACAAGCGACCCCAAGCACCTCGGCGTGCACCGACACGTGGGTACCTCGTTACCCACGTGGGGGTTCCCTGAAACTATTCCCGATGATCAGGTGCCGCAATTCCGGTAGGGGCGGGCGTAGGGGTTATTCGATACCGCTGTTCGGCCGCAGGGCCAGCTTGGCCAGCAGGTCACGGGCCCGCTCGGCGTTGCGCGGCTGGGCCAGCACGTCGTACCGGCCCGCCACCAGCTGGGTCGCCGACGCGATCTCCCGGCCGCGGCCGCGCGTGCTGGCGTAGCCGACGGCGGCGAACACCAGCCCGAACACCACACCGATGCCGAGCCCGACCAGGATCGGGCCGAACGAGGCCTGCTGCTGGTTGAACAGCCCGAGCAGCAGCCCAACGAACAGGCCGAACCAGGCACCGGACAGCGCGCCGGTGCCCAGCACCTTCGGCCAGCTCAGCCGCCCGATGACACGCTCGACCAGCATGAGGTCCACGCCGACGATGGTCACCTCCTCGACGGGGAACTCGTTCGTCGCGAGGTGCTCCACCGCGCGGTGGGCCTCCTGGTAGGTGGCGTACGAGCCGATCGGCCACCCCGTCGGCGGGGTGGGGACCTTGGGTAGACCCTGGTTCGCTCGTCCAGGGCCGGAGAACGCACCGGTCATGCGTACCATCCTGCCAACCCCGGAGGAACGGTGCGAACCCGACTGTTCCTGTCAGCCCCGGGTGCGGTAGTCCCGCAGCAGGCCGCGGGAGATGATCGTCTTCTGGATCTCGCTGGTGCCCTCGCCGATGAGCAGGAACGGCGCCTCGCGCATCAGCCGCTCGATCTCGTACTCCTTGGAGTAGCCGTAGCCGCCGTGGATGCGGAACGCCTCCTGGGTCACCTCCGCGCAGTACTCGCTGGCCAGCAGCTTGGCCATGCCCGCGGCGACATCGTTGCGCTCGCCGGAGTCCTTGAGCCGGGCGGCGTTGACCATCATCAGGTGCGCGGCCTCGACCTTGGTGGCCATCTCGGCGAGCTTGAACGCGATCGCCTGGTGCTCGACGATCGGCTTGCCGAACGTCCGGCGCTGCTGCGCGTAGTCGGCTGCGAGCTCGAACGCGCGGATCGCGATCCCGCAGGCGCGCGCGGCGACGTTGACCCGGCCGACCTCGACACCGTCCATCATCTGCGCGAAGCCCCGGCCGGTCGCCCCGCCCAGCACCTTGCCCCGGCCGACGACGTGCCCGGTGAACACGGCCTCGGTCGTGTCGACGCCCTTGTACCCCATCTTCTCGATCTTGCCGGGGATGGTGAGGCCGGGCGCGACCTCGCCGAACCCCTCGGGCTTGTCGATGAGGAACGCGGTCAGGTTCTGATACGGCTTGGGCGCGCCGTCGTCGGTACGGGCGAGCAGCGCGATGAGGTTGGAGCTGCCGCCGTTGGTGAGCCACATCTTGGCACCGTCGATGGTGAAATCGTCGCCGTCCTGGCGCGCGCGGGTCTTGATGGCGGCGACGTCGGAACCGAGATCGGGTTCGGACATGGAGAACGAGCCGCGGATCTCGCCGGTGGCCATCTTGGGGAGGTAGTGCTGCTTCTGCGCGTCGGTGCCGTGCTGGCGGATCATGTGGGCGACGATGAAGTGGGTGTTGATGACCCCGGAGACACTCATCCAGCCGCGCGCGATCTGCTCGACGACCAGGGCGTAGGTGAGCAGGGACTCGCCGAGCCCGCCGTACTCCTCTGGGATGGTGAGCCCGAACAGGCCCATGTCCCGCATGCCCGCGACGATGTCGGCGGGGTACTCGTCCGCGTGTTCGAGGGCCTGCGCGTGCGGGATGATCTCCTTGTCCACGAAGTCCTTGACCGTGGCCAGGATCTCCCGCTGGATGTCGGTCAGTCCGGCGGTCTGCGCGAGGCGAGCCATGCGAACTCCTCGGGGACGGCGGTGGTTACCGGCCAGTATCCCGTGGTTAACGTTCGTTCGCGCCAGGAAGTGGGCTGGGCCACTCCCCCAGGTCAGCCGACCTTGAGCTCAAGGCTGGAACCGCAGTCCTTACAGCCCTCGGCCAGCACGTACACATCGGCCCCGCAGTCGCCACAGGGACGGAAACTCCGGTCGAACAGGTCGTCCCGCTGCCGCCGCCGCCCGACCAGAATGCCCAGGACGCCGCGCGACTCGCTAGGAAGGCTGTGTCTACCCATGCCCCTAGGGCACCCCACACCGATGGTCACGAGCAAGTCTCCGCCGTGATCTGTGCGTTATGTCACGGCAACCTTGCACGCGTTGTCACGTCGCTGACCTGCGATGCTTGCTGTCGGTAGCCGAACCCGGAGATCACACGACGGTTAACAACCGCGTCAAGAGACCGGGTTCCCCCGCCCGTCCAGCCGCTCGACCAACTCGGCGACGAGCACCCGGAAGTAGTCGGTCCCGACCAGACCGTCGACCTGGATGAAGTACCCATCCTCGCCTGCCCGCCAGATCGACCGCTGCTGCACCCGCATCATCATCCGCGGCTTGAACTCCCGCGCCAGCCGCCTGGCCAACTCATCCGCCGCCTGCCGCCCATCCGTCTTGTGCGACTCGACAATCGTCCAATGCTCGCCAAGCCGCTCCACCAAGACCCACCACACACTGGCATTGTCCCAGAGCTAGGCATCCAGCCGGGTGAGCCAGCGGTGCACATGAGGACACGATTCCCGCAACTCCACCAATCCCAGCTCACTGACGACCAACGGTCCATCGAGCGTCTTGGCGTAGTCGGGGCAGTACCGAAGCAATCGCTTCGACGGTGCGGTCTCAGGACGTTCGTTGACCAGCTCCGGCCCGCCTGCGGCAACAGAATCCTGGCACAGGCGCTCCGCGAGAGCGGGATCCTCACGCAGTTCGCCCAGTTGCCGCGCGGCGGCGAACACCCACGCCTCGAACTCGTGCAGTACCAGGTTGGGCAGGAACCTTCGGTCATCGATGACGGCAGCCATGGCCGCCTCGACATGGTCGACGCGGTCGTGAGCTGAGCCGTTGGGCCTGGAATCCATGCCGGGCCACGCCGCGGGCAAACCGTAGTAGTCGATCACCGTAGTCAGCACCGTAAGGCTCGAATCGCCCAGCAACCGCCGGATGTCACCCTCGACCTTCCGCCAACCGGCGACCCCACCCCGATACGCCGGGCCACCGGCCGGTCGCTTGGTGATGACGATCGACCAGGTGGTGACCCATCCCGCCTGGCGCAGGTGCGGTTCCAGGAGATCCCGGACCACAGTCTCCTCGGTCTGTCCCTCGACCAGCAGATGCAGGCGCCGGTACTCAGGCACGCGGGCCACTTCCCGCGGGCCCCGGCCTGCCGCCCAGGATGTTCTTCTCCCAGAGTTCTCCGAGGGAGTACTCATCCAGCCAAGCGGCCAGGTCAGCGGGGTCCGGGCGAGTGAACACCGAGCTACCGCCGCGTCGCTCGACGATGACCAGGTCGTCCACGCCGAATTGGTTCATCAGGGTCACCGATTGGGTTGCGAGCAGAACCTGGGCTCTGGTGCTCGCCTGTCGGAGCAAGCCAGCCAACTGGACGATCGCGTACGGGTGCAGCCCCAACTCCGGCTCGTCCAACACGACCAGCCCCGGCAGGGTCGGCTGTAGCAGCAACGTGGCCAGGCAGATGAACCGCAGCGTTCCGTCGGAGAGCTGGTTCGCGGAGAACACGACGTCGGAGTCGGTTTGGCGCCAGCGGAGCAGGACGTGGTCGTGGTCCGGCACCAGGACGAAGTCACGGAAGAAGGGCGCGACTTGACGCACCACGGCACCGACTCGCCGGTACGCCGAGCGGGCTGCCGCATCGGGGCTGTCGCGCATTGCCAGGAGCACGGCGGCGAGGTTGCCCGCGTCGCCGCGCAACCCCAGGTTGTCGGCGATTGGACTGAGTTGCTTGACCGGGGCATCCCGACTGGTGTCGTGAAAATGGAAGACACGACATCCACGCAGCAGACCGAGGACGTAGGAGACGGGTCCGCCCTGTTCCGCTAGCGCTGCCAGCCTGCTCTCCCGATGGCCGCTGCCCAAACCCTGGGTAAACGGCTGATCCAGCCCCTCGCCCTGGTAGGACACGACTTCGCGTTCGAAGATCAGTTCATCGTTGGCGGCGGGCACCAGCACTGCCTCGTAGGCGTTGCGCCCGCCCGCCAGTCCGACCCGGATTCGTCCGGTGGTCAGCACACGGTCAAGCAGGGCCGATGCTCCCCCATTGACCCCGACGTGAAAGCCGAGTTCCTGGTCCACGATCCGGCCGACGAGTTCCAGTACTCCGACGAAGTTGCTCTTGCCCGCGCCGTTGGCACCGACGAACACATTCAGTTCGCGCAGATCAACCCGGGCGCGAGAGATCGAGGTGTAACCCTCCACCTCGATCTCACTCAACACCTGGTTGACCATGCGGCCAACTCTACGGTGAGTACCTACCCTGCGCGCATACTCATCGTTGCGAACCCAATCAATCTCGGTCCGCAATGGCGGCGGCGACGGCCAGGATGCGGCGGGCGTTGGCCACGTGCAGGTTTTCGATCATGCGGCCGTCCACCGTGGCCACCCCCCGTCCCGCCGCCATGGCCTCGTCGAACGCGGCGATCACCTTCTCCGCGTGGGCGATCTCCGCGGCCGACGGGGCGAAGATGCGGTTGCACGGCTCCAGTTGGCTCGGGTGGATCAACGTCTTGCCGTCGAAGCCGAACTGGCGGGCCTGGGTGCATTCCTCGGCGAAGCCGTCCAGGTCCTTCACGTCGTTGTAGACGCCGTCGAGGATCACCTTGCCCGCGGCTCTGGCGCCGAGGAGGGCGAGGGAGAGGCTGGTCAGCAGGGGTGCGCGGCCGGGGATGAACTCGGCGTGCAGCTCCTTTGCCAGGTCGTTGGTGCCCAACACCAGCACGGTCAGCCGGTCCGAGGCTGACGCGATCTCGTGGGCGTGCAGCATGGCGGTCGGGGTTTCCAGCATGGCCCAGATGGCCGACGGGCCGTCGCCCAGTGCCGACTCGATGCGGTGGACGTCGGCGGCGGAGTCGACCTTGGGGACCACCACCGCGTCCGGGCGGGCGGCGGCCGCGGCGTGGATGTCGGCCGTGAACCATTCCGTGTCCAGGCCGTTGACGCGGATGGCGACCTCGCGGCGGCCATACGCGCCGGATTCGACGACGGCGCACACGCGGGCGCGGCCCTCCGCCTTGCTGTCCGGGGCGACGGAGTCCTCCAGGTCGAGGATCAACGCGTCGGCGTCGAGGGTTTTCGCCTTCTCCAACGCGCGTTCGTTGGCGCCCGGCATGTACAGCACGGAGCGGCGGGGGCGCGGGTCAGGCATCGGGGGACTCCTGGGCGTAGGCGCGGGCGAGTTCCGGGTCGCGGGCGGCGAGCGCGTCGGCCAGTTCGGCCACCACGCGGCACTGTTTGACGGTGGCGTCGTCCTGCATCTTCCCGTCGATCATCACCGCGCCGGTGCCGTCCCCCATCGCCGCGATGACCCGACGGGCCCAGGCGACCTCGGCCGGGTCCGGGGAGAAGACCCGGCGGGCGATGTCGATCTGCCTCGGGTGCAGGCTCCACGCGCCGACGCAGCCGAGCAGGAAGGCGTTGCGGAACTGGTCCTCGCAGGCCACGACGTCGGCGATGTCGCCGAACGGCCCGTAGTACGGCAGGATCCCGGCGGCCGCGCAGGCGTCGACCATGCGGGCGACGGTGTAGTGCCAGAGGTCCTGTTGGTACGTGGCGCGCCCGGCGGTCAGGTCGTCGCCGGTGGGGTCGGTGCGCACGAGGTAGCCGGGATGGCCGCCACCGACCCGGGTCGTCTTCATCCGCCTGCTCGCGGCGAGGTCGGCGGGCCCGAGCGAGATGCCCTGCATACGCGGGCTCGCCATCGCGATCTGCTCGACGTCGGCCACGCCGCTCGCGGTCTCCAACAGCGCGTGCACCAGGATCGGCCTGCTCAGCCCGGCGCGCGCCTCCAACTGGGCGAGCAGTCGGTCGACGTAGTGGATGTCCTCGGCGCCTTCGACCTTCGGCACCATGATCACGTCCAGCTTGTCGCCGATCTCGGTGACCAACGTGATCAGGTCATCCAGCACCCACGGCGAGTCCAGGCTGTTGACCCGCGTCCACAGCTGGGTGTCACCGAACTCGGTGGCCCGCGCGATCCGCACCAGCCCGGCCCGCGCCCGCTCCTTGTGGTCGGCCCGGATGGCGTCCTCCAGGTTGCCGAGCACCACATCGGCCCGCCCCACCAGCTCCGGCACCTTGGCGGCCATCTTCTCGTTCCCCGGGTCGAAGAAGTGGATCATCCGCGATGGTCGGAACGGGATCTCCCGCACCGGCTCCGGGGCGCCGACCGCCAACGGCCGGAAGAAGTCCTTGGGTGAGCGCAACGCGTCCTCCGATCGGCGGTCGGGGTTAACTCGCCGGTAACCCTCTCCGGGGTTGTAGTCGACCATGTCACCCCCGACCACGCCACTGTGGCCTGCGCAACACCACATCGGCGACGCTTCCCGGTCCCCGTCGCTCCACATCGGACAGACGCGACGATGCTGATCAGGGCGCGACGCCGCACACCTCCTGTGGGCGGATGGAAGACGGCCGGGGCTCGCGCGCCCCGGCCGTCACCCCCAGTTTCCCCCCGACGAGGTCAAGCTCACCGCACGCGATCCGGGAACCGAAACGTTTCGAGTCGGTTCGAATCCAGGGCTACTGTCGATCGTGTGATCAAGATGCACCTGGACTCCGCTGCCCTGGCCCGGGTCCGGCTGGCGGTGTCCCCGGTGTGCGAGGCGTTGGCCTGGTTGCAGGTCACCGTCTACGGCCGGACGCATCCGATCTTCGGTGACCCCGGGGCCGCCGCGCGGTTCGCGTTGAAGGACCGGGATGTGCGGTTGGTCGCCGGGACCCTGCCCACGCCCACCGGCAACCTGCTCGACCTGCTCACCCCCACTCCGCCGTCCGCCGCGCCCGAGCGGTTGTGGGAGACCCAGTTGGAGCAGGTCGCGGCCACGGCGCCGGAGCAGGCCGCGGCCCAGGTGGCCGCGATGTCGCGGACGACGCCGGAGGTGCTGGACGCGGTCGAGTCGGGCACGTTCGTCGCGCGGGTGACGTCGGGGCTGGTGCGGTTCTGGTCGGCGGCGATGGCCGACAGCTGGTCGGGGCTGCGCGAGCGCTTGCACGCGGATCTGTCCGCCAAGGCGCAGGTGATGGCGACGAGCGGGCTCGGCTCGATGCTGGGCAGCCTCAACAGCAGGCTCGACTGGGACGGTGCGGCGCTGCGCATCCAGAAGAGCGACATGGAGGTCGAGACGCACCCGGCGAACCTGGTCCTGGTGCCCTCCGCGCTGTCCTGGCCCGTGTGCCTGGTGCAGCTGGCCGACGACGCCGCCGTGTACTTCCCGGCGAACGGTCTCGGCGTCCCGCGCGGCGGCGACCCGGCCGCGGTCGCCCGTCTGCTCGGACCCACGCGCGCCGCGCTGCTGCGTGACCTGGAGGTGCCGCGGACGACCACCGAGCTGGGCAGGCGGCACGGTCTGGCGGTGGGCACCGTCTCCTACCACCTGTCCGTGCTGCACGACAACGGCCTGGTCACCCGGACCCGCGACAAGCGGGCCGTGCTCTACCAGCGCGCCGGTCACAGTTGACGGGTGCGCTCGCGGGAGTGCGGCTAGCCTGACCGACGTGGCGGGCATGGGCAAGATCTTCGTGGCACAGTTGCTCGGCCTGCCCGTGTTCGGCCCGGACGGCGAGTCGATCGGGCGCATCCGGGACCTGGTCGCGGGCCTGCGGGTGGACGGCGCCCCGCCGCGGGTGCTTGGCGTCGTCATCGAGCTGGCAACCCGGCGGCGGATCTTCGTGCCGATGCTGCGGGTGGCCGGGATCGAGCCGAACGCGATCATGCTGGCCACCGGGTCGGTCAACCTGCGGCACTTCCACCAGCGGCCGAACGAGGTGCTGGTGGTCGGGCAGCTGCTGGACGCGCGGGTTGAGGTGGTGGCCTCCGGGGCGCAGGCGGTGGTGGTCGACACCGCGATGGAGCCGACCAGGACGCGGGACTGGGTGCTGGGGCGGGTGGCGATCCGCGAGCGCACCGGCAGGCTCGGCAGGCGCGGGCCGATCCAGGTGCTGACCTGGTCGGAGATCCGGGCGCCGGGGATCACCGAGCTGACCGGGCAGCCGCAGGCCGCGCACCAGCTGTTGGCCGTGTTCGACACCATGCGGGCCGCGGACGTGGCCAGCGCGTTGCAGGACCTGCCGCTCAAGCGCCGCTACGAGGTGGCCGACGCGCTGGACGACGAGCGGCTGGCGGACGTCATCGAGGAGCTGCCCGAGGACGACCAGAAGGAGCTGCTGGCGCACCTGGACGAGGAGCGGGCCGCCGACGTGCTGGAGGCGATGGACCCGGACGACGCCGCCGACCTGCTCGCCGAACTGTCCGAAATGGACAAGAACCGGCTGTTGGAGCTGATGGAGCCGGAGGAGTCCGCGCCGGTCAGGCGGCTGCTGGAGTACTCGTACGACACCGCTGGCGGCCTGATGACGCCCGAGCCGATCGTGCTCACCCCGGACGCGCCGATCGCCGAGGCGCTGGCCAGGGTGCGCAACCCGGACCTGACGCCCGCGCTGGCCAGCATGGTGTTCGTCTGCCGCCCGCCGACCGCCACCCCGACCGGCCGCTACCTGGGCTGCGTGCACATCCAGCGGTTGCTCCGCGAGCCGCCGTTCGACCTGGTGGCGGGCGCGGTGGACAAGAAGCTGGCGAGCCTGCGGCCGACCGACTCGCTGGTCGAGGTCACCCGCTACTTCGCCACCTACAACCTGGTGTGCGCGCCGGTGGTGGACGACGAGGACCACCTGCTGGGCGCGATCACCGTGGACGACGTGCTCGACCACCTGCTGCCCGAGGGCTGGCGGGAACGCGAGCCGCACATCGACCCGGTCGCGGAGGAAGCCCGCCGTGCCTGAACCCACCGCGCGCAGGCGCCTCGACCAACCGCGCAGGCCACGCGGGCTGCGCTTCGCCATCGACCCGGACGCGTTCGGCCGCTTCTCCGAGCGGCTGGCCCGGTTCCTGGGCACCGGCAAGTTCCTGTTCTGGCAGACCATGATCGTGGTCGCGTGGATCACGGTCAACCTGGTCGCGGTGACCCTGCGCTGGGACCCGTACCCGTTCATCCTGCTCAACCTGGCGTTCTCCACGCAGGCGGCGTACGCGGCGCCGTTGATCCTGCTCGCGCAGAACCGACAGGACGACCGGGACCGGGTGTCGCTGGAGGAGGACCGCGCCCGCGCCGCGCAGACCAAGGCCGACACCGAGTTCCTGGCCCGCGAGCTGGCCGCGCTGCGGCTGGCCGTCGGCGAGGTCGCCACCCGCGACTACCTGCGCGGCGAACTGGACAAACTACGCGGCGACCTGCGCGGTAAGCGCGGCAAATCCCGCCCGGCGGCGAAATCCCTGCGCGAGGATCCACGCTGGGATGACGTCCCGGCCAATCAGCTGGACAAACCCGTCTGACCAGCCTGGGTTCCCACCGTTAACCCAGCCGCGGGCCATTCTCGACAATGCCGTCGGCGTGGATCTTGCCCGACGACGACTCGCGATATCGAACGAGTGAGTAGGTATCACTCACGAGCGGGAGAATTCGGACACGCGGCCGGGGAAACGCCTAGTCCACGAGCTGATCGCAAAGGTCGCCGAGGTACCGCAGCTGATCAGCCCCCAGCCGCGCCACGAAGTGCCGCACGACCCCGGCCAAGTGTGTGGTGGAGGCGATCCGCAGCACGTCGAGGCCCTGGTCGGTGAGGGTGGCGACCACCCCGCGACCATCGCCCGCGACCCGTTCCCTGGCCACCATTCCGGCCCGTTCGAGCCGGTCGACCAGGCGGGTCACGCCGGAGCGGGACAGCAGCACGGCGTCGGCGAGTTCTGCCATTCGCAATTTGCGTTCCGGAGCTTCGGCGAGTTGGACGAGCACGTCGTACCCACCGAGCGAAAGCCGCTGCTCGGCCACCAGTTCGGCCTCCAGCGAGCGGGTAATCCGGGCGTGCGCCCGCAAAAACGCGCGCCACGCCTGCAGTTCTTCTCGGGTGGGCCGGGCGGACTGGTCCGGCACGGTCAAGGTTCCTCCTTCGAGGCCCGAAAACAGGAGGACAATGCTACGGAACCCGGTAGGCGGACAGAACAGCACCCTTGTTGCCCTTGACAATGACTGTGCTTCCTGTCCCACTCGACCGGGTGACCACTACCCGCCCGTAGCATGGACAGGTGACCACCACCGATCAGGTTCCCGGCGTCGAGGCCGTCCGCGCGGCACTGGCGGGTGTGCAGGACCCGGAGATCCACCGGCCGATCACCGACCTCGGCATGGTCAAGGACGTGACCGTGCACCCGGACGGCCGCGTCGATGTCGCCATCTATCTCACGGTCGCGGGCTGTCCGCTCCGGGACAAGATCACCCGTGATGTGACCGCCGCGGTGGTCGCGCTGCCCGGGGTCATCGATGTGCGCGTCGAGCTGGACGTGATGAACGACGAGCAGCGCACCGCCCTGCGCAAGTCCCTGCGCGGCGACGCCGAGGAACCGCGCATCCCGTTCGCCGAACCCGGCTCGCTCACCCGCGTGTACTGCGTCGCCTCCGGCAAGGGCGGCGTCGGCAAGTCCAGCGTCACGGTCAACCTGGCGGTCGCCATGGCCGCCCGCGGCGTCAAGGTCGGCATCGTCGACGCCGACATCTACGGCCACTCGATCCCGCGCATGCTCGGCGCGACCGAGAAGCCCACCAAGGTCGAGAAGATGATCCTGCCGCCCCAGGCGCACGGCGTGAAGGTCATCTCCATCGGCATGTTCACCCCCGGCAACACCCCGGTCGTCTGGCGCGGCCCGATGCTGCACCGCGCCCTCCAGCAGTTCCTCGCCGACGTGTTCTGGGGCGACCTGGACGTGCTGCTGCTCGACCTGCCGCCCGGCACCGGCGACATCGCCATCTCGGTGGCCCAGCTGATCCCGAACGCGGAGATCCTGGTGGTCACCACCCCGCAGCAGGCGGCGGCGGAGGTCGCCGAGCGCGCGGGGGCGATCGCGCTGCAGACGCGGCAGCGGGTGGCGGGGGTCATCGAGAACATGTCGTGGCTGGAACTGCCGGACGGTTCGCGGATGGACGTGTTCGGCGCGGGCGGCGGTCAGACGGTGGCGGAGTCGCTGTCGCGGGCGGTGGGGTCTTCGGTGCCGTTGCTTGGGCAGGTGCCGTTGGACCCGCGGTTGCGTGAGGGTGGGGACGCTGGGGCGCCGCTGGTGAAGTCCGGGCCGGAGACTGCGGCGGCCCGGGTGCTGACCGAGGTCGCGACGAAACTGTCGGTGCGAGCGCGGGGCTTGGCCGGACGGATGCTGTCGGTGAGCCCGGCCGGACGCTGACCCTCCTGGCTGTCCCGCGGACTTCACGGCGGAGATGGCGATGCCCGCCCCGAGGTGGGGCGGGCATCGGTCACGTGCACAGATCCGTGGTGCCGTCCCGCGACGCTCCCGGTGCCCTGGCAGCAGCGTGGTCGCCAAGCCGGGGACGATGCCGGGCGGGGATGCGGGGGCGGGTGGCGGGAAAAATCGAACAGCGTCAGGTGGCGTCCGGGTCGATCTGGGGGCGCTCGCCGGAGGTGGGCTTCGGCGGGTCCGGCTTGACCGCGGGCGAGGCGGGCGGCACGGGCGGGATCGACGGCTGGGCGGTGGCCGAGAAGCCGTTCTGCTTCGTGCCGTTGGTGTCGTCGCCGAAGAGCTGGTTGGCGACTATCTGCTTGGGGTCGAAGCTGCGCAGGCGCTGGAGGTCTTGCAGAGGTTTGCGGAGCTCGTCGAAGTCCGGGCCAAGCTCGCCCTTGAGCTGGTCGCGGGCGCCGGAGGCGAACTCGCGGACCTTGCGGATGTTGCGGCCGACCCAGGCCGCCGCCGAGGGCAGGCGCTCGGGGCCGAGGATGAACAACCCGGCCACGGCGAGCACGAGGATCTCGGACCAGCCGATGCTTTCGAACACCCCAGATACCTCCGAACGACGCCTCTGGCCACCAGCGTAGCCGCTCAGTCCGACTGCAGGGTCACATCAATTTTCAACTCTCGGCCCTGACGGGCGAGTACAACGGGAACGGATTGGCCCGGTTGGTGCTGGCGGACCGCCACGGTGAGCTCCGCGGCGTTGCGGACCTGCCGGTCGCCGAGCTTGCGGATGACGTCGCCCTCGACGATGCCCGCCTTGGCCGCGGCGCCGCCGTCGGTGACGTTCACCACCTGGGCGCCCTCCGCGGTGTCCGCGGAGACCGATTTGACGTTGGCGCCCAGATCGGCGTGCTTGACCTTGCCGTCCCGGATGATCGTCTCGGCGATGCGCTTGGCGTCGTTGGACGGGATGGCGAAGCCGAGGCCGACGCTGCCGGTGTTGCCCGCGCTGCTGCGGATGGCCGAGTTGATGCCGACCAACGCGCCGGTCGAGTCGACCAGCGGGCCGCCCGAGTTGCCCTGGTTGACCGCGGCGTCGGTCTGGATGGCGTCGTAGGTGATCGGCGCCTCGCCGTTGTCGCCGCCCGCCACGACCGGCCGGTGCAGGGCGCTGACGATGCCCTCGGTGACCGTGTCGGTCAGGCCGAGCGGTGAGCCGATGGCCAGCACGGTGTCGCCGACCTGCAGGTCGTCGGAGTTGCCGAACTGCATGACGGTCGGGTTGTTCACCTCGACCTTGATCACCGCCAGGTCGGTCTTCGGGTCGGTGCCGACCAGCTTGGCGTCCACCCGGTTGCCGTCGGTGAACACCGCGGTGATCTTCGCGGACGCGTCGGCGCGGCCCTCCAGGGTGACCACGTGCCAGTTGGTGACGATGTAGCCCGCCCGGTCGATGACGATGCCGGACCCGGTGCCGCCACCCTGGGCGATCTTCACCTCGATCGACACCACCGCGGGCCGCACCCGCTTGGCGATATCGGCCACCGACCCGGCCGGGCGCTCCTTGCCCGCCTCGACCGAGGCCAGGGTGACGTCGCTGGTCAGGCCCTGCCCACCGCGCGCGACAAACCAGCCGACCAGGCCGCCCGCGGCACCGACGAGCAGCGCGACCAGTCCGAGGATGCCCAGCGCGACCGGCTTGACGCGCCTGCCGAACAGCACGTCCGTCACGCTTAGCTGCGGTCCGACCCGGGCGGCCGCGTCCTTGCCGTCACCGTCCTCGGTGCGCTCCACCGCGGGCGGGCCGATCACCGCGCCCGCCGCCGGATCCCGCCACGGGTCGGCGTCCTGGGTCCACAGCGCTTCCTCGACGTCCAGATCGCTGGCCACCGCCCCGGGCGGCCGCTGCAACAGCGTGTTCTCCCCGACCGGCCTGCCGAACGCACTCGCCAACGCCTCCGGCGTCGGCGGCACGGACCGCAGCTCACCGAGCACCGGCCGCGCGGCAGCCGACGGTGAGAACGCACCGCTCACCCCGGACGGCCTGCCGAACGCGGCCGCCGAGCCGGGATCCACCGCGGGCCGCTCCAACGGCCGCGGCCCCAACCGCTGCTCCACACCACCGGGCACGACCCCGTTCCGCGCCCCATCACCCGAGGACGCCGGGGTGGCGTCGAGGTTCTCGTTCATCAAGCTCCACAGTGCCAAACCCCCGGTGAAGTGCGCGTGCGGACCCCCGCGTCGGCGACTCACCGGATCGGGGGACACGGCCGACCACCGGGACATCGCCTCCGCGTCCGACCAGGTCTGGCGAGCCGGACGCGGCACTCGTCCCGAGCTAGTGGTGCGCTCAGCCCAGGGTCCGGAGGGTGATCTTCGTTGGTGGTGGCACCACCGGAAAGGAACCCGGACAGCATGAAGGCCACCGCCGCGGGGGCTGGTGGCCTTCACGTGTGGGAAAGGGCTTGGGTCAGCGGGCGGCGAAGAGGCCGAAGCTGGGGGACGGGATCGGCTGGGTCGACGCGGTGTGACCCGTGAAGCCCGCCGGGTGGACGTCGCCGCCGGTGAACGGGGCGGGCGGGGTCGAGGTGTCCGGGGTGGCGCCGGTGGTGTTGACCAGGGCAAGCGCGCCAAGGACCAGGCCGGAGACCACGACACCCGCGCCCTGGGCGGCGCGGCGGTTGCGTTTGCCCAGGACGACGCGGCCCTCGCCGAGCTTGGCTGACGAGCCCAGCGGCGGGGTGCTGCCGAAGGCGGCGCGGTCCGGGCGCTGGATGGCGACGAGCTGGCCGTCCTCGGTGACCGCGAGGCCATCGGGGGTCGACGGGAGCTCGGTCTCCTGGGGGATGGCGCACAGCGCGGCCAGCAGACCGGCGGGCATGGTCGGGGTGTGGGCGGCTTGGACGGCGGCGCGGGCCTGGCGCTGAGTGGTGATCTCGGCGGCGCACCACGGGCACCCGGCCAGGTGGGCGGCCACGCGGTCGTGCGCGGTGCGGCCCAGTTCGCCGTCGACGAAGGCGACCACGGCGTCGGGCAGCAGGTGCTGCTCGGGCAGGCCGAGGGCGCGTTCGAACGTCATGAGTCGACCTCCGGCCGTACGCGGACGTACTCAGCGGTCAGTGTCATGCCGATGCCTCCTGCGCGAGCGCGAGCGCCCGGCGCCGCTCCAGCGAAGTTCGCAGGGCCTGGCGACCCCGGTGGATCCTGCTGCGCACAGTACCCAGCTTCACGCCGAGGGTCGCGCCGATCTCCTCGTAGGACAGGCCCTCGACATCGCACAGCACCACTGCGGCGCGGAACTCCGGCGGGAGCTCGTCCAGCGAGGCCTGCAGGTCGGGGTCGAGATGGGTCTCCTCGTAGACCACCTCCGGGCTGGGCTCGTCGCCCTCCAGCCGGTCGGTGTCCTCCGGGAGGCCCTCCATCCGCACCCGCGAGCGGCGGCGGACCATGTCGAGGAACAGGTTGGTGGTGATGCGGTGCAGCCAGCCCTCGAAGGTGCCGGGCTTGTACGCGGTCAGCGACCGGAAGACCCGGATGAAGGTCTCCTGGGTCAGGTCCTCGGCATCGTGCGCGTTGCCCGCGAGCCGGTAGGCCAGTCGGTACACCCGGTCGCCGTGCTCGCGCACGACCTCTTCCCAGGTGGGGATGGCCCACTCGGCTGGGTCGATATCCACCGGCTTGCCGTACTTGGTGCCGGGGTTCATCGTGGGGATACGCTCCTCCTGCGAGCTGTTCTGCCTCTTCACCCGATCAACGCGCACCTGGCCCACCGTGTTCCCCGCTTTCACGAACTCCCCTTGATGACGTCCACGATGGGGTACGCGGCTATGGCGACCGTGAGAGTCGGCTGAGATGAGCCTGAGAAAACGACGGGGTGACCTTCCGGTCAGGTTCACCCGTTTCGGCCACGCGCGCGGCTAACCTCCGTTCCCGTGGGACCGGAACCGGCCGCCGTCGGCGCGGCGGAGCTGAGCGCGTACGTCGAGGGCTTCCTCGGCGAGGACGACGTGCTCGCTGCCGCGCGCGCCATGGCCGACCAGCTCGGTTGCGCCCCGGTGGGGGTCGGCGGGGGTGCCGCGCTCCGGTTCCTGGCGGCCGCGCTGCGGGCCAGGGCGGTGGTCGAGATCGGCACCGGGGTCGGGGTCAGCGGGCTGCACCTGCTCCGCGGCATGGCCCCGGACGGCGTGCTGACCTCGATCGACGTCGAGCCGGAGGTGCAGGCCGCGGCCAAGCGCACGTTCCGGGCCGCCGGGATCGCCCCCGGCCGCACCCGGTTGATCATGGGGCGGGCGCTGGACGTGCTGCCCCGGCTCAGCGACGGCGGCTACGACCTGTTGTTCGTGGACGCCGCCAAGACCGAGTACCCCGCCTACGCCGACCACGGCGTCCGGCTGCTGCGCCCCGGCGGCGTGCTGGCCTTCGACAACGTGCTCTGGCAGGGCAACGTGGCCAACCCGGCCCGCCGGGACGCGGAGACGCTGGCGCTGCGCGAGCTGGTGCGGGTCGTCCGCGAGGACGATCGCCTGGTCCCGCTGCTGCTGCCCCTCGGCGACGGCCTCCTGCTCGCCGCCAAGACGGGCTAGTGGTGCGACCCCTGGCTACTCGGCCCGGGTGCCCTTGCCGAGCACCACAACCCCGCCCGCGCTGATCGTGTACTGCGCGCGATCGGCCTCCGCGTCCACCCCGACCCGGGCACCGTCGGCGACGACCACGTTCTTGTCCAGGATCGCCCGCCGCACCACCGCGCCCTTGCCGATGCGCGCGCCCGGCAGCAACACGCTGCCCTCGACCACCGCACCGTCCTCGATCACCACGTCCGAGCTGATCACCGAGTCGGTGACGGTGGCCCCGGAGATGATCGACCCGGGCCCGACGATGGACTCGGTCGCCGTGCCGCTGTTGACGAACTTGGCGGGCGGCAGCGGCGGCGTGGCCGTGCGGATCGGCCACTGCATGTTGTAGAGGTTGAACACCGGGTGCACGGACACCAGGTCCATGTGCGCGTCGTAGTAGGCGTCCAGGGTCCCGACGTCGCGCCAGTAGCCGCGGTCGCGCTCGGTCTCCCCCGGCACCACGTTGTCGGCGAAGTCGTAGACGTGCGCGGTGCCCGCGTCGACCTGCATGGGGATGATGTCGCCGCCCATGTCGTGCAGCGAGTCCCGGTCGGCGGCGTCCGCGCGCAGCGACTCGACCAGCGCGTCGGTGGCGAAGATGTAGTTGCCCATCGAGGCGAAGGTGACGTCCGGGTCGTCCGGCACCGCGGGCGGGTCGTCGGGCTTCTCCAGGAAGCGGGTGATGCGCCCGGTCTGGTCGGAGTCGATGCAGCCGAACGCGCGCGCCTCGACGCGCGGCACCCGGATGCCCGCCACGGTGACGCCCGCGCCGGAGTCGATGTGCTGCCCCAGCATCTGGCCCGGGTCCATCCGGTACACGTGGTCCGCGCCGAACACCGCGATGTGGTCGGGGCGCTCGTCATAGACCAGGTTCAGCGACTGGTAAATGGCATCGGCGCTGCCCGTGTACCAGCGCGGTCCTAACCGCTGCTGGGCGGGAACCGGGGTGACGTACTGGCCGAGCACGTTCGACAGGCGCCACGTCGTGGAGATGTGCCGGTCGAGCGAGTGGGACTTGTACTGGGTCAGCACGCACAGCTGGTGGAAGCCCGCGTTGACCAGGTTGGACAGCACGAAGTCGACCAGCCGGTAGTTGCCCGCGAAAGGCACCGCGGGCTTGGCTCGGTCGGCGGTGAGGGGCCACAGTCGTTTTCCCTCGCCACCCGCCAACACGATCCCGAGTACGCGCGGCTTGCCCTTCACACCTGTCATCTAACCGTCCGCGTGATGGTCCTGCCAGACGTGCTACTCCGTGTGGGCGTGCGTTGCCTGACCGTTCACCCGGGCGCCGCACGGCGTTCCGGTCCGGGGAACGGGTCTCGCGGCGACTACGGTGAGGTCGTGCGTATCGGACTCCTCACCCGTGAATACCCACCCGAGGTCTACGGCGGCGCGGGCGTGCACGTCGGTTTCCTGGTCCCCCGGCTGCGGGAGCTGGTCGAGGTGGACGTGCACTGCTTCGGCGGCGACCGCGCGGACGCCACCGCGCACAACGCGGCGGCCGGTTTGGAGCACGCGAACGCGGCGTTGCGGACACTGTCCGCGGATCTGTCCATGACGGCCGCTGTCGGCGGTGTGGACGTCGTCCACTCGCACACCTGGTACGCGAACATGGCCGGGCACCTGTCCAAGCTGCTGCACGGCATCCCGCACGTGATTACCGCGCATTCGCTGGAACCGCGCAGGCCGTGGAAGGCCGAGCAGCTCGGCGGCGGCTACCGGCTGTCCTGCTGGGCGGAGCGGACCGCGTACCTGGCCGCGGACGCGGTGATCGCGGTCAGTGACGGTATGCGCCGGGACGTGCTGACGGTCTACCCGGAACTGGACCCCGCGCGCGTGCACGTGGTCCGCAACGGGATCGACTCGACCGCCTACCACCCGGTGTCCGAAGTGGACGCGCTGGTCGCGCACGGGGTGGACCCGGAGCGGCCGACCGTGGTGTTCGTCGGGCGGATCACCCGGCAGAAGGGCGTGGCGCACCTGATTGCCGCCGCGCACCGGATCGACCCGGCCGCGCAGGTCGTGCTGTGCGCGGGCGCGCCGGACACGCCGGAGATCGCCGAGGAGACCAGGGCCGCGGTGGCCGAGCTGGCGGCGGCGCGCGAGGGCGTGTTCTGGATCCAGCGGATGCTGCGCACCGAGGAGGTGCGGCAGTTCCTCAGCCACGCCACGGTGTTCGTGTGCCCGTCGGTGTACGAGCCGCTGGGCATCGTGAACCTGGAGGCGATGGCCTGCGGCACCGCGGTGGTCGCCTCCGATGTGGGCGGTATCCCGGAGGTCGTCGCGGACGGCGAGACCGGGCTGTTGGTGCACTACGACGAGGCCGGGACCGAGGAGTTCCGGGCCGGGCTGGCCGACGCGGTCAACCGGCTGCTGGCCGACCCCGGCCGGGCGGCGGCGATGGGTGTGGCCGGGCGGCAGCGGGCCGGGCGCGAGTTCTCCTGGGCGTCCGTTGCGGAACAGACCGTGGATGTCTACCGCACAGTGCGTGAACTCCCGTGACGTCCGCCCGGGTTGACGGAAACGCCACTCGGGCGCGCATACCGTGAGGGCCGTGCGACGGAATGGCGTGCGGGTCCGCTTCACGCGTTACTCGGTGGCCTCGCTGATCGCCACGGGCATCAGCCAGCTCGTGCTGTACGGGCTGTACGCGTGGAGCGGCGTTGGCGCGGCGGTGGCGAGCACGATCGCGTTCGCCGTCGGCGCGGTGCCGCACTTCGTGATGGTCCGCTGGTGGGCCTGGGGTCAGCGCGGGATGCCGCGGCTGAGCAGGCAGGTGGTCGGGTACATCGTGGTCACCGTGCTGGGCGGGATCGTCTCGGTGCTGCTGACCACGGCGGCGGAGTGGCTGGTGCAGCCGCTGGTCGCGGACCGGTCGGCGCGGTCGCTGGTGCTGAACGTGACCTATGTGCTCGGCGGGCTGCCGGTGTTCGTGGCCAAGTACGCGTTCCTCGACCGGGTCTTCGCCGACCGGGCCGACCAAGCGGAGCGGGCCGACCTGGCCGACCGAACAGAGCAGGCCGACCGCGCGGATCAGCCCGCGTACGAGGCGACCAGCTCGACCAGGGTGCGCGCGGCGAACCCGGTGGCGCCGGGCACGACCTCGTCGTAGACCCGGTCGGCGCGGGCCGGTCCGGCGATGTCCAGGTGCGCCCACGGCAGGTCGCCGGTGAACTCGCGCAGGAACAGCGCGGCGGTGATCGCACCGGGGCCGGGCGGGCACTGCCGGACGTCGGCGATGTCGCTGGGCACCTCGGCGGCGTACTGGTCCAGCAGCGGCATCCGCCACCAGCGCTCCCCCGCCGCCGCGCCCGCGTCGGTGATCCGCGCGGCGAGGTCGTCGTCGGAGGCGAACAGGCCGCCGATGCGCAGGCCGAGTGAGACCTTCATGGCGCCGGTGAGCGTGGCGACGTCGACCAGGACGTCCACACCGAGCGCCTCGCGCGCGTAGACCAGGCCGTCGGCCAGGACCATGCGGCCCTCGGCGTCGGTGTTGCTGACCTCGGTGGTGCGGCCGCCGTAGTGGCGCACCACGTCGCCGGGCCGGTAGGACGAGCCGGAGACGTGGTTCTCCGCGCACGGCACCAGCGCGCTGACCCGCACCGGCAGCCCGAGCCGGGCCACCGCGATGGTCGCCGCGATCACCGCGGCACCGCCCGCCATGTCGGTGCGCATCAGGTGCATGCCGTCCGCGGGCTTGATCGAGATGCCGCCGGTGTCGAAGGTGATGCCCTTGCCGACCAGGCCGAGGTGCGGGCCCTCGGCGTCGGCCGGGGACCAGTCCAGGTGCAGCAGGCGGGGCGGGCGGGTGGAGCCCGCACCGACCGCGAGCACGCCGCCGAAGCCCTGCTCGGCCAGCCAGCGCTCGTCGCGCACGTGCGCGGTGAGGCCGGGGACCTTGGCCGCGGCCCGCGCGGCGGTGCGCGCCAGCCAGGCCGGGTCCTTGACGTTGGACGGGGTGTTGGCCAGGTCTCTGGCGAAGGCGGTGGCCGCGGCGGGCGCGGCGGACCTGGCCAGCTCCGCCGCGATCCGCTCGCGACGGTCCTTTTCGGACACCACCAGCCGGGCGGTGCGCAGGCCCGGCGGGGTGGCCGCCCTGCTCACCGTGAACCGGTAGCCGCCAAGCCGCAGCCCGCGGGCGAACTGCGCGATGGCCTCGTCATCGGCCGGGATGGCCGCGTCCTGGGCAGGCAGCTCGACCTGTACCGCCTGGTCGGGCCCGGGATCGGTGCCCGCGTCGGCGAGCGTGGCCAGCCGCTGGTGCACGGCCCTGGCCAGCGCCGCGCCCGCCGTCCGCCAGTGCTCGGGCTCGCAGGCGCCGACACCGACGACCCAGCGCACCGAGGAGCCGACCGGACCGTCCCGCACCTCGCCGCGGGCACCGGTGAGGCCGACCGCCTCGACCCAGGCCGCGGGCAGGTCGGCGGCGCCGGGGCCGAGCGGCACCGGACCGTCGCCGTCCGGTGTACGGCAGAGCACCACGACCGGGACGCCCGCGCGGGTCCCGGCGGCCACCTCCACGTCGGGCAGCGTCGTCGGCAAGGTCGGCACCGGCGTGGTCAAGCGTTCCTCCGAGCGGGACGGGGATGGGACTCGGGCGGGACTCAGCCCGCGGCGGACTTGAGGGCGTCGCCGAGGTTGCTGGCCTCCTCCGGGGTCATCTCGACCACCAGACGTCCGCCGCCCTCCAGCGGGACGCGCATCACGATGCCCCGGCCCTCCTTCGTCACTTCGAGGGGACCGTCCCCGGTCCGGGGCTTCATGGCCGCCATAGCGTGCTCCCTCCGTCATAGCCTGCCCACCCGGCGGCGAACCGACGGGTCCGCGCCATTCTCCCCCATCCGGCTCGCGGCGGTGAAATCGGAACCGATCATCGCGTGTCGGGTGACCGGCCACGATAGGTGGCGCCGAGACCCGGCAGCCTGCCAGACTCGACCGCCGTGCGCGCCCGTTCCGCCCTCTTCGACGTTTTCGGCGGCCACCTGCGGCAGCGGGACGGCTCGGCCGCCATCGCCGCGCTGGTGCGGCTGTTGGCCCCGCTCGACTTCGGCGCGCCCGCGATCCGGACCGCGGTGTCCAGAATGGTCCGTCAGGGCTGGCTGGCCCCGGTACGGCTGGCGGGCGGGCCGGGCTACGCGCTGACCCCGCGCGCGGAGCGGCGGCTGGACGAGGCCGGGGCCCGCATCTACCGCACCGGTCCGTCCACATGGGAACACCGCTGGCACGTGGTGGTGCTGGAGGAACTGCCCGCGCGAGGTGGTCGGGAGCGGCTCGCCTCCTCGTTGCGACTGCTCGGCTACGGTCCGCTCGGCCCCGCGACCTGGGTGGCGCCGCGGCCGTCAGCGGAGCTCGCGGAGGTACTGGCGGCCGAGGAGGTGACCGCTCGGGTGTTCCACGGCGCGCACGAGGGGGACGACGCGGAGCTGGCCGCGCGCGCGTGGGATCTCACCGGGTTGGGTGAGCGCTACCGGGGGTTTGTGGACCAGTGGGCGCCGGTGATGTCCGTTGTGGACGCGTCGGCGCCCGCGGCGGCGTTCGCGGGGGCGCAGCGGTTGCTGCACGCGTGGCGGAAGTTCCTGTTCCAGGATCCGGGATTGCCCGCCGAGTTACTGCCGCCGGACTGGCCGGGACAGGCAGCGGCGCGGTTCTTCGACGAGCAGACAGCGCGGCTGGCACCGGCGGCTTCTCAGTTCGTGGACGACTGCCTGGGAAAGCAGAGGTCATCGGCGTGACCGGCCGTGGATGGTATGCAGGGTGATGACCTGGTTACCGGCAGGAAGGTGCAGTCAGTGTCGACAGTGCTGACCGTGGAAGACCGCGACGGTGTGCGCACCCTGACCCTCAACCGCCCCGACTCGTTCAATTCCTTGACGGTCGAGCTGAAGGAGACGCTGCTGGCCGCCCTGCTCGCCGCGGGCGAGGATCCGGCGGTGCGCTCGGTGGTGCTGACCGGCGCCGGTAAGGCCTTCTGCGGCGGTCAAGACCTGAAAGAACACTTGGCCCTGCTCGCGGCAGGCGACCCGTCACCGTTGTCGACGGTGGAGAAGCACTACAACCCGATCGTGACGGCCATCACCACGCTGCCCAAACCGATCATCGCCGCGGTCAACGGGATGGCCGCAGGCGCGGGCGCGTCCTTCGCCTACGCCTGCGACCTGCGGATCGTGTCCAGCTCGGCGAAGTTCCTGATGGCCTTCGCGGGCATCGGCCTGACCGCCGACTCCGGTTCGGCGTGGACCCTGCCGCGCCTGGTCGGCTACGGCCGGGCGATGGAGATGATGCTGCTGGGCGCGCCGGTGACCGCGGACGAGGCGCTGGCCCTGGGCATGGTCAACCAGGTGGTGCCGCCGGAGCAGGTCACCCAGGTCGCGCACGACCTGGCCGCGCGGCTGGCGGCCGGGCCGACCACCGCCTACGCCAAGATCAAGGAGGCGCTGCTGGCCTCGGCGGGCGGCACACTGGCCGAGGGGCTGGCGGTGGAGGGCCGCACCCAGGCCGAGGCGGGCGCGACCATCGACCACCGGGAGGGCGTCGCCGCGTTCGTGGAGAAGCGGCCGCCGCGGTTCACCGGGCGGTGAGTCAGCAGGCCCGCCAGCAGCTGGCGATGTGGTCGTCGACCATGCCGGTGGCCTGCATCAACGCGTAGCAGGTGGTAGGACCGACGAAGGCGAACCCGCGGCGCTTGAGCTCCTTGGCCATGGCCTTGGACTCGGGCGTCACGGCGGGCACGTCGGCCATGGTCGCCGGGCGCACGCGCGGGCCGGTCGGGGCGAACGACCACAGCAGCTCGTCCAGCGGCCGGTCGAGATCACCGATGGCGCGCGCGTTGCGGACGGTGGCCTCGATCTTGGCGCGGTTGCGCACGATGCCCGCGTCGGCCATCAGCCGCTCGACGTCGTCCGGGCTGAACTCGGCGACCTTCTCCGGGATGAACCCGAGGAAGGCGGCGCGGAAGGACTCCCGCTTGCGCAGGATCGTGATCCAGGACAGTCCGGATTGGAACGCCTCCAGGCTGACCCGCTCGAACATCTCGTTCTGGCCGCGCAGCGGGACACCCCACTCGGTGTCGTGGTACTCGGCGTAGTCGGGTGTGGAGTCGCCCCAGGCGCAACGGACGCGGTCGCTCATGCCCGCGCCTCCGCGAACCTGGCGAACCGCCGCAGCGACGCCCGCACGCCCAGCCGGAACGCCGGGCCGACCACCACCCAGCCCAGCTCGCCGAGCCTGCCCAGCGGCGGCCGCAGCCGCTCGTGCCACACGAACGTGGAGCCCGCGCCCCGGTCGAGCACCTCGAACTCCCCGGTGCCGCGCACGAACCCGCCGGTGTGGCGCACGACACAACGATGCGGCGGGTCCCAGGTGGTGATCTCCATGTGGTCAGTGAACCCCAGGGGACCGACACCGGTGACCGCCACCAGCCGCGACCCGGGACCGGCGCCGTCACCCGCCACGACCCGCACCTCGGTGCCGAGCATCCAGTCGCCCTGGTGCCGCCAGTCGGTGAGCGCCGCCCAGGTCACCGCCGCCGGGGCGGCCACCTCGACCCGCTCGGTGACCTCGATCACCTGGTCTCTTCGACCGCCCGGCCGCGCTCCAGCTCGGCCACCTGCGCCCGCAGCTGGTCGATCTCCCCGCCCAGGCGCTTGAGCACCCAGTCCACCTCGGTCATCCGGTAGCCGCGAAAGACCAGCTGGAAGCGCACCTGCCGCACGTCGTCCCCGGTCAGGTCATGGCCGGGCAGCCGGGTGGGCGTGCCGCCGGGCGGCAGCGGGGGCAGCTCCTCGCCCCGGCCGAACACCAGGGAGGCCAGCAGGAACACCACGGCCGCCACGAGCACCATGACGACGAGGTAGATGAGAGCGGTGGTCACGGGCAGATCGTGGCACGCCAACCGGGGTCGGCGCATCGGTCGGGCCGGAGAAAAACCGCTTGCCCGGCGTGTCGGTCACTGGGGAACCTCCCCGCCATGCCCGACATCCGCCGCGCCACCCCCGACGATTGGTCCGATCTGCGCGCGGTCCGCCTACGGGCGTTGGCGGACGCCCCGTACGCGTTCGCCTCCAACCTGGCGCGTGAACAGCCCCTGCCGGACTCGCACTGGCGTTCGTGGCCCACCAGGCACGCGGTGTTCCTGGGCTGGTCGGCGGACCGGGCGGTCGGGGTGGCGGCGGGGATGCCGGGGGATGTGGCCGGGTTGATCTCGGTGTGGGCGGCGCCGGAGACGCGGGGCACGGAGCTGGCGACCGGGTTGATCGCGGCGGTGGTGGAGTGGGCGCGGGAGTCGGGTAGCTCGCGGGTGAACGCGTGGGTGGTGGAGAACAACCCGCGCGCGATCCGCTTCTACGACCGCCTCGGCTTCACCCGCACAGGCGAGACGATGGCCTTCCCGAACGACCCGACGGTGACCGAGTACGAGCTGACCCTGGCGTTGTGACTCTCACGATTCCACGCAGGCGTTCCCGACCTCGTCCATGGGTGGGCGGTCGGCGATGAGGAGCTTGGTGTGGTCGGGGAGCCATTCGTCGCTTACCTGGACGAACTGGATGAAGTCGGTGGTGGCGGCGGGGATGCCGCAGCGGTCCAGGGCGGTGCCGAGGATCTGGCGGGCCATGACGCCGAGTTGGCGGAGGGAGCGGTTGCGGTGTTTGCGGACGCCCAGGTTGACCTGGGCCAGGCCTGCCAGGCCGTAGCGGGAATGGGCGTCCAGCAGGAGCCCGATCTCCACGCCGTAGCCCGCGGCGAAGGGGACCGAGGTCAGGAACTCGCGGGTGGCCGCGTATTCGCCGCCCAGGGGCTGGATGACGTGGGACAGCTCCGGGCGGAGCGCCGAGAGGACAGGGCGGGCCAGCAGCTCGGTCACCCGGCCGCCGCCGGTGTCCAGTTCGGCCGATTCCAGGCGTAGCGGGCGGCGGTAGAAGCCCTTGACCAGGTGGACGCCGGTGGCGGTCAGCAGGGGGCCGAGCAGGGCGGGGGCGAAGGACGGGTCCGGGTCCACCAGGTCGGAGTCCAGGAACACGACCAGGTCGCCACTGGTCGCGGCCAGGGAGCGCCAGAGGACCTCGCCCTTGCCCGGCCGGGGTTCGACCGAGGGCAGTACGTCGTCCCGGCTGACCACCCGGGCGCCCGCGGCGGCGGCGCGTTCGCGGGTTCGGTCGGTGGAGCCGGAGTCCATGACTACCAGCTCGTCGACCAGGGTGCCGAGCAGCGGCAGCACCGAGGCGACCACCTGGCCGACCGTGTGCTCCTCGTTCAGCGCGGGCAGCACCACGCTCACCGTGCGGGCGCCCTTGGCCAGGACCAGCTCCGACACCGTCCACTCCGGACTCTGCCAGGTGGTGCGGTGCAGACCGGTCACGCCAGGGCCCGGACGACGTGCGCGGGTGGGCGGGTGCCCGCGATGCCCGCGACCAGGTCGACGACGTGCCGGGTGCGGCCTGCCTCGTGCGCGCGGAACACCCGGGCGCCCGCCCAGGCCGCGACCGCGGTGGCCGCCAGCGTGCCGTCGACCCGCTCGTCCAGGCCGACGCCAAGGGTCTCGCCGATGAAGTCCTTGTTGGACAGTGCCATCAGGACCGGCCAGCCGGTGCCGACCAGCTCGTCCAGCCTGCGCAGCAGTTCCAGGCCGTGCCAGGTGTTCTTGCCGAAGTCGTGCGTCGGGTCGATCAGCACGCCCTCGCGCGGCACCCCCAGCGCGACCATGCGTTCGGCGCGGGCCACCAGTTCGGACACCACCTCGGCGACCACGTCGGTGTACCGGACCCGGTGCGGGTCGGTACGCGGCGCGGCGCCGCCGGTGTGCGAGCAGACGATGCCGACCCCGAACTCGGCGGCGACCTCGGCCAGCCGCGGGTCCGCGCCTGCCCAGGTGTCGTTGATCAGGTCCGCGCCCGCCTCGCACACCGCCCGGCCGACCTCGTGCCGCCAGGTGTCGACGCTGATCACCAACGCGGGATGGCGCGCCCGCACGGTGGCCACGAACGGCACCACCCGCCGCACCTCCTCGGCCGCGTCCACCGGCTCGCCGTGCGAGCCCGCGCGCACCCCGCCGATGTCGACGATGTCGGCCCCCTCGGCCACCACCCGGTCCACCGCGGCCAGCGCGGCGGACTCGTCGAAGGTGGCACCGCGGTCGTAGAACGAGTCGCGGGTACGGTTGACGATCGCCATCACCAGGGCGCGGTCCTGCGGCACCTCGCGCACACCGAACCGGATAGTGGTCACGGGCACCGATCGTGCCATGCGTGAGCGGCGTCTCCGCCCTGCGGTGCCCGACGCGCCCACTGGCTACCCTTGAGGCGGACCTAGGAGGCCTTCCCGATGTTGTACCGCACCCTGCGCGCCGTGCTCGCGTTCCTGGCCCGGCTCTACCTGCGGCCCAGGGTCGAGGGCGCCGAGCGGGTACCCGCGAAGGGGCCGGTCATCCTGGCCATCAACCACCTCGCGGTGATCGACAGCTTCCTGGTGCCGATGATGGTGTCGCGCAAGGTGGCCTTCCTGGCGAAGGCGGAGTACTTCGCAGTCGGTTCGCCCCGCAAGCGCCTGGTCAGGATGCTGTTCCGGGCTGTCGGCGCGATCCCGGTGGAGCGGGACAACAGTCGTGCCGCGCTGGCCTCGTTGGAGGTCTCGGGCGAGGTGCTGGACCGGGGCGAGGCATTCGCGATCCACCCGGAGGGGACTCGGTCGCTGGACGGGAAGCTGCACCGGGGGCGGACCGGGGTGGCGCAGTTGGCGTTGGAGCACAACGCGCTCGTGGTTCCGGTGGCGGTGATCGGGACCGACAAGGTGCAGCCCGCCGGGAAGAAGTTCCCTCGTCCGCATCGCATTACGGTGCGGTTTGGTGAGCCGCTGGACTTCAGTCGTTATGACGGGTTGGCCAACTCGCTGCCGATTCGGCGTGCGGTGACCGATGAGGTCATGTACGCGATTCTGGAGTTGAGCGGGCAGGAGTATGTCGACTCCTATCACAAGCGTCCCGGCGAGGCTGCCTGAAATCGGTCTTTGCGTGGGTGGCTCGATATGAACCTATCGAGCCACCCACGAAAGCAGGACCTATCCGCAGGCGGCCAACGCCTCGTCCACGGTCCGTGTCACAACCAGCCCATCAAGGCCCGCCTGCGACACGAACCCGCGCGAATGCAGCTCTCGCACCCACTCCAACAGCCCGGCCCAGTGATCATCCGGATCCAGCAACACCACCGGCTTGTCATGCATCCGCAAATACCCGGACGTCCAGACCTCGAACAACTCCTCGCAGGTCCCCAAACCACCGGGCAGCGCCAGAAAAGCATCCGCGTGGGAGTCCATCTCACGCTTCCGCTCCCGCATCGTGTCCACCACGATCAGCTCATCCGCGTCCGGATCGGCGAACTCCAGGTCGACCAACCCGCGCGGAATGACCCCGAGCGTGTAAGCACCACCACGGCGAGCGGCGCGAGCGACCGATCCCATCATCGCCGCGGCGGACCCGCCCCACACCAGCGACCAGCCACGCGCCGCCAATCCGGCCCCGACCTCATCGGCCAAATCCAGATAGGCGCGCGGCACGGACTCGTTGGACCCGCAGTAGACCGCGACCGCGCGGCTCAATGCGCGTCGCTCCACGCCTGGTACGCCTTCTCCACCACGCCGACCGCCTCGTCGACGTCGTCGGTGAGGTGCAGCAGGGCCATGTCCTTCTCGCCGATCTTGCCGCCCGCCAGCACCGACGCGCGCAGCCAGTCGTAGAGGCCGCCCCAGTACGCGGTGCCGAACAGCACGACCGGGAACTTGGTGACCTTCTTGGTCTGCACCAGGGTGAGCGCCTCGAACAGCTCGTCCAGGGTGCCGAAGCCGCCGGGCAGGCAGATGAAGGCCTGCGAGTACTTGATGAACATGGTCTTGCGGGCGAAGAAGTAGCGGAAGTTCACGCCGAGGTCGACCCACGGGTTGAGGCCCTGTTCGAAGGGCAGCTCGATGCCGAGGCCGATGGACAGCCCGCCCGCCTCCGAGGCGCCCCGGTTGACCGCCTCCATCGCGCCGGGGCCGCCGCCGGTGATGGCGGCGAAGCCCGCCTTGGCGAGCGCGCCGCCGATGTCGCGTCCGAGCTGGTACTCCGGGTCTTCGCGCTGGGTGCGGGCCGAGCCGAACACGGTCACCGCGCGCGGCACCTCGGCCAACGCGCCGAAGCCCTCCACGAACTCGGCCTGAATGCGCAGCACCCGCCACGGGTCGGTGTGCACCCAGTCGCTGGGGCCGCGCGAGTCCAGCAGCCGCTGGTCGGTGGTGGTGGTCTCGTCGCTGCGGCCACGGCGCAGCGTGACCGGGCCGCGCTGGCGCTCGCGGGGGTGCTCCTCAGGCACTGCGGGTGAGTCTGTTGTCACGCGGCGAGTCTAGGCCGAGCTTCACGAGTCCGTTGCAGTTCGTCTCGCGACGTGCCCTGCGCGGTGGTGGCGGTGTGGTTGCCTGCCGGGGGACGGTGCCGGGCGGGGACGAGGGGGCGGGTGGCGGGAGAAAATGGAGCACAGTCTAGGCCGATTGGGTGGATCTCGTTTGGACGCGGACGACTATTCGCTGAGTGGCCGTCGGTTGGTGGTCCGTTAGCCGCAGACGAAGGTCCGCAGGACCTGGGCACAGCGCTCGATGTCGGCGGTCGGCACGTGTTCCTGCTGGGTGTGCGCGAGGGTCGGGTCGCCGGGTCCGAAGTTGACGGCCGGGATGCCGAGCGCGGCGAAGCGGGCGACGTCGGTCCAGCCGAGCTTGGCGACCGGGGCGCCGCCGGAGGCCTCGACGAGCTCGCGGGCGGCCGGGGCGGTCAGGCCGGGCAGTGCGCCCGCGGCGGAGTCGACGACGGTCAGGTCGTAGTCGGCGAAGGTCTCGCGCAGGAACGCCTCGGCCTGCTCGGGAGTGCGGTCGGGGGCGTAGCGGTGGTTGACCCGCAGCAGCGCCGCGTCCGGCACGACGTTGCCCGCGACGCCGCCCTCGATGTGCACGGCCTGGAGCCCCTCGCGGTAGTGGCAGCCGTCGATGTCGACCTCGCGGGACTCGTACGCGGCGAGCGTGGCCAGCGCGGGAGCGAACGCGTGGATGGCGTTGACGCCCATCCAGCCCCGGGCGACGTGCGCGCGCTTGCCGGTGGCGCGCAGCTCGACGCGCATGGTGCCCTGGCAGCCCGCCTCGACGATGGCGTTGGAGGACTCGCAGACCACAGCGAGGTCGCCGGTCATCCATTCGGGGTAGTCGCGCTGGACCTGGTTCAGTCCGTTTCGGACCGCCGCGACCTCCTCGCAGTCGTAGAACAGGAACGTCAGGTCGTGCCTTGGCGCGGTGACCGTGGCGGCGAGATGCAGCATGACCGCGTCGCCGCCCTTCATGTCGACGGTGCCGAGGCCGTGCAGGAAGCCCTCGGTGCGCCTGCACGGCAGGTTGTCGTTGACCGGCACGGTGTCCAGGTGCCCGGCGAACACGATCCGCGACGGACGACCCAGGTTGGTGCGCGCGAGCACGTTGTTGCCGATGCGGATGATCTCCAAATGACCGGCCTGGGCGCGCAGCGCGTGCTCCACGGCGTCGGCCAGGACGGCCTCCTCGCCGGACACGCTCGGCACGTCCACCAGGGCGGCGGTGAGCTCGACGGGGTCGGTCGTGAGATCCAACGCAACGGTCATGTCCCGGCACGCTACCCGGTCCCGGATTGGCTACCGTGTTGGCTGTGAGCAGCGCAGAAGTGACTGAGATCGACCGTTCGAACCAGGGCGCCCACGGGGTGGGACTGGCCACCGTGGCCACCGACGGGACGGTGCTGGACACCTGGTTCCCGAACCCCCGACTGGGCGCCGACGGCCCGTCCGGCACCACCCGGCTGTCCGAGGCGCAAGCCGTCGAGGTGCTGGGCGCGGGGGTCACGGCGCTGTTGGGCCCGGACCCCGCGCGCGGGGTCGAGGTGGTCGCGGTCCGCACGGTGATCGAGGACCTGGAGAGCCCGCCCGCCGACGCACACGACGCGTACCTGCGGCTGCACCTGCTGTCCACCCGGCTGGTGCATCCGCACGGCCAGAACCTGGACGGCGTGTTCGGCGTGCTCGCGAACGTGGTGTGGACCAACCACGGTCCGTGCCCGGTGGACGGCTTCGAGGCGACCCGTCTGCGGCTGCGCGCCCGGGGCCAGGTCACCGTCTACGGCGTCGACAAGTTCCCGCGCATGGTCGACTACGTGCTGCCCGCCGGGGTCCGCGTCGCCGAGGCCGACCGCGTCCGCCTCGGCGCGCACCTGGCGACCGGCACCGTGGTCATGCACGAGGGCTTCGTCAACTTCAACGCGGGCACGCTGGGCGCGTCGATGGTCGAGGGCCGCATCTCGGCTGGTGTGGTCGTCGGCGACGGCTCGGACGTGGGCGGTGGCGCCTCGATCATGGGCACGCTGTCCGGTGGTGGCAAGGAGACCATCAACATCGGCGAGCGCTGCCTGTTGGGCGCCAACGCGGGCATCGGCATCTCCCTCGGCGACGACTGCGTGGTGGAGGCGGGCCTGTACGTGACAGCGGGCACGAAGGTGACGTTGTCCGACGGCACCCTGGTGAAGGCCCGCGAGCTGTCCGGCGAGTCCGGCCTGCTGTTCCGCCGGAATTCGGCCACCGGCACGGTCGAGGTCGTCTCCCGCGACGGCCGGGGCATCGAGCTGAACGCGGCATTGCACGCCAACGACTGAACCGTGCGTGAACATTCTACGAATACCATGGCGGCGTGACTGACCTCGGCGAGCACATCCGCACCCGTCTCGGCGCGCAAGCGACCGAGCTAGCCGCCCGCACCGACGGCGCCCGCCAAGGCACCGACCCGGAACACGTCCACCAGATGCGCGTCGCGGTCCGCCGCGCCCGCGCGGCACTGAAGGCAGGCCTGACCGCGCCCGAGCTGGACGCCGAGCTGAAGTGGCTCGGCTCCGCCCTGGGCGCGGTCCGGGACCTCGACGTCCAGCTGGACAACCTGCGCGCGCAGACCGTCGGCTTCGACGCCGACGAGCTGGCGGCCGTGGAGACGCTGCTGCACGGGCTTGTCGTGGAGCGGGCTGACGCGCGGCGGAAGATGCTGAAGGTGTTACGCGGCAAGCGGTACACGAAGCTGCTGGAAGCCTTGCGCACTGCGGCTTCCGAGCGGGTCGTGGTTCCGGCCGCTGTCGCCGATGAGGACGAGCCGCCCGCGTTGATCACGGTTGTCCGGAAGCCGCACCGGAAGTTGATGCGGGCCGCGGCGGCTTTGGGCGAGGATCCGCCGGATGACGATCTGCACGAGCTGCGGATCCACGGCAAGCGGTTGCGGTATGCGGCCGAGATGGCCGAGTCCGCCGCCAAGAGGCGGATTCGGGCGCTGGTGAAGGCCACCAAGGAGTTCCAGGACATTCTCGGGGATCACCAGGACGCAGTCATCGCCGAGACGCTTGTCCGGCGGCTGCTGAGCGATCTCGGTGATGGGGTCCCGGTGGACGTGGTGTTCGTCGCCGGGCGGTTGGTCGAGCGGGAACGAGGCAAGAAGGCCGGTTGCCGGGCGCAGTGGCGAGGCGCTCTGGCCGATGTGGACACTTACGCCCGATCGGCACTGGGCGAGCTCTGAACCCCGCCCTGCTGGAAGCCAGCCGGTTTCCAGCAGGGCGGATTTCGTATGCCTATTGGCTAGCGGTGCGACCCAGAACGCACCACTAGGCGGCCTTGAGCCGTTCCACGGCCGCGTCGATCCGCTCATCCGTCGCCGTCAGCGCGACTCGCACATGCTCGCCGCTACTGGGCCCGTAGAACGTCCCGGGCGCGACCAGGATCCCGCGCTCGGCCAGCCACTCCACTGTGGACCAGGCAGACTCGCCCCGGGTGGCCCACAGGTACAGCCCGGCCTCCGAATGGTCGATCCGGAACCCGACCGACTCCAGCGCGTGCCGCAGCCGAACCCGCCGAGCCCCGAACCTTTCCTTCTGCGCCACCACATGCCCGTCGTCCACCAGCGCGGCGACCATCGCCGCCTGGATGGGCCGGGGCACGATCATCCCCGCGTGCTTGCGAACCTCCAGCAACCCGCGGACCAACCGGGGATCCCCGGTCACGAACCCGGCCCGATACCCGGCCAGGCTGGAGATCTTCGACAACGAGTGCACGGCCAGCAACCCGGTCACGTCCCCGTCGCACACGGACGGATGCAGGATGGACACCGGCTCGGTCTCCCACCCGAGAGCCAGATAGCACTCGTCGGAAGCGACGATGCTCCCCCGCTCCCGCGCCCACGCGACAACCTTGCGCAGGTGTTCCACCGGCAGCACGCGGCCGGTCGGGTTCGATGGCGAGTTGATCCACACCAGCCCCGGGGTGGCGGGACCCAGCGCGAGCAGCCCGTCCGCCCGGGTGACCTCGATGCCCGCGAGCCGCCCACCGACCTCATAGGTCGGGTACGCGACCTCCGGGATCACCATCGACCGCACGCCCAGCAGCGTCGGCAGCCAGGCGACCAGCTCCTTGGAACCGATGGTCGGCAGCACCGCCACCGGGTCAAGGTCGGGCACGCCGTGCCGACGGGCCATCGCGGCGACGACCGCCGCGCGAAGCTCCGGCAGGCCGTGTGTGGTCGGGTAGCCCGGGAGCTCGGCGGCCGTGCCCATGGCGGCCTGGATGACCTGGGGCACCGGGTCGACCGGGGTGCCCATGGAGAGGTCGACCACGCCGTCCGGGTGCGTCCGAGCCCGAGCGGCGTGGTCGGCGAGGACGTCCCAGGGGAAGTCCGGGAGCGCGGGGAAGGTCACTCGCCGCGCTGGTCGAGGGCCTTGATCCAGTCCGGGTCGGCGCTGACCTTGCCGGTCTTGGCGGCGCCGCCGGGGGAACCGAGGTCGTTGAAGAAGTCGACGTTGGCCTTGGTGTAGGTGGACCACTGGTCCGGCACGTCGTCCTCGTAGTAGATGGCCTCGACCGGGCAGACCGGTTCGCAGGCACCGCAGTCCACGCACTCGTCGGGGTGGATGTAGAGCATCCGGTCGCCCTCGTAGATGCAGTCGACCGGGCACTCCTCGATGCACGCCTTGTCGAGGATGTCGACGCAGGGCTCGGCGATCACGTAGGTCACTGCGCTCTCCTGCTCCTTCATGGTGTGGCGCGCGCATTCGGGAGGACGCGCGACTGTCGACAGTATCTACCGATCCGCGTAGTCGCACGCACCCGGTGCTATCTAGGTCACACCGGGATACGGGACCCCTACGAGTGTCCCGGAGAATCCCCGGGTGGACACCGTCGAGGTACTTGAACAGGTCTGTGCGGACGCGTGGCCACCGGTGGTCGAGCGGCGCCTGGGCGGGTGGCGGCTGCGGGCGTCCGAGGGGTACACCGGCCGGGGGAACAGCGCGCTCACGCACGGCGACCCCGGGGTCCCGGCCGGGGCGGCGCTTGCCTCGGTGGTGCGGTTCGCGCGTGAGCACGCCATCCGGCCGTATGCGCAGGTCGTGGTGGGTTCGCCATGGGAGGAGCGGTTGGCGGGCGCCGGGTGGCGGGTGAACCTGGCGCACCCGAAGGGTGCGGAGTCGTCGGTGCTGCACAGCCCACTCTCCGCGACCGGGCCCGGCGCCCGGGTGGCCGACGTGCCGCCCGCGGGCTGGTTGGAGCTGGCCGTGCGGGGCGCGGTGTCGCCGGCGCAGCGCCGGGTGCTCACCGGTGGGCCCCGGGTGGGCTACGCCTCGGTGCACCGCGACGACCGGCTGGTCGGGGTCGCGCGCGGCTGCCTGGTCGGCACCTGGCTGTACATCGCGGTGGTGGAGGTGCTGCCGGAGTATCGGCGGCGCGGCATCGCCACCGAATTGCTCGCGGGCCTGGACACCTGGGGTGCCGCACTCGGTGCGACGGGTCGGGTGTTGCAGGTTTCCACGGACAACACGGCCGCGCGCACTTTATACCGCGGTTTCGATTACATCGAATCTCATCGCTACCGGTATTGGGCGCCTGTCGACTGATCGACGCCCGCCCACCCGATATCCGCAGCATTGCGGAGTCACCGGCGCGCCGGAACGGAACAGCGCGACCACCCGGGCACGGACCGTCGAAATACCACTTTTCCACCGCCGGTCACGAGGTGAGCAACCGGTCGAGCGGGTGCACGGACTGGGCGGGCAATTCCAATTCCGGCGCCGACGACAGGATGGCGTGTTGTAGGCGGTGCAACCGCAGCGGCGGTTCCAGGCCCAGTTCGTCGACCAGCACCTGGCGCAGCTCGTGGAAGACCTGGAGCGCCGAGCGGCGGCGGCCCGCCCGGTAGAGGGCGACCATCTGCAACGCGCGCAGGTTCTCGTTGAACGGGTGCACCTTGGTCAACACGGCCAGGTCGCCGAGCACCTCCTGGTGCCTTCCCAGCCGCAGGTCGGCCTCGATGCGCTGCTCGGTGACGCCGAGGTGGCACTGCTCCAGCCTGCTCATGTGCAGACTGAGCAGCGGCCCGTGCTCGACGTCGAACAGCGCCGGGCCGCGCCACAGCCGCAGCGCGGAGCCGAGCAGCTCGGATCCGGCCTGGTCGTCGCCATCGTCGAGGACCTGCCTGCCCTCCCGCGCGCGGGTGTGGAACACCTCAAGGTCGAGGTGGCCGGGCGGGAGGTTGAGCTGGTAGCCGCCCGCCAGCGTGCCGAGGACCTGGTGCGCGCCCACGGTGGCGCCCGGCCCAAGCGCCTTCTCGATGAGCCTGCGCAGCTGGCGGATGTAGGTCTGCAGCGTGCCCAGCGCGGTGGCGGGCGGGTGCTGGTTCCAGATCTCGTCGATAAGCTCGGCGGCGAAGACCGGCCGGTTGGCCCGGAACGCCAGCAGGGCGAGCACCTTCTTGGGTTTGGACGCGGTGGGCGCGAACGAGCCCCCGGCCCCGTCCAGGCGTAGCGGGCCCAGCACGGAAACCTTGATCACTTCTTTCCCCCAATTTTCACGGAAATAGATATAGAAACCTTTCCCGGCATCCCTCATGAGCTGCGGCACCGACCCCACGGTGCCCACGCAATGGCCACGTGCCGACCACGCGGACCCACTGCGCAGACCGACTGTGCAGACTGACTGACACACCCCAGTTCAATTCCCACACGACATTCCAGAGTGTACCCGAACGCCGATCGGGCGCCAGCGCCTTCACTCCAATTGACTAGCCCGTCGGTCGGCCCGGGAATTCCGTCCGGACGGCCGTGCGGCCCCGGCTCGGCGGACTTCCCCGGCCATGATCGAGAATACCCGGCGGCGCGGATCGGCACCCGGTCACGCTTCCGAGACATCCCGCTCGGATGTGCCAACAATGACCGCACCCTCGGGCGGCGCGCTTTCCCGAATATTCCCTGTCCGGTTCCCGTCGCCCCGCCCGACGAGCACCAGGACCACGGCGAGCAGGCCGAGCCCGCAGGCGAGGCCGAACGCTGCGCGCATCCCCGCCGGGGCGTAGCCGCCGAGCGCCCAGGCGGCCGTGGCCAGCGCCGGTCCGAGCGAGAACGCCAGGCTGCGGGCCAGGCCGCTGGCCGCGGCGGCGACGCCCAGCCGGGACCGGCCCGCCGCGGCCATGATGGCGACCTGGTTCGGGCCGATGAACAGCCCGAGGCCGAGCCCGGCCAGCGCCATCCGCCAGGCGATGTCCACCGGCCCCCAACCCGACGCGGCGGGCACCGCCAGCGCCAGCGCGACTGTCAGCACCGCGGCCCCGAGCACCGACACCCGTCGTGGTCCCCAACGGTCGGCGGCGGCCCCGCCCAGCGGTCCGACGGCGGCCATCGCCAGCGGGAACGCCAGCACGGTGAACCCGACCTCGCCGGGCGTCGCCTGGACCACCCGCAGCAGGAAGTACGGGGCCAGGAACTGCAGGATCGTGCCGCCGGTCGTGGTCAGGGCCATCGCGCCGAGCAGGCCGCCCGCGCGTCCCCGGCCGAGCAGGTCGACCAGCGGGTGCCTGCCGGACACCCGGTTCCAGGCGATCAACAACGGGAGGGCGGCCAAGCCCAGCGCTCCCCACCACGGGCCCGCCTCGGCCGCGAACGTGAGCCCCAGCAGCACGGCGGCGACCGCGGCCCCGAACAGCGCGGCCTCGGCGAGTTCATGTGAGCGCGGCGCGCGCAGCGACCCGTCCCCCGGCAACGCGCTGACCAGCGCGGCGATCGCGACCGCGCCGATCGGCAGGTTGATCAGGAAGATCGTGGGCCAGCCCGCGGCCCCGACCAGCAGACCGCCGACGGCCGGGCCGCTGACCGCGCCGAGCGGCCCGATCGCGCCGATGACGCCCAGGGTGCGGCCCTGCGCGCCGGGCGCGGACACGGTGGCCGCGATCGCCGGGACGGCCGCGAACAGCACCGCGGCGCAACACCCCTGCGCGGCGCGCGCGGCGATCAGCAGCGCCGCCGTGGGCGCGATGGCGGCCAGCAGACTGGTGGCCAGGAACCCCAGCAGGGCGCTGACCAGCGCGTTGCGCGTGCCGACCCGGTCCAGCCAGCGACCGGCGGGCACCACCAGGCAGGCCAGGGCGAGCGTGTACGCGAGCACCACCCACTCGACCGTGGTCGTGGGTACGCCAAGGTCGGTCTCGATCGCGGGCAGCGCCACGACCACCACGCTGCTGTCCAGCATCGCCATGAAGATCGCCAGCCCGGCGCCGAGGAGCGCGCGCCGGGTGCGGACGACGGCCACTTCCATGATCTTCCCCGTGTTTGGTAGCCAGCTACCGATCGAGACTAGGAGGAAAATCATTAGCCGTCAATCAATCTCCGGGGGCGCTAGACTGCCGGACGTGTCGGAGTTCATCGCCACCTTCACCCGGGCCGCCAAACTGATGCGGTCCGCCGCCGATGCCGCGATGATCCGCCACGGCGTGCGGGTCGGGCAGAACCTGGTACTGGAGGCGCTCTGGGAGCGTGACGGCCAGACGCCGGGTCAGATCGCCACCGGACTGGGGCTGGCCACCCCCACGGTGGTGAAGATGGCCACCCGGATGGAGACCTCCGGACTGCTGCGTCGCAGACCGGACGAGTCGGACGGCAGGCTGGTCCGGCTGCACCTGACCGAGCTGGGCCTGTCCCTGCGCGAGTCGGTGATGAACGAGCTGGCCGAGCTGGAGCGCCGGGCCACCGCGCTGCTCACCGTCGCCGAGCGCGACCAGCTGCGCGACGGCCTGGCCCGGATGGCCGCCGCGCTGGCCGACAGCACCCCGGCCGCACCGGCGCCCGCGCCTGCCGAGGACTGACCACGTGCGACTGGCCCCGGGTCCGGCGGACCCGGGGCCAGTCAACTGGAACCCGTACTCACTTGCGCGGCACACCCCACCCCGGGCGGCCGTTCGGGCAGCCATGTGGGCAGTGCTTCGAGCAGTAGTGCTTCAAGCAGCGCAGTGGGCGGCGCACCGGCAGGCCGGGCGGTACCGGTCGGTGCACCGGTACCGCGCCGACCGGCCGGGGCCGCATATGCCTGCAAACGCGGGGAGCCTGCCGATCCGGGCGGATCCGTCGGCAGGCGGCGGGAAGGTCAGCGTTTGCGGGCGAGCGTGAGGCCGTCGGCGAGCGGCAGCACCACCAGGTCGACCCGGTCGTCCGCGGCGAGAGCCGGGTTCAGCTCGCGCAGCGCGGCGGCCGGGCCGTCCGCGGCCGGGTCCAGGACCCGGCCGCCGAACAGGACGTTGTCCAGCAGGATCAGGCCGCCGGGCCGGGTGCGGCGGAGCAGCTCCTCGTAGTACGCCCGGTATCCGGGCTTGTCGGCGTCGATGAACGACAGGTCGATGTCCGCGACGTCCGGCAGCCCGCGCAGGGTGTCCAGGGCCGGGCCGATGCGCAGCCGGATCCGGTCGTCCACACCGGCGCGCCGCCAGCCCTCGCGGGCCAGCCCGGTCCATTCCTCGCTGATGTCGCAGCACAGCAGCTCGCCGTCGGCAGGCAGGCCGGTGGCGATGCACAGCGCGGAGTACCCGGTGAAGGTGCCGACCTCGACCGCCTTGCGGGCGCCGATGAGCCGGGTCAGCAGGCTGATCAGGGCACCCTGCTCCGGCGCGATCTGCATGCCCGCCCGGTCGCCGAACAGCTCACGCGTGCGGTCGATCAGGAACCGGTGCGCGTCGTCGAGACGCGCACCGTTGCGCACCACGTAGTCGATGATCTCGGCCGACTGCGGCACCCGCATGGGTTCGCGGACATCCATCCCGTAGGTCATGTGTGCTCCCGCCACCTCGTTCGGTTTCTGGCCGCACCCCAGGCTGGCAGTGGCGCCCGGTCGCGCCGGTTGAGCGACGGTGGAGCGCCCATCGGTCCGGTACCGCTCCAGCGGGGCTGCGGGCTGCCCGGTGACGCTGGGTACGCCGTACCCAGCCGCGCCGACGAGGGAGATCACCATGGCCAGCACCCCGACCGACCGACGTCCGGTCGCCGTCCTCGGCACCGGGATGATGGGCGGCGGGATCGCCCGCTGCCTGCTCCGCGCGGGTTTCCCGGTGCGCGTGTACAACCGGACACCCGCCAAGGCCGCGCCCCTGGTGGAGCTGGGCGCCACCGCGCACTCCTCGCCGGCGACGGCGGCCGAGGGCGCGGGCGTGCTCATCACGATGCTGCTCGACGCGGACGTGGTGGCGACGGCGGCGCGGGAGGCGTTGCCGCTGCTGGCGCCGGGCGCGGTGTGGTTGCAGACCAGCACGGTCGGCGGCGCGATCGACGATCTGGCCGTCCTGGCCGCAGAACACGGCGTGCCGTTCTACGACACACCGGTGGTGGGCCCGCCCAGGGCCGCGGGCGAGGGCAGGTTGGGCGTGCTCATCTCCGGTCCGCGCACCGACCGCCTCGATCCGGTGCTGGCCGCCATCGGCGCGCGGACGCTGTGGGTCGGCGAGGGCACCGAGGCCAGCAGGCTCAAGCTGGCGGTGAACAGCTGGGTCCTCGCGGTGACCCTGGCCCTGCTGGAGGCCATGGCGCTGACCGAGTCGGCCGGGCTGGATCCTCAGCTGTTCCTGGACGCGATAGAGGACAGTCCACTGGGGACGGCGTACGCCCGGTTCAAGGGCGGCGCGGTGCTCGCGGGCGACTACGCGCCCACGTTCTCCGTGCGGTCCGCGCTCAAGGACGCCGAGCTGATCACCGCGGTGGGCCGGGCGACCGGGGCGTCCGCGCTGGTGGCGGAGGCCGTGCGGGAGCAGTACCGGCGAGCGGCGGAACTCGGGCACGCGGACAAGGACCTGACCGCGGCGTTCCTGGCCGCGCGGGCGGTCCGGGCGTGAGGAGCACCTGGCTCACCGCCCGGGACGGCACCCGGCTGGCGATCGACATCTACCTACCCAAGTACCTGCCGGAGACCGAGGAGCCGGTGCCGGTGCTGTTGGCCGCCGCGCCCTATCGCAAGGTCTTGCGTGATCTGCCCGCGCACCCGTTGTTCCCGTTCCGGGAGACCGGTCCGATCGCCTTCTACCTCGACCACGGCTACGCGTTCGCCTGGCTGGACCTGCGTGGCACGGGCGACTCCGGCGGCGAGTGGACGTTCGGCGGCCCGGTCGAGTCGGCCGACCTGTATGACACGGTCGAATGGCTGGCCGGGCAGGAGTGGTGCACCGGCCGGGTCGGCATGATCGGCCAGTCGTACTTCGCCATGGCCCAGTGGAACGCCGCCCGCGCGAATCCGCCGCACCTGGCCTGTATCGCGCCCTACGACGGAAACACCGACATCTATCGGGACTTCCTTTACCACGGCGGCATTCCGTCGACCGGTTTCGCGGCCGGGTGGAGTGCCCGGATCACGTTGCTGCACCAGGCGGGCGGCCACCCGCCCGCAGGTCTGCGGGACGGACTGTTGGGCGAGATCCTGCGGCATCCGGTCGACGACGACTGGATGCGGGACCGGTCGCCGTTCTGGGATCTCGACCGGGTGCACGTGCCGGTGCTGTCCATCGGCTGCTGGGGCAAGGGCCCGCTCCACCTGCGCGGGAACCTGCTCGGCTACGAACGCCTGACCGGACCGAAGAAGTTGCTGGTCACCGGCGCGGCGGATGTGGCGGGGGCGCAGAGCCTGTTCGACGACCCGGAGTTCCACAAGCGATACCTGCTCCCCTGGTACGACCACCACCTCAAAGGCATCGGCAGGCTGGACGAGCCGCCGGTCACGGTGTGGGTGCGCGGCGCGGACGAGTATCGGACGATGTCCCGGTGGCCGCCCGCGAACATCGCTCCCCAGGCGCTGTACCTGTCCGGCGAGCAGGCAGGCCAGGTCCGGTCGGTGAACGATGGCAGTCTGGTGTGGACAGACCCGGGCGGCGCCACCTCGTGGAGCTACCCGCGCCCGGAGTGGCGGCTCGGCGTCGTCGCGTTCGATGAGCACGGCAGGCCGGACCCGGTCGCGGGTGTCACCACCTGGACTAGTCCACCACTGGAGCATGAGCTGTCGATCGCGGGCCCGGTAGTGCTGGAGCTCTATCTATCCAGCGACCAAAGGGATGCCGATGTGTATGCCAAGGTCCGGGACATCGCACCGGACCGAGCCATTCCGGTCACCCAAGGCTGGCTTCGCGCATCACATCGCGCGGAAGATCCTGTCCTGAGCACGCCACTCCGACCGTTCCACACACACCGCGACCCACAACCGCTCGTCCCCGGACAGCCTTATCTGCTGCGGGTTGAGTTGCTCCCCGCCGCGTACGTGTTCAGGGCAGGCCACCGTATCCGGCTGGAACTGACCAACGGCGATTCACCGCTCACGGAAGGACCGTTTACCCACGATTACGGCCTGAAAGTCGGCACGGACACCTACCATCACAACGCGGACCACCCTTCGCGGCTGCTGCTGCCTGTGCTGGAAGGTGACACGTCATGACCGGGCTCGCCATCGTCACCGGTGCCACCGACGGGATCGGCTGGGTCGTGGCCCGGGACCTGGCCAGGCAAGGCCATCATGTGCTGGTGCACGGCCGCAACGAGGGGCGGGCGAACGACGCCGTCGACCGGCTCCGGGTGTCGCTGCCCGACGGTCGCTTCACCCCGGTCGCGGTCGATCTCGCCAGTCTCGGCCAGATCGCCGACCTGGTCGGCAGGCTGCGGCACGCGGACGAGCCGCCGACACTGCTGGTCAACAACGCGGGCGTGTTCACCCCGAACGGACTCATGTCCGAACGGCGGCTGTCCGCCGACGGGTTCGAGCTGCACTGGGCGGTCAACTACCTCGCCCCGTTCGCCCTCACCACTGGCCTGGCGCCGCTGCTCGATGGGGCGACCGTGCTCAACGTGGGATCCAGCGCGCACCACCGGGCGGTGTTCGATTGGTCGGATCCCGAGTCGCACGTGTGTTGGGAGCGGATGAAGGCATACGCGCGGTCAAAGCTGGCATTGACCGTCTTCACCGCCGAGTTCGCCGCCCGCCACGGCTCGGTGCACTCGGTGTGCGTGAACCCGGGGTACGTCGACACGAAGATGGTCCGACAGGGCAATGGCGGCCCCGCACTGGACGTGGAGACCGGCGCCGCCAACGTCCTCGCGCCGATGTCGCGGCCACGACTGCCTTCCGGATCCTATGTGGACCAGGGCGATCCCGCGCCCGCGCACCCGATGGCCGGTCGGCCACGGGACCGGGAACGCCTGTGGGAGCTGACCCTCGCCCAACTCGCGCGCGCGGGCGCCCCGATTCCGGGCTGACCGAGGCAGTACCACGAAAGGGGACCGGCACCAGCCGGTCCCCTTTCCTCGTACAGGCGGGGATACCGCGGTGCTGGACCCGATTTTCGTTGGTGTTCCAGAAGGTCTCCAGTCCCGGTCGGGAAGCTGGAGTCGCAAGGTCCGATCCGCTCCGAGGGCGCGGACGACAGGGGGAGGACATATCGGTGTCCGGACAACGACGGGTCGTCATCACCGGCATGGGCGTGGTCGCGCCCGGCGGGGTGGGGCGGGACCGGTTCTGGGACCTGATCACCAGCGGCCGCACCGCGACCCGCCCGATCTCGTTCTTCGACGCCTCCGGTTTCCGCTCCCGGGTGGCCGCCGAGGTGGACTTCGACCCGGCGGCACACGGCCTCGGCCCGCGGCAGACCCGCCGGATGGACCGCGCCGCCCAGTTCGCGGTGGTCTGCGCGGCCGAGGCGCTGGCCGACGCGGGTCTGGCCGCGGCCGAGCTGCCCGCTGACCGCACCGGCGTGGTGGTGGGCAGCGCGGTGGGCTGCACGATGAGCCTGGAACGGGAGTACACCGTGGTCAGCGACTCGGGGGCGAGCAGGCTGGTGGACCCTGGCTACGCGATGCCGCACCTGTACGACTACCTGGTCCCCAGCTCGCTGGCCCGCGAGGTGGCGTGGTCGGTCGGCGCGCTCGGCCCGGCCGCCCTGGTGTCCACCGGCTGTACCTCGGGCATCGACGCGGTCGGCCACGGCCGTGAGCTGATCGCCGAGGGCTCGGCCGACGTGGTGGTGGCGGGCGCGACCGACGCCCCCATCTCCCCGATAACGGTCGCCTGCTTCGACGCGATCAAGGCCACCAGCCCGTACAACGACGACGCCGAACACGCCTCGCGCCCGTTCGACAACACCCGCCGCGGTTTCGTGCTCGGCGAGGGCGCGGCGGTGCTGGTGTTGGAGGAGGCGGAACGCGCACGGGCTCGCGGCGCACGGATATACGCGGAAATCACCGGATTCGCCTCACGCTGCAACGCCTTCCACATGACCGGCCTCCGCCCGGACGGCCGCGAGATGGCCGAGGCGATCCGCGCCGCACTGACCGAGTCGGCGCTGGACCGCTCGGCGATCGACTACGTCAACGCGCACGGCTCGGGCACGGTCCAGAACGACCGGCACGAGACAGCGGCGGTGAAGGCCGCACTCGGGCCACGCGCTTATGAGGTGCCGATGAGTTCCATCAAGTCCATGATCGGCCATTCCCTTGGCGCGATCGGCTCCATCGAGATCGCCGCCTGCGCCCTCGCGATCCGACACGGTGTGGTCCCACCGACCGCGAACCTGCACGAACCGGACCTGGAATGCGACCTGGACTACGTGCCGCTCACCGCGCGCGAGCGGAAGCTGGGCGCGGTATTGACCGTGGGCAGCGGTTTCGGTGGATTCCAGAGCGCGATGGTCCTGTCCCGACCGGGGCGTGCGGCATGAACGCGGCCGTGGTCACCGGAATGGGGGCGTTGGCGCCCAACGGATTCGGTGTGGAGCAGTACTGGACGGCGTTGTTGAAGGGCGTGAGCGGCATCGGCCCCATCACCCGTTTCGACCCGGCGGGCTATCCGACGCGCCTCGCCGGTGAGGTCTCCGGCTTCGACGCGTCCGCACACCTGCCCGCACGCTTGTTGCCGCAGACCGACCATATGACCCGCATGGCGCTGTTGGCGTCGGACTGGGCGCTGGCCGACGCGGGTGTGGATCCGGTGACTGTGCCGGAGTTCGACATGGGCGTGGTCACCGCAAGTGCGTCCGGCGGGTTCGAGTTCGGGCAGCGGGAGCTGGAAAAGCTGTGGCGGCACGGGTCTCAGCATGTGAGTGCGTATCAGTCGTTTGCCTGGTTCTATGCGGTGAACACCGGGCAGATCTCGATCCGACATGGGATGCGTGGCCCGAGCGGTGTGCTGGTGGCCGAGCAGGCCGGTGGCCTGGACGCGATTGCCCAGGCGCGGAGACATGTTCGGCGGGGCACGCGGCTGGTGATGACCGGTGGGGTGGATTCGTCGTTGTGTCCGTGGGGACTGGTGGCCCAACTGCCCAGTGGGCGGTTAAGTCCCGTTGACGATCCGGAGACTGCCTATCTGCCGTTCGATGAGCGCGCCTGTGGGCATGTGCCTGGGGAAGGCGGCGCCATTCTGGTGGTCGAGGATGCCGCGTCGGCCGCTCGGCGGGGTGCGCGTGCGTATGGGGAGATCGCCGGATGGGGTGCTGCCCTGGATCCGGCCGGGCCGGTGACGTCGGATGGGTTGTGCCGGGCAATTCGGTCTGCATTGGCCGATGCCTCGGTGGATCCTGCCGAGGTCGATGCCGTGTTCGCCGATGCCGCGGGGATGCCCGAGCTGGATCAGGCCGAGACTTCGGCGCTGACCGAGGTGTTCGGCGCGCGGGCGGTTCCGGTGACCGCTCCGAAGACCACGATCGGTCGCCTCTATTCCGGCGGGGCCCCGCTGGACGTGGTGGCGGCCTTGCTGTCCATTCGGGACGGTTTGCTGCCGCCCACGGTCGGAACCTCGCGAATCGCGTGCGCGGATCTCGATCTCGTTCTCGATACACCGCGCGCTCTTTCTGCGCACACCGTGCTGATCCTGGCCAGGGGGTATGGCGGGTTCAACTCGGCCCTTGTCGTTCGTGCTCACTCAGGAGGTAGTCGATGAAGTCCATTGGCTATGCGGATCTGGTTCGGCTCTTGCATGCCAGCGCGGGCGTCCCGGGGGGCTCGTCGGAGAGCACGCCGGACACGCCCTTCGACGACCTCGGGTATGACTCGATCGCACTGCTGGAGACTTTGGGTGCGGTGGAGCGGGAGTACGGGGTGCGACTCGCGGACGATCTTGCCGGTCGCGCGGACACGCCTCGGGCCCTACTGGCCCTGATCAACGCGGAGCTCGCCGAGCACGACCGCTGACCCCACCGCTCGAAAAGGGCGCCGGACCTGATCAATCAGGTTCGGCGCCCTTTTCGCGTGCCCGGCCTCAGATCAAGTCATCCCGCTCGACCTGCCGCTCGCGCACCAACCACCCCTCCCCATCTCCCACCAGTACGTCCGCACAACAAGTGCTCCGGTGCAAACAAGGCGCGCCGTCCCGAGGTGTGGCGATCACCAACGCGTAGAACCGGGCGAGCACGGTCCCGTCGCTCCGAGGATCCACCGACAGCATTCCCAGCCAATGCCGGTGCATCACCCCGTCCGCTGCCAACTGATCACGCACCGCAGCCGCGGCGGCCGTCAATGCCGCACGTCCCCTGGTCGGTTCCGGTTGGCCTTTGACCGCGAACACCCCGTCGTCGGTGAAGGTAGCGGCCCACTCCGCGGGGCGATTGTCATCGAGGGCGTGCATCTGCCTGGCATAGAAGTGGTCGATCCGCGCACGCAACGAATCACTGTCCGTAGTCGAAAGGGCGGGTCCGGATGTGGCGCTGGTCATATCGTCCCCTTCAGGTAAGAACCGTCTCCCGACCTTGGCGGTCACGCCTGGAAAGTCGGTGCAGGACGACCGGAACGCCGTTTTCCTTCCCAGCGCGGGGTTTCCGAGCAACCGATCACGCAACGCAGGCGAAACCACCTCACCGATTGGCGTATTACTCGAAGTCCAACTCCTCGGTTGGAGTAGCGCCGGTCACAAAAGCGCTCCAGTGGCGCTCCAGATTGGTCCCTGATGGTGTAGCCCCCGCCCCGAATGGGGGGCGACAACCGTCTGAGAGGGAATCATCATGGAACGCAACCATCGGACCTCCCGGCGCACCTTCCTCGGTGGGGCCGCCGGGATCGGGGTACTGGCCGCCGGGGCCACCCTCGCAGGCGGCCGGTTCCGGGCCGAGGCCGACGAACACCAGTCGGTGATCGTCATCGGGTCCGGGTACGCGGGCGCCGTCGTGGCCTACCGGCTGGCCCAGCACGGGATCGACACGACCGTGCTGGAGCGGGGACGGCGGTGGCGGATCACGCCGCAGGGCGACACGTTCGCCACGCCCGACCACCCCGACGGGAGAGCGGCGTGGCTGAGCACCACCTCGCCGTTCACCACCGCCACGCTCAACCGCTATCCCGGGGTGCTGGAGGCCTACCCGGCCGACGGCATCACGGTGCTCGCGGGGGCCGGGGTGGGCGGCGGCTCGCTGGTCAACAACTCCGTGCTCATGCAGCCGTCCGAGGAGCTGTACCTGGCCTCGGTTGCGGGTACGGACGCCGTGGACTACGCCGAGTTAGCCGCGACCTGGTACCCGCGTGCCCGCGCGCTGTTACGCCCGCAGCCCATGCCCGACGACGTCCTCGCCTCCCGCTTCTACACGGCGGCGCGGATGTTCGCCGACGAGGCGACCAGGGCGGGACTTCCGCCGCTGTTCGTGGACATGGGCATCGACTGGTCGGTGGTCCGCCAGGAGATGACCGGGGCCAGGGTCCCGTCGGTCGTGGCCGGTCAGTCGATCTGGGGTGTCAACAGCGGTGCCCGGCTCAGTGTCGACCGGACCGTGCTCGCCGCCGCCGAGGCGGTGGGCTGTGTGCGGGTCGTGACGCAGGCCAACGTCACCGACATCGAGCGCCGGGGCCACGGCTACGTCGTCACCACCCAGCGGATCGACGAGCACGGCCAGGTCGCGGGCACCACCCGGTACACCGCCGACACGGTCGTGTTCGCCGCGGGCTCGCTCAACACCAACCGCCTGCTCGTGCGAGCCAGGGACACCGGCAGACTCCCGAGTCTGAGCGCGGGCATCGGCCAGGGCTGGGGCAACAACGGCGACAACATCAGCATGCGTGGTGGTCTGCCGTTCAACAACCCCACCCAGGGCGGACCGTCCGGTGTGGTCATCCGGGACTGGGCAGACCGGAACGCCGCCGCGACCCTGCTCAACTTTCCGTGGGCGACCGAGCCCGCGGACGGTACGGGTGCGCTCGGCACCCTCGGGGTCGCCGTGGTGCCCGCGGTGGGCACGTTCGCCTACCGCGCGGGCCAGGTGGAACTCACCTGGCCCGGCACCAATCCGAAGGTGCGGGCCACGACCACCGCCGTGAACGCCACGCTGGACCGGATCAACGCGGTGACACAGGGCAGTTTCACCGGGTTCACCGATCCGGGGACGACCGCGCACCCGCTGGGCGGCGTCCGGATGGGCCGTGACTGCGACGGCTTCGGCGCCCTGCACGGGTATCCGGGGCTGTGGGTGGTGGACGGGTCGCTGCTGCCCGGCAGCTGCGGCGCGGTGCCACCGGCGTTGACGATCACCGCGATCGCCGACCGCTGCTCGACCGCCATCCTCACGAGCCTGCGCGAGCGGGCCGCCTGACCTGGCAGCCGCCGGTGCCGTCCCCAGGCGGCACCGGCGGTTACAGGCGGGCTCCAGCGTCGTCGCCCCGGTCGCTCCAGGCCGGGGCGCGACCCTTGTCGGGTAAGGGATCCGAGCAAGGGAGGCGACGATGCCCGACCAGCGCACCGCCATCGTGACCGGCGCGACCAGCGGGATCGGCCTGGCGGTCGCCCGCAGGCTCGGCGCGGGCGGATCACGGGTGTTCGTCTGCGCGCGCACCAAGGACGACGTCGACCGGGTCGTCGAGCAGCTGCACGCGGACGGTGTCGAGGCCGCCGGAACACGCTGCGACGTGCGCGAGCGGGCCGAGGTCGACGACCTGGTGGCCGCGGCCGTGGACCGGTTCGGCCCGATCGACACCCTGGTCAACAACGCGGGCCGCAGCGGCGGCGGGGTGACCGCCGAGCTCACCGACGAACTCTGGTCGGACGTCCTGGAGACCAACCTGACCAGCGTCTTCCTGGTCACCCGCGCGGCACTGACCATCGGCGGCCTGGCCGAGCGCCCGCGCGGCCGGGTGGTCAACATCGCCTCGACCGGCGGCAAGCAGGGCGTGGTGCTCGGCGCGCCGTACTCGGCGTCGAAACACGGCGTCATCGGCTTCACCAAGGCGTTGGGCCTGGAGCTGGCACGCACCGGCGTGACCGTGAACGCCGTCTGCCCCGGATACGTGGAAACCCCGATGGCGCAACGGGTCCGGCAGGGCTACGCGGCCGCCTGGTCGACCACCGAGGACGACGTGCTGTCCCGGTTCGAGGCGAAGATCCCACTCGGCCGCTACGCCACGCCGGACGAGGTGGCCGCGCTGGTCGAGTACCTGACCGGCCCGGCGGCCGACCCCATCACCGCGCAGGCGATCAACGTCTGCGGCGGTCTCGGCAACTACTGAGCACCCCCGATCGAGGAGGCACCCGCGTGACCACCACCAGACTCGCCACCCACCACGTGCGGCACACCGTCGTCGCCGATGCCCCGGCCGAGGTGCTGCACCGGGTCGTCGCCGAGGTCGAGCGCTGGCCCATGGTGCTCGGCCCGACCGTCCACGTGGAACGGATCGACGGGGACGGGCGCACCGAGCTGCTGCGGCTGTGGGCCACCGCGAACGGCGAGGTGCGGACCTGGACCTCGCGCCGCGACCTGGCGCCCACGCCGGGTCGGATCGCGTTCCGCCAACAGCAGCCGTCACCGCCGGTCGCGGCCATGGGCGGGGCATGGGCGTTCGAGTCGCTCGGCGACGGCGGCACCCGCGTCGTGCTGGACCACGACTTCGCCGCCGAGGCGGACGACCCGGACGCGGTGACCTGGATCCGGCGCGCGGTCGACCGCAACAGCGAGGCCGAACTGGCCGCGATCGCCGACCACGCGCGTAGTGAGGACCGGTTGCGCGCGCTGGAACTGGACTTCACCGACACCGTGGAGATCACCGGTCCGGTGGACGGTGTCTACGACTTCCTGCGCGACGCCGCCCACTGGCCGGAACGGATCCCGCACGTGGACCGACTGGAGTTGATCGAGGACACCCCCGGCCTGCAACTGATGATCATGGACACGCGCACCGCGGACGGCTCGGTGCACACGACCCGCTCCGCCCGCGTCTGCCTGCCGGACCACCGAATCGTCTACAAGCAACTGGAGCCGCCCGCGCTGCTGGACGCGCACACCGGCGAGTGGACGCTGACGGCGGCGGGCAACCACGTGCGGGCGTCGTCCCGGCACACGATCCGGATCCGGCCGGACGCGGTGGAACGTGTGCTCGGCGCGGGTGCCACGGTCGACGACGCGAAGGAGTTCGTGCGGACCGCGTTGGGCACCAACAGCACCGCGACCCTGCACCGCGCCGCCGAGCACGTCCGTGGCTGAGCCGCTCGACGTCCTGATCAGCGTCGACGAGCTGCTGTCCGCGGCGGCCGCCGACGCGCCGGACCGGGCCGCGCTCGTGCACGCCGGGTCGGTGACCACGTTCGCCGAGCTGGACCGTCAGGTGGATGTCGCCGCGGACTGGGTGGCGGACCTGCTGGCCCGGCACGGCACACCGGTCACCGGTTCGACCGTCGCGGTGACGGCCGTGCCCCGGCCGGACTTCGCCGTGGTCTACCTGGGAGTTCTGCGCAGCGGGAACGTCGTCGCAGCGACCAACCCGTTGCTACCGCCCGCCACCCTGGCCGGGGTGTTGCGGGACGGCCAGGTCCGGCTCGCGATCGGTCCGGAGTCCGACTCGGTGCCAACGGCCCCGCTCGCCGAGTGGCGCACGGGCGGTCCACATCGGCCGCCACGCCCCGCGCGGTCCCTGGACGCGCCCGCGTCGGTGCTGTTCACCAGCGGCACGACCGGTGATCCGAAGGCCGTGCTGCTCAGCGCCCGCAACCTCGCGGTCAACGCGGCACAGACCGCGATGGCGCACCGGCTGCGGCCGGGTTCGGTGGCGGGCAACGGTCTGCCCAGCTACCACCCGATGCACCTGAACTCGGCCCTGCACGCGGGAGCGACCCAGGTGCTGTGCTGGTCCACGGACCCGGCCGAGTCGATGCGGCTGGCGGCCGCGCACGCCGTGACCCACTACTACAGCCTGCCCGTGCTGCTGACCCGGCTGGCCGATCATCCCGACCTGCCCCGGCTGCGGGCGCCCGCCCTGCGGATGATCGCGTCCGGCGGCTCCGCGCTGGCCCCGGCCTTGGCCTGCCTCCTGTCCGCGCACTTCAAGGTGCCGGTGGTGCAGGGCTACGGCCTCGCCGAGACCTCCCCGCTCACCCACTTCGACCTGCCCGAGGACCCGCACCCCGAGTCCGTGGGGCTGCCGGTCGTCGGCACGGAATGCCGGACCGTCGAGGTCGGCGGGCGGCGCGTGCTGGGCGTCGACGAGGTCGGCGAGGTGCAGGTGCGCGGCCCGCAGGTGATGCTGGGCTACCTCGGCGGCGGGGGCGGCGGTTCGGACGGCTGGCTCGCCACCGGTGACATCGGCCGGATCGCGGCGGACGGCAGGCTGTACCTGGTCGACCGGCTGAAGGACGTGTTCAAGCACGACAACTGGCTGGTCTCGCCGACGGCCGTCGAGCGAGCGCTGCTGGCCCGCCCGGAGATCACCGACTGCTGCGTGCTGGACCGTCCCGACCCCGTACACGGCGGCGTCGCGCACGCGCTGGTGGTCGGCGGCTCTGATGCACGAGCCGCGGTGGACGCCGTCAACGCGGATCTCGCCTACTACGAGCGGGTCGGCTCGGTGGAGCTGGTACCCGCGATTCCCCGGTCCCCCAACGGAAAGGTGCCGCGCGCCGCACTGCGCGCCCGGCTGCACCGCGGCGGTCCGGAGTCCGCCGCGCTCCCCTCGGTTCGATGGAATGGAGAACGCACGATGGTCACCCTGGTCAACAAGTTCACCGTGTCCGGCGATCCCGCCGAGTTCGAGCGGATCTGGGTGGAAAGCTCGGAGTTCATGCGCACCCAGGCCGGGTTCCGCGGCTTCCGCCTAGTCCGCTCGGTCAACGACCCGACGGTCTACATCAACATCGCCGAGTGGGCCGAGGCCGCCGACCACCAGCGGGTGGTCCGCGGCGAGTCGTTCCGCAGGCACATCGAGGCCATCGCGGTGCTGGCCAAGGCGGAGCCGGAGCTGTGCTCGGTGGTGATCGAGTGTGACGCCTCCTGATCCCGCCTCGCCGGGCTTGGCGGGCCGGTGGGTCTGGGTCGCGGGCGCCACCGGCCGGATCGGCTCGGCCACCGCGACCGCCGCCGCGGCCCTGGGCGCCGACATCGTCGTCCACGGCAGCCGCGACACCGAGGCCGTCGCGACCCTGGCCAAACGCCTCCGCGCCGACCACGGTGTCCAGACTGTCGAAGTCTGTGCCGACATCACCGCCGCTGGTGGCGTCGCCCGCGCGCGAGCCGCAGCGGCCGTGGGCGGGGTTGAGTCCGTGGTCGCAGTGATCAACTGCGTCACCGGCTACACCGGCAAACCGGTCACAGCCACCGATCTGGACGATGACCGGTTCCGGCGGCTGGTCGACACGGACCTCGTGGGAGCACACGCTCTCGTCCGCGACTTGATTCCTTTGCTGGATCCGGACGGCGCGCGGGTAGTGCTGCTGTCGTCGCTGGCCGGGGTCCGGGGCCGAACCGGCGCGGCGCATCTGTGCGCGGCCAAGGCAGGGGTGAACGGGCTGGTACTCGCCCTGGCCCAGGACTTGGCGCCCCTGCGCGTGCTGGTCAACGCGGTGGCGCCGGGTCCGGTGGCCGAGCCGGGGCAGCCGGTTCCCGGGTTGCCGCCGGGAGTCGCGGTGAACAGCCCGGCGGAGGTAGCGGCGGCGGTACTCGCCTTGGCCGGGGCAATGACCACACACACGGGCCAGGTCGTCGTAGTGAACGGCAATGAAGGGAGACCCAGTCGATGAGCAGCCTGGAACCGTTGTCCGGCAAGCTCGCCCTGGTGACCGGCGGCAGCCGGGGCCTGGGCCGGGCGATCGTGCACCGGCTGTGCCGGGCCGGGTGCGACGTGTTGGTCAACTATCGCAACGATGACTCGGCCGCGGGGGCCACCGTCGACGCGCTGGCCGACGCCCCCGGCGTCGCGACACCGGTCAAGGGGGACATCCGGGACGCGGGCACCCTGGCGATGATCGGGGAGCTGGCGCGCGCGAGCCACGGTGGGCTGGACATCGTGGTGCACAACGCGGCGTCCTGGCGACCGATGTCGGCGTTGGCGGTGGATCACACAGCGTTCTGGCGTGAGCTGTCGCTGGCCTTGGACCCGCTGCTGTTGGGCGCGCCCCTGTTCGCCGAGTTGATGGCGGGTCGGGCGGGGCGGATCGTGGCCATCTCGGGGAACGGCGCGCACTCGGTGATCCCGGACTACGTGGCCACCGGGGTCGGCAAGGCCGCGCTGGAGTCGCTGGTGCGGTACCTGGCGGCCGAGTTCGCCGGGCGCGGGGTCGCGGTGACCGCCGTGTCCACCGGCATGCTGGACAAGGGCGAGCACAACCACAGTCCCGAGCTGGCCGCCATGCTCGGCGGCCGCACCCCCGCGGGCAGGCTCACCAAGCCGGACGATGTCGCCGACGCGGTGGCGTTGCTGTGTTCCCGGGAAGCGCACTGGATCCACGGCCAGGTCGTCACGGCCGACGGCGGACTCGGGCTGCGGGCCTGACATGACCACTGTGGACGCGGACTTCTGCGTGGTCGGCGGCGGCCCGGCCGGGTTGGCGCTGAGCCTGCTGCTGGTGCGTTCCGGCGCGAGCGTCGCGCTGGTGGAGCGGACTTCGTCGCTGGATCGCGAGTATCGCGGCGAGATCCTGCAACCGGGCGCGCTACGGTTGTTGGACGAACTCGGTGTGCTCGGCGGCGTACAGGCGCGCGGCGGTTACGAGATGGAACGGTTCCAGCTCGTCGACCAGGGCCGTGTATTGATGGATATCGACTACCGGCAACTCCCCGAGCCGCACAACCATCTGTTCTCTGTGCCCCAGCGCCACATCCTCGCCGAGCTGTCCACCGCGTGCGAGGCGTACCCGGCGTTCCGGCCGCTGCCGGGCAGGGGCGTACACGGCCTCGAACGCGATGACGACGGCCGGATCACCGGTGTGCGCTGCGGGACCGGCGATGACGAGGTGGTGGTGCGTTCCCGGTGCGTGATCGGCGCCGATGGCCGCTATTCGAAGGTGCGCAGGCTCGCGGGCATCGAATACGACCGGATCGAGGCGTTCGAACACGACGTCCTCTGGTTCAAACTGCCCGCCGTCACGGAAGGCACACGCCGTGTCCAGGTGGTGCGCAACGACGGCAGCCCGGTATTGCTGCACGATTCCTTCCCGGACCGTGTGCAAGTCGGATGGACATTGCCGCACCAGGGTTACCGCGAGCTGGCAGGCCAAGGCATCGGTGAGGTGAAGCGGCGCATCACCACAGCCCTGCCCGCGCACGCGGACACGATCGAGGATCAGCTCCGGGCCCTGGGCGACCTGACCCTCCTGGACGTGTTCTCCGGCTGCGCCCGGGACTGGACCCGCGACGGCCTTGTCCTGCTCGGCGACAGTGCCCACACCCACAGTCCGATCGGCGCCCAGGGCGTCAACCTGGCGATCCAGGACGCGGCCGTACTGCACCCGATCCTAGTGAATACCCTGCACGACAACAATTTCAGTGCGGAGCGACTGAACGAGTTCACCACGCAACGCCGCCCCTCAATCGAGGCAGTACTGGCCTTACAACGCCGCCAAGGCAAAGCAATGCTCACGACCGGACGCGTCGCCACCGCCGTACGCCCTGCATTGGCGCGACTTCTCGCATACACGCCCATCTACGGGAAAGTGTTGCGCCGCATCGCTTTCGGTGACCGCCCGGTACACGTCCACACCGACCTGTTCACGGAGCCCGAACCATGCCTCTGATAGACCTGTCCTCCCCCATCGACGCGGAGTTCTGGGAACCGGACCCGATCAAGCACGAGGTCCTCTCGCACGCCGACGGCGCCCGGCACGTCATCTCCGAGATGCGCGCGCATTTCGACCTCGATCTGCCCGTGGACGTCTTCCCCGACGGCGAGTTCCTGTCCAACGACTTCCTCTACCTGTCCGCCCACACCGGCACCCACATCGACGCGCCACTGCATTACGGCTCGAAAGCCAGCTACGGCAGGCCACGCAGCATCGACGAGCTGCCACTGGAATGGTTCCACGGCCAGGGAGTGCGGCTCGACCTGCGCGCCTGGCCCATCGGCGCGGTCGGCGCGGACGCGTTGCGCGAACAGTTGGCGTTGGTACGGCACAAACTCAGCCCCGGCGACATCGTGCTGCTGCACACCGGCGCCGAACGCCTGCTGGGTTCTCCCCGCTATTTCACCGACTTCGTCGGCCTGGACCGCTCCGGCGTCGACCTGCTGCTCGACGCGGGCGTGCGCGTGATCGGCACGGACGCGTTCAGCCTGGACGCCCCGTTCCCGGACATGATCAACCGCTATCACGAGACCGGCCGCCCGGAAGTGCTCTGGCCCGCCCATTTCGCGGGCCGTGAACGCGAGTACTGCCAGATCGAACGGCTCGGCAACCTGGGCGCCCTGCCGTCCCCGACCGGCTTCACGGTCACCTGCTTCCCGGTCAAGGTCGCCCGCTCCGGCGCGGGCTGGTGCCGCGCCGTGGCATTCATTTGACGGCTAACGAGTTCATGTCCTAGGGTGTTTGTTAGACGGCTACCAAGTTTGGTCGCCCGGTCTCGGGCGGGGATGGGAGCGGGATGAAGCAGCGCGAGCTGGGCACCTCCGGTATCGAGGTGTCCGCGATCGGCCTGGGGTGCATGGGTTTCTCCGGCAGCTACGGCCCGGTCGACGAACAGGAGTGCGTGGCCACCGTGCGCCGCGCGCTCGACCTGGGGGTCACCCTCTTCGACACGGCCGACTTCTACGGCCCCGGCACCAGCGAACGGCTGCTGGGCCGGGCCCTGGCAGGCCGTCGCGACGAGGCGGTGATCGCGAGCAAGACCGGCATGCGCCGCACCGACGAGGGCCGCATGTGGGTGGACGGCTCGCCGGAGTACCTGACCTCGGCGATCGACGGCACCCTGGAACGCCTCGGTGTCGACCATCTCGACCTGTACTACCTGGCCCGGGTCTCGCCCGAGGTCACGATCGAGGAGTCCGTTGGCGCGCTGGGGGCTCTGGTGGCGGCGGGCAAGGTCCGCGCCATCGGCCTGTGCGAGGCGTCCGCCGACACTCTCCGCAAGGCCAACGGGGTGCATCCGATCAGCGCGTTGCAGACGGAGTACTCGCTGTGGGAACGCCATGTGGAGGAACGGATCCTGCCCGCCTGCGTGGAACTGGAGATCACCCTGGTCCCGTACCGGCCTCTCGGCAGCGGTTTCCTTACCGGCGCCATCGCTTCGCCCGCCGACCTGCCGGAGGGGGATTTCCGGCGGGCCGACCCGCGGTTCAGCCCGGAGAACTGGGAGCAGAACGACCGGATCGGGCGGGCTGTGCGTGAGCTTGCCCGGACGAAGGACGCGACGCCGAGTCAGATCGCGATCGCGTGGGTGCTCGCGCAGGGCGAGACAACCGAGTCCATTGTGCCTATTCCGGGGTGTAAGCGGCGCACCCACTTGGTGGACAACGTCGCTGCCGCCGAGGTCATGCTGAGCACCGCCGATCTCGCCGCGCTCGATGCTGCTGCTTCCATGGGAACGGCGGGCGACCGATTCCCCGCTCCGCTACTGGCGCTCGTCGACCGGGACTAGGGAGGAACCGGGTTCGGCGATCACCGGCAGGCGGTGTGGGACCGGCCCCGGGGAGCGTGGCCCCGGGGTCGGGCGGTAGGGCAGGCGCCCCCAGCCTGCTCTACCGCTTGTCCCCCTACCACCACTTCTTCGGCTTCGTCTCTCGCACGGCCACACCGGTCTCCGCATCGAGCCATTTCCGCCCCCGCTTGGCGGCCCGCTTCAAAGCGCTGCGCTCCCCCAGGTAGTCCCCGGCCATCCCAACGACCGGCACCGCCCCCAATGCCTTGTGGTAGAACCGCCCTTGCGGCCGCTTGTCCAGCTCATCCCCCAAAGCCAACAACGTCCGCCCGAACCGCCACAACGCCCCCGACGCAGCTTTGAACGTGACCTTCCCATGCTTCCGCTGCGACTCTTCCAAATCCGCCGTCATCTCGGCGGCGGCAGCGTCTTCCGCCACAGTGGCAGCACCGGCGGCCAGCCCGTGATCGATATCCCGATCGAACAACACCTTGGCGATCAGCCGAACCCGGGCCCCTTGGTCGGTGACCCCATGCTCGACCGCCAAGGCGGACAACACCAACCCCTGCCCCGCGGTGGCCAACGTGTCCTGAATGGGCAGTCGATCGGCCAGCGCCCCGCCGATACCGGGAATCGAAGCCAACAACACCGTGAACCGGCCGACCCGACCGACCCACCAGTCGTCCCGTTCGTCCACGGTCATCGCGTGCCAGGCGGCCGTGCCCGGCACATGCGTGCTTTCCAGACCTGCCAACAACTTCTCGCGCAGACCGCGTTCGACCTTCTCCAGCCCGTCGCCGGGCAACACCCGCCGCACGATCCCGAATGGATTTGCCTCGCGCAGGCCGTCCAGCATCGGAGTCGTCGCGCGCACGAACGGGCGCAGGACGGCGACGACCTGCCGGTCAGTGATCGTCTCGGCCATTGTCCTTCCCCTTGTCGACCATGGATCGGGCGAGCACGTCGCCGATCTTCACCGTGGCCGGGAACGCGCCCGCGGCCAGCAGGAGCAGCGTTCGCCAGTCGGAGATCACGATGACATCCCCGCCGGGACCGACGACCACGAACAGCAGCAGCGTGGCCAGCCACACGTACAGTGGTCCGCCCGCGATCGTCGCGCGCAGCTCGATGCGGCTCGCGCGCGTCACCAGCCAGGGCAGGGTCAGGCCCGCGACCAGTGCGGTGATCGGGAACGGCAGCGCGTCCACGTCCGGCAGGACCCGGCCGTCGAGTCGGAGTGGGAGGAAGAAAAGTTCGAACACCCCGAGCACGACGCTGACGGCCAGTAGGCCGGTGTAGCGGGCGCGCTCGACGAGGGTCACCGGTCGGCGCCCGCGTGTTCGACCGGGGACAGGCCGCCGAAGACGTCCGATTCGATCGTGTCGCCGTCGCCTCGGGCGAGGACGAAGTACTCGCGTTCGACGACCGGCTGGGCGATGCCGTTCGACAGCGCGTAGCTGTGTGTCCCGTCCTGTCCCTGCCAGACACCCACCTGGGTGGCGTGCGCGCGCAGGGCCCGCAGCTTGGCGGGCACGTGGTCGGTGATGTCGACCGCCGTGGTGATCTCCGTGTCGTCCACCACCGGCAGCTCGCCCGGTTCCGGCAGCCGCCACGGCAGACCGTCGACGTCGGCGAGGGCCACGACTCCCGCCTCGACCGCCGACCGGGAGGCGACTGTGTAGTACAGCCGCACGACCTCCGGCACCCGAGCCACAGCGGCGGCCGTGATCTCGTGCGCGCGCACGTGATCGGGATGTCCATACCCGCCATCGGGTCCATAGGTGACCACCACCTGCGGACGCACGTCCTGCAGGATCGCCACCAGGTCGTCCACCTGCGCCTCGAAGTCCCCCGACGCGAAGGCGCGCGGGTGGGCGTTCGCCTCCGTGTCGACCATGCCCGAGTCCCGCCAGCGGCCCATGCCGCCCAGGTAGCGGTGGTCGGAAACGCCCAGTGCGGCGCACGCGGCGCGCAGCTCGCCCACCCGGTAGCCGCCCAGCTGGTCGGCTGCGGTCGCGGCGAGCTGGGCGAGGGTCTCCGGGATGATCTCGCCCTCCTCGCCCAGGGTGCAGGTCACCAGGGTGACCTGGACGCCCGCGGCGGCGTAGCGGGCGATGGTCCCGCCGGTACACAGGCTCTCGTCGTCCGGGTGGGCGTGGACGAGCAGCAATCGAGGTGGGGCTGTCAGCATCGGGTTCAGCCTATGCGCGTAGGGCGGTGCCGGTGCGGCGGACTCCCGCGCACCGGCACCGGTCGACCGTGTGGGGCGACGAGCCCCGGACGAAGACCCTACCGTGCCCACTCCCGGGCACCTGTCCGATACGACCCGGTGGCCCCGGATCGCACCGATGTCCGGCCCTACGGCAGGACGCTGCGCTCCTCGGCGAAGTGGCACGCCGAGACGGTCGCGCCGTGGCTGACCAACGGCGGTTCCTCCACGGCGCAGATGTCCTGCGCCTTCCAGCACCGGGTGCGGAAGCGGCAGCCCGAGGGCGGCGACACCGGGCTGGGCACGTCACCGGTCAGCACGATGCGCTGCCGCTGGCGTTCCAGCCGCGGGTTCGGCACCGGCACCGCGGACAGCAGCGCCTGGGTGTACGGGTGGGTGGGCCGGTTGTAGATGGCCTCCCGGTCGCCGATCTCGACGATCTTGCCCAGGTACATCACCGCGACCCGGTGCGAGATGTGCCGCACCACCGACAGGTCGTGCGCGACGAACAGGTACGCCAGGCCGAGCCGCTGCTGCAGCTCCTCCAGCAGGTTGACCACGCCTGCCTGCACCGAGACGTCCAACGCGGACACCGGCTCGTCGAGCACGATCAGCTTCGGGTCGAGCGCGAGCGCGCGGGCGATGCCGATGCGCTGGCGCTGGCCGCCGGAGAACTCGTGCGGGTACCGGTTGCGGTGCTCCGGGTTGAGCCCGACCAGCTCCAGCAGCTCGTCCACCCGGTGCTGGATGGACTTGGCGTCGCCGCGGTCGTGGATGCGCAGCGGCTCGGCCACCACGTCGTTGACCTGCCAGCGCGGGTCCAGCGAGGCGTACGGGTCCTGGAAGACGATCTGCAGGTCCTGCCGCAGCGAGCGCATCTGCGCGGGCTTGACCGTGGTCAGCTCGCGGCCCTCGAACCGCACCGATCCGGAGGTGGGCTTGTGCAGCTGCAGGACCGCGCGGCCGGTGGTGGACTTGCCGCAGCCGGACTCGCCGACCAGGCCGAGGGTCTCGCCCCGATGCAGGTCGAAGGACACCCCGGAGACGGCGTGCACCTGGCCGACGACCCGCGGGATGATCCCGCCGCCGCGCACCGGGAACTCCTTGACCAGGTTCTCCACAGCCAGCAGTGGCACCTCGCGGGTGTCGGGGGTGGCGTGCCTGCCCGCGCCGGGCGCGGTGTTGGTGTTGGTCGTCATGCGTGCGGACCTTCCTGCGGCAGGCGCAGCTCCATGGTGTGCGCCTCCTCGACGATCGGCATGTCCGGATCGGCCTCGACCAGCGCCGCCGGGTTCTCGATCGTGCCGATCTCCTCGTGCTCGAACAGCTTCTGCGGCTGGCTCAGCGAGGCGAGGTGCTGCCAGCGGTGGCAGCGGGTGCTGTGGTCGCCGCGCTCGGCGGCCAGCAGGTTCGGCTCGACCGTCCGGCACTCGTCGATGGCCAGCGGGCAGCGCGGCGAGAACGCGCAGCCGGTGGGCAGGTTGATCAGCGACGGCGGGGCGCCGGTGATCGGGGTGAGCCGCTTGCCCAGCGCGGCCGGGTTCGGCAGCGAGCCGAGCAGGCCGACGGTGTAGGGCATCCTGGGCAGCTCGAAGACCTCTTCGACCGGCCCGGACTCGACCACCGTGCCGCCGTACATGACCTGCACCCGGTCGACCATGCCCGCGACCACGCCGAGGTCGTGGGTGATCATGACGATGCCCGCGTCCACCTCGTCGCGCAGCCGCAGCAGCGTCTCCAGGATCTGCGCCTGCACGGTCACGTCCAGCGCGGTGGTCGGCTCGTCCGCGATGATCACGTCCGGGTCGTTGATGATCGCCATCGCGATCACCACGCGCTGCCGCATGCCGCCGGAGAACTCGTGCGGGTACTGCGCCGCGCGCTTGTCCGGCTGCGGGATGCCGACCAGCTCCAGAGCGTCGATGGCCTTGGCCCACGCGGTCTTCTTGGACACGTCGTGGTGCGCCCGGTAGGCCTCGGCCAGCTGCCAGCCGATGGTGTAAACCGGGTTGAGCGAGGTCATCGGATCCTGGAAGATCATGGCCACGCCGTTGTTGCGGACGCTCTGCATCTGCTTGTACGACAGGCCGACCAGCTCGCGGTCGCGGTAGCGGATCGAGCCGGTGATCTTCGCGCTGTTCGGCAGCAGGCCCATCACGGCCATGGAGGACACGGACTTGCCGGAACCCGACTCGCCCACGATGCCCAGCACCTCGCGCGGGCGCAGCTGGTACGACACGCCGCGCACGGCCTGCACGTTGCCGTCGTCGGTGGGGAAGGTGACCGACAGGTTCTCGACCGAGAGCACCGGATCGGCGCCCGCGGTCCCGGGGATGGCATGGCTCATCAAGCACGCACCTTCGTCTGCCTCGGGTCGAACGCGTCGCGCAGACCGTCGCCGATGAAGTTCACCGCGAGGGAGAGCAGGACGATGATCACGAACGGACCCCAGAACAGCCAGGGCCGGTTGGTGATCTGGGAGTAGTTCTCGCTGATGATCAGGCCGAGCGAGGTGTCCGGCGACTGCACGCCCAGGCCGATGAACGACAGCGCGGCCTCGGACAGCACCGCGGTGGCCACGGCCAGCGTGGTGTTCACCGTGATGGTGCCGATCATGTTGGGCACCAGGTGCCGGAAGATGATCCACCGGGTTTTGGCGCCGGAGGCCTTGGCCGCCTCGATGAACTCGCGCTGGGCCAGCGACAGCGTCTCGCCGCGGGTGATCCGGGCGATCTGCATCCAGGCGAAGGCGGCGAGGATGAACGCCACGGTGTACCAGGAGCCGCTGAGCGCGCGGACCAGGATGGCGGCAACGGCGATCTGCGGGATGATCAGCATCAGGTCGGTGAACCGGCTGATCGCGCTGTCCACGGCGCCGCGCAGGTAACCGGCGAGTGAACCGAGCGCCACCCCGACGACCGTGGAGCCGATCGCGACGACCAGCGCGATCTGCACCGACAGCCGGGTGCCCACGATGAGCTGGGCGAGCATGTCCTTGCCGGTCTGGATGGTGCCGAGCGGGTGCGCGCCGCTGGGCGGCAGGTAGCCGCGGCTGGTGGTGTCCTCGACCGAGACGGTCCAGATCAGCGGGCCGAGGAAGCCGAACGCGCAGATCAGCAGGAACACGACGAGCGCGGCGACGGCGAGCCGGTGCCGGAAGAACCGGCGGATGATCAGCGTGCTCTGCTTGCGCGCCTTGGTGGCGTCGAACTCGCTGGTGGTGGGGATGGCGGCGCCGAGCGCCGCGGGCTGAAGCGGGTTCAGCACGGGAGACGGGTCGCTAGGCAAGGCGGATCCTCGGGTCGAGGATGCCGTACATGATGTCGGCAACCAGGTTGAACAAGATGACCAGCGTGGCGGTGACCATCAGCCAGCCCATCAGCATGTAGGGGTCGAACGTGCGGATGGACTGGACCAGCATGAAGCCCATGCCACGCCAGCCGAACACGGTCTCGGTGACGATGGCGCCGGAGAACAGCGCGGCGGCGTTCAGCGAGAACAGCGTGGACACCGGGATCAGCGCGTTGCGGAAGGCGTGCCGGAAGATCACCCGGCGCTGCGAGATGCCCTTGGCCCGCGCGGTGCGCACGTAGTCCGAGTTGAGCGTCTCCAGCATCGAGGCGCGCTGGAAGCGGCTGTACGCGGCGAAGCTGATCAGCGTGAGGCTCAGTGTCGGCAACAGATATGTGCCGGTGTACTGGAAGATCTGATGCCCGAACGAGCCCTGGAAACCGCCGGACGCGGGGCTGACGGTGCTCAGCCAGCGGTCCATGCCCATGCTTTCCAGCAGGTTGTTGAACCGGATGCCGTAGGTCTTGAGGATGACCGCGACGCACACGATGGGCATCGAGAACATCAGGAAGGCGCTGGAGGTCGCCAGGTAGTCGAAGATCGAGTACTGCTTGACGGCGGCGATGACGCCGACCACCACGCCAAGCACGATGGCCAGGATCTCGGCGCCGACGACCAGTCGAGCGGTGATCCAGAGCGCCCGCATGACCGAGCTGAAGATGTCGACCTTGGCCTGGCCGAGGGCGATGCTCTGCCCCCAGTCCCCCTGGATGAAGTTGACCAGCCACCGCCAGTAGCGGACGATGATCGGCTGGTCCAGGCCCAGGCTGACCTCAAGATCGTGGATCTGCTGCGGGGTGGTGCCCGGTTTGGCCTTGAGCTCGGCGACCGGGTTACCGGCGGCTGAGACCAGGAAGAACGCCAGGATGCTGCCGATCAGCAGGATGGGGATCGAGATCAACAGCCGGCGGATGATGTAGCGAATCACGAGAACTCCTCGGTGGGGTCCCAGGCGGCCGGGTGGGGCTGCGCTCGGTTTTCCCCGCTTCGCGTCAGTGTGCGCCTGACTGGGGCGGGTACCCAAGCGGAGGGGCCGGACTTCTGGTCCGGCCCCTCCGTGTGTCGACCAGTGCGCGCCGCCTGGGGGCGGCTGTCAATCGACTACGAGGACTTGACCCACTCGTTCGCGTTCCACAGCGCACCGTTGTAGGACTGGAAGTACACCTTGTCGATGCCCTTGAAGGCCCACATGTTCGGCAGCTGGTAGAGCGGCAGGGAGTAGTTGTCCTCGGCCATCAGCTTGTCGGCCTCGGCCAGCGACTTGCGCGCGGTGGCCTCGTCCAGGTTGGTGGACGCGTCCTTGAACGCGGCGTCGACCTTGGTGTTGGTGTAGCTCGACCAGTTCTGGCCGCCACCGGTCTGGTAGATCGAGGAGAGCGAGGACTTGAACGGCTGCGCCGACCACGCGAACAGCGCGATGTCGTAGTCGCCCTGGCTGACCCGGGTGTCGAGGAAGTTCGGGTCGGTGTCGTCCTGGATCTCGATGCCCGCCGCCTTGCACTGCGACTGGACCAGCTCGACGGTCTGCTTGCGCCGCGGGATGTCGGTGTGGCTGATCTTCAGCGTGAGCTTGGCGCCGCCCTTGGTGGCGAAGCCGTCCGCGCCGATGGTGTAGCCCGCCGCCTCCAGGGTGGCCTTGGCCGCCGCCGCGTCACCGGTGTACTGCGCGTAGTTGTCCTGGTAGCCCTCTTCCGCCTGGAAGAAGGTCAGCGAGCCGAGCGGCTTGGCGTTCTCCAGCACCGGGCGGATCAGCTTGTCGGCCAGCTCGCTGCGGTTCACGCACTGCATGAACGCCTTGCGGACCGCCGGGTCCTTGAGCCACTGGTTCTTGAAGTTGAGGTCCATGTGCTCGAAGGTCAGGCCGTTGGCCGCGCCGAAGCGCACACCCTGCGAGGACAGCGAGCGCAGCCGGTCGGCGGCGTTCACGTCGGGCTGGGCCATCGAGTTGACCTGGACCTCGCCGTTCTCCAGCGCCTGGGCCTGGGCCACCTGGTCGGAGATGCCGCGCAGCACGATCTTGGCCGGGCCGCCTGGCTTGCCGCCCCACTTGTCGTTGCGCTCAAGGGTGATCGAGTTGTTCTGCTCGAAGCCCGTGATCTTGTACGGACCGGAGGACGGCATGAGCTTGGGGTCCCAGCCGTTCCACTTGGTCTTCCAGAACTCCGCGACCTTGGCCAGCGCGGCCTGGTCACCGCCGGTCGGCGTCAGCTTGGTGATGTCCGCGACGCCGGTCTCCTTCTCGACGATGTGCGCGGGCATGACGTCCAGCGAGCTGCCGAACAGGCCCTTGTAGTCCGGGTAGGTCTCGGAGAAGGTGGTGACGACCGTGGTCTGGGTGGGGCACTCGACCTTGGTGATCAGCTCGTAGCCGGTGGTGCTGGCCGAGGTGAACAGGTCCTTGCCGTCCGCGCTCTTGGCCTTGCCGGTGCTCGACAGCCAGTCCAGGTAGAAGTCGTCGCAGTCCCAGGGCTCGCCGTCGGACCAGACCACGCCGGGCTTGATCTTCCAGGTGACCACCTGCGGGGACTTGCTGGTCAGCTCGACGGAGTCCATCACGTCCTTGTTGAGCAGGACCTTGTTGTTGCCGTCGAGCTTGTACGCGCCGGACAGCACGAGGGTCAGCGCGAACGCGTTGTACGAGTTGTTCGCGTCCGCCGCCGTGTTGTTGTAGGCGGTGTACGGGTTGTCGGTCGACACCGTGAAGGTGTCGTTGGACTGGGGAACCTCGGGGGAGGTGTAGTTGTCGCCCGACTCACCCTTGGCGATGGCCATCGCCGCGATGTCGCCGGTCGGCTCGGTAGCGGTGCCGCCACTACCGCCGTTTCCGTTGTCCGTGGAGCCGCCACAAGCGCTCAGGACGAGCGACGCACCGGCGATCAGCGCGATCGCCGACAGTGACCTCTTCTTAATTGACACGTGCCCTCCTAGCACAGGGCCGCCCGCAGCCGGTCGGACCGGGCCGCACCCGTAACCCATCACGCCGCTAACGAGCGTTAGGCGGCGTACTGGTGGGCACGCTAGGAACGATGAGCCGGCCGGTCACCTCTGGCGCGGGATTCGTGACCAAAGGGTGACACGCAGGCAGCCACACGCAACGGGACCGTTACCGGCAGGAACCCATTGGTGTCAACCGATTACCCGCTGTTGTCTGAGTCACCCTCCCGCGCGTCTCCACTGAGTGGCCCCCGCGAACGGCCCCGCCCAAGCGGGCCCGACGGACACACCGGACATGTCCTGCCGGACCACCAGCGTGTCCGCCTCCTGGTAGAGCGGGACCGCGATGGCCCGGCTCCAGAAAGTGGGTTCGAGCAGCTCGGAGGCACTGCGGAAGCCGATCTCGCCGGTCAGCGCCTGGTCGATGGTCGGCTGCGCGGCCTGGTCGCAGTAGCCGATCGGGTTGGTCGCCTTGGCCTGCTGACCGGCCTGCGCGGCCGCACAGCCGAACCGGGAGGCCAGCATCGTGGCCGGGTCGCCCGCGCTCGGCTCGGGCACCACGACCAGGTCGGCCTCGTCGGCGGTGGCCACCGTGGCCGCGCCGCGCGGCGCCAGCAGCCGTGTGTACAAATCGTCGGCGGACGGGGTCACCAGGTGTGACTGGACCCCGCCGACGGACAGCTGCCGCTGGAGCTCGCGGGCCAGCTTGATGTAGGTCTCGCGGCCCTCGGGCGCGGCGATGACGAGGTTGAGCGGGGTCTCGCCGAGCGCCCAGCTGCCGTCCTTCTTGGCGTACCCGGCCTCGGTGAGCAGCGTGTCGGCCCGCGCCTGGTCGGGCTTGGCGAGGGCACCTGCGGGCAGCGTGGGGGCGTAGCCGCGTGCGCTGGGGGCCAGTACCTGGGCGTCGGCGGGCAGCGTGGCGCCCGCGCCGCCCTCGGTGCCGACCCGGGTCAGCGCGGCACGGTCGATCATGGCCAGCACGGCGGAGCGCAGCCGCTGGTCGGTCATGGCGGTGCCGACCGGCCGCAGCAGCACGGTGGCCACCGTGGGCCGGGGCACGGTCGCGGTGCTGACGAGCGGACCGAGGCTCTGGAAGCTGCCCAGGTCGTCGGCATCGGCGGCGGTGAGGGCCAGCTGGTTGTGGCCGGTGCGCAGGGCGCTGGTGATGCCGCTGGTGTCACCGCGACGCAGGATGATCCGGTCCAGCGGCACGGGCGCGGCCCAGTAGCGGTCGTTGCGCTCCAGCACCACCTCGCCCCGGTCGCGGTCCAGGGTCTTGATCGAGAACGGGCCGCCGGTGACCGGGAAGTTGTCCCGCAGCACGCTGGCCCAGCCGCCCGGGATGTCCTTGAGCAGGTGCGCGGGCAGCAGGTCGGAGAACAGCGACCGCCAGCCAGGGTAGGGCTTGGCGAAGGTGACCTCGACCACCCGGCCCGCCTCCCTGGCGGAGATGTTGGAGATCAGCCGATAGCCCGCGCTGTCGATCACGCCGGGTTCCTCGCGCAGCTGTTCCCACAGGTAGACGAAGTCCTCGGCGGCGATCGGCGCGCTGTCCGACCAGGCCGCCTCGGCCCGCAGCCGGTAGGTGACCGTGTACGGCTCGGCCTTGGAGACATCGGCGGCGACCATCAACGTCTGGTCCAGCGTCGGCGTGCCGTCCGGACCAGGCCGGAACACGCTGGGCAACAGCACGTCGGCCAACGCCGTGGTGATCGTCGACTGGTCCGCCAGCTTGTGCGGGTTGTAACCCCCCGCAACGCTGTCCACGCCCACCACGGCCTCATTGAGGTTCGCGGCCTTGGTGGGCGCCGTACGGGCGATCTCCGTGGTCACCAGGGGCGGCGGCGGGGCGTTCGTACAGCCCGCCAGCACCAGGGCGGCCATGATCGCCACCCCAAACCGGGAAGCCCGTCCCCGCACGCGCACGAATCCTCCTCCCCAGGCGACTCGAAGCCCCATGCTGCCAGACACCCCCACCCCGGCACCCACCGGTTATGCAGCCCCCCGCATGACGCATCGACCGCCCCTCAGGTTCCGTGCTGTGCCAACTCGCACCCCCCGTCGCACCCCACCCGCGAGATCGCGCCGGTCTTGTCCCACCTGATTCCGGGAGGCCCCCAGGGCCGAGCGGAATCAGGTGGGACAAGACCGGCTGAAGGCGATCTCGCCCCGAGGCGAAGCCGAGGCATCAAACACAGCAAGCCATCAAATACATCTTTGGCCCACGCCTGTACAGCTTCAGCCGACGCCTGCCATGCGCAAGGCCGCCGTGAGGGTGTGGGCACCGCGCTCACGAGCTCGTTCGGCGCCTGCTTCGCGGATCTTGTCGAGGGTGTGCTGGTCGTCGATCAGCTCAAGCGCCCGGGTGCGCAGCGGGCGGAGCTCCTCGATGACCGCGTCCGCGACGGCCGTCTTGAGTTCGCCGTAGCCGGAGAAGTCGTCGGCGACCTCGGCCGGACTTCGGCCGACGCAGGCGGCCAGGATCTCCAGCAGGTTGGCCAGGCCGGGCTGGCTGGATGGTCGGTACTCCAGCCGGTCCTCGGTGTCCGTGACCGCCCGGGTGATCTTGCGGCGGACCAGGTCGGGATCGTCCAGGACGAAGACCACGCCCGCGTTGTCCTGGGTCGACTTGGACATCTTGCGGGTCGGGTCGGACAGGTCCATCAGCCGTGCGGCGGTCGGTGCCATGACCGCCCTCGGCACGGTGAAGACCTCGCCGTAGGTGGAGTTGAACCGGCGGGCGAGGCTGCGGGCCAGCTCGACGTGCTGGGTCTGGTCCTGGCCGACCGGGACCTCGGTGGCGTTCTGCAGCAGGATGTCGGCGGCCATCAGCACCGGGTAGGTGAGCAGGCCGAGCCGGACCATGCCCTGACCCTCGGCCTTCTGCTTGAACTGGGTCATCCGCGCGGCCTCGCCGTAGGAGCAGGTGCACTCCAGCAGCCAGGTCAGCGCGCCCACCTCGCGGACCAGGTCGGACTGGACGAACACGCGTTCCTGGTCGATCCCGGCGGCAAGCAGCACCGCTAGCGACTCGCGGGCGAGTTTGCGCAGGCGGGACGGGTTGTACGAGATCGTCATGCCGTGCAGGTCGCTGACGAAGTACAGGTCGCCTGGGCCGCCCTCGCGGGCCCAGCGGCGGATGGCGCCCAGGTAGTTGCCCAGGTGGGCGTGGCCGGACGGGGTGACTCCGGACAGGCGGGTCATCTCGGTCTCCTCCTCGGGGAGCCGGGCCGCCACACCCGGGACACACGAAGGCCGCCCGGGAGGGGCGGCCTGTGGGTGCGCAGGGTCAGGACCGCCGGTCGGCGGCCCACCACTGGGTGACTGTGCGCTCGTACATCGGGACGAACGGTAGCGCAGGACTCACGCCGCCTTCAATCGCCTAAACGCCAGCACAGGGCACTTGCCACACAGGGGCTTCGACTTGCAGCACTTCTTCTTGACCTTGCCCTTCTTCATGAGCTTCTTGACGCGTTCGGCAGGCGTCCGATCCTTCTTCGCCACCGGTCGGCCGGTCCTCTCGGGAAGGGTGAATTCCTCAACTAAGGTAAGGTTAACCTTCCTTGATCGCCGCGTGGCACTGCTCACATCGGGTGACGAGGTATCCTGGAACCGCCATCAGCGGCTCTCTCCGCCGCAGGGGCGCCCCGTGACTTCTCGCCGGGCAGCCCGTCCACCGCCAGAGCAGAAGACCAGGGAGCGCGCGCGTGCCCACAGCGACCGCCACCGCCGAGCAGGCCCAGACCGGCCTGCGCCGCCACGACCTGCGCAATGTCGCCATCGTCGCGCACGTCGACCACGGCAAGACGACCCTGGTCGACGCCATGTTGCGCCAGTCCGGCGCGTTCGCCGCCCGCGCCGAGGTCGTCGACCGGGTGATGGACTCCGGCGAGCTGGAGCGGGAGAAGGGCATCACTATCCTGGCGAAGAACACCGCCGTGCGCCGCCAGACCCCGGACGGCCCGATCGTGATCAACGTGGTCGACACCCCCGGCCACGCCGACTTCGGCGGCGAGGTCGAGCGTGGACTGTCCATGGTCGACGGCGTGCTACTGCTGGTCGACGCCAGTGAGGGCCCGCTGCCGCAGACCCGCTTCGTGCTGCGCAAGGCGCTGGCCTCGGGCCTACCGGTGGTGCTGGTGGTGAACAAGGTCGACCGCCCGGACGCCCGGATCGCGGAGGTCGTCGAGGAGACCCACGACCTGCTGCTGGACCTGGCCTCGGAGCTGGACGACCTGGACGAGTCGGTGCTGGACCTGCCGGTCGTGTACGCCTCGGCGCGCGCGGGCCGGGCCAGCCTGAACCAGCCGGAGGACGGCGGCCTGCCGGACAGCGAGAACCTCGACCCGCTGTTCGACCTGCTGCTGGACAAGGTCCCTGCCCCGCTCGCGGACGCGTCGGCGCCGCTGAGCGCGCTGGTCACGAACCTGGACGCGTCCAGCTTCCTCGGTCGTATCGCGCTGTGCCGGATCCACGCGGGCCGCATCCGCAAGGGCCAGACCGTCGCGTGGATGCGCGCGGACGGCTCGGTCTCGAACGTCCGGATCACCGAGTTGCTGGTCACCGAGGCCCTGGAGCGGGTCCCCGCGGAGGAGGCCAGCGCGGGTGAGCTGGTCGCCATCGCGGGCATCCCGGAGATCACCATCGGTGACACCCTGGCCGACACCGACCACCCGGTCGCGCTGCCCCGCCTGACCGTGGACGAGCCCGCGATCTCGATGACCGTCGGCGTGAACACCTCGCCGCTGGCCGGTCGCAATGGTGGGACGAAGCTCACAGCGCGCATTGTGAAGAGCCGGTTGGACGCGGAACTGGTCGGCAACGTGAGCGTGCGCGTGCTGCCGACCGAGCGCCCGGACTCCTGGGAGGTGCAGGGCCGTGGCGAGCTGGCCCTGGCGATCCTGGTCGAGCAGATGCGCCGGGAGGGCTTCGAGCTGACGGTCGGCAAGCCGGAGGTCGTCACCCGGACGGTCGACGGCAAGCTGTGCGAGCCGTTCGAGCGCCTGACGGTCGACGCGCCGGAGGAGCACCTTGGCGCGATCACCCAGCTGCTGGCCAACCGCAAGGGGCGGATGGAGCACATGAGCGGGCACGGCAGTGGCCGCATCAAGATCGAGTTCGTGGTGCCGTCCCGGGGCCTGATCGGCTTCCGCACTGATTTCCTGACGGAGACGCGCGGCACGGGCATCGCGAACGCCATCTTCGAGGGCTACCACCCGTGGGCAGGCGAGATTCGCAGCAGGCACTCGGGTTCGTTGGTGGCCGACCGGCAGGGCCCGGTGACCGCGTACGCGATGCTGCAGCTGGCGGACCGGGGCACGTTCTTCGTCGACCCGGGCGCGGATGTCTACGAGGGCATGGTCGTGGGCGAGAACCCGCGCGCCGAGGACCTCGATGTGAATGTGACGAAGGAGAAGAAGCTCACCAACATGCGGTCGTCCTCGGCCGACGTGATGGAGACGCTGGCCAGGCCGCGCAAGCTGAGCCTGGAGGAGGCCCTGGAGTTCTGCGCGAACGATGAGTGCGTGGAGGTCGCGCCCGAGGTGGTGCGCGTGCGGAAGGTGATCCTGGACGCGACGACCCGTGGTCGGCAGCGCTCCCGCGAGAAGGCAAGGGACCAGAAGTAAGACAAAGGGGCGCTGCCGATCACGGCAGCGCCCCTTCATTGCTTTACAGCGAGCGCAGGGTCTTCGCCCACGCGGAGGCCGGGATGGCTAGCTCCGGCCCGGGGTTCTTGGAGTCCCGAACAGACACCGGCTCGCCTTCGGTGAGACGCACCTCGACACAGTTGTCGTTGGAAGGCAAGCTGAAGCTGCTCTTGAACCAGCCGGTGCTGGGACGACCGCTAGTCATCTACTGAACCCTTCTTTTTTCACTTCGATCAACTTGAGGGTCTCATCTCGACTGAGCGCCAACTCCTCAAGCCGCTCGAACGCTCGGGCGATACGCACAGTGTCCTCTTCCTTGTCCAAATAGGCCGACGGGCCGTAGACGACAGCAAGGAAGCCGACAGGCCTGAGTAGATCACCGAAACCGAACAGAGCCAAACCGCAATACTGCGCCGGGTTGTCCCACACCGGGCTCGGGATGATCCGAATGTCCAGGTTGGCGTGCACGAGCGCGAGGTCCATGATGTGCGCGCACTGCGCGCGCATGACTTCTTTGTTGCCCACCAAGGCATTGAAGGTGTCCTCGGTGAAGAACACCTGCACCCGCTTTGACTCCGCCGCCTCGAAGACATAGCGCTGCCGCTCCAGACGAGCCGCCACACGCTTGGCGCGAGTCTCACCATCCATCGGGTCCAGCCAGATGCCCTCACTGGCCTCGGTCATGGCGGTCAAGTACTCGTGACACTGGATCAGCGCGGGAAAAACACCGTTCTCGTAGGCCTGAATCGTCCGTGCCTTGGCTTCCAGGTAGGCCACTCGCCGCCACGACTCGGGCCCGAGGTCCGTATAAGGGTCTCCGGTCGGAGACCGTCTTGCCTCCGCCCCCAGCGCTTCCAACTCGGACAGCCGATCCCCCGCAGCCCCCAGGTACTCGGCCAGACTCTTGAGTTCGTCCGCAGTGAGCGTTGCTCGCCCCTCGATGAGATTCATCAGGCGTTGGCGGGACTTGCCAATGTGCTTGGCGGCGGCCTCCAACGAGATCCCCGCCTCCACCCGCAACTGGTGCAGGGCGACTCCCAGGAACACCCGGGGCATGGTCGCCGTGCCCTTGGCCATCAGTCCTCCTCAGCCGAAATTCCCCCGATCGAGGGTATGTCGCCGGGCACATGTACCCCGTACGATGTGGGATACATGCATCCCACGGGCTGCTTCGCCCCGCTCATCCAACCAAGACAGGGAGAAAACCCATGCAGCACACGCCGATCAGCATCGACACAGTCGTCTCCGTCAACTCCGACTGTCCCATCAGTGTCGAGCAGACCGCCGACGGTATCGAACTCCACTTCAATGAAAACCGCCTCGGTCAGCTCTTCACCCTCCAGTTCACCCAGCAGGCCTTCGAGGCCCTGGTGACCGTCTGCCAGACCGGCATCGCCACCGACTGACTTCACTGCCCCCGACTTACCCGGCCGGTCTACCCGGCCAGCCGGGTGAGCGCGGGCACCAGCACCCGGTCCGCAGGCAGCCAATCCACCTCGGGCACCTCATCCCACGGCACCCACCGGACGGCCCGATGCTCACGCGCTACGGGCGCCCCCTCCACCACGGTCGCCGCGTACACCCTCAACACCAGGTCCGCCCGCACCGGCACATCCACTCCGACCTGCGCGCCTACCGCGACGCGGACTCCCAACTCCTCCTGACACTCCCGCACCACAGCGTCCACATCGGACTCCCCCGGCTCGACCCGCCCGCCGGGCAGCTCCCACTTCCCCGCCACCTCAGCCGGGAATCCCCGCTCTTGAGCCAACAATCCATCCGCGCCCACGATCGCGGCCCCCACGACAATCCGCGCATCTGCCAACTCCTCGGCCCGCGCCCGTAGCCTCACCCCCAGACCATCGGGCACCAACCCCGCGCACTCGACCGTTCCATTCCCCAACTCCACCCGGAGAACCCCGCCCGGCCCTTCGGCCACCAATCCGGAACCACCCAGCCGGACCACCCGTAGTCGAGCGTCGCCGACCCAGATCTCATCCCCCTCAGCCAACAACGGAAAACCCGACTCGACCCCGACCACGGATGCCTCGACCAAGGCAGCAGCAAACGCACGCACCCCGCCATCCTCCCTGGTGCTGTGTTTGTTGGCTCGGCTTCGCCTCGCGGCTCGATCGCCTTCAGCCGGTCTCTTCCCACCCGATCCCGTGCGGCCCGAGGGGCCGCACGGGATCGGGTGGGAAGAGACCGGCGCGATCTCGCGTGGTGGTCAAGTTGGGGGTGGTCAAGTTGGGGGTGGTTGACCAGGTGAGCGTTGCTGACGTCTTGGCGGCTGGCTTGGTCAGGTGACCGTCACCGAGCGCCAGCTCACCAGGAACCGCGCACCGCCCTCCGGCGACTCCCCCACCCGCACAGTCCCCCCACGCCGTCGCACCAGTTCAGCGACCAGCGCCAACCCCAGCCCGGTCCCCCCACTGCTCCGCGCCCGGTCGTCCTGTACCCGGTAGAACCGGTCGAACACCCGCTTCCGGTGCTCCGGTGCGATCCCATCGCCATCGTCATCCACCACCAGGCGGGTAACCGACGACCCGGCCAATACCGTCACCGTGATCCGCGAGCGCGCATGCCTGCACGCGTTGCGCAGCAGGTTGTCCGTCACCAGCTCTACCTCGGAATGCGCCGCCAGAACCCAGGCCAACCCCACTGGGTTGTGCACAACCACGCTCGGCCCATCCTCAGGACAACGCGCAGCAGCAGCGGTTGCCGCGACCGTCAGGTCCACCGGCTCGGCAGGCGGCAGCTCCCCCGCGTCCGACCGTGCCAGTGTCAGCAACCCGTCTACCAGGGCCGACAATCGTTCCGACTCGTGCATGACGTCGGTCAGCACCTCCTGTGAGAACTCCGGATCGGGATGTGCGACAGCCACCTCCGCCTGTACCCGGATGGACGCGACCGGCGACCGCAGCTCATGCGCCGCATCCCCCGTGAACCGCCGCAACCGGTCCGCCGCCTCATCGCGCCGGGCCAACAAATCGTTGAACGCACCGGCCAACGCACGGATCTCGTCATGGGACTCCGGCAGCGGCAACCGTTGCCCAGAACCCAGCCGAGCAGCAGCAGTCCGCAGCCGAGCCACCGGGCGCAACGCCGAGCGGACCGCGAACCACGTTGCCAACGCCGCCGCAGCAGTGGCGATCAACGCCGCAACAAGCTGCCACCGCAACGCGCTGTCCTGTGCCGCTCGATAACCCGCCAACCCGGTACCCACCGCGACCACGCGCTGCGCCCCGTCCGGCGCCGTCGCGACCGTCCCCAGCCAGCGCGCGGGTGGCGTGTCGGTGGACCGCAGCACCGGCGTCCCCGCCTTCAGCTCCCGGATGTCCGACGCCGACAGCGCGGGTACCGGTCCCCCGTCCATCGGCGTGCCCGCCGTGTCCATCACATGCACCTGGATGTTCGGCGATGTCGACACCGGCACGCGCCCCTCGCCGACCTGCACCACCGCAGTCGCCAGCACCGGGGTCAGCTCGTCGTCGGCCGAGGCCACCACCAGCGGTTCGATCTTGCGGCTGCTCAGCAGGGCCAGCCCCAGCAGCACCACCAGTGTCACGACCGTGGCCACGGCGGTCACGCGGAACCGCATCCCGCGCCGCGCCCACAGGCCGCGTGGACTGATCACCGGGGATCGAGCGCGGAGTCGATGTCGGTGGTGGAGGCGAGGTAGCCGTGTCCGCGCACGGTGCGCACGATGCCGTCGGCGCCCACCGCGTCCAGCTTGCGGCGCAGGTAGCCGACGTAGACCTCGACCGCGTTGCGGGTGGCGGCCTGCTCGTCGCCCCACACCGCGCGCAGCAGTTCGTCCTTGGTGACGACCGAGCCCGCCCGGCCCGCCAGCGTGTCCAGCACCGCGAACTCGCGCGGGCTCAGCGACACCGGCTCACCCGCGTACCGCACCTCGCGCGTCCCCCGGTCGACCTCCAGCTGCCCCAGCCGCAGCTTCCGCCCGCCGCCCTCCTCCGCACCGCGCCGCAGCACCGCGCGCACCTGCGCGACCAGCACCACGAACGAGAACGGCTTGACCAGGTAGCCGTCCGCCCCCAGGTCCAGCCCGTCGGCCTGGTCGATCTCGCCGTCCTTGGCCGAAACGAGCAGCACCGGCGTGCGCACGCCCTCCGCGCGCAGCCGTTCCAGCACCCGGTAGCCGGACAGGCCAGGCAGCATGATGTCGAGCAGCAGCACGTCGAACGTGCCGGTCAGGGCGATCCGCAGGGCGCTGGGCCCGTCCGCGGCCACGACCACGTCCATTCCCTCGGCGGTCAGACCGCGTTGCAGCGCCCGGCGCACACCGAGCTCGTCGTCCACCACCAGCACCCGAGGCTTCACGAGTGCCATCATGGCCCTCCGGGCACCGGCCACGGCGCCCGCTCTCAGCCGACTCTCAGCTCGCCGATCACTCTCAGCTCCATCTCAGCGACCGGCAGGCAGTGTTCTCGGTGCGGGAACACGAACCCGAACAGGGAGAGAGCAATGAACAGGAAGAAGACGGCACTGTCCGTCGCGGCGGGGGGAACGGCCATCGGTGTGGTCGGGCTGATCCTGATCGCGACCCCGGCGGGCGCGGACGAGACGCCCCCGGCGCTGCCCGCCATCAGCGCCGAGGCGCTGGTCCAGTCGGTCCTGACCACCGACGTACCCGCGCTGTCCGGCGCGGTCGAGCTGCGCAACAACATCGGGCTGCCGATCCCGGGCCTGCCGCAGAGCTCGCCGGGCGAGGCGATCGCGCACGTCTACGCCGACGGCAGCGGCCGCGGTCGGCTCGCGGTGCAGGAGCGCGGCGGCGAGCACACCGTCGTCCGCGACGGCCAGACCACCTGGCTGTGGAGCTCCGCCGACCGGACCGTGGTCAAGTACACCGGCTCGGTCGACCACGCGGACAAGGCCGACGCGGCCGACAAGATGGCCGACCCGGCCACCGCCGCCCGGGACCTGGTGGGCCTGATGCAGCGGGACAGCACGATCAGCGTGGACGGCACCGCCAAGGTCGCCGACCGCCCGGTCTACCAGCTGGTCCTCACCCCGAAGCCGACCGAGCGCACGCTGCTGCGCGAGATCCGGGTGTCGGTGGACTCCGAGACCCGGCTGCCGCTGCGGCTGGACGTGATGGCCAACGGCCAAGCCGACCCGGCACTGCGGGTGGGCTTCACCGAGTTCAGCACGGGCCCGCAGAACCCGTCGCTGTTCAGCTTCACCCCGCCCGCGGGCGCCAAGATCACCGAGTTCGGCGACCAGGACAAGCCGACCGAGGCGCAGCGCAACCAGTTCATCGACGGCCTGGACGCCAAGGTCGTCGGCGAGGGCTGGGACACCGTGCTGACCGGCAAGATCCCGGCGGACCTGGTCAAGAACTCGGGCACCCCGCAGCGCGAGGGCAAGGCAGGCAAGGCCGATGTCAACCCGCTGGGCATGCTCAAGCAGCTGGGCAAGGAGGTCAGCGGCCCGTTCGGCACCGGGTACGTGATCTCCACCAAGGTCGGCACGGCGCTGGTGACCACCGATGGCCGGGTCGCCATCGGCGCGGTCCCGCAGCAGGTGCTCGTCGACGCGCTCGGGCAGAAGTGACCGGCGTCTCCGAGTCCGGGACGGTCGCGGCGGTCTCCGCCGCGGCCGGCCCGCCCGCCGCCCGCACCAGGGGTCTGCGCAAGGTCTACCGCGGCACCGTCGCGGTGGACAACGTGGACCTGGAGGTGCCGATGGGTGCGGTGCTGGGGATGCTCGGCCCCAACGGTTCCGGCAAGACCACGACCATCCGGATGCTGCTCGGCCTGGTGACCCCCACCGCCGGTGAGGTGGAGCTGCTCGGCCACAAGATGCCCGACGGCGGTCCCCGTGCGTTGCCCGATGTGGGCGCGCTGGTCGAGGGCCCCGGTTTCTACCCGTTCCTCTCCGGCCGCGACAACCTGATGCGCATGGGCGCCGCGGAGCCGCTGCTGGCCGGTGGCGACATCGCCAAGGCGGTCGCCGAGGCCCTGGAGCGGGTCGGCCTCGCACACGCCGCGGGCCGCCGGTTCAAGGCCTACTCGCTCGGCATGAAGCAGCGGCTCGGCCTGGCCGCCGCGCTGCTGGTGCCGCGCAGGCTGGTCGTACTGGACGAGCCGACCAACGGCCTGGACCCGGCGGGCACCCGCGAGGTGCGGACCGTGATAGCCGACCTGCACGCGGCAGGCACCACGGTGCTGGTCTCCTCGCACCTGCTGGCCGAGGTGGAGGCCACCTGCACGCACGTGGCCGTGCTCAACCAGGGCACGGTCGTGGCGCAGGGCGAGCTGACCGCGCTGCTGGAGGCGGGCAGCGCCAACCTACTGATCACCACACCCGAGGTCACCCTGGCCGTGGACGCGCTGCGGGAGCACCGCGTGCCCGCCCGGCCGGTCCCCGACGGCATCCGCGTCGACCTGACCGCGACGACCGCGCCCGAGGTGGTGGCCACGCTGGTGCGGGCCGGGGTCCCGGTGCACGAGGTGCGCAAGCAGCGCACCGGCCTGGAGGACCTGTTCGCCCGCCTGACCGAGGACACCGCCGTGGCGGGTCTCGACGACCTGGACACCCTGATCCCCGAGGACGCCCGATGACCGCGATCGCCGTGCACCCTCAAGACGCTCCCGTGCGCCGCGCGCCGCTGCCCCGGCTGCTGCGCGCCGAGCTGCGGATGATCCTGCGCCGCCCGCGCACCCTGATCGGCCTGACCCTGCTCGCCCTGGTGCCGATCGTGGCAGGCATCGGCATCACCATCGCCACCAGCAACGGGGACACCTCCAACGGCACCGAGGGCCTGGCCGCCATGGTCGCGGGCAACGGCCTGGTGCTGCCGATCTTCGCGCTGGCCGTCGGCATGACCATGCTGCTGCCGCTGACCAGCGCCATGCTCGCCGCCGACGCGCTGGCGGGCGAGACCGCGCACGGCACCCTGCGCGGCCTGCTGATCGCCCCGGTCAGCCGGGGCAGGCTGCTGGCCGTGAAGGCGTTCGGCGTGGCCACGGTGATCCTGCTGGCGGTCACCCTGATGGCGGTCACCGGCACCATCGCGGGCGTCGTACTGCTCGGCGGCGACGGCATGCTGACCACCTCCGGCTCGACCCTGCCGTTCGTCGACGGCCTTGGCCGGGTGCTGCTCGCGGTGCTGTACTCGGCAGCCCAGATGTGGGCGCTGGCCGCAGTGGCGCTGGCGGTGTCCGCGTTCACCGAGCACCCGCTGATCGTGGTCGTGGTGACCACCGGCATCGTGATCGTCTCCGGGGTGCTGGGCGCCATCCCGACCCTGGACGCCATCCACCCGGTCCTGATCACCACCAGCTGGGACGCGGTCGGCGACGTGATCAGCGACCCACTCACCGGCGACACGATGGGCCAGGGCCTGCTGCGCGCCGCCTGCTACCTGGTGATCGGCTACTCGATCGCCTACGCCCGAATGCTCACCCGGGACGGCTGAGACCGCGGCCCGGCAGGTCAGGGGGTGACCTGCCGTACGCGCTCAGCCCACCAGGCGGTGCCCGCACCCGGGTACCGCCTGGTGCGACAGCAGGCGTGCAAGTGTGTTGCCCCCACCTCGGCCCTCCGGTTCCTGGGAACGGCCAAGCGAGCCGGGCACGGTGGAATCGGCCAGGTCCGACGACCCCGAGGTGTCCGAACGATGCACCGCAACCGCGCCCAGCGCCAGGACGACCGCGACACCCGCATCCCAGTCCCCACCCCCGCCCGCCGCACCGAGACCGCCGCGGGCGGACAGGTCCTCACCATGCAGCGGACTGTCGGCAACCAGGCATTCACGCACACCATCCAGCGGACCGCCCAGGACGACCTCGTCGCGTACGCGAGCACCTGGATGGAGACGTCCAACGTCAAGTACAAGTCCCGGTCCGGTGACCTGCAGCGGGTCGACCAGGCCGTGACGACCTGGCTGACCGGCGGCAGCGGCGTCCCGGGCAACCTGGACCTCAACGAGGCCCAGCTCAACGGCATCAAGGGCGCGGTGACCCGCTGGCGCACCGGCAAGGGCCCGAGCAGGCGGGACGCGTTCATCGACGAGCTGGTGCAGCGCGTGGACGCCGTCCTCGCCGCGATCGGCCAGGTGCGCGCCCAGCGGGCCCGCAACGACGCGCTGGGCGCGAAGTACAGCCAGATCGACCCGGCGATGGCCGGGCACGCCCGCAGGCAGGCGCAGAACATCACCTTCGACCCGACCGGGAACCGGTTCCACGAGGCGCTGACCGACGACCGGGACGACCAGGGGCAACTGTCCCCGGCCGCGCTGACCGTGCTCCGCCAGGTCGCGGCGGAGAACCTGGGCAAGGCTCTGGAGTTCATCGGCGGCGTCGACCCCGGCGGTCTATCTCGCGACGAGCTGGACAAGCTCATGAACAGCCCGACCAACGTCAACGCGTCCACCGGGCAGACGACCTTCCCCGAGCTGCGGGCCTATCTGGACTCTCTCCCCGCCACCGGCGATCCCGCGCCGGAAAGCCGTGGCACGCGGGACACGCAACAACAGGTGCACGACGTCGGCGGCACCCAGCTGACCACGTACACCGATCCCACCGATCCGCAGGCGGGCCGCCGCGTGCAAGCCGTGATCACGGCGATCACCAAGGTCCAGGCGCAGGGCTTCGACGTGCCGCCGCTGCGCGCGTACCTGCCGAAGTACGGCCGCAACCTGGCGGTACAGGCGGGGATGATCAGACCGGGCCAGCAGAAGATGCACCGCGCGGAGTTCTTCCCGCCGAACAACCTGGTGGGCAGCTCGGAACTGGCGGACAACCCGCTGACCAACAAGCTCGGCGACCAGTACCAGTACCTGTCGACCAAGCTCGCGGAGCAGTCCGGGGACGACTCGATGACCACGACCATGATCCACGAGCTCGGCCACTACCTGCACTACCACCAGAACGCGGGCAAGTTTCTCGACCTGACCTCCACTACCTGGACCGGCGCGGTCGGCGGCTCGGCGCACCAGGACGTCAGCGTCTACGCGGCGCAGAACCCCAGGGAGTTCGTGGCCGAGGTGTTCCTCGGGCAGGTCTATGGCGAGCAGTATGACGCGCAGGTCCTGGAGGCATACCACGCGCTGGGCGGTCCCCGGCCCGGACAGGTGCCGACCACTTCCTGACCGACTACTTCCTGACCGACTACTTCCTGATGAGTGCCACCGCGTCCGGGTTGAGGGTGAGGCGGATCGTGGTCCCGGTGGGCGGGGCCGTGGGGGTGACGGCGTCGACCAGGTGTCTGCCGGTGTCGACGGTGACCCGCACGTGATCGCGGCGGTGCAGCTGCGCGGTGACCACGCCCGATACCGGACCGTCGCCGGGTTCCAGCGCCGTCGGCCGCAACGCGACGCGGGCGGGCCCGTCGTCGATTCCCGGGAAGTCGACGGTGCCGAACTCGGTGATGAGCTTGCCCTGTCTGCCTTCCCCGTCCACGACCAGCCCGCAACCGAGGAACCGCGCGGTCTCCTCATCCACCGGATACCGCCACACGTCCTCCGGCTTCCCCTCCTGCACGATCCGCCCCTCACGCATCACCGCCACCCGATCCGCGAGCGTGAACGCCTCGTCATGGTCGTGGGTGACGACCAGCGCAGTGGTACCCGCTTCGCGCAGAAGCCGAGCGAGATCAATGGCCAGCTGTTCCCGCAGCGCACGGTCGAGCGCGGACAACGGCTCGTCCAGTAGCAGCAGTCGCGGTCGCGGCGCCAATGCCCGCGCGAGTGCGACGCGCTGTTGCTCACCGCCGGACAGTTCTGTCACCTTCCGGGACTCGTAGCCCGCCAGCCCGACCATGGTCAGCAGTTCGGTGACGCGGAAGTCCTGCTCCGCCTTCGGCACCCCCACCATCCGCAGCCCGAACGCCACATTCCCGGCGACGTCGCGGTGCGGGAAGAGCTGCCCGTCCTGGAACACCAGCCCGAAGCCACGCCGGTGCACGGGCACGTCGTCGAGATCCTCCCCATCCCAGCAGACCCGCCCCTGCGCGGTCTCCAGTCCGGCGATCACCCGCAACAGCGTCGACTTGCCACAGCCGGACGGCCCCAGCAACGCCACCACCTCACCATCGGCGACCTGTATGTCCACATCGGACACAGCGGTCACCGCCCCGTACCGCACGCGTACACCCTCGACGTTCAGCACCTCTCCCCCTTCCGGACGTGCGACATCTCAGAACTCCCCTACCGAGGACACCCGCAGTCGGTCCACGATGATCACGATGGCCGCCGTGACCAGCATCAACAGCGTGCAGGCGGCATAGGCCATCTGGTTGTTCAACTCCCCGGGCCGGGCGACCAGCCGACCGATGACGACCGGCAGCGTCGCGGTGTCCGGGCGGGCCAGGAAGCTGGTCGCGCCGAACTCGCCCAGGGCCACCACGTACCCGAAGGCGGTCGCGCCGAGTAACGCGCGAGCGGCGAGCGGCACGTCGATCTCCCGCCAGACCCGCCACGGCGCGGCGCCCAGCGTGGCGGCGGCCTGACGCAGGCGGTTGTCGATCGCGCGCAGAACCGGCAGCAGCATCCGGATCACCAACGGGGTCACGACAAGCGCCTGCGCGAGCGGAACCAGCACCGGTGACGTGCGCAGATCCCCCGGCAATGCGTCCAACGTGACCAGGTAGCCGAACCCGACGGTCACCGCCGAGACGCCCAGCGGGAGCATCATCGCCGTATCGACCGTCTCCACCACGCTCGGACGGATCCGCGCGCGCCCCAGCGACACCACCGCGACACTGGCGAGCACTCCCAGCACCAACGCCAGCAGCGTCGCGTCGGTCGCCGCGCGCAGCGAGTTGTCGATCGCCTCCCAGCCGGTGACCTGCAACGACCCGCGATACCCGGTCCCGGTCATGGCCCGGTACCCGGCCAGCCCACCGGAGAACGACCGCGCGACCAGCGACCCGATCGGAACCAGCAACGCCACCACGACCACCCAGGCCGCGGCAACCACGCCCCACTCGCCGCCGACCGGCCGTCGAGCCGTCTCCGCCCGACCGCGCAACCGCAGCGACGTCGCGCGCCGACGGGTCACCGCGCCGATCACCAGCACCGCGACAACCGCGCCGACCTGCAACAAAGACAGTGCTGCCGCGCCCGGTAGATCCAACATCTCCACCGTGCGCAGGTAGATCTCCGTCTCCAGCGTCGCGTACTCGCCGCCGCCCAACAGCAGCACGACACCGAAGCTCGTGGCGCAGAACAGGAACACCACCGCCGCCGACGAGCCGATCGCCGGGCGCAGCATCGGGAGCGTGACCGAGGTGAACGCGCGCCACCGGGACGCGCCAAGCGACCGGGCCGCGTCCTCCGCCCGTCTGTCCACATGCGACCACAGACCGGACACCGTGCGGGCCACCACGGCGACGTTGAAGAACGCGTTGGCCAACACGATCGCCACCGGGCCGCCCGCGGGCAGCAGCGAGCGGAACGCGAGCCCCACCACGACCGTCGGCAACACGAACGGAACCATCACCACGGTACGCACGAAACCGTTGCCCCGCAACGAAGTTCTGGCCAGCAGGAACGCCACCGGCAACCCCGCCAGCACCGCCACCACCGTCGCGGCCGCCGCCTGCCCGAGGGTGAACCCCAAGATCCCCCACGTCTCCGCGCGCCCGAGTACCGCGCCGACCCCCGGCCCGAGGCCGAGCCGGATGATCGCGGCGACCGGCCACAGGAAGAAGACGGCGAGGAAACCCAGCGGCAGGACGGCCGCCGCGACGGGCGCGATCAGCCCCGGACGGCCGCGCGCCACTGCTCGATCCACCGCTCCCGGTTCGCCTGGATGTCCTTCGCGGGCAGCGTCGCGGACTCGTCCGGCAGCGGCGCCGCCTTCTGCCACGCGTCCGGCAGCGCCACGCCGTCCCGGCTCGGGTAGACGTACATCTTGTCCGGGACCTGCTTCTGGAACGGCTCCGACAGCATCCAGTCGAGCACCTTGCGCGCGTCGTCGGGGTTCTTCGCGCCGTTGAGCACACCCGCGTACTCGACCTGGCGGAAACATGTATCGAGCAGCGCGGTCGTGTGCGGCTTGCCGTCATCGCCGATCTCCGCCGACGGGGACGAGGCGTAGGAGACGACCAGCGGGCGCGGACCCTTGCCGGACGAGCCGGAGAAGTCCTGCGAGTAGGCCTCCTCCCAGCCGCTGACGACCTTCACCCCGTTCGCCTTGAGCCGCTGCCAGTAGCCGACCCAGCCGTCCGGGCCGTAGTGCGCGACCGTGGCCAGCAGGAACGCCAGGCCGGGCGAGGACGTCGCCGGGTCCTCCACCACCAGCTGGTCCTTGTAGCGGGCGTCGGCGAGGTCGTCGAAGGTCTTCGGCGCCTCGGTCTCCCGGCCCGCCAGGAACGCCGGGTCGACGTTGACGCACACATCGCCCACGTCCACGGCGGTCAGCCGGTTCTTGTCGTCGACCGCGTACTTCTGCGGCCCCTTGTCCGCCTCCGGGCTGCGGTACTCGGCGAACACGCCCTCGTCGAGCACCCGCGAGGCGAACGTGTTGTCGACGCCGAACGCCAGGTCGCCGAGCGGGGCCGACTTGGTGAGCACGAGCTGGTTGGTCAGCGCGCCCGCGTCGCCGTTCTTGCGGATGTCGACGTTGATGCCGGTCTGGGTGCGGAACTGGTCGAGCAGGGCCTGGTCGACGTCGAACGAGTCGTGCGTGACCAACACCACGGTCCGGTCGCCGGGTTTGGCGTCGGTGGACCCGCCGACCGAACAACCCGCCGCCAGGGCGGCGGTGACCAGCAGAACTCCGAGTCGGCGCATGGGATCCTCTCCTCGCGGGCGTGCGCCACGAGGCAACCTCCCTGCGCCGGCATGATCCGGATCAGGTGTGGACGGTCGAGGGCCGCGTGCCCTCCTCTCAGCCCGGCGCGTGTCCGGACTCCCGTGGCGTGACGAGCGTACGCCTGCCCATCGGGCCAGGATGGACACCATGGCTGAACTGCTGAGCGAACAGGACATCGGCAAGGCCCTCGGCACCCTCACCGACTGGCGGCTGAACGAGGGCGCGCTGGTCCGCACGGTCGAGCTGGCCGGGTTCCCGCAGGCGATCCAGGTCGTGAACCGGGTCGCGGAGATCGCCGAGAACGACAACCACCACCCGGACATCGACATCCGCTGGCGCACCCTGACGTTCCGTTGCACTACGCACAGTAAGGATGGAATCACCGCATCGGATGTAACCCTGGCCGAGGAGATCGACGGCGTCATCGACGCCATTCGCGGCTGATGGCCCAGGGTGTGGTGCGGACCCTCGCACCACACCCCGGCCTCGCTTGGCCACTCTCCGTGGTCTCCTGCTGGATCAAGTGACACCCGATCCAGCAGTCCGGCCGGCCGCTAGCGCCTGCGGACGACGAGCGTCCCCGTGCCCCGGCCAGCGAGCACGGCATCGAGGGCGGGCGCGTAGTCGACGGTCCCCTGGGCGGTCACCTGGAACGCGGAGTACTCCCCGGTCGGACTCCCGACAGAATGGTTGCCCGGCAACAACCGCAGCGCCTGCGGCTGCCGCGCGTCCGTCACCCCGACACCGCCGATGACGACCGTTCGCCACCCCGTGGCCCGCGCGTCGACCGTGATGTCTTCTCCGTGCACGGCGACGGTCTCGGTCCCGGCGCCGGTCAGGGTCCCGGCCACGGCGCCGTCGTACTGGACCTTTCCGTCGGCGGTCAACCTGAACAGCACAGACTGTCCGCCAGCGGTAAGCACGGTCTGGTTGCCCGGCAACATGTGATAGGTCCGCACATTCTGTCTGACCAGCCACCCCGCACCAGCCAGGGTCACGTTGTAGTAGTCCAGATCAGTGGAGTTCAACGTCACCGATAGTCCGTGCGCGACCAGAGTCTTGCCGCCCGCGCCGGACAACACCCCTTGCAGGCTCGCGGCATAGGTGACATTGCCGTCGTCGGTAACGGTGAACGGGACCGAGTTGCCGTTCATGCCAAGCAACAAGTACGCGCCAGGCAGCAGCCTGCGCGTCGCGACCGGTCGGTAAGCAGGCCAACCGGTACCGCTGACAGTCACGTTGGCATAGCTCAACCCAGTGGAGTCAATCGCGACCGCGTATCCGTGCACGGCCAGCGTCGATGTGCCTTCGCCGGTCAGCACGCCGCGCAGGGCCGGGTCGTAGGTCACCTGTCCGGAGTCGGTCATCGTGAACGGGATCTGCTTGCCCGCAGGCGGCACGACGAAGTGCTTGCCGGGCAACAGGTAGCGGCGCCGGGTCGGGTCGAACACGGACCAGCCGGTGCCGGTGACCGTGATGTTGTAGTAGTCGACGTCGGTGGCGTCGAGGACCATCGCATAGCCGTGCACCACCAGCGTCGCGGAACCCGCGCCGGTGAGCATGCCTTCCCTGGCCGGGTCGTAGGTGATCCGGTGATCGGCGGTGACCCCGAACGACACCTTGTGACCGGCGGAGACCGTGAGCGTGTGTGGGCCAGGCGCCAGCCTCAACCGGTGGGACTCGTGCGCGTTCAGCACTCCGGTCTGACCGCTCACGGTGAACGTCTCATAGGACAACCCGGTGATATCGATGGTCACCGTGTCGTCACTCGGGTTCGACTGGTTGGCGACGGTCGTGGTGGTCACCGCACTGGTAGTTGTGGTTGGCAAGCTAGTTGTGGTTGGCAAGGTGGTCGTGGTCGGCATGGTGGTCGTGGGAACCGCGTTCCCGGGCTGGGTCGTGCTGCCCTCCGATCCGGATTGCGCCTGCCCGCCACGGGGTTCGGCCGCACGCGTGGTCACGGTCGGTGCGGACGTGGTCACCTGCACCGACCTGGGCGGACTGGTCGGGTTCGTCTCCGCGACCGGCACGATCGGCCCCGGCCCGCCATCGGGCGATGTCGGCACGGCCCCGGCCGACGTGCTCACGACCGGCGGCACGTCGCGGGACGGCTCCGCCACTGGCCGCTGGTCGGACGAGAGCATCGCCAGCACGATCGCGGCCGCCAGCACAACCCCGCTCGCCGCGGCCGCCACGACCCGCTGGAACACGTCCGGGTTCTCCTGCGCCAGCCGGACCAGCCCGTCCGGCCGGAGCACCGCGGCCGCCTTCGCGGCCAGCACCGCCCGCACCCGCTGGACGATCCCGAGCTCGTCCACGACCACCGGCGCGGGCACCGCGCCCAACGCGACCGCCCCCGCCTGGGCGTCGCCCGCCCGGCTGAACAGCATGGCGATCATCCGACGGCGTTCGTCGTCGTCCTCGCCCAGGCCGACCAGGCCCGGTCCGAGCGCCCACCGGCTGAAGTCCTTGGCCCGCCGGGCGCGCGGCGCGCAGGCCGGACAACCCTTGGCGTGCTTGAGCACCTGCTTCGCCTGGTCCGCGTCCAACACCAGCCCGTCGGTCGCCCGCCGTTGCTCGGGTCGGAGCATTCCGGCCAATGCGGGGCAATCACCCTGACCGGTGCGCGCGATCACCAGCGCCGACACCAGGTCCAGCATCCTGGCGTGGGACCGGTTGAACTGGCGGTTGACCAGCTCGACCGGCCGCCCCACCGCCTCGGCCAGCTCGTTCCCGGCCACCCAGCGCCCGCGCCGCCGGGTCAGCTCCAGATGCTTGCTCATGATCGTGGCCATGTCTCCGCTCAGGCCGTGCACGGCGGCGAGGATCGTGTCCCACAGCTGCTGCTTGCTCAGCCGTCCCACCAGCTCCGCGGGCTGTTCCGGCGAGTCGACCTGATCGAGGTCGAACCGCGGTTCGTCCTCCGGCCGCACCAGGTCGTCGGGCAGCGCGCCGACGCGCCGCTTGCGCTGCTCGCACCATTTCGCGTACACGTGCCTGGCGATCCCCGAGACCCAGGCGCCCAGCACCGCCGGTTCGGCCCCGCCGCGGATCCCCTCCAGCGCCCGCGTGATCACCTCGCTGACGAGGTCGTCGACGTCCACCGCGTCCGCGCGGGCCCGGAAGTAGCCCCGCAGCCACGGCTGTACCTGCTCGAACAGCTCGCGCTGCGCGGCGCCGTCACCCGCGCGCAGCCGAGCCACCAGTAACCGGTCGTTCCCGTTGTCCATGGCGTGTCTCCCCGGAGTCGGGCCATGTGGTCGGGGGTACGTGGCGGTCGAGGCGCCGTTCTCTCCGAAGCCGCGGAACTTTTCCCCGCCATCCTCACGAACCACCCGCACGAGCGGAAGCGCCCGCGGGCGAATGCCCTGCTTCTGTCACCCAGTGGTGTGAAGCCGGGCGGCAGTCGAACGTATGCTCACCTTCGTCAGGGGACGCGGGAGGGTTTGCGGTGAAGGACTTCCTGGACGGCGTGACCGAGCCCGATTCCATCCGGGCCCGGCATTTCGTGCGGCACGTGGAGCGGGGGATCGCCGAGGTCGGCGGCGCGATCACCTGGCACTGCGACCACTGGGTCGGCGAAATGAGCCGGGGCGACACGCGGAAGTTCGTGATCGGGTATTCGTTCCCGCTCAACGCGGTCTCGTCGGCGCGGGTGGCCGACGACAAGGTGGCGACCACCACGATCCTGCGCGAGAACAAGGTCCCCTGCGTCGAGCATCGCCTGGTCAGACCCGCGTGGAGCGGCACGGAGCAGATCGGCTGGCAGGCCGAGCTGCCGGTCGTGGTCAAGCCGAACGTCGAGTCCGGCGGTCGGGACGTACACCTCGTGCACACCCTCGACGAGCTGGATCGGACGATTTCCGAACTGGCCGAACGCCACCGCGCGCTGGCCTGGTCCCCATTCCTGGAAATCGGTGACGAATATCGCACTGTCTTTCTCGACGACGAGCTGCTGCTGGCGTTCCGCAAGGTGCGCGCGGACAACGGGGAATGGCGGCACAACCTCCACTTCGGCGCGACGCCCGAGGTCTGCGCGGACCCGTCCACCGTGGACCTGCTCACCGACCTCGGCCGCGACACCATGGCCGCGCTGACCCTGCGCTTCGCCACCGTCGACATCGTGACCACCCCGAACGGCCCGCTGGTCCTGGAGGTCAACAGCGGCGTCTCGCTGGAGCGCTTCAGCAGGCACAGCCCGGAGTACACCGACCTCGCCGGTCAGGTCTATGCCCGCGCGGTCGCCGCGGCCCTCCGCTAGAGCGTCAACTCTCGGTTGACGGTAGCGTCAGCGTCAACCTACAGTTGACGACATGAACGCGACCCCACGGCTTGACGACCTCATCTCCGCCATCGAGTCCAGCACCGACGACCCGCTCACCCGACTCAGCGAGGCCGTCACCCTCGGGCAGCACCTTGACGAGCTGGCCGACCACCTGATCGGGCACTTCGTGGACCGGGCCCGCCGGTCCGGCGCCTCCTGGACGACGATCGGCGAGAACATGGGCGTGACCAAGCAGGCCGCGCAGAAGCGGTTCGTGCCCAACGAACCCGCCACCGCCGAGACCGGCCTGCGCGTCTTCGAGCGCTACACCGACGGTGCCCGCGCGGTGATCGTCGCCTCCCAGGAGGAGGCCAGGCGGGCCGGGCACACCCAGATCCTGACCGGGCACGTGCTGCTCGCCCTGCTACACGATCAGGGCATCGCCGGATTGGTGGACGCGGACTCGCTGCGTGCGGCGGTCGCCGACGCGGTCGGTACCGGGGACGCCGACCTGGTCGGACACATCCCGTTCTCGGCAGGCGCGAAGAAGGCGCTCGAACTCGGCCACCGGGAGGCGCTGCGGCTGGGCTCCGAGCGGATCCGGCCGGAGCACCTGCTGCTCGGCCTGCTGTCCACGCCCGAGGAGCCCGCGCTGGTCGCGGTCGCGCAGCACGACCTGACCCGTGACGCTGTGGAGAAGGCGCTGCGCGATCGGGTGGAGTGACGGGTACTACTCGCCGGTTTCCCGCAGGTCTCCCTTCCCGTGTCCGATGGCTAGGCGGTACAGGGGAAGGGAGCGGGAATGCGTCAGGCGAGCGTCCGACCGACCGGCGTGGAGCGCCGGTTCGGGGCCGACGAGCTGATCGTCACCAAGACGGACCTCAAGGGTGTGATCACCTACGCCAACGACGTGTTCCTGCGGGTGTCCGAGTTCCACGAGGACGAGGTGATCGGCAAGCCGCACAACGTCATCCGGCACCCGATGATGCCGCGCACGCTGTTCAAGCTGCTCTGGGACACCATCCAGGCCCGCCGCGAGATCTTCGCCTACGCGATGAACATGGCCTCGAACGGTGACCACTACTGGGTGCTCGCGCACGCCACGCCGTCCTTCGACGGCGCGGGCCGGGTGGTCGGCTACCACTCCAGCCGCAGGCTGCCCACCCCTTCCGCGGTCGCCACCGTCAAGCAGATCTACGACCGAATCCGCACCGCCGAGCAGGCCGCCACCAGCACCAGCGCGGCGATCGCCGCGGGCACCGAGGCGCTGAACCGCGAGCTTGCCGCGCACGGCCAGAGCTACGACGAGTACTTCTGGTCGATCACCCCCGGGAGCACCCGATGAACACCAGGCGCGACCGAGCCGACGCAGGCTCGGACCACACCGCCGCCCTCCGCGCCCTCACCGAGGTCTGCGACCGCGCCGCCCGCGGCGACCTGGAGGCCCGCGTCCCCCAACTGGGCGACGACGCGATCACCCAGGCCGCCCGCCGCGCGGTCAACGCCCTGCTGGACGTCACCGACGCCTACGTGCGCGAGTCCGCCGCCACCCTCACCGCAGCCGAACAGGGCGACCACCACCGCCGCCTGCTGTCCGACGGTTTCAGCGGCGCCTTCGCCGCGGGCGTCACCCAGATCAACGCCACCCGCACCGGCCTGCGCGACGCCGCCGACCGCATCGCCGCCGCGGACAGCGAGCGCATGTCCATGGCCGAACGCATCGAGTCCACCGTCCTGCGCGTCTCGGAGCAACTGGCCACCGCCTCCGCCCAGATGGCCTCCACCGCGGGCGGCGTCGCCCAGTTCGCCGCCGCCGCCGTGGTCGAATCGGATCGCGGCGTCCACACCATCGACGCCCTCCGCGAGGCCGCCGCCGAGATCCGCCGCTCCGTCTCGGAGATCGTCCAGATCGCCGAGCAGACCAAGCTGCTCGCGCTGAACGCCACCATCGAGGCCGCCCGCGCAGGCGAGGCGGGCCGCGGCTTCAACGTGGTCGCCGTCGAGGTCAAGAGCCTCGCCGACAAGTCGGCCATCTCCAGCGAGACCATCGTGACCCGCGTCGAGTCGGTCCAGCAGGCCGTCGGCGAGACCGCCCAGGTCCTGGACAGTGTCGCCAAACGAATCGGCGAGATGGACGAACTGGTGGCAGGCATCGCCCGCGCCGTCGAAGGCACCGGCGGCACCGACGGCGAGGGCCTGGTCCACCTGGCCGAACTCCTCCGCAGCGAGGTCGGCGACTTCGTCCGCACCATCCGCTCGGCGTAGCCCGATAACGCCCGAACACGTCCACCCGCCGCCGCGGGTGGACGTGTTCTTTCGTACTTCCCTGCAACTAACCCCGAATTGACGCAATTCGGCGAATCTCCCGGCCACCTGATGCGCTCTGCTCGCACAAAACATATCGGCGGCCCAAAACACGCGTCTCGCCAGAAGCTCTGGGCTTGGTCGATCTCCGGTGTGATGCCGTTGACGTTGGCCGCTTCTTTCGCCTCAACGTTGAGCCCGACCCAGTGGCAGCCGAGATCGGCGAAGAAGTCCAGGGTCTCCACCGCCCGGGTCGTTCCCTCGATCGTGACGACCGCGAGCGTGGTGAACGACAGGCCGTGTTCTTTCAGCTTCTCAATGCCCCTGATGATCCGGGAGAACACCGGCCGCCCACCGCGATCGACGCGGTTGTGTTCGTGTGTTCCGGGCCGTCGATGCTGACACCGACGTCGATCTCGTAGCGCTTGAACAGGTCACACCACGCGTCGTTGATGAGTATCGCGCCGGTCTGGACTCGCTGGACGACTTTGCCTGCCGCTCGCAAAGGCTCGAACGGCTGTAGCAACTCCTCGAACTTGTCGACCCCGACCGCCAACGGCTCCCCGCCGTGCCACACGATCTCGACCGGCTTGTCCGTGAACCAGTCGTCGGCCATGCCGTGGACAATCGCCTCCACGGTGTCGACCGACATGTCCTGCTTGCGGTGGCGGTTCGGCAGGTAGCAGTACCCGCAGTCCATCGGGCAGAAGGTGGCCGGCTGCAAGATCATCGTGTTCGGACTGGGAGTCAGCCAGGTCCAGGCCAACTTCTGGTAGTCGATGACGCTGACTTCCACTGTTCGGGTCGAAGACATACCAGCTCCAGAGTCGGCGACGTGTCAGGGACACCCGATGCCGAGGGGAGGCGGAACGTCGAGCCTGATCGGGCCGGACCAGCGGGTTCCACAGGCACGACCTTCTCGGCACCGGGTGCCTGTCAGCGAACCTAGAGCGGCTACCAGCCGGTAATTCGGTCTCGCAGACCGAGTTGTCTGTCAGACCGGGATGCCGAGCTGTTCGGCGAGCTCAGCCCCTTGACGGGCGGCATACACGTTGGCATCGGCGGGTCGTGCCCGCAGGAAGCGCTCGGTATCGGCGATGAGACCAGGCAGGGTCCCGGTCAGGTCGGTGTACCTACTGGGCGATCCCTGCCACGTACGCCAGGCTTCGCGGATTCGCCTGCCGATCTCCAGTCCGCTGACGGGCTCATCGGACCCGCTGATCGGCACCGTGAGCGCCCGGTGGATCTCCGTGGAAACCGGCCGCGCTACGAACCCGCGCGGGCGGACGGTGGCGGACGGCAGTAGATCACTGGCCGCACGCCGCAGCGACCGGGCCAAGCCGAGCAGGACCGGCAACGTGGGCAGCTTCCTGCCACGTTCGATCTGGTACAGGTAGTCAGCGGTGATGCCGCTCAGACCAGCGACAACCTCACGTGTCTGCCGGTTGGCCAGGCGGATCTGCCGCACCCGGTTGCCGACCTCGTGCGCCAGTCCGTCATCCACCACAACCCCCACACACCACGTAGCCGTGGGTACACGGTGGCAGAATCCTGGACATGTCGGGTACCGGTTCCGCCCCATCCACCCCGAGCTACCTGGTGCTTTGGGACGTCGACCACACGTTGATCGAGACCCGTGGAGCGGGGCGCCGGTTCTTCGAGCAGGCGTTCCGGGCCGCCACCGGCCGCCCACTCACCAATCGGGCGAACATCTCCGGTCGCACCGAACTCGACATCATCAGGGAAAGCCTGAACGTCAACGGCATCGAGCCGAACGACGATCGAGTGGCGGAAGTCGCCACCTCGCTAGTGCGCGAATACGAGCAAGGCCGCGACGAACTGGCCGCTACCGGGCGGGCGCTGCCAGGCGCGCGGGAAGCGCTTCAAGCGCTCGAAAGCGAGCCCGCGATCTTCCAGACGGTGCTGACCGGAAACCTGCCAGAGGCAGCCAGGGTAAAGCTCGAAGTGTTCGACCTGGCGAAATACCTCGACCTCAGTGCAGGCGCTTACGGAGCGGATCATGAGGAACGCGCCGCGTTGGTCGCCGTGGCGCGGGAGCGGGCCGCAGCGCGGTTCGGCTCCGGCTTCGACGGTAGAGACACCGTGATCATCGGCGACACACCGGGCGACGTGACGGCGGCAACCGCCACCGGCGCGCGGGTCATCGCGGTCACCACCGGCAAGTTCGACGCCGCCGCGCTACAGGGCGCGGATATCGTGATCGACTCACTGGAAGAGTTCAGTCCGGAGCTGATCCAAGGACCGTCCGATTAGGACTCAAAACCCCCGACGGAGTCAGCACCAAGCCAGCACGGGACCGGGAAACGGCGAGAACCCGCCATGACACACCGGGTGTGCCACAGCGGGTTCCCTCAGCCTACCTGCGTATTTGACCGCCCACGACCAGTCGCGATAAGAGCGGGCCAAATTCCAGCTAAACGTTGAAACGAAACTCGACTACGTCCCCATCAACCATGACGTAGTCCTTACCCTCCATGCGAACCTTCCCAGCCGCCCGAGCCGCAGTCATCGCCCCCGCAGCCATCAAGTCGTCGAATGACACGATTTCCGCCTTGATGAAGCCCCGCTCGAAGTCCGTATGGATAACTCCGGCAGCCTGCGGCGCAGTAGCCCCCTGAGGAATAGTCCAAGCCCGAGCCTCCTTAGGCCCAGCCGTCAAATAGGTCTGCAACCCAAGCGTATGGAACCCGGCACGAGCCAACGCGTTCAACCCAGGCTCAGTCTGCCCCACCGACTCCAACAGCTCCCGAGTGGACTCCTCGTCCAGCTCCAGCAGCTCGGCCTCCACCTTCGCGTCCAGGAACACCGCGTCCGCAGGCGCCACCAGCGCGGTCAGCTCGGCCCGACGCTCGGCGGACGTCAGTACGGCCTCGTCCGCGTTGAACACGTACAGGAACGGCTTCGTCGTCAGCAGGCTCAGTTCGCGCAGCAGTGACACGTCCGTGCCCGCCGCGAACAGGGTCGTGCCACCGTCCAGAATGTCCTTGGCGGCGGTGGCCGCCTCCAGCGTGGGGCGGGCCTCCTTGCGGGTGCGCGCCTCCTTCTCCAGCCGGGGCAGGGCCTTTTCCAGGGTCTGCAGGTCGGCCAGGATGAGTTCGGTGTTGATCGTCTCGATGTCCGAGGACGGGTCGACCGCGCCGTCCACGTGGACCACGTCCGGGTCGTCGAAGACGCGGATGACCTGGCAGATGGCGTTGGCCTCGCGGATGTTGGCGAGGAACTTGTTGCCGAGGCCCGCGCCTTCCGATGCGCCCTTGACGATGCCCGCGATGTCCACGAAGGACACCGTGGCAGGCACGACACGCTCGCTGCCGTAGAGCTTGGCCAGCTCGTCGAGCCGGGGGTCGGGCAGCGGCACGATGCCGACGTTGGGCTCGATGGTCGCGAACGGGTAGTTCGCGGCGAGCACGTCGTTGTTCGTCAGGGCGTTGAACAGGGTGGACTTGCCGACGTTGGGCAGGCCGACGATCCCGAGGGTCAAACTCACGGGGACTGAGTCTACGGACCGCCCATCCGGATGCCTCAGACCCCACAGGTGTGCGAAATAGTTACCAACACTCATTACCAGATTTGACTACCGAACGCGCTGTGTCCGGGGCTGTACATACGCACGAAAGCGCCCATTCGCTGGGTAACGTTGCCGCACTCGGCGACGATGCGTACACACTCCGTGCCAAATAGTCCGGATCAACCCCCATGGATTAGCCCGGTTGGACGCTAGTCACCGGGTCACCCGCAAAGAACACTCCGTGAGCGCCCTGCTGTCGTCCGCCCACCGGGGGTTTCACCGGGCGCGCCCAGCTCACCCGCTGAGGAAGAAGGAAGTGGGATGTATCAACCCCGAAGGCGCGGGCTCGCCATCGGCGTGGCCACCGCGGTGGCGAGCGCCCTGCTGGTGACCGCCCCGTCCGCCACCGCGGCCCCCGCGCAGGCACCCACCGGCGAGGGTCCCGGTATCGGCAAGCACGACCTGGAGCTGCTGAACAAGGCCCGCGCCGCGGGCGAGAAGTCCGTCACCGTGCTGATCTCCACCAAACAGGGGGACAGCGCGAAGCACGTGGACGAGATCGCCAAAGCAGGCGCGGACGTCGAGTACCGCGACGACCAGATCGGCTATGTGCGTGCCGAGGTGCCGGTCGACCAGGTGCTGAAGGTGGCCAAGCTGCCCGGCGTGTCGGCGCTCGACCTGGACGAGAACGTCCCGCTGGACGACCCGCGCCCGCAGGCGCAGGCCGACCCGACGCCGCAGCCCGCCCCCGGGCCGGGCACGCCGCGGGTCAACCCGTACATGCCGACCGGCGACACCAACGCCGCGCAGTTCGTCAACGACCACCCGACCTGGGACGGCCGGGGCGCGACGGTGGCGATCGTGGACAGTGGCGTCGACCTCGACCACCCGGCGTTGAACACCACCTCCACCAACGAGCGCAAGATCGTCGACTGGGTGACCGCGACGAACCCGCACTTCACCGACGGCGTCAACGACGATGACGACCCGACGTGGCTGCAGATGACCACCAAGACCACCGGCGCGGCGCGCGGCCTGCCGAACGAGACCGGCGACCTGCGCTACGGCGTGCTCAACGAGCGCGACCCGCGGCTGGGCAGCGAGCTGGGCAACGACGTCAACCGGGACGGCAACCCGGCGGGCAGCAGCGGCCTGTTCGGCGTGGTGTGGAACATCGGCACCGGCACCGTCTGGGTCGACACGAACCAGAACGGCACCTTCGGCGACGAGCAGCCGATGACCGACTACAAGGTCAAGTACGACATCGGCCACTTCGGCAAGGACAACCCGGCGACCCCGGTCAGCGAGTCCCTGCCGTTCGTCGTGCAGACCGACCCGGCGGACGAGGCCGTGAACATCGGCATCGTCTCCGGCGCGCACGGCTCGCACGTGGCGGGCATCGTCGCGGGCAACCGGCTGTTCGGCGGCACCATGAACGGCGCGGCGCCGGGCGCCAAGCTGGTCTCGGTGCGGGTCTGCCTGTTCATCACCGGCTGCACCAACCACGCGCTGCTGGAGGGCATGATCTACGCCGCCCGCGACGCGCACGTGGACGTCATCAACATGTCGATCGGCGGCCTGCCGCCGCTCAACGACGCGAACAACGCCCGCGCCGAGCTCTACGACAAGATCATCGACACCTACAACGTGCAGATGTTCATCTCCGCGGGCAACAACGGCGCCGGTGAGAACACCGTCGGCGACCCGTCGGTGGCCACCAAGGTGCTGTCCGTCGGCTCCTACATCACCAAGGCCACCTGGCAGGCCAACTACGGCTCCGACCTCGGCCGCGCCGAGTCGCTGCACCCGTTCTCCTCGCGCGGCCCGCGCGAGGACGGCGGCTTCAAGCCGGAGATCGTGGCCCCCGGTTCGGCCATCTCGGCGGTGCCGACCTGGCAGGAGGGCCAGCCGGTGGCGGGCGTCTTCGCCCTGCCGCCCGGCTACGGCATGTTCAACGGCACCTCGATGGCCTCCCCGCAGGCCGCCGGTTCGGCCGCGCTGCTGGTCAGCGCCGCGCGGGCCAAGCACGTCTCGGCGACCGCCGCGCAAATCCGCACCGCGTTCAAGTCGACCGCCCGGTTCATCGACGGCCTAGGCGCCTACGAGCAGGGCAACGGCCTGATCGACACCAAGAAGGCCTGGAACCTGCTCAAGGACAACCCGAGCACCCCGGACATCTCCGCGTCCGTGCCGGTGAACACCGCGCTGTCGGCGAAGCTGAAGACCCCGGGCATCGGCGTCGGCATCAACGATCGCGAGGGCGTCAAGCAGGGCGACCGCTACACCCGCACCTACACCTTCAACCGCACCTCCGGCTCGGACTCCCCGGTCACCTACCAGGCCCGCTGGGTCGGCAACGACGGCACCTTCACCTCGGCGCCGACGATCACGCTGCCGAAGAACAGCGCGGTCAAGTACACGGTGACGATCAACCCGCGCAGCGTGGGCGTGCACTCGGCGATCCTGAACCTGGACAGCCCGCTCACCGCGGGCATCGACGCGCAGACGCTGAACACGGTGATCGCGGCGAACGACTTCACCGCGGACAACTCGTTCACCGTCCGCACCGGCGGGCAGGTCGGCCGCAACGAGGTGCAGAAGTTCTTCTACCGGGTCCCGCAGGGCACCTCGACGTTCAAGGTGGACCTGCAGGGCGGCGGCACCGGCAAGGGCCAGGGCCAGCTGCGGTTCCTGCGCTTCCACCCGTACGGCACCGGCGTCGAGGCCAACACCTCGACCAACTGCTACAACCCGCCGGTCGCGGGCTGTGACGCGGGCGACCCGTCCAGCCGCGTGGTGGCCAACCCGACGCCGGGCGTCTGGGAGGTCGTGGTCGAGGCGCGGCGCACCTCGGACGTGGCGTATGCCCCGTTCGTGCTGACCGCGCAGGCGCTCGGCGTGAGCGTCTCGCCGAACCCGGACGTGATCCCGTCGGTCGCCAAGAACACCCCGGTGTCCCGGCAGTACACGCTGAAGAACCTGTTCGGGCCGTTCACCGGCAAGGCGGGCGGCACCGCGCTGGGCAGCGCCAAGAAGCAGAAGCCGACCATCGCCAACCAGACCGACCAGCAGTACCAGGTGCAGGTCCTGCCGGGCACCACGGCGCTGCGGGTGAAGATCGGCAACGTCTCGGACGCGGCCGCCGACCTCGACCTGGCCGTCTACAACTGCTCGTCCGGGTCCTGCGTGCTCGCCGGGCAGTCGGCCGACGGCGACTCCGAGGAGGAGGTGACGATCCCGAACCCGGCAGCGGGTGTCTGGATCGCGCTGGTCGCCGGGTACTCGGTGCCCGCGGGCACCACGACCTACGACTACCTGGACGTGCTGACCAACCCGGTCTACGGCTCGATCGCGATCACCGACACGGCGTCGACGCGGGCGACCGGGGCGAGCTGGACGGTCCCGGCCACGGTCACCGCGACCGAGGCGCCGGGGGCCGGACGTGTGCTGATCGGCAACGTCGAGGTGCGCAACGACGCCGGGGTGCTGATCGGCTCCGGTGACGTGGAGGTCTCGGCGGTTTCCTAACCAGCCGGTATTTTCCCGACGAAACAAGCGGGGACCCGTCCGTCCGGACGGGTCCCCGCCGCATTTCCGCGATATCGCGAACCAGATGTCTCTTTCCTGCCAGCCCTTCCGGACGCGCGCCGGCAGCATGGTCGGGTGTTGATCGACCCGGAGCAGGGATACCGCGCGGTCGTCTCCCGCGACGCGCGCTTCGACGGTCAGTTCTTCCTCGCCGTCCGACCGACCGGGCTCTATTGCAGGCCGTCCTGTCCGTCCATCGCGCCGCGGCGGCGGAACGCCGAGTTCTTCCCGACCGCGGCGGCGGCCCAACAGGCGGGTTACCGGGCCTGCAGGCGGTGCCTCCCGGATATCGTCCCCGGCTCCCCGGAATGGGACCTGCGCGGCGACCTGGCCGGTCGGGCGATGCGCCTGATCATCGACGGGGTGGTCGAGCGCGAGGGGGTACCCGGCCTGGCCCGCCGGGTCGGCTACTCCGAGAGGCACCTGACCCGGGTGCTGACCGCCGAGCTTGGCGCGGGCCCGTTGGCGCTGGCCAGGGCACATCGCGCGCATACCGCGCGGCTGCTGATCGAGACCACCACGATGTCGGTGTCGGACGTGGCCATCGCGTCGGGTTTCGCGAGCGTGCGCCAGTTCAACGACACGATCCGCGCGGTGTTCGCGACCACGCCGTCGGACCTGCGCATCGCCGCGCAGCGGGCGGGCCGGGTACGCCAACACGCCACCGGTGGCCGTGTCCGGTTGCGGTTACCCGTGCGCACACCGTTCGACGCGTCCGGGATCCTTGCCTTCCTCGGCGCCCGAGCGATCCCCGGCGTCGAGAGTTCGCGCCCCGGCAGGTATTCCCGCACGCTGCGGCTGCCGCACGGTTCGGCTACCGCGCATCTGCGTCCGGCGGGCACCCATGTCGAATGCACGCTGAAGCTGGCCGATTTACGTGACCTCAGCACGGCGGTGGCCCGGTTGCGCCGACTGCTCGACCTGGATGCGGACCCGGCGGTGATCGACGGCGTGCTGGCCGCCGACCCGGCGCTGACCGCGGCGGTGGCGGCGACCCCGGGCATCCGGGTGCCGGGCAGCGTGGACGGGACCGAGACCGTGGTCCGGGCGCTGCTGGGCCAGCAGGTCAGCGTCTCGGCCGCGCGCACGGCCGCGCGGAAGCTGACCGAGGCCGTCGGCGAGGAGCTCCCGGCCCCGGAAGGTGACCTGACCACGTTGTTCCCGTCCGCGGCGGCCGTCGCGGAACGCGCGTCGGAGATCCTCACCGGCCCGGCCAGACGGGTGGAGACCATTCGCGCGGTATGTGCGGCGATCGCCTCCGGCGATATCGAACTGCACGTGGGCGTGGACGCGGAGACCCTGCGCAGCCGACTCCAGTCCTATGCCGGGATCGGTCCGTGGACGGCCGGATATGTGGTCATGCGATTGCTCGGCGACCCGGATATCTTGTTGCCGCAGGACATCGCCCTGCGCAACGGGGCCCGCGCGCTGGGCCTGCCGTCGAGCATGGAAAATCTCGCCGAGCACGGGAGGGCCTGGAGACCCTGGCGCTCCTACGCCGGAATGCACCTCTGGCGCGCCGCGGCCGCCGGAACCACCCTGTAATTTGCTTCGCAGTAACTAACTTCCGGACCGGGCCGAATCGCTCTGCGCCTTCCTCGCCTCGGTCCGCTGTTCCAGTTCCGCGTACCACCGCTGTCCGCGCTTGCCGCAGTTGTCCCTGATCGAGTGCTTCAACTGGGCCGTGTTGGCGTTGAGCGTGTGCACCATGGCGCGTCCCCGTTTGACCTCGACCCCCAGCGACTGCTTCGTCTGCGCCAGGTTCGCCGCCGCCGCGCTGAGCGTCCCCCGGTTCCCACCGCGCGTGGGCCTGCGCAGGGCCAGGTTCGCCCGCACCCGGACCAGCATCCCGGACATGGAGTCCAGCGAGAGGCCCGCGGACCGGTAGTGCCGGTAGGCGCCGTCCGCGCAGCCGACGGACTCGTGGTGCAGGTCGCGCAGCGCGATGAAGTCCATGACCCGCACGGTCTGGAGCCGCTGCTCGACCTGGGCGGCCATCCGGGCGACCCGCTGGTTGTCGGCCCGCACCCGCTGCAACGTCCGCTCCGCGTGGACGGTGACCTCGCGGACCCGCTCCACGGTGACCGGCTCGACGTGCACCCCGGGCGGGAACCACCGGTCCCACAGCCGGAACATCGCCAGCACCAACAGACCCGCCACACCGGTCCCGCCGACCACGATCAGTGTCTGCCGCATGGCGTCGGGTCCGTGCGCGAGGTTGCCCGACATGACCAGCACCAGCGCGGTCAGGTTGGTGATCAGCAACAGCATCAGGGCCCGCGGCAGCAATCGGCCGATCTTGGCCTTCTGGACGCACTGCCGGAACCCGCGGGCGTTGAGCTCCGCGTGGTCGATGCGGGTGTGCATGCCGCCGAGCGTGGCCGCGACGACCACCTGCCGGTCCCGCAGGCCGATCAGCCGCTCGTTCTTGTCCTCCTCGAACCGGCGGCCCTCCAGGTTCAGCCTGCGCATCTCGGTGATGCACGCGCATGACTCGGCGAATATCCGCGCGGCCGCTACGGGTGTTACGACATTCCCGGGACGAGCCGTCAGGCGGTCAGTTCGAGGGTGGAACCGGTTCGGGCTTTTCGGACATGCAGTTTCGACGGAATGCGCTGGCGCAATTCGTCCACATGGGACACAATGCCGACCACCCGGCCGCCGTCGCGCAGGTCGTCCAGGATGGCCATGACCTCGTCCAGGGTGCTGGCGTCCAGCGTGCCGAACCCCTCGTCGACGAACAACGTGTCCAGCAATGCGCCGCCGCCGCTTTCCGCGGCCACCACATCCGCCAGGCCAAGGGCCAAGGCGAGCGAGGCCACGAAGGATTCCCCGCCGGACAGGGTTTTCGCCGGGCGGGTCTGGCCGGAGTAGTCGTCCAGCACGTCCAGGCCCAGGCCACCACGGGTGCCGCGGGCGCCGGCCTGGTCGGAGTGTTCGAACGAGTACCGGCCCTGCGTCATTCTCCGCAGCCGCGCGCTGGCGGCCGTGGCGACTTCTTCCAACCGGGCCGCCAGAACATAGGACCTTAGGGACATCCGCGTGCTGTTCTGTCCCCGGCCATTCACTACATCGGTCAGCGCGTCCAGTTCGGCGTATTCGGACTCCCGCGGCGCCAATTCCACCCAGACCCGCTGCAAACGCTTGCCGAGTTGGCCCACCTGCTCCACCCGGGTAGCAGCGGCGCGCGCGACCGCCACCGCTTCTTCCGCCTCGGACCGCGCCATGCCAGCAGCGGACACCAGCGGCGCGAGATCCACGTCCTCTTCGGCGTCGATACCGAAGAGATCGGGGTCGGCCAATGTCGCCCGGTGTTGTTGCTCGGCCTCCGACGCTTCCGTCAGACGTTCGCGCAGCTTCTCCATGATGGCGTCGGAACGCGCGGCCGCCATCGCCTCCGCGTGCCCGGAAAAGCCCGCCGTCGACACCCGGTCCGTGACCACGTCCTGTTGTTCGCGAACGCGCTCGTGCGCACCCAGAGCCACGCCGCGCCCTTCGACCAACGCGTCGACCGCGGTCACGGTCGCCAGCAGCCGCGCCCGCCGCTCGGTCACGCTCGCGAACTCGCCACGCGCCTGCTCCAACTCGGACGCCCGGCGGTCCATCACCGACCCGACCTCCGCCGCCTGCGCGACGAGCTGGGCCAACTCCTGTTCGAGCTTGCCGCGCTCCGACCGCAGCGTCTCCTGCTCCCGCTCGGCCTCGGCGACCGCCCGTAGCAGCGTCGGGTGCCGGGACGCCAGGTCCTCGGTCGCGCGGTACTCGGTCAGGGCGACGGACCGCAGCAGATCGAGATCCTTGTCCGCCCACGCCACCAACCGCGCGGTCAATCCGTCGAGTGTCGTCCGCGCCTTCTCCACCGCGGCGACCGCGTATTCCCGCTTCCGCAATGCCTGCTGCTCGACCGATTGCGCGGCCCGCTCGTCCGCGGCTGTCGCCACCGCGGTCGCCACCGGCGCCGGATGCGGATGTTCCGCCCCACCACACACCGGGCACGGCTCCCCCGCGCTCAATCCGGTCGCCAATTCCGCCGCCATGCCGTCAAGCCGCACTTGCCGCAGCCGCAACACTTCCTCGCGCGCCGCATGGTGCAGGTCGATGGCTTCCCGGCTGGCATCCTTCGCTTTCGTGAGCGCCCGTTCCACACCGGGCACCGAGTCTCGATCCTTGACGACCGCGGTCAGTTCCTCGCAACGGGACCGCATCCCGGCCAACGCCGCCCGCGCGGTCGCCGCCTCGGCGAGCCGTTCCCGCGCGGTGTCGACCGTCGTGGAATCGAGTTTCCCGGCCACCTCATCGGCTTGCACGCGCACGGACTCGACCCGCTCGCGCAAAGCGTGCAGGCGTCGGGAATCCGCCCGCTGCCGTTCCGCCTCTTCGACCAGCTTGGCCAGTCCACCCGCTTCCTCGCGAAGGTCCGCCGCCGCCTCGCGCAGCTTCGCCAAACCGGCATCGGGATCTCCGAACCCCTGTGCCTGCGCCGATTCCGCCAACGCCCGCACTTTGCCGTCGGCGTCGTCCGCGCGCCTTTCGAAGCGCATCAACTGTTCGGTCGCCGCGACGACCGGGACCGCGCGCTCGGCGGCCGCGAGTTCTTCCTTCCACTGCGTCCGGTCCTGTGCCTGGTGCGCCAGTTCCGCGAGCCCGTTGACGGCCCGGTGCACCCGGTTGACCCGGTTGGCCAGATCACGCCCGTCGACCAGCGCCGCCTCGGCACGAGCCCGGTTCGCCGACGCCGCCTCCGCCGCCACACGCGCCTCGGAATCAGCCTTCTCCGATTCAGCGACAATCTGGCTCAACCAAGCCGAATCCGACTTCTCCGGCGGTTCCACACCCGCCGCCTGCGCGAACCGCGCGACCAGTTCCCGGGACGTGGAAAGCGACTGTTCCAACGCTCGCCCGCTTTCCCGGCGGCGCTCACGAAACCACTGCTCCACACGCTCGAAATGCTGCGTGCCGAACAGCTTCTCCAGCAACGTCTCCCGGTCCTCGGTGGAGGACCGCAGGAACCGGGCGAACTCGCCCTGCGGCAGCAGCACGACCTGGAAGAACTGGTCCTTGGTCATCCCCAGCAGCCGCTCGACCGTGCGCGCCACCTCGTCGATCCGGCTCACGCCCTCCGACCGGTGCCCGCTGGGCGACGCGCCGCCGACCCACACCAGCGACGCGCGCGCGTTCTGCTTGGTCATACCGTCGCCACGCCGTTTGGGGCGCTCATACTCCGGGCTGCGGACGATGCGGAGGCGGTGGTTCTGGACCGTGAGTTCCAGCGTCACCTCGGTGTGTGTGTCCGGGTCCGCGTAGTCGCACCGCAGCCGCTTGGCTTCGGCGCGCGCGCCCGGCACAGCCCCGAACAACGCGAACGCGACAGCGTCCAACAAGGTCGTCTTACCCGCGCCGGTGTCACCGTGCAGCAGGAACAGGCCCTCCGCGCCGAGAAGGTCGAAGTCCACGGTCTCCGTGCCCGCGAACGGCCCGAACGCACTCAGCTCCAGGTAATGCAGCCTCACTCGGGCTCCTTCCCGGCAACCGCGGCCAACGCCTCACGCAACAACGCACGCTCGGACTCCGTGGGCGCGCTGTTACGCGTATCGGCGACGAAGCAGCACGCGACCTCCTCGTCCGTACGCCCCCGCACGGCTTCCGTGTACCGGCGCGCGATAGGCCTACCGCCCTCGGGACGCCAGTCGAGGTGCAACGCGTGCGGGAACCGTTCACGCAACCGGCGCATGGCGTCCAAGGGACGCACGACGTCGGTCAGCTCGATGGAGAGGAACTTGTCGACCTCGGTCTCCAGCACCGGATCGCTCAACAGCTCGGTCAGGTCGCCACGCAACGTCCCCAGCGCGCGCGGCACCGGCAACTCCCGCCGCTCCACCCCGGCCAGACCGCGCGCGTCGAGGTCGACCAACCACACCGATTTGCGCTGCCGCGCCTCGGAGAACGAGTACGCGATCGGGCTCCCGGAGTAGCGCAGGTGCTCGGCAAGCGTTTGCGGCCCGTGCAGGTGCCCCAGCGCGGCGTAGTCCACACCGTCGAACAGCCCCGCGGGCACGTGCGGGACACCGCCGACGGAGATCGTGCGCTCGGAGTCGCTGGCCTCGCCACCGATGACGAACGCGTGCGCGAGCACGACCGACCTGGCCTGCCGCGTCGCCAGGTCCCGGGTGATCCGCCGCATCGCCTCGCCCAGCACCGCGGCGTGCCCGCGCAGCTCCAGGTCGTCGAGGGCGTGCCGGGCGAGCTCGGGCTCCAGGTAGGGGATGCCGTAGAAAGCGACCGGGCCGTGCTCGTCCGGGATCAGCACCGGCCTGTGCAGCTCGGCGATCGTCGTGCGCAGGTACAGACCACCGGCCGCGGCGAACCCGGCGAACGCGCCCAGCCGGGGTGCGGAGTCGTGGTTGCCGGGCGTGATCACGATCCGGGCGCCCGCCGCCGAGATCGCGCCCAGCACGCGCGTGCAGGCGTCCACCGCCTCGGCCGAGGGCACCGCTCGGTCGTAGAGGTCGCCGGACACCACGACCACGTCGACCTGCTCGTCCGCGACCAGGTCGGCCAGGCTCCCCAGCACCGCCTCCTGCTCGGCAAGCAGGTCCCGGCCGTGGAACGTGCGCCCCACGTGCCAGTCGGAGGTGTGCAGCACCCGCATGGCGCGCCAGGCTAGGCGGATCGTCCCCCCGATCGGGGGAGGCTCGCCGGTCGAACGCCCGTTCGAGCCTGGTTCCGTCGGGGGAATACGGTAGAGATCACCGCAGCCACACCACTTCCCGAGGAGGCCGACCCGTGACCGCCGTCCTGGGCACGATCGTCGCCGTGCTCGTGCTGCTGCTCGTCGCGGCCGGAGCCCTGTTCTGGCGCCTCTACACCGACGCGGTCCGCCGCGCCGACGCCGCCCGCGCCGAGATCTCCGCCGAACGCGCCCGCGCCGACGCCCAGTCGCTGGCCCTGCGCCGCTACGAGGTGGCGTTCGCGTCCATCAGCGGCCGCGGCGAACTGGGCGAGCAGGTACTGGTGGAGACCGCCCGCGCTCTCGGCCTGCGCGAGGGCCTGCACTTCACGCTCCAGACCGATGTGGCGGGCGGCGGAGCCGTCCGCCCCGACCTGCTCCTGGTCGTCGACGGCGACCGCAGGGTGCCGGTCGACGCGAAGATGAGCATGGCGTGCTGGGCGGAGGCAGTGGAGACCAACGACACAGAGGAACGGGTAGACGCACTGCGCGTGCACGTGCGCAACATCCGCTCCCGCGCGGCCGAGCTCGCGGGCAAGGGCTACCAGCGCTGGGCGGACGCGATCTACGGCACGGTCATGTTCGTCCCCTCCGACGCGGCCGTCGTCGCCGCCCTCGACACCGACCCGGAACTCCTCCGCTGGCTCCTCGACCGCCGCGTCTTCCTCTGCGGCCCGACCGGTTTCGCCGTGGTCGCCTCAGCGGCTTTGTTCGCCGCCACCGAACGCACCATCGCCGCCGACGTCGCCGCGGTACGCGCGAGCGCCGAATCCGCCCAACGCGCCGCCGTCGCCGCAATCGACGCGGTAAACCTCTCCAGCACCCACCTACAGCGTTTCCTGTCCGCCCGCCGCCGTGAGCTGGACGCACTGGAACAATTCCGCTCGACTGTCGAACCATTGCGCGACGCTGCTGCCACTCCCGGCCCATTGCCCGAGGTCCGCCGCGCGGAGGAAGCGGTGGTCACCCTCAACGGAGCCGTGGACGACCACTAGCACCAGACGGCGTGGCTGGGTGCTGCCGCCGGAATGGCCTCGTAATTGTGTGCGCAGGCCCCCCAAAATGCGCCATGCCGATGATCGAGCGGCACCGCGTAGACGGGATGTGGCGTGCGGAGTGACCACGCCGGTCAGACAAATCCGACACGCGAGGATCACAACAACGAGTGGTCCCGGCGGCTGCTTGCGGACGAGCCCCGCCACCCCGCTCCTCGGACGGGCTACTGTGGCCGCGTGACCGCGACACGCGAGCGCCGCAGCGATCTTGACAACGACCGCGCCGAGCCGACCTGGGACGAACGCCCCATCCTCGGCCGCTCGCGCGGCCTGCCCTGGTGGGGCGCCGTCCTGCTCGCCTTCGGCCTCACCGCGGTCGCGGCCCTGGTCGACGCCCAGCGCCAGGACACCCTGGGCAAGGTCTTCCAGTACGCCTACGTGATCGGCTGTGTCGCCGCCATCTGCCTGGTCCGCAGGCGCGACATCTTCGCCCCCATGGTCCAGCCTCCGCTGGTCTTCGCCATCGTCGCCATCACCGCCAACCTGGCCCTCGCCCCCGACGACAGCGGCGGCCTCCGCGACCTGGTCTTCTCCGTCGGCCTCCCGCTGACCAGCAACTTCCCCACCATGGCCATCGCCACCGGCATAGCCCTGGTCCTAGGCATAGTCCGCCTCCTGACCCAACGCGACCCCCACCGCGGCACCCGGGCCCCCAAACCAACCCGCACCCCCGACCGCCGCCCGGCCAGCGACCGTCCCACCAAGGACCGCCCCGCAGGCGACCGCCGCCCCGCCGCGGACCGCCCCTCCCGCGACCGCCAGTCCCCCACCCGCGACTCGCGAGACCGCACTCCCCCACGCCGCCCGCGCCCAGAAAGCCGCTAGCGCCGGATCAGGCAGTTATCCACACCCTTCACGTCGCCGTCTATCGCCGCGCGCCCGCTACCCAGTAGCGTTGATTTCGGGGGTCCCGGCCAGTTATCCACATCCCCCGAAATCATCCACAGCCCCAACTCGCCCCTATCCCCACGCGCCCGCGCCCAGGTAGCGTTGAATCCGGGGGTTCCCAGCGCGGTTATCCACATCCCGCCAAACCATCCACAGCCGCACCCTCACCCTGGCATCGCACACCCACCTCCCGTAGCGTCGATTCCGGGGGTCCACCGGCGAGTTGTCCACATGGCCCGCAATCCATCCACAGGCACCCACCACGCCTTTGACAACCCCTCCGCTCTCCCCACCACGCAAATCCCAGCCCTGTGGACAGTTCCCTTCACCCCGAGCCCAGCTCGGGTAGCGTGAAAACCGGGGCACAGCGAGTTGTCCACAAGCCCGCAAAACCATCCACAGGCCTCGCCAAGCGCTTGACCGACCCGTGTCCACACGGTTGTCCACAGGCAAGATCATTAATGGTCGCGGCCGACCTAGCCCCGCGGGTAGAATGGACCTCGGGGGTCCCCAGGGAGTTATCCACAATGGGGATGAGTCATCCACAGGTTCTGTCGTGGGGTGGAGATCGGGGGTCCGCCAGGGAGTTCGACTACGCCCGTAGACGGTAGATCAGTCGTCGGCTTCGGCGGCGGCGAGGGCGGTCTCAACGCGTTCGCGGGCGCCCGCGAGGTGGCGGTCGCAGATCTTGGCCAGGGTCTCGCCGCGTTCCCAGAGGATCAGGGAGTCCTCTAGGGACAGTCCGCCCGCCTCCAGTTTGGCCACCACGGCGACCAGTTCGTCGCGGGCCTGCTCGTAGCCGGGTTCGCTCACCGGGGGGTGCTCTCCAGTCGGTTGTGGGCGCGGACCAGGGCGGTGGCGACCGCCTGGTCGTAGCCGACGAACGCCTCGGCGAAGTCGGCGCCGTCGCGTTCGGCGACGGCCTCCTCGATGCGGGCGCGGGCGCGGTCGATGCGGCCGCGGTGACAGGCGCCCGCGGTCTGCCACCACGAGTGGCCCGCGTAGGCGGAGGTGGCTTCCGAGAGTTCGCGCAGCCTGCCCGGCAGCTGGTGCCTGCCCGGGGCGTCGCAGCCCGCGAGCAGCGCCGCCCAGCACTCGGCGGCGGCCGAGTCGGCGCGGCGGGCGGTGGCCTGGACCACCTGGGCGCGTGGTTCGGTGCCGGATCGCGCGCACACCGCCCCGACCGTGGACAGGGTCAGCGGGAGGAACGTCGGTTCCCGACTGGGCCGCACCGCTACCTCCCTTCGCCTGCCGCTTCCCGGTCGCCGGTGACGACCGCGTGCAGGGCACCGTCGGCGAGCCTGATGCGGACGGCGGTGCCCTCGGTGGCGTCCTCGATCGAGCGGAGAACCCGGGGAGTCCCGTCGGCATCGGTGTGCTGTACGACCGCATACCCACGGGCAAGCGTGGCGGCTGGTCCCAAGGTCGTCAAGCGGGCTTTCGTCGCGTCCAGCCCGGACCGCTCCTGCGCCAGCCGCGCGAGCAATGCCCGCCTGGCCCGTTCGACCAGGGCATTCACCTGTTCGCCATGCCGGTGCAGGGGTGTCAACGGGTCTGCCAATACCGGCCTGCTGCGCAGTTGCGCCAGCACGCGGACCTCGCGATCCACCCATCCGTGCAGTGCGCGTCGCGCCCGGTCGCGAAGTTGTCGCACGCGCGTGGATTCCTCGGCGACATCCGGGACGACCCGCTTTCCCGCGTCGGTCGGGGTGGAGCAGCGGACGTCCGCGACGTGGTCGAGCAGCGGCGTATCCGGTTCGTGGCCGATCGCGCTGAGCACCGGGGTGCGGCAGTCCGCCACCGCGCGGCACAGTGCCTCGTCGGAGAACGGCAGCAGGTCCTCGACACTGCCGCCGCCACGCGCGATCACGATCACGTCGACCTCGGGGTCACGGTCGAGCACGCGCAACGCGTCGAGGATTTGTGGAACGGCGAGCGCGCCCTGCACCGCGACGTTCTCCACCCGGAACCGCACGGCGGGCCAGCGCGCGCTCGCGTTCGCCAGCACGTCCCGTTCAGCCGCCGAGGCCCGACCGGTGATCAGGCCGACTTTGGTGGGAAGAAACGGCGGCTTACGTTTCCGTCGCGGGTCGAACAATCCTTCGGCGGCGAGCAGCCTGCGCAATCTTTCGATTCTGGCGAGCAATTCCCCGATGCCCACCGCGCGGATTTCATCGGCACGCAGGCTGAGCGTTCCGCGGTTCAGGAAGAATGTCGGCTTCGCGTGTACGACAACGCGAGTTCCGTCGCTCAGCGGCGGTTCGTGCGAACGCAGCATCTGCGTCGAGCAGGTGACCGTCATCGACACGTCCGCAGCCGGGTCACGCAGGGTGAGAAACGCGGTCCCAGTGCCCGGACGGGCGGAGATCTGGGTGAGCTGGCCCTCGACCCACACGGTGCCGAGCCGGTTGACCCAGTCGGCGATCTTGCGGGCGACCGTGCGGACCGGCCACGGCTCTTCGGCGGTCGGACCGGTCACGCGTTATCACGAACAGTGGCGATGCGTCGGGTCAGCATGCTCACGAACGAGGGACGGTTCTGGTGCGCGCGCTCGTAGTCGAGCAGCTCCTCCAGCGAGTCGACCGACAGCGCGCGCAGCCGGGCGCGCAACTGCGCCATGGACAGCTCGTCGTAGCTCGCCACCGAGGCCGGGGCGCCGCGCCGCTCGTCCCACAGCTCCTCGGCCTGCTCCGGTTCGTCGTCCTCGACGCGGTCGAACGCGGGCCGGTGGTCCTCGGCGGGCGCCTCGTCGTCCAGGTCCTCGTCGAAAGTCGCCCACTCGGGATTCTCCTCGGCGGGGCGCAGCGAGGCCAGCGCCTCGTCACCCTTGACGGCCAGCTCGGTGACGTGCTGCTGCACCCGCATGGACACCTGCAGCGCCTGGCTGGCCACGGTCACCGGCAGCCCGGCGATCCGGGTCGGCAGGTCCCGCGCCCGTTCGACGGCGGTGACCGCGAGCCCGGCCGCGACGCGCAGCGGCAGGGGAAGAGACTTCATGTGACCAGCCTGCCCGAGTCCGGTGGATCTGCCCAGTGCAGCCTAGGCGAACGCAGCGAGTCCGACACCACACCCGGTGTGTCCGGGAACTCGCCGTACCCTGGACGGCATGAGCGCCCCCACCAAACGCGTCCTGCTCGCCAACCCGCGCGGCTACTGCGCGGGCGTCGACCGTGCGGTGATCACCGTCGAGAAGGCGCTGGAGACCTACGGCGCGCCGGTGTACGTGCGCAAGGAGATCGTCCACAACCGGCACGTGGTGGAGACCCTGCGCGAACGCGGCGCCATCTTCGTCGACGAGGCGGACGAGGTCCCCGAGGGCGCACTGGTCGTGTTCTCCGCGCACGGGGTGTCCCCGGCCGTGCACGAGCAGGCGGCGGAGCGCGGGCTGCGCACCATCGACGCCACGTGCCCGCTGGTCACGAAGGTCCACTTCGAAGCCCGGCGGTTCGCCAAGGAGGACTACGACATCCTGCTCATCGGGCACGAGGGGCACGAGGAGGTCGAGGGCACGGCGGGTGAGGCGCCCGAGCACGTGCAGCTGGTGGACACGGCGGAGGACGTGGCGAAGGTCGAGGTCCGCGATCCGTCCAAAGTGATCTGGCTGTCGCAGACCACACTGTCGGTCGACGAGACCATGGAACGCGTCGACCAACTGCGCGAACGCTTCCCCGACCTGCAGAACCCGCCGAGCGACGACATCTGTTACGCGACGCAGAACCGGCAGGTCGCGGTCAAGGCGCTGGCCCCGGAGTGCGAACTCGTGCTCGTGGTCGGCTCCCAGAACTCGTCCAACTCCAAGCGCCTGGTCGAGGTCGCCCTCCAAGCCGGCGCGGACGCGGCGTACCTGGTGGACTTCGCGCACGAGGTCCAGGAGTCGTGGTTGGACGGTGTGAGCACGGTGGGTGTCACCAGCGGTGCGTCGGTACCGGACAACCTGGTGATGGACTTGCTTCGGTGGCTCGCGGAACGTGGGTATGGCCAGGTTGATGAGGTGACGACGGCGAACGAGAAGGTGGCGTTCGCGTTGCCTGCGGAGTTGCGCAAGGCTTTGAAGGCCTGAGCTTCCTCTGTTGTCAAGGCTGCTACGGCGCCTGTGGATGAATCCGGCGGTTGTGGACAACCGTGAGGGAACCCCCGAAATTCCACGCTACCCAGGGTAGACACAGTCACAGCAAATCATGCCGCGCGCCTGCCCCTCCGCACCCCTGTGGACAAGCCGCCGCATGCCTGTGGCTGCTGCCGGTAGCGTGGAAACCGGGGGTTCCCCGGCGAGTTGTCCACAGCCCCGCTGAACCATCCCCAGGCCGCACACCACCACTTGACGAGCCCGCACACCACGGCGCCTGTGGACAGCTCCGCGCACAACCTCGCCTACCAGCGGTAACGTAGAAATCCGGGGATCCTTGACCTCAATGGGTCGATGCGCCGCCTGTGAGATGATCTTCATGGGTTCATGAGTGATCGGAGATTGCCTCGGTGGCGTGTCGTGTGGTGT
>NZ_KB894418.1 GCF_000374445.1 Actinokineospora enzanensis DSM 44649 | reverse complement strand
CCGGACACGCGGGACCCCGCACGGGACCCCCGCCCCCGGTACGGGACTAGTCCCGCCCCGGTCCCGTACCGGACTCCCGCGCCCCGACCAGCACGAACACCGCCAACGGGACCCACGGGACCCCCTCCCGCCGGCCCGCGAAAACCGCCCCGAACAAGCCCTGGGCACCCCGCCCGACCGCTTCCCGCGCGCGGCTGCGCGTAGAGAACCAGGAGAACCCCGGATGATCTTGTCACGCGACTGTCACGGCACCCCTCACGCGAGTGTCACGTCCCCTGTCACGACCGGTGTCACGCACCTGTCACGACTCGTGACACCGCCCCTGACCTGTCACTCTCCACCCCTACCCCGCCCCCCGCGTGCCGGGCCGGGGAGAGCGCGCAGGAGCCGCTAGACCTAGCGGCCCGCCCCGCTAGACCTAGCACCCCCACTAGCGGCCCGCACCCGCCACCACCAGCGCCCTAGCACCTAGCGGCACCCCGCCGCGTTCCCCGGGCCGCACCACCCGCCGGACCGCTCGACACCCCCGCCCGCACCGACCGGAAGGAATCTCCACAGTGGACACCACTACCCCCGCCGCCCGCGTCCTGCACACCGTCGAAGCGGCCGCCGCGCAACTGTCCATCAGCCGCACCCGCATGTACGCGCTCATCAAGACCGGCGACATCCACACCGTCCGCATCGGACGCCTCCGCCGCGTCCCTCACGACGCCCTCACCACCTTCACCCAACGGCTCAGCCGCCAGCCAGCCGCCTGACACCACCCCGCACACAGCGGGGAAGAACACGGGGAAGCAGGTGGGGAAGCACCCGAACCGGGGGGAAAATCCCCTCCTGCTTCCCCACCCACCTTCCCCGCCCTCACCAGGCACAACACCACCCGGGGAAGATCAACACCATCTCCCCCGCCGCTGGCCGAACCCCCGAAAACCGGGGTTTGCTCCCCCGCCCGCTCCCTCCCCACGCCACCGCAACCGGCCCGCCGAACGCCCCGCACCCCCCAGGGACGTGACAGGGAGACCAGCAGGGAGCCACCAGGCAGACAGGGAGAACTCCCTACCCGCCTCCCTGCCCCTGCCTCCCCACCCTCAACAGCACAAACACCCCCGACAGGGAGGCCAGGGAGGCAGACAGCGCCCCCCGGCCACACAGCCCACCAGCCCGGAAACACGCCCCCATCCCCACTGCCGCGTCCCTCCCCGCCGCCACCAACCGACCCGGCCCGGGAACCAGCCAACCGCTGACCCGAGCCGCCCAGGCCACGGACGCGACACCCGAAACCCGCGATAGAACGGACTCCCAATGCCACGCAAGAAACGCCCCGAGGGCACCCGTGCGCCTAACGGCGCCAGCAGCATCTACTACAGCGAATACGACAAGAAATGGCACGGCCGCGTCACCATGGGCGTCAAAGACGACGGCAAACCCGACCGGCGGCACGTCAAACGCGCAACCGAGGGTGAGGTGATCAAAGCCGTCCGCGAGTTGGAAAAACAGCGGGATAGCGGAAGGGTTTCCAAGGTTGGACAGCGGTGGAAGGCAAAGGCATGGTTCGAACACTGGGTGGAGAAGATTGCCGCACCAACAGTTCGGCCGACGACAATGGTTGGCTACCGGTCCTCTGTGTACAACCATCTCATCCCTGGTGTCGGGGACCACTGGCTGGATAGGCTCCAACCTGAGCACCTGGAAAACCTGTACAGCAAGATGATCGCTGGTGGTCTGAAACCGGCGACGGCCCACTTGGTGCACCGGACTGCCCGTGTAGCACTAAAGGAGGCTTGGACGCGGTGCCGCTACGTCACCGACAACCCCGCGTTGATAGCTCGTCCGCCGAAGGTGGAAGAGGAGGAAATCGAGCCGTTCAATGACGCTGAAATAGTCAAGATCGTACGTGCGGCGGCCAACCCGAATAGGAAGCGTAGGAAGGCGAGATTTATCGTTGCATTGGCCGTGGGGCTACGGCGCGGGGAAGCGCTCGGACTGCGTTGGCGCGAAATCGAGATCCAGTGGAGCCACGGTTGTGGCGAGCAGTCGCGATGCCGAACCGAATGCGCTGGTGAGGACTGCTCAAAGAGACTCGGTCGCGGTCGCCTCAAGGTGCGTTTCGGGCTCCAACAACGACGCTGGCAGCACGGCTGTGCTGGCGCCTGCGGCACCGGTCCGGCCCGGAAATGCCCAGACAGGCATGGCGGTGGTTTGGTGCTCGCGCCGGTCAAGTCGAGAGCCGGGCGGCGCGTCGTTGGCCTCGCCCACCAGATCTGTATGGTCTTCGACGATCATCGGCGGCTACAGGATGCCGATCGGGAGGCCGCTGGGGATCAGTGGCAGGACCTGGACCTGGTGTTCACCAACCTGACGGGCGGCCCGATCCAGTTCTCTGAAGACTTCCGGGCCTGGAAGCAGCTGCTTCATGATGCGGGTGTGCGCGATGCTCGGTTGCACGATGCCCGCCACACCGCCGCGACGATGCTGCTCATCCTCGGTGTGCCACTACCGGTGGTCATGAAGCTCATGGGCTGGTCGAACACCGCTGCGGCCAGCCGCTATCTGCACGTTGGTGGCGACCTCGTGGATGCGGTCGCGGACCAGGTGGGGGATCGGATGTGGGGGTTGCTTGGGGACGATGACGATGATGGAGACGACGACCTGGAAGAGGTAGTGATCCAGCCCTAACGGGGCTAATGAGCCCCGGATTGAGACCTAGATACGGAAACGCCGGTCACCGAACCTGCTGGTGACCGGCGTTTCCGCTGGTAGTGGCGGAGGATGCGGGATTTGAACCCGCGAGGGTTTTAACACCCAACACGATTTCCAATCGTGCGCACTAGGCCACTATGCGAATCCTCCGCCGGAGAGCTTACCGGAAGGGAGCCTGACCACCCAAAACGGGGGGTCGGGGGTGGCTCGCACGGGGAGTCCTGAGCTAGCACGGCGCTCGGTGACGACACGATTGCTGAGCTTGAGACATGGCCGTGACCTGTACCAATGCCCCGGTCTGGGCGATGCTGTGCGAGCTGTGGGAGACGTCGCTCGCGTCGAAGGGCCGATCGGAACACACGATCGGGGGGTACCTGCGCACCGCCCGCCGGTGGGCGCGGTGGCTGGAGGACCAAGGGTACGACGTTGACCCGAACGGGGTAACGACGTTCCACGTCGAACTGTTCATCGTCGGCATCATCAAGGCGACGTCGGCGGCGAATGCTGCGCACCACTATCGGAACTTGCGGGTGCTCTTCAAATGGCTCGTGAAGCGCAAGCACATCTCTGCGGGCAACCAAATCCGATGGACCCGACCGAGCCACCGAGCTTTGATGAGAAGATCACCGACCTACTGTCGGATGCGGACCACGCAAACCTGTTGCTGACCTGCTCCGGAAAAGATCTTCTCTCGCTCCGAGATCGAGCGATTTCCCTACTGTTCATGGACACGGGGATGTGCGTCTCCGGGCTGCACTCCTTGAAGGTCGACGACGTCGGCGGTTACGCGTTCGCGGCAAACGTACCAAGTAGGCGCGATTGGGCGAACCCATTCGACAACTCGCACCAGCACCGGCGCAACTTCTTTTGATGCGGCGGTTGACTGCCTCTTGGCGTCGAAAAGCTATAACAACGCCTCGCGTTTGATCATTTCACCACTGGGGGAATAGATGTACTACTGGCGGTTTCTGGCTGTGGTGATGTTTGTGTTCTGTCTTGCGATGGTGTTGCCCGTCTACTACCTGCGACCATCGACCGGTCAGCACGGCAGCCCGGTCGGCGCAGCCGTCACCATCGAGACTGTTCGGCGGCAAGCGGCTCTTCGGCTGGCAGAACACCGAGAAGAGAGCTGGCGCGAGCGGACTGCACCGGCCTGGCCAACCTTGCCAGCCGCGCACACTCCGGCTGTGGCAGAACCACCAGAGGGTGAGCCTTCGCTAGTCAGGCCGTACTTTCTGGCCGCAGTGGCGCGCATGGGATCGCGCGATGGGGAACAAGCTCCCGCGAGCTTGGTCGGGACTCGCTGATTCTTGTCTCGTCCGGCAACTTGCCCATTCCGTTGACGGCCGGACGGGATAATTGATTCGACAGAATTACGCCAACTAGATCGAGGGGTTGAGTTGAGAAATTTGTCATTCCTCTGGCTGGAAATTACCGGAAGGTGTCAACTCCAGTGCACCCACTGCTACGCGGAGTCCGGGCCAGGCGGTACCGATGGTGCGATGGCACCGGGGGACTGGACGAGCGTCATCGAACAAGCCGCTGGCCTTGGGGTCGAGATGGTGCAGTTCATCGGTGGGGAGCCCACCTTGAACCGATCGCTTCCCGACTACGTGCGACAGGCGCGCGGGCTCGGCATGAAGGTCGAGGTGTTCAGTAACCTGGTGCACGTGTCACCCGACCTGTGGAGCCTCTTCGAGCGGAGGGGCGTGCAGCTCGCAACGAGTTACTACAGCGACAGCGCCGCCGAGCACGAGAAGATCACCATGGGGCGGGGAAGCCACCAGCGCACGAGGGCCAACATCGCCGAGGCGGTGCGACGGTCCATCCCCTTGCGTGTGGGGGTTGTCGATATCAGCGACGGGCAGCGCGTGAGTCAGGCTCGTGACGAACTCGCCTCGCTGGGATTCGTCGGCGAGGTGCGCGTCGACCGGTTGCGTGGAGTCGGCCGCGGCGGTACGGCGGCGCCCGACCCGTCTCAACTGTGTGGGGGCTGCGGTCAGGGCAAGGCCGCGGTGGCGCCGGACGGCTCCGTGTGGCCTTGCGTGTTCTCCCGGTGGCTGCCGGTCGGCAACGTGCTAACGGCGCCACTCGCTGAGATTCTGACCGGGCCGCGGATGCGGCAGACCACGGCTACCCTGGTCAAGCAGTTCGCCAGTGGGCCGAGCTTCCCGTGTGTGCCCAAGATGTGCGACCCGCAGTGCGGCCCGAGTTGCAGTCCGGCGTGCAACCCTGCTGGCAACTGCACGCCCTCGGGTAAGTGCGTCCCGACCGAGTACGAGTAACCGAGGACACGCCATGCTCGCCCGCCGTGCGTACATACCCGACGAGTTCCAGTCTGACGAGGTGCTTGACTCGTGGCCGCTGACCGTGCCGTGCGTGGCGCAGTTGGCCGAAACGGGCATCGAGTTCGAGCGGCCGATCACCTTCCTGGTCGGTGAGAACGGTTCGGGCAAGTCCACCCTGGTCGAGGGGTTCGCCGAGGCATGGGGCTTGGACGCGCGCGGCGGGCGAGCGGGGCGTAAGTACGTCAACGACCGCCCCAAGACGCCGCTTGGTGAGCTGCTTCGGTGGGACACCACCAGCACGGGCGCCCGTCACAAGAGCGGGACCCGCACCAAGCGGCGTGGGTACTTCCTCCGTGCCGAGACCGCGTTCGGGTTCATGGAGGCTGTCAGCGGGATGCGCGGCTACTGGGAAGAGGACACCAACGCGATGAGCCACGGCGAGGGATTCCTCACCGTGCTGTCCGCCATGTTCCAGGAACCGGGCTTCTACCTCATGGACGAGCCAGAGGCCGCGCTCTCGTTCAACTCATGCCTGCGGTTGGTCAACCTCTTGTACGACCTCGGCGAGTCCGGCGCACAGGTCATCTGCGCGACCCACTCGCCCGTCCTCGCCGCGACGCCTGGCGCTGACATCATCGAGGTGACCGACGACGGGTTCCAACGGACCAAGTGGGAAGACCTCGCCCTGGTGGACCACTGGCGCCGGTACATGAACACGCCAGAGGCTTACCTGCGCTACGTCACCAACAAGTAGAGGTGCACGTGACTACCGACACCGGTGATGCCGACGCCCGGTTCCGGCAATGGATGCGCGAGAACCTCGACCGCGCCGCCAAGCACTTCGGCGTGACCGTAACCGGTGAGCCATTGCTCGGCTGGATCGGACGGACCGTTAGTGCACCGGTCACCAAGAACGGCGCTGACTACTGGCTGCGGGTCGCATCCGAAGATCAACGATGGGCCAGCGGCAACCACTGGACCGGCAACCTCGCGGCCAACGTGTTCACTGACCTCGCCAAGCCGCAGGTCCTCGACATGGTCGAGTGGGAAGAGTGGCGGCTGCAACGGGCCGAGATCATGACACGGATGCCTGGCTGTCCCTGTTCGCCCACCGATGTTCTGCGTGCCGCGGTCGACTTCCCGGACGAGTGGTGGGCAGAGCTTCGCCGCACGACCGACACCGTTGCGGCGATGCGTACCGAGCGGGTCAACAGCACGCAGGAGAAGGTCACCGAGCGGCTTGCACAGAGGTTCGGCCACGCCATTGACCCCACGGTGCTCACCTGGGAGACGGTGCACGGCGACCTGCATTGGGCGAACCTGCTATGCCCCGAGTTCGGCTTGCTGGATTGGGAGCTGTGGGGGCGGGGGCCAGTCGGGACCGATGCCGCGACGCTGCTGTCCTACAGCCTGTTGGTGCCCGAGACTGCGGAGCGGGTACGGGAGGTCTACGCCGATGTGCTTGGAACCTCTGTCGGTCGCCTCGCTCAGCTCTATGTCATTGCCCGACTTTCACGCCGGATTGAAGGCGGGGACTATCCGGACCTGGCGGAACCACTCAAGCGCCACGCCGCGGCGCTGCTCGAAGGCTGAGAGTGCACGTGAACTGACCGGCCGAACGGCGCGACCGCGAAAGCGTCGCCGACCTGGTGCGTATTCGGGCGGAATGGACTGTGGCCGCAACGAAACCCATCACGACAGGTAGCGGGCCGATCGCGGCGTGGCGTCAATGGTTCCCGTGGAGGGTGGCGCGGATTTCCTCGGCCAGTCGGTCCATGGCCGGTTCCACTCGTTCGGCTCGGTCGAGTGCGCTGTACAGGTCCTCCTGGACGACGCCGGTGATGCGGTCGTAGTCCGGGATGCGGCCCCGGTCCCGGGCGTGTTCGATGCTCTGCCCAAGCACCTCCAGGTACGGGTACTGGCCGCGCAGCACGGGGTCGCTGTAGAGGCTGCGCAGGCTCGGGGCGTATCCGCCGCGGGAGAACAGCACGCGTTGCTGGGTTTCTTCCGTGTAGAAGCGGATGAAGTCTCGGGCGGTCTGCTGGTGTCGTGAGCACGGCGAGATGGCGATGTTCCAGCCGCCCAGGGCGCTCGGGCCGGGCAGGCTGGTGACGCCGAATCGGCCCGCCACCGGCGAGTCCGGGGCGGCGAGTCGGGGCCAGGTGTAGGGCCAGTTCCGCATGAACAGGGCCTTGCCCTCCTGGAAGTACCGCCTGCTGTCCTCCTCGGTGAACCCGGTGGCCGCGCGCGGGATCCAGCCGTCGCGTAGGCCGTCGGACAGTAGGGCCACGCCCCGCTTCGCCTCGGCGGAGTCGGCGGTGACCTGTTCGCCGTTTGCCGAGACCAGGTCGCCGCCCGTGTACCAGATGGCCTCCAGCGCGTTCACTGTCAGGCCCTCGTAGCGGTAGAGCTGGCCTACGTAACCGTCCATGTGGTACTTGGGCATCAGCTGCTGGGAGATCTGCCGCAGTTCCGCCCACGTGCGCGGTGGCGTGAGGTGTTCGGCGTCGAGGATGTCCTTGCGGTAGAACAGCAACCCTGCGTCCGAGCGGGCGGGGATCGCGTAGAGTGTGCCGTTGAGAGTCGCGTTGCGCACCGGTGTGCTCAGGAACCGGTCTATACCGAAGTCCTTGCCGTTCAATGGTTGCAGGTAACCCGCGCGCGCGAACTCCGACGTCCACACAGTGTCGAGCATCATCACGTCGTTGCATCGTGTCTGCTCACCCGCCAGTGCGACGTCCTGCGATGTGGCCATCAACGACGCGCGCAGGGCGTCGGATTCGCGGGACTGTTCGATGAAGGTCACCGGCTCCTTGAAACCACGCCCGTTGTTCCACCGCTCCACCAGCTGTTCGACCTGTTTGCCCTCGGTCAGGTCCAAGCTGTCCACGAAGGTGATCGGGCCGCGGGAGTCCAGCCGGTCGTCCTCGTTCGCGGGGTTCGCGCATCCGGTCACCGTGCCCGCGGCCGCCAGCAGCACCAGCGCCACCCGGGAGAGCCTGCCCATCCGTTCCCTCCGATCCTGACGTGCAGCCACTCAGTCCTGACGCCACAGTCCGGCCGCGACCAGGTCCGGCAGCCGGTCCAGGCCGCTCGGGTCGGTGATCGCCACGCATTGGCCGTCGGTCGCCTCGGCGAGGTCGGTGAGCTTGGCGCGGGCGCAGGTGTCCTGGTCGAAGGTGACAACCAGCAGCCGCGTGTCGCGCGCGCCTTGGACGGCCAGGTGTTCACGCAGTGCCGCCAGGTCGACCAGCCGGACGTCGGTGTTCGCGCCGTCGGTGAGCAGGACGAGCAAGTCGTGTCCGCCGGGCTGGTCGCCGCCCGCGCGCAGTCTGTCCATTCCGGACGACAGCATGGTGTAGACGTTGCCGATGGCGGTCGCGGGGCGAGTGATGCCGCGCAGGGCCGCGCTCAGCGGGGTCGGGTCGGCGGCGATGGGCACCTGGGTCGCGCCCGCGTCGAGGCCGACCGCGTCGTGGTCTCCGAACAGGCCCAGCAGGTTCAACAGTGCCCCGGTCGCCGCCTGCAACCGGCTGCCCGCGCCGAACGGTGTCCCCATTGACGGCGCGGTGTCGACCGCCAGCAGGGTCCGCGTCGGCCAGCGGGCGTCGATCGCCGCGTTGTACACCGCCTGGTAGTCGGTACTCGGGTCGATCGGCAGCGGGACCGGGGACTCGGCGGCGGGCCCGACGAAATGCCCGGGGCGGCCGTTGACGTCCCGGAAACCGTTGTTGCGCAACGTCGCCTGCGCGGCCGGACCACGCAGGTAGTCGGCGAACCGGTCGATGACCTGCCCGCGCTGACGGTTGGTGGGGCGGTCGGCCCAGCGCACGACGACGAACGGGTAGTCCAGGACCGGCGTCGCGTCCCTGGGGTACAGCAGCCGCAGCGGGTCCGGGTGGTCGCCCGCCGCGCACTGGTCGTTGAGCTGTGCGCCCTGGTTGTAGTCCACGGCGCTCTTCTCCGACACCAGCGCCGCCGCCCGCCGTGGGCTGGAGCGCAAGGTACACAACAGGTCTCCGCTGCCCTGGTCGGCCGGGCTCGCGACCTTCATCTCCACATCGTGGGTCACCCGGGGCACATCGTCGCGCGCCAGCACCGCCGTGGTGAGCGCGGGGACGTCCAGCCGGTACTGGTACAGCGCGATGGTGGCGAGCATGCCCGCGGTCGAGCTCGCTGGGTCGGGCCGGGTGAACGGCGCGTCCCCGCCCGCGACCCGGTCCAGGTTGGCCCAGGTGAAGTACTTCCCGTCGGTGCGCAGGTCCGGCACCAAGTCCTCCGGGGCGGCCAGCACCAGCGGCGACTCGGCGATCCCCGGGCGGGCGTCCAGGGTGGCGCCCGGTCCGGGCGACCGGGCCAGCCGGGCCCGCACGTGCTCGACGTCCAGGGTCGAGTCCGGGATCCAGACGTGCGGCTCGGGCCCGTGGTCGCGCGCGTCGTTGCGGCCGGACCAGCCGCGGCCGAGCGCTTCCACCGAGTGGTAGTAGGTCTCGGCCTGGATGTGCACGCGCGCCTGCCCGCAGCCGCCCTCGTCGCTGCTGCGCGCGGCCTCGCGTTCGAAGTCGACCGCCAGCTGCCGCAGGGTCGGCGCCATCTCGGTGGAGGTCAGCACATTCAGTTGGATGGGCGCCACACATTCGGCCACCGGCAGTGCCGCACCCGCCAGCACGTCGGTCGTCAACGACAGCACCAGTAGTCCCACCAGGACCACCGGCGGCCACCGCACCCTGGGCAGCGTGAATGTCGGCAGGACCGGTCGCGGGATCCGCAGCCGCGGCAGGGTGAACGTCGGATGCGGGCACGGGTGGTCCGGGACGCTGATCCACACCGTGCTCCGGGTTTCCTTCCGCCGCACCGGGTGCGGGGTGTAGATGCCCGGGTTGGCCGCCGGGTGGTGCTTGACGACGTGCTCGTGGAACCAGTTCGACGCGGCGAACACCAGCACGCCCGGCGAGTCGGCCAGCGCGGCGCGCACCGGGGTCGCGTCGATCAACCGGAACGCGTGGTTGAGATCGGTCCCGATCTTTCCGCGACCGTCGTCGTCCACTTCGCCCGCGTGCACCACGACCCGCAGCCGGATCCGCGCGGCCGGGCCGTGATCGGCGTTGTGCTCGCGCAGCGCGGCGGCCAGCTCGTGCGGCAGCGAGGCCACCAGCTCCACCTTGGGCACCCCGGGCAGCAGCATGAACAGCCCGTCGCCGCGGTCCTCGTGCGTGCCCCAGGGCAGGTCGGACCGGCGCAGCGCCCTGGTCAGCACCTCGTACAGGCCGGCGTGCACGATGGCCCGGTCCCGGTCGGTGCGCCGGGGATCACCGTAGCCCTCGACGTCGATGACGAGGATGCTCGTGTGCAGGTCCCTGGTGTGCGGCACCGCGCGCTCCCCGTGGCTCGACGGCAGGCGTACAGGCTACCGCCGCGTTCCGGTCGACATGAGTTGGATCACATCAGGGGTGGTGTCCAATTCTTGTCGAAAACGACCATCGGGTTACCTGTCACAATCGCCCGCCAGCAACGATGTTCTGGCTGACAACGCCGATGTCGGAAATCGCGAGGAGCGTCATGACGCAGGACCACGGCGGCTACAACCCACAGATGCCCCAATACCCTCAGCAACCACAAGGCTACCCGCAGGGCGGGTATCCGCAAGCCGGTGGCTTCCCGGCCGCCCCGCAGGCAGCCCCGGGCGCGGGCCCGCACGTCCGGCCCGGCTCGGTCACCTCGTCCGCCGTACTGGGGTTCATCCAGGCGGGCATCACCGCGATCATCACGCTGATCATGCTGTTCGGCACGCTGAACGTGTCCGAGCGCACCGACGGCGAGGCGGGTGGCTTCGGCTACGTCCTCATCATCGTGCAGCTGGTCGGCGCGGTCTTACTGATCATGGGCGGGATGCAGCTGATCAAGGGCACCGGGCGGGGCCTGATGATCGGCGGCGCCATTCTGGAGATCGTGATCGGACTGTTCTACATCGTGGTGTTCGCGGCCATCCCGAGCCTGGGCATCGCGGAGGTCTCCAGCGCCAAGGGCGTGATGATCGTCGGTGCGCTCGCACTGTCGGTCATGCCGGTGATCAGCCTGATCCAGGCGGCGGGCAGTGGCGCCAGCGCCTGGCTGCGTCGGTACTGAGGTCCCATGCGGAAGCGCGGCCGCGCTCCCGCTACACTGGACGCGGACCCCGTGCGGTGTTCATCTCGCGAACCTCCCCAGGGCCGGAAGGCAGCAAGGATAAGCGGGCTCTGGCAGGTGCGCGGGGTCCCCTTCTTTTTCGGGGTCCCCGTCAGGCCACCGCGGCCGGGCGCAGGCCGACCAGTTCGGCCACCCGCTCGTAGCTGCGCACCCGGTCGGCGTGTCGGTACACGTTCGTGGTGATCATCAGCTCCTGCACGCCGGTGCTCCCGACCAGCTCGGCCAGCCGCTCGCGGACCGTGTCCGGGCCACCGATGACCTGGCTGTCCAGCCGCTCGGCGATGAACAGCCGGTCCAGGTCGGAGTAGGGGTACTCGTCGGTCTCCTCGGGTGAGGGCAGCCGCCCCGGCTTGCCCTTGCGCAGCTGGAGGAACTGCAGCGCGGCGGGCGCGGCCAGCCGGTGCGCGGTCTCGTCGTCCTCCCCGCACACCACGTTCGCCGCGATCAGCGCGTACGGCTCGGCCAGCACCGCCGAAGGCCGGAACCGCTCCCGGTACAGGGCCAGCGCGGGCAGCGTGTTCTCCGAGCTGAAGTGGTGTGCGAACGCGAACGGCAGGCCCAGGTAGCCCGCGACCTGGGCGCTGTAGCCGCTGGAGCCCAGCAGCCAGATGGCGGGCTGGTTGCCAAGCGCGGGCACGGCGGTCACGCCCTGTGCGTCCCGGCCGGTGAAGTAGTTGGCCAGTTCGGTGAGCTGTTCCGGGAAGTCGTCCACGGACAGCTGGCCCTCGGTGCGGCGCAACGCACGTGCGGTGACCTGGTCTGTCCCCGGCGCGCGCCCGATCCCCAGGTCGACCCGGCCGGGGTGCAATGCCTCCAGCATCCCGAATTGCTCCGCCACCACCAATGGCGCGTGATTCGGCAGCATAACGCCGCCTGAACCGATTCGGATCCGCTCGGTCACCATGGCGATATGGGCGAGCAGCACGGCCGGGGCCGAGCTGGCGATACCGGGCATGTTGTGGTGCTCGGCGACCCAGTACCGGTGGAATCCGAGCCGTTCGGTCACCCGGGCGAGGTCGAGGCTGTTGCGCAGTGCTTCGGTCTCGGTGGCGCCGTTGGCCACCGGGGCGAGGTCGAGTACCGAGTACGGGATGGGCACGTACCGGGTCAACGCGCGAGCACCTGGTCCGATTCCCGTCCCGTTCCCAGCGGTCGGGGTGTCGGACCGGACCGGTAGTGTCGCGGCGTGGCGCTCGCCCTCTACCGCAAGTACCGGCCGGCGACCTTCGCCGAGGTCGTCGGACAGGAACACGTCACTGTCCCGCTGCGCACGGCGTTAGCGGCAGGCCGGGTCAACCACGCCTACCTGTTCTCCGGCCCGCGCGGCTGCGGCAAGACGTCCAGCGCGCGCATCCTGGCCCGCTCGCTCAACTGTGAGCAGGGCCCCACGGACGAGCCCTGCGGCGTCTGCGCGTCCTGCGTCGGCCTGGCCCCCAACGGCCCCGGAACAGTCGACGTGGTCGAACTCGACGCGGCCAGCCACGGCGGTGTCGACGACGCCCGCGAGCTGCGCGACCGCGCCTTCTACGCGCCCGCCCAGTCCCGCTACCGGGTGTTCATCGTGGACGAGGCGCACATGGTCACCACGCAGGGCTTCAACGCCCTGCTCAAGATCGTGGAGGAGCCGCCGGAGCACCTGGTCTTCATCTTCGCCACCACCGAGCAGGACAAGGTGCTGGCGACCATCCGCTCCCGCACGCACCACTACCCGTTCCGGCTCATCCCGCCCAGTTCCATGCGCGACCTGCTGGAGCGCAACTGCGCTGCCGAGAACGCCAAGGTGGAGCCCGCGGTGTTCCCCCTGGTCATCCGCGCGGGCGGCGGCTCGGCCCGGGACACGCAGTCGGTGCTGGACCAGCTGCTGGCGGGCGCGGGACCGGAAGGCGTCACCTACGACCGCGCGGTTTCCCTACTCGGCGTCACGGACGTCGCTCTCATCGATGACATGGTCGACGGCTTGGGCGCGGGAGACGCGGCAGCCGTGTACGGCACAGTGGACCGCCTGGTGGAGGCAGGCCACGATCCGCGTCGCTTCGCGTCCGACCTGTTGGACCGGTTGCGGGATCTGGTGTTGCTGCGCGCGGTGCCGGATTCGGCGAGTCGGGGTCTGGTCAGCGCTCCGGACGATGAGCTGACACGGATGGTGGGCCAGGCCGAGCGTCTTGGTGCGGCGACCCTGTCTCGATACGCGGAGATCGTGCACACCGGGTTGGTCGAGATGCGTGGTGCTACCGCGCCTCGGCTGGTGCTGGAGTTGTTGTGTGCGCGGATGTTGTTGCCCGCGGCGGTGCCGACGGACGCGGCTGCGGACTCGGCGGTGTTGCAGCGGCTTGAACAGGTCGAACGGCGGATGACGGCGGCGCCTGCTGGTGCTGTTCCGGTTGCCGCTGCTCCTGTTCCCGTTGCTGCTGCCCCTGTTCCGGTTGCCGCTGGGCCGGTTGCTGCTGCGCCGAGTGCGCCGGTCGAGCAGGCTCCGTCGCGGCCTCGTCCGGTGATCACCCGGCCGTCGCAGCGGGCTGCCGAGCCCGCGGCCCCGGTGGCGGCGCCTCGGCCTGCCGCGCCGACACCCGCTCCTCCGGTCGAGCCGCCTGCTGCCGAGCCCGTCGCTGCCGCCGCGCCCGGGGCGATGGATGCCGCGGGGGTCCGGCGGGTGTGGTCCGAGCTGTTGGGCGCGGTCCGCAAGGCCAGTCGCAGCACGGAAGCGATGCTGACCAACGCGACAGTCCACTCGGTCGACGGTGACGCTGTGGTCATCTCGCACCCGGCGGCACCGCTGGCCCGCAGGCTGGCGGAGCCGCGCAACGCGGACGCCATCGCCCAGGCCATGATCGCGATCCTCGGTGGCCGGTGGCAGGTTCGGGTGATCCACGCCGAACCCGGCTCGGCTCCCGCCGCTCCCGCACGCGCGGCCAGGCCCGCGCCGGAACAGCCCACGCGCACCTTTGAACCCCCGAGCCGGGCGTCCGCGCCTGCTCGTCCGCCGGTGGACGAGGCCCCGCCGCCGGAGCCGCCGGAACCGGATGTGCCGTTGCCGCCGGAGCCGGAGGACGAGGAAGAGATGATGGCGCAGGCGGCGCGGAAACCGGACCCGAATGATCCGGGACCGCGGCAGCCGGATCCGGAAGAGGCGATGTTGAAGCTCTTGGCGGAAAAGCTGGGCGCCCGACCCGTCGAATGATCATGCGCTGACGGAGTTGTCCACAGGGGCCGGAAGTTGTCCCCAGCCCCCGATCGGGGCCTATTGACAACTTTCAAGATCGCCTAGGGTTACCCGTATTGGGCGGGTTCGCCCCCCGGGTGGGTGGGGGCGTGCCTTGGGGTCGTTTCCGGGGTGGGCCTTGGTCAGCTGGGGATCTGGGTGAGGGCGGCGGAGTCCGCCTGTACGACGGCGATCTCGCCGGTCACCGTGCTCACGGCGACCGACCTGGAGTCGGGGGACCACAGGAAGGCGTCTTCGGCGATGGGGGCCGGGAGTTCTGCCGAGCGGAGGAATCGGCCGTTGTCGGTTTGGTGGAACATCAGGGTCGTTCCACTCGCGATCGCGATTCGCCTGCCGTCCGGGGCGACCCAGCCCGTGCTGTTGGTGGGGAGAGAGACCGCGACCGGGTGCCAGCTTTCGCTTGCCACGTCGTAGCGGACGATCCGGGTGGAGTCCTCGTCGTACTCGGTGGCGATCAGACGGGCGGAGTCCGGTAGCCAGCGCAGGTTTCGCCTGCCGCGTTCGGCGGGTTCCGGTGAGATCAGCCGGACGTGGTCGTCCTCGGTGACCGGCATGGTGTCCACGAGCACCAGTTTGCGCGGTAGTCGGATCGCGATGTAGCGGCTGTTGGGGCTGACCGCGGCCTCGATCACCGCGCCGCCCCGGTCATAGACCGCGACCTCTTCGCCGAACAGCACGTTGCGGATGACGATGCTGTAGAGGAGTCGGTGTCGTCGGTTGGTGCGGTACACGATCCGCCCCGGCAGGACGCCGAGCAGTTCGGTGGCGTGTCCGGTCGACCCCATCAACGGCGTGATCCGCTTGCCGACGCGCAGCAGGCTCAGCTGCGCCGGATCACCGTGTTGGATCACGACCAGGCGTTCCCCCGGCAGGTACTTCGCCGCGGTCAGCCCGGTGGCCGCGGTGAGTTCCGCGCGGCGCCCCTTGGCGAGCTCGACCAGCCGAACTTGGTCACCGTCGGTCACCGCGACGAGTAGCCGTCCCTGTTCATCGACGTCGAGCACCCGCATCCCGGCCATGATCTCAACCTTGGCACAGCGCGGTCAGCCGAGATATTCGAGGATCCCGTTGGCGATGGCCTCCGCGTAGCGCTGCCGTCCCGCCGGGCTGGAGAGCGTCGCCGCCTCCGCCGCGTCCCGCATGTTCCCGCACTCGACCAGGGCGATCGGGCGGGTCGACAGGTTGAGGCCGCCCAGGTCGTCGCGCGGGGACAGGCCCTGGGAACCGATGTAGTTGGAGGTGGGCAGGCCCCCGGCCACCATGGCGTCGCGCAGTACCCGGGCCAGTCGCAGGGACGGCTCGCCCTGGGCGGCGTTGAGCGGCGGTGCGGAGTAGGCGATGTGGAAGCCGTGCGCGCCCGCCGAGGTGGAGCCGTCGGCGTGCAGTGAGACGACCGCGGTGGCGCCGGAGTCGTTGCCGATGGCGGCGCGCTTGTCCACGCACGGGCCGATGCCCTTGTCGTCCGGCCGGGTCATGATCACCGCGACGCCCCGAGCGGTCAGCGCGTCCCGGACGCGGATGGCCAGGTCCCAGGTGAAGGCGTGCTCCGGGTAGCCGGCATTGGTGGCGGTGCCGGTGGTGTTGCACGGCTTCGTGCGGCCGCGGCCCGCCGGGACCAGGCGGTTGATCTCCGCCGGGTTGCTCGCGTTGGCGCCGTTGTGGCCGGGGTCGAGGACCACCGTCTTCCCCGCCGCCACCGGCCGCGCGGCCTTCGCGGTCGTGGTGGTCGTCGGGACTGTCGTCGTGGTTGTCGACGGGGCCATCGTGGGTAGTGCGGTCGTGTTCTCGGTGGTGAAGGTCGTGGTCACCGCGGTGGACCCGGGTGTCGCCGTCGGTGCCGTGGCCGGTGGGGCGGCGGACTGGTCGCCGCAGGCGGACAACGCGATCACGAGGGCGCAGCCGAGGCCGAGGGCCGCCGCGCGTCGAGTCAGCACGCGCCCACGATGCCACAGTGGCGGGCATCTAAGCTGGAGGTGGCACCAACCCGAGACGAGAGGGGCCGCGGTGTTTCCTGGAGGCGGCGCACCCGACATGCAGCAGATCCTGGCCCAAGCGCAGAAGATGCAGGAACAGCTGCTCGCCGCGCAACAGGAGCTGGCAGACGCCGAGGTCACCGGCAGCGCGGGCGGCGGCCTCGTCACCGCGACCGTGTCCGGCGCAGGCGAGCTGAAGGCCCTGGTGATCGACCCCAAGGTGGTCGACCCGGAGGACACCGAGACGCTGGCCGACCTGGTGGTCGCCGCGGTCCGGGACGCGAGCGGCAACGCGCAGAAGCTGGCCGAGGACACGATGGGTCCGCTCGCGGGCGGCCTGGGCGGCGGGCTCGGCCTGCCGGGCATGTGAGGTCCGGTTGTACGAGGGACCGGTCCAAGACCTGATCGACGAGCTCGGCAGGCTCCCCGGCGTCGGTCCGAAGAGCGCCCAGCGGATCGCCTTCCACCTGCTCGCCGCCGAACCGGCCGATGTCACCCGGTTGCAGGAGGCGTTGCAGAAGGTCAAGGAGGGCGTGGTCTTCTGCGACATCTGCGGCAACGTCTCCGAGGAGGCCACCTGCCGCATCTGCCGCGACGCCCGCCGCGACCCGACCGCCGTGTGCGTGGTCGAGGAGCCCAAGGACGTCCTGGCGATCGAGCGCACCCGCGAGTTCAAGGGTCGCTACCACGTGCTCGGCGGCGCGCTGGACCCGTTGTCCGGGATCGGGCCGGAGCAGCTGCGCATCCGGCAGCTGCTGTCCCGGATCTCAGCGCAGGAGGTCACCGAGGTCATCCTGGCCATGGACCCGAACACCGAGGGCGAGGCCACGGCCACCTACCTGGTCCGCATGCTGCGCGACTTCCCCGGGCTCACCGTCACCCGGTTGGCCTCCGGCCTGCCGATGGGCGGCGATCTGGAGTTCGCCGACGAGCTGACGCTTGGCCGCGCCCTCTCCGGTCGCCGCGCGGTCTGAATAATTGGTAATTCTGGTAAATGACGCCTGACGGCGATTCCATCGCCGCGCGGATCGAGCGCGCGCCCGCCCGGTTGGGCGGCGTGCGGCTGGTCGCCGTGGATGGGCCATCCGGTTCCGGAAAGTCCACGGTGGCGGCCGCGCTGGTGTCCCGGTTGAGCGGTGCCCACGTCGTGTCCACCGACGAGTTCGCCACCTGGGATGACCCGGTCTCCTGGTGGCCACGACTGCATACGGGTGTCCTCGTCCCGTTCGCGATGGGACGGCCTGGTCGCTATCGGCGTACCCGGTGGGTCGACGGCGTCCCCGAGCCGGGCGAGTGGGTCGACATCGAACCGGTGCGAACGCTTGTGCTGGAAGGGGTTTCGGCCGGGCGGCGGTCGATCGCGGACGTCCTGTCCGAACTGGTCTGGTGCGACCTCCCCGACCCCGCCGAGCGGCTCGCGCGCGCGGTACGGCGGGACGGGGAGTCCAGTCGCGCGGAACTGGTGCGGTGGCAGCGGTTCGAGGCGGGCTGGTTCGCCGTGGACCGGACCCGGTCCCGGGCCTCGATCACTGTGACTGTGTGACCGCTCACTTCGCTCTGCCGTCCGTTCAGCGGACACGATGCCGCCGAATGTCACCCGCTGTGCATGAAAATGTGCGCCCTGGTGATTCTGAGTGCGGCTATTGGCCGGATCGTGACCTGCGGTGGCTGAAGGGTGCACACAGAAACGGCTATGGTCTGCCACCACATGGTGCGATCCCGGAGCCAGTGACCTGAGCTGATTCCGGAACACACGAGGAGTGCGCGATGGCTTACCAGCGATCCGCGCGACTTGGTCGGCAGACCGCCAACGACGGCGGTAGGCGACTCGTCGCGCAGGCGCCCGGACCGGGGCGGTCGGCGGCATGACGGCTCCTCCCGAGGTCACCGGATCGGCCGCGTCGGCGGACCCGGAGGCGACGTTGCACGGCATGAGCGGCAAGGCCATCCAGGGCCGCTCGCTCGGTCAGATCGCCTGGCTGCGGCTCAAACGCGACAAGGTCGCCATGGGCGGCGCCGTGGTGATCGTCCTGCTCATCCTGTTCGCCGTCGCCGGTCTGCTGCTCGACCGGGTCTTCGGCGTGGTGCACCCCAACGAGTTCCACCAGGACCTGATCGACACCCAGAACGGCACGCTGGTCCCGCTTGGCACGTTCGGCGGCATGAGCCCTGAGCACCCGCTCGGCGTGGAGCCGGTCAACGGCCGCGACATCTTCTCCCGGATCTTCGCCGGGGCCTGGATCTCGCTGCTCATCGCGACCCTGTCCACCGTGCTGTCGGTGCTCATCGGCACCACCCTCGGCGTGATCGCCGGGTACTTCGGCGGCTGGGTGGACACCCTGATCAGCCGGGCGATGGACGTGTTCCTGGCGTTCCCGCTGCTGGTCTTCGCGATGGCGCTGGTCGGCGTGCTGCCCGACTCGATCCTCGGCCTGCCGCCGGAGATGGTCCGGATCGGCATGCTGATCTTCATCATCGGCTTCTTCAACTGGCCCTACATCGGCCGGATCGTGCGCGGGCAGACGCTGTCGCTGCGCGAGCGCGAGTTCGTCGACGCCGCTCGCAGCCTCGGCGCGCGCGGCCCGTACATCCTGGTCCGGGAGCTGCTGCCGAACCTGGTCGCACCGATCCTGGTGTACGCCACGCTGCTGATCCCGACGAACATCCTCTTCGAATCGGCGCTGTCGTTCCTCGGGGTCGGCATCAACGCCCCGACCGCCACCTGGGGCGGCATGCTCTCCGAGGCCTCGCGCTTCTACACGTTGCCGCACTTCATGCTCTGGCCCGGCGTGGCGATCTTCATCACCGTGCTGGCGTTCAACCTCTTCGGCGACGGCCTGCGCGACGCTCTCGACCCCCGTGCTCGTTAGGGAATCCGCAGCACTTACCGGTGTCTCGGTTCGCTCCTGAAAGAAAGGGTGCAACAGCACTATGAACAGCAAGCGCGTGGTTACCGCGGTCGCCGCGGGCGCGGCTGTCGTGATGGGGCTCTCCGCCTGTGGTGGCGGCAGCACCAGCACCGGCGGCAGCACCAACGGGAGCGGCGGGAGCAGCACCACCGCCGCCTTCAACGCGGCACTCGGGCAGGTCTTCAACCCGTCGGACAAGAAGGGCGGCGTCATCAAGGTCGCCAACGCCGACAAGTGGGATTCGGTCGACCCCGGTGACACCTACTACGCCTACAGCTGGAACTTCGCCCGCCTCTACACCCGGTCGCTGACGATGTTCAAGCCCGCGGCCGGCAAGGGTTCCGCGGAGCTCGTGCCGGACCTGGCCGAGTCGCTCGGCGTTCCCAGCGACGGCGGCAAGACCTGGACCTACAAGCTGCGCAAGGGTGTCAAGTTCGAGGACGGCACCCCGGTCACCTCGAAGGACGTCAAGTACGGCGTGCTCAGGTCGATCGACAAGGAGGTGCTGCCCAACGGGCCCTCCTACTTCAAGAACACCCTTGCCTGGCCGGACGGCTACCAGGGCCCGTACAAGAACAAGGACGCCAACACCGACTCGGCGATCGAGACCCCGGACGACAGCACCATCGTCTTCCACCTCAAGGCGTCATTCGGCGGCTTCGACTACTTCGCCATGATCCCGCAGACGGCCCCGGTCCAGGAGGCCAAGGACACCGGCAAGAAGTACAAGGAGCACGTGCTCGCCACGGGCCCGTACAAGTTCTCCACCAACGAGATCGACAAGGGCTTCAAGCTGGTCCGCAACGACCAGTGGGACGCCGCAACCGACCCGAACCGCAAGGCGCTGCCGGACGGTTACGAGGTCAGCATGAACGTCAACGCCGACGACATCGACAACCGCCTGATCCAGGGCGACGTCCAGGTCGACGTGCAGGGCACCGGCGTGCAGGCGGCCTCGCTGAGCCGGGTGCTCGGCGACCCGACGCTGAAGGGCCAGGCGGACAACCCGTCCACCACGCGGCTCTGGTACACCGGCATCAACCCGACGGTCGCGCCGTTCGACAACAAGGCCTGCCGCGAGGCGGTCGAGTACGCCGCGGACCGCACCGCCTACCAGACCGCGTTCGGCGGCCCGTTCTCCGGCGGTGACATCGCGACCCAGCTGATGCCGCCCGCCGTGCCGGGCGCGCAGAAGTTCGACCTGTACCCGGCTGGCCCGGACAACAAGGGCGATGTGGCCAAGGCCAAGGAGAAGCTGGCCGAGTGCGGGCACGCGGACGGCTTCGAGACCAACATCGGCTACCGCTCCGACCGGCCGCGGGAGAAGGCGACCGCCGAGGCGCTGCAGCAGTCGCTCGGCCGCGCAGGCATCAAGCTGACCCTGAAGGCGTACCCGAGCGGTGACTACTTCTCGCAGTTCGCGGGCAACCCGCCGTTCGTCCGCGCGAACAACCTTGGCCTGGTGCAGAACGGCTGGATGGCCGACTGGAACGACGGCTACGGCTTCCTCGCCGAGCTGGTCGACAGCCGTGTGATCCGGGAGACCGGTGGTTCCACCAACACCTCCGTGCGCATCCCCGAGGTCGACCAGATGCTGGACAAGGCGGTCAGCGAGACCGACAAGTCCAAGCGCGAGGGCGACTGGTCGGCGATCGACAAGCGGGTCATGGAAGAGGCGGTCATCCTGCCCGGTGTGCACGGCAAGAGCCTGCTGCTGCGCGGCAAGGGCCTGACGAACGTCTTCGTCAGCGAGGCCTACGGCATGTACGACTACCTCTCGCTTGGCATGGCGTAAGTCTCCCGTCGACTCTGTCCCTAGATAGGCAGGTGAAGGCGACAGGCGGCGGGCCGGGGACGACCTCCCCGGCCCGCCGCCGGTGCCGGCCACTGTGATCACATACATCATCAGGCGGCTGTTCGCGGCGGTCGTGCTCCTGATCATCGTCAGCATGGTGACCTTCGGGATCTTCTTCCTGATGCCGCGGCTGCTCGGTGCCACGCCGGAGACCCTGGCCTCGCGCTACGTCGGCCGCGCCGCCACGCCCGACACCATCCGGGACATGGCTCGGAACCTCGGCTTCTACGACCCGCTGTATGAGCAGTACTGGCGCTGGTTGAAGGGCATCTTCGCGGGTGCCGACTACAACTACGGCTCCGGCATCGAACACTGCCCGGCCCCCTGCCTCGGCTATTCGTTCCGCACCTACCAGCCGGTGTGGCCGGACCTGATGGACCGGTTGCCGGTGACGCTGTCGCTGGCCGTCGGCGCCGCCACGCTGTGGCTGCTCGGCGGGATCACCATCGGCACGATCTCCGCGGTGTACCGGGGCTCGGTGTTCGACCGGCTCGCCATGGGCGTCTCGCTCGCGGGCGTGTCGCTGCCGATCTTCTTCACCGGCCTGCTGTCGCTGTCGATCTTCAGCTACGGGCTGGGCTGGACCGCGGTCGGCGGCTCGTACACCGATATCGCGGACGACCCCGGCCAGTGGGCGTACAACCTGATCCTGCCGTGGATCACCCTGGCGCTGCTGTTCTCCGCCCAGTACGCGCGGCTCACCAGGGCCGGGATGCTGGAGACGATGAACGAGGACTTCATCCGCACCGCGCGGGCCAAGGGCCTGGCCGAGCCCGCGGTCGTGGTGCGACACGGGCTGCGCGGCGCGCTGACCCCGATCCTGACCATCTTCGGCCTCGACGTCGGCCTGCTGCTCGGTGGCGCGGTGCTCACCGAGAGCGCGTTCTCGCTGCCCGGCCTGGGCAAGTACGCCATCGAGGGCATCGTCAACTACGACCTGCCCAAGGTCATGGGGGTCACGATCCTGGCGGCGTTCTTCGTCGTGATCGCGAACCTGGTCGTGGACCTCCTGTACGCCGTCGTCGACCCGAGGGTGCGAGCGAAGTGAGCCAGAACCCCGAAGACGCCCTCGCGGCCGCGGCCGAACCCCGGCCCGCCGCGACCGGCTCCCCGTTCCTGCAGGTGCGCGAGCTGCGCGTGCACTTCCCGACCGACGACGGCGTGGTCAAGTCGGTCGACGATCTGAGCTTCTCGGTCGACCGCGGCCGCACCCTCGGCATCGTCGGCGAGTCCGGCTCTGGCAAGAGCGTGACCAGCCTGTCGATCATGGGCCTGCACAAGGCGGGCACCGCGCGGATCACCGGCGAGATCCTGCTGGACGGGCAGAACCTGGTGGGCATGAACCCGGACCGGGTGCGCAAGCTGCGCGGCAAGCGGATGGCGATGATCTTCCAGGACCCGCTGTCCGCGATGCACCCCTTCTACACCGTTGGCACGCAGATCGTGGAGGCGTACCGGATCCACAACCCGGTGAGCAAGAAGGTGGCCCGCAAGCACGCCATCGACCTGCTGGACCGGGTCGGCATCCCGAACCCCACGTCCCGGGTGGACGACTACCCGCACCAGTTCTCCGGCGGCATGCGGCAGCGCGCGATGATCGCGATGGCGCTGTCCTGTGACCCGGAGCTGCTGATCGCGGACGAGCCGACCACCGCGCTGGACGTGACCGTGCAGGCGCAGATCCTGGACCTGATCCGGGACCTACAACAGGAGTTCAACTCCGCGGTCGTCATCATCACCCACGACCTGGGCGTGGTCGCCGAGCTGGCGGACGACATCATGGTCATGTACGCCGGGCGCGCGGTGGAGTACAGCTCCGCCGCGGATATCTTCAACACCCCGCAGCACCCCTACACCTGGGGCCTGCTCAGCTCGATGCCCCGGCTGGACCGTGAGCGTACCGAGCGCCTGCAGCCGATCAAGGGCACCCCGCCGAGCCTCATCAACGTGCCGGAGGGCTGCCCGTTCAACCCGCGCTGCGCGTACGCGGGCACCAACGGCAACCTCAGCTTCACCGTGCGGCCGGAGTTCCGCGACGTCGGCGGCGGTCACCACATCGCCTGCCACCTGGGCGCCGAGGACCGGATGCGCATCTGGGACACCGAGATCAGGCCGAAGCTGTGAGTGAGGACGCCGTGAGCACGCAGACAGACGGTCCGGCGGCCGAGCGCCGCCTTGGCGAGGACCTGCTGGTCGTCGACGGCCTGCAGAAGCACTTCCCGATCCGGCGCGGCCTGCTGCAACGGCAGGTGGGCGCGGTGCAGGCGGTGGACGGCCTGACCTTCTCGGTCCGACGCGGCGAGACGCTGTCGCTGGTCGGCGAGTCCGGGTGCGGCAAGACCACCACCGGTCGGCTGCTCACCCGGCTGATCGAGCCGACCGGCGGCCGGATCCAGCTGGACGGCCGGGACATCTCCCACCTGTCCACATCGGACATGCGGCCGCTGCGCCGGGACGTGCAGATGATCTTCCAGGACCCGTACTCCTCGCTGAACCCCCGGCACACCGTCGGCACCATCGTCGGCGCGCCGTTCCGGCTGCAGAAGGTGCAGACCGAAAACGGGGTGAAGAAGGCCGTGCAGGACCTGCTGGAGCTGGTCGGCCTCAACCCCGAGCACTACAACCGCTACCCGCACGAGTTCTCCGGCGGCCAGCGACAGCGCATCGGCATCGCCCGCACACTCGCCCTGCGCCCCAAGCTGATCGTCGCCGACGAGCCGGTGTCCGCGCTGGACGTGTCCATCCAGGCCCAGGTGGTAAACCTGCTGGAGGACCTGCAGAACGAGTTCGACCTGACCTACGTGATGATCGCGCACGACCTGTCGGTAGTCCGCCACGTCTCCGACCGGGTCGCGGTGATGTACCTGGGCAAGATCATGGAAATCGCCGACCGGACTTCGCTGTACGAGCGCCCGATGCATCCCTACACGGTGGCTTTGCTCTCTGCGGTGCCGATTCCGGATACCTCGCGGCGGGAGCGGAGGGAGCGGATTCGGTTGCAGGGGGATGTGCCCAGCCCGATCAATCCGCCGTCGGGGTGTCGGTTCCATACCCGGTGCTGGAAGGCGCAGGAGGTCTGTAAGACGACGGAGCCCGCGCTGGTCGAGCTGGCCCCCGGGCACCAGGCAGCCTGCCACTTCCCAGAGAACGCGGCCTAATCTCACCCCCCAACTCAGCCACCCCTAACTGGACCACCACGCGGGATCGCGCCGGTCTCTTCCCGCCCGATCACGTTCGGCCCCCGGGCCGCACGTGATCGGGCGGGAAGAGACCGGCTAAAGGCGATCCCGCCGCGAGGCGGAGCCGAGCCAATAAACACAGCAGCAGCCCAATACATCTTTGAGGATGACAAGACAAAAGCGCGCCCAATGCCCCAACACGAGCAGCACCCGACACGCTTCCGTCCCGTCAGGACAGTGAACCCTCAGCGCAAAGCACGGTTCACTGCAGAAACCACCGCACGCAGCGAAGCAGTGACAATGGATGAGTCCACCGCCACACCCCAAAACGTCTTCTCACCGATGGTGCACTCCACATAAGCCGCAGCACGCGCATCATCACCAGAACTCAAAGCATGCTCGGTGTAGTCCAAGACGCGGACGTCATAGCCAACAGTGGCCAACGCGTCCACAAACGCCGCGATAGGCCCATTGCCCACACCACGGACCTCGTGCTCCTCGCCTTCGACCTCCACTGTGGCGGCGATCTCGTCCCGCCCCTCGCCATCGTCGGAGATCCGGTTACGGCGCAGGCGCAAGGGAGAGACCCGGTCCAGGTACTCGGTGGCGAACACGTCCCACATCTCCTTTGGCGTGACCTCACCACCCTCGCTGTCCGTCACGGCCTGGATGACCTGGGAGAACTCGATCTGCAGTCGGCGCGGCAGCTTCAGCTGGTGCTCGGTCTTCATCACGTAGGCGACGCCGCCCTTGCCGGACTGGGAGTTGACCCGGATGACCGCCTCGTAGCTGCGGCCGACGTCCTTCGGGTCGATCGGCAGGTAGGGCACCTCCCACTGGTGCTCCTCGACCGGTACCCCGGCGTCCTGCGCGGCCGCGGCCAGTGCGTCCAAGCCCTTGTTGATGGCGTCCTGGTGGCTGCCGGAGAAGGCGGTGAAGACCAGGTCGCCGCCCCACGGGTGGCGTTCGGCGACCGGCAGCTGGTTGCAGTACTCGACCGAGCGACGGATCTCGTCGATGTCGGAGAAGTCGATCTGCGGGTCGATGCCCTGGCTGAACAGGTTCATGCCCAGGGTGACCAGGTCGACGTTGCCGGTGCGCTCGCCGTTGCCGAACAGGCAGCCCTCGATGCGGTCCGCGCCCGCCAGGTAGCCCAGCTCGGCGGCGGCCACGCCGGTGCCCCGGTCGTTGTGCGGGTGCAGGCTCAGGATGAGCGACTCGCGGTTGGCCAGGTTGCGGTGCATCCACTCGATCGAGTCGGCGTAGACGTTCGGGGTGGCCATCTCGACGGTCGCGGGCAGGTTGACGATCATCGGCCGGTCCGGGGTGGGTTGCCAGATCGCGGACACCGCGTCGCACACCTCCAGGGCGTACGACAGCTCCGTGCCGGTGTACGACTCGGGTGAGTACTCGAAGCGGAAGTCGGTGTCGCCGTACTTCTCGGCGAGCGTCAGGATCGTCTCCGCGCCATTGGTGGCGATCTTCTTGACGCCCTCGCGGTCCGACCGGAACACCACCCGGCGCTGCAGGATGGACGTCGAGTTGTACAGGTGGACGATCGCGCTGTGCGCGCCCTCCAGCGCCTCGAAGGTGCGCTCGATCAGTTCCGGGCGGGCCTGGGTCAGCACCTGGATCCGGACGTCCTCGGGTACCGCGCCCTCGGCGATGATCTCCCGGACGAAGTCGAAGTCAGTCTGGCTGGCAGCCGGGAAGCCGACCTCGATCTCCTTGTAGCCCATCCGCACCAGCAGGTCGAACATGCGCCGCTTGCGGGCCGGGGACATCGGGTCGATCAGGGCCTGGTTGCCGTCGCGCAGGTCGACCGCGCACCACAGCGGCGCGGCGGTGATCCGCTTGGTCGGCCAGGTGCGGTCCGGCAGGTCGACGGTCTCGACCTGTTCGTGGAACGGCCGGTACCGGTGGAACGGCATCGAACTGCCGCGTTGCGGATTCCACGCCGGTTGGTCACCGGGCGCCTGCCTGCTCGGGGTGCGCAGGCGGCTGGGCGTGGTCGCTATCGGGTCGGGCTGGGTGCTCATCGCGGGGTTCTCCGAGGGGTGACGACGACGACCGGCGGCAACACCGATCTCCGCGACGGGGAGCCGGTCTGTGGTCAGACCCCGTCGCGGCGGAGAAGGAGCAGGAGAGCGCGCGCCACCGGGCCAGCCTAGCCACAGCGGGCCACGAGTGCGGAATCAGAAGTCCACATGCTGGACCGCCGAGCGCGTTGGGCCGTTCGGAGTAGTTACGACCATCGAGGTCAGGGGCACTTTCCAGGCATGGTTACTCGTCGATGGCACGGCACCAGCACCCGCGGTTCCGCGGCTCGGATCATCACCGGTATCGGCGCCCTGTTCGCGATCATCGAGGTCGTCTACATCCTGCTCAACGTCCTCGGTGCCAACGCGGGCAACGCCTTCTTCCAGTTCATCCGCTCACTCGCGGAACCGCTCGCACTGTTCTTCCCCGGGCTGTTCCCGATCGACAACCCGACCCTCGCGGTGATCGTCAACTATGGTCTCGCCGCGGTGTTCTGGCTGGTCGTGGCCGGGTTCATCGCCCGGCTGGTCCGCTGACCGGTACCCGTGGCATGGCCGAGCCCGCCACCGACACGTCCGGTCGGGACGCCCATCGCCGCGCCGCACCCGAGATCCGCGGCGCGGCGATGGGGACAGTCTCGCGTCTCATCCGCCTGGTCGGACTGTTGGTCGCGTTCGTCCTGGTGATCCACGTGGTCTTGGTCATGGGCAACGTGGACCCGGCCAACCCGATCGCGTCGGCGGCGCGCGTCGTGGCCGAGCCGCTCGCGTTGGCGTTCAAGACTTTGTTCACGCCGGAGGACCGGAAGCTGGGTCTGCTGATCAATTACAGCCTGGCGGTGGTGTTCTGGCTGGCTCTCTCGTCCGCTGTCAGCAGGTTGGTCCGCAGGCTCGGCTGAGTGGACAGCCGCGCGAGGTTCACCCGGTCGTGAAGGGATGGTCCCAGTGCTGGGTGAACGCCAACTTGGACAACGGAATCCGGTGCCTCGGCGCGGTTTCCCGATCGCGCCGGTCCTCCGGCAACAGGTCGGGCGAGCCGAGGACGCCGACGGCCACCGCCGTCAACGGCCGGACCGTCCCGGGTAGACCGAACTCGGCGGCCACACCCGGCGCGTCGAAGCCCGCCATCTGGTGGGCCACCAGACCTTCAGCCACCGCTTGCAGCACCAGGTTCTGCGTCGCCAACCCGACCCCGTACTCGGCGTACGGCACCGGTCCCTTCGCGTTCTCCAGCTGCGCGCACGCCACCAGCAGCGCGCCCGCATTGCGTGCCCACGCCTGGTTTCCCGGTACCAGCAACGCCAGGATCCGGTCGAACGTGTCCGTTCCACGTGGACCGACGAGGTAGCGGGCGGGCTGGGTGTTGCCATAGGACGGTGCCCAGCGGGCAGCCGTGAGCATCCGCAGCAGCGCCTCGGTCGGCACGACGCCGTCCGGGTCCAGCGCGCGCGGGCTCCACCGGTCGCGGATCAGCGGGTGCGGCGCGAACTCGCCGTGCGCCTCGTGGTGGTCAGATCGCATAGCCCCACGCTGTCACGGAGTAGGCGCCGAACCACGACCCGGTCACCGCGACCGCCGCCAGCACCAGGACCATCGTCGACCGCTTGCGCTTGTCCAGCGCCAGCGCGATCGGGACGAGCAGGACGAAGGCGGGCACCATCAGCCGGACCTTGGAGTTCATCAGCCCGTTCGAGCACAGGTCCATCACCAGCACACCAGCCGTGTACACGACCAGCGGCCACGGCACCCGCGCCCTGACTGTCAGCACCAGCAGCACCAGCGCGGTCACGATCAACCCGACGGTGGCCACCTCCAGCACCGAGCGGCCGTTGCCGAGGATGTCGAGTCCGAACTTCACTGTCGCGGCGCCACCGTCGAAACCGGATGCCCAGCCGCGTTCCTGCAGGGCGAACCAGCCGTCCCACTCGCCGGTCCGGCTGCCCACCCAGGCCAGGTAGCCGACCAGGCCCATCGGCGCGATCACCACGCCCGCCCACGGCCGCCATCCGTCCCGGCGGCGCACGATCGCGATCGCCGCGGCCAGCACGATCGCCAGCACCAGCGCCGCCGCCGTCGGTCGGACCAGACCGGCGAGCGCGCAACAGATCCCGGCGGTGACCCACTCACGTTCCAACACACACACCAGCGCCCACACCGCGAACGCGCAGAACACGGACTCCGAGTAGGCCATGGACAACACGATCGACATCGGCGAGGCGGCGAACAGCGCCACCAGGATCAGCCCCACCCGCCACGACCCGCCGGGCAGGATCGTCCCCAGCCGGGCCAGGCCGTACGCGCACACCATGCCGAACACGATCGTGACCGCCAGCGCCGACGGCACCAGCCGGAAACCCAGGTCGTGCACCCAGCCGACGAGCGTCGGATAGCCGGGGAAGAACGCCAACGGCGTCTCCGGGCTGCGCTTGCCGAACGCGTCGACCAGGTGCGGCGGTACTCCCGAGTAGCCGTTGGCCGCGATGGACAGGAACCACTGCCCGTCCCACGACCGCAGCGCGTCGCTCGCCGAGATGTCGTTGCGCCCCGACATCCAGCTCAACCCGAGCAGCCCGATCTCCCGGACACCGAGGAAGACCAGCGCGGGCGCGAACAGCCGCAGCAACCTGCTCGGCGGCCAGCTGTCCAACAGCCCGGTCCTGGCCGCCTCGCCGGGGCCGTCCTCGTCATGCGGTGTGGGGCTGTCTGCGTCCTTGGCCGCGTTCCCCGGCGCGGTGCTGGTCACGTCCGTGGCGGACACCGGCTGATCCTTCCCCGACTGGTTGGCTGGCTCGGCAGCCTCACAGTAGTCGCCGCGTTCCGCCACTCGGTGGCACCGCAGTGGCGGGGGCCACAAGAGCCGCGGAACACCGGTGATGGCGCAGGTAGGCTCACCCCCGATGTGCGGCGTCGGGCCGGTGGAGGCCCACACGCGTACTCGGCATGAGGAGGTTGCACGCAGTGGCGCTCGTCGTCCAGAAGTACGGCGGATCCTCGCTCGAAACCGCCGACCGGATCAAACGCGTCGCCGAGCGCATCGTCGCGACGCGCAAGGCGGGGAACGACGTGGTGGTGGTGTGCTCGGCCATGGGCGACTCCACCGACGAGCTGCTCGACCTCGCCAAACAGGTCAACCCGGTGCCGCCGGAGCGCGAGATGGACATGCTGCTCACCGCCGGTGAGCGGATCTCCAACTCGCTGGTCGCGATGGCCATCAGCGCCCTGGGCGCCGAGGCCCGCTCGTTCTCCGGCTCCCAGGCAGGCGTGATCACCACCTCCCGGCACGGCAAAGCGCGGATCATCGACGTCACCCCCAGCCGGGTGCGCGAGGCCCTGGACCAGGGCCACATCGTTCTGGTCGCGGGCTTCCAGGGGGTCAGCCAGGACACCAAGGACGTGACCACGCTCGGCCGCGGCGGCTCGGACACGACCGCGGTGGCGCTGGCCGCCGCGCTCAACGCCGACGTCTGCGAGATCTACACCGATGTGGACGGCGTCTACTCGGCCGACCCGCGGATCGTGCCGGACGCCAAGAAACTCGACCACGTCACCTATGAGGAGATGTTGGAGATGGCGGCGAGCGGGGCCAAGGTGCTCATGCTCCGCTGCGTCGAGTACGCGCGCCGCTACAGCGTGCCCATCCATGTCCGTTCGTCGTACAGCACGAAGCCGGGAACCACCGTGTCCGGCTCAATGGAGGACTTGACCGTGGAACAGGCGATGATCACCGGCGTCGCGCACGACCGGTCCGAGGCCAAGGTCACCGTGGTCGGCGTGCCGGACACCGCGGGCCTGGCCGCGCGGATCTTCCGCACGGTCGCCGACACCGAGATCGACATCGACATGGTGCTGCAGAACGTGTCCAGCACCGCCTCCGGCCGCACGGACATCACGTTCACCCTTTCCAAGAGCAACGGCCCCACCGCCGTCGCCGCGCTGGAGAAGATCCGCGACGAGCTGGGCTTCACCCAGGTCCTCTACGACGACCACGTCGGCAAGGTGTCCCTGGTCGGCGCGGGCATGCGCTCGCACCCCGGGGTCACCGCCACGTTCTGCGAGGCGCTGGCCAAGGCCGGGGTGAACATCGAGATCATCAACACCTCGGAGATCCGCATCTCGGTCCTCATCCGCGACACCCAGCTGGACGAGGCCGTGCGCGCGATCCACGAGGCTTTCGAACTCGGCGGCGACGAGGCCGCCGTCGTCTACGCGGGGAGTGGTCGCTGATGGCACCCGTACTCGCCCTGGTCGGCGCGACCGGCGCCGTGGGCACCATGATGATCGACATTCTCAATGGCCGCGCCGAGTGGCCGTGGGGTGAGGTCCGGCTGATCGCGTCGCCGCGCTCGGCAGGCAAGAAGCTCACCGTCCGCGGCCAGGAGCTGACCGTCCAGGCCCTGGCCCCGGAGGTCTTCGACGGCGTCGACGTCGCCATGTTCGACGTCCCGGACGAGGTCTCCGCCGAATGGGCCCCGATCGCCGCCGCCCGCGGCGCCATCGCGGTCGACAACTCCGGCGCGTTCCGGATGGACGACCAGGTGCCGCTGGTGGTGCCGGAGGTCAACCAGGACAAGGTCACCACCCGCCCGCGCGGCATCATCGCCAATCCCAACTGCACCACCCTGTCGATGATGGCCGCCATCGGTGCCCTGCACCACGCGTTCGGCCTGCGCGAACTGGTCGTCGCCTCCTACCAGGCGGCCTCCGGCGCGGGCCAGGCAGGCATCGACCGCCTGTACGCCGAGTACGCGGCCGTCAGCGGCAAGCAGGTCGGCACCCGCGCAGGCGACGTCCGCGAGGCCCTGACCGCGGCCGGTCTGTCCCAAGAGGACTCCCCGTTCCCGGCCCCGCTGGCCATGAACGTGGTCCCCTGGGCAGGCTCGCTGAAGGAGGACGGCTGGGCCAGCGAGGAACTGAAGGTCCGCAACGAGTCCCGCAAGATCCTCGGCATCCCGGACCTGAAGGTCTCCGCCACCTGCGTCCGCGTCCCAGTGGTCACCACCCACTCGCTCGCGGTCCACGCCACCTTCGCCTCGCCGGTCACCGTCGCCAAGGCCCAGGAGATCTTCGCGGGCCAGCCCTCCATCGTCCTGGTCGACGACCCCGCGACCGGCAAGTTCCCCACCCCCGCCGACGTCGTCGGCGGCGACCCCACCTACGTCGGCCGAATCCGCCAGGCCCTCGACTTCCCCAACACCCTCGACTTCTTCGTCTGCGGCGACAACCTCCGCAAGGGTGCCGCCCTCAACACCTACGAGATCGCCGAATCCCTGATCTCCACGCTGTAACCCGATAGAACCGTCTCGCGCCGCAGGCCCACCCCCGGACCTGCGGCGCGAGCCATTTCCGGCCCGAACTTTTCACCCATCCCAGCGATGGAAGCGGCCGGAGGTGAACCCGCGACCTCTTCGTCCCGAACGAAGGGTGCGAACAAGCGTCTAAGAAACAGACAGGCGCACCTACGCGACCGGAACCCGTCGAGCGGATCGGCTGCTCAACACCATCGCCCCGATCCCGATCAACAGCCCACCCGCGCCCCCCACCACGAACCCCCACCCCGGCGACGAGTGGTCCACCACGAACCCCACCACCGGCGCCCCCATCGAGGCGCCCAACGTCATCGCCGAGCTCTGCAACCCGGTCGCCTCCCCGCGCATCGACACGGGCGACAGCCGGGTCACCTCCTCACCCGTGGCCGCGATCGTCGGCGCGCACATGGCGCTCGCGGGCACCAGCGCCAGCGCCATCAACCACCACGGGTCCAGCAGCAGTCCCACCGGAATCGTCAGCGCGCCGAGCAGCACCATCAGCCACACCTGCGGCAGCGACCGGTGCACCGCCCCATGCACCAGCCCACCCAGGGCCGACGCCGTGCAGATGATCACCACCAGGGCCCAGGCCCAGTCCAGCTGACCTTGTCCCCGCAGCGCGGCCACGACCGTCACGTCCGTGCCCGCGAGGACGAACACCGCCCCGCCGCCCACCGCCATGACGCCGATCAGGCGGGGGGTCAGCCATTCCCGTCGGGGGATCCGGCCGCGCTCGTCCTGCTCGTGTTCGGCGCGTACGCGGGGGTTGAAGATCGCGATCGCCATGCCGACCACGAAACTCGCGATGCCCAGCGCGGTGGTCGCGGCCGCCGGGGAGACGTTGGTGGCGAGGACGACCGCCACCGAGGGGCCGACCATGAAGCTCAGTTCAACCGAGATCGAGTCCATCGAGAACGCCGTGCGACGCAGGTCGTCCGGGACCATCGCGGCGATGGCCTGGCGGGCGATCGACATGGTGGGCAGGGACAGCAGCCCGCCGAGGAACGCCGCGCCGAGCAGGACGGGGTAGGACATGTACCGGGCGGTGAGCCAGAACGCGGTCTCGCAGACAGTGGCGAACAACACCATCGGGCGAAGCCCGTACCGGTCGACGACCATGCCCATCACCGGTGCGCCGATCGCCACGCCGATCGTGCTGGCCGCGCCGACGAGGCCCGCTTGGCCGTAACCGCGGCCGAGGCCGACGGCGACCTGCAGGGTGAGCACCATGCTGGCGGCCGCCAGCGGGATGCGGGCGAAGAACATCAAGGTCATCAGCGTGCGCACGCCGGGGAGGCCGAGCATCCGGCGGTACAGCTGCATGCGCCGATGGCACCGCACCGAGCGGGTTCGGTCAAGCCAATATCCGACACCGCTTTCTTGAACCACTCCAGAAAAACCGACCGGTCTGTCACTCGACCGGCCAGGTCTGCCGGTTTCCCGCCTGATCGTGCGACACCTGCCCCTTCGGGCAGGGACGCGGCCGCGTTCCTCTCGGCGGTGATGACTAGCCGTAGTCCGTGACTTACCCGTAGTCACTCCACCGTCACCCGAAGTCGGAATAAACCCCTCACTCTCCGCTTGATCATTGTTTCGCGGCGGCTGGGAAGAATGGATTCGAGCGCATTTCCCCGGTACTGAGTTGGTGGTCCAACACATGGACAACCGACAAGGAGAAACCGATGAACAAGATCGCTCGCTTCGTCGCCGCGGCCGCCGCGGGTAGTCTTCTCGCCCTCGGTGGTGCCGGATTGGCACAGGCGGAAACCGCCACCGCGTCGTCGGCAACTGTCGAGCGGATCCAGACGGTCGACAGCCAGCTCAAGACAGCGATCGACCGACAAGACCTCGCGGGTGTACGCACCGCGTTCAACGACTTGCGCACCACACTGGCGCAGACACCCGACCCGCGGGCGGCCGACGCGAGCGCCAAGCTCGCGCAGGTCCAGCAGGGTCTGCCTGGCCTGTCCGGCCTGCCCATCCCGGACGTGAGCGGCCTGCTCGGCGGAGCCACCGGCGGTGTGCCGGGGCTGAGCGTCGTGACCAACCTGTTGACCAGCGTGCAGCAGCTGGTGAACAACCTGCTGGGCAGCCTCACCGGTAACTCCGGCGTGGTCGGTGGCCTGCCCGGTCTGGGCGCCGTCACCGGTCTGCTCGGCGGCCTGACCGGCGGCGCGTCCGGCGGTGCCGGTGGCCTGCTGGGCGGTCTGCCGCTCGTCGGCGGTCTGCTGGGCGGCCTGACCGGCGGCGCCGGTGGTGCGGGTGGCCTGCTGGGCGGTCTGCCGCTGGTGGGTGGCCTGCTTGGCGGCCTGACCGGTGGTGCGGGCGGCGCCGGTGGCCTGCTCTCCGGCCTGCCGCTGGTCGGCGGCCTGCTGGGCCACTGATCCCACCTCGTAGCTCTCTCGTGTGCCGATAGTGGCACCGGGCCGGTAATCCGATCCATCCCCCCGGATCGGATTACCGGCCCATTTTCGTTTCCGCGATCCCGCTATTCAGCAGAGTCGAATTCTTGCGGGAATTGGTGCATCACGGAGCCATGTGGTGCCAGTGCGTGGAATAGGCGGCCGCCTCCGCGCTCAGCCAGGCGTCCAATCTCGTGGTGCTCAGGTCGCGGCGGAGCCGGTGCTCCTTCGCCCGGCGGACGTCGACCACCAGCGGCCGCGCACCCGCCAGCAGCTCGGGCTCGCACACCGCCAGCACACGCAGCGCCGCATTGGCCGCGTCCTTGGTCAGCGGCGCCTCCTTCAGGTGGAACAGCACGATCTGGGTGCCGCCGTGCCGGTCGCGCACCGCCAGGTGCGGCGCCACCACCAGCTCCAGCTCGCCGACCCGCAGCACCGTCGCCCCGCTGTCGACCGCGGTCAGCCGGGACCGCCACCACCAGGCCAGGAACCCGTCGGCCACCTCGGCGAACGCCCGCGGCTGCCCGTTGAGCTCGGCCGCGGCCACCGCGCCGGACAGCACCCGCTCCGGGTACTCCGACCGCGCGGCGGTGGCCATCGCGGCCAGGATCGGCAGGTAGAACACCCGCCCGCAGTTGTCCGGGTCGGCCGCCCGCTCGTGCGCCGCGGTCACGATCTCGGTGCGCCGCCGCCGATCCCCGGCGGCGTACTCGGCAAAGGAAGAAGCACTCACCGTCACCGCGTCATCCGGCCGGTGCGTCTGGACCTGGGTAGGCATCTCGCCCGTCTCCCCTCGCTGGTCGTCGACCTCGATCTTACCGCCGGGGTATGACACATATGTTCGAACCAAGGTCGGTTCACCCGCTTGTCGCAACCGGTTTGAGCTGCGAAAACGCCACAAATCGAGGGTGGCTCGGGTTGGCCTGGTCGGCCATCCGGAACCGGCGTTCGGACGGCCGTCCCCCTCTAACAGCGGGCGACGGCGGCCGGTCCAGCCGGCAGGATCAGCCGGGTGACCACTCATCCCCTGGCCGAGGTGCCGGACCACCTGTTCAGCGACGAGCAGGCCGAGGCGCGCTGGCGGGCACGCTTCCACGCCGCCCGGGTGTCCCTGCCCGACTGGGCGCTGGAGGCGCCCGACCGCACCGTCTACGTCTCCAACGCCAGCGGCGTCTGGGAGGTCTACGCCTGGGACCGCGCCACCGACACGCACCGGCAGGTCACCGACCGCCCCAACGGCACCCTGCACGCCACCGTCGCCCCGGACGGCGAGTCGATCTGGTGGTTCGCCGACACCGACGGCGACGAGTTCGGCGTCTGGGTGGTCGAGCCGTTCGCGGGCCGCCCGGCGGGCAGCGCGGCCGCCCCCGCGGTGCCCGGCAGCAAGGCGGGCTACCCGGCCGGTCTGGAGATCGGCGACCGGGTGCGCGTGGTCGGTGTCGCGGACGACGACGGGACCACGATCTTCCTGGCGCACGCGGGCCAGGAGGCGAAGGTCATCTACCAGAACGAGCACGACGGCGGCGTGTCCGCGCTCTCCCGGGACGAGACCCTGCTGGCCATCGCGCACTCCGAACACGGCGACAACCGCCACCCCGCGCTGCGCGTGCTGTCCGTCGCCGACGGGTCTACTGTGGCCGAGAAGTGGGACGGCAAGGGCAAGGGGCTCAACGGGATCGCGTTCAGCCCGGTCGCGGGCGACCAGCGGCTGCTGGTCCTGCACGAGCGCCGCGGCCGCGAGGAACTGCTGATCTGGGACGTCGCCGCGGACACCGAGCAGGAGATCGTCCTCGACCTGCCCGGCGAGGTCGAGGCAGACTGGTACACCGACGGCACTGCCCTGTTGGTCGCGCACACCCACGAGGCCCGCAACACCCTGCATCGCTACGACATCGCGAGCGGCACACTGTCCACTTTGGACACTCCGGCAGGCACGATCGGCAACGCGCACACCCGTCCGGACGGGACGGTCGAGTACTCCTGGTCCAGCGCCGCGGAGCCGTCCGTGGTCCGCGCCCTGTTCGCCGACGGCACGGACGCCGTCCTGCTGACCCCGCCCGGCGACCGCGCGCCGTCCAGCTCACCCGTCGTGGACGCCTTCGTGGACACCCCGAACGGCCGCGTGCACGCCCTCGTCGCCCGCCCCGCCCACGCCCCCGACGGCCCGCTGCCCACGGTGTTCAGCCTGCACGGCGGCCCGCACGCGGCGGACGAGGACCGGTTCTCGGCGTACCGCGCCATGTGGGTCGACGCGGGCTTCGCCGTGGTGCACGTGAACTACCGAGGCTCGACCGGCTACGGCTCCGTCTGGCGCGACGCCATCGAGGGCCGCCCCGGTCTCACGGAACTGGAGGACGTGCGGGCCGTGCACACGTGGGCCGTGCAATCCGGCCTGGCCGACCCGAAGGCGTGCGTGGTCAACGGCGCCTCCTGGGGTGGCTACCTAGCCCTCCTGGCTCTTGGCACCCAGCCGGACCTGTGGGCGGCGGGCGTGGCGGGTGTCCCGGTGGCCGACTACCTGGCGGCGTACGAGGACGAGATGGAACCCCTGCGCGCCTTCGACCGGGCACTTTTCGGCGGCTCGCCCGCCGACTTCCACGACCGCTACGTCGAGTGCTCCCCAATCACCTACGTCGACCAGGTCCGGGTGCCGGTCCTGGTGCTGGCGGGGGAGAACGACCCGCGCTGCCCCATCCGCCAGATCGACAACTACCTCGACCGCCTAGCCGCCCGCGAACAGCCGTACGAGGTGTATCGCTACGACGCGGGCCACGGGTCGCTGGTGGTGGCCGAGACGATCAAGCAGTCCCTGATCGAGGTCCACTTCGCCCTGCGCGCCCTGAAACTCCGCTAGCCGCCCGGGTGCCTGCCCTCTTGCCTGGGGCGGGCACCCTCACCGGCCGTTGAGCGCCAGACCGAGCCGCAACGCCGTCGCCGCCTCCAGCAACGCCTCCCGGAACCGCGTCCCGACGGCGAAGAAGCTGGCGTAACCGTGGATCAGGTCCCGCTGACAGCTGTACACGACCGGCACACCCGCCTCCCGCAGCCGCTCGGCGTACGCCGCCCCTTCATCACGCAACGGATCAAACCCGGCCGTAGCGATGTAGGCGGCGGGTAATCCGCTCAGATCCTCTGCTCCCAGCACGGAAATCCGCACGTCGCCGCGCTGCTCGACATCCGGGCAGTAGTGGTCGCAAAACCAGTCGATATCGGCATCGGTGAGGAAATACCCATCGGTGAACAAATCCCTCGACGCCCGCCGAGTCGTCGCATCCACCGCCGGATAGAGCAACATCTGAAACACCGGCTGCGGGCTGTCGTTCCGCTTCGCCTGATACGCCGTCACAGCCGCAAGATTCCCGCCAGCCGAGTCGCCGCCCACGGCAATCAGCTCCGGGTCGATCCCAAGCTCGGCGGCATTTTCGACCGCATACCGAAACCCTGCCATCGCATCATCAACAGCGGCAGGAAACGGCTCCTCAGGCGCCAGTCGATATTCGACCGACAACACCTTCACTCCGGCATGCCAAGCCAAGAACCGACAAACATCATCATGCGAGTCAACAGACCCGACAACCCACCCGCCACCATGATAGAAAACCAACAGTGGCGCCCGTTCCCCAACCCCGGTAGGCACATAAACCCGCCCCACCGGCACTTCACGCGTGGCCACCCCAGGAATCGCAGGCCCCCCAATCAACCCCCGCGACCTGTCCATCCGCCCCCGCGCCACCTCCGGCTGCTCCGCCAAAAACGAATGCCTAACCAGCCGGTTGAACCACAACACCAACTGCGCTTCCAGTGCCAACTCCTGCCCATCCACCCGCACAGGAGCCCCCACCAACATCCGCCGCACCCCAGCAGGCATCCCCACCACGGCCCGCACCACCGCAGCCTGAACCCCCACCGGAACCCGGGCAACCACCTCAGCCAACCTCACCCGAACCTCCTCCCACCCCGGCTCCAGTCCCGACCACCCAGCCCCCACTCTCCCTAAACCCCACCACCACACGGGATCGCACCGTCTCGCCCCCCCACCCTCCCACCCCAGCCACCCCCCAACTCGACCACCCCTAACCCAGCCACCCCTGACTGGACCACCACGCGGGATCGCGCCGGTCTCTTCCCGCCCGATCCCAGGAGGCCCCCAGGGCCGAGTGGGATCGGGCGGGAAGAGACCGGCTAAAGGCGATCCCGCCGCCGAGGCGAAGCCGAGGCCAACAAACACAGCACCAGCCCAATTTTATCTATGCTTGAGCGCAAACTCCGCAACCTGCACCCCAATAACCCGCAAATTCTCCGGAACATGAGGCGCAGTACACCCCCCCACCTCGTCGAACTTAACCTCAAGCGTATTAACCGCCACCCCCAACGGCGTAGGCCACCCCCGCAACGCATGCACCACAGCCCGCAACGCCGCCAACGTATTAACCGACGCCTGCCACCCCGCAGCAGTAGCGATACACCCAACCGCCCGCCCATCGAAATAGACCCGCTCATCCCCACGCAGATCCTCGACATAATCGAGCGCGTTCTTCACCAGCCCAGAGATAGTCCCGTGGTACCCGGGCGAGGCCAGAATAATCCCATCAGCCTCCCGCAACGTCTCTACCAAATTCTTGGCCGCGTCCGTCCGCTCGGGAATCGCCGGATCATAGAACGGCAACACCAGATCAGCCCCGGACAATACGGTCGTCCGAGCCCCAGCCTCAGCCGCCCCGGCCAACGCAATATGCAGCGCCCGCTCAGACTGCGAGCCGACCCGCAACGACCCCCCAATACCTACCACAGAAACAGTCACACACCCATCCTCCCACTAGACAGGACGACCGTACGACCTTCACCGCGATGGAGGTCAACCGCTGAGTCGGCCTCAACCTGTGGTGGTCGACACCCGACGCGCCCAGGACAGGCTGACATGGGCGCGCCGGGACCATGCTCACGCGCGGTGACCGTTCATACACGTAGGATGTGGTCATCAGCTCGGCGAGAGCCCCGGGAAATGCAAAGCCCCGGCGGCATGACCAGCAGGTCAGGGGCGCATCCGGGGCTATTCGAGAGCAATTTTAGCAGATTTGGCCGATCGAGGTAACCCGCCGGATCGGTCACAGTGAGAGGTGTGCATGGCAGCGGCCGGTGCGGGCAGCTGGATCGAAGACTGGCTTTCGGTACCCAGGTTCGCGGTGTACCTGCAGGCCGCGAACCAGGACCGCGAGCTCGCGGTCGCGCTCTACGAGTGGAACACCGCGATCTCGTCTGCGTTCCACCACGACCTCGCCCACCTCGAAGTCGGGCTGCGCAACGCCTACGCCCGAGCATTGAGCCGGGGTGTCCAGCCTGGCGGACAGCACTGGGTCTTCCAAGCGCACGTGTTCTTCCCGCCTCAGATGACGACCGCGGCCAACGGTCGCCTCGTCGATGACAACAGGAAGTCCCGCGAACAGCTCGCCCAGGCGGTCCGGAAGGCCACGCCTGTGTCCTTGCCCGGCACCCAACCCGCGCCGGGCAAGGTCATCGCCGAACTGAACTTCGGTTTCTGGCGCTACCTGACCAGCCGCAGGCAACACCAACCACTGTGGGTCCCCTACCTGCACCATGCCTTCGTGCCGGGAACGGCTCGCCCCGTGGTCGACGGACATGCCGCGAGACTGCACCAGCTGCGCAACCGCGTCGCCCACCACGAATCCCTGACCAATGTGGACCTGGCGGAACGGCACGATCGTCTGCTGGCGCTCGCCGCCCTGATCAGTCCATCGCTGGAGGCCTACATCTCCCGAAACAGCTCATGCCCGCGCATACTGGCTGAACGTCCCCGTTAAGTCACCGCCGGTGCGGTGACTTGGAAACGAGATCAGGGGCCACCGAAATGCTTTCGGTGGCCCCTGATCTACGTCGGGGTGACAGGATTTGAACCTGCGACCTCTTCGTCCCGAACGAAGCGCGCTACCAAGCTGCGCCACACCCCGGTGGAACGTTGGTAAGTCTAACGGACGCGTGCACCGGCTCCGAACCGGGCTCCCCCTGAGCCGTCCAGCGCCGGATCGTTGCTGGTAGTGCGGGGTACGAGGGTCAGCAGGCTGGCCTCGGGCGGGCAGGCGAAGCGGACCGGGGCGTAGGGGGAGGTGCCCAGGCCCGCGGATACGTGGAGCCACGTGTGGGCTCCCCAGCGTGAGGTGCCTCGGGCGCGGCCGCGGTCGAGTTCGCAGTTGGTGACAAGGGCGCCGTAGCCGGGGATGCGGAGTTGGCCGCCGTGGGTGTGGCCTGCCATCACCAGGTCGTAGCCGTCTTCGGCGAAGCGGTCCAGGACGCGCGGTTCGGGGGAGTGGGTGACGCCGAGGCGGAGGGTGGCCTGGCGGTCCGGTTTGCCCGCGATGTCGTCGTAGCGGTCGCGCTTGAGGTGCGGGTCGTCGACACCGGCGGCGGCGATGGTGCGGCCGTCGACGGTGAACAGGGTGCGGGTGTGGGTCAGGTCGATCCAGCCGCGTTCGACCATGGCGGCGCGGAGGTCCTGCCAGGGCAGGGGGATGCCGTGGATGCGCTTGTTCGACGGGAACAGGTAGCGCAGCGGGTTCTTCGGCTTGGGCGCGTAGTAGTCGTTGCTGCCGAAGACGAACACGCCGGGGCGGTTGAGCAGTGGGCCGAGGGCGCGGACCACGGCGGGCACGGCCTGGCGGTGTGCCAGGTTGTCGCCGGTGTTGACCACCAGGTCCGGGTTGAGCTTGTCCAGCTCTGCCACCCAGCGCTGCTTGGACTTCTGCCCGGGGAGCATGTGCAGGTCGGTGATGTGCAGCACGCGCAGTGGTCGCGCGCCTTCCGCCAGGACCGGCAGGGTGGCTTGTCGCAGGGTCCACCGGGTGCGTTCATAACCCGCCGCGTAGGCGACGGTGGCCGCGCCGAGCGCGGTGGTCCCGAGGGCGATGCGACCGAGGGTCCTCACGGCGTCACTCACACCCACGAGGGTACGGGTTCGACGGGCGTGGGCCGAATGTCAGTACTGTTCGCCCCATGGCCGAGCTCAAGAACCGCCTGCAGACGGACCTCACCGCCGCGATGAAGAACCGGGAGAAGACCCGGACCGCCACGCTGCGCATGGCGCTGGCCGCGGTGACGACCGAGGAGGTCGCGGGTACCCAGGCCAGGGAACTCTCCGACGATGAGGTCCTGAAGGTGCTGGCCAAGGAGGTCAAGAAGCGTAAGGAGGCGGCCGAGGCGTTCGCGGGCGCGGGCCGGGCCGAGCAGTCCCAGCTGGAGCTGGACGAGGCCGAGGTGCTCACCGACTACCTGCCCAAGCAGCTCGCCGATGACGAGCTGGCCGCCCTGGTCGACGAGGCGGTCGCCGAGGTCACCGCGCAGCTGGGCGAGACGCCGGGGCCGCGGCAGATGGGGCAGGTCATGAAGGCCGCCAATGCGAAGATCGCGGGCCGGGCCGACGGTCGCCGGGTGTCGGACGCGGTCAAGGCCCGATTGGCTGGGTGACCAGGGGCTGGCTGGTGCAGCCTTAGTTCCCCGGCAGCGGCCTCGACTGCGTGACCGCGTGGTCCCGGGGGATCGATGAAAAGAGGCCGGAACGCGAATTGCGTTCCGGCCTCAAAACTATCTTTGCCTTGCCTGTTACGGGATGCCTGGCTCGATGGTGATGTCACCATCGCCGCCACGGCCGCCGCCGCCGTTTCCACCGCCGTTGCCGGGGCCACCACCGCCCCCGCCACCACCATTACCCGGGCCGGGACCCCCGCCCCCGGTGCCGGGATCGCCGGGGTTGTTCGGGTCGCCCGGGATCGGTTGGTCCGTCGTGCGTGGTGGGGGTACGAAGCCGGTGCTGACGTAGATCGTGATGGTCTCGCCCTGGATGGCGCCCCCGCGCGGGGACTGGGCGACCACGGTGCCCTTCTTGCGGGCGTCGTTGCGATCCTTGGCGACCACCTGGTAGCCCGCCTGGCGCAGGATGTCGGTGGCTTCCTGCTGGCTCCGGTTCGTCACGTCCGGCACCTGCATGCCGTCCCCGCCGTCGAGGTAGCGCGGGTCCGTCGGCGGTAGCGGCAGCACCGGCATGCCGTCCATGTACTTGCTCATCATGGAGAACCAGGTGCGTGCCGGGACCTTGCCGCCGAAGATGTTGCCGGTCGGGCACAGTCGGGGTGGGTCGGTGTCGCAGATGCCCTGTGGCTTCGGGCTGTCGTTGAAGGTCTCCACGGCCGCCGAGTACTGCGCGGTGGCGCCCAGGAAGCCAGCCGACTTCTGCTGCTGGGTGGTGCCGGTCTTGCCCATCATCGGCCGGTTCCAGTTGAACATGTGCGCCGCCTGCGCGGACGTGCCGGACACCGAGTCCTGGGACAGCCCGGTGGCCAGGGTGTTCGCCAGTGGCTCGGCCACCGCCTGCTCGCACGGGGCCTCGTTGACGTCGACCTTCTTGCCGTTCCGGTCCAGCACGTCGACCAGCGGCGTCGGTGGGCACCACACGCCGCCGCTCATGATCGTGGCGCCGACATTGGCCAGCTCCAGTGTGCTCAGCGGGCTCGGGCCGAGGGTGAACGACGCCTGCCCCGGCGAGGTGGGGGTGGGCTTGAAGAAGTCCGTCTGGCTCCGGTTGCGCTGTGAGTCCGTGGAGGCCGGGTCCGGGTCGAGCCCGGCGTCGCTGGAGGCCATGGTGTCGCGCATGCCCAGCCGGTTGGCCATGTCGACCACCGGGCCCATGCCGACCCGCTCCTCCAGGATCACGAAGGCGGTGTTCGGCGACTGCGCGAGCGCGGTCTGCAGCGGCATCTTCTGGTCGCCTGCCTTGCTGGCGTTCTTGACGCAGTAATACCGGTCGTTGTACTTGGGCGCCTTCGGGCAGCTTAGCCCGCCGCCGACGAACACCGAGGACTGGTAGTAGGCGGGCACGTCGATGACGTTGTTGATGCCGCCGCCCTTCTCCAGGTAGGCGGCCGAGGTGAAGATCTTGTAGATGGACCCGGTGCCGAACTTGTTCGACACCCGGCTGGGCAGGCCGTAGGTGGTCTGGCCCTTGGCCGGGTCCAGCCCGTAGTCCCGGTTGGCGACCAGCGCCACCACCTGGTGGCGGTCCTTGCCCGGCTGCACGATCGACATCACGTTGGCGATGCCCGGGGTGGTCTTGGGCACCTCCTCCTCGGCGGCCTGCTTGGCCAGCTGGGTGGCCCGCGGGTCCATGCTGGTCTTGATCGTGTAGCCGCCGGTCTTGATCTGGTCCTCGGTGAAGCCCAGCTTCTCCAGGTATTCGAACACGTACTGGCAGAAGAACCCGACCTCCGGGCCCGCGCCGACGCAGTTCGCCGCCGGTTTCTTCGGCTCGGGCAGCACGCCGAGGGGTTCCTTCTTGGCCTTCTCGGCCATTTCCGGAGAAAGTTTCTGGTTCTCCACCATCTTGTCGATCACGAAGTTGCGCCGCGACAACGTCTCGGTCGGTTTGCGCCACGGGTTGTAGAGCACCGGGTTGTTCACCGCGCCCGCCAGCAGCGCCGCCTGGGCGACGGTCAGCTTGTCCGGGGTGGTGCCGAAGTAGGAGTTCGCGGCGGCGCCGATGCCGTAGATCTCGTAGGCGAACTCGACCACGTTCAGGTACCCGGTGAGGATCTCCTCCTTGCTCATCTTCTGTTCGAGCTGGATGGCGATCCGCGCCTCGCGCAGCTTGCGCGCGATGGTCTGTTCCTGGGCCTTGGACTGTTCGATCTTGTTGTCCCGGTTGACCACGTTGATCAGGTAGTTCTTGACGTACTGCTGCGTGATCGTGGAGGCACCCTGGGTGTCGGCGCCCGCGCCGTTGGAGATCGCGGCGCGGATGGTCCCCTTCCAGTCCACGCCGTGGTGCTCGTAGAAGCGGCGGTCCTCGACCGAGACCAGGGCGGCCTTCATGGTCGGCGAGATCTGGTCCGCGCCGACCGGCAGCCGGTACTGGTCGTAGAGCGACGCGATCGGGTTGCCCGCGTTGTCGGTGATGGTCGTGACCAGCGGCAACGGTGTCGCCACCAGGTCGGCGGAGACGCTGTCGATGGTGTCGCTGGCCCGGTTGGAGGCCACTCCGAGCGCGCCGACCACCGGGAACAGCATCCCGGCCACGAGCACCCCCGCCAGCAGGCAGAGTCCGAGAAGTTTCAGCAGGCTGTCTCCCACACGCACGGGGGCCAGCCTACGCGTGACCCGGTCGGAGCACTGTCAAGAGCGTCACGCCACGTGCCTTTCCGACGACACCTCAAGGCGTATTGACTTTTCGTAACAGCCGCACCAGCCACTGTTCTCGATGGAACCGGGACCCGCTAATGTTCGTCAACGTCTCACGACAGCGCCGAACAGCCTCGCGTGGTCCCACACCTGTGGGGCTGGGAAGCACCGGTACCGGGGGGTGCCGGGTTCAAAGGGTCGCGACGACGACAGGGGTGGGGGATATGCATCTCGACGCTCAGCAAGCTGACTGGCGTGTCCGCGCGACGTGCCGGGACGAGGACCCCGATGGGCTCTTCGTCCGCGGCGCCGAGCAGCGCAAGGCCAAGATGGTCTGCATCGCGTGCCCGGTCCGCACCGAGTGCCTCGCCGAGGCGCTGGACAACCGGATCGAGTTCGGGGTGTGGGGCGGCATGACCGAGCGGGAACGCCGGGCACTGCTGCGCCGCAGGCCGGACGTGACCTCGTGGCGTGAGCTGCTCGACGACGCGCGCCGCAGGCACACCTACGACGACGTGGACGCGCGGGTCGGCTGACCGACCGACGGCCATCCCGCGGCGGTCCAGGTGCCGGCGCGGGTGGTCGTCCTGTCCGGGTGCCGCACATAGGGCGGTGCCCAGGTCTTTCTGTCCGGACATTTGTCAGCTATTTGTCCACAGGTCAATTCCGGCGCTATTCGGCGGCCAGCCGGTCGCCGATCTCGCGCAACCCGCCCAGGTCGTGCACATCACTCGCCATCGCGGGCACGTGCGCCAGTGCCACCGCCGGGTGCGCCTTGGTGAACCTCGTCACAAGCCGCCGCTCGCGCTGTGCCAGCGCCACCCGATCGGCGTGCAGCCGCAGCACCGCGGCCGCCAGTGGGGCGCCGCCGCGGGCCTCCAGGTTGTCCGCCGCGCCCAGCGCCTTCGCCGCGGGCAGTCCGGACAGCACCGGGTGGGTGCGGTTGACCACCAGCCCGGCCAGCGGCATCTGCTCCTCGGCCAGCCGCTCCACGAAGTAGCTGGCCTCGCGCAGCGCGTCCGGCTCCGGCGCGGCCACCACCACGAACGCGGTGCCGCTGGAGCGCAGCAGCTCGTAGGTCTTGAGCGCGCGCTCCCGGAACCCGCCGAACATCCCGTCGAACGCCTGCACGAACGCCGACGCGTCGGCCAGCATCTGGCCGCCCACGATCGTGGACACGGCCTTGGCGAACAGCCCGAACCCGGCGCTGACCACCTTCCGCAGCCCCCAGCCGCCCGCTCGGGCAGGCCCGGTGAGCAACTTGATCATGCGCCCGTCCAGCGCGGTGGACAGCCGCTGCGGGGCGTCCAGGAAGTCCAGCGCGGACCGCGACGGCGGGGTGTCCACCACGATCAGGTCCCAGCTGCCCTCGGCGGCCAGCTGGCCGAGCTTCTCCATCGCCATGTACTCCTGGGTGCCGGAGAACGACGACGAGATGGTCCGGTAGAACGGGTTGGCCAGCACCTCCTCGGCCCGTTTCGGCCCGGCGTGCGCCAGCACCATGTCGTCGAACGTGCGGCGCATGTCCAGCATCATCGCGCTGAGCGAGCCCTTCGGCTCGAACCCGGCCACCTCGACCTGGCGCGGCGAGTTGCCCAGCTCGGCCAGGCCGAGCGCCTGCGCCAGCCTGCGGGCCGGGTCGATGGTCAGCACCACCGCGGCCCGGCCGCGCTCGGCGGCGCGCACCGCGATCGCCGCCGCCGTGGTGGTCTTGCCCACCCCGCCCGAGCCGCAGCAGACGATCACCCGGGTGTCCGGGTCGTCGATCAGGGCGTCCATGTCCAACGTGCCGCTCACCGGACCCCCTGGTCCACCAGCGCCTCGGCCAGCTCGTAGAGCGTGCCGACGTCGATGCCGTCCACGTGGTCGGGCAGCTCCACCGCGGGCAGGTCGATCTCGGCCAGCTGTTCCCGGGCACGCTGCTCGGCCTGGACCCGGATGGCGTGCTCCACGGTCTCCTCGACCAGCCCGTCCAGGTCCTCCTCGGCCAGCGCCAGCCCGGCGCTGCGCAGCCCCTCGCGCACCCGGCTCGCGTCCACCCGGCCGTCCGCGGCCGCGGTGACCGACCGGGCGGGTAGCCGGGGCGGGCGGACCCGGTTCAGCAGGATCGCCCCCGGGCGCAGGTCGGCGCCGTCCAGCTCCTCGACGGCCTCGATGGTCTCGCGCACCGGCATCTCCTCCAGCAGCGTCACCAGGTGCACGGCGGTGTCCCCGGAGTGCAGCAGGCGCACCACGCCGTCGCTCTGCCCCTTGATCGGGCCGACCTTGGCCAGGTCCGCCATGGCCTTGGTGACGTCCAGGAACTTGACGATCCGCCCGGTCGGCGGGGCGTCCACCACCACCGCGTCGTAGACGTGCCTGCCGGTCTCGTCGGTGCGCGTCACGCACTCCTTGATCTTGCCGGTGAGCAGCACGTCGCGGAGGCCGGGGGCGAGCGTGGTGGCGAACTCGATCGCGCCCATCTTGCGCAGCGTGCGGCCCGCGAAGCCCAGGTTGTAGAACATCGACAGGTACTCCAGCAGCGCCGCCTCGACGTCCACGTGCAGCGCGCGCACCTCGCCGCCGCCGGGCACCCCGGCCACCTTCTGCTCGGCGTAAGGAAGCGGCTGGGTGTCGAACAGCTGGGCGATGCCCTGGCGGCCCTCCACCTCGATCAGCAGGACCCGCCTGCCGCCGTGCGCCAGCGCCAGGGCCAGCGCACCGGCCACGGTGGACTTGCCGGTGCCGCCCTTGCCGGTCACCACGTGCAACCGGGCACGGGCGATCTGCTCGGTCCAGCCGACGACGGGGGTGGTCACCATTTCAGCGTAAATGCCTGGATACCGGGGGCGCCCTCCGAGGCGGGGGAAACGATCAGCCCACGGACAGCATCACCACGACCGCCACCGCGGCGACCGCCACCAACCCCCAGGCGACCGGGGCCGGGAACACCGTGAGGGTCAGCACGCACAGCAGCGCGGTCAGCGTGAACGCGATCACCCCGCCGATCGCGGCGGACCCGGCCGAGCGGGTGCGGTCGCGCACCTTGGCCATGGTCACCAGCACCAGGACCAACCCGCTCGCCCCCAGCAGCCCGACGGCGACGATCCGCCATAACTCCATGTCCAAACCGTACCCACGGCGGATAGTTCACTGCTCTAGGCTGCGCGGCATGACGAAGTGGGAGTACGCCACCGTGCCGCTGCTGATCCACGCGACCAAGCAGATCCTCGACACCTGGGGCGAGGACGGCTGGGAGCTGGTGTCCGTGGTCCCCGGACCGACCGGCGAGCAGATGGTCGCTTACCTCAAGCGCCCCAAGGGGGCGTGATGACCTGGCGCGCCCGGCTCGCCGAACTGGACATCGCGCTGCCCCCGGTGGCGCCGCCCGCAGGCTCCTACCTGCCCGCCGTGCAGACCGGCTCGCTCGTCTACACCGCGGGGCAGATCCCGCTGGTGGACGGGACCGTGGCGGCCACCGGCAAGGTCGGCGCCGGGGTGAGTCCGGAGGAGGGCCAGCGGTTGGCCCGGGTCTGCGCGCTCAACGCGCTGGCCGCGGTGGACGCCCTGGTGGGCATCGACGCCGTGGTCCGGGTGGTGAAGGTGGTCGGGTTCGTCGCCTCCGCCGAGGGCTTCACCGGACAGCCCGCGGTGCTCAACGGCGCGTCGGACCTGCTCGCCGAGATCTTCGGGGAACGCGGCAGGCACGCCCGCTCCGCGGTCGGGGTGGCCGAGCTGCCGCTGGGCGTCCCGGTCGAGGTCGAGCTGGTTGTGGAGGTCGCGTGAGCGCCCACGAGTTACTGATCGGACTGGCGGGCAGGCTGGGTGACCGCCAGCTCTGGCGGTTCCGCGACTGGCTGGCGGGCGGCGCCATCGACGCCGTCGCCCGGTCGCTCCCGCTCACCCTGCTGCGCGAGCGGGTGGCGATCACCCCGGATGAGTACAAGCTCGCGGTGAACGCCCTCATGGCGCACGGCGCCGACGCCGAACGGCTGAACGCGCTGCCGTGGGTGGACGAAATCGGCGAACTCGACTACACCTTCTCCGCAGAGTCGCCCGAATGGGTGAGCATGGGCGACTCGGTGGCCGTCGTCCTCGGCGCCATCCTGCGTGGCCGCTCCGACGTGCTGGAAGCCCGCTCCACCTGGCGGCGCCCGCGCTTGGGCACCGGTCCGGTCAGCCGGGTCGTGCTGGTGACCACGGTGGGGGAGGAGCCGAGGCTGACCGGGGAGCTGCAGCGGGTGCTGCGCGCCCTGGGCACCTACGAGCCCGCGGTGGAGGTGCTGCCGCGCTCGATGGAGCCGCCGCGCTACCACCGGGCCGCGTTCGCGGCCTCGGAACCGTTGGTCCCCGAGGGCCACCTGGTTCCCAGCTAGGCGCCGGACGAGTGGGAGGGGACGGAACGTGACGCAGGTCGCCGCGGGCAAGGGATGGGCAGGTGTCGCTTTGCCGGTCCGGGTGCACGACCTCCTGCTGGCGCTGGCGGGCAGGCTCGACGACGACGCGCTCGCCGACGCCCGGGAGCTGCTGGCCTCCGCCGAGGTCGACCGGGCCCTTGAGCTGATCACCGGCTGCCTGGCCGCCGGTCCGATCGGCATCGGCAAGAGCGAGCGGGACGAGCTGCGCGCGCTGGTCGCCGCCACGCACGGCGACGCCGTCGTGGTGGACCGGCTGCCCATCGTGGAGCCCGACCTGGTCACCCGGCACCGCTTTGCGCCGGGCAAGGTCGACGCCGTCGGCGCCGAGGACGGCGTGGCCGACGCGACCAACCGGGTGCTCGGGGCGCTGCCGGACATCCGCGCGGTGTGGGCGGTCTGGCGGCTGACGCCCGCGGGCGCGGCCACCGGCGCGGTGCCGCACCGGGTGGTCCTGATCGGCGTCGGGCCGACCGGCTCGGCCGCCGCCACCGCCTACCGGGTCGAGCACGCGCTGCGCCGGGCGGGCCTGACTGCCTCGGTCGAGGTGCTGCGCGACGGCACCGAGCCGACGGACTACCACCACACGGCCATGCGGTACGCGACGGAGGTCAAGGTGCCCCGCACGCCCGCCGCCGTGGCGCCGGTGCCGCCCGTGCTGCCCAAAGGGGATCCGGTAACCAAGGCCGAGACCAAGTCCTGGCTGTCCGAGGAGCCCGCGGCCGCGCCCGGCGACGACCCGCTGAACGACCAGGAGCTCGGCCTGCTTCGGCAGCTGCAGGAGGAACTGGCCCGGCGGGAGCAGACCGAGCCAGCGCCGTCGGACTGGCCGGGTGAGCTGTCCAACGGCCAGTCCTACGACTGGCACGAGGCCAACAGCTCCACCATGGTCAACGGCATGCCGCTGCAGCCGCCGGACAACCCCCGGTCCTGATTTCGTCCACTGTAGACTTCAGGTGGTCCGGAGGTAGTCCAGCTGGGCCCGTACCGACCACTCGGCCGCGGGCCACAGCGACTCGTCAACATCGGCGTAGACGACCTCGACCACCTGGCGCGCGGTCGCGTCGGGCCCCAGCTGGCTGAGTGCTGTCCGGATCTGGTTCAGGCGCTGTTCGCGGTGGGTGAGGTACTGCCGGGCGACGCCTGCCAGGTCGGGCAGGTCCGGGCCGTGGCCGGGGAGCACCGCGCTGCCCGGCGGGCGTCCGGCGAGCAGCCGCAGCGAGTCCAGGTAGGGGCCGAGCGCGCCGTCCGGCGGGGCGATCACCGTGGTCCCGCGCCCGAGGACCGTGTCCCCGGTCAGCACCGCCGAGCGGCCGCCGTGATCTATCGCCAGACAGATCGAGTCGGCCGTGTGGCCTGGTGTGTGCAGCACCTCCAGGTCGAGACCCGCCATGGCGAGCACCTCCCCGTCGGCCAGCGGCGGCGCGTCCACGCAGAGCGCCGGGTCGAACGCCCGAACCGGCGCCCCGGCCCGCTCGGCCAGCCACGGCGCGCCCGCGACATGGTCGGGGTGGTGGTGCGTGATCAGGATCGCCTCGACCGGCCCGGCCGCCGCGAGCACCCGTTCCAGGTGCGGCAGGTCCTCCTCGCCGGGGTCGACCACCACGCAGCCCGCGGCCCCGGGGGCCCGCAACAGCCACGTGTTGGTCCCGTCCAGGGTCATCGCGTTGGGGTTGTCCTCCAGCAGGACGGTCGCGAACGGCAACACCGGCCGCGGCACGCCGTAGGCCGGGTGGGCTCCGGAATCCGACACAGTCCCCACGATAGCCACGCGCGTATGGTCGGGTCGTGCCCGAACTGCCCGCCGAACTGGTCCTGCCCGACGGCGCCGTACCGGACGAACCGCCGAACCCGCCCGCCGTCCCCCGGGACGCGGCCACGGTGATGCTGGTCCGCGACACGGAACCGGGCCTGGAGGTGTTCCTGCTCCGCCGGGTCACGGGCATGGCCTTCGCGGGCGGCATGACAGTCTTCCCCGGCGGCGGCGTCGACCAGCGGGACGCCGACACCTCGGTCGCCTGGCACGGCCCGGAACCCGCGTGGTGGGCCGGGCGGTTCGACTGCCCGGAGTCACTCGCCCGAGCCCTGGTGTGCGCGGCCGTGCGGGAGACCTTCGAGGAATCCGGTGTCCTGCTCGCGGGCCCCGACGCGCACAGCGTCGTCTCCGAGCCCCGCCCGTTCCACGCGGCCCGGCAGGACCTGGTCGACCGGAAGTACTCCTTCGCCCAGTTCCTGGCCGACAACGCCCTGGTACTCCGCGCGGACCTGCTGCGCCCGTGGTCCAACTGGGTCACCCCGGCCGAGGAACCCCGCCGCTACGACACGCGGTTCTTCCTCGCCGCCATGCCCGATGGCCAACATGCCGACGGCGCCACCACCGAGGCCCAGGACGTGACCTGGCGTACCCCCAATGAAGCGTTGGACGACTGGCGTGCAGGCACCCGCGGCCTACTGCCTCCCACCTGGATGACCCTGACCGAACTGGCCGAACACCGCTCGGTGGCCACCGCCATGGCCGCCGAGCGAACGGTGGACAAGATCATCCCCAAGGTGGTCCGCGACGGCAACCGCCTCCGCGTCGTCCTCCCGGACGACCCCGCCTACGCCACGGCCGCCAACCACCTCGACGCCCGACCCGACGACGCTATGCAGTGAGCGCGCGGGCCCGGTGCAGCAGGCGCTGGATGTGCAGGCCGCGACGGACATCCACGGGGTGGCTCGTCTGTCCTGAGTGGACCGTTTCGGTGAACTGGTCGAGGAGGACGGAGTAGGACTCCTGGGCGGGGGTGGCCCGCCCGGAGAGCTCTCGGTAGCCTGCGTCGCCGTAGAGCGAGACCTCGGTGACGGTGGGGCGCATCGGCAGGCGCATCGAGAGGGACGCGGTGCTGGTGGCGCCGGACTCGTGGCCGAGGATCAGGTGCCAGAGGTCGGGCTCGGCGTACTGGGCGGCGTGGACCTCGGTGATCGTGCCCAGGGCGGCGTCCAGCAGGTCCAGCACGTGCGGCCCGATATCGGCCAGCGCGCCACCCTCGTGGCGCCAGGTCGAGGCGGAGTACGCGCCACCCAGGAGGGCTCCGGACAGCCAGCGGGCGCTCGCTCCCGCCCACCCGGGATTGGCGTGAGCATCGGCCAACCAGTGGACCACCTCGGGTGCGAACCGTCGGATGAAGACCACGATGGACGCCACGCCCGCCTCGTCGACGGCCTGGACCAGCCGCTCCGCGTCCTCGACGGACGCCGCGATCGGCTTCTCCAGGATGAGGTGCTTCCCGGCGCGCGCCGCCTGGATCGCGAGGTCGACCTGGACGGCGGGTGGCACGGCAAAGGCCACCGCGTCCACCTGGGACAGGAGTTCGTCGAAACTCGCGGCCACCGGACCGCCCAGCTCGGCGGCCGCCTCTGGTCGCCGCGCCCACACCGAAGTGAGTTCGGTGGACGGATGAGCAATCAACCCGGGACCGTGTACAGCCGTCGCCCACGGACCGGCACCGACAAGCCCCACTCGCACCGCACTCATGACACTCATCCTGCCGGCCAAAGCGGAGGCAGGCGCTATCCCTTGGGCGGCAGCATCGGCATCACGATGTACCGAAGATCCACATCCCCCGCCTCGACAGCCGTCACCACGGTTGCCCGCATCCCCGGCTGCACACTCAACCGAACCCGCTGCCCCACAAACGGCCGCAACGCGTCAAGCAAGTACCGACTCTGAAACGACGGACTGGTCCGTCCGCCGGAAACCGTTGCCTTCACCGTCTCCTCAGCCTCGCCAGCCTGCTGCGCGGTAGCCCGAAGCAGCACCTCGGAATCCCGCACCTCGACAGCAAGCGCCCCCCGGACATCGCTGTACAGCCCCACCCGTCGAACCGCCGCGGCGAGGTCATCGGCGGAAACCTTCACCACGGTGTCCACTCCGGACAACGACAGCTTCGTCTCGCTGAGATACGCCCCATCAAGTACCGCGGTGGTCACCACGGTCTCGGTCCAACACAGCGTGAACTGGTTCTCGCTCGCCGAAAGCCGCACCTGCTCGACCGACCCGATCTGCTTCCCCACCTCGGCCAACAACGTGGCGGGCACCATCACGTCCAGCTCCCCACCACCGGCGAACGGCACACTCGCAATAGCCATCCGATACCGATCAGTGGCCCGCAACACCAACCGCTCGCCCTCGGCGCGCAGCCGCACCCCGGTGAAGATCGGCAACGCGTCATCCCGAGACGCCGTCGCCGACACAGTGGCCAACGCGGTAGCCAGATGCCGTCCGGCCACCACCCCGCCGGACACGGACGGCACCCCTACCCCCGGATGCAGGTCGACCTCCAGCAACGGCAACGCGAACCGAGCCCCCTCCGCCCGGATCGCCAGCCGACTCCCCTCCACCACCAACCGCACCCGCTCCTGCGTCAACGCTCGCAACGTCTCCGCCAGCGGCTTTCCCGGCACCAGCACCCGCCCGTCGGTGTGCACCAGCGCCCCGCAGGACACCCGCGCCGTGCGCTCCCGGTCGCTCGCCCCGAAGACCACCCCGTCGGCGTCGGCGGTGACCAGCACCCCGCCGAGCACCGGGTCGATCAGCTTCCCGGGCACCAGACGCACCAGGTCGGCAACCGCGGCGGCGAGGTCGGCAGTGGTGGCAGTCAGGTCCATGCCGGGCACGGTAGCCCGGCCGACCGACAATCAGACAGCCATCGCGTGCGCGGGCGGCGCGCTGGTGATGGCGTGCACTGACTGTCGACGGGCGTAGACGATCGCGGCGAACGTCAGCCCAAGCACGGTCGCGGCCAGGTACGACGCCCACACCGCCACGTGCTCCACCAGCTGTCCGCTGACCAGCTGGCCGAGCGCGATGCCGATGGTCACCGAGGTGATCACCCAGCCGAACGCCTCGGTGGCGGTCTCCGGCGGCGCCACCAGCTCCAGCGCCGCCGAGTGGCTGGTCGCCTGCGGGGTCACGAGCAGCCCGGCGAACAGCACCGCGACGCCCAGCCACACCAGTGAGGTGGGAATGGCCAGCAACGCGACCAACAGGGCGAAGCCCGCCAGCAGCGCGGGCAGCCGCAGGTGCATCGCCCGGGGCCACGGCCGCACGCCGTAGGCGACCCCGAACACCACGGAGCTGATCGACAGCAGGCCGAGGAGCAGGCCGCCTGCCGGCTGGTTGCCCGCGTTGGTGGCGGCCGCCGGGATGGCGATCTCCACGAACCCGATGACCGCGCCGAAGCCCATCGCGGCCACGCACACCGTGCGCATGCCGGGGCTGACGAGCGGCCCGAGTAGGCCCTGCAGGCCGGTGGCCCGGGTGCCGCGGCGTTCCGGGCGGGAGCGCCAGATCGTGTCGGTGAGTGCGAACCACACGCTGCCGCCGACCATGCAGGACGCGCCGACGACCAGGCCGGTGCCGGGCCAGTGCGCGCTGGTGAGCAGGCCGGAGATGGCCGGGCCCGCGATGAAGAAGACCTCCATGCTGATCGCCTCGTAGGCCAGCGCGGCGCCGCGGGAGCGGCCGGGCGGGGTGAGGCGGGTCCACATGGCACGCGAGGCGGAGCCGATCATCGGCTCGGACAGGCCGACGCCGAAGCCGAGGAGCACCAGCACGGTGGTGGTCGCGCGCTGCTCGATGGCCACGATGCTGGTGGCCACCAGCACCGCGAACACGGCGGAGGTCACCAGGATCGGGCGGGACGGGCCGACCCGGTCCATCAGCCTGCCCTGGCCGACCGAGCCGATCGCGACGCCGATCAGCGAGGCGGCCGACACCAGCCCCGCGGTGGCGAACGAGCCGGTGCTGTTGCGCACGTAGAGCATGAGCGAGAGCCCCACCATGGCCACCGGCAGCCTGCCGATCAGCGCGGCCAGCACGGGACCGCGCGCACCGGGGGTGGTGAGCGCGGCGCGGTAGTCGGCGAGACCGGCAGAGTGGGACATGCGTACCAGTATGCCGGTTCCGGTACGGCCGTACCACAAATTATTCGGTGGTTTCCGCCACCGTTGGAGCGGGTATGTCTCGGTTGCGTAACAACCAGGGTGATTCCCCGCAGCGCCGAGCAACGGATCCGGTCGGACGCGAGTCCTTGAGGTTGAAACCACTTGGCTGTGCGCCAGGACTCGGTGTCAACGTGGACAGCGCGGCCTGGTCGTTCGAGCTCCCTCCGGCTACGGGTCGGGGCCTGATCCGGAGGGCGGGGTGCGTGAGCCGTCGGGGGATGGTTCACGCGAGAGCGGGAGGTCGGCGCGCCGCGTCGGGGGCGGCGCCCGTCCTCCCGCCGAACCACAAAGAGCGAGGGTCCGACCTTGGGCAGGTCGGACCCTCGCGCTATGTCAGGAACAGGACGGGCTCAGCGGGCGCGTCGGGCCAGCCGCTCCGGGTCCAGGATCAGCACGCTCTTGCCCTCCAGGCGCAGCCAGCCGCGGTGCGCGAAGTCGGCCAGCGCCTTGTTGACGGTCTCCCGGGAGGCGCCGACGTACTGGGCGATCTCCTCTTGGGTGAGGTCGTGGGTGACCCGCAGCAGCCCCGCCTCCTGGCTGCCGAACCGCTGCGCGAGCTGCAGCAGCGCCTTGGCCACCCGGCCGGGCACGTCGGTGAAGATCAGGTCGGCCAGCATGCCGTTGGTGCGGCGCAGCCTGCGGGCGATCACGCGCAGCAGCTGCTCGGCGATCTCCGGGCGGGTGGCGATCCACTGCCGCAGCGCCGGGCGGTCCATGGTGACCGCGCGGACCTCGGTGACCGTGGTCGCGGTGGACGTGCGCGGGCCCGGGTCGAAGATCGACAGCTCGCCGAACATGTCCGACGGGCCGAAGATGCCGAGCAGGTTCTCCCGGCCGTCCGGGGACTTGCGGCCGAGCTTCACTTTGCCGGACTGGATGATGTACAGCCGGTCACCTGGCTCGCCCTCGGCGAAGATGACGTGCCCTCGCGGGAACTCCACGGCCTCCAGCGTCTGAGCGAGCGCTTCGGCCGCGGCCGGCTCGACCCCTTGGAAGATGCCCGCGCGGGCCAGGGTCTCATCCACCGTCGGTCCTCCTGTGTCCACCCGGCGGCCGACTAGGGCGCGACCACCGATCACTACGTGCAGTGTAGGGCGTGCGCCGAAGATCCCTCACCGGCGCGCCCACAGTCCGGTGTGGATCGTCCGGTGCGCCGCCCACGCCCTGGCCGCCCGACCCTATCGCCTAGTCGCGACCCCGGCGACCGCGCAGCTTGGCCGCCCGGCCACCCAGCCTGCGCAGCCGGAACAGCTCCAGCGCGCGGCCGATGCCGTGCCCGTAGAGGGCCCGCACCTCCTCCGGCCGCGCCGACTCCAGGAACTCCTCGACCTCGGTCTCCTGCACGGCGACGTGCCGCAGCCGGGCCTCCACCCGCTCCATGAAGAGCGCGAAGAACATGATCACTAACGGCACCACGAACACGAACCAGACAGCCATGGCCTCGCGATCCTCGTTTCGTCGCCCAGGCTGGCCGGCTCGGCGACCGGTCCGTCGGGGCAAGTCGATTCAGTGTCTGCCGATGTCACAGTGGTTGACGTCTGGGGCACAGTCGGGGTTGTCCGACGGCCCGTAGGCTAGCGAGGTGCCTCCCACCACCCGACGACCGCCCCAGGAAGGCGGCCCGGATCTCGCCATGACCCGCCGGGTGCGGCGGATGACGCGCGCGTTGGCCGAGGGCTACCCGGACGCGCACTGCGAGCTCGACTTCACCACCCCGCTCGAACTGGCCGTGGCCACGATCCTGTCCGCCCAGTGCACCGACGTGCGGGTGAACCTGACCACCCCGGCGCTGTTCGCCAAGTACCGCTCGGCCGCCGACTACGCGGGCGCCGACCGGACCGAGCTGGAGGAGATGATCCGGCCGACCGGCTTCTACCGGAACAAGACGAGCTCGCTGATCGGGCTGGGCGCCGCGCTGGTCGAACAGCACGGCGGGGAGGTCCCCGGCAAGCTCGACGAGCTGGTGAAGCTGCCCGGCATCGGCCGGAAGACGGCCAACGTGATTCTCGGCAACGCGTTCGGGGTACCTGGCATCACCGTGGACACCCACTTCGGCAGGCTGGTCCGGCGCTGGGCGTGGACCGAGGAGGACGATCCGGTCAAGGTCGAGCACGCGATCGGCGCCCTGGTGCCGCGCAAGGACTGGACCATGCTGTCGCACTGGGTGATCTTCCACGGTCGCCGGGTGTGCCACGCCCGCAAGCCCGCCTGCGGTGCCTGCCTGCTCTTCCGCGACTGCCCGTCCTTCGGCGCCGGGCCCACCGAGCCCGCGGCCGCCGCCAAGCTGGTCAAGGGGCCGGAGGCGCCGCACCTGGTGGCGCTGGCCGAGCGGGTGCACGAGGGCTACCGGCCGGGGAAGCCGACGGGGTGAACACGGCGCTGCGGTGGGCCCTGGTCGTGGTGATCCTGGCGGTCGCCGTGACCGTGGCCGTGTGGCCGCGCGACTCCGCCCGGTCCGCCGACCCGGACGCCGGGCAGGCCCTGACCGCGCCCGCCGAGCCCGAACCCGATCTCACCGCCGCCCGCCAGGCCGCGGGGCTCGCGGCCTGTGCGAACGGCTCGGCCACCGTGGCCACGCTCCGGGGCGCGCGCGCGGAGTGCATGGCCGACGGGACGGCGGTCGACGCGGGCAACTTCCTGGGTGGTCGGCCCGTCCTGGTGAACGTGTGGGCCACGTGGTGCGCGCCGTGCCGGGACGAGCTGCCGCTGCTGGCGGAGTACGCGGCGAGTCCCGGCGCGGTGTCCGTGGTCGGGCTCGCGGTGCAGAGCCCGCAGCGGGACGCGCTGGACCTGCTCGGCTCGCTCGGCGTGCGCTACCCGAACCTGTTCGACCGCGACGACCAGGTCCGCAAGGGGCTGCGCGTGCCGGACGCGCTGCCCGCGTCGTACCTGATCAGGGCAGACGGGACGGTCACCATGGTGGCCCAGCCCCGGGTGTTCCGGTCGGTGGCCGACATCCGCACCACCGTGGACCGCTACCTCGGAGGGGGCCGATGAGCACGCACGGACCACTGGTCGACCCGGCGGGGCTGCCGGACTGGCTGGCGCCGCTGGTCGCGGCCACCGCCGACCTCGACCTCGGCGAGTGGCGCCGGTTCGCCGCGCCCGGTCCGGGCAGCCGCCCGGCGGCGGTGCTGATGCTGCTCGGCGAGACCGCCGACCACGGCCCTGACCTGCTGTTCCAGCTGCGTGCCGACAACGGCGGGTACCACTCCGGCCAGGTCGCCTTCCCGGGCGGCAGCGCCGAGCCGACCGACGCGAGCCCGGTGGCCACCGCACTGCGCGAGGCGGTCGAGGAGACCGGGCTCGACCCGGCGGGTGTCCAGCCGGTCGCGTTGTTACCCCGGTTGCACGTGCCGGTGTCCGGTTTCGCGGTCACGCCGGTGCTCGCGCACTGGCGCACACCCAGCGCGGTCAGCGCGGTCGACCCGGCCGAGACGCAGGCGGTCGCCCGGATCCCGATCGCGGAGCTGGCCGACCCGGCCAACCGGTTCCGGGTGTCGCACGCGGGCGGTTACATCGGGCCCGCGTTCGCCGCGCCCGGCATGCTCATCTGGGGCTTCACCGCAGGCCTGCTCACCTTGCTGTTGGACATCGGCGGCTGGGCCCGGCCATGGGACAGCTCGGACGTGCGGGACCTGGACCACGCCTGGCGGTCCGTGGCGGAGCGGAGGTCGCCCGCGTGAACTGGGTGGATGTGCTGGTCGTCGCGCTGGCCGTGCTGGCGGCGGTGTCCGGGGCGCGGCAGGGCGTGATCACCGCGCTGCCCGCGTTCCTCGGCGTGCTGCTCGGCGCGGTGGCCGGGATCAAGATCGCCCCACTGGTGGTGGAGCGGATCGACTCGACGCCCACCAGGGTGGCCTTCGCGGTGGCGATCTTCGTGCTGCTGGTGGCCCTCGGCGAGACGCTCGGCGTGTGGGCGGGCCGTACGCTCCGGCAGAAGATCTCCTCGCCCAAGCTGGCCGGGGTGGACAGTGCGCTTGGCGCGATCGTGCAGGGCGCGGTCGTGTTCGTGGTGTCCTGGCTGATCGCGCTGCCGCTGACCACCGTTGGCGGGCTGCCGGGGCTGGCCTCGGCGATCAACAACTCGGCCGTGCTCGGCGGGGTGGACGAGGTCATGCCGCAGGCCGCCCGCGGTCTGCCCAACGAGCTGCGGCAGCTGCTGGACGTGTCCGGCTTCCCGGCCGCGGTCGACCCGTTCAACCGGACCCCGAACAAGGAGGTCGCGCCGCCGGACCCGGCCCTGCAGGCCAGCGCGGTGGTGCGGCGGGTGCAGCCGAGCGTGCTCAAGATCAACGCCAAGGCGCCGTCCTGCGAGCGGGCGCTGGAGGGCAGCGGGTTCGTGATCTCCCCGCAGCGGGTGATGACCAACGCGCACGTGGTCGCGGGCACCGACGAGGTGAGCGTGGAGACCGCCGACCGCGACCTGCCCGCCCGGGTCGTGCACTACGACCCGGAGACCGATGTGGCGATCCTGGCCGTCCCCGGGCTGCGCGTGGACCCGCTCCCGTTCGCCGCGGGCGACGCGGCGGGCGGACAGGACGGCATCGTCCTGGGCTACCCGCTGGACGGTCCCTACACTGCCTCGCCCGCGCGCATCCGCGACCGCATCGCGCTGCGCGGACCGGACATCTACGACGCCGCCACGGTCAACCGGGACGTGTTCACGCTGCGCGCCAAGGTGCTCAGCGGCAACTCCGGCGGCCCGCTGGTCAACCCGGGCGGCGAGGTCATCGGCGTGGTGTTCGGCGCGGCGGTCGACAACTCCGAGACCGGGTTCGCGCTGACGGCGGCCGAGGTCAGGGAGGAAGTCGCCAAGGCACCCGCACTCAGCCAGCCGGTCAACACCGGCCGCTGCGCCAACTAGTGGTGCGTTCCTCCAACCGCTCGCCCCCTCATCCCCTCCCGGCATCGTCCCCGGCTTGGGAGCGCACCCGCCGCAGGACGGGGCTTCAGCCCTTGATGAAGGCGGTGAGTAGGGCGTTCGCGGTGCCGGGGGACTCCTCGTGGGGGAAATGGCCCACTTGGGACAGTTCGTGCTTCTCGGCCGGGCCGCCCAGCCACGGGGTGGAGGCCTCGCGGGTGCGGGGGAGCACGCACGGGTCGTCGGCGCCGTAGAGCTGGAGCACGGGGACCTCGATCTTGCGGGTCAGTGCCTCGGTGAACCGCCTGCCCTCGCCGCGCACCTGCGAGCGCACTGCCCAGCGGTGGTACTCCAACGCGCTGTGCGCCACCCCGGGGACGAGCATCGCGGTCCGGTAGCGCTCCGCGGCCTCGCCCAGTTCCGACCAGTACTTCCCGGACCAGGACCGCAACCGCGCTTCCACGACCGCGGCACGGTCACGGGTCAGCGTGCGTTCGGGCAGCAGTGGTGGCTGTGCGCGGAACAGGTGCGCCATCGCGCGGGCCTGGTTGCGGGGTTTGCGGCGCAACGCGGTACGCCGGATCTGACCGCGCAAGGCCAGCGGGTGCGGGGCGGACACCGCCGCTACGGAATGCACGACGCGCGGGTGCAGCGCGGCCACACTCCAGGCGAGAAGGCCGCCCCAGTCGTGGCCGACCAAGTGGGCGCGGGTCTCGCCGAGTGACTTGACCAGCCCGGCGATGTCCCCGGACAGCGTCCACGCGTCGTAGCCGCGCGGGGGCTTGTCCGAGTCGCCGTAGCCGCGTAGGTCCACCGCGACCGCGCGGAAACCGGCGTCGCCCAGCGCGACGAGCTGGTGCCGCCAGGTCCACCAGAACCCGGTGAACCCGTGCAGCAGCAGGACCAGTGGACCCTCGCCCGTCTCGGCGACGTGCAGCCGGATGCCGTTGGCGTGGACGTCCCGGTGCGCCCACGGTCCGTCCACGCGAACGCTGGACGGGTCCGGGCGGGACACGGTGGGGGTGCTCAGCGCCGGTCCGTCAGGACTTGGGTTCGCCGCGGTGGGTCAGCGCGGACGCGGTGTCCTTGACCGTGGAGATCGTCCGTTCCGGCGCCCGGATCGACTTCACCTTTCGGATGCCCAGGAACACGAACAGCAGGGTGAACAGCAGCATGGCGCCGAACACGATGCCGTACGCGGCGGACCGGTACAGCCCGAGATCGGCCAGCAGCTCGGCGATGAAGAAGAACAGGAAGAACGTGCTGTAGAGGCCGACCGCCAGCGCGATGATGAAGAAGACGCTGCCCTTGACACCCTTCTTGATCTCCTTGGCCACCTCCGACTTGGCCAGCTCGACCTCGGCCCGGACCAGGGTGGACAGGTGCGTCGTGGCGTCCTTGACCAGGGTCCCCAGGGACTGGTCACCCGCCGCCGCGAGGGCGCGGTCGTCAGCGAGGGGGATCGAGGGGACTTGCGGCAGCCCCGAACCGTCTGCTTTTCCGTGCGCGCTGGTCACCTGCGTCATGGTGCCATGCTCGATCGTCGGGGGCCGGGCGGGCGGTACTCTCCGCGTTTCGCGTTAGCCCGCTCGGCGCGCGCGGCCGCGCTTGATCAGAATCGCGGCGGCCAGCAGGGCCGCGACCGCGGAGGCGGCGAGTACGGCGGCCTTGGCCGTGCCCACGTCGGTGGCTGGCAGGGACAGATCCGCGATCAGCAGGCTGACCGTGAACCCCACCCCGCCCAGCGTTGCGACGGCGATCAGGTCACGGGTGCCCAGACCCGCGGGCAGGGCGGCCACCCGCAGCCGCACGGCGAGCAGCGCCGATCCCGCGATGCCGATCAGCTTGCCCAGCACCAGGCCGAGACCGATCGCCCAGGCGACTCGGTCGTGGACGAGCCGGGCCAGTGCGTCGCCGTTGACCGACACACCCGCCGCGAAGACCGCGAACACCGGCACGGCGATCCCGGCGGACCACGGCTGGAGCCGGTGTTCGAGCCGTAGCGCCGGGGCTTCCGGTTCGTACGGGTCCTTCCGGACCCTGGTCAACAACGCGAGGGCGACACCGGCGATCGTCGCGTGGACACCACTTGTGTGGACCGCGACCCACACCGCCACCGCGAGCGGCACGTACAACCACGGCGAGGTGATCCGACGGTGCTGTAGGTACCAATAGAGGGCGAGCAGCACTACCGCGACGGCGAACGCGAACAGGTTGAACGACGCGGTGAACAGGACCGCGATCAGCGCGATGGCGCCCAGATCGTCCACCACGGCCAGACTGAGCAGGAACACCCGCGCGCTGCTCGGCATCCCGGACCCGGTCAGTGCCAACACGCCCAGAGCGAACGCGATGTCCGTCGCAACCGGGATCGCCCACACGGATCCCGCGCGCGGATCCCCCCACGCCACCGCTAGTGCTATCAGTGCCGGTACGACCATCCCGCCGATCGCGGCCAACACGGGCAGTAGCGCGGCTCTAAACCGGGACAGTTCACCCAGAACGAGTTCACGCTTGAGTTCCAGCCCCGCGACGAAGAAGAAGACCGCCAAAAGGCCGTCTTGCGCCCACTCGCCGACGGTCAGATCCAGGTGCAGAACGTGGGGTCCGATGCGGACATCCCGGATTGCCTCGTAGATCGAGGAAATCGGCGAGTTCGCCAGGAGGAGCGCCACGGCCGCGGCGCCCAGCAACACCATCCCGCCGACTGTCTCCGTGCGGAGATACCGGGCGAACTCGGTGAGCGCCTTCGGGGTGGACGGGCGGCGGCGACGCGACAAGGGCTGCTCCAGGGTAGGGCTGGTCCATTGCCGACCAGACTTCCCGGCGCACCCACAGCCACCTTAGCCCATCGGCATCAACCGACAGTGACGCCGAACAGCACGCCCACGTAGTAGGTCACCACCATCGCCAGCGTCCCCACCACCACGTTCCGCAGAATCGCCCGACGCGGGGGAGCGCCACCGAGCCGTGCGCTGATGAAGCCGGTTAGAACCAGACCCACCACGACCGCGATGATGCATGTCCACACGCGCGCGTCCACCGGTGGCAGTGCGATGGAGACCAACGGGATGAGCGCGCCGATCGCGAACGACAGGAACGACGCCACGGCCGCCTGCCACGGGCTGGTCAGGTTGTCCGGGTCGATGCCCAGTTCCGCCTCGGCGTGCGCGTGCAGTGCGTCCTTCTGCGTCAGTTCCCGCGCGACCTGGGCCGCCAGCTCCGCCGACAGGCCCTTCTCGCGGTAGATGTCGGCCAGTTCCTGCTCCTCGGCCTCGGGCATCTCCGCTAGTTCGCGCTCCTCCAAGCGCAACGCGGCCCGCTCGGTGTCGCGCTGGGTGCTCACCGACACGTACTCGCCGCCCGCCATCGACAGCGCGCCCGCCACCAGACCCGCCACGCCCGCGGCCAGGATCGCGGTCCGGTCGGCCGTCGCGCCCGCGACACCGACCACCAGACCGGCGGTGGAGATGATGCCGTCGTTGGCGCCGAGCACCCCGGCGCGCAGCCAGTTCAGCCGTCCGGACAGCCCGTTCCGGTGCGGCTCACCCGCGTGGGCGGGCGCGGTGTCGCGTTCTGTGTCCACCTGGGCATTCTGCGGGACGGCGAGTGGTCGGACCACTCCCGGTTTCGCGGACCGGTCGACGGATGCCGCAAGATTGCCGGGTGCGTGACACCAGTAGACCCATGGGCACCTGGCGGGCCCTCGCGTTGATGTTCCGGACCCCGCGGCGTGGCCGCGGCGCCTGGTACGGCCTGGCCATCTACCTGATCTGGCCGCTGCTCGCGCTGAGTACGCGGCTGCGCTTCCGCGGCGGCGAAAAGCTGCCGCGCACCGGCGGGGTGGCGCTGGTGTCCAACCACCTGTCGTTCGCCGACCCGGTGACGGTCACCGCGTTCGCGCTGGCCGCCGGGCGCATCCCGCGCTACCTGGCCAAATCGAGCCTGTGGCGGATCCCGGTGGTCGGCCGGGTGCTCGCCAGCGGCGGGCACATCCCGGTGGAGCGGAACACCGCCCAGGCCCGGCACGCGTACATCGGCGCTGTGCAAGCGATCGAACGCGGAGAGTGCGTGATGTTCTTTCCCGAGGCGGGTTTCTCGGACGATACGGACCACTGGCCGTCACGGCGGGTGAAGAGCGGGGTGGCCAGGGTGGCGCTGGAGACCGGCGTGCCGGTGATCCCGGTCGTCAACTGGGGCACGCACAAGCTGCTGCCGCCCACCGCCCGGTTCCCGCGGCTGTTCCCGCGCAAGACCGTCGACATCCTCGCCGGTGACCCGGTCGACCTGTCCGACCTGGAGGGCACGGACCGGGAGACCGTGGACGAGGCGACCAAACGGATCATGCACGCGGTCACCGAGTTGTTGGCCGGGCTGCGCGACGAAAAGCCTCCCGCCACCGAGTGGTGACGGGAGGCTTTTCGTCGCGCGTAGGCAGGTTGTCTCCCGTGGCCCTCCCCCTGCCCCGGCGGCAATGCCCTGACGGTGCTCTACCAGGTCGGGGACGATGCCGGGCGGGGAAGTGGGGGTGGGTGGTGGGAGGAAAAGAACTCAGTCTTCGTTCGAGGTGTTGCTCTTCAGGCCCGTGCTGATGAGGTCCATCACGGTCGAGTCCGCGAGCGTGGTGGTGTCGCCGATCGCCCGGTTCTCCGCGACGTCGCGCAGCAATCTGCGCATGATCTTGCCGCTGCGCGTCTTCGGCAGCTCGTTGACCACCAGGATCTGCCGCGGCTTGGCGATCGGGCCGATCTCGGAGGCCACGTGGTCGCGCAGCGTCTTCACGGTGTCGTCGCCCGCGGTGGCGCCGCCGCGGAGGATCACGAACGCCACGATGCCCTGGCCGGTGGTCGCGTCGGTGGCGCCGACCACCGCGGCCTCGGCCACGGTCGGGTGCGACACCAGCGCCGACTCCACCTCGGTGGTGGAGATCCGGTGCCCGGAGACGTTCATCACGTCGTCCACCCGGCCAAGCAGCCAGATGTCGCCGTCCGCGTCGTACTTCGCGCCGTCACCGGCGAAGTAGAAGCCCTGGTCGGCGAACCGCGACCAGTAGGTGTCGCGGTAGCGCTCCTCGTCGCCCCACACCCCGCGCAGCATCGACGGCCACGGCTGGTCCAGCACCAGGTACCCGCCGCCACCGTGCGGTACCTCCACGCCCTGGTCGTCCACGACCTTGGCGGAGATGCCCGGCAGCGGGCGCTGGGCGGAGCCCGGCTTGGTGTGCGTGACCCCCGGCAGCGGGCTGATCATGATGCCGCCGGTCTCGGTCTGCCACCAGGTGTCCACGATCGGCGTGCGGTTCGCGCCGATGTTCTCCCGGTACCAGATCCACGCCTCCGGGTTGATCGGCTCGCCCACACTGCCCAGAACACGAAGGCTGGACAGGTCATAACGCGCCGGGATGTCCGCGCCCCACTTCATGAACGTGCGGATCAGCGTCGGCGCGGTGTAGTAGATGGAGACCTTGTGCTGCTGGATGATCTCCCAGTGGCGACCCTCATGCGGGGTGTTCGGGGTGCCCTCGTAGACCACCTGCGTGACCGCGTTCGACAGCGGCCCGTACACGATGTAGGTGTGGCCGGTGATCCAGCCGATGTCCGCGGTGCACCAGTAGACGTCGGTGTCCGCCTTGAGGTCGAACACCGCGTGGTGGGTGTAGGACGCCTGGGTGAGGTACCCACCCGAGGTGTGCAGGATCCCCTTCGGGTTACCCGTGGTGCCACTGGTGTAGAGGATGAACAGCGGGTGCTCGGCGTCGAACGCCTGCGCCTCGTGCGTCTCCGCCTGGCGGTCCACCAGGTCGTGCCACCAGATGTCGCGGCCCTCGGTCCAGCCCACCTCGCCGCCGGTGCGGCGGACCACCAGCACGTGCTCGATGGACTCGGTGTGCGCGGTGGCCTCGTCGGTGTTGTCCTTCATCGGCGCCGGGGCGCCGCGCCGGTACTGGCCGTCCGAGGTGATCAGCAGCCGGGCCTGGGCGTCGTCGATGCGGGAGCGCAGCGCGGTCGAGGAGAAACCGCCGAACACCACGCTGTGCACCAGGCCGAGCCGGGCGCAGGCGAGCATCGAGTAGATCGCCTCGGGAATCATCGGCAGCTGGATGGCGACCCGGTCACCGGCCCGCAGACCGAGCTCGGTGAGCGCGTTGGCGGCCTTGGAGACCTCGCGCAGCAGGTCGCGGTAGGTGATGTCGCGGGTGTCGCCGGGCTCGCCGACCCAGTGGATCGCGACGCGGTCGCCGAGGCCCGCTTCCACGTGACGGTCGACACAGTTGACCGCGACGTTCAGCTTGCCGCCGACGAACCACTTCGCGAACGGCGCGTCGTCCCAGTCCAGCACCCGCGACCAGCGCGTGTCCCAGGTGAGGCGGTCGGCCTGCTCCGCCCAGAACGCGTCCCGGTCCGCGGCACCGCGCTCGTAGGCGTCCGCCCCCACGTTGGCCCCCGCGCTGAACTCAGCCGACGGGGCGAACACCCTGCTCTCCGTCGACAAGTTGTCCAGCGTGGGGCTCTGACCGGACTGCTCGGTCATGGGCCTGACCTCCTCAGGTGAATATCCGGCTCCGCTCGACGGGAGCGGCCGGCTGTCGACACCAGAATCTAGTGCTCCCGGGTTCGCGGGGACAGTCCGACACCGCATAGGTGTAGACCAGTAGCGACCCAATCGAAGCGCTTTCCAAGTTCGTCCGATCGGGGGGCATCTGCTCCGTTCGGCTGTCCTCTTCCGATTCTGCGGAAAGTAGCCTGGTGGGGACGTACCGTGGTCGACGGTGATCCAGGCAGGAGATACCGACGCTGGTGGGGGGACGGATGGGTGGGGAGTCGCATCTCGCACGCCCGGAATTCCGCGCGCTGTGGATCGCCGAGGCACAGTCCGTGGCGGGGGATCAGCTGGCCCGCGTCGCCATTTCCGTCCTGGTCTACCAGCGCACTTCCTCCGCTGCCCTGACCGCGCTGACTTACGCGCTCACCTTCCTGCCGGACATCGTCGCAGGCCCGCTGCTGTCCGGTGTGGCCGACCGGTTTCCGCGCCGCGAGGTGATGGTGGTGGCGTGCCTGAGCCAGGCGGTGGTCGTGGGGGTGATGGCCATTCCCGGGGCGCCTGTTGCGTTGGTTGCGGTGTGCGTCGCGCTGGAAGCGGCCGCGCAGGCGCCGTTCAAGGCCGCGCAGACCGCGCAGGCCCGGGTGTTGCTTGGCAACGAGTACCTCGCCGCCGGACAGGCCCGGCTGACCACGCTGCGTGAGGTCGGCCAGCTCGTCGGGCTGGCGGGCGCGGGCGCGGTGGTGGCGCTGCTCGGCACCACACCCGCGCTGGCCCTGGACGCGCTCACCTTCCTGGCCTCGGCGGCGTTGCTGCGGTTCGGCATGCGGGCCCGTCCGGCCGCACGCACTGCTTCCGTTGCCACGTCCGGGATACTCCGACCGGACCGCCGCAGGCGCGCGGTGGTGTCGCTGTCGCTACTGGCCGCGTTGACGGTCATGCCGCACGGCCTGATCGTGCCGCTGGTGCACGAGCTCGGCGCTCCCACCTGGACGGTCGGCCTGCTGCTCGCCGCCGACCCGCTCGGTCTGGTGTTCGGTGCCTACCTGTTCTGTCGGGCGGGCAGACCGCGGGACTCCCAGCACGCGCTGATCGCCCCGCTGTCGCTGCTCTGCCTTGGCGCGTTGGTGTTCTTCGCCGTTCGCCCGCACCCGGTGCTCGCGGCGGTATTGCTCGCGGCGTCCGGTTTGGGCGCCGCGTACCAGATCTTGGCCAAATCGGCCTATGTGGAGCTATTGCCGGACGCGGTCACGGGGCGCGCCACGGGGATGGTGCGCACCGGACTGCGAGCGGGCCAGGGAATGTCGGTACTGGCAGGCGGCCTGCTCACCGAATTGTTCGGGTCCGCTTCGTTGACCATCGCGTTCGCCGGTGTGGTGGGGACCATAGGCTGCGCGATAGCGGGCTTCGTCTGGCATCACGGGAGGTCGACGGTCCCGAAGGAGGCGGTGGCGTGACTCAGGTGATCTGTCGGGGACGGATCAGTCGGGCGCGAGTCAGTGGGGCCCGGTGCTCGGGACCGACCCGGGAACAGTTGTCGAACCGGGCTGCGGCTCAGTACTCGCGGTTGCGCATCTCGGCTTCCTCCTCGGCTGCGCGTACGGTTGGGACGACAGCGGGAGCCGTGGCTCCGGCACTTCGGCTCAGTACTCGCGGTTCCGCATGGTGCTACCTCCCTCTCGGGTCCCGGGGGACCGAACGCATCCCGCCCGCCGCGGGTCACGTTCAGTGTCCCGTCTGTCGCAAAGGGGGACAATGCCCAGTCTGACAAGTCCCAGAGACTCTTGCTTGATCGGCATATCCCTCCCCCAGCGGCTTCGGGCACTCGATCTGCTGGCGCACACGACCACGTGGGGCTTCCTGTGGATCGTGGTGACCGAGATCACGATCTTCGGTTGGGCAGTGACCGGGACGGTGACCGCGGGCCCGGCGGACGCATTGTCGCTGCGGCTGTTCGCGCTGATCGCGGTCGGCGCGATTTTGCACATGGAGGCTACCAAGCCCGCGGAGGAACGCCGTCGGGCCGCGCACCTGTCCGGTGAGCACATCGACCACACCGGGGTCTGGACCACCGCGGGCGCGTTCGTACTGCCGGTACCGCTGGTGGTAGCACTGGTTCTGATCATCCGGCTGCGCCGGTACTTCATCGCCCGGAAACCACCGGGGCGCTATGTGTTCACCACATTCGCCATCATGTCCTCCGCGTTGGCCGCGCAGGCACTGGCAGTGGCCACTCCGGTGCACGAGTGGGCCCGCGGCGCGCCGGTCGACCCGCGGAAGATGCTCGGCGCGACCATCGCGGTGGCCGCCGCGTTCGCCGCGTACTACGCCGCCCAGACGATCGTCATCGGCGTCGCCCGGGGGCTGCGCGGCGACCGCTCCTGGCTGGCGATCATGGGCAACCGCAAGGAGAACGCCGACCTGGCCATCACCCTCTGCCTTGGCCTGATCGCCGCGTGGAGCTCCGGCGTGGCCTACGGGCTGGTGCTCGCCGCGCTGCTGGCGGTGGTCGTCGGGTACACCCGGCACACCCAGCGCATCGAGCAGCTGGAGCTGGAACGGGACCGGCTGGAGGTGGACGCGCTGCACGACCCGCTGACCGGCCTGGCCAACCAGCGCGGCTTCAACCCGGCCGCCGCGCTGGCGCTGGTCGCCGACCAGGCGCGGCAGCGGCCGACGGCGGTGATGATGTTCGATCTGGATCGGTTCAAGCAGGTCAACTCCCGGCTCGGCCACCTCGGCGCCAACGAGGTGCTCAAGGCCCTGGCCCTGGTGCTGCGGGCCAGCGTCCGCCGCGACGACCTGGTCTGTCGGTGGGGCGGCGAGGAGTTCTCGGTGCTGCTGCCGGGCACCAGCCGCGCCGACGCGTGGGCCATCGCCGAACGCATCCGCGCCGCGGTCGCGGACATGACCGTGGAACTGACCAAGGCCGCCGGTGGCCGCACCGAACTGGTCGGCGACTTCACCATCTCCGGCGGTATCGCGCTGTCCCCGGAGCATGGCACCGACCTGGCGACCTTGCAGGAGTTCGCGGACCAGGCGCTGGCGGAGGCCAAGGACGGCGGCCGCAACCAGATCCGGGTCACGCCGGCGATCCCGCTGCCCGGCCCTCGGCACGCGCGCGAGCGCACAGTGGACGCGGGCTGACGGCTCGGGGCGGGTCGCTGGGTACTGTGCGGATGTGACAGATCCGCTGGCGCCGTTGCTGGACCTGCCGGGGGTGGCCGACGCGGTCACCGCTGCCCGCGACGCGATCGCGGATGTTCACCGCCACCCCACGAACCGCCGCGGCTGGCCTACTACCGCCGCTGAGGCTTCTGTCCGCGCGGCGCGCGCGTCCGCCGTGCTCGACGGTGGCGCCGCGGAGATCCCGGACAGTGGCGAGGTGTCGGACCCGGTCTTGACAGGCGCGTTGCGCGTGGCGGAGGCGTTGGGTCCGTTGCTGCCCACTTGGGAGCGGGCTCCGCTGCAGGCACTGGCCAAACTGCACGTCCTGGCCGCGGCGGACCTGGCCCCCAACGAGTCTTTGGGGCGTCCCCGGTCCGGGTTGGGCGTGACGAGCAGGCTGGACCTGTTGGCGGGCTTGGTGGCGGGCGGCACCAGCGTGCCGGGCCCGGTCCTCGCCGCGGTCGTGCACGGCGAACTCCTCGCCCTGGCACCGTTCGGCACGGCCGACGGCGTGATCGCGCGCGCCGCGGCCCGTCTCACGCTGATCGGGACCGGCCTGGACCCCAAGGGACTGGGCGTCCCGGAGGTGGCCTTCCTGCGCGACCCCGGCGGCTACCGCCAGGCCGCCCTCGCCTTCGCCCTTGGCGAGCCGGACGGCATCACCGACTGGATCATCCGCACCTGCGCGGCGATCACCGCGGGTGCCCGCGAGGCCACCGGCATCGCCGACGCCGCAAGCTGATCCAGCCCACAAGAGATCGGTGGGTTGGCCGTGCCCTGTGGACGGATCCGGGGCTTGTGGACAACTCGAATCCCGCGACCACACGGCGTGGCGTGGTTCAGAGCGCGGCGACGTTGAGTAACCCCAGTGCCCGTCGCACGTGCCCGCTGGACTCGGCCAGCGCCTCCGCCGCCTCCCGGATGTCCACACCGGACAGCAGGTGCACGATGGCCACCTTCAGGTCCCCGTGTGCCGCCATCAGTGCCGCGGTGCACTCCTGCGGCCCCGAACCGGTTGCCTCGCGCAGGATGCGCAGGCTGCGGCCGCGGAGCTTGGCGTTGGTGGCCCGCATGCTGACCATCAGGTTGTCGTAGGTGCGGCCCAGCTTGACCATGACCGCGGTGGAGAACGAGGTGAGCAGGATCTTCTGCGCGGTGCCCGCCTTCATCCTGGTGGAGCCGGAGATGGCCTCCGGCCCGGTGTCCACCGCGATGAGCAGGTCCACGCCGGGCGCGCGCGCGGTGTCCGGGTTGTTGGACACCAGCGCGGTGGTGGCGCCGATCCTGTGCGCGGCGTTGAGCGCGCCGAGCACGTACGGGGTGCGGCCGGACGCGGTGAGGCCGAGGACGAAGTCACCCGCGCGGGCGTCCCTGGTCATCTCCGCGGCGCCCGCCGACTCGTCGTCCTCGGCGCCCTCGGCCGCGTCACGCAGGGCGGCCGCGCCGCCCGCGTGGTGGACCAGGAACCAGTCGTCGGGGACGTTGTAGGTGGGCGGTAGCTCGGCGGCGTCGATGGTGGCGAGCCTGCCGGAGGTGCCCGCGCCCACGTAGTGCACGCGGTGGCCGGCGCGCAGCGCCTCGGTCGCCTTGTCCACGGCCCGGCTCAGCTGGGGCAGGGCGGCGGCGACCGCCTCCGCCACCGTCCGGTCCTCGGTGTTGATGGTGCGCAGGATGTCGAGGGTCGACATCCGGTCGATGCCCCTGGTGCGCGGATTCCGCCGTTCGGTCGGGGAGTCGACGTGAATCGACTGGCGTGGCACGGTCATCTCAGGTCCCCCTTCCCGGTGCGGCGGAACCGCGCACCCCGGATCATTTCCCGGTCTCCCGAGGCTTGCGCCTGCCGTCGTGGCGGGTCTCCAGCCGGTGGGTGCCGACCGCGTCCCTGGTCGAGTCCAGCGCCTTGATGGACTGGTCCAGGTGGCGCTGGGCGACGCCGATGAACAGGCAGTCGACGACGGTCAGTTGGGCGATGCGGCTGGCCGTCGCCCCGGACCGGAAGGTGGTCTCCCGGGCCGCGGTGGTCAGCACGTGGTCGGCCACCTCGGCGATCGGGGAGGTGGGGTAGTTCGTGAGCGCGACCGTGGTGGCGCCGTGCTCGCGCGCGGTGCGCAGCGCCTCGACCGTGTCGGCGGTGGCACCGGTGTGCGAGATCGCGACCGCGACATCGCCGGGGCCGAGCACCGCCGCCGAGGTCAGCATGATGTGCGTGTCGTTCCACGCGAAGCTGACCCGACCGATCCGGTGCAGCTTCTGTTGCAGGTCGGCGGCGACGAAGGCGCTGGCGCCAACGCCGTAGACGTCGACCCGGCCCGCGGTGGCCACCGCGTCGACGACCTTGGCCAGCACGTCGATGTCGAGCTGTTCGGAGGTCTCCTCGACGGCGCGCGCGTCGGCGAAGGTGACCTTGCCGACCACGGTTTTGAGGTCGTCCTCCGGCGCGATCTCCCCGCCGAGATCGCGGTCCGCTCGGGCGGCGCTGCGAGCCGTGTCGGCGGCAAGCGCGATCCGCAGCTCGGGGTAACCCCCGACGCCGATCGCCTTGCAGAACCGGGTCACGGTCGTCTCACTGGTACCGGCGGCCTCGGCGACCTCGGTGATGCTGCGCCGGGCCACCGTCGAGGGGCTGTCGAGCACGACCTTGGCGACCCGCTGCTCCGCACGGGCCAGGCCGGGCAGGAGCGAGCGAATGCGGACCAACGGACTTGACTCGCTGTGTTCTGCTGTCATTTGACTCGCACTCACGTGGGAAACTTACTAACAGTTAGGGGGTAGTACAAGGCGGTGCATGACATCCGGTGGCAACGCTACCCAAATGTGTCCGCGACCGTCGTCGCCCCTGGTGGGGGCTTGACCACCGCATCGCTGCCCGAACGCGGATTGTTAGCGTCTGATCGTCAACGACTTTCCGGACGCCACCCGAGCGGGCGCAACAAGTGGGGTTCTTTCTCACCGTTGAGCAGCACATGACTACCGTCGGTCACAACAATCCGGTCGATGATTACCCCCCGGCCGGTGTAGTGACTATCGGTGGTAAATCGCCAACGCAGGGTAATATCCCCGCCGACCGGCGCGGTCGCGTTGACAGTCCACCAACTACGGTGTCCGGAACCGGACAAACTGACCACCGGGCCCGTTGGCGCGCCCACCCCGCGCACCCGCGCCGTCACCGGCCGCCACGCCGTTCCGTCACCACTCGTCTCCACCACGAGCCCGTCGCCCGCGTCCGTGTCGACGAACGCCTGGAAGGAAATTCGCGGCGGACCGGACGCCCGCAGGGTCGGCGTCGTCAGCGTCGCGGTCGCGTTGTCGTCGAGCAGGCTCGACCAGTGCGTGCCCCCGCCAGGGGAACGGACGGCCAACGCACGGGCCAGGCCGGTCGCCACCGCCTGCCGGGCCGGGTTGATCGAGGCGCCGGAGCGGGTCGGGTGCACGCGGTTCGTCAACAGGATCGCGATCGAGCGGGAGGCCGGGTCGACCACGAGCGAGGTCCCGGTGAACCCCGTGTGTCCGGCTGTGCGCGGCCCGCTCAGCCCGCCCATGTACCAGCGCTGGTCGAGTTCGACGCCCAGACCGTGCGCGTCGTCCGGGAAGGCGGAGTTGTAGTTGGTCAACATCCGACGAACCGCGTCCTCGCGCAGGACGCGCGCCCCGCGGTAGGTACCGCCGTTGAGGATCATCTGCCCCAGCACCGCGAGGTCGTCCGCGGTGGAGAACACCCCGGCATGCCCCGAGACACCGCCGAGAGACCACGCGTTCTCGTCGTGCACCTGTCCGCGGACCATCCCGCGCGGGGGAGCCGTCTCGTACTCGGTGGCGGCGATCCGGCCCAGCTTGGCCGCGGGCGGGTTGTAACCGGTGTCCTTGAGCCCTAGCGGAGTGGTGATCCGGTCGGCGACGAACGCGTCCAACGGTCGGCCGCCGACCCGTTCGACCAACACGCCCAGGGTGATCAGGTTCAGATCGGAGTAGGTGTAGGTGGACCCCGGCGGGTTTGACGGCGCGTGGTCCATGACCGCCTTGATGCGGGAAGCCTTGTCCGGCCAGTCCCGCCACAGCGGCAGATCCGGTTCCAGACCGGAGGTGTGTGTCAACAACTGTTGGACAGTGATGCCCTGCTTCCCGTTGACGCCGAACTCCGGGAGGTAGGTCGCGACCCGTTCGTCCAGCCGGACCTTGCCGTCGTCGATCAGGCACAGCACCGCGATCGAGGTGAACAGCTTGCTCACCGAGGCCACGTCGAAGATCGTGTCCGCGCGCATCGCGACTCGCTGACTCGGGGGCAGTTCCGTGGTCGCGTCCGCGTAGCGCACGGCGTTGCCGACCGCGTGCCTGTCCACCACCACACCGTTGTGCACGAGTAGTGAGACAGCGCCGGGGAACAACGGCTGGGCACCTTCTGTCCACCGGTCGAGCGCGCCATCGGCTGTCTCTATCGGCGCCGGATCAAGACCGGCGGAGGCAGGCGTGCCAGTCCGTAGAACCGTGCCCGGCGCGGCGAAGTCGAGCATCGGCAGATCGAACCGCCCGCCCGGTCCCGGCCGAACCGCGGCGGTATCGGCGGTCGCGGTCATGGCGGTGAGCACGCCCATGGCCAACAGCACGACCCCGAGCCCCATTCTCCTGGCCATCGCCCCCACCTCATGCTCATGGATATCGCAGATACGGTCGTCGGCGCTCGCGGAACCGCGTCAGCTCCTCGGCCCAGCCACCCACGATCTCGTCGGTGTCCGCGCCCGCCGATACCTGTCGGCGCAGCCGGTCCGAGCCGAACAGTCGGTCCACGTGGTCGTCCGGCCGCCAGCCGAACACCGCCGGGTGCGTCCGCCGGAGCGCCACGATCATGGCGACGGCCGTCTCCACCGCGGCGAAGCGGCGCGCATCGGTCACGTGCACCTGGACGCCGCCGCACGCCTGGCCGGTGAACTTGTCGAAGGTCGGCTGGAAGTAGTGCTCGCGAAAGCGGACGCCCGGCAGCCCGAGGTCGTTGAGCGCCTCCGCCCAGTGCCAGTCGATCCCCGGCGCGCCGATGATCTCGAACGGGCGGGTGGTGCCGCGGCCCTCGGACAGCAGCGTGCCCTCGAACAGCCCCGTACCGGGGTAGACGAGCGCGGTGTCCGCGGTCGGCATGTTCGGGCTGGGCAGGATCCAGCCAAGGCCGGTATCGGCGAAGAACCGGTCCCGCCGCCAGCCCCGCGCGGGCACGACCGTGAGCTCGGCCAGGTGTTCGGCGGCAGGCTGCTCGGGCAGGAACTCGGCCTGGAACAAGGCGGCCAGCTCGCCCGTGGTCATGCCGTGCCGCAGGGCGATCGGCAGCCTGCCGACCGGGGAGGCGAACGCGGGGTCGAGCACCGGGCCGCTCGCCTCGCCGCCGATCGGGTTCGGCCGGTCCAGGACCAGGAAAGCCGCGTCGACCCGGGCGGCGGCGCGCATGGCGGTGTACATCGTCCAGATGTAGGTATAGAAGCGGGCGCCCACATCGGCGATGTCGAACACGACCAGGTCTATGCCCGCGTAAAGGAAGTGCTCCGCTAGTTCGTCCTCGGTCAGGGTGTACGCGTCGTAGACCTGGATGCCGGTGCGCGGGTCGGGGTGGTCGCCGGTGGAGCCGCCCGCCTGCGCGGTGCCGCGGAAGCCATGCTCCGGGCCGAAGATCGCTCGCGGTCGGACGCCTGCGGCCACCATCGAGTCGACGATGTGCGTGCCGTCGCGGAGCGTGGCGGTGTGGTTGGCCACGACGGCGACCTCGTGCCCCACCAGGGCCCGCCAGCCCGCCGCGGCGGCATCATCCGCTCCTGGGATGACCGGTTCATGGGGATGTGGTGGATCATCGGCGGCAGCGGGCGCGGCGGCGGCCGTGACCAGTGGCGCGGCCAGCGCGGACGCGGTCAGGAATCGCCTGCGGTCCACGGGACTACCAGGTGAGGCCGTGGCCGAACGGGAACCGGATGGTGTCGCCCGCCGGGATGTCCACCGGCAGCTTGCCGTGCGGGGAGATCTCGCCGAGCAGGACCTTGGTGAGCGACTCCAACGACACCGACCGGTATGAGTAGGTGGCTACCCAGGTGGGCGCGTCCACGAACCCCGCGTCGTAGGGCACCAACGTCGCCACGGCCACGACAGGCTTGCCTGTGCCGAGTAGTGCGGTGACCAAGTTCCGCTGGGCGGTGTTCGAGGCCAGGTTGTTGGTCAACACCACCACGACATCCGACTCACGCGCGGCCGCGACGGCTCGGGTGACAGTCGCGTCCGACGGTTTCGTCCCGGTCGGCACGGCCGTCGCCGACACGCCGCGTGACTGGACGCGGGCGGCCAGGTCCGTGGGGGAGGCGTCCGGCGTCCCGGTGTCGCCCACGCCGGTCACCAGCACCTTCGCCGGGGCGGGTCGGAGCGGCAGCGTGTCGCGGTCGTTGCGCAGCACGGTGATGGTCCGGTCGGTGAGCTGCTGGATCGTGGCCTGGTTCGCGGGCGTGCCTACCCGCTTCGGGACCGCGTTCACGTCCACCAATGGCCGGGTCAGGATGCCGCGCTTCCACTTCAGCGTGAGGATCCGCCGCACGCTCTCGTCGATGCGCTGCTCGGTGAGCCGTCCGGACCGCACGGCCGCGATCACCGAGTCCTCGGCGAGCCCCAGGTCGGGCGGCATCAACAGCTGGTCGGCGCCCGCCTCCAAGGCCCGCACCGGCACCTCGGCGTCGCCGAACATCTCCCGCACGCCCTGCATGTCCAGCGCGTCGGTGACGATCACGCCGCGGAACCCCAGCTCCTGGCGCAGCAGCCCGGTCAGGATCGGCTTGGACAGCGTGGCGGGCACCCCGGACGGGTCCAGGCTGGGGAACTGGATGTGCGCGGTCATCACCGAGTCGACCCCGGCGGCGATCGCGGCGCGGAACGGCGGCAGGTCGACCGCCCGCCACTCCACGGCCGACCGGTCGATCCGCGGTAGCCCGGTGTGGCTGTCGGTGGCCGCGTCCCCGTGCCCGGGGAAGTGCTTGGCGACCGCCGCGACCGTCTCGGTGGGCGGGCCGCCCTCCTGGTAGCCGTGCACCTCGGCGGCCACCAGCTCGCCGACCAGGTCGGGCCGGGCGCCGAAGGAGCGGGCGCCGATGATCGGGTTCAGCGGGTTGGAGTTCACGTCGGCGACCGGCGCGAAGTCCTGGTTGATCCCCATGGCGCGCAGCTCGTGGCCGTTGACCGTGCCCAGCGTGCGCGCGTCGTCGGCGCTGCGGCCTGCGCCGATCGCCATCGACCCCGGGTACTCGGTGGCGGGTGCCGGGATCCGGGTGACGTTGCCGCCCTCCTGGTCGATGCCGATCACCAGCGGGATCCGCGGCGCGGCCGACCCGGCGGCCCGCTGCAGGCCGTTGGAGAACGCGGCCAGCTGCGCCGGGTTGTCCACGTTGTCGGTGGTGCTGTTGTTGAAGTAGATGACACCGCCCACGTGGTAGCGCCGCACCACCTCGGCGGCGGTGTCCACGCCGAAGTGCTCGCGGTTCTCCTCGGTCGCCGCACCAGCCGACTTGCCCCACACGTTCGTGACGAACAGCTGGCCCACCTTCTGCTCCAGCGGCAGCGAGCCCACCAGCGCGTCGAGCCAGGCGTCGAGGGCCTTCACCGAGGTCCCCTGGGGTGTCGCGGGCACGTCCGGCCCCTCGTCGCCGGGGGCCGCCGCAGGCACCGTGACGGTGACCAGCGCGGCGGTGACGACCACCGCGCCACAGGCGGCGGCCACGGCGAGCGCGCGGAACGGGCGGTGCGGGGACACGGGTTCCTCCGTGGGCTCCGTGGGCCTGCGCGACTCCCGGCGGGAGAACGACACCAGGACGCGGGTCTCCTGGTGAAGTTACCACCGGGTTTGGGGCCGTCACCGGGAGAAGTTGTGTGGGAACCGTGCAGGCCATGAGCTGGGGACACAGTGCTGGGGACAGAGGGGGAGGACACAGGGGAGAGGACACAGTGTCGGGAACACGGTGGGGAGTGGACGGCCCGGGTGGACGGAAGTCGGGAAACGATTAGGCGGTCCCACTCGTGGAGCGGGACCGCCCAAACCGTCGGCGCGAATCACTCGGGCTACCAAGCGTGCAACTGAAGTCGTACCTACCTGGACTCGGCGTCCGGCGTCCCGGTACGCAGTCCCTTGACGACATGCCTCCCGCGGCGTGCTGCGCGTGGGTGCTCCGGTGTCCGCGCACGGAGCCCGTTCGGGGTGGATCCAGGCTTCTCTTCGCCCTGTCCCTGGCCGACTCGGGGTCCGCAACTTCTTTCTACCGAGTGGCGAAGGTCACTTCAAGGGCACTTTCGTGTGCACCGGTCAAGGCCGTGGAAGGCATCGACCGCGACCCGCTGTGAGCGTAGGCTGCGCTGCCCGCCCGGACGGATACCGGCGGTGACGGTCGGCGCGCAACCGCCCGGCGGGTGGCTCGGGGTTTCCTTGTGGCGCAGCGGGAATCCGCCACCGGGGGTCAGCGCCTGCGTCTGCGGTGCAGGCCGTACCAGGCGGCACCGGCCGTGGCCACCGCGCCGAGGCCGATCGCGGTCATCGCCACCGCGGTGCCGGACGGCGCGTGGAAGCGGGACCGCAGCGATACGGGCTTGGTGAAGGTCAGCACCGGCCACTCCCGTTCCGCCGCGAGCCTGCGCAGGCCGCGGTCGGGGTTGACCACCGACGGCCTGCCGACCGCCTCCAGCATCGGCAGATCCGTGCTGGAGTCGGAATAGGCGTGGCTGGCGGCCAGGTCGTAGCCGTGTCGGTCGGCCAGCTCGCGGATCGCCGCCGCCTTGTTCGGGCCGTAGCAGTAGAAGTCGATCTCCCCGGTGTACCGGCCGTCCACCGCGACCATGCGAGTGCCCACGCTGTGCGTGGCGCCGATCATCGCCGCGATCTGCGCGACGATCTCCTCGCCCGAGGCCGAGATCACCACCACGTCGTGCCCGTCCGCCTTGTGCGCGGCCACCAGCTCCGCCGCCTCCGCGTAGACCAACGGGTCCACGATGTCGTGCAGCGTCTCCTCCACGATCGCCCGCACCTGCTCCACGTCCCAGCCCGCGCACAGCGCGGTCAGGTGCGCGCGCATCCGCTCCACCTGGTCCGCGTCGGCGCCGGAGGAGGCGAACACGAACTGGGCGTAGGCGCTCTTCAGCACGCCCCGGCGGTTGATCAGGCCGCCCTGGAAGAACGGCCTGCTGAACGCCAGCGCGCTGGACTTGGCGATGACGGTCTTGTCCAGGTCGAAGAACGCGGCAACCCGCGCGGGCGCGGCGCGCTCGGCGGTCCGGTCGGGGGCACTCACCAGGTCAGCATAGGAGCGGGCACCCACGCGTTCGGCCACCCGGCGCAGCGACGTACGCGACACGAGCAGAACTCGGGCGGGTGTCTTCTGCCGTATGTGGCCATGGGAGGGTGGGAAGGGGATACAGTATGCCTACCTGGCCGAGAGCCAGGCCGGTTCAGTCCGACCCCCCGGGGCTGAACCCGTTGACGGCCCCCGCCCCTCCCCCCTGGCGGGGGTCGTCCCATTTCCGCGGCAGGGCTTCCCCCTCCAGCTTGCCCTACATCACCGACAGATTCGGCTCGCGACCCTCCGCGTAACGGCGAGTTATCCACAATCCGCTCAGTTGTCCACAGGTTGACCTGCGGTCTTTCGGCGCTTCCCAGTTTCACCAGATTCTGGTCACAGCCCATCCACACCGAAGGCCGAGGAGCTGAGCCCCATGTCCCGACCCCTGATCTGCCTGCGCGACGACACCCTGCTGGACGAGGTGCTGCGGTTGTCCGCCGCCGCCCCGGTCGAGCTGACCCGTGCCGTGGACGTGTCCGAGGTCCGCGCGCACTGGTCGTCGGCGCCGCTCGTGCTGCTCGACGCGCCGACCGCGGACGAGTGCGCGAGCGCCGCCTTTCCGCGGCGCGGCGGAGTTGTGCTGGTGTCGCACGGTCCGCCGCCGTCGGAGATCTGGGAACCCGCGCTGGCACTGGGTGCCGAGCGGGTGCTGTCCCTGCCCGCCGACGAGGAAGCCGTGTTGTCGGTGCTGGCCGACGCCTCGGAAGCACCCGCGGGGACGGCGGGCCGGGTGCTGGCGGTCGTCGGTGGTCGAGGTGGCGCGGGCGCGTCGGTGTTCGCTGTCGCGGTGGCATTGTCCGTGCTGGAAGGCGGGGGCAGCGCGCTCCTCATCGACTGCGACGCGCTCGGTGGCGGGCTCGATCTGGTGCTGGGCGCGGAGGAACACCCCGGCCTGCGGTGGCCGGACCTGCGCGCCACCGCGGGTCGGGTGCCGGTGTCGAGCCTGCACTCCGCGTTGCCCGGACGTACCAAGGGCACGTCCCGCCTGACCTTGCTTTCCGGTGCCAGGGAAGGGGACGGTCCGACGCCGGACGCGGTGGTCGCCGTGTTGGAGGCTGGTCGGCGCGGGGGCGAGACGGTCGTCTGCGACATCCCGCGTGGTCTTGATCCGGCCGCGCGCGCCGCATTGGAGCGGGCCGATCTCACTGTTGTCGTCATGCCCGCAGAACTGCGGGCCACCGCAGCCGCCAAACAAGTCGCGGGGCGTCTGGCCGGGTTGGGCATCCGCGCATCCCTGGTCGTGCGCGGTCCCTCGCCAGGACGGCTGCACGCGGAAGACATCGCGGCGGCCGTCGGACTGCCGCTGCTGACCACGTACCGCTGTGATTCCGGTCTGCCGCAAGCCCTGGAGCACGGCACGTTCCGCCTCGGCAGGCGGGCCGCCCTGGCGCGCGCCGCCCGAGCGACCCTGCGTGCGCTGGCCGAACCGGCCGACGCCCGGTCCCGGTTAGCGGCGTGATCACCCTGTCCGGCCCGGCATTCCGACCACCCTAGGAGACATCCATGTCCATTGATCTGGTGGAGCGCGTCCGCGAACGGCTCGCCCGCGGCTCGCGAGACACCCCGGCCATCACCGCCGCCGCGGTCGCGGGCGCCGTGCGCGCGGAGGCGGGCGGGCTCGTCGGCCATACCGACCTCCTCGACGCGCTGACCAGGCTGCGCCAGGAGTTCGTCGGCGCGGGCCCGCTCGATCCGCTGCTGCGCGATCCGACCACCACCGATGTCCTGGTCACCGCCCCGGACCAGGTGTGGGTCGACGGGGCGGCAGGCCTGCGGCGCACCGAGGTCCGCTTTCCCGACGAGGACGCGGTGCGGCGACTCGCTCAGCGCTTGGCCATGTCCGCCGGGCGCAGGCTCGATGACGCCCAACCCTATGTGGACGGCTGGCTGCGTTCCGGCGCGCACATCCGGCTGCACGCGGTGCTGCCACCGGTCGCCGAGCACACGTGCCTGTCGTTGCGGGTTCTGCGGCCTGCCGCGCACGGCCTGGCCGATCTGCGTGCGCTGGGCATGTTCGACGACGAGATCCACGAGGTGCTGTCCGCGATTGTCGCCGCCCGCTTGGCTTTCCTGATATCCGGCGGTACGGGCGCGGGGAAGACGACCTTGCTGGCTGCCTTGCTCGGTTGTGTACCGCACGAGGAGCGGATCGTGTGTGTGGAGGATGCGGGCGAACTGGAGCCGAGGCATCCTCAGTTCGTTCGGTTGATCGCGCGCCCGCCCAACATCGAGGGAGCGGGCGAGGTGAGCCTGCGTGATCTCGTCCGGCAGGGCCTGCGCATGCGCCCGGATCGGTTGGTGGTGGGGGAGATGCGCGGCGCCGAGGTCGTGGAGTTGCTCGCGTCCTTGAACACCGGGCACGACGGGGGCGCGGGCACGGTGCACGCCAACTCGCCCGCGGAGGTACCCGCTCGGTTGGAGGCGTTGGCAGCGCTGGGCGGGTTGTCCAGAGCGGCGTTGCACAGTCAGTTGGCCGCCGCGATTCACGTTGTGGTGCATGTTCGGCGGGTACCCAGGCGGGCGGTGAGCCAGATCGGTGTGCTCGCCAGGACGTCCGAGGGCGCCCGGGTCGATCCTGTGTGGACAGATGGGGTCTGGACGCCGCATCGAGGTGACCTGGTGTCGTTGTTGCGGAGTCGGGGGGTTGAGGTCCCATGATGACCCTGTTGCTGCTCGCCGGTGCCGTGGTGGTGTGGCCAGGCGGGCAGGCCGCGCGTCGGCTGCGCGGGTTGTGGCCTCGGGCGCGATGGGTGCCCCGGGTCTCGACTCCGCCGCCTGCGGTGTTGGTTGTTGTCGTGTCCGGCGTTGTCGGCTGGGTGCTGCTCGGTCCGGGCGGCGCGGTGGCGTTCGGCTTGGTCGGCGCTGTGGTGTGGCGTCGGCAGCAGAAGGCGCGGACGTTGCGCGAGAGCCTGGCCGCGCGGGACGGGCTGGCCGAGGCCGTGGCGGCGTTCGTTGCGGAGCTATCGGTCGGGACGCATCCGGTGGACGCGGCCGAGCGGGTCGCCGTCGATGCCGAACCCGATGCGGCTGCTGTCCTTCGTACGGCCGCGGCGACGACCCGGCTGGGTGGCGACACCGCGATGGCGACGGGTGGACCGCTGACGCACGCGTGGCGGCTCGCGGTTCGGCACGGGTTGCCGCTGGCCGACGTGCTGGCGTCAGTGAGCGGCGACCTGCGTCACCGTTCCCGTTTCACCCGCCAGGTACTCGCCCGCACGGCCGGGGCACGGTCCAGTGCCACCGCTTTGGCCGCGATGCCGGTGCCCGCTGTGCTGTTCGGGGAGTCCATGGGAGCCCGGCCCTGGCACACCCTCGCCCACACCGCCGCCGGGCAGGCACTGCTCATTGTCGGTTCCGCATTGATCTGCGCGGGCCTTGTTTGGACCGACCACCTCACTCATCAGGCGGTGACTCGGTGAACGGATTGATGCGGTGTCCGCTTGTGCCGGGTGGGCCCACATATGTAGACCGTCATGTCCTATTCGGCGGGGGTGTGCGGTGAGCGTGTCATTGATTCTGTTCGCGCTCGCCTTGCTCATTGGGACTTTCCATCCCTATGCGCCCAAGCGGTTGGCGCGAATGATGGGTCGACGGCCGATTCGGCAACGCCCGGTGACTTTGCCGGTCGCTGTTGGTCTCTCGGTGGCGACGTTCGCCGGGATGGTCATTGGCACATTCAGCGGGGTCGGCACGGGAATAGTGGTCGGGCTGGTGTTCGCGGGCGGGGCCTGGTTGGGCGCCGCCCGGGTGCTGCGGCCCAAGGGGCCGGTGGCCGATCCGTTCGTGGTCGCGGTGGCCTGGGATCTGCTGGCCGCATGCCTGCAGGCGGGGCTGCCGGTGCCCGATGCCATCCGGGCGGTGGTCGACGAGTTACCCGGGCGGCCGCGCGCGGTGTTGCGGGATGTGGCCGAGCAGCTCGCGCTCGGCGCTGACTCGGCGCGGGCCTGGCGGGGTGCGTTGACCTGTCCGGAGACCGCCGAGCTGGCCAGGGGCGCGCGGCGCAGTGCGCGTTCGGGGGCGGCGCTGGCCGGGGTGGCTCGGATCGCGGCGGCCGGTATCCGGGACCGGGCGGGGGAGGCGGCCGAGGCGCGGGCGCAGCGGGTCGCCGTGGTGGTCATCGGGCCGCTCGGGCTGTGTTTCCTGCCCGCGTTCCTGTGTCTGGGCGTGCTGCCGGTGGTCATCGGGATGGCCACCCGGGTGTTCCGATTCTGAAAAGTCCGAAATAGATGTGTTTGGGAGGAATCATGTTTTCCACTGAAGACCGGGGTTCGATCACCGTCGAGTTCGCGCTGTGCACGCTCGTCGCGGCCGCGATCGCCGGGGTGCTGCTGCTGATCGTCAAAGGTTCGGCGGTGCTGCACGCGCTCACCGAGCTGATCACCCGGGCGCTGTCCGGATGAGCGGCGAGCGCGGGTCGGTCACCGTGGAGGCGGCGGTGGCCCTCGGGGCCCTGGTCGTCGTGCTCGGGCTCGTGCTGGCGGGCGTGCGCGCGGTGACCGACCGGATCCGCTGTGTCGACGCGGCCAGAGAGGCCGCGCGGCTGGTCGCCAGGGGCGAGCCCGACCAGGCCCGGCGGGCGGCGGCGGCCATCGCGCCCGCAGGCGCGGACGTCACCGTCCACATCGACGGCGACCGGATCTCGGTATCGGTCAGTGTCATCGGCACTGTCCTGCCGGTCCGGATCGACGGGGACGCCTATGCCGTGGCCGAACCCGGGGGAATGCCGTGACCGGCCGGGCGGACGGCGGGTTCGCGACGGTGTGGGTGGCGGCGGTGAGCGCAGTGCTGATGTCGATCTTTCTCCTGGTGTTGACGTTGGGTGCGGCGACCGTGGCCCGGCACCGGGCGGAGGCGGCCGCCGATCTCGCCGCCCTCGCGGCCGCGGCGCATGCAGTGTCGGGCCCCGAGGCGGCGTGTGCGCGGGCCCGGTGGGTGGTCGAGCGGATGGGCGCCCGATTGGACGCGTGCGGCCTGGACGGTTGGGTGGCCGCGGTCGCGGTGACCGTTCGTCCGGGCCTGCCGACCGCCGGTGCGGCATCGGCGCGCGCCCGCGCCGGACCGGCCGCGGACGGTTCAACGGTCGGCTCCATACGGTGAACGGCATCACACGGACACCGTCGGGGTAGTCGCCGAATTCCCGCAGTACGCCGGAATTTGACCCGTTTCCGCAGGTGATCGCTACTGTGAAGGAGGTGTGATGGGGTGCAGGCCGGTGCTCGGGTCAGCCCGATGGGGTGAGCAGCCCGGCGGCGGTGACCGGTTCGCCTAGTTTGGTCGCCCGGATCGGATGACTGGTCATTTACCTCGTCAGACCGACCAGTTGTCGACAACGAGTTTCGCCCGGGGCACCCGGTGCCGTTGAGTGAGGTGTAGAGCGCCGAGCCCGACGCTCGGACCGGCGAGGAGGCAGTGCCCGAGATGTTGGAAACCGAAAGGTCGGAGAGCTGGCGGCGGGCGTTCCGCGTCGAGCTGCGGGCAGAGGCGATCGGCCTGGCGTTCCGCGGCTGGCCGGTGCTGCCGGGCACGTACCCGGTGGCAGGCCACTGGGCGGGTCGGGAGGGTGTCGAGGACACCGGCCCCGTTCCCGTGCACTCCGACTGGCAGGAGCGGGTGGGCACCCGCGCCGAGCAGGTGGCGACCTGGTGGACCGGCCGCCCGTACAGCCTGCTGCTGGCCACCGGCGCCGGATACGACGCCCTGGAGGTCGGCGACGACCTGGGCAGGCGCGCCGCCCGCGCGCTCCGCTCCGTGGGCATGCCGGTGCCGATCATCGCCACCCCCGACAGCCGCTGGTTCTTCCTGACCCGCTCCGGCACCCAGCTGGACGCGGACTTGGCGGCCGCCGACATCACCCACCACGCCGACGGCAGTTGGATCGCCCTGCCACCCAGCCCCGCCGAACACGGGGTGGTCCACTGGCGCGTCAAGCCCGAGGTGTGCGGCTGGCAGATCCCCACCTCGCGGATCGTCCAGGACGCCCTCTTGGACGCGGTACACGAGTCCGCCGCCACGCGTTCCCTCGCCATCGCGGGCTGATTGACAACTCAACATCGACCACAGTGGTCGGTCGCGCCGCCTCCGCCCGGCGGCAGCGACCACCACACCGCCCACCCCACGGTGGCGGCTCGACCTCCCGCCCGAGGAAGCCGCCGACTGGGTGGGCAGCCAGCCGAGTGACGCTGGAGGCCTGTGTCTCCCGCGCCAGTCACGGACAGGGACAGCGGCACCAGCCGCAGTCGACGTAACCCCGCCCCGGGATGACCGCCCTGCATGGCACCGACCGCCTCCCGGTGCCACCCGCCGCAGGTGTCGAGGTATTCCCCGTCGACTGTCCCGCGCACACACCCGTGACTCAGCGCGGTAAGCAGACCAGGCCGCGAAACTCGGCGGCACGCAGCGCGCCGGGCCGCGCGATGGTCCTCGACCATCGCCCCCGGCGCGCTGCTGCATGTCCAGGGTTGTCCAGTTCTTGCGTCGCCCTCAATACAGCAGGGTCTCCGTACCCGGACTTGTCGGTGGTGGGTGTCAGGGTGAGGGCATGGACGAGGCCGCCAGTCGCGAGCTGTGGGATGCCGCCGCCGCCACCTTCGACCAAGCACCCGACCACGGCCTACGCGACCCCACCGTCCGCAAAGCCTGGTCCACCCTCCTCCTCCCCTTGATCCCCACCCGCTCCAACGTCATCGACCTGGGCTGCGGCACCGGCTCCCTCGCCCTCCTCCTGGCCGAAGCAGGCCACCAAGTCCACGCCCTGGACCAGTCCCCCAGGATGCTCGACCAAGCCCGTCACAAAGCCGACCACCTCCAGATCCACTTCGCCGAAGGCGACGCCACCAGCCCCCCATTCGGAGACAATTTCTTCGATATAGTCCTATCCCGCCACGTCCTCTGGGCAATGCCGGACCCACCCGCCACCCTCGCCCGCTGGCTGAAACTCCTCCGTCCCACGGGAACCCTCATCCTCATCGAAGGCCACTGGTCCACCGGCGCGGGAATCCCAGCCACCGAATGCCTAGCCCATGTCCACAGGCACCGCAGCAAGGCAGAACTCCGCCCACTGACGGACCCCGAACTCTGGGGCGGCCCGATCACCGACGAGCGCTACCTGATCATCAGTCCAGCGCGCTGAGCACGGCCGTCAACACCGCGACCGCACCGTCCTTGTTCAACGGCTCATTCCCGTTGCCGCACTTGGGCGACTGCACGCACGAGGGACAACCCGCCGGACACTCACACGAGGCGATAGCTCGCCGGGTCGCCCGCAGCCACGGAACAAGAGCGGCGTGGCCACGATCCGCGAACCCAGCCCCACCGGGATGACCATCGTGCACAAACACGGTCGGATGCCCGGTATCCGGATGCAGAGCGGTGGAAACCCCGCCGATGTCCCACCGATCGCACGTAGCGAACAGAGGCAACAAGCCGATGGCAGCGTGTTCAGCCGCGTGCAACGCACCCGGCACCGCACCAGGTTTGATACCAGCACGGGTAAGCACATCCGCACCGACCGTGTACCAAACAGCGCGGGTCTGGAGAGTCTGCTCCGGTAGTTCCAACGGAATCTGGTCCATGACCTCTCCCGACGGCAACCGCCGGAGGTACGCCACGACTTGAGAGGTCACTGCCACCTCGCCCAAGCACACAGTGACCGTGCCACCACCCGGGGCAGTGTGGGCTCTCTGCGAGAGGGTCGACAGCACGGTGATGTCGACGACCTCGCGTGGCGTAGTAGTCCAGTCCGGGGTTTCGGCGTGCACCAAGGCCAGGCCCGAGTCGAGGTCGAGTTCGTCGACGACATACGAGTTGCCCTGGTGCAGATACAGCGCCCCCTCGTGCACCGTCGAGCACGCCCGGCCTGCGTCGACTGTGCCCAGCATGCGGCCGGAGTCGGCTTCGACCAGCGCTATCTGTTCGCCGCCGGAGCCTCGGATGTCTACCGAACTGTGTGGGCGCTCGTGTTCCGTCCAGTACCAGCCGTTGGGGCGTTTGCGGAGGGTGCCGTTCGCGACAAGGTCATCCAGTACGGCGCGCGCGCCGTCGCCGAAGGCGGCTAAGCACTTCTCGGTAAGGGGTAGCTCTGCGGCGGCGCAAGCAAGCTGGGGAGCCAGCACATAAGGGTTGCCCGGGTCGGTGACGGTTGCCTCGATCGGCTTGTCCAGGATCGCCGACGGGTTGTGCACCAGGTATGTGTCCAGCGGGTCGTCCCTGGCCACGAACACCACCAGCGAACCATCACCCGCGCGTCCGGCGCGTCCGGCCTGTTGCCAGAACGAGGCCAGCGTGCCCGGGAAACCCGCGACGACGACCGCGTCCAGACCGGCTATGTCGACGCCCAGTTCCAGGGCGCTGGTGCTGGCGACGCCCAGTAGGTCGCCGGTGGACAGGGCGTGTTCGAGGGCTCGGCGTTCCTCCGGGAGGAAGCCCGAGCGGTAGGCGGCGACCCGGGGGGACAGCGCCGGGTCGACCTCGTCCAGGATGCGGCGGGCGCCCAGGGCGGTCAGCTCGGCGCCGATGCGGGAGCGGACGAACGCCAGCGAGCGGGCGCCCTCGATCACCAGGTCGGCCAGGATGCGCGCGGTCTCCGCGCCCGCCGAGCGGCGGACCGGGGCGCCGTTCTCGCCCGACAGCTCGGTCAGCGGGGGTTCCCACAGGGCGACCGTGCGGGCCCCGCGCGGAGACGTGTCCTCGGTGACCGCTTCGCAGTCCACACCGGACAGTCGGGTGGCGGAGGCCGCCGGGTCGGAGACCGTGGCCGAGGCGAGGATGAACACCGGGTCGCTGCCGTACCGCTGGGCGACTCGGCGGAGCCTGCGTAGCAGCAGCGCCACATGCGAGCCGAACACGCCCCGGTACGAGTGGCATTCGTCCACGACCACGTAGCGGAGGCGGCGGAAGAACGTGGTCCAGCGGCCGTGCGCGGGCAGGATCCCTCGGTGGAGCATGTCCGGGTTGGTGAACACCCACCGGCTGTGTGCGCGGACCCAGTCGCGTTCGGCCATCGGGGTGTCGCCGTCGTAGCTCGACGCGCGGAGGTCCGGGAGGTCGAGTTCGCGCAGGGACCGGAGCTGGTCGGCGCCGAGTGCTTTGGTGGGCGAGAGATATAGAGCGGTTGCGCGCGGGTCGGTGGCGAGCGTGGTGGCGACGGGCAGTTGGTAGGCCAGGGATTTGCCGGACGCGGTGCCGGTCGCGATCACCACGCTGCGGCCGGCGTACGCGTGCTCGGCCGCCGCCACCTGGTGCCGCCAAGGGAGCGGGACGCCGCAGCGGGCGAACGCGGCACGGGTGGACTCGGGAGTCCAGTCCGGCCACGGTGCGGCGCGCGCGGTCCGTTCCGGCAGGGACGCCACATGCGTCACCGGGTTCTCGCCGCTGGGCACCCCCGCCAGCACGCGGCCGAGCAGGGCGGCGCCACGGTCGGTCGCCGCGTCGACACTCACCCGTAGAGGTTCGCACACCCGGCGGTGATCGCCAGCATCCCACAAAATGATCATGAGAGATCGGTCACAGTCCGCCCGCGTAACGTCACCCAACGTGCACGGTATGGGACGGCTCGCGTATGTGATCCGCTTTACCAATAGACTCCGCCGACATCCCACCGATTGTGGTGGCGCACACGCGAAAACAGAGTCGGCGGAGGCCTTGTGGTAATGGCGGAAGTCGGCGCTGTACAGGCAGATCATCAGGAGGACGGATGTCCGGGCAGTTCCTCGCGGAGGGCCTGACGCTCACCGGCGGTGACCGCGGCGTGGTCGCCGTGGTCGCCGTGATCGCCCTCGCCGCTCTTGCCGTCGGCTTTGTGCTGCTCAAGGAGGTTCTGGCCGCCGGTCAGGGCACCGCGAAGATGCAGGACATCGCCAAGGCGGTACAAGAGGGCGCCGCGGCGTATCTGAAGCGGCAGCGAAACACACTTCTCATCTTCGGGACAGCCGTGTTCCTGCTGCTGTTCCTGCTCCCCGCGGAAAGTACCGGCGAACTGATCGGCCGGTCGCTGTTCTTCCTGGTGGGCGCGGTCTTCTCGTTCACCATCGGCTACCTGGGCATGTGGTTGTCCACCCAGGCCAACCTGCGGGTGGCCGCGGCCTCCACCGAGGACGGCGCGCGGGAGAAGGCGACCCGTATCGCCTTCCGCACCGGCGGCGTGGTCGGCATGGCCACCGTCGGCCTGGGACTCTTCGGCGCCGCCATCGTGGTGCTCGCCTACGCGGGCACCGCGCCCAAGGTGCTGGAGGGCTTCGGCTTCGGCGCCGCGCTGATCGCGATGTTCATGCGGGTCGGCGGCGGCATCTTCACCAAGGCCGCGGACGTCGGCGCCGACCTGGTCGGCAAGGTCGAGCAGAACATCCCCGAGGACGACCCGCGCAACGCCGCCACCATCGCGGACAACGTGGGCGACAACGTCGGCGACTGCGCGGGCATGGCCGCCGACCTGTTCGAGTCCTACGCGGTCACCCTGGTCGCCGCGCTGATCCTGGGCAGTACCGCGTTCGGCGCGTCCGGACTGCTCTTCCCGCTGATCGTCCCCGCGCTCGGCGTGATCACCGCGATGCTCGGCGTCTACATCACCAAGGTGCGTCCGGGGGAGAGCGGCCTGGCCGCGATCAACCGCTCGTTCTACATCTCCGCGCTCGTCTCGGCCGTGCTGTGCACCGCGGCGGCGTTCATCTTCCTGCCCGGCTCGTTCTCCGAGCTGACCGGCAGCACGCAGACCAACGTGGCGGGCAGCCCGGCGGTGATCGCGGCCGTCGCGGTGATCATCGGCATCGTGCTCGCGGGCGTCATCCTCTGGCTCACCGGCTACTACACCGGCACCGAGCACAAGCCGGTCAAGGAGGTCGGCAAGACCTCGCTGACCGGTGCGGCCACGGTGATCCTCTCCGGCATCTCGGTGGGTTTCGAGTCCGCCGTGTACACCGCCGTCGTCATCGGCGCGGCTGTCTACGGCGCGTTCCTGCTGTCCGGTTCGGTCGTGGTGGCGCTGTTCGCCATCGCGCTCGCGGGCTGCGGCCTGCTCACCACGGTCGGCGTGATCGTGGCCATGGACACCTTCGGCCCGGTCTCCGACAACGCCCAGGGCATCGCCGAGATGTCCGGTGACGTGCACGGTGAGGGCGCGCAGATCCTGACCGAGCTGGACGCGGTGGGCAACACCACCAAGGCCATCACCAAGGGCATCGCCATCGCCACCGCGGTGCTTGCCGCGACCGCGCTGTTCGGGTCCTACCAGGACGCCATCGGCAAGGCGCTGGCCAAGATCGGCGGTGTCACCGGGGACTCGCTGAGCACCGCGTTCTCCTTCGTCGTGTTCAGCCCCAACGTGTTGGTGGGCGTGGTGATCGGCGCGGCCGTGGTGTTCATGTTCTCCGGTCTCGCGGTCAACGCGGTGACCCGCGCGGCAGGTGCGATCGTGTTCGAGGTGCGCCGCCAGTTCCGCGAGATCCCCGGGATCATGGAGGGCACCGGCAAGCCGGAGTACGGCCGGGTGGTCGACATCTGCACCCGTGACTCGCTGCGCGAGCTGGCCACCCCCGGTCTGCTGGCGGTGCTCGCCCCGATCGCGGTCGGCTTCGGCCTCGGTGTCGGCCCGCTGGCCGGGTACCTGGGCGGCGCGATCGCGACCGGCACGCTGATGGCGGTGTTCCTGGCCAACTCCGGTGGCGCGTGGGACAACGCGAAGAAGCTGGTGGAGGACGGCAACCACGGCGGCAAGGGCTCGGACGCGCACGCGGCCACGGTCATCGGCGACACCGTCGGCGACCCGTTCAAGGACACGGCAGGCCCGGCGATCAACCCGCTGATCAAGGTGATGAACCTGGTGTCGGTGCTGATCGCGCCCGCGATCGTGACGCTGTCGGTCGGCGAGAGCGCCTCCGCGGGCCTGCGGGTGACCATCTCGCTGGCCGCCGTGGTGCTGATCGTCGCCGCGATCGTGGTGTCCAAGCGGCGCGGTACCGCGATCGCGGAGACCCCGGCCGAGGCGACCGCCAAGGTCTGACCCGACTGGGAATTTCGTCGATCTGAAGCGATTCACGGTGGTCGACCTGCGATCACCTCGATGGGGCCGGTTCGCCAACAGGCGGGCCGGCCCCATCCGCTCTGCGTGGGAATGTCCGAACGTGCGAGCATCACCCCACGCCGGGAGGGTCCCCGGATCGTCAATTCGAGGAGAACAGACATGGCGCGTCGACTCGTCGCGGTCCCCGCGACGGCCGCTGCCCTCATCATCGGACTCGCGGGTTGCGGGGGAAGCGACTCGAAGGCTGGTGGCACCACCGGCTCGACGCCTCCGCCCGCCGCGACCACCACCGCGGCGCCCGCGACCACCACCGCCGATGGCGGCGCCGGGGCCAGTGACGGCGCCACCGCGTGGGCGGAGAAGGTCTGCTCCACCGTGGCCCCCGAGGTCGCCAAGCTGGCGGCCAAGCCGAACATCGACCCGAGCAACCCGGCCGTGGCCAAGCAGGGCCTGGTGGACTACTTCGGCACCATGGCCACCGCGATGGACAAGATGATCACCGGTATCAAGGACGCAGGCGCGCCGCCGGTGCCGGACGGCGCCAAGCTGGCCGAGCAGACCACGCAGGGCCTGCAGAAGTTCAAGACCGCCTCGGAGAACGCCAAGGCCGCGATGGCGAAGGCCTCGGTCACCGACCCGGCGGCGTTCCAGCAGGTCTTCACCCAGATCGCCGAGGAGATGCAGAACGCCGAGATGGAGGACCCGACCTCCGTGCTGCGCGGCGACACCGAGCTGGACAAGGCGTTCAAGGCGGCGCCCACCTGCAAGATGCTCGACGACGCAGGCAACGCCTCCGGTGGCGCGCAGGCCACGCCGACCCCCTGAGCCGGTTCTGATCATCAGGCGTAAACGGTTCGCGACCGTCGCGGCGGGCCTCGTGCTCGTCGCGGCGTGCGCGCCCGGTCCCGCGCCGGAGCCCGATCCGGCCACCAAGCAGGCCTGGGCCGACCGGTGGTGCTCGGCGGTCGCCGACGCCGAGGCGGCGCTAGGCACCGTGCCGCCTGCGGCGGACCTCGCCGAACCGGCGGCCGTGCGCGGGCAGCTGACCACCTACCTGGCAGGGCTGGCCGAGCGGCTCACCCGGTCGGTCACGGCCCTGGCGGGGCTCGGTGCCGCGCCGATCGCGGGTGGTGACCGGGTCACCCAGGTCGCCCTGGAGTCGCTGCGCGGCGCGCATGACCAGGTCGCGGCCGCGCAGGCCACACTCACCAGCGGCGATTCGCCCGATCTGGTGGCCGAGGCACTCGCCAAGGTGGTGCCGGTGGTCGCCGACTTCGACCCGGCCGCACCGCTCGCGGGCGTGCCGGGCTCGGATTTCACCCGATGGGCGGAACGTGCGGCGAATTGTGCGCGATTGCCCGCGCTCGGTCACTGAACCGATCCCGTAGGGTTCCCGCGCGCTTTACGCTGATCGAACTGCTGTTCTATTCTGGCCGCCGTGGCGCAGCAGATGTCGTTCTTCTCCGCCGAGGCGTGCCGCCCCCGGGTCGCCGACCTCGCGGGGCTGCTGTGCGGGCCCGGCCGCACCGCCGTGTTCGCCCGCGCCACCGCCCGGCTGACCGTCCCCGTCGCCGACCCGTGGCGGGCGAACGCGCTGGTCCGGGCCTGTGCCGAGCGCGGGGTACGAGCCGATGTCGTGCTCACCCCGGTGTCCGCCCCTGAACCGGTTGCCGAGCAGGCGCCGGAGCCAGACGAAGATCCGTCCGACGCTGTCGAGGACATCGCAGAGGAGCCGGAACAAGATCGGGAAGTGCCGCCGCCCAGCCCGCTGCTGCGCACCGCGTTCCGGGCCGACCTGGCCCCGCTCGCCGCCGCCTGGGGTGACGACCCGGTCAAGTCCGTTCCGGTCGGATTCGTGCCGGACGGCGCCGTCCTGCGGATGTGGGTCCTCGCCGCGGGCCACTGGCTGGACGGCACCTATCTATTGCCCCTCGACCCGGCCGCCCCGCACACCCACGAGCCGCTGGCCGAGTCCCTCGCCCGATCGGGTTTACCTGCGGTTATCCACTCGACCCGACGCTGCGCGCCCGCGCTGCGGCTGACCGGCAGGCGTAGGCTCGCCCGGCTGCGTGAGTTGGTCGGCCCGCCTGCCGGACCCGGCTGTGACGACCAGTGGCCCGCGGTTTCCCGGATGCGCGCCGTGTCCTGAGCGTGCTACAGCTGAAAAAGGGGCATACTTCGTCGGCCGATCCGCCGGGCTGGGCAACCTGGGATAGGGCTTTCCCGGCGTGGCGTGCACACTGACAGGCTGACGCGGGACGGACACGGGGTTAGAAGAGAGCGGGACACGTGGCAGGCTCGACTGAGACGAAGAGAAACGGCGACGGCACCGGCGGTGCCCAGCCACGTCGGCTCGTGATCGTCGAGTCGCCCGCCAAGGCACGCAAGATCGCCTCCTACCTGGGCCGCAACTTCGTCGTGGAGTCGTCCAAGGGGCACATCCGGGACCTGCCGCGCAAGGCGGCGGAGGTGCCGGAGAAGTTCAAGGGCGAGGCCTGGTCCAACCTCGGGGTCAACGTCGACAACGGCTTCGAGCCGATCTACATCGTCACCCCGGACAAGAAGTCCACGGTCACCGAGCTGCGCGGCCTGCTCAAGGACGTCGACGAGCTCTACCTGGCCACGGACGGCGACCGCGAGGGCGAGGCCATCGCCTGGCACCTGCTGGAGGCGCTCAAGCCCAAGGTGCCGGTGCGCCGGATGGTCTTCCACGAGATCACCGAGCCCGCCATCCGGGCCGCCGCGGAGAACACCCGCGACCTCGACCGCGACCTGGTCGACGCGCAGGAGACCCGGCGCATCCTGGACCGGCTGTACGGCTACGAGGTCAGCCCGGTGCTGTGGAAGAAGGTCATGCCACGGCTGTCGGCGGGCCGGGTGCAGTCCGTGGCCACCCGGATCGTGGTGCAGCGGGAGCGCGAGCGGATGGCGTTCGTGCCCGCGGACTACTGGGACATCTCCGCGACCATGGACGCAGGCGCGTCCGCCGAGCCGCCCACCTTCGGGTCCCGGCTGCTGTCGGTGGCGGGCACCCGGCTGGCCACCGGCCGCGACTTCGGCTCCAACGGCAGGCTCAAGCCCGGCGCCGACGTGCTGCTGCTGGAGGAGGCCGAGGCCCGGCGGCTCACCGAGGCGCTGCGCGGCGCCGCGCTGACGGTGTCCAGCGTCGAGGAGAAGCCGTACACGCGGAAGCCGTACGCGCCGTTCATGACCTCGACGCTGCAGCAGGAGGCGGGCCGCAAGCTGCGCTTCGGCTCCGACCGCACGATGCGCACCGCCCAGCGGCTGTACGAGAACGGCTACATCACTTATATGCGTACCGACAGCACCACGCTGTCGGAGACGGCCATCCAGGCCGCCCGCTCGCAGGCCGCGGACCTGTACGGCAAGGAGTTCGTGCACCCGACCCCGCGCCAGTACACCCGCAAGGTCAAGAACGCCCAGGAGGCACACGAGGCCATCCGACCCGCGGGTGAGGTGTTCCGCACCCCGGGCCAGGTCGCGGGCGAGCTGGAGACCGACGAGTTCCGCCTGTACGAGCTGATCTGGCAGCGCACCATCGCCTCCCAGATGGCCGACGTGCGCGGCACCACGATGACCGTGCGGATCTCCGGCAACGCGGCCAGCGGCGAGGAGTGCGTGTTCTCCTCCTCCGGCCGCACCATCACCTTCCCCGGCTTCCTGCGCGCCTACGTCGAGGCCGTCGACTCCGAGGCCGGTGGCGAGGCCGACGACGCCGAGCGCCGCCTGCCGATCCTGACCAAGGGCCAGCCGGTCACCGCCACCGAGCTGACCGCAGACGGGCACACCACCAGCCCGCCGCCGCGCTACACCGAGCCGAGCCTGGTCAAGGCGCTGGAGGAGCTGGGCATCGGCCGCCCGTCCACCTACGCCTCGATCATCAACACCATCCAGGACCGCGGCTACGTGTGGAAGAAGGGCGCCGCGCTGGTCCCGTCCTGGATCGCGTTCTCCGTGGTCGGCCTGCTGGAGCAGCACTTCGAGCGGCTGGTCGACTACGACTTCACCGCCGCCATGGAGGAGGAGCTCGACGGTATCGCCGCGGGCACCCAGCAGCGCACCGACTGGCTGTCCGGGTTCTACTTCGGCGGCCCGGTCGGCCCGGAGGGCTCGGTCGGCCGCTCCGGCGGGCTGAAGAAGCTGGTCGGCACCGGCGTCGAGCACATCGACGCCAAGGTGGTGAACTCCATCGAGGTGTTCCCCGACCTGGAGGGCCGCCCGATCGTGGTCCGCGTCGGCCGCTACGGGCCGTACCTGGAGCGCGAGGTCGACGGCGTGGCGCAGCGCGCCAACCTGCCCGAGGAGCTGCCGCCGGACGAGCTGACCAGGGACATCGCGGAGAAGCTGTTCGCCACCCCGGCGGAGGGCCGCTCGCTGGGCACCGACCCGGTCACCGGGCACGAGATCGTGGCCAAGGAGGGCCGGTTCGGGCCGTACGTGACCGAGGTGCTGCCGGAGGTCGTGGAGACCGCCCCGGCAGGCGGGATCAAGAAGACCTCCCGGGCCAAGACGGCCAAGGCCAAGCCGCGCACCGGCTCGCTGCTCAAGTCGATGTCACTGGAGACGGTGACCCTGGACGACGCGCTGAGGCTGCTGTCGCTGCCGCGGGTGGTGGGCAACGACCCGGCCAGCGGCGAGGAGATCACCGCGCAGAACGGCCGCTACGGCCCGTACCTCAAGCGCGGCACGGACTCCCGCTCGCTGGAGACCGAGGACCAGATGTTCACCGTCACCCTGGAGGAGGCGCTGAAGATCTACGCCGAGCCCAAGAAGCGGGGCAGGCAGTCGGCCGCGGCCGCGCCGCCGCTGCGCGAGATGGGCACGGACCCGGTGTCCGGCAAGCCGATGGTGATCAAGGACGGCCGGTTCGGGCCGTATGTCACCGACGGCGAGTTCAACGCGTCGCTGCGCAAGGCGGACAGCGTCGAGTCGATCACCGACGAGCGCGCGGCCGAGCTGCTGGCGGAGAAGCGGGCCAAGGGGCCGACCACCAAGCGGGCGCCTGCCCGGCGCAAGGCGCCCGCGGCGAAGAAGACCCCCGCCAAGTCCAAGTCCTGAGGGCTCGGCGGTACCCGGTGTGACGACAGCCGTCGTCCCCTTGGCTCGTCCAGGGGGCGGCGGCTGTCGCAATTCACTCGTTTTGTCGCATCGGACGGCCGTCGGTTGCCTAGTGTGAGCATGGCGGTGCGTGCCGTGCGCCACCCGGATGAGCTGGCAGCCGCCGTCCCCCGGTTACCCTGGGGCGCGGCGACGACCACGTGGAAAGTGGGTGGGGGGCCTGAACGGCGACAACCGGGCCGGCGCGGCCAAGGGCACCGAGGGGTCGATGACCCACCGGGTCCGCAGCGTGCTGTCGATCCGCCCGTTCCGCAGGCTATGGGCTGTCACCTACCTGTGCAGCGTGGGTGACTGGCTCTCACTGCTCGCGCTGAGCAGCCTGGCCAGGCAGGCCACCACCGACTACACCGCGCAGAGCTTCGCGTTCGCCGGGGTGGTGCTCACCCAGCTGCTGCCCGGCCTGCTGTTCGCCCCGCTCGGCGGCCTGTTCGCGGACCGCTTCGACCGGCGCAAGGTGATGGTGCTGGCCGACATCGGCCGGTTCGGGCTGCTGCTGTCGATCGCCATCGTGGGCAGCCCGCTGTGGCTGTTCATCGGCAACTTCCTGGTCGGCTGCTGCGCGCTGCTGTGGATCCCGTCCAAGGACGCCGCGGTGCCCAACCTGCTGCGCAGGCCGGACCAGGTGGAGACGGCCAACCAGCTGGGCATGGTGATGACCTACGGCATCTCGGTCATCAGCGCGGGCGGCGTCTACGCGGCCATCGCGGGCATCAGCACCAATCTCAGCCTGCGCCCGGCCTCCTCGGAGACCGGCACCACCAAGCTCATCCTGGTGATCATCGCGGCGCTCTACCTGGGCAGCGCGATCATGGTCGCCACCCGGATCCGGGAGCTGTCCCAGCGCGACACGTCGGTCGCCGACCCGGCCCAGGAGCCGGGGGCGGCGCCGGACCGGGCACCGGGCGGGTTCGCCGCCATGGTGCGTGACGCGGCCAAGTTCGTGCGCACCTCGCCGCTGGTGCGCGGGCTGCTGATCGGCATGATCGGTGCCTTCGTGGCGGCGGGCGCGCTGGTCGGCTCCTCCCAGGTGTATGCGACCAGCCTGCTCGGCGGGCAGGCCAGCTTCGCGCTGTTCTTCGTGGCGCTGTTCATCGGCCTGGCCACCGGCATGGGGGGCGCGCCCAAGCTGGCCAGGCGGCTGCCGCGCAACCGGCTGTTCGGCATCGCCATCGTCACCGCGGGTCTGGACCTGGTGCTGGTGGCGCTGTCCCCGCACCTGGTGTTCTCGCTGATCACCGTGGCGCTGCTGGGCGCCTGTGCGGGGGCGGCCTTCCTGACCGGCGTGACGATGATCGGCACCGAGGTCGAGGACGCCATCCGGGGCCGGATCAACGCCATCTACCAGTCCCTGATGAAGATCATCCTGGCGATCGGGATGCTGCTCACCCCGGTGCTGGTCGGCCTGGTCAGCCCGCACCGGGTCACCATCCTCGGGCGCGAGATGCTCATCGACGGCACCCGCCCGGTACTGCTCGGCGCAGGCCTGTTCGCCGCGGTCATGGGCGTGCTGGCGTACCGGCAGATGGACGACCGCCGGTCCGAGACGATCATGTCCGACCTGCGCGCGGCGATCAGCCGGTCGCCGCGCAGGCGCGGCACCGGCCTGCTCATCGCGATCGAGGGCAACACCCACCTGGACACCTCCACCCAGGCCACCATGCTCGCCGACTGGCTGCGCGGGGTGGCGGGCAAGGAGGTCCTGCTGGCCACCGACCCGGCCCTGGACGAGGTGCGGCTGCGCAGCGTGCTCGCCGACGCGGGCCTGACCAGCATCCGCGCGCACGCCCTGGTCGCCGCCGCGGTGCGCGCAGACCTGGTGGAACGGCAGATCCGTCCGGCGTTGGACCGGGGCGCGCTGGTCGTCATGGAGCGGTTCGTGGACAGCCCGCTGGCCCACCTGTCCGCGGCCGCCGGGTTCGACCAAGCGGAGCTGGAGGGCTTGGCGGACTGGGCGACCGTGCGGCTGCGCCCGGACATCACCGTGCTCCTTGACCGCGACCCGAGCACCCTCCCACCGCGCGCGGACAACGCGGAGCATCATTGGCACGTGCAGACCGTGCTGACCGACATGGCCGCCGCCGACCCGGACCGCTACACGGTGGTCGACGGGGACGGCTCCGCGGACGACGTGCACGAGCGGGTCCGGATCGCGGTGCAGACCACGATCGCGGGCAGCGCGCTGGCCAAGCTGACCCCGCCGCTGGCGGCCGAGGCGGGCCGATGACGGTCTGGTCGCAGCTGGTCGGACAGTCGGACGCGGTCGAGGTCCTCAGCACGGCCAGCCGCGCGGCCGCCGCGCTCGTCGACGGCACCGGCTCCGCCGCGGGCATGACCCACGCGTGGCTGTTCACCGGCCCACCCGGTTCAGGCCGTTCCGTGGCGGCGCGCGCGTTCGCCGCCGGATTGCAGTGCACCACTCCCGGCGACCCGGGCTGCGGCGAGTGCCAGGGCTGCCACACCAGCATGTCCGGCACACACGCCGACGTGCGGATGGTCGTGCCAGAGGGCCTGTCGATCTCCGTGGCGGAGATGCGGGCCCTGGTGCAGACCTCGGCCCGACGGCCCACCGGCGGCCGCTGGCAGGTCGTGGTGATCACCGACGCCGACCGGCTCACCGAGGGCGCGGCCAACGCGCTGCTCAAGGCGGTCGAGGAACCGCCGGAGCGGACGGTGTTCCTGCTCTGCGCCCCCTCCGACCACCCGGACGACGTGTCGGTCACCATCCGCTCCCGCTGCCGCGTGGTCGCCTTGCGCACCCCCGGCCCGGCCGCGATCGCCGAGGTTCTCCGGCTGCGTGACCGCGTGGATCTCGACACGGCGACGTGGGCGGCGTCGGTGTGCGGCGGCCACGTCGGCCGCGCCCGGCGGCTGGCCACCGATCCCGCCGCCCGCGAGCGCCGGGACAAGGTCCTCCGCATCCCGATCAACCTGCGCAGGCTGTCCGACGTGTTCGCCGCCTCGGACGACCTGGTCACCGCCGCCGAGACGGACGCGAGCGAGCTGAGCGGAACCCGCGACGAGGCCGAGAAGGACGCCCTGCGCACGGCGATGGGCGCGGGCGGCACCGGCAAGGGCACCGCGTCGGCGACCCGGGGCAGCGCGGGCGCGATCAAGGAACTGGAACGCAGGCAGAAGTCCCGCGCGACCCGGACCCAGCGGGACGCGCTCGACCTGGCGCTGGTCGACCTGGCCGGGTTCTACCGGGACGTACTGGTCACCACGGCCGGTTCGACGGCCGCGCTCAACCACCCCGACCACGCGCAGAGCTCCGGCCAGGCCGCCCAGCGGTGGACCCCGGAGTCGACCCTGCGGCGGTTGGAGGCGGTGTTGGGGTGTCGCGAGGCGATCGAGCAGAACGTCAAACCGCGCATCGCCATCGAGGCAATGGTTACGCAGCTCTACATGGGTTAACGCTGTGCCTTCTCTCTCCCGCCGCCCACCCCCTCTTCCCCACCCGGCATCGTCCCCGACCTGGCAGGTCAGCGCTGCTGCAGGCTGACAATGCTTAGCGAACGACCTAGCGTTGCTGTCGGCGGCGGGTAGGCAGCGCGGCCACTATCACTACTCCGAGCAGGAGCATTGCCGTGCCAGACCAGAACAACGGCACGGAGTGGTAGGCGGCGTTGGTGTAAGCGAGGGGAGGCGTACTCCCCTGCTGCTTCGGCGGATTCGGCGTTTGCGTTGCCGTGCCACACACCACGCCCCCGGCGGGTGCGTACGCGCGCGCTACCTGTTCACCCAGTGACACCTGCGCCAACGCGGACGGCAGGTTCGGCAGGCCGAGAGCGTCGGTGGGCAGGACTTGGAGATCCAGCATCCGAGCGGTCGCGCCGAGCTGGAAACCCCTGAACGGCTGGGTGGACTCCTCGGACTTCTGGTTCAACCCGGCCACGGTCAGCCGCAACACGCCCAGGTCCAGCTTCTTGAGCCCCTTCGCCACCGAGTCCTGAAGCCCTTGCCCGCCCGCGAGGAGCCCGCCGACGATCGGCAGCTTGTCCAGACCAGGCACGGCCGCGCCGGTGGGTAGCGGTATCGCGATCGGCACATCCAACGTGGGGTTGGCGGCGTCGAGCCGTCCCAGGCTCTTGCCGCCCTGCACGACCTCGATGACCGGGGCGGTGTACTGGACGGTCGAGGTGGCTTTGTCGCCGGTGGACGTGACCACGAGCGTGGGCTGGCTGACCACGTTGACCGAGATCTCGAAGGGCGTACCTGCCAGGAGCTTGACCGACGCGGCCTGGAAGGTGGAGGTGGACTGGACGGCTTTGTTGGGGGAGCCGGGGATGTCGACCAGCTTGACCACGGAGCGGGCGGAGAGAGTGTTGGGGAGGCTGATCAGTGAGCCGGTGCTGCCCGCGCCGCCGAGGATGCCGCCCAGGGTGTTAAGGCCGCCGGTGAGGGACTTCAGACCGTCGATGACGGCTTGGTCGGCTTGGGGATCGAGGTTCGGTGCGTCGAACACACCGGTCAGATCGGGAGTGCTGGGGAGCGTGGGGATCGCGTTGAGCGCGGAGAAGCTGGCCAGTTCAGTGGAAGCGTCCGCGATGGTGTCGACACACGGCCCCAACGACTCACTCCACTGCGCGTGCACCTGCCCGTTGAGTAAGCCCGCCTTGACCAACGTGTCCAGAGGAGTGGACGGCGGATTCACACCCCCACTTCTCGGCTGCGGATTGTCCGGCGGCGCTGTCTGCGCCAACGCCCCCGGCGTCTGCGGACTCGCCCCTTGCACGGCAACCCCGCCCGGCGAGGCTTGCGCTATCGCCTTCTCGAAGTTCAGGTACGCCTCGGAGTTCGCCTGCGCACTGGCCAACCCGAACCCGACCTCCACCGCGGACTGCTTGGGCAGCTTGTCCTCAGCCCCGGGAATGATCGACCTGGTGGGCGCGGAGTTCGGTAACAGCCGCACCACCGCCAACCCTGTCCCCGCATCCCCCACTGCATGTCCCAACGGCTGCGGCCCACTCGGTGCGGAAGCAGGCGGTGCACTCGGATCAGCTGGTGGCGGCACGGGAGTGGTAGGTACCTGCGCCCCAGCCACCCCACCGCTGAGCACCACCAACGCCCCCACCACACCCACCACCGGGAGCCGACGCCGCATCACCCAACTCCTTCCCGCCGCTCCACCACCATCCCTACTACCCAGTAAACGACGCATCCCCCTGCGAGTCACGCCCCAAGACCCGCTATAGTTGGCGACGGTCACGCCGCCTTAGCTCAGTCGGCCAGAGCGGTTCACTCGTAATGAACAGGTCAAGGGTTCGATTCCCTTAGGCGGCTCGCAGGTCAGAGCCCCGGTGGCTCCCATCAGTTCCTCAAGCGGGGAGCTACATGTGGAGCCACCGGGGCTTTGTCGTATCCGAGGTGGCCTTGAGCAAGCGGGAAGCCCGGTATGGCGCCGAGTTCGGTGCCATACCGGGCTTCTTGGTATCGAGGTCAGCTGAGCAACAGTGGGATGTCGGCGACTGACGGGACGATGTGGGTGTGGCGTTCGCGGCCTAATGTTGCCGCGTCCTGGGAGCCGGACAGGACACCGAGTACGTACCGGGCTCCGGCGTTGGTGCCTGCTCGGAGATCGAGAACCGTGTCCCCGGCCGTCAGGACGGCTGAGGGGGAGTGGACGCCAGTGGCCTCCATCGCTCGGAAGATCATGTACGGGGCGGGGCGGCCCGCGGCGACCTCGTCGGCGGTGATCAGGGCGTCGATGGTTTCGCCGGTCTGCCAGCCGAGGACGGTGAGGATGCCGTCGGCGACGTCGCGGGAGAAGCCGGTGGTCAGGGCTACCTTGATGCCTCTGGAGCGGAGTTCGGCGAGGGCCTCGGGCACGCCGGGGAGGGCTACCGGGGGCTGGGCCGAGTAGGCCGCCGCCAAGCGGGTGCGGAAGTCGTTGAAGACGGTGTCCACCTCGGCGGGGGAGGCGGCCAGCAGTGCGGCGATGGCTTCGCGTTTGTCGGCGCCCATCCAGCGGTGGATGTCGGCGGGCGGGACCGGGGTGCCGGAGGCGGCGGTGACGGCGTCGGCGAGGGCTCGGTAGACGGCGCCGCCTTCCTGGACCGTGGTGCCTGCCATGTCGAGGGCCACTAGGTCGATCACGGGGTCTCCTTGAGCACGTGCGGGCTGACCCGGCCCGCCTGGACGTTGTCGATGGTGAAGGTGACCAGGTCTGGTCGGTAGCGGTCGTCGCCGTATTCGACCCGGGTGCCGGTGGCGTCGATGGCTCGGCGGCGTTCGCGGAGGAGGGGGGCGCCCGCGGTGATGGTCAACAGGTCGGCGTCGATCTCGTTGGCGGCGATGGCGTCGATGGTGTGCCGGGCGGCGCGCAGGTCGACGCCCCGCTCCTGCAGGTGTTCGTAGATCGAGCCTGCGTCGAGGTCGAAGTCGAACAGCAGGCGGCCGACCGGCTCGATGAAGCTGCTGCGTTCCAGCATCGTCGGGATGCCGTCGAGCAGGCGCAGCCGCAGGACCTCGACGACCGGGGTGCCCTCGTCGATGCCGAGCGCGTCGGCGGCGATCGGGCCCGCGCCGCGGCGGGCGATCTCGACGGTCCGCTGGCCGGGTTCGCGGCCCATCTGCCTGGCCCAGCGGGTGAACGACAGGAAGGTCTCGAACGGCTGGGCCACCGCCGCCTGCCGCACGACCGGGGGTTTGCCCTGGCCGCCGCCGATCAGGCCCTCGTTGCGCAGCGCGGCCAGCGCCTGCCGTACCGTGCCCCGCGAGGCCGCGAACTCCTCGCACAGCTGGGCCTCGGACGGCAGGGCGGCGCCGACCGGGAGCTGGCCGCGGCTGATCCGGCCGCGCAGCTCGTCGGCCACCCGCAGGTGCAGCGGTGGGGTCACCACTTGACCATACGAGTTGCCTCCCACCCGCTGTCAAGTTCCCCGCGCAATCCCTTTGAACTGGGTGAACAACGCGGAAACTTGTCTGAACAAGTGCTTCGAGAGGCTTGTGATCACCGGTCATGACGCCGCACCGTCTGCACCATGACATCTCGACACGCGGACCTGGTCGTTGTCGGCGCGGGCATCGTCGGCCTGGCGCACGCGGTGGCGGCCGTCGAACGCGGCCTGGACGTCGTGGTCCTCGACCGGGACGAGCGGGCGGTCGGCGCCTCGGTCCGCAACTTCGGCCACATCTGCCTGACCGCCCAGCATGGCGTCGCGCTGGGCTACGGGCTGGCCGCGCGCGAGCGCTGGCTGATGATGGCGGCCAAGGCCGGGTTTTGGGTGTCCGAGGCGGGCACCGTGGTCGTGGCCAGGTCGGCCGACGAACGTGCCGTGCTCGCCGAGTTCGCCGCCCAGCGCGGTATCGAGCACGTACGCCTGCTCGATCCCGCTGGTGTCCGCGACCGACTGTCGCTGGTGTCCGATGACGTGGTCGGTGGCGCGCTGCTGCCCCTCGATCTGCGGGTGGACCCACGGGAAGCGGTGCCCGCGCTGGCCACCTGGCTCGCCGAGCACGGGGTCGACTTCCGGTGGCGTACCAACGTGACCGGCGTCGACACCGGCGTGGTCCACACCACCCGGGGCCCGGTCACCGCCGACCGGGTCGTGGTCGCCGTCGGACATGACGTCGACCGTCTGCTGCCCGATGTGGCCGACGCCATCGGCCTGCGCCGCTGCGTGCTGCGCATGCTCCAAGTGTCCACACCGGACAATAAGACCATCGACCCGGCTGTCCTATCCGGACTGTCCATGCTCCGTTACGCCGGGCTGCGCGCCTGCCCGTCGGCCGACGCGGTGCACGAGCGGATCGCCCGGGAGAACCCGGAGCTGCTCGCGGTCGCCATGAACCTCATGCTCACCCAGCGCCCCGACGGCGACCTGGTCATCGGGGACACCCACCACTACGCCCGCACCCACCTCCCGTTCGAGGACGAGGAGACCACCGACCTCGTCCTGCGGGAGACCGAGCGCCTGCTCGGCGTCGACCGACTCACCGTGCGCAAGCGTTGGCGCGGCGTCTACGCCGACTCCGAGCAGACGGACTTCCTTGTCGCTCAACCATTTCCCGGCGTCCATGTTGTCTCCGTGACATCCGGGATCGGGATGACCACAGCCTTCGGACTGGCCCCCACAGTCTTGGATTCCTTTTAGTACGCAGCTAGGAGCCTCCCCTATGAAGCGCATCGCCGCCGTTCTCGTCGCCGCGGGCCTCGCCCTCACCGCGTGCGGCAACGACAAGCCCGCCGACACCGCCGCCAGTGCCTCCTGCCCCAACGGCGAGGTCAAGTTCGGCATCGAACCCTACGAGGACCCTGGCAAGCTCACCCCCGCCTACCAGGTGCTCACCGGCGCCCTGCAGCGCGAGCTGAAGTGCCCGGTCAAGCTGCAGATCGTGCAGGACTACTCGGCCGAGGTGCTGGCCATGCAGAACGGCAAGCTGGAGCTGGCCGAGTTCGGCCCGCTCGGTTTCGTGTTCGCCAGCCGCCGCGCCAACGCCGAGCCGCTGGTGTCCTTCGGGGACGCGCAGGGCAAGCTGACCAGCTACAAGGGCGGCATCTGGGTGCCGAAGGACTCGCCGATCCAGTCCATCAAGGACCTACAGGGCAAGACCCTGGCGCTGTCCGAGCCCGGCTCCACCTCTGGTGACGCGCTGCCCAGGGCCGCGCTGGCGAAGGTGAACCTGGACAAGAACTCGGTCAAGCTGGACTACGCGGGCGGTCACCCGGAGGCGCTGCTGGCGCTGACCAACGGCAAGGTCGACGCGGCCGAGATCAACACCCAGCAGCAGGCGTCCGCCGCCGCCGAGGGCAAGTTCGACGCGTCGAAGTTCCGTCAGATCTGGGCGTCCGACCCGGTCCCGAACGACCCGATCACCGTGTTCGGCGGTGCCGACCCGGCGTTCAAGGACGCGGTGCGCAAGGCCCTGCTGAACCTCAAGCCGGAGGAGGTCGCCCAGGTCGGCAAGTTCCTGGACGTCGACCCGGCGGGCCCGATGGTGGCCGTGGACAAGTCCACCTACCAGCCCCTGTTCGACCTCGCGGACACGCTCGGCCTGACCGAGGGCGACGTTTAGTAGCTCGGCCGGGCGGGCCCAGGACCCCGCCCGGCCGGTCCGGTATTCGAGAGGAAACCATGAACACGCTGCTGGACACCGGGCTCGCGGTCCGCGGGCTGCGGAAGTCCTATGGCGGTAGGGAAGTGCTCAAGGGTGTCGACCTCACCGTCGCGCCCGGCGAGCTGGTCGCCCTGCTCGGCGCGAACGGGTCGGGCAAGTCGACGGCGCTGCGCTGCGTCGTCGGGCTGGCCGAGGCGGACGCGGGCGAGATCCGGGTGGCGGGCACGAGCCTGCGCGGGTTGAGCGGCGCCGAACTGACGAGGGCGCGGCGCGCGGCAGCCATGGTGTTCCAGCAGATTCACCTGGTGCGCAGGCGAAGCGCGCTGGACAACGTGTGTGCGGGCGGCATCGCCGGGCTGCCGCTGTCCCGGTCGCTGTCGCCGGTGCTGTTCCCGCGCGAGTTGCGTGAACACGCGATGGCCTGTCTGGACAGGGTCGGGCTGGCCGATCGCGCACACGACCGGGCAGGCAGCCTGTCCGGCGGCCAGCAGCAGCGCGTGGCGGTCGCTCGGGCACTATGCCAGGGCGCGCGGGTGTTGCTCGCCGATGAGCCTGTGTCCGCATTGGACCCGGCGGCGGCGACCCAGGTGATGGCACTACTGGCCGAGCTGGCGCATGAGGACGGTCTGGCTGTCGCCGTCGTGCTGCACCAGCCCGAACTGGCGCGGTTGCACGCGGACCGGTTGATCGGCTTGATCGACGGCGAGATCCGATTGTCCACACCGGCTGCGCTACTGTCCGAAGAGGACATCGCAGCGCTGTATCGGGGTGAGCGCGGATGACCGCCCAGCGAACCCGGCCCGGCCTTTCGGTGCCGAGACGCAACCGCAAACCGTTCTACCTCGGTGTGGTCGTGGTCGTCTGTCTGCTCGGTGCGGCACACGTGCTGGCAGGCCGGGCGACCGACTTCTCGCCCGGCGCGCTGGTCGACGGCTGGCATGGCATGGCCGACTTCCTCGCCGAGGCGTTCCCGCCCAAACTGGACTGGGACAAGGTCGTTCAGCCCGCCCTGGAAGCCTGCCTGGTCACGTTGGCCATCGGCCTGCTCGGCACCACGCTGTCCGTCCCGGGCGCGCTGCTGCTCGCCGTGCTCGGCATGCGCGGCCGCAACCCGGTGGTCTACCAGGTGTCGCGGTCGATCATGTCGTTCCTGCGCGCGGTGCCGGACGTGGTGTTCGCGCTGATTTTCGTGACCGCGGTGGGCCTCGGGCCGTTCGCGGGCGTGCTGGCGTTGATCTGCCACAACATGGGCGTGATGGGCAAGCTGTGGTCCGAGGCCATGGAGGAGATCGACAGCGGCCCGGCGGACGCGCTGCGGGTCGCGGGCGCGCGCGAGGCGCAGGTGATCGCGAACGCGGTGCTGCCCGCGGTGGTGCCGTCGTTGGTCGGATTGTTGCTCTACCGGTTCGACGTGAACGTGCGCGCGTCGCTGGTGCTCGGCCTGGTCGGCGCGGGCGGGATCGGGTTCCTGATCAACCAGTCGATCAAACTGTTCCAGTTCGACGTGCTGGCCACGTACATCCTGCTGGTGCTGGTGCTCATCATCGCGGTCGACCTGCTTAGTGCCCTGGTGCGTCGCCGTCTCAACGACTGAGGGCACGGGTCCGCCGAACGGGTGAGTCCTGAATGTTCAAGTAACGCCACGTGATCAAACCCGATGGACCCTCCACACCGTCCGGTCACGAGGGAGTCACCATGGGCAAGCGCACAGCCTGGGCAGCGACGGCACTCGCGGCAACGGCACTGCTCGCCGGGTGCGGCGATGGCCGGACCGACGCCGGGGTGGCGGGCAGCGCACCGCGCACCACCCCGACGGCGGCGGAGCCGGTCACCACGAGTGCCACCACTACGACATCCCCCGCGCAGGCGACAGCCACGGTGTCCGATGTGGTCGATGCCCGAACCGTCCTGACCTCGGCGGGCAGGCAGGTCGTGGTGGCCGGCCTCGCGGCCCCGGGCGAGTGCTGGTCCGGTGCCGCGTTCGACTTCGCCAGGAAAACCCTGGGCGGCCAACAGATCCAGGTGTCCGACCTCGGCGCGGTGCTGCTGGCCGACGGCCGCGACTTCGCGCAGCTGGCGGTCAGCCAGGGCATGGCCAAGGTCGTCGACGGGACCGCGGTGTTGACCGATGCCCAGAACGCAGCCAAGAACGCGACCCTCGGCCTGTGGGGCGCGCCCTGCGGCGGCCTGGACGTCCTGCCCGCGCCGCCTGCGCCAGCCGCCCCGCCCGCGCCCAAGGCCCCGGCCACCACGGTGAAGGCCGCCCCGCACACCACGCAGGCACCCGCGCCCAAGCCCGCCACGACCGAGCCTGCCCCCGCACCTGCCGCGTACTACAAGAACTGCGACGCGGCACGAGCCGCGGGTGCGGCGCCGCTGTACCGAGGCGAACCGGGCTACCGCTCCGCCCTGGACCGCGATAACGACGGCGTGGCCTGCGAATAGCTACTCCAGGCGGTCGCGCAGGGACTCGATCTGGCTCTGCTGCACCATTTCCAGCGTTACCGTCGGGTCGCCGATGTGCGCGTGCGTGAGCTCCGCCGGATCCGGCTGGGCCTTCGGGTCCGGCCAGGTCGTCGGCTGCCACAGCCCGGAGCGGACGAAAGCCTTGGGGCAGTGGCCGAACACCTCGTCCGGCTCCACCACCAACGCCACCCGCGGCGGCTTGCCCACCGGCGTCAACCGGGCCAACAACTCCGGTCGCGCCGACACGCAGGCCCGCCCGTTGACACGGAGGGTCTGCCCGCGCCCGGGAATGAGGAAGATCAGCCCGACCCGGCCGGTCGCCACGACGTTGCGGTAGGTGTCGATCCGCCGGTTCCCGGTGGCGTCCGGCACCACGACCTCCCCGCCCGCCAACACCGACACGAACCCGGCCTGCCCGCCACGCGGCGTGACATCGCACCGCCCCTCAAGATCGACACTGGCCACGAACACGATCGGTGAACACGCCACGAACCGGCGGGCCATGTCGTCCATCGAGGAGATCTCCTTGGCCCGCGAACTGCTCTTGGGCTCCTCGTAGATCTCGCGCAGACCGGCCTCGGACGTGATGGCATCAGCGAAGAGGTTCACGTCCCGACGTTAGCGACGATCACCTACCCGGCGCTCCCCGTTTTGCCATGTCAGCCCCTGGCTCGACGCACCGCCCAAGCGGTGGCGAGCACGAAGCCCGACGCGGCCAGGGCGCCTGCGAGCGCGGTCACGATGCCGATGACGCGGGAGGGTTCGTGCGCGGTGAGGGCACCGAGGAACAGCCACATGGTCGCCCCGAACAGTGCACCCAAGGGGAGAGCGGAGATCGGGGCGGCCGGGCGGCGGTGGCCACGGCGCAGGGTGCGCATCAGGGACTCGATGTAGGCCAGGGCGAACAGGGCCAGCAGCAGGCTGCCGGAGCCCATCACGGTGGCCATCGGGTGCAGCGGCGACAGCAGGGTGAACTGGTACACCTGGCCTGCCACCTTGATCTCGCCGGTGGCCGCGCCGCCGACCAGCCAGCGCATCAGCGGGTCGGGTTCGATCCTGGTCTCGAAGGTGCCGTCGGGCTTGCGGGCGATCGTCTTGGCGATCGTCGGGCCGAGCGGGATGCCCGCCGCGTTCACCGAGAAGCGCAGCTGGACGTCGTCCGGGGCGCGGCCCGCGATGGTGATCGGGCTGCTCAGGTCCACCACGACCGGTTTCAGCAGCTGCTGGCCGTCGACCGCCAGCGTGCTCCCGGGGTGCCCGAGGTGCTTGGCGGACACCAGCGGCAGCACGATCACCGCGATCAACGCGACGGCCGCGACCAGCGCGGGCCACAGCGGCGACGGACCGGTCCGGCGGATGATCTCGCTCGCCGGGCGCAGCTGCTTGCCGCGGAAGTCCGCCGGGTCCAGCGTGCGGGTGCCGTCCGGGGCGGTCGCACGCACCGGCGGGGTGACGATCGTGGGCGAGTCCGGCTGCCGGGTCAGCTGCTGCGAGATCGCGCCGGTCACCCGGGGGGCCAGGTGGACCGGGACGCCGGAGCGCTCCAGCCAGTCCGGGCCGTACACCGCGGTCGCGGCCGCGCTCAGGTCGATGGCGAACGCCTCGGCGTCGCGGTAGCGGTGCAGCGGGTCGCGGGCCAGGCTGCGCATGACCACGGCGGACAGCGGCATGGGCACCCGGGGCAGCGGCCGCGGGTCGTTGAAGATGCGCTGCCGCATCATGCTCACCGCGCCGCGGCTGCGGTCGTAGGGCAGCTCGCCGCACAGCAGCTCGTACAGCACAGTTCCGGCCGAGTAGATGTCGGCGGCGGGCGCGAGAGCGTTCCCCATCGCCTGCTCGGGCGCGATGTACGCGGGGGTGCCGAGCACCTCGCCCGCGTGCGTGACCAGGGTCGCGCCCTCGCTGACCACCTGGGCGATGCCGAAGTCCGCGACCTTCATCACCCCGGCGGAGGTGAACAGCAGGTTCTTCGGCTTGATGTCCAGGTGCAGCACGCCCGCCACGTGCGCCGCGTGCAGCCCGCCCAGCATCGCCAGGGCGATCGCGCAGGACTGCTCGCCGGTGAGGCCGGGTCCGCGGAACCGGTCGTAGACCGTGCCGCCGTCCAGCTTCTCCATCACCAGCAGGTTGTCCTGCCCGGTCTGCACGTAGTCGTACACCGGCACGATGTGCGGGTGGTCCAGGCTGGCCAGCACCCGCGCCTCGCGGTCGAACCGGGCGTTGACCGCCGGGTCGCCGACCAGGTCCGCGGGCAGCTGCTTGATCGCCACGTGCCTGCCGAGGGAGCGGTGCACGCCCTCGAAGACGACCCCCATGCCACCGGAGCCGATCTTCTGGCCGACGGTGTACTGGGGGAGTGCGGCGACGAGCCCGGTGGGCGCGGTCATCCAGGCCACCTCGGCGTTTCCGGGTCTTCCAGCGTGTTGGCGACGGTCGGCTGGGGCAGGACGTGGGTGTTCATGTCGGTGGGGATCGGCATGGCCGTGGTGGGACCGTCCGGCCGCGGCGCGAACAGCTCGGTCAGGCCGACGGTCGTCCCCTCGGGTGCGGGCTCCGGCTCGGCGGGCGGCGGCGGCGCGACCGGGTGCGGGGTCAGGAAGCCCAGCACCATCGCGATCACCGCAGCCCCCAGCACGACCGGGATCTCCACCGCGGGCACCGGGGCCACCCACCGCAGCACCGAGAGCGTGACCACGGCGACGAAGCCCGTGCCGATACCCGCGGGCAGGAACCGCAGCGCCCGCCGAAAACGGTTGGCGGACAAGCGGTGGCGAGCGAGCGCGATCAACACGCTGGCCCAGATCAACGCCGTCAGCACGAACATCACGAACCCGAACACGCCGTACACCGACCACACCGAGCCGCGCACGTCCGCGACGGTCTCGCTGCCGCCGAGCACGCCCCGGTCCTCGTCGAGCAGCTCCACCGAGGTCGGCAGCAGCCCGATGGCCTGGCCTTCGAGGTCGCGCACGTCCAGCGGAAAGGTGCGCACGACGCGCTGACCGGCCGGGACCTCGAACGGCAGGTTGGTGTCGTAGGCGTAGAAGGTGAGCGCCAGCGCGACCCCGGAGACCCTGATCAACCGCACTTTGCGGGTGGTCCGGCCATGGTTCTCGGCGGTCACCGAGATCTCCGCGGGCCGCGTCGGGTCGAGCTGGACGGTACGGCCGGTGATGTCCTGACCGTCCAGAGTGACCGTCACTCTGAGCGGGTCGTCCGACTCCTGTGCGACAGTGGGAGTGGCGCCGAGCACCAACACGGCGGTCACGAACGCAACCGTCGTGGCGATAAGACGTCCCATGGGACAAACTCCCGGTTCAGGCGGGCCCGATCGGAGCGGAATGCTACAGCGCGCCCGCCCTGGGTCGGGCCGTTCCGGCAGATCGGGAAACGGACAAGGGGAAGCGGTCGTGCGCACTGTTGGACGCTTGGTGGGGCTCGCCGTTGCGGCGGCCACCCTGTTCCTGGTCGTGTTACCGGTCGCCCCGGCGGCTGCCCAGACGCAGACGCTCGTGCTCAGCCTGTCGATCAAACCGACCTCGGGACCAGCGGGTTCGTCGTTCACCATCGGCGTCACGGTCGTCCCGGCAGGCGGGTGCAGTGTCGTGTCGTTCAGCTCGAAGCTGACCACGATCCCGAACGCGACGCTCAGCAGGCTCGGCACGGGTTCGGTCTCCGCCACCGTGCCGACCTCGGCCGCGCCCGCGACCTACCCGATCACCGGGAGCTGCGACAAGAACACCAGCGGCGGCACCCGGTTCACCGTGACCAAGTCGACCCCCACGACGACGACCACGCCACCGGTCGTCACCACGACACCGCCGGTCACCACGACGAATCCACCCACGACCGTCCCACCCGGCACGACCACGACCGGTCCGGGCGCAACCACAACGACCACCAGGCCGGGAATCACCACCACGACCACGCCGGGGACGACAACCACCACCGACACCACCGCACCGACCACAACGGACACTCCGCCGCCCGGCACGACCGACCTGGGCACCCCGGTGGTCGACGAGCCAAGCCAGGACGGCGGCCTTGAGCTGGACCGCAAGTCCATCCAGCCCGGCGACTCACTGTCCGCCAAGGGATCCGGCTGCGAACCGAACCACACCGTCCTGCTCACCTCGGACGGCGAGTCCGTCGGCTCGACCACCGCGGACAACTCCGGCGCGTTCACCACCCCGGTCGAGTTCGACAAGATCGAGCCGGGCAGGCACGTGGTGACCGCGGACTGCGGCGTCACCCTCACCGGCGCGGTGGATCAGCTGGTCACCAGCTCGACCGGCGGCAGTTCGAGCACCCTCGTCGTGCTGGTGTTCTTCGTGCTCGCCGGGGCCGCGCTAATCCGCGTCTCGTAGCACGGGGACCAGCGCGGCGGGCACCGACATCCGGGTGACCACATCGCCGTAGCGGCGCTTGATCTCCGCGGCCGCCACGGCAGGTTCGCCGACCACGGCGAACGTGTTGAGCACCTCGTCGTCGATCAGCTCGTCCATCTCGGCCCACTTGCCGCGCTTGGACAACGCGTTCAGGTCGTCCTGCAGGCCGCCCCAGCCGTGCAGGTCGAGCACGGCCCGGTAGGACGGGGTCGAGCCGTAGAAGGCGATCTGCTTGCGGACCGCGGCGATCGAGGCGACCAGCTTCTCCTCGGTCGCCCCGGTGGCCACGAACGACGGCCCGCTGATGTCGAAACCGGCCAGGGTCCTGCCCGCCTTGGCCCGGCCGCGCTCCAGTGCGGGCAGCGTGACCTCGCGCAGGTAGCGCTCGGTGGAGAAGCCGTGGCACAGCATGCCGTCGGCCACCTCCCCGGCGACCTCGGTCATCCGCTCGCCCACGGCGGCCAGGTAGACCTTGGGGTTGCCGTGCGGGTTGGGGCCGGGATCGAAGAACGGGGTCATCAGCGTGTGCGTGTAGAACTCGCCGGTGAACCGCAGCCGCTCGCCGGTCGCGAACGCCGCCCAGATCGCCCGCACGGCAAGCACGAACTCGCGCATCCGCGCCGCCGGAGCCGACCACGGCATCCCGAACCGCTTGGTGATGTGCGGCTTGACCTGGGAGCCGAGCCCGAGCACGAACCGCCCGCCGGAGAGCAGCTGCAGGTCGTTGGCCTGCACCGCGACCGTCATCGGGCTGCGCGCGAAGGCGACCGCGATCCCGGTCATCAGCTCGATCCGGCTGGTCCGCTCGGCGGCCACGGCCAACCCGATGAACGGGTCGATCTTGGTCTCCGGCACCCACCCCGCGTCATACCCGCGCTGCTCGGCCGCGACCAGCGTCTCGGCCGCCTCGACTACCGTGCCCGCGTAGTTCGCGGCGTCCAGCCTCATGTCCCGGGACCCTACCGAGGACGACGGTGTGCACAAGACGCCGTGCAACCGGCCACGCGCGGCAAGTGCGGAGTTGAAGCCGGTGCCCGGCACGGTGTGGGTGGACAGTGCCGGGCACCGGAAGTTCTGGCCGACCCGGGGGTTGTGCCCCCGGCGGCGGCGCGACACGGGGCCGCGCAAGAACCGGTATCAGAAATATGCCGCCTCCCCCTAGCCTTATCTCATCCGAACGGGGTATCAAGTTCTGTTATGGCCGAACTCGAACTCCGCCACCTGCGGGCCATCTGCGCCATCGCGGAAGAAGGCAGCGTGTCCAAGGCGGCCATCCGGCTGGGCGTCACCCAACCAGCCCTCACCGCCCAACTCCGCTCCATCGAACGCCTGGTCGGCGGCGAGCTCTTCCGCCGCTCCTCCAACGGCAGCGTCCCCACCGAACTCGGCCGCAGCGTCGTCCGCTCGGCACGGGTCGTGCTGGAGGACATGTCCGCGCTGCTCGCCTCGGCCCGCACGCACAACCACAACCCGGCAGAGGCCCCGCTGGTGCTGGCATCGAGCCCGATGCTGTTCACCAGTGCGCTGATCAAGGAGCTGCGAGCGTGGATCCGGTGCACGGAGCTGCGCACGGAGATCGATACGTCCGGGCCCGCACTGCTGGATCTGATCTCGTCGAAGCAGGCGGATCTGGCGGTGTTCGAGCGGTTCGAGGGCATGGAACACCGGATGCTGCGTGATGTGGAAGTCCGAACGATCGTGGAGGAACCACAGTTCGTCGCGTTGAGCTCCGATAGCCCGTTGGCCGAGCAGGAGGAGATCGACCTAGCGGACCTGGCGGATTTGGATTGGGTGGTGCCGCCGCCGGACCAGGACACCATGCGGCTCGGGTTTCGGGAGGCTTGCGAGAAGGTCGGGTTCACGCCGCGAATCACGCACCATGTGACCGAGGGGCGGGCGGCGATGGCCCTTGCGGCGGCGGGGGCGGTCTGTTTGGCGCAGCCTGCTTCGTTGAGCGGCCCGGGGTTTGTGATCCGGCCGTTGCGGGGGGATGCTCTGCGGTTGCCGGTGGTGTTGGTGGTTCGCCTTGATGGGGTGTTGGGCGGGCGCAAGCACGAGATCTTCGCGTGTGTGGCGCATGCCTATCGGTCTATTGTGGACAGGAATCCTACTTATGCGCGGTGGTGGGATGAACATCCTGAAGCGCATGTTGATGTGGACGCGGCACTAGCACTTCCTCGGCCGACTCGGCCAAGCTGACTCGGCAGAGACAAAATAGAAGCTGGTTGCTTCTATTTTGCCTTGTTGGGGCGAAGTGTCCACACCACGGTCATCTCTGCCGTCACCACGTCATTGGCATCCCGGATGACGCACTCCACCGCGAACTCCGGCCGCACCCCGGAATCCAGTTCCGCGATCACCTCATCAACCCCCCGCCCCAACACCGCCTCCGCGGTCAGCTCCCCCAAAGCAACCTTCCGATACCGAATCTCCGACCGCACCACCAAAGGCGTCGCCCGCCCCATCTCCCCGGAGAACGCCGCCAACCCGACCGCTCCGGAAGCCGTCTCCGCCAACCCGAACATCACCGCGGCGTGCGGTCCACCCACGTGATTCCGCTGCCCCTCCACATCCGGCAGCCCGCACACCACCCGCGTAGCCGTCACCTCGTGGAATGTGATGCCAGCCGAGGACACCCACGGCACCGTCTGCCGCATCGCGTCCGCCACCCAGGACAGATCTGTGCTCATGGCGACAGGTTACTCATCAGTAATAAGCACCCGTCAAGGTGTAGGGTGCGAACCGGATCGTGACTGGCGTGTTTGGGTGGAATCGACCACCGGGAAGCGATCGCAGCGGAGCGTGGCACCGAACGCCTGGGTGTCCCCGGGACGTCATCGTGCGCACTGGAAGGACTGCCGCATGCACCAGCCTGCCATCTCGCAGCTCGCTGCCGCCGACGCCGAAGTGGCGGCGTTGGTGGAGGGGGAAGCTCGGAGGCAGTACGAGAAGATCCGGCTCATCGCCTCCGAGAACTACGTTTCCACCGCCGTACTCGAAGCGACCGGCACCGTGCTGACCAACAAGTACTCCGAGGGGTACGCCGGGAAGCGCTACTACGAGGGTCAGCAGTACATCGACCTGGTCGAGAAGCTGGCCATCGAGCGGGCGAAGGCCGTGTTCGGGGTCGAGCACGCCAACGTGCAGCCCTACTCCGGGTCGCCCGCGAACCTGGCCGTCTACATGGCCCTGGTCAACCCGGGCGACAAGGTCATGGGCATGGCCCTGCCCGCCGGTGGCCACCTCACCCACGGGTGGGGTGTGTCCGCGACCGGCAAGTGGTTCGACGCCGTGCAGTACGGCGTGCGCAAGGACACCGGCCGGGTCGACCTGGACGAGGTGCGTGGGCTGGCGCTGGCGGAGCGGCCCAAGCTGATCTTCTGTGGGGGTACCGCGATCCCGCGCACGATCGACTTCGCCGCGTTCGCCGAGATCGCCAAGGAGGTCGACGCGGTTCTGGTGGCGGATATCGCGCACATCGCCGGGCTGGTCGCGGGTGGGGCGCACCCGTCGCCGGTCGGGCACGCGCAGATCATCTCCACCACGACGCACAAGACCCTGCGCGGGCCGCGCGGGGCGATGTTGATGTCCACTGCCGAGCACGCGAAGGCGCTGGACAAGGCCGTGTTCCCCGGGCTTCAGGGTGGTCCGCACAACCACACCACCGCCGCCATCGCGGTCGCGCTGGGCGAGGCCGCGAGGCCGGGGTTCCGCGACTACGCGGCCGGGATCGTGGCGAATGCCAAGGCGCTCGCGGAGGCGTTGGTCGAGCGTGGGTTCGACCTGGTCTCCGGGGGCACGGACAACCACCTGATCCTGATCGACCTGTCCAACAAGGCCGTCGCGGGCAAGCCTGCCGCGCGCGCCCTGGACCGGGCGGGGATCGAGTTGAACTACAACTCCGTGCCGTTCGACAGCCGCAAGCCGTTCGACCCGTCGGGCATCCGGCTCGGGACGGCGGCGATCACCACGCGTGGTCTCGGGGTCGAGCAGATGCCCCGGTTGGCGGAATGGATCGAGCGGGCGATCTCGGCGAGTGACGACGCCGAGCTGGACAAGGTGGCCGCCGAGGTGCGCGAGCTGCTCTCCGCCTACCCCATGCCCGGCTGGGTCTAGACCTTTCTGACCTGCGTAAACGCCCCGGTGTCGGCTGTCCGACACCGGGGCGTCGCGGTGTGAGCGGGGTCTCCGGTTATTGAGTTGCGTTCGGTCACCCGAAAAGCGCATGCTTGTATCGACCAACTACTTGGATGATGCAAGCAACTCAGGGAGGTACCGTGGTAGCGCCCGACGTCGACGCGGCTGCCGAGGGCCTCACGCCGGAGGAGATCGAGCAGGGGCGACGGCTCGCGTCCGTCCTGTTCGCCTTCGGCAAACAGCAGGCGACGGTGGCCGCCAAGATGAGCAAGGCCGGGGTCGACCGGTCCGCTGTCATCCTGCTCAAGAACCTGATGGTGCTGGGTCCCAGCCGCTCCAGCGTGCTGGCCGACGCCGTGCACTCCGACCCGTCCACGGTCAGCCGCCAGGTCGCGGCGCTGGTCAAGGACGGCCTGCTGGAGCGCAGGGCCGATCCCGAGGACGGGCGCGCCAGCCTGCTCGCGGTCACCGAGGCGGGCATCGCCGTACTTCAGGGCCAGCGCGAGCGGATGGCGCTGTCGCTGGCCCGCATGGTGGCCCACTGGGACCCCGCCGACCTCGACACCTTCGTCGCGTTGTTCGAGCGCTTCCTCGCCGACCACGCCACCTACCTACCTACGTTGATCACCGAATGCGTGGCCTACGCGCGTTCCGAAGGGGGAAAGAAGTAATGTCAGCTCCGGTTTCGGATGCCGCTCCCGGGCAGCTGAGCCACCGGCAGATCCTGACCGTGCTCTCCGGGCTCATGCTGGGCATGCTGCTCGCCGCGCTCGACCAGACGATCATGGCCTCGGCCATGAAGACGATCGCCGACCAGCTCCACGGGCAGACCATCCAGGCGTGGGCCACCACCGCCTACCTGATCACCGCCACCATCTCCACCCCGCTCTACGGCAAGCTGTCCGACATCTTCGGGCGCAAGCCGATGTACCTGACCGCGATCACGTTCTTCCTGGTCGGTTCGGTGCTCTCCGGCATCTCCAACTCGATGTACGAGCTGGCCGCCTTCCGCGCCGTGCAGGGCCTTGGCGCCGGTGGTCTGATGTCGCTCGCGCTGGCGATCATCGCCGACATGGTGCCGCCGCGGGAACGCAGCAAGTACCAGGGCTACTTCATGGCCGTCTGGGGTCTGTCCAGCGTGGCAGGCCCGGTCGTGGGCGGCGCCTTCGCAGGCGTCGGCACCTTCGCGGGCATCACCGGCTGGCGCTGGGTGTTCCTGCTCAACGTGCCGATCGGCATCGTCGCGCTGATCGTGGTCGCCCGGTTCCTCAACGTCCCGCACCGCCGCGTCGCGCAGCGGGTGGACTACTGGGGCGCCATCGCGCTCACCGTCGGCCTGGTGCCGCTGCTGATCGTGGCCGAGCAGGGCCGCGAGTGGGGCTGGGACTCCGGCCGCTCGCTGCTGATGTACGCCATCGGCGTGATCGGCCTGGTCGCCTTCGTGTTCGTGGAGAAGGCGATGGGCGACGCGGCGCTGCTGCCGCTGCGGCTGTTCCGCCGCCAGACCTTCTCGCTGACCAACGTGGTCAACTTCGTCATGGGCGTCGGCATGTTCGGCCTGATGATGTCGCTGCCGCTGTACCTGCAGATCGTCAAGGGCGCCTCGCCGACCGAGTCCGGCCTGATGACCCTGCCGATGACCTTCGGCATCCTGGTCGCCGCCACCACCAGCGGCCGGGCGATCGCCAAGAGCGGCCGGTACCGCAAGTTCCCGATCTTCGGCCTGGCCGCCACGGTGGCCGCGCTGTTCCTGTTCGCGCAGATCACCGTGGACACCCCGGTGTGGGCGACCATGCTGATCATGGTGCTGGCGGGCGCCGGTCTCGGCCTCTGCATGCAGACGCTGATCCTGGCGATCCAGAACGACGTGCCGGTGAAGGACATGGGCGTGGCCACCTCCTCGGCCACCTTCTTCCGGTCCATCGGCGGCACCGTCGGTACCGCGGTGTTCCTGTCCATCCTGTTCAGCGTGGTCGGCGGGCGCATCAGCGACGCGTTCGCGGCCGTCAAGAACGACCCGGCCTTCCTGTCCGCGCTGCAGTCCAACCCGCAGTTCGCCCACGGCATGACCGGCGGCACCGGGATCGACCTGAACAACACGTCGTTCCTGAGCACCCTGGACCCGACGCTGGCCCGGCCGATCCTGTCCGGGTTCGCCAGCTCGCTCGACACGGTGTTCCTGGTCGGCGGGTGCGTCACCCTGGTGGCGTTCGGACTGATCTGGTTCCTGAAGGAGAAGCCGCTGTCGAACAAGTCCGGCCTGCAGCGGGCCGCCGACGAGCGGGCCGCGGCCGAGGCCACCGACGCCGAGCCCGCCCCGGTCGCCCTGCACTGAGGTCCGGCACCCGGGTCCGACACCGAGCGGATCCGACCATGCGCCGAACGGAACCGGCACCGCGCCGACCGGCAACCGACCGCGGCCCCGCACCCACCCGGGTGCGGGGCCGCGGTCGTCTCGTCGTTGCCCGGCAACCGATCACCGCCGCGACCTGACGGTCCCTGTCCGCGCTCTGCCATGCTGGGGCCCGGCAGAGGTCGGGGGTGGTGGGTGCGCGTCATAGCGGTGATCTTCACCGTGGGTGGTCTGGTGATCGCCTTGGCCTTCGCACTCGGAGTGGCCCGGGACGCCGCGCCGCAACCAGAGCAGGCCCCGCACGCGGTGCAGACCGCGCCCGACTGCCTGCCGCGCGAGGGCTCGGTGACCCTGGTGGACCCGGACGAGGTCACCGCGATACGCCTCGACGCCGCGCTGGACCGGGTCGACTCCTGGCTGGACGGCCACGCCCCGGCCACCGCGAACGCCTGGAACCGGCCTGCCAGCCGGGCCGAACTGGTCACCCTCCAGCGGGACCTCGGCGTGCCCCTGCCGTCCGAACTCGTGATCGCCCTGACCAGGCACAACGGCGCGCGGGCGGACGGGTTCACGCTGCCGCCCGCCTACCGGCCGCTCTCCGCCCGCGACATCCTGACCACCGCCATCGAGATGTGCGAACGCGGCGCGGGCAGGCGCGACGGCGACGTGCCCTTCGCCAAGGGCGACGCGGGCGTCCTCTACCTGGCCGAGGGCGGCGTCTACCGCTACCCGGGCGGCCAACTGCACGCGGCGAGCCTCACCGACCTGCTGGAACGCACCGCCGACCGGCTCGACGGCGGCGGCAGCGCCGAGTACCGCCCGGACGTGGACGCCATCGGCACCCTCCGGTGGGTCAGCGAGTAACCCCGGGTACGACAAGACGCCCCACACCGGTGCGGTGCGGGGCGTCCAGGGTGTGACTCAGTGCTCGGCGTGCTCCGGGTGCTCCGCCTCGTGCTCCTTGGCCCGCTCGTAGGACCGCTTGATCTCGGCCTCGGCCTCGGTGCGGCCGACCCAGCTCGCGCCCTCGACACTCTTGCCCGGCTCCAGGTCCTTGTAGACCTCGAAGAAGTGCTGGATCTCCAGCCGGTGGAACTCGGCCAGGTGGTGGATGTCGCGCAGGTGCTCGGTGCGCGGGTCGTGCGACGGCACGCACAGCACCTTGTCGTCGCCACCCTTTTCATCGGTCATGCGGAACATGCCGATCGCGCGAGCGCGGATGAGACAGCCGGGGAACGTCGGCTCCTGCACGAGCACCAGGGCGTCCAGCGGGTCGCCGTCCTCACCCAGGGTGTCGTCGATGAAGCCGTAGTCGGCCGGGTACTGCGTCGCGGTGAAGAGGGTGCGGTCCAGCCGGATGCGCCCGGACTTGTGGTCAACCTCGTACTTGTTCCGATTCCCCTTGGGGATCTCGATCGTGACGTCGAACTCCACGCCGTTCCTCGCTCCTCTTCGCCTTCTTCGCTACGCCACTAGTGTGGACCAGGCGCCCCCCTGTCCCGCACCCGATACCGCGTGTGAGGGGTGCGACATTCGGCTGAACCAGGGGGAGGGGAGCGGCGTGCCCGAGCAGCGGCCGGTATCCGGTGAAGATCGGGAAAGATCCCAGCCGCAACCTGGTGACCAGCACAAACGTCTTACGGATGTGCCTGAGGAGACCCCTGCCTGGCCCGCTGACGACGACACCATGTGGCCCGCGGACGACGGTGACGACACCCCCCGCCCGGAACCCGGCGCGCCGACCGCCGCCGATGACCCGGTGTTACGTGACGAGACCCACGTCGAATCCGAGCCCGACACGCCCGAGACCAGCACAACCCCATCGGGTGAACCTGGTGACACCGCGGTGGAATCCGCCGGTTCGGACGATGCCTGCTCCGGGGTTGACGAGGCGGTGCCGGGGGCAACGACGACGCCGTTGGCCGTGCCGTCGACCGGCGAATCGGACACGGGGCGTGACGACGAGGCGGGCCTGTCCGGCAAGGTGACCCGGCCGGTGGTGCCGCCGCGTGCCGAGGGGGAGTCGGCTGGGGAGGTCGACTCGGCGGTGCGGGAGGACCCTGCCGACCAGGCGGAACAGCCGGATGATCTGGTGGCGGAGTCCGTTGAGCGGGCGGAATCCGAGCGACTGGAAGAGTCCGCCACCACGCCGGTGAATCCATCGGCGGCAGTCGCTGGCCCGACGTCGCCCACTGAACCTGAGCCTGCCTGCGAGTCCGAGCAGGCTGCGGAGGCTGTCGCGCCAGGCGAGTCGCCGACCGTTTCCACCGGTTCGGGTGACGGGGGCGGGTCTGCCAGCCGAGTCGAGGGAGGGTCGGCGACTGCGTCGGTGAATCCGTCGGCGGTGACTGGTCGCACGACGGTGCCGCGTGACGAGACTGCCGGGCAGGCAGAGCAGGGGGCGGATGAGCCTGTCGAGTCGGTTGATTCGCCGACTACGTCGGTTGGCTCGCTTGTTGTTGACGGGTCCGGCGGGGTGGAGCAGGCGCGTGACCGGCTGGAGGAGTCCGCTACCGCGTCGGTGAACCCGTCGGTGGTGACCTCGCGTACGACGGTGTCTCGTGCCGAGACCGCTGGTCAGGACCTGATCGGCTCGTCGACCGAGCCGCGTGGTGACGATCGGGGCGAGGGGTCCACCACGGCGCGGGTCGAACCGCCGTCGGAGGCAGGGCCGCCGGTTGATTCGTCGACCGCCGCCACTGCTCCGCGCGGCGATGGTGCGCCCGGTCGGGCGGCTGGCGACTCGCCGACGACCTTCAGTCGTCCGGTCTCGCCGCAGGCCGTGTCCGGTCAGGTGGAGAAGTCGGCGGCGGTCGAACCGTCGACCAGGGTCACCCGTCCGGTGACACCGCCCGTCGACTCGCCGACCAAGGTGACGCGGCGGCCCGACGAGCCGGGCAAGACGAACCAGCTGCCCATTCCGGAGGGTACCGGCGACACCGGTGGCGGTGTCACAGTGCCCGCCCCGAAACCGAAGCTTCCGCCGGAAACCCGTCGTCCCGGCCCACCGCCCGGTCCACGCCCGGGTTCGAACCACGACTCGCCTACCCAGGCGCGTCCGGTCAGCGGTCCGCGGCGGCCACCCGTCGGCCCGCCCGGGGCGCAGGTTCCGCCCGGCAGACGCCCATCAGGCTCGCCCGGCCCAGGACAACCAGGCCGAGGTCCAACCGGCCCGGGACCGGCAGGCCCAGGTCAGACCGGCCACGGGCCATCGGTCCCGGGCAAACCGGGCCCGAGCCAGGCAGGTCCAAGCCAGGCAGGTCAAGGTCAGGCAGGTCCGGGTCAGCAGAGTTCGGCCCAAGCTGGCCTTGGTCAACCAGTTTCAGGTCAGCCGGGCCCAGGTCAGCCGGGCCCAGGTCAGCCGGGCTCGGGTAACGCAGGCCCAGGTCAGGTAGGCCCGGGTCGGCCGGGTTCGACCCAAGCGGGCTTGGGGCAACCTGGACCAGGTCAGACCGGCTTGCGAAAGCCGGGTGCCGGGCAGGCAGGTCCTGGGCAGACCGGTGTGCGTCCGGGCAGCCCCACCCAGACCCATCCGGGCCAGCCCCCGGTGTCTCGGTCGCCGGTAGTGACCGCGGCCGAGCGGACGCAGGTGATCCCGGTCGGGGCCGTCACCCGGGAGCCGACCCCAGTTCGCGCTGAGCCGACGCCACTCCGTTCGGAACCGGCTCGTGCGGAAACCGACTACGAGCCCGACAACGCCGAGGAAACCAAGCCGAAGAAGAAGCGCACGGGCCTGATCATCACCTGTGCCGTGGTCGTCGTGCTCGCGTTGGCGGCCGGTGCCGTGTTCCTCGTGCCAGGTCTGGCCGAGAAGCTGGGCATCAAGAAGGGCGAGGCCGAGGTGGCCATCGCCCCGCCGCCCGCCGCCGTCCAGTTCACCCCCACGCTGCACGGTGCGGGTGCCGACAACCCCGCGCCCACGCCAGCCGGAGTGCAGGCCGCGCTGGCCGGGCCCGCCAGCGACGCCGTGCTGGGCTCGTTGACCGGCAAGGTCATCGACCCCATCTCGGGTGAGGTGTTGTTCGCGCAGAACGCCGACACCACGCTGGTGCCCGCGTCCACCACGAAGCTCCTCACCAGCGCCGCCGCCCTGCTCGCGCTCCCGCACGCCGAGCAGCTGACCACCAAGGTCGTCGCGGGGGACAAGCCGGGCACGGTGATCATCGTGGGCGGCGGCGACCCCACGCTGTCCTCGCTGCCCGCGGGCAAGAACTCCGTCTACCCGGGTGCCGCCCACCTCGACGACCTAGTCGCCCAGGTCAAGGCCAAGGGGCCGGTGCACACCGTGCTGCTCGACCTCAACCGGTACACCGGCGACAGCCTCGCCAAGGGCTGGGAGCAGCCGGACATCGCGGGCGGCTACATCGCCCCGATGGTCCCGGCCATGCTCGACGGCGGCCGCGCGGATCCGACCAAGGACACCTCCGCGCGCGCCGCGAACCCGGGGCGCGCGCTCGCCGAGGAGTTCGCCAAGCGGATCGGTGCCACCGTGCCCGAGAAGAACGCCACCACCATCGCCAAGCCGGACGCGCAGGTGCTCGGCGAGGTGCGGTCCGCGCCGATCGTGGAGCTGGTCGACAACCTGCTGCAGCACTCCGACAACGTGCTCGCCGAGGCCATGGCCCGCGAGGTTGCCAAGGGCACCGGCAACGAGGTGTCGTTCACCGGCGCCACCGGCGCGGTCCTCAAGACGCTCACCGACAACGGGTTCGACGTCAGCACGGTCAAGCTCAACGACGGCAGTGGCCTGTCCACGTTGAACCTGGTCAGCGCCGCCCTGCTGGCCGAGGTGCTGCGGGTGGCCGCCGCCCCGGACGGCCAGGACCCGCGCACCGCCAAGCTGCGGCCGCTGCTCGGCGGCCTGCCGGTGGCGGGTGGCAGCGGCACCCTCGCGAGCCGCTACCAGGGCCCCAACGCGGCGGGCGGCAAGGGCTGGGTACGGGCCAAGACCGGCACCCTGTCCAACGTCAACTCCCTGGCCGGGGTCGTGCTGGACAAGGACGGCCGGGTGCTGGTGTTCGCGCTCATGTCCAACGGCTCCAATCCGGCCGACGCGCGGCCCGCCCTGGACGCGGTCGCGGCCGCGTTGCGCCAATGCGGGTGCCGCTGAGCTGTCGGTGAGATCACCTCCGCTCGGGTAGCGTCGACGGTGTGAACACGACCGGTGCGGACGTGGCGAGATCGACCGAGGGCGCGCCGCCGGTCGACTGGGACCTGGCGGTCTCGACGGCGCGGCGGCTCGTCCGCCCAGGCCCGACGGTGACTCGCGAGGTCGCCGCGCACTCGGTGACCCGGCTGCGGGAGATCACCGCCGAGGCCGAGTCGCACGTGCGCGGGCTCACCGGCCTGGGCGCGGACCTGCCGCTGCTCGGCGGCGACGTGGTCGACCGCGAGCACTGGATCGAGGCCGCCGCGCACAGCATCGCCGCGCTCACCTCCGGCGCGCTGCCCGCCCGGCCCGGCAAGGTCGTCGGAGGCATGCTCGCGGGCACGGCAGGCATGCAGGCCGGGATTGTCCTGGCCTACCTGAGCAGCCGGGTGCTGGGCCAGTACGACCCGTTCGGCGACGGCGAGGCCGGGCGGCTGCTGCTGGTCGCGCCGAACATCGTGGCCGCGCAGCAGGCGCTGGACGTGCCGCCGGAGGACTTCCGGATGTGGGTGTGCCTGCACGAGTGCACACACCGGCTGCAGTTCACCGCCGTGCCGTGGCTGCGTGGGTACTTCCAGGAGCAGGTCGCGGCCTTCCTGACCGGCCTGGACGACCAGGCGGGCGGTGCCGCTGCCCGGCTGCCCGACCTGCTGCGCTCGGCTCGGCACAAGCCGGACCCGAGCTCGTCTGGCGGTCCGATGGGGCTGGTCGAGCTGATCCAGTCACCGGAGCAGCGGGCCGTGTTCGACCGGCTGATCGCGGTGTCGACGCTGCTGGAGGGGCACGCGGACCACGTGATGGACGCGGTGGGCCCGGTGGTCGTGCCCACGGTGGCCACGATCCGCGAACGGTTCACCGTGCGGCGGCGTGGTGGCGGTCTGCTGGACCGGGTGCTGCGCAGCCTGCTGGGGGTCGAGGCGAAGATGAAGCAGTACGCGGTGGGCGCCAAGTTCACCACCCACGTGGTCGACGCGGTGGGTATGGAGCGGTTCAACCTGATCTGGACATCCCCGGAGACACTGCCGTTGCGCGCAGAACTCCACGACCCGCAGGCGTGGATCCGCCGCGTCGCGTGAAACCACACCCGGCGGTGGCTGCGATTCGCGTCGCGGTCCGCCAGTCGCTTGCCCTTGTCGACCCGGGTGACCGCATCGCGGTGGCTGTGTCCGGTGGCGCGGACTCGCTCGCGCTGGCCGCTGCCGCGCGGCACGTGGGCGGGAAGCTGGGGCTGCGGGTCGACGGGTTGATCGTCGATCACGGGTTGCAGGAGGAATCCGCGAAGACGGCGGCGTTGGTGGCGGACAAGCTCATCGAACTCGGGCTGGACGATGTCGTTGTCCTACCCGTGACAGTCACAGGTGCCGGCGGCCTCGAAGCCGCCGCCCGCCGAGCCCGCTACACCGCGTTGCGCGCGGCCTTCCCGTCCTGGGTCCTACTCGGCCACACCCTTGACGACCAGGCCGAAACGGTCCTGCTGGGACTGGGTCGAGGTTCCGGCCCTCGGTCGATCGCAGGCATGCGCCCGGTCGACCACCCGTGGCTGCGCCCACTGCTCGGCATCCCGCGCACCACGACCCGGGAAGCGTGCGCCGCGCTCGACCTCGACCCGTGGCAGGACCCGCACAACACCGACCCTCGCTTCACCCGCGTCCGCCTCCGCCACGAGGCCCTCCCGCTCCTGGAATCCATCCTCCAGGGCGGCGTCGCGGGCGCCCTCGCCCGCACCGCCGCCCAACTCCGCGACGACCTGTCCGCCCTCGACGCCCTCGCCGCCGACGCCCTGACCCAAGCCACGGTCGACACCGACCTCGACGTGGCACACCTCACCCCACAACCCCCCGCGATCCGCCGCCGAGTCCTGCGCATGTGGCTCCTCCAGCGGGGCACCCCCGAGTTGACCGACGCCCACCTCCGCGCCGTGGACGACCTGATCTCCCACTGGCACGGCCAACGCGGCACCGCCCTACCCGGCGGCTTGGTGGCGCGCCGCGCACATGGCAGGCTGACCTGCGAAGCACCGGACACCTGAGAGGGGAACCGTGTACGACGGCGACATCGCCTCCGTGCTGATCACCGAGCAGCAGATCGACGAGAAGATCACGGAGCTGGCCAAGCAGGTCGCGCACGACTACCCCGAGAACGGCGCCGACCTGGTGCTGGTGGGCGTGCTCAAGGGCGCGGTCATGTTCATGACCGACCTGGCCCGCGCCCTCCCCGTCCCGGTCCAGCTGGAGTTCATGGCGGTGAGCTCCTACGGCTCCGCCACTTCTTCCTCCGGGGTCGTCCGAATCCTGAAAGACCTCGACCGCGACATCGCGGGCCGGGACGTCCTGATCGTCGAAGACATCATCGACTCCGGCCTGACTTTGTCCTGGCTGCTGAAAAACCTGGCCTCCCGCGCCCCGCGATCGCTTGAGGTATGCACTTTGTTGCGTAAACCGGAAGCGGTCAAGGTGGATGTCCCGGTAAAGTACGTCGGCTTCGAAATCCCCAACGAGTTCGTCGTCGGCTACGGTCTCGACTTCGCCGAACGCTACCGAGACCTCCCTTACATCGGCACCCTCGACCCGCACGTCTACACGTCCTGACCGTCGCCCGCCCCAGGCAATCTTTGCCAATCCGGTCTGGTCACGGCCTGGGGTGCTCTACCCTTCCCCCGTTGCCACAGTGACAACCATGTCTTCGGGGGGCTTGCACGATGAGGGACGAGAATCTCGTCGGCTCGGCGGTGACCGACTTCGTCTCGGCGGCGGCCGAGGGCTCGGTGTCGATCGACCCGGACGCCGCCCAGGCCGCCCTCGCCGAGATCGGCAACGTGAAGGCCGAGATCACCACCCTGCTGTTCTCGGGCTCGTCGGGAATCCGGGCGCATGTGGAACTCGGCGCCAACCCCGTCGGAGAGGCCATGGCGAAGAAGTCCGTGGATCGGATGAGTGGCTCAGACGACTCGCTGATGGCGGTCATGGCATTGCTCCGTGACCAGACCGAGCAGGCGGAGACCGCGTTGAAACAGGCGATCGCCAACTACAGGCACACCGAGACGGACAACGCGATCAAGTACCAGGGGCATTGAGTGGCAGGCAACCTTGTCAGGCGTGTTGTTCCGGTCGTGCTGGTTCTCGCTCTGGCTGGCTGCGATACCGCTGTTCCTGGAAATCCGGGAGTGGCGAGTACCGGGACTTCGGCAACATCGAAGACTGCGCCGATGTCTACGACGACAGCCCCGGCTACGTCCAGTTCTGTGACCCTAGAGGGTCGCCAGTTCGATCCTGAGCAACTTTGTGCCTTGCTCGATCCGGCTGACGCACAACGCCTGGGTGGCGGGGACAAGGGGCGGGGTACCTTCAGTACGACCACTGCCGCGCCGTTGTGCTCGTTCAGTCGCGATACGGTGCTTATCCTTTCCTTTCTTCAGAACTCCCAGACAAAGGACATCCACGCGGAGCCGGGGGTGACTGTGAACCCCACTAAGGTAGACGGGCTCACTGCCGTACAGGTTCGCACGAACAAGCAGCCGCTACCGATGTGCGAGGTCTACGTGGACATCAACTCTACATCGTTGCTCGTCTTCAGTGCAGGTCTGCAGGATTCCGGTAAGGGTAAGTACGAGGAATGCGATGTGGCGACGAAGCTGGCCAATGTCGTGATTCCGAAGATCAAGGTCTAGGGGGCGGGCGTGGCGGGGAATGACGAACGGCGGTACGGATCGCAGGAGTACGCCGGGGATGTGGCGGATCGGGCGCGGCGGGGGCAGGCGCACATGCCGCAGGAGGATCGGTCCGAGCGGCATGAGATCGAGCAGAGTGTTGCTCAGGACCAGGCCGCTTCCCTGGCGTCCGAGGTTCGGATGGGTGATGACCGGGTCGTCATCGCGCAGAATTGGGCCAATAAGACCAGTACGCAGTTGCATGCCGCCGCCACCGAGGGGAACTCGCCCGGGTCGGCGGATAACCTCGGGCGGGGTTTCAACGAGGGCGGCAATCGGCTGACCGAGGCTGCCAATCGGCTTTATGACGCGGTGTCCAGGTTGGAATCGGCCTGGCAGGGGAAGGCCGCGAGTGCCGCGCACCGGGCCCTCACCCCGCTCGCGGCCTCCACCGGGCAGGCCGGTGTGACCGCCCAGTACATGGGGACCGCGATGTCCCAGCAGGCAGCCGCGGCGGCCGCGGTCCGCACCTTGCCCGAGCCCGTCGAGTTCGATGCGACGACCGAGATGCACAAGGCGCTCGCCAACCCGAATCCCATTGCCGGGATGGCGGATATGGCGCAGAAGGCCAACGAGGCTCGCGCGGTCAAGCACGAGCAGGTCACCTTTCTCAACAACTACACCCAGTCCATGTCCACTGTGGACGCCTCAACGCCTTCCTTCGTGCCGCCGAAACAGGACATCGGTGGCGGCGGAGGTGGCGGGACCGGTGGCGGTGGCGGCGGAGTGCACTACCGCGGTCCAGGCGGTGGAATCGGGCCGGGCGGTGGCAGTGGAACCGGTGGCGAATATGGCTACGCGGGTCCTGGCGCCGGCGGTAGGGGTAATTACGACAGCCCCAACCCGCCCCGGAACGTCCAGCAGCCGAATTGGGGTGGCGGCGGCAATACCGATGGCAAGGGTGGGAGCAACACGCCCATCATTCGCCCGCATCAGCCCGGGGACACCAGTGCCGCCGGTTACACGCCGCCCAGCACCACCCCGCCGATGCACAACTACGAGCCGCCCGGCTACAACAACCCGCAGTTCCCCAACACCACGGGAAACCCGGGCGGTGGTCCCTACAGCGGCACCGGCGGCCCAGGCCCGTTCGGCTCCCAAGGCGGCATCGACGAGGCAGGCGGCCGTGGCGGCGCACGTGGCCCCATGAGCACCGAAGGACGCGGCACCGAGGGACGCGGGCCCGGCGCACGGGTGGGCGCGGGATTCGGCGCGGCCGAGGAAGCCGGTATGCGCGGCGGGCGCCCCAGCGGTGGCGCGGCAGGTGCGGGGCGCGGGACCCCTGGCGGCATGGGTGGTGGCAGTGGTCACGGCGAGGGTGACGAGGACACCGAGCACCAGCGCCCGTCCTACCTGATCGAGCCGGACCCCGAGGAGACCTTCGGGACCGATCAGATCACCGCGCCGCCGGTCATCGGCGAGTAGAGACTGGAACGTCACCAGGCCTCCCGGACGGGAGGCCTGGTCGAGCACGGGTAGGTGAGTTTGTCCACGCAGACGCTGAGCGCGTTGGCGCTCGACTTTCTTTGGGAGACCGTCGGCGCGGGTGAGTTGCCCTACCCGTTGGAGGTTTCCTCGCACGGCGAGACCATGGACGAGCGGTCCCGGCTGCGCAGGCGCGTCCACCACGAGCTGCGGGAGCAGGGGCTGCTCGACCGCTCCGGCAGGCTGGAACCCGAGGTCGAGAGTCTCCTTGGGCTGATCGCCCGCCCCGAGCTGGCGGTCGACTCCGTGTTCCTGCCCGAGATCGGCGGCCGGGCCGTCTGCGTACTGGTCGCCGCCCAGGGCAGTCGCGGGGTGGTGGCTGTGCAGCAGGGGGAGGGCCTCCAGCTCACCCCCATCAGGGCGAACACGCTGGTCGGCGAGGTTGTCGCGCGGCTGCCCGCGGCGCAGCGCGGGGCCGAGAACTCGATCTCGATGCCCGCCGAGGACTTCGAGCGCGGTGCCCGGGGCGGCGACGAGCAGGCCCGGCGGGCGCTGGCGCGGCTGGTCGCGCAGCCGAACGTGCGGGGTGGCCAGGTCGCCGTGACCGTTCGGGATCGGATGGGTGGGCGCACGCGGAGCCGGGTGCTGTCCTGGTTCGACAAGCCGAACGGCCGGTACGTGACCGCCTCGCGGCGGGGGCGGGACGGGCGGGAATGGGTGACCGTGGCGCCCGCCGACGCGCAGACGATGCGGCACCGGATCGGGGAACTGGTCGCCGAGTCGGTCGACCGGGACTAGCCGGGAACCAGTCGGGAACCGGAGTCCGGCCTGCTGCGTTGTGACTGGTGCGCGCTCTCGCCGGTACTTCGGCCGGTGAGGGTGCCGACGCGGACGGTACTCTGGGGAGACCGGAGCTGCCCCGTCCGGCCGGGTAATGGTCGTCATTGCCCTCACATGCACGTCAGGGAGGGTGGAGGCCGCCTCGCGGCCGTAAGTGAATGGACCGCAAGCGCCTGCTTCGCAACCCGCTGCTCTGGATCCTGGCGGTGTTGCTGATCTACTTCGCCTTCAGCCTGCTGTTCGACGACACCCGGGGGTTCACCTCGGTGCCGACGTCGAAAGCCATCGCACAGATCCAAGCGGGCAACGTCAAGACCGCCGAGCTCGGCGACAAGGAACAGCAGCTCAAGCTGGTCCTGAACACGCCGATCGACCAGGATGGGCAGCAGGTCACCCAGATCCTGACCCAGTACCCGGCGGACGCGACGGACAAGATCTACGACGCGCTGATCGCCAAGACCACGACCGAGTTCCAGACCAAGGTCACCCAGGACTCGTTCCTCACCCAGATCCTGATCTTCCTCATCCCGCTCGCGCTGCTGTTGCTGCTGCTGATGTGGATGATGAACAACGTCCAGGGCGGCGGGAACCGGGTGCTCAACTTCGGCAAGTCCAAGGCGAAACAGCTGCCGAAGGACATGCCCAAGACCACCTTCGCGGATGTCGCAGGCGCCGATGAGGCGGTCGAGGAACTGCACGAGATCAAGGACTTCCTGCAGAACCCGGCCCGCTACCAGGCGCTCGGCGCGAAGATCCCGAAGGGCGTGCTGCTCTACGGCCCGCCCGGCACCGGCAAGACGCTGCTCGCGCGGGCGGTCGCGGGCGAGGCCGGGGTGCCGTTCTACTCGATCTCCGGGTCCGACTTCGTGGAGATGTTCGTCGGTGTCGGTGCCTCCCGGGTGCGCGACCTGTTCGAGCAGGCCAAGCAGAACGCCCCGTGCATCATCTTCGTGGACGAGATCGACGCGGTCGGCCGCCAGCGCGGCGCGGGCCTCGGCGGCGGCCACGACGAGCGCGAGCAGACCCTCAACCAGCTGCTGGTCGAGATGGACGGCTTCGACGCGCGCGGCGGCATCATCCTGATCGCGGCCACCAACCGGCCGGACATCCTGGACCCGGCGCTGCTGCGGCCGGGCCGGTTCGACCGGCAGATCCCGGTGTCCGCGCCGGACCTGACCGGCCGCAAGCGGATCCTCCAGGTGCACTCCAAGGGCAAGCCGATGGCCCCGGACGCCGATCTGGACAGCCTGGCCAAGCGCACCGTCGGCATGTCCGGCGCCGACCTGGCCAACGTGCTCAACGAGGCCGCGCTGCTCACCGCCCGCCAGAACGGTTCGCTGATCACCGCGGCCGCCCTGGAGGAGTCGGTGGACAGGGTGATCGGCGGTCCGGCGCGCAAGAGCCGGATCATCTCCGACAAGGAGAAGAAGATCACCGCCTACCACGAGGGCGGGCACGCGCTGGCCGCGTGGGCCATGCCCGACCTGGAGCCGGTGTACAAGCTCACGATCCTGCCGCGCGGGCGCACCGGCGGGCACGCGCTGGTCGTCCCCGAGGACGACAAGCAGCTGATGACCCGCTCGGAGATGATCGCCCGGCTGGTGTTCGCGCTGGGCGGCCGTTCTGCCGAGGAGCTGGTCTTCCACGAGCCGACCACCGGCGCGTCCAGCGATATCGACCAGGCCACCAAGATCGCCAAGGCGATGGTGACCGAGTACGGCATGAGCGCCCGACTGGGTGCCGTCCGCTACGGCCAGGAACAGGGCGACCCGTTCCTTGGCCGGTCCATGGGCCACGGCGCGGACTACTCGCTGGAGGTCGCGCACGAGATCGACGAGGAGGTGCGCAAGCTCATCGAGGCCGCGCACACCGAGGCGTGGGACGTGCTCAACACCTACCGCGACGTGCTCGACGACCTGGTCGAGGAGCTGCTGGAGAAGGAGACACTGACCCGCAAGGACCTGGAGCGGATCTTCTCCAAGGTGGAGAAGCGGCCCAGGATCACCGCGTTCAACGACTTCGGCGAGCGCACCCCGTCGGACAAGCCGCCGATCAAGACCCCGCGCGAGCGGGCGCTTGAGCGCGGTGAGACGTGGCCGGGCGACAACCGCGAGCCGGTGCCCACCCCGGTCGGCGCGATCCCGGGCGCGGGCGACCTGCCGGGTGGCCCGCCGCGCACCAGCCCCGAGCTGCCCCCGGGCAACGGCGCGGGCCCCAACGGCACGCCCCCGCCCTACGGCACGCCGCCGTACGGTTCGCCGCCGCCCTACGGCAGCCAGCCGAGCGGACGGCACGGCGGTCCACCGCACTACGGAGCCCCGCCCGGGTGGACCCCGGCGACCACGCCGCCGAACCACCCGAACAACGGCCCGCACCAGTCGTGGCAGCCGGGTCCGGGCTGGGGCCGCGACGACAGCAGGCCGTCCGGTGACGAAAATCCCAGTGGTCGGGACCCGGAAGCCGGTGGGCGGACCAACGGTTCCTGATGCGATGGTGGCGGCCAGAGCGGCCGCGACGATCCGGAGGTACCGATGACGACCAGCAGTAACGGGGCCGGGACGGACTTCGTCCCGGCCCCGGCTTTCGACCGGGACCGGGCCGAGCGGGCAGTCCGCGAACTGCTCATCGCGTGCGGCGAGGATCCCGATCGGGACGGTCTCCTGGAGACCCCGGCCCGGGTCGCGCGCGCCTACGCCGAGTTGTTCGCCGGGCTCTACACCGAGCCGGACACGGTGCTGGACAAGACCTTCGACGAGAGCCACGAAGAGCTGGTCCTGGTCACCGACATCCCGATGTACTCCACCTGCGAGCACCACCTGGTCCCGTTCCACGGGCACGCGCACGTCGGCTACATCCCCAACGAGCAGGGCCGGGTCACCGGGCTGTCCAAGCTGGCCCGGCTGGTCGACCTGTACGCCAAGCGCCCGCAGGTGCAGGAGCGGCTGACCTCGCAGGTCGCCGACGCGCTGGTGCGCAAGCTGGCACCGCGCGGGGTGATCGTGGTCATCGAGGCCGAGCACCTGTGCATGGCAATGCGCGGGGTCCGCAAGCCCGGCGCGCGCACCACCACGTCGGCGCTGCGCGGCCTGTTCAAGTCCTCCGCGTCCTCTCGGGCCGAGGCGCTGCAACTGATCAGCGGGCGCGGCCGGTGACCCTGCTCCCCAAGCCCGACCGGTGCGCCGTGGTGGGCGTGCTCAACGTCACTCCGGACTCGTTCTCCGACGGCGGCCGTTACCTGGACCGGGCCGACGCGATCGCGCACGGCGTGGCGCTGTGGACCGAGGGCGCCGACCTGATCGACGTCGGCGGCGAGTCGACCCGGCCGGGTGCCCAGCGGGTGGACGCGGACACCGAGATCGCCAGGGTGGTCCCGGTGATCCGCGAGCTGGCCGCCGCGGGCGTGCCGGTCAGCGTGGACACCACCCGCGCCAAGGTGGCCGAGGCGGCGGTGGCCGCGGGCGCCCTGGTGATCAACGACGTGTCCGGCGGCCTGGCCGACCCGGACATGGCCAGGGTGGCCGCCGAGACCGGGGTGCCGTGGATCCTCATGCACTGGCGCGGGCACAGCCGGAACATGGAGACCTTGGCCGAGTACGTGGACGTGGTGGCCGAGGTGCGCGCGGAGCTGCTGGCCAGGGTCGACACGGCGCTGTGCGCGGGGGTCGCCGAGGCGGCCATCGCGCTGGACCCTGGTATCGGGTTCGCCAAGACCGCGGCGCACAACTGGGCCCTGCTGCGCGATCTCGACGCCCTGCTGGACCTGGGCTTCCCGGTGCTGGTCGGGGTGTCGCGCAAACGCTTCCTTGGCAGCCTGCTGGCCGGTCCGGACGGTAAGTCCCGACCGCCCGCGGGCCGTGAGGACGCCACCGCGGCCCTGTCCGCGCTGGTCGCGCGCGCGGGCGCGTGGGGGGTGCGGGTGCACGACGTGCGGCGATCACTCGACGCGGTGGCCGTGGCGGCCGCCATGACAGGAGACCGATGACCGACCGGATCACTCTCACCGGCCTGCGGGTGCGCGGCCACCACGGCGTCTTCGACCACGAGAAGCGCGACGGGCAGGAGTTCGTGGTGGACATCACACTGTGGCTCGACCTGCGCGAGGCGGGCGCCACCGACGACCTGCGGCACACCGTGCACTACGGCGAGCTGGCCGAACGCGCCGCCAAGATCGTCGCCGGGCCGCCCCGGGACCTGATCGAGACGGTGGCCGCGGAGATCGCCGAGGGCGAGATGGGCGACCCGAGGGTGCACGCGGTCGAGGTCACCGTGCACAAGCCGAGCGCGCCCATCCCGCTGACCTTCGCCGATGTCGCGGTCACCGCGCGCCGGTCGCGCCGCCGATGAGCCGGGCGGTGCTGTCCATCGGGTCCAACCTGGGCGACCGGCTGGCCAACCTGCGGATCGCCGTGACCGGCCTCGCCGACGTGCTGGTCGCGGTGTCCCCGGTGTACGAGACGGCGGCGTGGGGGGTGACCGACCAGCCGGACTTCCTCAACGCCGTGCTGGTGGTCGAGCACGACGCCACCGATGCGTGGGGCTGGCTGCGGCGCGGGCAGGAGCTGGAGAACCGGGCCGGTCGGGTGCGTGAACTGCACTGGGGGCCGCGGACGCTGGACGTGGACGTGGTGACCGTGGACGGGGTGCGCAGCGACGACCCGGAACTGCTGCTGCCGCACCCCGGCACGCACGAGCGGGCCACCGTGCTGGTGCCGTGGCTGGACGTCGACCCGGCCGCCGAGGTGCCCGGCCGGGGAACCGCCGCCGACCTGTTGGCGGGCCTGGACACGGCGGGTGTGCGCAGACGTGACGACCTGGAGCTGCGATGAGGTTCACCAAGGCCCGCGACCTGGTCCCGGTCGGCCTCATCGCCGCCGTCGTCGTCTACCTGGCGGTGCGCCTGTTCTACGAGCAGCTGCCAACGTTGCCCCGGCTCGGCGGGGTCACCCTGCTGGTGCTGGCGGTGGTGGAGGCGCTGTTCGGGTTCGGTTTGCGGGCTCGGATCCGCGGCCGCTCGCCGGAACGACCGGTGCAGCCGCTGACCGCCGCCCGCGCGGTGGCGCTGGCCAAGGCCTCGTCCCTGCTGGGCGCGTTGATGCTGGGTGCCTGGCTGGGCGTGCTCGGCTACGTGGCCCCGGAGAGCGTGGACATCCAGGCGGCCCGGCACGACCTGCAGAGCGCGGTGATCGGGGCGGTCTGCGCCGCCGCGCTCATCGGTGCCGCGTTGTGGCTGGAGGCCTGCTGCAAGACCCCCGATGACCCGGATGAGCAGCATCGCGACCCGATCAGGTAAACATCGGACCCTCCGTTTGATCTCGCGGAGATAACGGACCGGTACGGTAGGGGCCATGACGGGTCAGACCGACTCCCCTGCGCGGCAGGGTGCACGCGCGGCGCGCGTCCTGCTGCTCGCGGCTTTAGGTCTGGCCCTCGCCTCGACCGCCGTCCTGGTCCTCAGCGACTCCGTGCGCTGGATGCGGCTCGGCGTGGTCGCCGCGCTGTGGGCCGCGCTGGCGGGGGCCTTCCTCGCCGCCAGATACCGCAGACAGGTGACCGACCGGGCGGACGAGGCGGCCGAGCTGCAACAGGTCTACGAACTCGAACTCGAACGCGAGGTCGCCGCCCGCCGCGAGTTCGAACTGGAGGTCGAGACCGAGACCAGGCGCAAGGTCGAGCAGGAGACCAGGGACGACCTCACCGCCCTGCGCGAGGAGCTCAAATCCCTCCGGCAGAACCTGGAGATGCTGCTCGGGGGCGAAGTCCTGGTGGAACGCTTCGCCCTGCACGCCGAGGCCACCAGGATGCGCGCGGTGGCCGAGGACCGCGCGATCCCGAACCGGCCCGGCACCCCCGTCCGCCGCATCACCGCGGGGCGGACGGGCGACCCCCAGACGGAGTTCATCGAGCGGGTGAACCGACCGGAGGGATGGGCCGACGAGGAAGAGATCGATCCCAACTGGACACCGTCCTGGGAGGGTGGACAGCGGCCGCGCACGCCGGTCCGAGCCGCTGGCAAGGCGCGCGTGGCCACCTCGCGGCCCGCTGCCCGGCCACAGCAGGTGACTTCCCAGGCCCAGCGAAACGGGGCGGCTCCCGCGCGTGGACCGCAGGTCAGCCAGGAGTTCCCGCCGGTCGCGCCGCGCCGTGAGCCGGGCGGTCGCATCAACCAGGTCCCCAACCCGGCCGCGCGTCCCGCTGCGGAGCCTGTTGTCCAACCTGGTCAGCAGGCCGTGCGGCAACAGTCCGCTCAGGCCGCTCAGCAGAAGCGACCGGAGGCGAAACCCGCGCAGCCGGTGGCGCAGCAGCCGATGCAGTCTCAGCAACTGCCCCAGCAGGCACCATCCGCGCAGACTTCATCCGCGCAGACCCCGGCCGCACAGCCCGTTCGCCGACCGGATCCGCAGCACGGCCACAGCCGGGAAATGCCGATACCTGCTGCGCAGCGCCGCAATCTCGCCGACCACTCGGCGGAACACCGCGTTCCGGTCGCGGACCACCGCGCTCAGGGCCCCGAGCACCGGGTGGCAGGCCCTGCGGTCGCCGCTCCCCGCGTGCAGACTCCTGATCACCAGCAGGCGGCCGCTGATCATCGCGCGGCAGGACATCGCGGTCCGGCTGAGCCGCAGAATCCGGCCGCAGACAACCGTTCCACGGTTGTCGAGCGCCGTGATCCGGCTGAGTCTCGGGCAGGCGGACACCGTGGCCCCACTGCCGAACGGCCCGCCCCGGCAGCCGCGACCGGGGATCACCGGATGCCGGAACAAGCTCCCCCGCGCCCGGTGCCTGGTTCGGTGCAGCGTGACGCGGGTCGTGCGCCACAGCCGCCGACGCCGGGGTCCGTACAGCGGGATCCGCAGCCTGAGCCTGGCGGCCGTCGTCGGGCGCCGACCGGCACGTTCCCGCCGGTCGCACCGCCGCAGTCGACTGGTCGTCGGGCCCGGCCGGAGGAGTCGGAGGCCGCGGGCAAGCGCCACCGTCCGGAAGGCGCGCCGACCTGGCAGGAGACGTTGGGGGGTGAGGACACCGGGTCGCACAGCTCGGGCAAGTCGGTTTCGGAGCTGCTGGCCGCCCACGGCACCACCCAGGCCCCACGCCGCCACCGCCGCCGCAGCGAAGACTGACCGAACGAAAACGCGGCACACCCGCCCCAACGCCCCAGGTCAACAAGCCTCCTCCCCGCGCACGCGGGGATGCACCCCCTTCGTCGATCATCCCGAGATCGACACTTCCGCTCCTCCCCGCGTACGCGGGGATGTTCCCGCGCACGTTCCTGGGCAGGACACCATCGGTGACCTCGTTCCCGCGCACGCGGGGTGCTCCCCAAACTGTTTTCGACTTGCTGATTGCCCAGACGTTTCCCCACACAAGTGGGGATGCTTCGCCCCGCGCCCTGGCCGGTCTCCGATGCGGCTGCCCAGGGGTTGATTGTGTGATCGGTCTGGCGGTGTCCGGGGTGCGCCCTAGGATCACTATCCGTGTCCGAATCATCCCCGCTCCGGCACCGGCCGCGCAGGTTGACCGTGCTGCTCCCCGTCCTCGGGTTGGTCGTGATCGCGGCCTGTGGCCTGACCCTGCTCGCCCTGAGCACCGCCCGGGTCGGGCTGGTCGCCGAGCTGGTCGGGGTCGCCTCCGCGCTCCTCCCGGTCGGCCCGGTCGTCGCCGCGTTCCTCTGGGTCGACCGGTGGGAGCCCGAACCGGCCCGGCTGCTCTGGCTGGCGTTCGGCTGGGGCGCCTGTGTGGCGGCGATCACCGCGCTCCTGATCAACAACACCGCCGAGGCCGTCGGGGATCTCCTGCTCGGCAAGGGCAATGGCGACAAGATCAGCGCTATCGTCTCGGCACCGCTGTTCGAGGAGGCGCTCAAGGGCGCGTTCGTCCTCGGGATCCTGTTGTTCCTGCGCAACGAGTTCGACGGCGTGGTCGACGGCATCGTCTACGCCGGACTGGTCGCCGCCGGGTTCGCCTTCACCGAGAACATCTACTACTTCGGCCGCGCGTTCGCCGAGTACGGGTTCGGCAACAGCACCTCCCCGGGCGTCCTGGCCGCGTTCATCCTGCGTGGCGTCCTCTCCCCATTCACCCACCCGCTCTTCACGGCGATGACCGGCATCGGGATCGGCATCGCCGCCCGCGCCAACCTCAAACGCACGCGGATCATCGCGCCGCTCGCCGGTTATTTGGGTGCGGTCGTGCTGCACGCCCTGTGGAACGGTGCCGCCACGCTGGGCACCGCGTCGACCTTCCTGACCGTGTACTTCCTGGTCATGGTGCCGGTTTTCGGTGCTGTCGTGTACTTCCTGCACTGGCACCGCAAACGTGAGCAGCGGGTGGTGGCCGACGCGTTGCCCGCGATGGTCGAGGCGAACTGGATCGTGGTGTCCGAAGTGGACTTGCTGGGTAGTCTGGCAGGCAGGCGGCGGTGGCGGAAGCGGGTGCGGGCCCAGTCCGGCAAGGACGCGGCGCGCGCGGTCGGCGACTACCAGGCGGCGGTGAGCGAGTTGGCGTTCCTCTGGCACTCCATGGCGGGCGGCACGGCCGGGTCCGACGCGCCCGAGCGGGAGGCGCGGTTGATCGAGGTCGTCCGGGAGACCCGCAGGCGGGCGGTCACGGCCGCGCGGCGGTTGCCCGGTGTGGCGTGAACCGCCGGTGAAGCTGGTCACCCGGAGGGCACTCGCGCGTGTGCGGACAGCTACTCTCGCGGCGTCGTCCGGTACCCGCGCCGATGCGGGCCTGGAACGAAACTAGGGAGCTTGACGCCATGGTTCCGATCGTCGGGAACCCCTCGTGAGCCGTCCCGCGCGGCTGTCGGTCGGGGTCGTGTCCGCGGGCCGGGTGGGTGCCGTGCTGGGCGCCGCACTGGCCCGCGCCGGGCACACCGTCACGGCCGTGTCCGCGGTGTCCCGCGAATCGCTGCGCCGCGCCGAGAACCTGCTGCCGGACGCCGCCATCCGTCCGCCGGACGAGGTTGCCGCGGCCGCCGACCTGGTGCTGCTGGCCGTGCCCGACGACGCGCTGCCCGGCATGGTCCGCGGGCTGGCCGCCGCCGGTGCGCTGCGGGCCGGGCAGATCGTGGTGCACACCTGCGGCGCGCACGGCGTCGGCGTCCTCGCGCCTGCCGCCGAGCACGGCGCGCTCGGCCTGGCGCTGCACCCGGTGATGACGTTCACCGGCCGCGCCGAGGACCTCCAGCGGATCGCCGCGTGCAGCTTCGGCATCACCGCCGACGACGGCGACGAGGTCGCCTGGAACGTGGCCGAGGCGCTGGTCGTGGAGATGGGCGCGGAGCCGGTCCGGGTACCCGCCGCGGCCCGCCCGCTCTACCACACCGCCCTCGCGCACGGTGCGAACCACCTGGTCACCCTGGTCGGCGAGTGCGCCGACCTGCTGCACCGGGCCGGGGTCGGCACCCCGGAGCGACTGCTCGGCCCGCTGCTGTCGGCCGCCCTGGACAACGCGCTGCGGCACGGCGACCGCGCGCTCACCGGCCCGGTCGCCCGCGGTGACGCGGGGACCGTCGCCCGGCATGTGGGCGTGCTCGCCGAGCACGCCCCGGACATGCTGCCCGCCTACCGCGCGCTGGCCACGCGCACCGTCCACCGCGCGGTCGACTCCGGTCTGCTGCGCGCCGACCTGGCGCCCGACGTGGTCGCGGCCATCGACCGCGACAGTTCCGCGGGCGACCGGTCCGAAGGAGAGAACTCGTGACACCCCGCTTCACCGCCGGGAACCTGCACCGGCACAGCTCGCCGGAGGAGCTCGGCAAGATCACCCGGGCGCTACGCGCGACCGGCCGCAAGATCGCCTTCGTGCCCACCATGGGCGCCCTGCACGACGGGCACCGGGAGCTGCTCAGCCGCGCTCGGCGGATCCCGAACACGGTGCTGGTGGCCTCGATCTTCGTCAACCCGTTGCAGTTCGCCCCCGGCGAGGACTTCGAGCGCTACCCGCGTCCGATCGAGGACGACCTGGCCGTGTGCGAGGCGGAGCGGGTGGAGCTGGTGTTCACCCCGGAGCGCGAGGCGCTGTATCCGCCGGGCGCCCAGGTGACCGTCCACCCCGGACCGCTGGGCGACGAGCTGGAGGGTGCGTCCCGGCCTGGCCACTTCGCGGGCGTGCTGACCGTGGTGGCCAAGCTGTTCAACATCGTGCGCCCGGATTACGCGCTCTTCGGCGAGAAGGACTACCAGCAGTTGGTCCTCATCAAGCAGATGGTGCGCGACCTGGATATGGAACCGCACGTCATCGGCATCCCCACCGTCCGCGAACGCGACGGCCTGGCCCGCTCTTCCCGCAACGTCTTTCTGGACGCGGACCAGCGCGTCGCCGCCGTCGCCCTGTCCGCCGCGTTGACCGCGGGCGCCCACGCGGGCCTGGACGGTGCCGACGCCGTGCTCGCCGCCGCGCGGAAGGTGCTCGACGGCACCCCCGCGCTCGCGCTCGACTACCTCGCGCTGCGGGGTCCCGACCTCGGCCCCGCCCCCGACCGGGGCGAGGCCAGGCTGCTGGTCGCCGCCAAGCTCGGCGCCACCCGCCTGATCGACAACGTCCCCGTGCTGCTGGGCGCACCCGCCCTCGGCGAGCGCGGTTAGCGAAAGGTCCAGCCGATGTTGCGCACCATGCTCAAGTCGAAGATCCACCGGGCCACCGTCACCCAGGCCGACCTGCACTACGTCGGCTCGGTGACCATCGACGCCGACCTGCTGGACGCCGCCGACCTGCTGCCCGGCGAGCAGGTCGCGATCGTGGACGTGTCCAACGGCGCCCGCCTGGAGACCTACGTGATCGAGGGCCCGCGGGGCAGCGGCGTGATCGGCATCAACGGCGCCGCCGCGCACCTGGTGCACCCCGGCGACCTGGTCATCCTGATCGCCTACGGCCAGATGGACACCACCGAGGCCGCCGCCTACCAGCCGCGCGTCGTGTTCGTGGACGCGGACAACCGCGTCGTCCACCGCGGCACCCACGCCGCGCACGCCCCCGAGGACTCCGGCCTGCTCAGCGGCGCCGTCCTGGAATCCCCCGCGGAGACCGCCGACGCCGCCAAGCTGGACGCCCTCCTCGCCCACGAGGGTCGCTGAGCGTGCTGCTCGCCATCGACATCGGCAACACCAACATCGCCCTGGGCCTATTCGACAACGGCGAACTCCGCCGCGACTGGCGAATGCGCACCGACGCCCGCATGACAGCGGATGAACTGGCGCTGACCATGCGCGGCCTGATCGGCGCGGACGCGGACCGGATCGACGGAATCGCGGCCCTGTCGACAGTTCCGGCCGTCCTGCGGGAACTGCGGGTGATGCTGGGGCGGTACTACCCGCGCGTGCACCGGGTGATCGTGGAGCCTGGCGTGCGGACCGGGGTGCCGTTGTTGGTGGACAACCCGAAGGAAGTGGGGGCGGACCGGATCATCAATACGCTGGCCGCGCACCACCTGTTCAGCACGGCATGTGTGGTGGTCGACTTCGGGACTTCGACCAACATCGACGTGATTTCCGCCAAGGGAGAGTTCCTGGGCGGGGTGTTCATGCCGGGTATCGAGATCTCGGTGGACGCCCTGGCCGCGCGGGCGGCGGCGTTGCGCAAGGTGGAGATGGTGCGGCCGCGGTCGGTGATCGGGAAGAACACGGTCGAGTGCTTGCAGTCGGGGATCATGTTCGGGTTCGCGGGGCAGGTGGATGGGCTCGTCGCGCGGATCTCGCGGGAACTGGCGCGGACCGGGCATGGCGGGCCCGTGGCGGTGATCGCTACCGGGGGACTGGCGCCGATCGTGGTGGAGGAGGCGGAGTCGATCGAGCATCATCGGCCGGATCTGACCCTGCTGGGACTGCGACTGGTGTTCGAGCGCAATAGCCGCTGACGGCAACCGATGCCCGGCCGCAGTCGCCCACTGGACTGCTTTTGCGCGGCGGGTATTCGCGGCCATTGGAGCATCTGCGGGCCGCTGGTGTAACCGCGCTGCGGTCAAAGCAAGGAACATCTCGTGAATGTGGAAGCCCGCGCTTCGCGGCTGGCAGCACTTCTATCCCCGCGCGGGGAGTGCTCAGACGAGCGGATCCCGTCGGCGCTGACGGGAGGACCCTCCCCGCTTGTGCGGGGAACATGCCGTCGACTACGTCACCTTCAATCTGCACCAGGGACCATCCCCGCGCCTGCGGGGAGCACGGGGAGAGAGCTTCAGGCACGCATCGCCACAGCGGGCCATCCCCGCGTGCGCGGGGAGCACGTTCGCCACATCGGCGACGTCCACGCGCGGCACGGACCATCCCCGCGTGCGCGGGGAGCACACACCATCCCGACTCACCAGGCGCCGACGCACAGGACCATCCCCGCGTGCGCGGGGAGCACTGGGCCCCGGACAGCACGGCGAGGGTGAACGCCGGACCATCCCCGCGTGCGCGGGGAGCACCCTTGCTGACCTGCGACGTTATACCGGGTATGACCAGTTTTCGTTCACTTCACTCAGCTGTCGCATGAGTCGGCCAGCCGGTTCGGCGAAGCCGATCATCCCTGTTCGCCCCCACCCGGCCCCCCAACAAAGCCCACCGCTCCCAGGGGGATCCCCCTCGGCCATTCTACCGGGCGGGGGCGTCAGTGGATCTTGGAAAGCGGGTTGTGGATCTTGCCTGTGGATAACTTCTGTCGCCCAGCCGGGTGTAGTTCCGGGCGGGTCAGCCTGCCTTGTAGGCGCGGATTGCCACCGTGATCAGGGGGCGGTCGAACTCGCCCTGGGAAGTCTCCGGGCGGGACCACAGATACGTGCGGATGCGGTCGAACAGGCGGGTGCGCTCGGCCGCGTCGATCACGATCATGCTCGACTGGGTGCCGATGGTGGCCAGCATCGACTCCACCGTCCGGCGCTGCACGTGGTGGAACTTGGCTTCCTCCGGCTCGCTCAGCAGTTCATGCCGCGGCACGTGTTCCTCTTCGCCGCCGCTCGCGCTCGTCGTCAGCATGTTGGACAGTTCCGCGACCCACGGGACGTTCAGGTCGTCGCTGTTCCACAGGGCACCGAAGACGCCGCCGGGGCGCAGGACGCGGACGATCTCGTTCAGCGCTGTCGGGTTGTTGAACCAGTGAAAAGCCTGGCCCGTGAGAACCGCGTCGAACGAGGCGTCCGGGACCGGGATCTCCTCGGCGCGGCCCGCGAGGGCCGGGACGTCCGGTAAGCGGCGGGACAGTTCCGTGCGCATGGCCTCGTCCGGTTCGACCGCGGTGACCTCCAAGCCGAAGGAGAGCAGGGTCTGGGTGAGCTGGCCGGTGCCCGCCGCCAGGTCGAGGACGCGGGCACGGTCGCCCAGGGCCCATTCGACCGCGGCCTCGGCGTATCCGGGGCGGTGCCGGGCATAGGCGACGGCGTTGCTTCCGAATGAACTTGCTCGCCTGGCGTGCATCTCCGGCTGTTGCATGATTCAACGGTATCCATGTCCGCGGCGGATACTGGTTTGGGGCGCCCTACCGGGTCTCCGTACCCTTTGCGCATGAGCGACGAGCAGCCGACAGACCTCACGACCGGCGACGACCTGCCCGAGCAGATGCGTATCCGGCGGGAGAAGCGCGCGCGGCTGCTCGCCGAGGGCGGTGACCCCTATCCGGTGGAACTGCCGCGCACGCACAGCCTCGCCGAGATCCGGGAGACCTATTCGGACCTTCCGGTGGACACCGCCACCGGCGTCAAGGTCGCGGTCACCGGGCGGGTCATGTTCCTGCGCAACACCGGCAAGCTCTGCTTCGCCACGCTGCGCGACGGCGACGGGACCGAGTTGCAGGCGATGCTGAGCCTGAACAACGTCGGCGCCGACCCGTTGGCGGCCTGGAAGTCCGATGTCGACCTCGGCGACCACGTTTTCGTCTCCGGTGAGGTCATCACCTCCCGCCGCGGCGAGCTGTCCATCCTGGCCGACGAGTGGCGAATGGCGGCGAAGTCGCTGCGGCCGCTGCCGGTGGCGCACAAGGCGTTGAGCGAGGAGACCCGGATCCGGCAGCGCTACGTCGACCTGATCGTGCGCGGGCAGGCGCGCGATGTGGTGCGCAACCGCGCGGGTGTGGTCCGGTCGCTGCGGGACAGTTTCCACCGGCGCGGTTTCATCGAGGTCGAGACGCCGATCCTGCAGACGATGCACGGCGGGGCGACCGCGCGGCCGTTCGTCACGCATTCCAACGCCATGGACGTCGACCTGTACCTGCGGATCGCGCCGGAGCTGTTCCTCAAGCGGTGCGTGGTCGGCGGGCTGGAGAAGGTCTTCGAGATCAACCGCAACTTCCGCAACGAGGGCAGCGATTCCTCGCATTCGCCCGAGTTCGCGATGCTGGAGTACTACGAGGCCTACGCCACCTACGACACCGTCGCGGTGACGACCAGGCAGCTGGTGCAGGAGGCCGCCGAGGCGGTGTTCGGCACCCAGGTGGTCACCCTGGCCGACGGCAGCGAGTACGACGTGTCCGGTGACTGGACCGCGCTGACCATGTACGGGTCGCTGTCCGACGCGCTCGGTGAGGAGGTCACCCCGGAGACCTCGGTGGAGGTGCTGCGCAAGCACGCGGCCGCGCGCGAGCTGGAGGTCGACCCCAAGCACGGGCACGGCAAGCTGGTCGAGGAGCTGTGGGAGCACCTGGTCGGCGACCACCTGCACGCGCCCACTTTCGTCCGGGATTTCCCGGTGGAGACCTCGCCGCTGACCCGGCAGCACCGGTCGGTGCCCGGGGTGGCGGAAAAGTGGGATCTGTACATCCGCGGTTTCGAGCTGGCCACCGGCTACTCCGAACTGGTCGACCCGGTGGTGGAACGGGAACGCCTGGAGGATCAGGCCAGGCACGGCGCGGCGGGTGATGACGAGGCCATGCGCCTGGATGAGGACTTTCTGCGCGCGCTTGAGTACGGAATGCCGCCGACCGGTGGGGTGGGAATGGGCATCGACCGCCTGTTGATGGCGCTCACCGGCCTCGGCATCCGGGAGACGATCCTGTTCCCCCTCGTCCGGCCCGAATGACCCGTTCGGGTATCCGGTACTAACGCAATCCGCGGGATTTGCGCTAGCCTGCCCCCGGGCAGTATTTCTCCAGTGCGCACTGGTGAGCGATGAGCACCTCTCGCACGGTGCTGAGGAACTCGGTAGGCGAGCAGGCAGGGCACATTCACGCCGGAGGAGGGCGCAGATGGCGCAGAAGGTCACGGTTTCGTTGGTCGACGATCTCGATGGTTCGGTGGCCGAGGAGACCGTCGAGTTCGGGCTGGACGGCGCGTCCTACGCGATAGATCTGTCCAATGACAATGCGGAGAAGCTGCGCGACATCCTGGGCGACTTCGTCGAGCACGCGCGGCGTTCCGGCGGGCGCAAGCGCCCGCTGGGCAAGACCCTGGGCAGGCCGCCGCGCACCGCGACCGCCGACCGCGAGCAGAACCAGGCGATTCGCGAGTGGGCGCGCAAGCAGGGCATGAAGGTGTCCGACCGCGGCCGAATCCCGTCCGAGGTTCTGGACGCTTACAACGAGCAGGCCTGACCGACCGCATAAGAGGCTGCCGACGGGGTCGGCAGCCTCTTGCGCTTTCCGTGATCATTTGTTATCCGCGCCGACCGGTGCCTGCCTGGCGAATTCGCCGGGCGTTCACGTTTTCCCAGTCGACTGGGCGCGACCGGTGTGGCGTACGGCACTTCGTATTCACCTGGTGAATCCCCGATCGCGCTGGGTGGTGCCCCCGGTCTATCCCTTGGCGGAATCGCCGCGACCGGGATGCGAAGTGTGTCGGCTTCGCTTTGACCGAGGGTCGAGAACCGCACGAGAACGGCGATGTCCGTTCTCCGCGTTCCACCTCGACCCGGCTACCGGCCTTTGCGGCTGAGCCGGGGGCAGGTCTCGCAGAGGCCCTGGCCCGCGGCGAGCAGGTAGTGGAAGCAGCAGCTCTCCCGGCGCCGGGTCCAGCGCAGTGGTTCCGTCCCGCCGCCGACCGGCCGCAGCGTGGAGGCGGAGGTGAGCGGGGCCTCGCCCGCGCCGAGCACCAGCGCGGCGTCCAGCACGCCCTCGCCCTCGGCGCCGCCGTAGCGCCCGGCCAGCCACAGCGCGCTGTCCAGCACATCGGTGGCCGCGGCCCAGAGCATCCGCCTGCCCAGCCGCACGCCGGGGGCGTAGGCGTCCACGAACCTCGCGGCGTGCGCGGTGTACCGGCCGCGCAGCACGGCGGCCAGTGCCCGCTCGTCGGGGACCACGGTGGCCTCCGGCAGTCCGGCGGCCGGGTCGTCGGGCAGGCAGACGAAGTGCGGGGACAGCACGGCCAGGGCCGCCGGGTGCGGGCGCGGCGCGGCGAGCCGGAAGGCCAGGTCGGCCGGGCGCAGCGACGGGACCCGGCGCTCGTGGTGGAACAGCAGCGCGGCGAGGTAGCCGGGGACCCAGAGGTAGTAGCTCATCACGTAGCCCGCGCTGGTCCGATCGGGCGAATCGCCATAGGTGTCGGCCAGCCAGCTGCCGAGATCGTCCCGCCAGCGCTCGAACGCGCCCGGCCGGGCGAGGAACTCCGCACACCCGGACCAACCCTCGGCCTGGTCCGACAGGCCGAACCGCACCTCGGCGCGAGTCTGCCTGCGGTTGACCCGGGCGAGTGAATCCGCGAGGTATCCGCGGCGCGGGCGGGCGGTGAGGCCGGAGTACTGCCCCTCGATGTAGCCGGTCATCGCCACCCGCCCGCCCGGTGTGCGCATTGGCGCCCGCCGCGCGGCGGCGCCATAGTGGCGGCCGGGCGACCGTGGCCCCGATGTCCGATCGGACTTGGTCGTACCGGCGAACGGAGGCGCGTGTTCCCCCGCACGGCGCCTCCTTCCCCGAACTCGGCATCAAGTGAGGCTTGCCTTACCTTACCCAACTCGGTCACGAGGTGTCCGGCGGTCCGGTGAACCGACGCCATACCCGAGTGGGTGGCTGTGTTCGCGCTCAGCGGACAGGCGGTGTCTTGTGGAATCCATCCGGGAAGTCGCACGTTGGGAGAGACGAAGGAGCCAACTGGAGAAACGGGACGACCGCGGGTGGTCGGAAGCGGTCGAAAAGGTCAACATCGGGCCGCGAGTGGCACTGAGCGCACGCGTCGGGCCTACTACAGTGGTCTCACGGTGCTGAATCCACGGGAAGGTCGTGGAGAAGGGCCGCCGGCGCAGCAGTCAGGGAGTGCGAATGTTCGAGAGGTTCACCGACCGCGCGAGGCGGGTGGTCGTCCTGGCCCAGGAAGAGGCCAGGATGCTCAACCACAACTACATCGGCACCGAGCACATCCTCCTGGGCTTGATCCACGAGGGTGAGGGTGTCGCGGCGAAGGCGCTGGAGTCGCTCGGGATCGCCCTTGAGGGCGTGCGGCAGCAGGTCGAAGAGATCATCGGCCAGGGTCAGCACGCGCCGAGCGGGCACATCCCGTTCACCCCCAGGGCGAAGAAGGTCCTGGAGCTGTCGCTGCGTGAGGCGCTACAACTCGGGCACAACTACATCGGCACCGAACACATCCTGCTCGGCCTGATCCGCGAGGGCGAGGGCGTGGCCGCCCAGGTGCTGGTCAAGCTCGGCGCGGACCTGAACCGGGTGCGCCAGCAGGTGCTGCAGCTGCTGTCCGGTTACTCGAACCCGGGCAAGGAGTCCACCGAGGGCGGTGGCCGAGGCGAGGGCACCCCGTCGTCGTCGCTGGTGCTCGACCAGTTCGGCCGCAACCTCACCGCCTCGGCGCGCGAGGGCAAGCTGGACCCGGTCATCGGCCGCACCAAGGAGATCGAGCGGGTCATGCAGGTGCTGTCCCGCCGCACCAAGAACAACCCGGTGCTCATCGGCGAGCCCGGCGTCGGCAAGACGGCCGTCGTCGAGGGCCTGGCGCAGATGGTGGTCAAGGGCGAGGTGCCGGAGACCCTCAAGGACAAGCAGCTCTACACTCTGGACCTGGGTTCGCTGGTCGCCGGTTCCCGCTACCGCGGTGACTTCGAGGAGCGCCTGAAGAAGGTGCTCAAGGAGATCAAGACCCGCGGCGACATCATCCTGTTCATCGACGAGATCCACACCCTGGTCGGCGCGGGCGCCGCCGAGGGCGCGATCGACGCCGCCAGCATCCTCAAGCCGATGCTGGCCCGCGGCGAGCTGCAGACCATCGGCGCCACCACCCTCGACGAGTACCGCAAGTACGTCGAGAAGGACCCGGCCCTGGAGCGCCGGTTCCAGCCGATCCAGGTGGGCGAGCCGTCGCTGGAGCACACCATCGAGATCCTCAAGGGCCTGCGCGACCGGTACGAGGCGCACCACCGCGTCACGATCACCGACGCCGCCCTGGTCGCCGCCGCCACCCTGGCCGACCGCTACATCAACGACCGGTACCTGCCGGACAAGGCGATCGACCTGATCGACGAGGCAGGCGCGCGGATGCGCATCCGCCGGATGACCGCCCCGCCGGACCTGCGCGAGTTCGACGAGAAGATCGCCGACGTGCGCCGGGAGAAGGAGTCCGCGATCGACGCGCAGGACTTCGAGCGGGCCGCCAAGCTGCGCGACAACGAGAAGCAGCTGCTCTCGCAGAAGGCCGAGCGGGAGAAGCAGTGGAAGGACGGCGACCTCGACGTCGTCGCCGAGGTGGACGACGAGCAGATCGCCGAGGTGCTGGCGAACTGGACCGGCATCCCGGTCTTCAAGCTCACCGAGGAGGAGACCTCCCGTCTGCTGCGCATGGAGGAGGAGCTGCACAAGCGGATCATCGGCCAGGAGGACGCGGTCAAGGCCGTGTCCCAGGCGATCCGCCGCACCCGCGCGGGCCTGAAGGACCCGAAGCGCCCGTCCGGCTCGTTCATCTTCGCCGGTCCGTCCGGTGTCGGTAAGACCGAGCTGTCCAAGGCGCTGGCGAACTTCCTGTTCGGCGAGGACGACGCGCTCATCCAGATCGACATGGGCGAGTTCCACGACCGCTACACCGCCTCCCGCCTGTTCGGCGCGCCCCCCGGGTACGTCGGCTACGAGGAGGGCGGCCAGCTCACCGAGAAGGTGCGCCGCAAGCCGTTCAGCGTGGTGCTCTTCGACGAGATCGAGAAGGCGCACCAGGAGGTCTACAACACCCTCCTGCAGGTGCTGGAGGACGGCCGCCTGACCGATGGCCAGGGCCGCACGGTGGACTTCAAGAACACCGTGATCATCTTCACCTCCAACCTGGGCACCCAGGACATCTCGAAGGCCGTCGGCCTGGGCTTCACCAGCGGCAACGACGTCAGCTCGAACTACGAGCGGATGAAGAACAAGGTCAACGACGAGCTGAAGAAGCACTTCCGGCCGGAGTTCCTCAACCGCATCGACGACATCATCGTGTTCCACCAGCTCAACCAGGAGCAGATCATCACGATGGTGGACCTGATGATCTCCCGGGTGGAGACCCAGCTGCGCAACAAGGACATGGCGCTGGAGCTCACCGACCGGGCGAAGAAGCTGCTGGCCAAGCGCGGCTTCGACCCGGTGCTGGGTGCCCGGCCACTGCGCCGCACCATCCAGCGCGAGATCGAGGACCAGCTGTCGGAGAAGATCCTGTTCGGCGAGATCGAGCCGGGTCAGATCATCATCACCGACGTCGAGGGCTGGGACGGCGTGGAGGAGAACGCGGACAAGGCGCACTTCGTCTTCCGCGGCGAGCCCAAGCCGACTCGGGTGCCGGACTCGTTGCCGGTCGAGCTGTCCGCCTCCTCCGGTGGCGACGCCGGTGACCAGCGGGACAACTCGGGCGAGTGAGCTGAGCGCCGGAACCACGCTTCAACCGTGACCAGGGCGGTCTCCCAGCGGGGAGGCCGCCCTGGCCCGTTCCCGGGTGCCGGTTGTGCGTCCGGTGTCCGGTTCCGCCGCCACTGGGTTTTCGGGGGTGCGATATCCCGCTGGCCCGTTCTGGAAAGCTGTCCGTGTGCAGGTGGCGATGCTCGGTCCGCTGCGCCTCGCCCGGAGCGGTGGGGCGGCTGTCGAGCTGGGCGGGACCAGGCTGCGGATGCTGCTGGCCCGGTTGGCCGTTGACGCCGGACGAGTGGTGCCCGCCAGCGTGCTCATCGACGGCCTGTGGGGTGACGAGCCGCCCGCGGACGCCACCAACGCGCTCCAGTCGCTGGTCTCCCGGCTGCGGCGGGGCCTGCGCGCGGACGCCGACGGCCTGATCGAGTCGCACCCCTCCGGCTACCGGCTGGCGATCTCCACCGACGACGTGGACGCGCACCGCTTCGAGACGCTGGCCGCGCGCGGCCGGGCCGAGCTGCGCGACGGCCGGTTCACCGCCGCCGCCGCGACCCTGCGCGCCGCGCTGGACCTCTGGTACGGACCCGCGCTGGCGGGCCTGGAGGAGGCGCCGTTCGCCGAGAGCGTGATCACCCGGTTCACCGAGCTGCGCGCGGCCGCCGCGGAAGACCGGCTGGACGCCGACGTCCGCGCGGGCAGGCACGCCGAGGTGATCCCCGAGCTGCACACCCTGGTCGCCGAGCAGCCGCTGCGCGAGCGGCCTGCCGCGTTGCTGGTGCGGGCGCTGTTCCTGGCCGGGCGGCAGGCCGACGCGCTCGCCGCCTACGAGCGGGTGCGCCAGGTGCTGGCCGACGAGCTGGGCGTGGAGCCGTCCGCGGAGCTGCGCGAGCTGCACTTGGCCGTGCTGCGCGGCGAGATCGCCCCGGCGGCGCCGCGGCCGGTCGCCACCGCCGCGCTGACCACCTTCGTCGGGCGTCGGGCCGAGCTGGCCGAGGTGTCCCGGCTGCTGGACAGCACCCGGCTGGTCACCCTGTTCGGACCGGGCGGCGCGGGCAAAACCCGGCTGTCCCGGGAGGTCATCGCGGCCTGGGACGGGCCCGTCTGGTTCGTGGAGCTGGCGGGCGTGCGCTCCGCCGACGATGTGGCGACCGCCGCGCTCAGCGGGCTGGGTATTCGCGAGGCGCGGCTGGTGGACGCGCACTCGCACACCGCCGGGCCGCGCTTGGGCACCGCGCTGGACCGGCTGGTGGAGGCGCTTGGCGCGCAGGAATGCGTGGTGGTGCTGGACAACTGCGAGCACCTGATCACCGCGGCGGCCACCCTCGCCGACGCGCTGCTGACCCGCTGCCCCCGGCTGCGGGTGCTGGCCACCAGCCGCGAGCCGCTGGCGATCACCGGCGAGTCGGTGTTCCCGCTTGGCCCGCTGGGGCTGCCCGCGCCGCACGCGGGCGCGCTGGAGGTGGCGGCCGCCGACGCGGTGCGCCTGTTCGTGGACCGCGCCGAGTCGGCGGCCCCCGGGTTCCGGCTGGACGAGGCCAACGCGCCGGTGGTCGCGGAGATCTGCGGCAGGCTGGACGGCATGCCGCTGGCCCTTGAGCTGGCCGCCGCCCGGCTGCGGTCGATGACCTCCGGCCAGATCGCCGAGCGGCTGGACGACCGGTTCCGGCTGCTCACCGGCGGGAACCGGACCGCGCTGCCCAGGCACCGCACGCTGCGCGCGGTGGTCGAGTGGAGCTGGGACCTGCTGGAGAAGCCGGAGCGGCTGCTGGCCCGGCGGCTGTCGGTGTTCCCGGCGGCGGCGCTGGAGGAGTCCGTGGTCGCCGTCGTGGCCGACGACGAGCTGCTGCCCACGGTGGACGTGGTCTACGTGCTGGCCGCGCTGGTCGAGAAGTCGATCGTGGTCGCCGCCGAGGGCCGGGATGGACAGGTCCGCTACCGGATGCTGGAGACCATCCGCGCCTACGCCGCCGAGCGGCTCGCCGAGTCCGGTGAGGCGGACGAGGTGGCGGGCACCTACTGCGCGTACTTCCTGGACTACCTCGCCAGGGCCGAGCCGCACCTGCGCGGCCCCGGGCAGGTCGAGTGGCTGGCCCGGATCACCACCGACCACGACAACCTGATCGCCGCCATGCGGCACGCGATCCGGCTGGGCAACGCCGATGTCGCGCACCGGCTGGCGGTCGACGCCGGCTGGTACTGGGTGATCGGTGGCCACCACCGCGAGGCGTTCGCCATGGTCTCGGAAGTGGTGGCCATCCCCGGCCCGGCCACCGGCCACGCGCGGGCCACGCTGCGCGCGATCGCGGCGTTCGGCCAGCTGGAGGGCATGCCGGACCGGGAGCACGTGCGCGCGCTGCGGGCCGACCTGAAGGCCACCGGCGCCATCGACCACTACCCGATCATGGCGATGCTGGAGCCGATGCTGGCCGCGTTCACCGGCGACATGGACGAGGCGATGGAGAGCCTGCGGGTCAGCGTCGAGCACCCGGACCCGTGGGCCCGCGCGCTGTCCCTGCTGGCCCGCGCCTTCCTCGCGGAGAACCTGGGCAGCCTGGCCGAGGCGGAGGCCGACGCCGAGCGCGCGCTGGTGGTCTTCCGCGGTCTCGGCGACCGCTGGGGACAGGCGATGGCGGTCGGCCAGGTCGCCGAGCGGCGGTCGCTGCGCGGCGACACCGAGGCCGCGATCGCCGCGTTCACCGACGCGGTCCGGCTGGTCACCGAGCTGGGCGCGCCGGACGAGCTGCCCGGCCTGCTGGGCAGGCTCGCGATGCAGCGCACCAGGGCCGGTGATCTCGACGGGGCCGATCGGGACATCCGGGAGGGGCTGGTGCTGGCCCGGCGGCGGGGCAACCAGGAGAGCGAGGCGATGCTGCTGTCCTGGGCCAGCCTGGTGGCCCGGCTGCGCGGCGACCTGCGCACCGCCTGGGAGCACTACGAGTACGGGTGGGCGCTGCTGGAGAAGCTGGTCAACCAGGCCCCGCACTGGGTGACCCTGTTCGCCTGCCTGCGCTCCCAGCTCCAGCTCGCCGAGGGCGACGTGGACGGGGCACTGCTGTCGGTCGGCGAGGCGCTGGCGCGGATGAGCGACGTGCCGGACATGCCGCTGGTCGGCTCGATCGCCGAGTGCACCGCGCTGGTGCTGTTCGACCGGGGCGACCCGGTCGCCGCGGCCCGGATGCTGGGCATCGGCACCGTCGTGCGCGGCGATCCCGACCTGGGCAACCCGGAACTGGCCGTGCTGCGGTCGCGTGTGGACGAGGCGCTCGGCGTGGACGGCCGCACCGCCGCCTACGAGTCCGGTCTGGCCCTCGGGCGAAGCGGCGCGCTGGCCGAGCTGCACAGCGTGCTCGGTCAGCCGAACCCCTATGAAAACGGGGAAGCCCCGTCCACCCCGGCGGGGTGAACGGGGCCAACACCCCCAGCGGTCAGGCGACGCGCTTGCGGTAGGCGCGCAGCGCCAGCGGGAAGAACACCGCCGCGATGGCCACCGCCCACAGGAACGCCCACCCGGTGTGCGCGGCCCAGTCGCCGCCAAGCAGCAGGCCGCGGGCGGCCTCGGTCAGGTGCGTCACCGGGTTGATGTCCACCCAGGCCTGCAGCCAGCCGGGCATCGTGCCCGACCCGACGAACACGGTGCTGCCGAAGGTCAGCGGGAGCATGAAGGCCACCAGCGTGCCCGGCACCGCCTGCGGGCTCTTCACCAGCATCCCGACGAACACCGACACCCAGCACAGGCACAGTCCGAACGCGAGCATCAGCAGGAACGCGATGACGAACTCGCCCGGTCCGGTCTGCACCCGGAAGCCCAGGATCACCGCGAACACGATCAGCACGACCAGCGTCACGATGAACCGCACGATATCGCCGAGCACCGCGCCGAGCAGCGGTGCCGACCGGGCGATCGGCATGCTGCGGAACCGGTCGAACACACCGGTCTTGAGGTCCGCGGCCAGCGCCATGCCGGTGCCCATGGAGGCGAAGCAGATGTTCTGCACCATCAGGCCGGGCAGCAGCGTCTGTAGGTAGGTGTGGGTGTTGCCGCTGATCGCGCCGCCGAACAGGTAGACGAACAACAGCAGGAAGATGATCGGCTGCAGGGTCACGTCCAGCAGCGACTCCGGGTTCTTGCGGACCTTGGTCACCGCCCGGCCCGCGAGCGCGATGCCGTGCCGCAGCGCGGCGGAGGGTCCGATGTGGAGTGCGGGTGCGGCGGTGGTCATGCCAGGCTCCCCTCGGTCACCGGGGCGGTCCGCCCCGTCAGGGTCAGGAACACCTCGTCCAGGCTGGGCAGGCGCAGCCCCAGCTCGTCCGCGGTGATGCCCGCGTCGTCCAGCCTGCGGACCACCGTGGACAGCAGCAGCGGATCGTCTACGGGTGTGGTCAGCACGCCGTTGTCGGTGTCGACCAGCGGCTCGGTGCCGGTCAGGTCGCGCAGGATCCCGGCCACGACGAGGGTGTCCGCGATCTGGGTGGGCCGCACCTGCAGGCTCAGCCCGCCGGTGCGCCGCTTCAGCTCGTGCGGGGTGCCCGCGGCGATCACCTTGCCGTGGTCGATGACCGTGATCAGGTCGGCCAGCTGGTCGGCCTCCTCCAGGTACTGCGTGGTCAGCAGCACCGTGACGCCGTCCTCCACCAGGCCGCGCACGGTCGCCCACACCTCGTTGCGGCTGTGCGGGTCCAGGCCGGTGGTCGGCTCGTCCAGGTAGAGCACCTGCGGGCGGCCGACCAGGCTGGCGGCCAGGTCCGCGCGCCTGCGCATGCCACCGGAGTAGGTCTTGATGCCGCGGCCCGCGGCGTCGGTCAGCTCGAACCGGGCCAGCAGCTCGGCGGCGCGGGCCTTCGCCTCCGCCCGGGACAGGCCGAGCAGCTTGCCGATCAGCACCAGGTTCTCGGTGCCGGACAGGTCCTCGTCCACCGAGGCGTACTGGCCGGTCAGCCCGATCACCCCGCGCACCGCGGTGGCCTGCTCGACCACGTCGAACCCGGCCACCCTGGCCCGGCCCGCGTCGGCGCGCAGCAGGGTCGCCAGCACCCGGACCGCGGTCGTCTTGCCCGCGCCGTTGGGCCCGAGCACCCCCAGGATCTTGCCCGCTGGCACGGCGAGGTCGACGCCGTCCAGGGCGACCGTGTCGCCGAAGCGCTTGACCAGCCCCTCGGCCTCGATTGCGTAGGTCATCTCGTGCCCCCTCCTTCTCGTTGAGGACCACGGTCGACCTCGCCGCTGTCAGCGCGAGCACAGGACACTGTCAGCGCTCGGGTGGCGGTTGACAGCCGTGTGCGCGGATGTCAGGCATGCTGGTGGCATGGGGTTGGACCAGGGATGACCGAGTCGGCGCTGGCCTACGACGACTACGGCGACCGAGGCGACTACGGAGGGGATCAGGAGGCAGCACCGCCGCGCAGGCGCAGGCGGCGCGGGGTGACGGTCTTCCTGGCACTGCTGGTCGTGCTCCTGTTCGCGGTGTGCGTGCTGCGGCTGGGCAGCGTCGACGGCAACTTCATCACCGTCGGCGTGCTCGCCCTGACGCCCTACATCGCGGGCTACGGGCTGGTGGTGGCCCTGCTGGCGCTCGTGCTGCGGCGGAAGGTGTTGTTCGTGCTGGCGTTGGTGGGAGCGCTGTCACTGGGGGTGCTGCTGGTGCCGCGGCTGCTGCCGGACGGGGACCCGATCCCGGGCGGGCAGCGGGTGCGGCTGCTGTCGGCGAACCTGATGATCGGGCGGGCGGACCCGGCGGCGCTGGTGAGCCTGGTTCGGGATGCCCGGGTGGACGTGTTGACGTTGCAGGAGCTGACGCCCGAGTCGATGAACGCGCTGGACGCCGCGGGGATCGACCGGCTCCTGCCGTATCGGGTGGTGCGGGCGCTGCCCGGGTCAGCGGGGAGCGCGATCCTGGCCCGGGTGCCGTTGCGGCAGATCGTGTTGGTGGATGATCCGGTGCTGGAGAATCCCGCTGCCGTGGTGGACCTGTCCGGTTCGGTGGATATCGAGGTCGTTTCCGTGCACACGGTGCCGCCGGTGATGTCCGATGGGGATCGGAAACGGTGGCAGAACGAGATCCTCTCGCTGCCCGGCCCGGATTCCACCGGGCGGCCGCGGGTGCTGGCCGGGGACTTCAATGCCACCCTGGATCACGGGGCGTTGAACGGGTTGTTGGATCGGGGATATCGGGATGGGGCCGAGCTGGTGGGTGAGGGGCTGCGGCCCACCTGGGTTTCGCCCCGGGGGTATCTACCGCCGGTGACGATCGACCACGTGCTGGTGGACAAGCGGATCGGGGTCACCACGGTGTCGGTGTACTCGTTGCCGGGCAGCGACCACAACGCCGTCTTCAGCGAGTTGGCACTGCCCAGGTAGCTAATGGTGCGACCCAGAACGTCGACCATGTCTCGACCCGCCCACGACGTGCCTGACGGCACCGCCGGAAACGACCAAGTACATCCAGTACGAGGCCGTTCCGGCG
>NZ_KB894417.1 GCF_000374445.1 Actinokineospora enzanensis DSM 44649 | reverse complement strand
CGCCACCTACATCCGCAACCACTGGCACATCGAAAACCGACTCCACTGGGTCCGCGACGTCACCTACACCGAAGACGCATCCCACGTCCGCACCGGCAACGCACCCCGCGTCATGGCCAGCCTCCGCAACCTCGCCATCAACACCCTGCGCCACCACGGATGGAACAACATCGCCCAAGGCCTACGCCACATGAGCCGCAACCCACACCGACCACTCACACTGCTCGGAATCCCCACCCACTAACAAAACGACTTTGCCGACCCCCTGCCGGGAGTGGTGGGGGCTGCGCGGGGGCCGATCGGCGCAGGCGCCGATGGTGCCGAGAATGTCTTGCGGAATGCCAATAACGACGAAAGTTTCGCGGTCATTGGCAATGCAGGTAGCGGTTTCCTGGATAATGCGGGTGTCGGCGCCAACGTCGACCTTCCCGCGTATGTGATCTACACATCCGGTTCGACCGGGCGCCCCAAGGGAGTCGTCGTCCCGCAGTCCGGGATCGTGAACCGGCTCCTCTGGATGCAGGACGAATACCGCCTCACCCCGGGCGAACGCGTCCTCCAGAAGACCCCCGCCAGTTTCGACGTCTCCGTCTGGGAGTTCTTCTGGCCGCTCATCACGGGCGCCACCCTCGTCCTCGCCCGCCCCGGCGGCCACCGCGACGCCGCCTACCTGGCCGACGTCATCGACCGGCACCGGGTCACCACTGTCCACTTCGTACCTTCCATGCTCCGCGCCTTCGTCGCCGAGCCCGCCGCACGACAGATCACCGCACTCCGCCGCGTGCTCTGCTCCGGTGAAGCCCTCCCGGCCGACCTGGCCGCCGAGTTCCGTTCCATCTCGTCCGCCGAGCTGCACAACCTCTACGGTCCCACCGAAGCGTCTGTCGACGTCACCGCGACCCAGGTCCACGACGAAGTCACCATCGGCCGTCCCGTCTGGAACACCCAGACCTACGTCCTCGACGCCTACCTCCGCCCCACCCCGCCCGGCATCCCCGGCGAGCTCTACCTGGCAGGCCCCCAGCTCGCCCACGGCTACCTCAACCGCCCAGCCATGACCGCCGAGCGTTTCGTGGCCAACCCGTTCGGCAACGGCCGCCTCTATCGCACCGGCGACCTCGCCCGCTGGACCCACGACGGTGCCCTCGACTACGTCGGCCGCGTCGACCACCAGGTCAAGCTGCGTGGCTTCCGGATCGAGCTGGGTGAGATCGAGGCCGCGATGTCCGCCCTCGACGGCGTCACCCACGCCGTCGCCGCGATCGTCGATGACCGGCTGGTCGGCTACCTCGTCGGCCACCACGACGATCTTCACGACAACCTCCGCGACGACCTCGCCGAGACCCTGCCCGAGCACATGGTCCCGGCCACCTTCGTCACCCTCGACCGCATCCCGCTCACCCCGAGCGGCAAGACCGACCGCAAGGCCCTCCCCGCTCCCGACTTCCATGCGCTCGTCGGCGACCGGGAAGCCGGGACGGAACTGGAACAGACCCTCGTCGACCTCACCGCCGCCGTGCTCGGCCTGCCGACCGTGGGCGTGGACGACGACTTCTTCGCGCTCGGCGGCGACAGCATCGTCTCCATCCAGCTCGTCGGCCGGGCCCGCGCGCACGGGATCCGCTTCTCGCCCCGGGACGTGTTCGAACGCCGGACCGTCACGGGACTCGCGCTGGTCGCCGAGACCGACCAGGCGACCACGGAGGCCGAGGGCGAGGGCATCGGCCCGACCCCGTTCACCCCGATCATGCGCGACCTGATCACCCGGGGCGGCCCGCTGGACAGCTTCTCCCAGGCCCGCCTCCTGCGCGCCCCCGCCGACCTGGACCTCGACCGCCTCACCCGGGCCGTCGACACCCTCCTCGCCACGCACCACGTCCTTCGTGCCCGCCTCACCGACGACGGGCTCGACATCCAGCCGACCGCCCACGCCTCGGTCGTCCGGGACGACGCAACGGAAGTGGAACTCGGCCGGTACGCGGCGGAACTGGACCCGCGCGCGGGACGGATGCTGCACGTCGTCTGGTTCGCGCGGCTGGACCGGATCCTGCTCGTCGCCCACCACCTCGTGGTCGACGGCGTCTCCTGGCGCGTGCTGGAACCCGACCTCGCCAAGGCCTACGCGGGTGGAACTCCCGATCCCGTCGGCACCTCGTTCCGCCGCTGGTCCCATTCCCTCGCCGAAGCCGACCGCGCGGCCGAACGGGACTACTGGACCGCGCTCGCCGACTGCGACCCCACGGCCCTTACCCGCAGGCCCCTCACCGGCCGGGACATCGTGGCCACGGGCAGGGAGTTGCGCCTGTCCCTCACTCCCGAGGAAACCGTCCCACTGTTGACGACCGTCCCGGACCTGTTCCATGCCACCGTCAACGACATTCTCCTCACCGGTTTCGCCTTGGCCCTCGCCACGCGCGGCAACCGGGCCCGAGTGGTCGACATCGAGGGACACGGCCGGGAGGAGTCGGCCGTCCCGGGAGCGGACCTGTCCCGCACGGTCGGCTGGTTCACCACCGTCTACCCGGTCCGCCTCGACGTCACCGGCATCGACATCGACGACGCCCTGCGCGGCGGCCCGGACGCGGGCGTGGCGGTGAAACGGGTCAAGGAACACCTGCGCGCGATCCCGGACAACGGCATCGGCCACGGCATCCTCGCCCCGGACCTGCCACGCCGCGAGATCCTGGTCAACTACCTGGGCCGGTTCGGCGGCGCCACCGAGACCGGCCCGTGGTCCGCCGCTCCCGAGGCGGCGGGCCTGGGCGGCCACGTCGACCCGGGTATGCCGATCTCGCACGCCATCCAGGTCAACGCCATCACCCTCGACGGCGCGCTGACCGCGACCTGGGCATGGGGCGGCGAGACGGCGGACGAGGCGGACGTGCGGGCGCTGGCCGAGGCGTGGTTCGCCGCGCTGCGCGGTCTGGCCCGGCACGCGGACGGCGGCGTCGGTGGGTACACGCCGTCGGATCTGACCTTCAGTGACCTGTCGCAGGACGAGTTGGACGAGTTCGAGTCGGAGTGGAACAAGTGAACGCGCGCAAGACCGGACTGGAAGACGTCCTGCCCCTCTCACCCCTTCAGCGGGGCCTGCTGTTCCACAGCGAGTACGACGACGTGGGGCCGGACGACCCGTACCTCGTGCAGTTCGTCCTCGACCTGGACGGCCCGCTCGACGCCGGACGGTTGCGACGGGCGGCCCAGGCGTTGCTCGACCGGCACGCGAACCTGCGTGCCTGCTTCCGTCGGCGCAAGAACGGCGAGGTCGTCGCACCGGTGCCGCGCCAGGTCGAACTGCCCTGGCATGAGCTGGATGCCGATGAGTCCACTTGGGACACTGCAATCGCGGCAGACCGCTCGGACAGGTTCGACCTGTCACAGGCGCCCTTGCTCCGAGTGCTGCTGGCCAGGCTCGGCCCGGAGCGGCACCGGCTGCTGATCACCTATCACCACATCCTGCTCGACGGCTGGTCCAACCCGCTGCTGGCCCGTGAACTGTTCCAGCTCTACACCGCCGACGGTGACGCCTCCGCGCTGCCTGTCGTCCGCCCCTACAGGGACTACCTGGGCTGGCTCCGCACCCGCGACACCGACGCCGCTCGTGCTGCCTGGGCCGAAGCATTGCTCGGAGTCGAAGAACCGACATTGCTCGCCCCCGGCGCCGACCCGTCCGGCTCCGCCGCGCAGCAGCCCATCCCGCTGCCGGACGGCCTCGCCGCGCGCCTGGCCGACCTGGCCCGCGCGCACGGCGTCACCGCGAACACCGTCGTGCAGACCGCCTGGGCGTTGCTCCTCGCCCGCACCCTGGGCCGCACCGATGTCACCTTCGGGGCGACGGTGTCCGGGCGCCCGCCGGAACTGACCGGCGTGGAGTCGATGATCGGGCTGTTCATCAACACCGTCCCCGTGCGGGTCCGACTCGACCCGGCGGAGACGGTCGCCGCCCTGCTGACCAGGGTGCAGGCCGAGCAGGCCAGGGTGATGGACCACCAGTACCTCGGTCTCGCCGACATCCAGCGCGCGGCGGGCATCGGCGAGCTGTTCGACACCCTGACCGTCTTCGAGAGCTACTTCGTCGACACCGAGGCCCTCGACCGCGCCGAGTCCGCCTCCGGCCTGCGGGTGCGCGCCGGACAGACCCGGGACGCCACGCACTACCCGGCCACGCTCGTGGCGACCGGACCGGATCTGGCGGTGAAGTACCGTCCGGGCCTGGTTGATCCGACCGCGTTGGCCGACCGTCTGGTGCGCATCCTCGGTGCAATGGTGGACAACCCGACGGTCGGTCGCATCGACGGCCTGTCCCGGGACGAGCGGGACAACCTGGTCCACACCTGGAACCAGACGGAACACCGGGACAACCCACCCGCCACCATTCCCGCGCGCTTCGCCGACCAGGTCGCCCGCACCCCGGACGCCCTCGCGCTCGTGGCAGGCGACACCCGCCTCACCTACGCGGAACTCGACGCGCGCGCCGCAGCCCTGGCCGGAGCGTTGATCGAACGCGGCGCGACGCCCGGCGGCATCGTCGCGATCGCCCTGCCCCGGAGCGCGGACCTGGTCATCGCCGTTCTCGCCCTGTTGCGCGCGGGTTCCGCCTATCTCCCGCTCGATCCCGACTACCCGCGCGCCCGCCTCGATCTCATGCTGGCCGATGCCGCACCCACGCTGCTGATCACCGATCGGGAGCTGAGTGAGCATGTCCCCCAGGTGCGGCCCACCGACACAGGCAACGGCATGGCCCCGGAGATCACCCCGGACCACCCGGCATACGTGATCTATACGTCCGGGTCCACTGGAACCCCCAAGGGCGTCCTGGTCCCGCACCGCAACGTCGACCGGCTGCTGACCGCGACCGACCACTGGTTCCGTTTCGGTTCCGACGACGTGTGGACGCTGTTCCACTCCTACGCGTTCGACTTCTCCGTCTGGGAGCTGTGGGGCGCCCTGCTGCGCGGCGGCACGCTCGTCGTGGTCGACCACGCGACCAGCCGCAGCCCGGAGGCGTTCCTCGACCTGCTGGTCCGCGAGCGCGTGACCGTCCTCAACCAGACCCCGTCCGCGTTCCACCAGCTCGACGCCGCCGACGAGGCCCGGGGCGGCGCCGACCTGGCACTCCGGTACGTGATCTTCGGCGGCGAGGCGCTGGAACCCCGCAAGCTCGCGGGCTGGTACACCCGGCACGCCGAGGACGCGCCTCGCCTGGTCAACATGTACGGGATCACCGAGACGACGGTCCACGTCACCTACCTGCCGCTGACCCGCGCGGCCGCCGCCGAGGGCACGCCCGACATCGGCGTTCCCATCCCGGACCTGCGCGCCTACGTGCTGGACACCGGTCTCGGCCTGGCCGCGCCGGGCGTCGTCGGCGAGCTTTACGTGGCGGGGGCCGGCCTGGCCGACGGGTACCTGCACCGGGCCGCGCTCACCTCGACCCGGTTCGTGGCCGACCCGTTCGGGCGCGGTCGCCTCTACCGGACCGGTGACCTCGCCCGGTGGCGCGCGGACGGCACCCTGGAGTACTTCGGGCGCGCCGACGGTCAGGTCAAGCTGCGCGGCTTCCGCATGGAACTCGGCGAGATCGAGGCAACGCTTGGCGCACATCCGTCCGTCGCGCACGCGGTCGCGCTGATTCGCACCGACGGAGCCACCCGATTGGTCGGCTATGTCGTCCCGGCCGCAGGCGCGACCGTCGACAGCGCCGCGTTGCGGGACTGGGCCGGACGGGATCTGCCCGAGCACATGGTCCCCGCCGCGATCGTGGTGCTGGACCGGATCCCGTTGACCGTCAACGGAAAGGTCGACCGGGCCGCCCTGCCCGCGCCGGACTTCGCCGTACTGGCCACGACCCGCGAACCCGAGACCGCAGCCGAACGCACCCTGGCGACGGTGTTCGCCGAGGTCCTGGGCGTGCCGTCGGTCGGTCTCGATGACGACTTCTTCACCCTGGGCGGCGACAGCATCGTCTCCATCCAGCTGGTCGGCCGCGCCCGCGCCGAAGGTCTCCGGTTCTCCCCGCGTGACGTCTTCGAGCGGCGCACGGTCGCCCGGATCGCCGAGGTCGCCGCCGAACCGGTCGCCCTCGCGCCGTCCCAGGGCTCCGGACCGGTGCCGTTGACCCCGATCATGCGCGAGCTTCTCGGCCGCGGCGGTCCGTTCAATCGGGTGTCGCAGGCCCGATTGCTCGTCGTCCCGACCGGATTGACCCGAGACCGACTGGTCGCGGCCGTCCAGTCCCTTGTGGACATCCATCACGTGCTACGGGCCCGCTTGGCCGGGGACGTGCTGGACGTGCGGCCGGTCGGCTCCGTCCGTGCCGACGCGCTGGTCCGCGTCGGCACCGACATCACCGCCGACGCCGACCGCGCCTATGCGGAACTCGACCCGACGGCGGGCGAGATGCTGCGGGTCGTCTTGTTCGCGCCCGACCGACTGCTGATCGTGGCGCACCACCTAATCGTGGACGGCGTGTCCTGGCGCGTGATCGTGCCGGACCTCGCCGCCGCCGTGTCCGGAACCCCGCTCACCCCGGTCGGAACATCCTTCCGGGACTGGGCGCTCGCATTGTCCGGTCAGGACCGCAGTGCCGAGCTGGACCACTGGCGCGCAACGCTGGCAGGAATCCCGCAACACAACATTCTTCCGGAACAGGGTGGTGTTCCGGAACGCGACGGTGTCCCGGAACGGGTTGTTGTTCCGTCCCGGGACACCGTCGCGACTGTCCGTACTGTCCGGGTCTCGGTCGAGGAGGAGACCACGACCCGCCTGCTGGGTGCCGTCCCGGCCGCCTACCACGCCGGTATCGACGACGTCCTGCTCACCGCGCTCGCCCTGGCGGTCGCGCGGGTTCGCGGAACGAACGCGCAGATCTTCGACCTGGAAGGACACGGCCGCGAAGAGGACGCCGTCCCGGGATCCGACCTCGCCCGCACGGTCGGCTGGTTCACCACGCTCTACCCGGTGCACCTCGACCTGGCAGGCATCGACATCGCCGAGGCCCTCGCGGGTGGCCCGGCGGCGGGGGAGGCGCTCAAGCGGGTCAAGGAGACATTGCGCGCGGTCCCGGGAGACGGGATCGGTTTCGGTTGGTTGCGGGACAGGTTGCCCGCAGGCACGCCCGAGATCCTGTTCAACTACCTGGGACGTTTCGGAACCTCCGGCACGACCGGCGAGCCCTGGTCGGGCGCCCCGGAGGCGGGCGCGCTGGCAGGCGACGCCGACGCAGACCTGCCGGTCGGGCACGCGCTCGACGTCAACGCGGTCACCGCCGACGGCGTGCTCTCGGCGACCTTCGCCTGGCCCGCCGCGTTGTTCACCGACACCGAGGTGCGCGACCTCGCCACCCACTGGGTCGCCGCCCTGCACGCCCTCGACCGGCACGTCGCCACCGGCGCGGGCGGCTTCACCCCGTCCGACTTCCCGCTGGCCGCGCTGGGTCAGTCCGATGTGGATTCCCTGGTCGAGGTGCACCCCCGGCTGGCGGATGTGTGGACACCGACCGCGTTGCAACAGGGCATCGCGTTCCTGTCCCGTTTCGACGACACCGGCACCGACGTCTACACCGTCCAGTTCGCCTGCGAGCTGAACGGCCCGGTCGACACCGCCCGGTTGCGGAACGCCGCCGCCGCGTTGCTGCGCCGCCACGACACGCTGCGCGTCACGCTCGACAGCCTGGCCTCCGGCGACCCGGTCCTGGTCGTCGCCGACGACGTTCCGCTGTCCTGGCTGGAAGTCGACGTCACCGAGGATGTCTGGGACCGGTTCGTCACCGAGGACCGGGAGTCCCGGTTCGACGTGACCGCCGCGCCACTGATCCGGTTCCTGGTCGGCAGGCTGGAGACGGAGCGGCACCGGCTGCTGATCACCTTCCACCACGTGCTGCTGGACGGCTGGTCGACCCCGCTGCTCGTCCGCGAACTCTTCGAGCTCTACACCGGCACTCCGTTGCCACCCGCCCGCCCCTACCGGGACTTCCTCGCCTGGCTGTCCACACGGGACAGCTCGGCCGAGGCGTGGTCGCAAGCGCTTGCGGGCGTAACCGGGCCGACCCTGGTCGCCCCGGCGGGCGCCTCCCGGGGCAGCACCCTGCCCACCCGCGTCGACATCACCCTCCCCGACGGGCTCGCTGCCGTCGCTCGCGAACGCGGCGTCACGCTGAACACCCTCGTGCAGACCGCGTGGGGCCTCGCGCTGGCCCGCGGCCTGGGCCGCGACGACGTCGTGTTCGGCGCCACCGTGTCCGGCAGGCCGCCCGAGGTCCCTGGCGTCGAGTCGATGATCGGCCTGTTCATCAACACCCTGCCCGTCCGCGTCCGGTTGGACCCCGCGGAACCGGTCGGCGACCTGCTGTCCCGGGTCCAGGCGGAACAGGCCGCCGTGCTCGACCACCAGCACCACGGCCTCGCCGACATCCAGCGCGCCCTCGGCGTCGGAGAGCTGTTCGACACCCTGACCGTCTTCGAGAGCTTCCCGATCGACACCGGTGCCCTCGACCGCGCCGAGACCGCCGCCGGGTTCCGGGTCGACGCGGTCACCGGCACCGACGCGACCAACTACCCGATCACCCTGACCGTCGGCAACGGCCTGGCCGCCTGGCTCGACATCCGCGCGGACCTCGTCCCGCTCGACCAGGCCCAGGTCTGGGCGGACCGTTTCGTTCGGGCCTTGTCCGCCTTCGCGGCACCGGACACCCGTGTGCGGGATCTCGACCTGATGTCCGGAACGGAACGGGACTTCCTGCGCGCGGCCGGGACAGGTCCCGTCATCGAGGTCGGTGCCGACACGGTGCTCGACGTCCTGGCCGCCCAGGATCCCTTGGCCCGTGCGGTCGTCGGCCCCGACGAGACGCTCACCTACGGCGAGCTGGCCGCGAAGTCCGACCGGATCGCGGGACTGCTGGTGTCCCGGAACGTCCGTCCCGGCGACGTGGTGGCCCTCGCCCTGCCCCCGTCCGCCGGTCTCATCGCCGCGATCGTCGGCGTGTGGAAGGCGGGCGCGGCGTACCTGGTCCTCGATCCCGACTATCCCGCGGACCGCCTGAGTTTCATGCTGTCCCAGGCCCGTCCCACCGTGACCCTGACCATCGAGGCGATCGGCCACCCCGACGCGGTGCGGCTGGACGACCTACCGGACCACCCCTTCGTGCCCGGTCCGGTCGGCGGCGCGGCGTATGTGATCTTCACGTCCGGCTCGACCGGCCGCCCCAAGGGCGTCGTCGTCGAACACTCCGGCCTGGTCAACCTCCTCGCCGCGCACCGCTCGTCGGTGATGCGCCCCGGCCCGGTCCTACACGCCGCGTCGTTCTCCTTCGACGCCTCGCTCGACCCGCTGCTGTGGCTCTTCGCGGGCCACGAGACCCACGTCATCGGCGCGGGCGACCCGTCGGCGCTCGTCGACTACGCGCGCACCCACCACATCGCCTACGTCGACGCGGCCCCGTCCCTGCTGACCCAGCTCCTCGACGACGGCCTCCTCGACACCGGCGTCACCGTGATCGGCACCGGCGGCGAGGCCGTCGGCAGGGCCCTGTGGCAACGCCTCGCCGCGGCCGACGTCGCGGCGTTCAACTTCTACGGCCCCACCGAGTCCACAGTGGATGCCCTGGTGGCCCCCGTGACCGGCGACGACGTCGTCATCGGTCGCCCGATCGCCAACTCGACCGTGCACGTCCTGGACACCGCGTTGACGCCGGTGCCCACCGGCGTGGTCGGCGAACTCCACGTCGGCGGCCCCGGCGTCGCCCGCGGCTACCTGCACGAGCCCGCCCTCACCGCCGCCCGTTTCATCGCGAACCCCTTCGGTCCCGGCCGCCTGTACCGGACGGGCGACCTGGTGCGGTGGAACACGGCCGGTTCCATGGAGTTCCTGGGCCGTTCCGACGACCAGGTGAAGGTCCGTGGGTTCCGGGTGGAACCCGGCGAGATCGAGGCCGTGTTGTCGGAGATCGCCCCCGCCGTGGTGGTCGTCCGCGACTCCCGCCTGATCGCCTACGTCGTGGGTTCCGACCCGGACACCATCCGGACCCACGCGGCGGCCATGCTGCCGGACCACATGGTCCCGGCCGCCGTGATCGTCCTGGACGAGTTCCCGACCCTGCCCAACGGCAAGATCGACCGCGCCGGACTCCCCGCCCCCGACTTCTCCACCCTGGTCTCAAACCGCGCCGCGACAACCCCCACTGAGCAGGTATTGCTACCTCTCTTCGCGGCCGTCCTGGGCCTCCCGACCGTCGGCGTCGACGATGACTTCTTCGCCCTCGGCGGCGACAGCATCGTCTCCATCCAACTGGTCAGCCGCGCCCGCACCGAGGGCCTGCGCTTCTCCCCGCGCGACGTCTTCGAACAACGCACCGTCGCCGCCCTGTCCCTGATCGCCCAGTCCGACAAGCCGACCGTGGAAGACGCGACCGCCGCCATCGGCGTCGTCCCCTTCACCCCGATCATGCGCGACCTGCTGGACAGCGGCGCCCCCATCAACCGCTACGCCCAAACCCAGGTCATCCCGGCTCCCGACGGCCTGACCGGCACCCGCCTCCTGGCGGCCATCCAAACCCTCCTCGACACCCATGACCTCCTCCGCGCCCACCTGACCCCCACCGGCCTGGAAGTCCCACCCCCCAACACGATCCGCGCCGAGTCGATCCTGGCCCCGACCTTCACCACCGTCGACGCACTCCTGGACACCCTCGACCCGTACACCGGCCCGATGCTCCGCATCGCCCACATCACACATCCCCCACAAGACGGAACTTCCGCCGCCGCTTCTCCCGCCGCCGCCCTGACCAGCACCCCCACTTATCCACAACCCCCGAATCCATCCACAGCCCCACTGACCCCCTCTTCCCCGACCCCTGGTACTGATAGACTGGCTCGGGAACGCCCCCCGGGGAGCGGCGGGGGATGGACTGAGGCAGGTTCGGCGGAATTCGAAGAGGATTCGGGTTCCGCGGGAGCGGTGCGTCCCGATGGCGCGGGGTATCTCGTCATCGTCGCCCACCACCTCGTCGTCGACGGGGTCTCCTGGCGGATCCTCGTTCCAGACCTCCTCGCCGCCTGCCAGGGGCACGACCTGGCCCCGGTCGGCACCTCGTTCCGTCGCTGGGCCCGAGGACTCGCCGAGGCCGCTCGCTCACCCGAGCGCCTCGCCGAGCTTCCGCACTGGACGGCCACCGTCGACCCCGATGAGCCGCCGCTCGGCGACCGCCCCCTCACTCCCGTCGACACGCTCGCGAGCCTCAAGCGCGTCACCACGACGGTCCCCGCCGACGTCGCCGAACCCCTTCTCGGTGACGTTCCCGACCTGTTCCACGCCGAGGTCGACGACATCCTCCTCACCGGCCTCGTCCTCGGCCTGGCCCGCTGGTCGAAGCGCTACCGGGGTGTCGACCGCACCTCGATCACCGTCGACCTGGAGTCGCACGGTCGCGACGAGGACGCCGTGCCCGGTGCCGACCTGCACCGGACCGTCGGTTGGTTCACCGGTATCCACCCCGTGCGCCTGGACATCGCGGGTATCGATCTCGGTGACGCGCTCGCCGGTGGGCCCGAGGCGGGCACGGCCGTGAAGCGGGTAAAGGAGCAGTTGCGGGCTGTTCCGGGAGAGGGCACCGGTTTCGGTCTGTTGCGGTACCTCAATCCCGATACCGCTCCCGCACTCGCCGGACGTCGGCAGGTGTTGTTCAACTACCTGGGACGGTTCGAGGGTGGCGTGACGATCGGTGGCGGCGCGGAGGCGGACATGCCTGTCGACCACGCGTTGCAGGTCGATGTCACCACGGTCGCCGGGCCCGGGTTCCGGATCGACTGGACTTTCCCGGACGCGCTGTTCACCGAACGGGACGTGCGCGACCTCGCGGTGTGCGTGGCGGGCGCGTTGCGCGCGGTCGCCGAACACGGCGCCGAGTCCGGTGCCGGTGGGCTGACCCCGTCCGACCTGCTCGTTCCCGGTCTCGCCCAGGCGCAGATCGACCGCTTCGAGGCGAAATGGAGGATCCCGTGAGCCGCGCGGGTCTACAGGACATCTGGCCGCTCTCGCCGCTGCAGGAGGGACTGCTGTTCCTCGCGGGCTACGACGAGTCCGAAGTGGACATCTATACCGTGCAGACGGTGCTGGACGTCGAGGGCGAGCTGGACACCGAGCTGATGCGCGAGTCGGCGACCGCGCTGCTGCGCAGGCACGCCAACCTGCGCGCGTGCTTCTCGACCGAGGACGCCGATCGGCCGGTGCAGCTCGTCCCGGCCCGGGTCGCGCTTCCGTGGACGGAGGTCGACCTGCGCGCCTCGGCCGATGCCGGGACGGAGTGGGACGCGATCGTGGAACGGGACCGTGCCACCCGGTTCGACCTCGCCACCCCGCCGCTGGTCCGGTTCCTGATCGGGCGCGTCGCCGACGACCGCTACCGGCTGCTGGTCACCAACCACCACATCCTCCTCGACGGCTGGTCCACGCCCCTCCTGCTCGGCGAGCTGTTCGAGATCTACGGCGCGCGCGGCGACACGTCCGGTCTGCGTCGTGTCCGGCCGTTCCGGGACTACCTGGTCTGGCTGTCCAAACAGGACCACGAGCTGGGGGAGCGGGTCTGGGCGGATGCGCTGTCCGGCGTGACCGAACCGACACTGGTCGGACCGCCCGGGGCGTCCAACTCCGGCTCGCTCACCGAACGTGTGCACGTCGCCATCACGGGTGATCTCTCCATGCGCCTCGCGGATCTGGCGCGTGAACTGCGCGTCACCGTGAACACGCTGTTGCAGACCGCCTGGGGACTCGTGCTCGCCCGCCATCTGGGCCGCGACGACGTGGTCTTCGGCGCGACGGTGTCCGGCCGTCCCGCCGACCTGCCGGGCGTCGAGTCGATGATCGGCCTGTTCATCAACACCACGCCGGTGCGGATCCGCCTCGACCCGCGCGACACCGTCGCGGACCTGCTGGTTCGCGTGCAGGGCGAGCAGGCCAGGGTGATGGACCACCAGTACGTCGGCCTGTCCCGCGTCCAGCGGCACACCGGCCTGGCCGAGCTGTTCGACACCATCGCCGTCTTCGAGAGCTACCCCGTCGACACCGAGGCCCTGGGCAAGGCCGAACGCGACGCGGGCCTGCGCGTGCTCGGCGCCCAGGGCACCGACGACACCAACTACCCGCTGACCCTCACCGCCGAGGCGGCCGACGGGCTCACCGTGTGGATCGACCACCGGCCGGACGTCATCGACACGGCGGCGACCACCCGGTTGGCGGACAGGCTGGTCCGCGCGTTGACGGCCTTCGTCGACACGCCCCAGGCACCCGTGCGGGTCCTGGACCTGATGTCCGATGTGGAGCGTGGAGCGGTGCTCGCAGCCACACGCGGCCCGATCGTGGACGTGGCCGAGCCGTCGGTACTGGACGTGTTCGCCGCGTCCGTCGCCGCCACGCCGAACGCGGTCGCCCTGGTGGACGAGACGTCCGCGTTGACCTTCGCCGAACTCGACCTCCGCTCGGACCGCCTCGCCGGTTGGCTGACCACGCAAGGCGTCACGCGCGAATCGCTTGTGGCGTCCCGACTTCCCCGCACGAATGACGCGATCGTCGCCATTCTCGCGATCTGGAAAGCGGGCGGCGTATATCTCCCCGTCGACCCGGCCTACCCCGCCGACCGAATCCGACTCATGCTGGACGACGCCCGACCGGTCGTGGTGCTGTCCTCGATCTCCGATGACATGTCCGCCCCGTTCACGCCGGTTCCCTTGGGCGACGCGGCGTACGTGATTTTCACGTCCGGATCCACTGGCCGCCCCAAGGGTGTCGTCGTGGAACATACCGGTCTGGTGAACCTGCTCGCCTCGCACCGTTCTTCGGTGATGCGCCCGGGATCGGTCCTGCACGCGGCATCATTCTCTTTCGACGCCTCGGTGGATCCTTTGCTGTGGCTGCTTTCCGGCCACCCCACCCACATCGCTCCCGCCGACCTCATGCGCGACTCGCACGCCTTCGTGGAATACGTGCGTGACAACGACATCGCCTATGTCGACGCGGCCCCGTCACTGCTCACCCAGCTCGTCGACGACGGCCTGCTCGACTCCGGCGTCACCGTGATCGGCACCGGTGGCGAGGCTGTCGGCGCCAACCTGTGGAAACGCTTGGCCGCCGCGAACGTGGAGGCGTTCAACTTCTACGGCCCCACCGAGTTCACAGTGGACGCCATCGTCGCACCGATCACCGGCGACGACGTGGTCATCGGCAGGCCGATCGCGAATTCCCTCGCCTACGTCCTGGATTCCGCGCTTTCCGTGGTTCCGACGGGTGTGGTGGGAGAGTTGTACGTAGGCGGTCCCGGTGTTGCGCGCGGATATCTCAACCGCCCGTCTCCGACCGCCGAACGATTCATCGCCAACCCGTTCGGCGCCGGTCGCCTATATCGCACGGGTGACCTGGTGCGGTGGAACGCGGCCGGTTCCATGGTGTTCCTGGGTCGTTCCGATGACCAGGTGAAGGTTCGTGGGTTCCGGGTGGAACTCGGCGAGATCGAGGCCGTGTTGTCGGAGATCGCCCCCGCCGTGGTGATCGTCCGCGACTCCAGATTGATCGCCTACGTCACGGGTTCGGACTCCGACACCGTTCGCGCCCACGCGGCATCGTTGTTGCCGGAGCACATGGTCCCGGCCGCCGTGGTCGTCCTGGACGTGTTCCCGACCCTGCCCAACGGCAAGATCGACCGCGCCGCGCTCCCCGCCCCGGACTTCACGACGTCATCCGGTCGTGCTCCCCGAACCCCCATCGAGACCCTGCTCCGCGACCTCGTGGCCCAGGTCCTGGCGCTGTCGACCGTCGGCGTCGACGATGACTTCTTCGCCCTCGGCGGTGACAGCATCGTCTCGATCCAACTGGTCAGCCGCGCCCGCGCCGCAGGCCTCCACCTGTCCCCGCGCGACGTCTTCGAACAACGCACCGTCGCCGCCCTGGCCGCGATCGCCGTCCCCGAAACCGCCCCGGCCGTGGCGGACACGGGCACCGGCCTCGTCCCGTTCACCCCGATCATGCGCGACCTGCTGGACAGCGGCGCCCCCATCAGCCGCTACACCCAGATCCAGGTCCTCACGACTCCCCCCGACCTCACCGAGGCCATCCTCCGCGCGGCCGTCCAGAAACTCCTGGACCACCACGACATCCTCCGCGCCCACCTCACCCCCGACGGTCTGGACGTCGCCACCGCCCTGTCCGCTTCGGACGTCCTCACCACCGTCCCCACCCTCGACATCGACGCCACCCTGGACGCCCTCACCCCGACCACCGGCCCCCTGATCCGCCTCCTCTGGCGTCCCCCACACGAGGGAATCTCGGCTCTCGCTTCCGCCACCGACGCCCTGACCGGCACCCCCACTCATCCACAACCCCCGATTTCATCCACAGCCCCCTTGACCCCCTCTTCCCAGACCCCCAGTGCCGATAGAATGGCTCGGGGACGCCCCCCAGGGAGCGGCGGGGGATGGGCAGACGCGGGTTCGGCGATTTCGCTTGGGGCGGAAGCGTTTGGTGCCTCGGAGACCCGAACGGATTCGGGGCGGCTCGCGATCGTCGTGCACCATCTGGCCATCGACGGTGTCTCCTGGCGTGTCCTCCTTCCCGACCTCATCGCCGCCTGCCAGGGGCACGACCTGGCCCCGGTCGGCACCTCGTTCCGCCGCTGGGCCCAGGGCCTGGTCACCGCCGCCACCGACACCACCGAGCTGGACCACTGGCTCAACGTGCTCGAAGCCCCCGACCCCACCCTCGGCATCCGCGACCTCGACCCCGGCACCGACACCCTCGCCACCGCCAACACCCACCGAGGCGAACTCCCGCACGCCGAAGCACTCCTCACCACCACCCCCGCCAGGTTCCACGCCGAGATCGACGACGTGCTTCTCGCAGGCTTGGCCGTGGCCGTCGCCCGGTGGAAGGATCGCACCGAACTGCTCATCGACCGTGAGGGTCACGGCCGCGACGAAACCGTCGTCCCCGGCGCCGACCTGCACCGCACCATCGGGTGGTTCACCAGCCTCTACCCGGTCCGTCTCACCGGCATCGACCCACGGAACCCGGGCGTGACCCTCAAGCGCGTCAAGGAAACTCTTCGCGCCACCCCGGGCACCGGCGTCGGTTTCGGTCTCCTACGCCACCTCAACCCCGACACCGCCCCCCGCCTCACCCGACGCCCGCAGATCCTGGTCAACTACCTCGGTCGCTTCAGCGAGGCCGAAGCAGGCCCCTGGGCACCGGCCGAGGCGGGCATCAGCGGCGGCGCCGACCCCGCGATGCCGCTCGACCACGCCCTGCAGATCGACATCACCGCCGTCGGCGGCACCCTTGTCCTCGACTGGACCTGGCCCGACGGCGTCTTCACCCACGACGAGATCCGCGCCGCCGAACAACACTGGTTCGCCGCACTCACCGAGCTCACCATCGCCACCGGCGGCCGCACCCCCTCCGACTTCCCCCTGGTCACCCTCGACCAGCCCGAGGTCGACGCCCTCACCCCGGACATCGCCGACGTCTGGCCGCTCTCGCCGCTCCAGGAGGGTCTCCTCTTCCTGTCCAATCTGGACACCGCAGACGAGGACGTCTACACCGTCCAGACCGTCCTGCGTCTCGACGGCGACATCGACCCCGCCCGCCTCCGCGCGGCCGCCGACGCGCTCCTCGAACGGCATCCCGCGCTGCGGGTCTGTTTTCATGAGCGCCCGTCCGGCAGCCCCGCGCAGTACGTCGTCGACAAGGTCCGCGCGCCCTGGCAGGAAAACGCGGACCTGGACACCTTCCTCGCCCGCGACCGCGGCACGAGGTTCGACCCGACAGCCGCGCCCCTCATCCGGTTCGCCCTCGTCGACCGTCACCTGGTGATCACCAACCACCACCTGCTGCTCGACGGCTGGTCCACCCCGCTGCTCGGCCAGGAACTCTTCCAGCTCTACGCGGGCACCGACCTGCCCCGACCCCGCCCGTACTCCAGCTACCTCGCCTGGCTGTCCACACAGGACACGGAAGTCGCCCGCAAGGCTTGGGCGACCGCTCTGCACGGTTTCGAGGAGCCGACGCTCGTGGCCGAGCCGGGCACCAGGACGACCGCCGTGCGGCCCGAGCAGGTGGACGTCGACCTCACCCGCGCCCTGTCGGCCCGGCTCGGTGACACCGCGCGGGACTGGGCGTCACCGTCAACACCGTGGTCCAGTTCGCCTGGGGCCTCACCCTCGCCCGCCACCTCGGTCGCGAGGACGTCGTCTTCGGCGCCACCGTCTCCGGCCGCCCGGCCGACCTGCCCGGTGTCGAGTCGATGATCGGCCTGTTCATCAACACGCTGCCGGTCCGCGTGCGCCTCGACCCGGCTGAGACCCTGGCCGCCGCGCTACGGCGGCTCCAGACCGAGCAGTCCGCGCTGCTGGACCACCAGCACGTCGGCCTCGCCGACATCCAGCGCGCGACCGGCCTGTCAGACCTGTTCGACACGTTGACGGTCTTCGAGAGCTACCCTGTCGACACCGCCGCGCTCGGCGCCGCCGAGACCGCCTCCGGCCTGCGCGTCACCGGCGTGTCCGGTACCGATGCCACCGACTACCCGCTGACCCTCACCGCCGAACAGGGCGATCGGCTCGAACTGTCGCTGGAGTTCCGCCCCGACGTCCTCGACCGCCGCACCGTCGCCACCCTCGCCGACAGCCTCGTGCACGTCCTCGACACCCTCGCCGACGCCCCGACGACCCCCGTCCGCGCTGTCGACCTGGCCGACGACGTCGACCCGAACGGTCCCGCCCTCGCGATCGCCGAGTCGTCGATCGTCGAGGTCTTCACCCGCCAGGCCGCCGCCACCCCGACCGCGACCGCCGTCGTCGGCCCGGACGCCACGCTCACGTTCGCCGACCTCGACACCCACTCGGCCGCCCTCGCCGCCCTCCTGCGCGACCACGGCGTCCGCCCCGGCGACATCGTCGGCATCGCCCTCCCGGCCGCCGCCGCCGTCGTGACCGCCATCCTCGCCACCTGGCGGGCGGGCACCGCCTACCTGGTCCTCGACCCCACGCACCCCGCCGACCGCCTGGCCCACACCCTCGCCGACGCCGACCCCACGCTCGTCCTCACCACCCCCGACCACGCCCACCTCTTCGCCCCCACCCCACAAATCCTCACCCGGCTCAGCGACACGAGTTATCCACAGGCAAGATCCACAACCCCCGATCCGCACCCCACCCCCGGTAGAATGGCTCCGGGGACGCCCCCCTGGGACTGGGCGGGGGATGGGGAAAGGAAGGAGTCGGCACACGGCGCGGCGCGCGTCACCGGATCGAGTGGCGTCCACGGCCGGGACCTGCTCGTCGAGCCGGAGGCGATGCCGGGGAGCCTGGCCGACGCGGCCGACCCGGTGGACCTGATCGTGGACGAGCGGGTCGATGAGGCCATGGCGTCCGACGATCTCCACGACCGAGCGGTGCCCTCGGCCGAGGCGGTGGATGCCCGCACGCTCGGGGCCGCCTATGTCCTGTACACCTCCGGTTCCACCGGACGCCCCAAGGGCGTGGTCGTCGAGCACGCCGGCGTCCTGAACCTGTTCGCCGCGCACCGCGCCCAGCACATGTCCACGCGCCGGAGCCGCGTGCTCAACGCCGCCTCGTTCTCCTTCGACGCCTCCGTGGACGGTCTGCTCTGGCTGTGCGCCGGGCACGAGCTGCACATCGCCACCCCGGACCTCACCACCGACCCGCGTGCCCTCGTCGACCACGTCCGCGCGCACCGCATCGACCACCTCGACGCCGCCCCCGCGCTGCTGACCAGGCTGGTCGAGGAAGGCCTGCTGGACACCGGCGTCGCCGTCATCGGCACCGGCGGCGAGGCCGTCGGCACCGCACTGTGGACGCGCCTGGCCGCCGCCCGCCAGACCGCGTACAACTTCTACGGTCCCACAGAGTCCACGGTGGACGCGGTGGTCGCGCGGATCGAGGGCACGGAGCCGGTCATCGGCGCCCCGATTGCCAACACCACCGCGCACGTGCTCAACCGCACGCTCGGCCCGGTCCCCGTCGGCACGCCCGGCGAGCTTTACCTGGCCGGTCCCGGCCTCGCCCGCGGCTACCTCGGCCAACCTGCCCGCACCGCGGAACGGTTCGTCGCCGACCCGTTCGGCGCGGGCCGCCTCTACCGGACCGGCGATCTCGTGCGCCGGACCCCGGGCGGCGCCCTGGAGTTCCTCGGGCGCGGCGACGACCAGATCAAGGTCCGCGGCTTCCGCGTCGAACCCGGCGAGATCGAGGCCGCGCTCACCGCCGATCCCGCGATCGCCCAGGCGACCGTGATCGCCCGCGCCGAACGCCTGCTCGCCTACGTCATCCCGGCCGCGGGCCACGACCCCGACCCGCGGGAGATCCGCGCCCGGCTGCGGCTGCCCGAGCACCTCGTGCCCGCCGCCGTCGTCGTGCTCGCCGAGTTCCCGACCCGGACCAGCGGCAAGATCGACCGCGCGGCACTGCCCGAACCGGACTTCGCGGCGGGCCGTGGCCGGGCCAGCACCCCGGCCGAGGAGATCGTCGCCGCGCTGTTCGCCGAGGTCCTGGACCTGCCCGAGGTCGGCCCGGACGACGACTTCTTCGGCATCGGCGGCCACTCGCTGCTCGCCACCCGCCTCGCCTCCCGCGTGCGCGCCACGCTGGGCGTCGAGCTGGCGATCCGGGACGTGTTCGCCGCGCGCACGGTCACGGCCATCGCCGCCCGGCTCACCGCGGGCGCGACCCGTCCCGCGTTGCTCCCGGCGGAACGACCGGAACGGCTGCCGTTGTCGTTCGCGCAACAGCGGTTGTGGTTCCTGTTCCGGATGGAAGGCCCGAGCGCCACCAACAACATCCCGTTCGTCGCCCGTCTCACCGGCGCCGTCGATGTCCCGGCCCTGCAACTGGCGTTGAACGACGTCGTCGCCCGGCACGAGAGTCTGCGCACGGTCTTCCCGGACCACGACGGTGTCCCGTTCCAGCACGTCCACCCCGACGCGGAAGTCCCACTGGTGGAGGCGACGACCAACCGGGTCGGGTCGGATGTCGAGGCGGCCACCGAGTACGCCTTCGACCTCGCCACGGAGATCCCGGTCCGTTCCTGGCTGTTCCACTCCGGTCCCGACGAGTCGGTGATCGTCCTGTTGGTCCACCACATCGCCGCCGACGAATGGTCCACCGCCCCGCTCCTCGGCGACCTCGCCACCGCCTATGCCGCCCGACGCGCGGGAACGAGCCCCGGCTGGAACCCGCTTCCCGTCCACTACGGCGACTACACGCTCTGGCAGCGTGACCTTCTCGGCTCCGAGAACGACCCGGACAGCGTCATCTCCCGGCAGGTCGCGTTCTGGCGGGACACCCTCGCCGATGCCCCCGAGGAGATCACCCTCCCGCTCGACCGCCCCCGCCCCGCCGCGGCCTCCTACCGGGGCGGCGACGTCCGGTTCCAGGTGGACCCGACGGTCGTGGCCGCCCTGCGTGATCTCGCCCGGGACACCGGCGTGACCATGTTCATGCTCGTCCAGGCCGCCGTCGCAGCGTTGTTGTCCCGGCTGGGCGCGGGTACCGACATCCCCCTGGGCACCCCGGTCGCGGGCCGCACCGACGAGGCCCTGGACCGGCTGGTCGGCTTCTTCGTCAACACCCTCGTGCTGCGCACGGACCTCTCCGGCGACCCGTCCTTCACCGACCTGCTGCGCCGCGTGCGCGAGGCGGACCTGGCCGCGTACGCGCACCAGGACGTGCCGTTCGAGCGGCTGGTGGAGATCCTCAACCCGGCCCGGTCCCTGTCCCGGCACCCGCTGTTCCACGTCATGGTCACGCACACGCCCGCGGACACCGACGACCTCGGCCTGCCCGGCACCGAGACCGCCGCCCAGGACGTCGCGGCGACCACGGCCAAGTTCGACCTGTCGTTCGGGTTCGCCGACACCCCGGCGGGCATGGTCGGCTCGATCGAGTACGCCACCGACCTGTTCGACCGCTCGACCGTCCGCGACCTCGCCGACCGGCTCGTCCGCCTGCTCACGACCGTGGCGGCCACGCCCGAGCAGCCGGTCCGCCGGATCGACCTGCTCGACGACGCCGAACGGGACCGCGTGCTGCGCGAGTGGAACGACACGGACGAACCGATCGCCACCCACACGCTGCCCGGCCTGCTGGCGGAGTCGTTCGCGGCCCACCCGGACGAGATCGCGCTGGTCGCGGGGGAGACCCGGCTGACCTACCGCGAACTCGACGCCCGGGTCGGCCAACTCGCGTACGCACTCCGCGAACGCGGGGTGCGCGCGGAACGCGTGGTCGCCATCGGCCTGCCGCGCGGCGCCGAGATGGTCATCGCGTTGCTGGCGATCCTGCGCGCGGGCGGCGCGTTCGTCCCGCTCGATCCCACCTGGCCGCTCGCCCGCCGGGGCACGGTCCTGCGGGACTCCGGCGCGATCCTGACCGTCACCGGTCCCGGCGGCGTCCCGGAATCGGACGCGACCGTGGCGATCGACCTCGACCGGTGGACCCGCACCCGGTCGGTGCCGCTCAGCCCGGCCGAGGGCGCGCAGCTCGCCTACGTCATGTTCACGTCCGGGTCCACCGGCACCCCGAAGGGCGCGATGATCCGCCACGAGGCCATCGCGGCCCGGCTGGTGTGGCAGCGCGGCCTGCTCGGCTTCGGCCGGGGCGACGCGTCGCTGTTCAAGGCGCCGCTGTCGTTCGACATCTCGGTCAACGAGATCCTGCTGCCGCTGGTCACCGGCGGTCGGGTGGTGATCGCGGAACCGGGCGGCGAACGCGACCCGCGCTACCTGCTCGACCTCATCGACCGTGAGCACGTCACCTTCGTCTACCTGCCCTCGTCCATGCTCGACGCCCTGCTGGAACTGGCCCACGGCACGGAGTCCCTGCGCGGCCTGCGGCACGTGTGGTGCGGCGGCGAGGTGCTCACGCCGGAGCTGTTCGACCGGTTCCGGGACACGCTCGACACCACGATGTACCACGGGTACGGGCCCGCCGAGACCACCATCGGCGTGTCCCACATCGTCTACCGGGACAGGGCGGAACGGATCGCGACGTCCATCGGCCGTCCCAACCCCAACACGCGGCTCTACGTGCTCGACGACGCCCTCAACCCGGTCCCGCCGGGCGTGGCGGGCGAGCTGTACGTGGCCGGTCACCTGCTCGGCCGCGGTTACGTGAACCGGCCGGATCTGACGGCCGCGCGGTTCGTCGCGAACCCGTTCGGGAACGGCAGGCTCTATCGCACGGGTGACCTCGTGCGCTGGGCAGGCGACGGCACGCTGGACTTCGTCGGCCGCGCCGACAACCAGGTCAAGATCCGTGGCATGCGGCTGGAGCTGGAGGAGGTCGAGGCCGCGCTGCTGGCCCACCCGGGCGTGCGGGCCGCGGTCGTCACCGTCCGGCACACCCCGGCGGGCAGCGCCTACCTCGCCGCCCATGTAGTCGGCGCCGCCATGTCGGACCTGGAGTCCTGGTCCCGGAACACGCTGCCGGACTACATGGTCCCGTCCGCGTTTGTGGAACTCGACGCGCTGCCGATCACCCCGAACGGGAAGGTGGACCGGAAGGCGCTGCCGGAACCCGTGCTGGAGTCGGGGGAGCGGCGGGCGCCGCGGAACCCGCGCGAGGAGCTGGTCGCGGGCATCATCGCGGACCTGCTCGGCCTGGACTCCGTCGGCCCGGACAACGACTTCTTCGCGCTGGGCGGCCATTCGCTGCTGGCCACCAAGCTGGTCAGCCGCGTCCGCACGATCCTGGGCGTCGAGCCGACGATCCGGGACGTGTTCGAGGCACCCACCGCGGCCGGGATCGCGGCGCGCCTGACGGGTGACCGTGTCCCGCGTCCCGCGCTCGTCCCGGTGCAACGGCCGGAACGGCTGCCGTTGTCGTTCGCGCAACAGCGGTTGTGGTTCCTGTTCCGGATGGAAGGCCCGAGCGCCACCTACAACATCCCGTTGACCACCAGGGTTTCCGGACCTGTCGACGCCACCGCGCTCCGGCTCGCGCTGAACGACGTCGTGGCCCGGCACGAGAGCCTGCGCACGGTCTTCCCGGACCACGACGGCGTCCCGTTCCAGCGGGTCCTGAGCGCTGCGGACGTCCCGTTCACGGTCGTGGACGAGGCCGACGACGAGATGGTCCACGCGGCCGAGAACCACGCCTTCGACCTGTCGACCGAGATCCCGGTCCGTGCCTGGTTGTTCCGGAACCCGGCCGGGGAATCGGTGATCGTGCTGCTGGTGCACCACATCGCCGCGGACGAGTGGTCGACCGCCCCACTCCTGGGTGACCTCGGTCGTGCCTACACCGCCCGGCGGGACGGCGTGCGCCCGGACTGGGCGCCGTTGCCGGTGCAGTACGCGGACTATACGTTGTGGCAACGGGAAACCCTCGGTGTCGAGGAGGACCCGGACAGCCCCACCGCGCGCCAGGTCGCCTACTGGCGTTCGCAACTGGCCGGGATGCCCGAGGAACTGCCCCTTCCCGCCGACCGGCCTCGCCCGCCCGTCGCGACCTACCGGGGCGGCGAAGTCCGCTTCGACCTGGACGGCGACACGTTGCGCGCCCTGCGCACGATCGCGCGATCCGCCGGTGCCACGCTGTTCATGACCGCGCAGGCCGCCGTGGCCGCGTTGCTGTCCCGGCTCGGCGCGGGCACCGACATCCCGCTCGGCTCGCCGATCGCGGGCCGCACCGACGAGGCGTTGGACGACCTCGTCGGCTTCTTCCTCAACACCCTCGTCCTGCGCACGGATGTTTCCGGGAATCCCACTTTCGCCGACCTGGTGCGCCGCGTCCGGGACACGGACCTCGCCGCCTACGCGCACCAGGACATGCCGTTCGAACGTCTCGTGGAGATCCTCAACCCGGCCCGCTCGACCGGCCGCCACCCCCTGTTCCAGACCATGGTCGTCTTCCACGACGCCGACGACCGCGACCTCGGCCTGCCCGGCCTCGACGCGATCGGCCAGGCCGAGCCCGAGACCACGACCGCCCGCTTCGACCTGACCTTCACCTTCACCGAGCTCGCCGACGGCGTCACCGGCACGATCGAGTACGCCGACGACCTCTTCGACCGCGCCACGGCCCGGGGCCTCGCCACCCGCCTCGTCCGCCTCGTGCGGTCCGTGGCGGCGGCCCCGGACGCCCGCATCTCGACCGTCGATCTGCTGTCCCCCGAGGAACGTCGAACCCTGCTCGACTTCCCGAGCGCGTCCCGGATGTCCCGCACCGTCCCGGAACTGATCGCCGACCAGGCCCTCCGCACCCCGGACGCGATCGCGGTCGAGACCGCCGAGACCGCGCTCACCTATCGCGAGCTGCTCGACCGGGCGACGACCCTGTCGGCCGTGATCACCCGGCACGGCGCGGGCCCGGAACACCTCGTCGCGCTGGCCCTGCCCAGGTCGACGGACATGATCGTGGCCCTTCTGGCGACGCTCCGGTCCGGCGCCGCATACCTGCCGCTGGACCCGGCATACCCCGAGGACCGATTGGCGTACATGCTCGCCGACGCCGAGCCGACCCTCCTGATCACCACCACCGCCCTGCGGCCCGCCCTGCCCCGGACCACTCCCACGATCCTGCTCGACGAGCCACGACCGGCACCGGTGGCATCCCCGTCGGCGGCCGATCCGGACGCGCCCGCCTATGTGATCTACACCTCCGGTTCCACCGGCCGCCCCAAGGGCGCCGTCGTCCCGCACGCGGCGGTGGCCAACTTCGCCGAGGCGATGTCCGGGCTCGTCGGATTCGGCCCCGGGGACCGGCTGCTCGCAGTCACCACCCTGTCCTTCGACATCGCCGTCCTGGAACTGCTGGTCCCGCTGACCAGGGGCGTCACCGTGCGCGTCGCCAGTCGGGCGGAGGTGCTCGATCCGCGGCTGCTCGCGGGCCTGCTCACCGACTACGTCCAGGCCACCCCGTCACTCTGGCAGGCCGTGCTCGACACCGGCGCGTCCCTGTCCGACACCACGGTCCTGGTCGGCGGCGAAGCCCTCCCACCCGCGTTGGCGGCCGCCCTGGCGGCGAGGGCGCGGCGCGTCGTGAACCTCTACGGTCCCACCGAGACCACGGTGTGGTCGACCGCCGCCGAGATCACCGACCACACCGTGGTGATCGGCCGCCCGATCCGTGCCACCCAGGCCTATGTCCTCGACGCCGATCTCGGCCTGGTGCCGCCCGGCGTCGTCGGCGAGCTCCACCTCGCGGGCGAGGGCGTCGTCCGCGGCTACCACCACCGCCCCGGCCTGACCGCGACCCGCTTCGTCGCCAACCCGTTCGGCCCGGGGCGTCTGTACCGCACCGGCGACCTCGTCCGCCGCACGCCGTCCGGCGACCTGGCCTACCTCGGACGTGCCGACGATCAGGTCAAGGTCCGCGGCTTCCGCATCGAACTCGGCGAGGTCGAGGCCGTACTGTCCGATGTGGAGGGTGTCGGCCGCGCGGTCGTGGTCGCCCGAGCGGCCCGCCTGGTCGGCTACGTCGTCCCCGCCCCCGGCCATGTCATCGACCGGGCGGCACTGCGCGCGTCCGCGTCGTCCCGCCTGCCCGACTACATGGTGCCCGCCACGTTCGTGGTGCTGGACGCGCTTCCGTTGACCGACAACGGAAAGGTCGACCGGCGCGCGCTGCCCGCCCCGGATGCCACCGCGCCGGGCGTCGGCCGTCCACCGCGCACCGACCCGGAACGGGAACTGTGCGCGGTGTTCGCCGAGGTCCTGGACATCTCGACCGTCGGCGTCGATGACGACTTCTTCGCCCTGGGCGGACATTCACTGCTCCTGGTCCGCCTTGCCGCCGCGATCGAGTCCGGCCACGGCGTCGCGCTCCCGATCACGGCGCTGTTCTCGGCCCCCACCCCGGCGGGTGTCGCCGGACTGCTGTCCGGCGCGGCCGCGGACACCGTGCTGGACCCGGTCATCCGACTACGCCCCGGCACGGGCACCCCGGTCTTCTTCATCCACCCGGCCAGTGGCCTGGCCTGGCAGTTCGCCCCGCTCAAGGCGCATCTCCCGACCGAGGTGCCGCTCTATGCCCTGCAATCCCCCCTGCTCACCGAACCCGACGCCCACTTCGCCACGCTGTCCGACCTGGCGGGTCGCTACGTCGACGAGATCGTCCGGATCCACCCGGGTCCCTACCGCCTCGTCGGCTGGTCCTTCGGCGGCAACGTCGCCCACCTGATGGCCACCGAGCTGCGCGCCCGCGGTCACGAGGTCGCCCTGGTCGCCCTGCTGGACTCCCGCCGGTTCGACGCCGACCTCGACGAGGTCCCGGCAGACCACGAGGAAGCGCTCGCGGGCCTGCTCGCTGACCTCGACCACCCGCTGCCCGCGAACCTGACCACGCGCACCGCCGTCGAGACCATTCGCGCCCGCGGCGACATCATGGCGGAGTTCCCGGAGGCGACCATAGCCGCCGTCGTCGAGAGCTACCTCACCAGCCAACGCCTGCTGTCCACGGCGGAGCACCCGGCCTACCCGGGCGATGTCCTGGTGGTCGACGCGACCGTTCCCGAACCCGGCCAGGAGGCCACCCACCGACCCGCCTCCGACGACTGGCGCGGTCTCGTCTCCGGTGCCGTGACAGCGGTCGAGATCGAATGCAGGCACGCCCGGATCCTGTCCCCCGGCGTGCTGCCGACGCTGGGGTCGTTGCTGACCGAGTACCTGTGACCGCGGGTCGCGCCGCTCCGCGTCGGCGACCGGCATCGCGTGGCGGACCGGGCGGCTCAGCGGTTGGACGGCGGGAACCGGCCGTCCCCGCTGCCGAGCGCGACCATTCGGTGTACTGGTCCTGCCACGACCGTTCGGTGGCCGACAGATCGGCGAGCCGTTGCGTCCACGTGGCGTCGAACGGGGATGAGGCCGCCGCCAGGTGGCGCTCGGTCTCGCCGCGGGAGCGCACCGGTGGTGCGGGGAACCATCAGGTGGTTCAGCGGCAGCAAGGGTTTCGGGTTCATCACCCGTCGGCGGGTGGACCCGACCTGTTCGTGCGCCATTCCGAGATTCGTGGCTGCGCCCGGCGCGGCGTCCAGGACGACCAGCTGGCCGAGTTCGAGATCGGCGTCGGGCACGGTGGACCGCAGGCCCGCGGGGTCAGGTTCCTCTAGACACGCAAGTCCGAGGGTGGGTGCCTGGATCCGCCCCGAGCGCGTGCCTGTGTGGCGGTGCTCGATGGAGCGCGGTTCCGGAGAAGGCTTTGCGCGGGTCCCTCGGGCGGACTGGTGGAACTACCGAGGTGGGTGGTAAGAACCCCACCATCGCGATCAAGCCCGACCTGGGGTGTTCGAGCCGGAGGTGGTCGATCCGATCACCCCGCGGCACCGCCCGAGCGGTCGACACCACCCGGTCGGGGAGGTCCACCGGCATCCGGCGGCCCGAGCGGGGCGCCGCGGGTCGTGAGCACGTCCTCGACACCGAGGATCTCGTCCGGGCCCGCCATGGATCTCAGTACGGCCCGCGCGGCCGCCCCCGGTGTCCGTGGCGGGATGACCAACAGGTTCCTCTCGCGCGAGCGGGTACCGACCACCGTCACCGTGTGCGGCCGGAGGGTGCTCGATGCGACGAGCTCGACCGGCCAGCCGTCGACCACCACCTCGCTCCCGGACACGCCCCAGTCGTCGATGTGGTAGGTGACTCGCCCCACCGGGCCGACCCAGGAGCTCAACGCGAGGACGAGTTCCGGGAACTCCGCCGAGGGATCGGGAGACCGCGGCCACCAGGCCCCGGCCACTCCCCGCGCGGTGTGCCCCGGCTTCATCCGCAACCGCACCTCGCTGCGCACGCGCGGGCCGTCACCTGCCCCGGCATCCGGCCCGACGGCGGGTGCGCTGCCCCAGCGGGTCGTCCGCGGCGCGCCGCCGGACGTGGCCGAGGCGACCGGTGGCGGGCGTCGGCGGCTGGGTCCGCGGGTGTCGGGCGGGTCGTCGTCGGGCAACGGACCGGGCGTCATGTTCGGCGTTCCCGTCGTCAGTGGTCGGCGGGATCAATGGTCGGCGCGCCGCAGCGGCGCGCCGACGGCGTGCAGGTGGCGCAGTACGTGAACGTAGGTCTGCGGCCACCCGCACTGTGCGTACTCGATGCCCTTGCGGGCGCAGAACGCGCGCACGATCGGTTGGGCGCGTCGCAGGTTCGGTCGGGGCATCGAGGGGAACAGGTGGTGCTCGATCTGGTAGTTCAGCGCGCCGAGGGTGAAGTCGACCCAGACACCGCCGCGGATGTTGCGGGTGGTGAGAACCTGCCTGCGGACGAAGTCCAGCCGCTGCCCGGTCGGGACGATCGGCATGCCCTTGTGGCCCGGCGCGAACGAGCATCCCATGTAGACACCCCAGAGGCACTGGTGCACCAGGATGAAGACCAGCCCGGTCAGCGGCGAGAGCACCAGGAAGACCGCGGTCAGGTAGGCGGAGAGGTGGCCGACCATCAGGACCACTTCCAGCTTGCGCGCGCGCAGATCCTTCTGCCACAGGGCCTTCACACTGGAGACGTGCAGGCTGAACCCTTCGAGCAGCAGCAGCGGGAAGAAGAAGTACGCCTGGTACTTGGCCGACCAGAGCGCGAACCCCCGTTTCCCGGCGGCCTGTTCCGGGGTGAACACGAGGGCCGGGATTTGGATGTCGGGATCGTCGTCCTCGTGGTTGGGGTTGGCGTGGTGCCGCGTGTGCTGGTCCATCCACGACGAGTAGCTCAGGCCGACCAGACCGCCGTGCCAGAAGCCCACCGCGTCGTTGGCCTTGCGGCCGCGGAAGATCTGCCGGTGCCCGGCGTCGTGCCCGATGAACGACAGCTGCGCGAACACCACCGCGAAGAACACCGCGAGGAACAGTTGCCACCAGGAGTCGCCGAGGCTGACGAAGGCCACCCAGCCGCCCGCGAAGGCGAGGATGTTGAGGGAGACCTTGCCCGCGTAGTAGCCGTACCTGCGCCGCAGCAGGCCTGCCTGGTGGACCTGACGGGAGAGCTCGCCGTAGTCGTGGGCGCCGGTCGTGGCCGTGTTCTCCGTCGATGTCATGGTGAGCACCGTTCCCGTTCCCTGGGGTGTCGGACCGGGCCGTTCAGCGGGTCGGCTCCGGGATGTGGTCGAGTTCGTGGATCACCCGCACCGCGAGCGCGTGCGCGGCCTCGTCGCCGAGCGCCGAGTTCTTCTTGATGACGTCGCACACGAACACGACTCGGCGCTCGTGTCGGGAGACGAATCGGTCATCGGGCATGCTGTCCTCCTGGCGTGGTGCGGAACGTGGACCTGCCTGCGCGGCGGGGGCCTTCGTCATCGGGTCGGTCCTACCGGGTCCGGCGTGCGCGTCGCCGCAGGATCAGGAACACCACGGTCGCGATGGCCAGGGTCGGTCCGGGGCGCTGCCGGAGGCTCCTGGTGAGTTGCTCGACCCCACGCGCCAGTGCGGGTGGGAATTGCCCGAGGGTTGCGCCGTCCTCGGGCCTGTCGGTGGCATCCCCGGCGTGGACGGTGAGCGCTTCGGGAGGTGGCTGGGTGTCGCCGCGGACCCGGTCGGCGGCGTCAGCGGTTTCGCGTACCTGCTCCGCGTCCTGCCGGGGCCTGGTCGGCCCGTTCGCCTGTCCGCCCGCCGACTCGGTGTCGGGAGGCATGTCCTTCTTGCGGGGTGGCGTGGTCATGGGGGTGAGTCCTTCCTGGACTGTCCGTCCTCCTGCCGAGCCGTTCTCCTGCCGAAGTCCGCCGAGACGATCGGCGGGGCTCGCCGCTCGGGTTCCCGAACCCGCACCGCGGCGCGCGCGGGGATCGTTCATTCCCGGTCGATGTCGCCGGTCCCGCGCCGGGTAATCGGTCTCGCTCGCTGAGAGGTGGCCCGCGGACCGGCGGGATGAGGTGGGCGGGTCCGGTCGGCGCGGGGGAGGCGCTTGCGGAGTTGTCGGATCCGCAGCGCTCCCGCGATGGCGGTGAGCAGCATTCCGGCCGCGCTCGCGAGCAGCGTGGCCACGGCCAGTGGAACCTCGCCGTCCGCCGCGAAGAAGGAGATCCGCACCGGCTGGGTGTTCTGCAGGGTGAAGATCAGGACGGGCACGAGCACGACCGCAAAGACGATGACACCGATCCACAGGGTGCTGATGCGCGTACGGCGCAAGGGGTCGCGCGCGGCGGGAGGTGGCGGTGTGCGGGCGGCCTGTCGGTGGGACGGCGGGCCCGCGTCGGTGCGTGGGGAACCCGGTGGCGCCGATCTGTCGGCCGATCCGTCGGACATGGTGTGGCCCCTCTCGGATGGTGGGCCTTTCGGAGATCGCCCGCTCCGCGGTCGGGATCCGTGCCGCAGGGACGGTCGTCGCGCGGGTCAGATGAGCGTCACGGCCGTGGCCTGCGGGCCCCGGTTGCCCTGCCCGACGTCGAACCGGACCCGGGCGTTCTCCGCCAGACTGCGGAAACCGCCGCCGTTGATCTCGGAGTAGTGCACGAAAAGGTCGGTGCCGCCGTCGTCGGGGCTGATGAAACCGAAACCCTTCTCGCCGTTGAACCACTTCACAGTGCCCTCGGCCATGGGGGAATCTCCTTGTCGCGTCGCGCGTTTCGGGTCGTACTCGACCGAGTCGACCGGGCTGCGAGCGCCTGTCGAAGGAGCCGCCGGAGACACCTGGAAGCGCTCGCCAAAAACTCTTGCGAGCGTCAGAGGCAACGAACACAAAAATCTTCAACCTCGCCCAGTAGAGCACGCCCTACCGGGATCGTCAACCGGCGGCGCGACCGCCGAACCGACCGAGCGAGGTCGTCGTCCGGTCGGTGCGACCGGTTCCCGTCGGGTGGCGTGGACGCCCGCGCCGGTGCCGGAACGCCGACCTCGTCGCCGACCGACCGGGCGGAGTCCCGGACCCGGCGGGCAGGTGGCCCGCGGCGCGCGGGGCCGAACGGTACTGTGCCTGCATGACAGTCGCGAGAGGACACCGCTTATTGATATCCACAATGGACAGTAAGGCCGCGGTGTCGTTCGGCGTGGCAGCCGGAGTGCCGCGCGCGCCCGTCCGGTCGTCAATCGTCCTCTATCGACAGTGGAGAGCGCTCGCCGTCGGCATGGGACGCGCCTGTCGCCTAGTGGCGAGTCGTTCACCACGGGGACGTGCTTCGTCGGTCGCGTGGTAGCCTCGTTGTCGCGGGTCCGCTCCGTTCTGCCTCGGGCCCGGTACACGTCGACCACCACGCGCCGCGGCCTCGACGGTCCGCGCCGGGCAGGACGACCCTTCCACGTTCGGAGAACTCCATGGCGGCACGCCGCCCCTCCAGCGCCGACGCGGGCTCGTTCCGCGCCCTCGGCGTACCCGCCCGCCTCGCCGAGGCGCTCGCCGCCGCGGAGGTGCACCGGCCGTTCCCCATCCAGGCCGCCACCCTGCCGGATTCCCTGGCCGGGCGGGACGTCCTGGGCCGGGGACGCACCGGTTCGGGCAAGACCTATGCCTTCCTGATCCCGGCCCTGGCCCGGCTCGCGGCCGAGGCGGTCCGACCCGCGCCCGGCAGGCCCCGGGCGCTGGTGCTGGCCCCTACCCGGGAGCTGGCCTGCCAGATCGAGGCGTCCGCCGCCCCGCTCGCCCGGGCGCTGGGCCTGCGCACCCTGACCGTGTTCGGCGGGGTCCGGCCGCGTCCGCAGATCACCGCGCTCGACGCCGGGGTGGACCTGCTGATCGCCTGTCCGGGCAGGCTCGCCGACCACCTCGGCCGCGGCCACGTACACCTGGACGCGGTGCGCATCGCGGTGTTGGACGAGGCCGACCACATGGCCGACCTCGGTTTCCTGCCGGTGGTCCGGCGGCTGCTGGACCGCACCCCGGCCGACGGCCAGCGGATGCTCTTCTCGGCCACCCTGGACACGGGCGTGGACGTGCTGGTGCGCCGCTACCTGCACGACCCGGTCACGCACAGCGTCGACACCGCGCGCTCCCCGGTGAGCACCATGGCGCACCACATGCTGCACGTGCGCGTCGACAGCAGGCTGCCGGTGCTGGTCGACCTGACCTCGGCGCCGGGCCGGTCGCTGGTGTTCACCCGCACCAAGCGCGGCGCGACCCGGCTGACCCGCCAGCTGGTGGCGGCGGGTGTGCCCGCGCTGGAACTGCACGGCAACCTCGGGCAGAACGCCCGGACGCGCAATCTGGCCGCGTTCGCCGACGGCACGGTCACCACCCTGGTCGCCACCGACATCGCCGCCCGCGGCATCCACGTCGACGACGTCGGGGTGGTGATCCACGCCGACCCGCCGCTGGAGCACAAGAGCTACCTGCACCGCTCCGGCCGCACCGCGCGAGCGGGCGCGTCCGGCACCGTCATCACCCTGATGACCGACACGCAGGTCGCCGACGTGCGCGAGCTGACCCGCAAGGCCGGGATCAAACCCACCGTCACCCGGCTGAGCCCCGGTGACCCGCTGCTCGCCGAACTCGCACCCGGCGAACGCGCCCTCGTCCCCCCGCCCGCGGCCCCGGCGAGGTCCGGTGGCGGCCGCCGGGCACCGCGCCGCGGGACGCCTGGGAACGGCACCGCGCAACCGGGACGCCGCCACACCGAAGCGCCCCTCGCTGCAGCCGGTTCGGCGGCCGCGTTCTCCGCGAGCAGCAAGGCGGGCCGCCGCTACCGCTGAGATCGGCCCCGCCGCCCGCGCTGCGGCCGAGTCGTCGCCGGCGCCCACACCCAGGGCACCGTCCGGCCCGACGTCTCGGCCGACGACATCACCCTCCTCATCGCGACCTCCCCGCACACCGGCACCCCACCGCCGACCCGCCTCCGCTGGCTCCGAGCTCACCCGGCACACCCTCATCCCCGACTGACCCGCCGCGCCGCCCGAACCCCGCGGCGGTACGGGCGAGGCGGTGGTCGGACACGAGCGGAAGTTGATCGACAGTCCGTCGACAGCCCGGGTGCGGTGGCGAGGACCTCGGGAAGGTGCGACCGCGATCGGCGGCGGACGTTCCGAGCCCCGGTGACCGGTACGTCAGGCGTTGCGCCACGCGGCGTCGTAGCGTCGTTGGCGGGCCGCGTCCTTGGCCGCGTCGCGGGCTTTCCGGGCCTGCGCGGCCGCGCCGTGCGCGTGGCCGTAGCGGCTGACGCGGTACTCCGTGCTCTCGATGGCGTACGACAGCATGAAGTACACGCCCACCACCAACCCCAGCCCGCCGCACGCCAACGCCAACCCGGCGGGCGCGTCCAGGCCCAGCAGCAGCCCTACCGTGATCAGGGTCGTCAACGGCACCATGCGGAACAGCGTGCGGACGGCGAACCAGGCCAGCCAGGACGGGCGGGCCGCGTCGTGCAGCACCCAGTCCCGGTACTTCTGCGGGAGGCGGCCGCCGAGCAGGTACCAGAGGCGGTGGGGGAGCGGGGGTGTGGTCATTGCTCGTCCTTCCCGGCGGACACCGCGGCGATCACGCGGGTCAGCGACTCGTGCAGGGCGCGGAGGTCGGCGAGGTCGATGCCGAGCCGGGCCACCACCGCGGGCGGGATGGCCAGGGCCCGCTCGCGCAGGGCGGCGCCCTCGGGAGTCAGGGTCACGGCCAGCTGGCGTTCGTCCGCGCGGGCGCGGGCGCGGGTGAGGTAGCCGATCGACTCAAGCCGTTTCAGCAGCGGCGACAGGGTGCCGGGGTCGAGCGCGAGCAGGCCGCTCAGCTCCTTCACCGACAGCGGTGTCCGCCCCCACAGCGCCAGCATCACCAGGTACTGCGGGTGGGTCAGGCCCATCGGCTCCAGCAGCGGGCGGTAGACGCCGATGACACCGCGGGCGGCGATGGCCAGGGCGAAGCAGACCTGCCGCTCCAGGGCCAGCGGGTCCTCGTCCTCCGGAAAACTTTGTGCACCAATCATTGGTGTCAAATATAGCTCACGGCGGCCCGGCGCGGCTGTGAGGACGACGACAAAGGGGGCGGCCCGCCGAGCGGACCGCCCCCCTTGGACAGGGAGAAGGCTCAGAGCTTGCCGAGCACCCCGTCGATCTCGTCCAGGACGCGCATCGCGTCGCCGTAGTCGATGATGTTGTACTCGCCGTCGAACACCTTGCCCGCCTTCACCGCGGTCAACGAGGTGAACAGCGGGTCGGCCTTCAGCTTGGCGCCCGCGTCGGGGGCGGTGACCGGCGGGCCGAGGTCGTCGAAGAGCAGCACGTCGGCGCCGTTGAGCTGGTTGAGCTGCTCGACCGAGTACTGCGCCACGTTGCCGTCGGCGACCTTGGTGGTGGCCTCGTCGAACCCGATGCCCAGGTCGGTCAGGGCGGTGGACGGGCCGCCGATCTTGTCGTAGAGGTACCAGCCGGACCCGTCGTAGGTGCCCAGCGTGGCCCACTTCCGCGCGGGGATCTTGTCCTTGTACCTGTCCTTCAGCGCCGCGACCCGCTCGGTGTACTTCTTCTCCAGCGCGTCCACCTCGCCTGCCTTGCCGATGGCCTCCGCGACCGCCTTGACCTGGGGCTTCCAGCCCGGCTGGTCGCCGGTGGCCGGGATCAGCACGGTCGGGTAGCGGTCCTTGAGCTTGGCGTACTCCGCCTCCTGGTAGTCCCCGGCCAGGATCAGGTCCGGGTCAAGCTCGGCGATCTTGTCGTAGTTCAGCTCGCCCGCGTCGGTGCCGATGATCGTCAGCTTGGTGAACGGCTCGCCGTCCTTGGCCGCGGTCAGGTCGATCGCGCCCGCCAGGTTCGCCTTCAGGTCGAGCAGGATGTAGGGGATCTGGAAGTCGATCGCCACGATCTTCTTCGGCTCGCCGGGCACCTCGACCGGGCCCTTGGGCGTCTGCACGGTGCGCTTCGCGGGCGCGGCGGCGGCCGGGGCGGACGGCGTGCCGGACCCGGTGTCCGATGTCCCGCAGGCGGCCACGCCCAGGGTCAGCAGTGCCGCGGCGCCCAGCGCCGCGAGGCGGGCTCTCGCTGTCATGTGGCTACTCCAGGTGAATTCTCCGCTCCCCCACTCGGGTGAGCATGACGCGAAGGTTAGGTGAGGCTATCCTATTTTGACAACGCGTCTGCCATCACAAGGAGACCCATGACCGCCTACCGTGCGACCGTGCTGCGCACCACCGCGGTCACCCCGCTCATGCTGCGGGTGACCCTCGGCGGCGAGGAGCTGCGCGACTACCGGGGCAGCGGTCTGCCCGACGAGTCCTGTCGGCTCGTGTTCGGCCCGGATACCACCCGAAACTACACGATTCGCCGTCGCGACCCGGTCGCCGCGGAGATCGACATCGACTTCGTACTGCACGACGGCGGCGTGGCCGCGGCCTGGGCGCGGGCCGCCCGGACGGGTGACGGGATCACCCTCAGCGGGGCCCCGGCGGGCAAATACGCCCCGGCCCCCGACGTCCCCTGGCGACTGTTGGTCGGCGACGCCACCGCGCTGCCCGCGATCGGCCGCGCCATCGAGGAACTGCCCGCGGGCGCGTCGGCGCACGCGGTGTGCGTTGTGGACAATCCCGACGAGCGGCAGACCTTCGACTCTCAAGGGAATGTCACCGTCGACTGGGTGTACGCGTCCGCGCGCGAGGCGGGCGACGCCCTGCGCCAGGCCACCCTGACCCTCCCGGACGGGCCCGGCTACACCTGGGTCGCGGGCGAGGCGTCCGCCACCCGTGACATCCGCAGGCACCTCCGGCACACCCTCGGCCTGCCCGCGAGCCGCTACGACACCGTCGGCTACTGGCGCGTGGACGCCGAGCGCTGGGAACGCCGCTACCGCGAGGTCGCCGCGGTCGTCGACCCCAGGATCGCCGCCGCCGACGCGATCACCGACGACGAGCAGTACTTCGACGCCGTGGACGACATCTACGCGGAGGTGGGTCTGTGAGCCGCCTGCGCGCCGAGGGGCTCACGCTCGCGTACGACAACCGGGTGGTGGCCGAGGATCTCGGTGTATCCGTGCCGGACGGTTCTTTCACTGTGATAGTCGGTCCCAACGCGTGTGGGAAATCCACACTCCTCAAGGCGTTCGCGCGCGTGCTGCGGCCCACGAGCGGTGCGGTTTACCTGGACGGACAGGTCATCGCGGGCTACCGCGCCAAGGAAGTCGCGCGCCGACTCGGTCTGTTGCCACAGACTTCCATCGCGCCGGGCGGGATCACCGTCGGTGATCTGGTCGCGCGCGGTCGCTATCCGCACCAAGGGCTGCTGCGTCAGTGGTCCACCGAGGACGAGGCCGTGGTCGCCGAGGTGTTGCGGCGCACCGGTGTGCACGACCTCGCGGGCAGGCTCGTGGACGAACTCTCCGGTGGTCAGCGGCAACGTGTCTGGCTGGCCATGGTGTTGGCGCAGCGCGCGAAACTGTTGCTGTTGGACGAACCGACCACGTTCCTGGACATCGCGCACCAGATCGAGGTGCTGGACCTGTGCGCGGAACTGCACGAGCGTGACGGCTACACCCTCGTGGCGGTACTGCACGATCTCAACCAGGCCTGCCGCTACGCCACGCACATGGTTGCGCTGCGACCGGGTGGCGTGATTGCCGCCGAGGGCCATCCGAGTGACATCGTCACCGCCGAACTGGTCGAGGACGTGTTCGGGTTACGCTGCCGCGTCGTGGATGATCCGGAAACCGGGACACCCATGGTGGTCCCCTTGGCCAGAACGCGCCGCACGGTCGGCAATCCGGCGGCCGCGGATCAAGTGGTGTCCACCTTGGACCGATAACGGATCCGGGCGGGAATGGGAATAGGACGAGGACAACATCCCGGCCGGAACCGCTGCCCGATATGAGTGAGTTAGGCTACCCTAAGTCGACACTCGTGAAATCGCCGTCGTGGGGAGTCCGTCGTGGTCGTCCGCACCGCAGGGATGGGGAATCTGATGCCCGGCACCGGGTTCGCAGGCAAGGTCGTGCTGGTGACCGGCGCGGGCCAGGGCATCGGCGCCGCCGTGGTCGACGCGTTCGCCCGCGCTGGGGCCGCCGTCGCCGCGCTCGACCTCGACCGGGTGCGCGTCGCGGCGGTCGCCGCCGAGCACCGCGCGCAGGGCCGCGCGGTCACCGCCTTTCCCGTCGACGTCTCGTACTCCGCCGCCGTGGACCGCGTCGTCGACCGGGTCGAGACCGACCTGGGGCCGGTCGACGCGCTGGTGAACGTGGCCGGGATCCTGCGCCCCGGCCCGATCGTCAAGTCCACCGACGAGGACTGGCTGGCCACCTTCGCGGTCAACTCCGACGGCGTGTTCTTCACCTCCCGCGCGGTCGCCCGCCGGATGGTGCCGCGCGGCGCGGGCGTGATCGTCACCGTCGGCTCCAACGCGGTCGGCGTGCCGCGCATGGAGATGGCCGCCTACGCCGCCGCCAAGGCCGCCGCCACCATGTTCACCCGCTGTCTCGGCCTGGAGCTGGCCGAGCACGGCATCCGCTGCAACGTCGTGTCGCCCGGCTCCACCGACACCGCCATGCAGCGCGGGCTGTGGACCGACGAGGGCGCCCGCCGGGTGATCGACGGCTCGCCGGAGACCTACCGGGTCGGCATCCCGCTGGGCCGCATCGCCGAGGCCGCCGACATCGCCGACGCGGTGCTGTTCCTCGCCTCCGAGCAGGCCAGGCACATCACCATGCAGAACCTGTACGTCGACGGCGGGGCCACCCTGGTCGGCTAGGCCGGGTCCACCCGCCGTCCGCCCGGCCCCGACACCGCCCCCGATCCGACGACCACACCGCCGCCGACACCCCTGGGAGCGTCGCAGGACGCCGTTCGCCGCGACCGCCACCAACGGACCCGCGGGACCCGATCCGGTCCCGCTCCGCCGACCCGCCTGCCCCCGGACCCGACCGGAACCCCGAACGGAGCAACCCGTGCCTGTCCTGGAAACACTCCCCGCCAAGGCGTCCCCGGCCGACCTGACCGCCGCCTACCGCGAGGGCGCGTTCCTGTTCACCTCGCCCACCGGCGTGCTGCTCGCCGAGGGCGCCCGCGAGGTGCTCGACTCCCCGGACAAGGTGCCCGACGCGGTGGCGGAAGGCGGGATCGCGGTCGGTGTCATCCCGTTCGACCCGACCGCGCCGAGCAGGCTCGTGGTGCCCGAGACGGTGCACCGCGCCGGACCGCTGCCGTCCGCGTCCCAGGCGCGCCCGCCGTTGGCCGCGCGGTGGCTGGCCCAGCACACCGACGCCGACGCCTACCGGGCGGGGGTACGGCGGGCGCTGGAGCTGTTCGCCGACGGCGCGTTGCGCAAGGTCGTGCTGGCCCGCAGGCTCGACCTGGTCGCCGCGGAGCCGATCGACGTGCGGGAGCTGGTCCAGGTGCTGGCCGCGCGCGACCCGCGCTGGCACACCTTCGCGGCCGACCTGGGCGACCGCACGCTGCTGGGCACCAGCCCCGAGCTGCTCATCGAACGCAAGGGGCGGCACGTGCTCTCCAACCCGCTGGCCGGTTCCCGGCCGCGGTCCGCCGATCCCGTCCACGACGGCCGCAACGCCACGGAACTGTTGGGCTCGCCGAAGGACCGGCGGGAGCACGATGTCGTCGTCACCGCCGTGGCCGACGCGCTGGCCCCGTTCTGCCGGGAACTGACAGTCCCCACCGAGCCGGAACTGTTGCCCTCCCGCACGATGTGGCACCTGTCCACACGCGTGCACGGCGTCCTCGCCGACCCCGACACCCCGGTGTGGCAGCTGACCGCCGCGTTGCACCCCACTCCGGCGGTATGCGGCACGCCCACTGCCGTCGCACGCCAGGTGATCGGCGAGCTGGAACCGTTCGACCGCGAGTACTACACCGGCGTCGTCGGCTGGGCCGACTCGCGCGGCGACGGCGAGTGGGTCGTCACCATCCGCTGCGGCGAGGTGCGCGGCGCGACTCTGCGGTTGTTCGCGGGCGCGGGACTGGTGCCCGGCTCCGATCCCGAGGACGAGCTCACCGAGACCGGCGCCAAGCTGCGCACGTTCCTCGACGCGCTGGGCGTGGAGGAGTCGGCGTGAACGACTGGGTGCCCTACCCGGCCGAGTTCGCCCGCCGCTACCGCGAACTCGGGTACTGGACGGGCGAGACCTTCGGCGCGTTCCTCGCCGACCGCGCGGCCAGGTACGCGGACCGGGTCGCGGTGATCGACGACCGACACCGGTGGACCTATCGGGAACTCGACGAGCGCGCGACACGCATGGCCCACGGGTTCCGCGCGCGCGGCATCCGGCCCGGCGACCGGGTCGTGGTGCAGCTGCCGAACGTGGCCGAGTTCGTGTCCGTCGTGTTCGGACTGTTCCGCGCGGGCGCGCTACCGGTGTTCGCGTTGCCACCGCACCGGTTCGCGGAGATCTCCTACTTCTGCGCGCACACGGAGGCCGTCGCGTACGTCATCGCGGACAAGGTCGCGGGCTTCGACTACCGGACACTCGCCGACGACGTGCGCGCGGCGGCGCCGACCGTGCGGGAGGTGTTCGTCCTGGGCGATCCCGGTACACACACCTCACTTGCGGACGTGCCCACCGACCCGGTCGGGGAGTTGCCCGAGATCGACCCGGGCGTGGTGGCGTTCCTGCAACTGTCCGGCGGTAGCACGGGTGCGCCCAAGCTGATCCCGCGCACCCACGACGATTACCTCTACAGCGTCCGCGAGAGCGCCGACATCTGCGGCCTCGACACCGACTCCGTCTACCTGGTGGCGCTGCCGGTCGCGCACAACTTCCCGATGAGCTCGCCCGGCATCCTCGGCGCCCTGCACGCGGGCTCGCGGATCGTGCTGGCGTCGGCGCCCAGCCCCGACATCGCGTTCCCGCTGATCGCGCGCGAACGCGTGACGATCACCGGTGTGGTGCCGCCGATCGCGTTGGTGTGGCTGAATTCCGCGCCCAACCGCGCCGACGACCTGTCCAGCCTGCGGGTCCTGCAGGTCGGCGGTGCCAAGTTCGCCGAGGAGGCGGCCCGGCGCGTCACCCCCGAGCTGGGATGCGCGTTGCAGCAGGTGTTCGGCATGGCCGAGGGCCTGGTCAACTACACCCGCGACACCGACGACGAGGACACGGTCGCCGTCTCCCAGGGCAGGCCGATCTCCCCGGACGACGAGCTGCGCGTGGTCGACGCCGACGACGCCCCCGTGCCCGAGGGCGGGATCGGGCACCTGCTCACTCGCGGCCCCTACACCATCCGCGGCTACTACCGCGCCGACGAGCACAACCGGGACGCGTTCACCGCCGACGGTTTCTACCGCACCGGCGACCTCGTCCGCCTCCTGCCCACCGGGCACGTCGTCGTGGAAGGCCGCGCCAAGGACCAGATCAACCGCGGCGGCGAGAAGGTGGCCGCCGAGGAGGTGGAGAACCACCTGCTGGCGCACCCGGGCGTGCACGACGCGGCCGTGGTGGCGGTCCCCGACGCGTTCCTGGGCGAGCGCACCTGCGCGTTCGTCGTGACCGCGGGCGAGACACCGCCGACCGCGCCGCAGCTGCGCGCCTTCCTGCGCGGCCGCGGCCTCGCCGCGTACAAGATCCCGGACCGGGTCGAGTTCGTGCCCGGGTTCCCGCACACCGGCGTCGGCAAGACCAGCCGGCGCGACCTGCGTGCCGCGTTCGCCGCGCGGCTCACCGACGAGCGGAAGGCATGACGGCCATGGGCCTGCCCACGATCGCCCCCTACCCGATGCCCACCGCGGCCGAGCTGCCCAAGAACCGGGTCGAGTGGACCCCGCACCCGGACCGCGCCGTGCTGCTCGTGCACGACATGCAGAACCACTTCCTGCGCGCGTTCGACCGCACCGCCGCCCCGGTCACCGACCTGGTCGCCAACATCCGAGCCCTGCGCGAGACCTGCCGCCGCCTCGGCGTGCCGGTGGTGATCTCCGCCCAGCCCGGCGGCCAGACCCGCGACCAGCGCGGCCTGCAGCAGGACATGTGGGGCGACGGCGTCGGCCCGGACCCGGCCGACGCCGCCATCCTGGCCGAGCTGGCTCCCGGCGGCACCGACATCACGCTGACCAAGTGGCGCTACAACGCCTTCCACCGCACCGGGCTGGTCGACCTGCTCCACGACCACGGCCGCGACCAGCTGATCGTGTGCGGCATCTACGCCCACATCGGCTGCCTGATGACCGCAGCCGACGCGTTCATGCGCGACATCGAGCCGTTCCTGGTGGCCGACGCGGTGGCCGACTTCTCCGCCGAGGACCACGCCATGGCCCTGCGCTACGCGGCGACCCGCTGCGCCACCACGCTCACCACGTCCCGACTGATCGACCAGCTCACCGGAGGCATCTCGTGACCACCGCAGACGAGGTCCGCGCGCGCGTCGCCGAGCTCCTGGAGATCCCGCCCGCCGACATCGCCGACGACGACAACCTCCTCGACCACGGCCTGGACTCCATCCGGGTGATGACCCTCATCGAGGCCTGGCGGGAACGCGGCGTCCAGGTCAGCTTCGCAGACCTGGCCGAGAACCCCACCGTCGGCGCCTGGTCGAGGCTCGTCACCAGGTGACGGGCAGCGCCGTGACGCCGTGGATGAGCGACTCCCGGCGCATCGGCACCTCGCCCGGGTCGACCTCCACGGTCAGCCGGGAAGTGGCCCGAAATGGCCACGCGACCGGCTACCGCGCCGACCACGCCACCGCCGCGACCCAGTGCCGCGCCCGACGGTGCCCGCACCCGCCTCCCGCGCCCGAACCCGACATGGGCGCGGCCGTCCGCGAGTTCACGGATCGGTTCACCCGGCTGACCGAGGACATCGGCCTGCCACGCGCCGCTTCCCGGGTCCTGGTCGCGTTGTTCGTCAGCGACAACGGCCTGACCGCGGCCGAGCTGACCGGCCTGCTGCGGACCAGTCCGGCCTCTGTGTCGAAAGCAATGTCCTATTTGGAGAGTATGGATCTCGTCGACCGGGATCGGAGTGGACGGCGGGAGCGCTACGCGGTCGGCGCGGACATGTGGACCCGCGCCTGGTCCGCCTCCGCCCGGACCGATGTGGCCTGGGCGGAGGCGGACCACCAGGGAGCACGGCTGTTCGGGCTCGACACCCCCGCCGGGGCGCGGCTGGACGATCTCGCCCGGATCCTGGACCGGCTGACCCGCGGGATGATCGGGAAACCCACCGGGATGGTGCGCGGCGATACCCGGACGGTGCTGGCCGCGTTGCTCCACGTGGGCTCGGGGCTGAGCGCGGGCAAGCTCGCCGAGGCACTGGGGTGGCCAGGTTCCCGGGTCCGCGCGGCCATCGACGTCGCGATCGACAACCCCGGACTCACGGATCCGCTGGTCCTGGAACAGGACGGCGACACCTGCACGGTCACCGCCCACACCGCCCGCCTCACCCAGGCCCAGCGCGACGCCCTGCGCGGCTAGCCCGCCCGGATCGTCCGCACACTTCATCGGCCTGCGGTCCGAGTCCCGGCCGGAACGGGATCGCCCGCTTCGGAAGCCCGATGCGGTGACGGGGACTCGCGCCGACGCGGTCGCTCGATCGGGTGAGATGTCCCACCGGCCGGGTGGGGTGGGTACGGGATGCCGACCGCTGGCGGCAATGTCCGACGTGGACGCCCCGACCGACGGGACGCACGCGAGAGGACCCCTCATGCGACCTCGCCACACCACCCCCGCCCTGCTCGGCACGGCACTGCTCGGCACCGCCCTGCTCACCACCACCGCCCAGGCCCTCCCGCCGGGCGACGACATCCTCATCCGCTCGACCTCCGGCGCCACCTGCCTGACCCGCCCCGCCCAACCGGCACAGGTCACCAACGACGCCTGCCGCGCCGACCACGCCAGGCAGATCTGGCGCATCGGCAGGCTCACCAACGGCCAGGCCTGGATCTCGACCGCCGACCGGGACTGGTGCCTGACCCACGACGACGCCGACGTCCTCGTGGCCCGGTGCGACGAGGTGGACCGCACCCAGGTCTGGTGGCCCGACATGCAGGGCGACAACGTCTACGTGCTCCGCGCCGCCCAGGGACCCGACGACCGCGACTGGTGCGTGTGGGCCGCGGGCGCCTACGTCGGCCTCCAGCCCTGCGACCCGACCATCGACGGCCAGCGCTGGAGCGTGCCGTGGCCGGACGAGGCCGCCCCGGCCTGATCGACCGGGCCGCGGACGGGGACCACCTCCTCCGTGGCGGGCGTGGGGACGATCGAGACGAAGGTGCCCGCCCGGCTGGACCGGCTGCCGTGGTCGCGGTTCCACTGGCGGGTGATCGCCGGGCCGGGCACCGTCCGGCTGCCGGACGGGCTGGAGGTCACCGTGGTGGGCGCGGTCGTGGAGGAGATGCCGTAGAAGGTGCTGAAGAACGTGCCCAGGTTGAACGTCACGCCGTTGTAGAGAAACGCCTGTCCGACGAACAGCGCCGGCCCCTGGTGTGGCCGTTCGTGGGCGGCGCGCTCGGCCCACTGCTGTCCGGCGGCCTGGTGGAGACCGGCGACGGAACAGGCGAACCTGGAGGACATCGCCACACCGCTCACCGCCCAGGACCGACGAAAGCGAATCGTTGTTCCGCGTCCCTTATGAAAGATTTCCTATTATGATATAATGTACGGAAGTCGGGTTATCGTCGAAACCGTGCCGAATCCCAGTCAGACCGCATTGCTGGCCGCCGCCGCGCGGGCCGCGCACCTAGAGGTCGACCACGAACCCCATATTCTCCACGACGATCTCGCTGCGCGGCTGCTCGGCGACCGGGCCCACGAACTGATCGCCTACCACCGCGCACACGGCGACCACCCCATCCTCGCCGCGGCCCGCGCGCAGACCGTCGTCCGCGCCCGGTACGCCGAGAACCGCGTGCGGGACCTGGCCGACACGGAGCACGCGGGCGCGGTCCAGTACGTGATCCTCGGCGCGGGCCTGGACACCTTCGCACTGCGCCACGACGACATCCCCGTGTTCGAGGTCGACCTGCCCGACACCCAGCTGTGGAAGCGCAAGGCCATCGCCGACGCCGGACTGGAGTCGCGCGCCCGGTTCGTCCCCATGGACCTGACCGCCGACGACCTCGCCGCGAACCTGCGCGACGCCGGACACGACCCGAACCTGCCCACCGTCATGAGCTGGCTCGGCGTGACCATGTACCTCACCCGTGACGCCGTTTCCCGGACACTGCGCCGGATCGCCGCGCTCGGTCGCGTGGAGCTGATCCTCGACTACATCCTTCCCGCTCACCTGCGTGACGCCCAGGGCGAGATGTACGCCCGAGCCGTCGCGCAGGCCGCCGGGGAGCAGGGCGAACCATGGCTGAGCCAATACACCCCCGGCGAGCTCCGGGAAACCCTGAGCCGACACGGATTCGCCGACATCCGTGACCTCGGCCTCGCCGACGCGGCCCCCGGGTACTGGCCGCGGACCGACAGCCTCCGACCCATGGCCCTGCTCGCCCTGGCCCACGCCCGCCGACCCCGCTGATCCCGCCGAGCCCGCCCCGAGTCCACATCGGACTCGGGGCGGTGCCCGGTCAGACCGCGGAGAAGTGCGAGGCGTCACCCTGGCGTACCACGCTGCGCGTGCCGTCGATGCTCACCGGCACGTCGCCCGCCAGCGTGATCCGGTGCAGCCTGCGCGGCAGGTCGTCGTAGTCGGCGACCGCGTAGTGCTGCGTCGCCCGGTTGTCCCAGATCGCCACGTCCCCGTCCCGCCACTGCCAGCGCACGGTGTTCTCCAGCCGCGTGACCCGGTTCTGCAGCAGCTGGAACAGCGCCTGCGACTCGGTCGAGGACACCCCCACCAGCCGCTTCACGAAGTGGCCCAGCAGCAGCGAACGCTCGCCTGTCTCCGGGTGCACGCGCACCACCGGGTGCTCGGTCTCGTACAGGTCGGACTGGAACTCCTTGCGGTACTGCTCGGTCTTGACGTCCACGCCGCCGATACGCAGCTCGTCGATGTTCGCCGCGTAGTCGTAGGCGTTGGTGTGCACCGCCCACAACCCGTCCACGAGCGCCCTCAGCGACAGCGGCAGCGCCTCGTACGCCGCCACCGTGTTGGCCCACACCGTGTTCCCGCCGTACGGGGGCAGGTGCACCGCGCGCAGGATGCTCACCGCCGGGACCCGGTCCACGAACGTGACATCGGTGTGCCAGCTGTTGGCCTTGCCGTACTCGGAGTCGATCGGCAGGATGTTCGCGTTCGCCACCCCGCGCACAGTCGGGTGCGCCAGGGTCACCTCGCCCAGCAGCGAGCCGAACGCCAGCTGCCCCGCGTCGTCCAGGTGTCCCTGGTCGCGGAAGAAGATCACCTTGTGCTTCAACAGGGCCGCGCGGACGGCGGCCACGGCCTCCGGCGACAGGTCGCCGCCGAGCCGGACGCCGTCGACCCGGGCGCCGACGTGGGAACCGAGCTGGACGACCGACACCTCGGTCTGGGAAGGGCTCTGCACGGACGAGCTCACGGAAGCGTTCCTTTCCTGGGGCGGGTGCCGCGACCGCGGCGAGAGGGCGGGCACCGGCCCGCTCCGTGAACCTACGAACGCCGCCGCGCGACCAACAAGCTTCCGTCAAGCACTGAAATTAAGTGACCCTCGACATTCCATATCCCGGACGCCGTTGACATCCCGTGTGGACACAACGACTCTTCCCCTGTGCGCCGCTGTCGTTGATCCACTTCGCCTCCGCCCGAGCCCGCCGCCGTCGGGGCTCCGCCACCCACTTCCTTGCCCGCCCGAACAAAAGCGGGTTCCACAGCCATGCCCTGGACACCACCCGCCCGATACCGCCGTGCCCCGAACAGCCATGCCCCGAACAGCCATGCCCCGAACAGCCGTGTCCCGGCGACTCCGATCACGCACCCCTGCCCGGAAAGGCCCGCCGTGCCCGACATCCCGCGTCCCAGCCGCCCCGGCGTGCGGGCCGCCAACGCCGCCGCCGTGCTGGCCGTGATCCGCCGCGAGGGCCCGCTCTCGCGCGCGGCCATCGGCGAGCACACCGGGCTGAGCATGCCCACGGTGAGCAGGCAGGTCGCGCGGCTGATCGAGCTGGGCCTGCTGCGCGAGTTCCCCGAGCTGGTGCCCGCGGGCGCCATCGGGCGGCCCCGGGTGCCCATCCACCTCGACGACACCCTGTACGCCGCCTGCGGCGTGCACATCGGCGTCAGCACCGTCACCTACGGCCTGGCCGACCTGCGCGGCACGCTGCTGGACTCCGAGGAGATCCCGACCCCCGGCGGCAGCGCCGAGGACGTGCTCGCGCACATCGCGGGCAAGGTCCGCGCGTTCCTGCGCCGCTGGCCGCGCCGTGCCGTGGTCGGCATCGGCCTGGCCAGCGGCGGCCTGGTCGACGCCGAGCGCGGCCTGCTCGACCACGACCGGCTCGGCTGGCACCGGGTGCCCGCCGCCGACCTGCTGCGCCGCGCCACCGGCTACCCCGTGCACCTGGACGGGCACGTCGCCGCCATGGCCAATGCCGAGCTGCTGTTCGGCTGGGGCCCGCGGGTGTCCAGCCTGCTGTACTTCTACGCCCGCGAGGTCGTCGGCATCGCCCTGTCCGTGGACGGCGTGCTGCACCGCGGCCCCGGCGGCGGGGGCAGCATCGCGCACCTGCCGATCGGCGGCGACGCCCGATGTCCGTGCGGTGACACCGGCTGCCTGGAGGTCACGGTCGCCGACCGCACGATCGCCGAGACGGCCGCCCGCGACGGCGTGGTCGCCGAACCGGACATCCGGCTGGTCCGGGACGCCGCCCGCGCGGGCGACCCGCGCGCGACCCGGCTGCTCACCGACCGGGCCACCGCGCTCGGCCGCGCCGTCGGCCTGCTGCGCGACGCGCTCAACCCCGACCGGGTCGTGCTCGGCGGGCAGGCCATCACCGACCCGGCCGAACGGCTGCCCGACCTGCTGCACGCCTTCGCCACCACCACGACCCTGCCCGGCACCGACATCGTCTCGGTCACCCGCTTCGGCCCCACCCTGCAGGCCACCGCCGCCTGCACCGGCCTGCTCAACCGGCTCTTCGACCACCCGCTCGACCTGCTCGACACCGTCCGGCCGCCGAACGCCCGACCGGACCACACCGCACGAAAGGCCTCCGCCCGATGAACGCAGTCCCCAGACGTCCCGTGCTCCGCGCCCTCGCGGCGGCCGCGCTGCTGCTCACCGCGACCGCCTGCGAGTCCGCGGTGGACGCCCAGACCCGGTCCGGCGGGGCCTCGGCGGCACCGCGGGCGGGCGGGGTGGCCGAGCTCGGCGTCAACCTCGACCTGGTGCCCGCCAACCTGTTCACCAACAGCAACGTCTCGATCACCACCGTCGTCGGCCTGGTCTACGACACGCTGGTCCGCTACGACCGCAAGAGCCTGACCCCCGCGCCGCGGCTGGCCACCGAGTGGGCCGCGACCGACGGCGGCCGCACCCTCACCCTCACGCTCCGCCAGGGCGTCAAGTTCCACACCGGACGGGCCTTCACCTCGGCCGACGTGAAGTTCTCCCTCGCCTCCTACACCGACCCCAAGTGGAACGGCCAGCTGGCGAGCACCGCCAAGGTGATCACCGCCGTGGACACGCCCGCCCCCGACCAGGTCGTGCTGCACCTGGAACACCCGGTCGGCAACCTGTTCGACCTGCTGGACACGGTGCCGATCATCGACTCGGCGACCGCGGCCGACATCGGCACCGGCAAGAGGTTCGTCGGCACCGGCCCGTTCGTGTTCGACGCCTGGCGCCCCAACACCGATCTCAGGTTCACCCGCAACCTGGACTACTGGGGCGGCGCGCCCTACCTCGACGGCGTGCACGTGCGGGTCATCCCGGACAGCCAGTCGCTGGTCGCCGCCGTGAAGTCCGGCCAGGTCCAGCTCGCCCGCGGGGTGGGCTACCGGGACGCCGAGTCCGCCACCGCGGGCGGTGGCGTCGCCGCGATCCCGCTGGAGGGCGCCGAGCTGCAGGCCTACGTGGGCGTCAACGTCACCTCGCCCGGCCTCGACGACCCGCGCGTCCGGCAGGCCGTGGCCTACGCGCTGGACAAGGAGCGGATCGTCAAGGAGGTCTACCGGGACAAGGGCTACCCGGTGTCGCTGCCCTGGCCGCGCACCAGCCCCGCCTACGACCCGCAGCTCGACGGCCGCTACCGGCACGACGTGGCCAAGGCCAAGGCGCTGCTCGCCGAGTACGGCAGGCCGGTGCCGGAGATCCCGCTCGCCTACGTCGGCAACGACCAGGTGGCCGCCACGACCGCGCAGATCGTGCAGAACAACCTGGCCGAGGCGGGCATCACGGTGCAGCTCACCCCGGTGGACTCCACCCAGTTCGTCAAGCAGTTGATCGGTGCCCAGTTCCCCGGCCTGTGGGCGACCAACCACTCCTGGGCGCAGTTCACCCCGTCCACGCTGACCGTCAGCGCCTACCCGTTCAACGCCCGCCGCAACTCCTCGCACTTCAGCTCCCCGGCCTACACCGCGGCCGCCGAGAACGCCTGGCAGCTGCCGAGTGGCACCGGCGCCGAGGCGACCGCCGCCTACCGGGAACTGTCCCAGCAGCTCCTCGACGGCACGTTCCTCGCCGAGATCGCCGTGGTGTTCGAGCAGATCGTGGTCCGCGACACCCTGCACGGCGTCGACTGGTCCCGCCGCCGTGAGCTCGACCTGAGCAAGGCGTTCCTGGCATGAGCCGTTACCTGCTCCGCCGCGCCCCGTCGGCGCTGCTCGTGCTGTTCCTCGCCTCTGTGCTGATCTTCCTGGTGATCCGCGCGATCCCCGGGGACGCGGCGGCGGTGCTGGCGGGCCCGGACGCGCCGCCCGAGGTCGTCGCCGCGATCCGGCACGACCTGGGGCTGGACCGGTCGCTGGTGGGGCAGTACCTGCACTGGCTGGGCGGCCTGCTCACCGGCGAACTTGGCCGCTCCTACCTGATCGGCGGCGACATCGCCGAGCTGGTCGGCGACGGCCTGGGCAACACCGTGGTGCTGACCCTGGCCGCGCTGGTCATCGCGGTGCTGGTCGCGCTGCTGCTCGGCCCGCTGTGGGCGGCCACCCGCAGCCGGTGGGTCGACCGGGCCCTGACCGCCTTCCACACCGCCGCCGTCGCGCTGCCCACGTTCGTCACCGGTGTCGTGCTGATCATCGTGTTCGGCGTGGTGTTCCGCGTCCTGCCGACCGGGGGAGTGCCACCCGACGGCATGTTCGACCGCCTCGACATCACCGCCCAGTACCTCGTGCTGCCCGCGGTGTGCCTGGGGCTGCCGGTGGCGGGCGTGCTCACCGGCTTCCTGGCCGAGACCCTGCGCGGCGAGCTCCGCCAGGACTACGTGACCACCGTCCGCGCCGCGGGCGTACGCCGCCGCGACATCGTCCTTGGCCACGCGCTGCGCGGCGCCCTGCCGGTCGCGGTGACCACGCTCGGCCTGCAGGCGGGCGCCCTGCTCGGCGGCGCGGTACTGGTCGAGTCCATCTTCGCCTGGCCAGGACTGGGACTGCTGGTGGAGCAGGGCATCACCCGGCGCGACTACCCGCTGGTGCAGGTGCTGCTGATGCTGTCGGTCGCGGTGTTCGTCCTCGTCCAGCTGTTCACCGACGTCGTGCACGCCTGGCTGGACCCACGCATCCGGTTGGGAGCCACGTCATGACCGCCACCCTCGACTCCGCCGAGATCCCCGAGACCCCCGACGCTCCCGAGGTCGCCGTCCCGCGACGGCCCGGGACCTTCCGGCGCGGCAAGGGCCTCGTCGGACTGGTCCTGGTCGGCCTCGTCGTGGCCGCCGGGCTGCTCGGCCCGCTGTTCGTGTCCTGGGACCCCTACCAGCAGATCCCCGGCGCCAACCTGCTCGGCCCGTCGGCCGCGCACCCGCTGGGCACCGACGACCTCAACCGCGACATCCTCGCCCGGCTGCTCTCCGGCATCCGCGTGGACCTGCTGATCAGCTTCGTCGCGGTCCCCGTCGGCGCGCTGATCGGCTGTGCGGTCGGCGCCATGGCCACGGTCAACAACACGCTCGACATCGCCGTGCAGCGGCTGTTCGACGTGCTGCTCGCCTTCCCACAGCTGATCCTGGCCATCGGCCTCGCCGCCGTGCTCGGCCCGGGGACGCTGTCGGTGATGATCGTGGTCGTCAGCGTGGAGATCCCGATCTTCGGCAGGCTGCTGCGCACCGCCGTGCTGCGGGTCCGGGAGTCCCCGTTCGTCACCGCCGCCCAGGTCGTCGGCGCGGGCAAGGGACATGTGCTACGCGTGCACGTGCTGCCCAACTCGCTGGAGCCGGTACTGGTCCAACTCGCACTGTCCATGTCGGTCGCGGTGTTCATCGAGGGCGCCATGAGCGTGCTCGGCATCGGCGTCAGCCCACCCGAACCGTCGCTCGGCGCGGTGCTGACAACGTCCCTGCACTACCTCGACCTCAACCCGCTCTTCGCCCTCGGCCCCCTGGCGGTGACCGCCGTGCTCGTGCTGGGCTTCCAGTCGATCGCCCAGGCCGCCAACGCCGCCCGCGGCACCTGACCACGAAGGACGACGCCATGACACTCCCCGACCACGCCCGGGGCTACGCGGGCTTCACCGGAACCGTCGGCCGCACCTTCGCCGGGTCCCGCCCCGGCTGGCCCGCGGAGCGGCGCGCGAGCGGCCCCAACATCGTCGTGATCCTTGTCGACGACCTCGGCTACGCCGACATCGGTCCGTTCGGCGGCGAGATCGCCACCCCCGCCCTGGACGCGCTCGCCGCGGGCGGCTTACGACTCACCAACTACCACACCACGCCGCTCTGCTCGCCGTCCCGCGCGGCCCTGCTCACCGGCCTCAACCCGCACCGCGCGGGCTTCGCCGTCCCGGCCAACTCCGACCCCGGCTACCCCGCCTACTCATTCCAGCTGCCCGACGACGCCCCCTCGCTCGCCGAGTCGCTGCGTGCCGCCGGGTACGCGACCTTCGCCGTCGGCAAATGGCACCTCACCCGCGACGCCGCCAGCCACGACGCCGCCGACCGCGCCTCCTGGCCGCTGCAACGCGGCTTCGACCGGTACTTCGGCAGTCTCGAAGGCCTTACGAACCTGCACCACCCACACCGCCTGGTCTGGGACAACAGCCCCTACGACGGCGACTTCCCGGACGGCTACTACCTCACCGACGACCTGACCGACCGCGCCACCCGCATGATCGACACCCTGCGCGCGAGCGACCCGGACAAGCCGTTCCTGCTCTACTTCGCCCACCACGCCATGCACGGCCCGCTCGGCGCCAAGGCCAGCGACCTGGCCCGCTACCGCGGCCGCTACGCCGAGGGCTGGGACGTGATCCGCGAACGCCGCTTCGCCAAGCAGCTCGCCGAGGGCCTGTTCCCGCCCGGCACGGCGCTGCCGCCGCGCAACAGCGAACCCGGCAGCGACGTCCCGCCGTGGTCGGACCTGACGCCCGAGCGGCAGGAGCTGTTCGCCCGCTACATGGAGGTCTACGCGGCGGCCCTGGACAACGTGGACCAGAGCGTCGGCAGGATCGTGGAAACCCTGCGCAGACACGGCGAACTGGACGACACGATCATTGTGTTCACCTCGGACAACGGCGCCACGGCCGAGGGCGGCCCGGCGGGCACCCGCAGCTACTTCAGCCAGTTCGTGCACGTGCCCGGCGTCCCCGCCGACTGGAACCGCGACGTCGAACGCGAACTGGACCTGCTGGGCGGCCCGCAGACCACCATCCACTACCCGCGCGGCTGGGCACAGGCCTCGAACACCCCGTTCCGCCTGTACAAGTTCGACACCTACGCGGGTGGCGTGCGCACCCCGTTCATCGTGCACTGGCCCGCCGGTCTGGAATCCGGTCTACGCGACCAGTACGTGTACGTCACCGACGTCGCCCCCACCCTGCTGGAACTGGCAGGGGTACCGCGCCTGGACACCCGGCACGGTGTGACCGCCGCCGAACAGGACGGCGTGAGCGCGGTGCCGCTACTGCGCGACCCGTCGGCCGACAGCGCGCACACCACCCAGTACACCGAGACCGGTGGCAACCGCGGCTACTACGCCGACGGCTGGAAGATCGTCACCCGCCACCGCCCCGGAACCCCTTACAGCGACAGCGAATGGGAGCTCTACCACGTCGCCGAGGACCCCACGGAGACCACGAACGTGGCGGCCGCGCACCCGGGGAAGCTGGCCGAGCTCGCGGCCGCCTGGGAACACGCCGCCTGGCACAACACGGTGTTCCCGCTCAACGACCACACCCCCGCCGCCCACCTGCGCAGGCCCGCGGACGAACGCCTGGAACGCCCCGTCACGCTCTACCCGGGCACGCCCCTGCTGGAGCGCTATCGTTCCGCCCAGCTCATCCAGTTCCGCGACTTCACCGTAGTGGCCTCCGTGGACCTCGCGGCCGGTGATCGCGGCGTCCTGTTCGCCCACGGCGACCAAGGCGGCGGCTACGTCGTCTACATCGAGGACGGCGCCGCCCACCTCACCTACAACGCCTACGGCGAGGTCCACCGCCCCGGCCCGGTGCCGCTGGGGCCCGGCCCGGCCGAGATCCGCCTCACCGCCGAGGCACTGGCGGAGTTCCGCTGGAACCTCGTCCTGGACACCGGCACGGCCACCGCCGAGCTCGGCCCGGTCCCGCAGATGATCGGCCTGGCCCCGTTCACCGGCATCAGCGTCGCGGCCGACCGCGGCGGCCCGGTCGACTGGGACCTGCACACCCGCGAACGCGCCTTCCCGTTCACCGGCACCCTGCACCACGTCCGCTACGAACCCGGCAAGCAGGCCGACTACGACCCGGCCCTGCTGGCCCGCCTGTGGGCGGAGGCCGAACGTGTCTACGACTGACCGACTCCCGTCCACTGTGGTCGGTCCACGCCCGTGGGGCCTGCACGTGGGGATGATCGACCTGCTCCCGGTCGAGGAGCTCTGGCCATCGGCAGGCGTCGTGACCCCCGCCCCGGGCCTGTTCGACGCGACACCGAGGATGCTGTCCACCACGCCGACCCCGCACTACCCCGGCCTCGCGGACACCACGCTCGCGCACCACCACGCCCGACGCAGGGATACCCCCGAGCCGCGACACCCCGACCCCGGGGTATCGGGACGATGATCACGACCAGCGCCCCTGCCCACGTGACGAGTCATGAAGCGCGGCGGGCAGGACCGCCGGTGCCCTCGGCCAGGGCATCCGCCGTACGAGTACACCGTTTCGCAGTGAGAGAACGAGAGATCCCTGCTCTGACAGGGAAATCCGGCAGTGACGCGGCGACCATCCCCGGCAGGGCAAGGCCACGGGACTCGACCGCGAAGCCGGGGGAGGAGCGTCACGATGAGCGTTGAGGTGTTGCGGGTCAGCGGGCTGGAGGTGTCCTTCGGCGGCGCGCCCGCCGTGCGGGGGATCGACTTCACGGTGGGCGCGGGCGAGATCGTCGCCGTGGTGGGGGAATCCGGCTCCGGCAAGTCGGTGACCGCCCGCGCGATCCTCGGCCTCCTGCCCGCCACCGCGTCCACCGGCGGCAGCGTCCGGCTCGACGGGCGGGAGCTCCTCGGTGCCGACGAGGAGTCGCTGCGACGAGTACGCGGCCGGGAGATCGCGATGGTGTTCCAGGAGCCGTCGACCGCGCTCAACCCCGTGCACACGGTCGGCAGGCAGCTCGCCGCCGTCCTGCGCGCCCACCGCGACCTGACCCGTGAGCAGGCCAGGCAGGAGGCGGTCCGACTGCTCGACCTGGTCGGCATCCCCGACCCGGCCACCCGCGTCCGCTTCTACCCACATCAACTGTCCGGCGGCCAGAAGCAGCGGGTCGTGATCGCCCTCGCGCTGGCCAACGACCCGCGCCTGATCATCGCCGACGAGCCCACCACCGCCCTCGACGTGACCGTCCAGGCCGAGATCCTCGCCCTGCTGCGCGACCTGCGCGACCGCCTGGGCGCCGCCATCCTGCTGATCACCCACAACATGGGCGTCGTCGCCGACCTCGCCGACCGCGTCGCCGTCCTGCACCGCGGCAGACTGGTCGAGCAGGCCCCCGTGCACGACCTGTTCGCCGCCCCCACCCGCGCCTACACCCGGGAGCTCCTCGCCGCCGTCCCCCGCCTGGGCCATCGACCCCCGGCCCCCGCCCACGACACCCCCACCGACGCGCTGCGCCTGGACGGCGTCGTGGTGCGCTACCGGGACTTCGTCGCCGTCGACCGGGTCGACCTGCGCGTCCGCCAGGGCGAGGTCGTCGGTCTGGTCGGCGAGTCCGGCTCCGGCAAGTCCACCATCGGCAAGGTCGCCGCGGGCCTGCTGCGCCCGGACGCGGGCACGGTCACCGTCCTCGACGGCGACCCCCGCGACCGCGCCATCCGCCGCGCGATCGGCTTCGTCTTCCAGGACCCGGGCGGCTCCCTCGACCCCCGACTGTCCATCGAGGACTGTGTCGGCGAGCCCCTGCGCGTCCACAGGACGGCCACCGGCACCGCCTACCGCCGACGCGTCGCCGACCTGCTCGACGCCGTCCGCCTCCCCACCGGCTACGCCCGCCGCCGCCCCCGCGAACTCTCCGGCGGCCAACGCCAGCGCGTCGGCATCGCCCGCGCCCTGGCCCTCGACCCGCGCCTGATCATCGCCGACGAGCCCACCAGCGCCCTCGACGTCTCGGTGCAGGCCACCGTGCTCGCGCTGCTCACCGACCTGCAGCGCGACCTCGGCTTCGCCTGCCTGTTCATCAGCCACGACCTTGCCGTGGTCGACACCCTCGCCCACCGCGTGGCCGTCCTGCACCGAGGCACGGTGGTCGAGGAGGGCCCGCACCACGAGGTCCTCCGCACCCCGACCCAGCCCTACACCCGCCGCCTGGTCGACTCCGTCCCCATCCCGGATCCGACCGCCCAGCGCACCCGGCACACCCACCCCCGGGAGGCCGTCCCGGTCACCTGACCCCACGCCCCGGCGCCCTGACCGTCTCCAGCAGCCCACCGGCCCCGTGCCGTCGGCGGCGTCAGTGGCCGCCTGCCTGGTAGTGGCCGGTCACCTCGGCCGCGCTCAGAGCGAAGGGGTAGTAGGCGACGAAGGCCAGGTTGTCCCAGAAATGGGCCAGGGACTGGTCGGTGCCGAACCCGTTGGTGAACCCGCTCGTGTTCTCGTAGCCGATCCGGTAGTACGCGGTGAACGCGGACGGGTGGGCGCCGCTCTGCGACATCAGCAGGGTCCCGTCGAAGTAGACGCGCACGCCGAAGGTGGAGTCGTGCACACCGACGACGTGGTGCCAGGCACCGTCGTTGACGGAGAAGTTGCTGACCAGCTCGTAGCTCGTGGTGCCCGCGACCAGGTAGGCGAGACGTCCGGTGCTGGTGACGCTGAGCAGCAGGGACTTGGTGGTGGAGGAGCCGGTCTGGGTGTTGCCGAAGCCGCAGATCACGCCCTGGCTGTTGACCGTGCGGAACCACGCCTCCTGGCTGCTGCTGGTGGTCGGGCTGATGCTGATGGTGCCGGAGGTGGAGATCCAGTGTGTCTGGTCCACGCGGGCGTTGTTCTCCGCGTTGCGCGTGCACGGGTATCCGGAGGCCATCGTGGACTGGCGGCCGCCCTGGTAGACGCCGTTGGCGGCACTGGGGGACTCGTCGACGGCCGTGGTACCGCTGGTCTCGTTCAGCGGGTACAGGCGGGTGGCACCGTCGGCCTTCGGCATGGTGTGGCAGTCCGGCGGGGCCGAGCTGACCGTGTCGGTGGTGTTCACCAGCCTGGCCAGGTAGCCGCTGATGGTCGAGCTCGTGCCCAGGTAGGCGACCGCCACCAGCACGACCGCCAGGACCGCCAGCCTCCGCCCGGACTTCACGACCGCAGCCTCCGCAATCGGTACACCGCCACCAGCAGCGGCACCGCGCACAGCGCCAGACACACTGTCCACCATTGCCACGGCATGTGCGCGTCGATGGCGATCGGCACCCGGCCGTGGTCGTCGGCGGCCTTGCTGAGCAGGTCGGCGACCTGGCCCGCGTGCAGGTCGGCGAACACGCCGTCCGGTGTCTGCACGCGCACCGGCAGGATCCCGGTGGCCACCACGGTCGCGCGGGTCCCGTCCTCGCCGCCCATGGTCGTCAGCAGCGTGGCGCTCACCAGCGGCCGCAGCGCCACGATCGCCACGGCCAGCACGATCGGGTAGCCCACCAGCCGCAGCGCCGTTCGCCACCGCGCGCCCGCCCAGCGGGTGAGCAGCCACACCAGCGCGCAGCCCGGGATGAGGAACGGCAGGGCCTTGATCAGCCAGGCCAGCCCCCACCAGCGTGCCACCACCTTGCCGACCAGGTCCGCGTCCCGCACCGGCGACGGGTCCAGCGCCCCGTTGATGTCGCCCTTGGTGTACGCGGCGTCGCTGGAGAGCCGGATGACCCGGTGGGTGTGGATCTGCCCGCCGCCCGCCGGGGTGAACGAGATGACATCGCCGACCCGCAGGTCGGCGATGTGCGTGGGGCGGGTCAGCACCAACGTGCCGACCGGCGCCGCCTCCCCCATCGAGGGGGTGTCCACCGACAGCCACCGTCCGCCGGTGACCCGCCACGACAGTGCCACGATCACCCCGACCAGCAGCAGCGTGGCCAGCACGGTCAGCGTGTGCCCGTGCGCGCGGACCAGAGCGGCGCGGTGTCGACCGCGCCGCTCCGGGTGCTGGCTCGCGACCAGCGCCCGAACCCGGATCAGGAGCTGAACGTCCATGTGAGCGGCTGCGAGGCGGTGAGGCCCATGTAGCTGTTGCCCAGCGAGGAGGGCAGGCTCACCACGAACGTGTAGGGCTGGGTCGACGACGGGGCCAGCGCGCTCAGGGTGACCGGGCTGCTGAACGCGGACAGCGTGCCGTTGTAGATGGGGGAGCCGGTGGCGGTGGCCGCGGCGTAGATCTTGAGGGTCACCTGGGCGCAGAAGTCCGAGGCGGGCGTGATGCCGCTGACCGAGCCGGACTGGCTGCACGAGCCCGGGGTGAGGGTGAAGGTCGCCGGGGTGATGGTGCCGTCGTTGGCCAGGGTCACGGTCTTGGTGGCCGAGCCGCCGGGCAGCAGGGTGGAACCGCTGTACTTGTTGATGGTGGCGCAGTTGGCGGCGTTGGTCGACGAGCTGGTGCTGGTGCAGGTGTTGGTGCCGTCGGTCTCCCGCAGCACCAACGAGCCGGTGGCGACCGTGTCGGTGGTGTTGGTGATGGCCGCGGTGAACGCGGACAGGGAGCCGGTGAGGGCCAGCGCGAGCAGGGTGGTGCCGACGAGGCCGCCCGCGAGCACGATGAGGGCCGCCTTGCGGTCGCTACGCGAGCGACGCCGTGAAACCGTGGCCATGGGTCCAACCCTTTCTCGACCCGGCGGGGACTGCCGGTTGCGGGGACGCGAGGTGTGCGCGGAAGCCCCTGACTGTCCATCGCGGACTGTGAGCGACTTCTTATGCGCAGACACGATCGAGTTTGCCCCGCATGACGGACAGCGCCGCCGGATCGAGTGGGTGTGCGGCGTCCCGATAGGACGCTCCGTGGCACTCTGCGGCCCTGTGCGCGTCCCCTGCGCGGCCTGAGCGCCCTCGGCGAGTGCGAATCACACTCTCTGTATGTCTTTGTCCCCTAAAACAGCCTCGCGTCACCGGTATGGGTGAAGTTGGCCGATTGGTTAATCACGCAACGAATGTGTCGACGGGGTGTCACCACCCGATCGCGCTATGAGTGCGTGCCATAAGAGTTAACCATATCTCCGGAGTCACAGGTACCACTATGCGGTCCGGACGAGAGCGACTCGGTTGTCACCCGGGTTCACTCCGGGGGCAACGCGTCCGGGCGCCCTATCCCTGTCGGACCGGCAGCGCCCGCCCGGTCTCCAGCAGCGACTTCAGGCTCGCCACGATCTCCGGCCAGCCGTGGCTGACGCCCGCGAGCAGCTGTCCGCCCGGTTCGAGGTCGCCGTGCGTCACGGTGAGCCGTACCCGCTCGCCCAGTTGCTCGATCTCGAACGAGACCCGCGACCGGGGCTCGGCGGCCAGCGCGGCCGCCTCGGCGTGGTCGAACCCGTGCGAGTCGCGCCACTCGTCGGTGATGGTGTGCCAGGTGTAGGACAGCCGCCGTGGCGGGTCCGCCTCCAGCACCACCTGTGCCGGGTCGGTGATCGTGACGCCGTTCTCCAGCCACGTCATCGGCGCGCCGGGGGTCCAATCTGAGGTGAACTCCACCCCCCAGTACTGGCGGGTGAACGCGGGCTCGGTCAGCGCCTGCCACAGCCGCTCGGGCGTGGTGGCGATGTAGGTGGTGTAGACGAACTCGTCCGCCATGGGTAGCTCCAGTGCTCGTTTCAGATCCGCCAGCGCGCGCACGCGCCCGCGGTCGTACTGCCTGATCCAGCGGTCGGCTATCGCGTTCACGGGCTCGGCGTTGAGGTGGTGCAGTTTCTCCCGGCCGCGCCACACCGTGGTGACCAGGTTCGCTGCCTCCAGCACGGCCAGGTGCTTGCTCACCGACTGCCGTGCCATGGCCAACCCGGTGCACAGCTCCCGCAGGGTCTGCCCGTCGTGTGCGTTGAGCGAGTCCAGCAGCCTGCGCCTGCTCGGGTCGGCCAGCGCCCGGAACACCTCGTCCATCCCGCTCCTCCGACATGCAGCCAATCGGCTGCATGTTCAGCATAGGCACCCGGGCGGCTGCATGTAAACCCACCCGAGTCGTTGCGGCACCAGGGCGGGTGGAGTCCCCGGCCCGGGGATTCAGCCCGCCGCCCGCCTTCGGTAGGCCGAGTGTGGGCGCGCCTGTCCGGGGGCCTGCCCCCATCGACGGAAGGAAGACCGACATGACCCAGGTCGAGAGCCGCCCGTCCAGCATCCGGGGTGAAGTCCCTACATCGGCTCGCTGGACACCACCTTCGCCGGGTCCCGCAACGGGTTCTCGCTGATCGTGCTGTGGGACAACATCGCCCAGCACCCCGACGACCGGCGGATCTCGATGGCCACGCACTCCCAGCGGATGGTCGCCTATCTGGTCGGACAGCTGGCGAAGGTCGAGGCCTACCGCAAGGCCGAGTTCAACGAGGACAGCCTGTTCGTCGACCGCACCCCACTGGCGATCACCGTGCGGTTCCGCAGGCCAAGCGCGCGGCTGGTGGCCAAGTGGTCAGTGTCCACGGTGAGCATGCGCATGCGGCCGGGCGACGACGGCAGCATCCGGCATCTGGCCCACGTGTTCCTGATGGCCTCGACCACCCAGGAACGGATCGGCGCGTTCGTCGCCGACCTGTACGCCTATGACGCCTTCGACGCGGGCGAACCGCAGGCGGACCTGTTCCGCGCGGCGGTCGCGCTGGCCGAGACCCCGTTCGCCGACTGCGGTTTCGCCTGATCGCCCCGCGCCCCGTGGCCCAGCCCGGATCGCTGGGCCACGGAAGTGGCGACTCGGGTACGGGAAAGCAACCGGGAAATGTCACCCCGCGAGGTTCGCTTCCTTTATGAGAAACCTCGACGACCGTGGGGAGCTGGCGCGGCGAAGCCGCGGGTCGAATATCAGTCGCGTGTCGATTTGTCCGTTCCCCAGTCGACCGGCCCGCGCCGCGCGGCCACCGCCAGCCGCGAGAACAATGTCACCAGCAGGAACACCGCGACGTCCGCGACATAAGCCTGCCGAGTGCGCAGCAACCCGAACACGGTGGACAACCCGGTGGCCGGGGCGCCCGGCCGGGAGAGCCGCGTGTTGCCGTGGTGCACCCGCCGCCGACGCCGCACGAGGCTCCGCACGTCGCGCGGCGCCCGCACCACGACCACCGCGTCGGCCACCACCACGCGCCGCGGCACCTGCCCGCTGACATGGCCGTCGTCGTTGATCAGGTCCGCGGGCAGCGGGAACAGCCGATCATGCGCGGCGCGTTCGAGCACGTAGACCCCGCGCCCCGCGGAGGAGCGGTGCACGGCCGGAAGCCGTTGCCAGACCGCGTAGTAGCGGCGTACGGGCCACGACGCCCCGGTCAGGTCGATCCGCGCGGTCGGCACGGCGGCCTCGGCGTCCCCGCCCCGGGCGGCTCGCGCCAGCGCGTCCAGTGCCGCGCCGTCGAGCTCGACGTCCGCGTCCAGGTAGGCGCGCGGGAAACCGCTGCACCTGGCGTCTCCCGCGTTCAGTGCGCCGACTTTGCCGGGCTGCTCCACGACAATGACGTCCGGCCTGCTGGAGTGCTTTCTCGCCAATTCCTCGGTGCGGTCCGTGCTCCCGTTCACGACCACGACGATCCGTGTCACCTCGGTGGCCGCCGCGAGTCGGTCGAGACACGCGGTGATGCCGTGCTCCTCGTTGTGCGCGGGCACAACGACGTCCATCTGGTCCCCCTCAGGTTAGCCCGACCTGGCGCGCGACATCGTGAGGATCGTCGTGCTCATCCCATTGTTACCGACTCCGGGAAAAGGTTCCGCGGGTCACCGTCGGCCGTCGCCGGGGGCCGGACTGGGCCATTGGAGGGGCTGTCGTGGGACATTCCGGGCGGTGCGGGATGAATCATTTACCGACCCGGTACGCATCGTGCCTGGTCGCCTCGGCGAGATTGCGACAAGTGGGTTCGGTCACCCGCGCCGGTCGTCACGCACCGTGTGGAGGCGGTGAATTCACACCCCTATTGTGCAGGGTCGGCGAAAATGGCGCGCGCATCGTGGGGAAATCACCACGATCGGATCAGATGGTCGGTTCCTCGACGTCCTCCGGGTCCCGGCTCGACATCCGGCGGCGGATGAACAGCGCGGCACCCGCGGCCGCGATCACGCCGCCCGCGAAGTACCAGCGGTTGCGGGTGACCCAGGAGTCCTTGGCGGATGCCACCTCGACAGGTATCCGCGCCGAGTGCGCCGCGCACACCAGCGGCGGCCCGTCGTCACCCGCGTGCGCGCAGGCCACCGTGGCCAGCCGGTCCCGGTCGACGTCCGAGTCGACCACGGTCATGGTCGAGTGGAAGACCGCCTGCCCGGCGGGCGCGAGGTCGACGTTCCAGGTGACCGCCGAGGCCGCGGTGGTGCCCGCCGGTTCGGCGGCGTCGAACCGCAGGCCGCTCGGCACGCTCTGGGTGATCTCCAGCCCGGTCACGTCCGTGGTGCCCAGGTTGCGCAAGGTCACGGTGTAGGCGAGCCGGTCACCCGGCACGGCCGAGAGGTGCGCGTTGTCCACCGCGATGCTCAACCGGGGCACGCCCGCGTCGGCGTCCGCCCCTGTCTCGGAAGCGATGTCGATCGCGGCGCCGCTGTCGCCCTCGATGGGCGCGGCCGCGAGCAGGACGGCGGACAGGACTGCGGTGGCTATCACGTCATCTCCTCGACCACATCGAACTCCTGCGCTCGCCCTGCTTGCGGTCGGCGGGAATTCCCCGGCCCCGAGAACCGACTTCGTTGGTGGGCGGGAGTTTCCGGCGAGCGGTGCGGCCTCACCATACGGATCACCGCGGGAAACCCACGGTCATGCCACCCGATCGTGTTGCCCGCTGACCCTGAACGCGCAACACCGTCGCTTCAGCGAAAGTTTTCGGCCTATAACCCATCGAGGGGTTATATGTAGGGTTATAGCCGTGATGTATATAGAGGACGGGTCGGCGACTTGACGTGGCGACCGGGTTCACGGCCGCGCTCGGTGGTCGTGGACGTCGGCTCCCGCCGCCCTTTGTCGCCGATCTCGCGCCTGCCCGCGCGCTCAGGGGCGGGTTCGACGGCGAGACAGGTTCGGCGTTCGCGGACGTGGTGGCGAATCGCCATCGCGACAAGGGATCTGGCCGTGCGATGTGAAATTCCCTGGTAGGCGCGGATAAGCGCGGGAAACACCATCGAGACTCGGCGGCCTGGCCGTGTTTCGCGCGACACGCCGCCACGAATGAGTGACTCAGGCCACATCGACACCCGTTCGGTGTAGGTCTCGTGGGGCTGGGGTATCTGGTCGGTGGGATCAGACCGACTACGGAAGAGGGGACCGTCCCATGTGGATCGCGATCGCAGTCCCGTTCGTGCTGATGCTCGGCGCCGTCGGGATGCAGCGGCTGGAGCCGACCAGTCTCGTCCCGGTCACCAGCGACGATCCGCTGCAGCAGAGCGATATCCGGGTCTGACCGGCGCTCCGGGGCGGAGCATGCTCCAGTGGATCACGCGTCGTCCGGGAGGGCGGAGGTGCGAACCGGGTCGACCGGCGGGTCGTCTCTCCGCCCACCCGGACGGTGGCGGCTCCCGATATTCGGACACTCTCTGAATTTGTCAAAGACCAGCGCCGCATGGGCGAATGTCGATACTGGGGCCGGATCAGCCAACGTCCCTCACCTCCTGTCGCTCGTCGAGGCCCTGCCTGCCCGGGGCGAAGACCGGTTCACCGCCCACGAGGTCGGCGCTGGCCGCCCACAGCCGTTCGCCGATCATCGGGTCCACCAGGTGCGCGCGTACCCGGTGGACCACGGGTAATCCGCGCAGGCCGAAGACCCGCGGACCCCACAGCTGTCCACCCGTCACCTCGGGGTCGAGCGCCGCCCGCACCGCCGGCCAGGCGGCCGAGTCCTTGCCCTGCAGCAGAACTCGCGCTGGCAACGACCGTGCCCGTGCGCCGAGCCCAGGTGCGTGGACTGGCGGTCGCGCCGGGGTCAGCCCGTCGAGCGCCCCGCCGGGGTGGGCCACCACAGCGGACACCGTGCTCCCCGCCGTGCGCAACCGGCGGTCCAGTTCGAAGCCGAACGTCATCTGCGCGAGTTTCGACCGCGCGTACGCCCGCTTCGCGCGGAAGTCACGTCCGTCGTCCAGGTCGTCCAGGTCGAGCCGGACCGAGTCGGCGGTGATGCTGCCGACGACGACCACGCGGCTGCCGGGAGTGGCCGACAGCAGCGGGGCCAGCAGGCGCGTCAACGCGAAATGCCCCAGGTGATTGGTGCCGAACATCATCTCGTGCCCCGCCGCGGTCTCCCGGCGCGGACCGTCGACCAGCACGCCCGCGTTCTGCACGACGGCGTCCAGCCTGCCCGGCCCCAATGAGTCCACAGAGGACTCCAGGGACGCGGGGTCGGCGAGGTCCAGCCGTACATGGGCGACCCGCGCGTCGGGCACCCGTGCCCGGATCGACCCCGCCGCCGCCTCGGCCCTGGCCGTGTCCCGGCAGCCCAGCACGACCTCGACCCCGGCGCCCGCCAGCTGCTCGGCCACGAAGTACCCGATCCCCGCGTTGCCGCCGGTGACCAGTACCCGCTTCCCGTCCGCGCGCGGCGGCCGGTGCACGTTCCACGTCATCTCGTCCCCCTGTGTCGACCGACCGACGCGTCCGCGCCGGTTCTCCTGATTCCCGACCGCCACGCGGGCGGGATCGGTTCGCCCGCTGATCTCCCCGGTGCGCTCGCCCGGGACGCTCTCGGTGTTCATCGCCGCCCCCGACGTCCTTGTCAGCCCGGCTGTCCCGCGGTGAACAGCGCGAGCATGCCCTCCGGCGCGTCTGCGCCGAAGCACAGTTCGAGGCTGGTCGCCGACTCCGCCGCGGCCGCCTCGGCCCGCGGGAACATGGCCGCCTCGTACCGGGTCAGGGCACCCTCGACGTCGCCGGGCGCGGCCGCGATGGCCTGTCCCAGTTCCGCGCCGTCGAGCATGGCGAGGTTGGCGCCCTCGCCCGCGAACGGCGACATCAGGTGCGCGGCGTCACCGAGCAGCGTCACACCCGGCACGCGGTCCCAACGGTGCCCGACCGGCAGCACGTTGATCGTGCGCGGCACCAGCGCGCCCTCCGCCTCGGTGACCAAGGCGCGCAACTCCGGCGCCCAGTCGGGGAACTCGGCCAGCACCGCGTCCTTGGCCGCGGCGGTGTCGGCGAAGTCGACCCCGCCCAGCCAGCCCGGCCCGGTCCGCAGCGCCACGTAGACGTGCAGGCTGCCGTCGGTCTCCCGGTGCGCGAGGAAGCCCCGGTCGGGGCCGAGCGCGAGGAGCATGCCCTTGCCGACCACGGCCGCGCCGCCCGGATGCCGCAGGTCGGCCTCGGGCAGGTCGATCTCCACGAACGACACCCCGGCGTAGGTCGGTGTGGCGGGGGAGACCAGCGGCCGGATCCGCGACCAGGCGCCGTCGGCCCCGACCAGCAGGTCGGTGGTGAACACGCCGCCCTCGGCGAGGTGGACCTCATGACGGCCGTCGCCCAGCGGGCGCGCCTCCGTCACCTTGGTGCCCCAGCGGATCGTGCCCGGCGGCAGCGCGCCCAGCAGCAGCGAGCGCAGGTGCCCGCGGTCGACCTCGGGCCGCCCGCCGCTCTCGTCGTCCTCCTCGTCGAGGCGGACGACGCCGTGCCGGTCGAGGACCCGGGTGGCCTGACCGCCCGGGTGCACGATCGCGCGGAACCCGTCGTACAGACCCGCCGCGCGCAACGCGGTCTGGCCGGACTCCTCGTGGATGTCGAGCATGCCGCCCTGGGCGCGCGCGTCGGGGTGCGGGTCCAGGTCGAACACGGCGGCGTGGACGCCGTGCACCGCCAGGACCCGGGCCAGTGTGAGGCCGCCGAGTCCGGCGCCGACGATCGCGACGGGGTGGTGCGGCACGGGCGTGGTCATGACTGGTTCCTCTCGGTGGTCCGGTCCCGACCGGCGGACGGGGTGACCGTCACCGGGACCGGGGTGTGCAGGATTCCGTTCAGCACGGCGCGCAGGCCCCAGGTCAGCCGCTCCTGCGGCGTGCCAGAGATCAGGTCGGGGGCGAGCGCGGCGACGCGCGGGTGGCGGTCCGGCGAGACGCCGTGCAGGGCGAGGGTCAGTTCGTCCCAGTCCCGCTCGGCGCGGCCGGACTCGTCGCGGGTGGACTGTTCGGCGGCCGTGGCGGTGACGAACTGCAGCAGCATGTCCACGCCCCAGGCCGCCTGGCCCGGTGGCACGCCGCCCTCGTCCAGCAGGGTGAGCAGCCGCTCGATCAGGGTCAGGTAGTGCTCCCCGGACGGCCGGGTGCTGATCGCGGACCGGGCCAGCTCGGGATGCTCGAAGAGGATCGTCGTGCACCGCACGAGCAGGGCCTCCAGCCGCGCCCGCCAGTCGCCCGCCGCGGGCTCGTCGTCGATTCTGCCCAGCAGCTCGTCGAGCAGCGCCGCGTGCAGGTCGGCGACATTGCGGACGTAGACGTAGAGCGAGGCCGGGCCGGTGTCGAGCTCCTGGGCCAGCCTGCGCATGGTGACCTTGCCCAGTCCCTCCCGGAACATGATCTCCACGGTCTTGTCGAGGATCGCGTCCTTGCTCAAGGCCGCTTTCGCCGGGCGTTCCCGACGGCTGCGCGGCGCGCGCTCCTCCAGGTGGGCCTTGAGCGCGGCCTCGAAGCCTGTCTCGTCCCCGTCTCTCTTCGTCATGCCACCATCATGCCGAACATGTTCGTCGCGAACAAGGTCGTAACGAACATGTTCGCCCAAACGAGGTCGACGTCACCCCTTGGTGGTCAACGGGACGAACTCAGAGGTCGAACGCGCGTAAGAGATCGGACAGGCCTGCCACGGCCTCCGGGCCGAGCCGGTCGGCCAGCGCGTGCTCGTGCGCCGCCGCCAGCGCCTCCAGCCGGTCGAGCTTGTCGCGCCCCAGCTCGGAGATGTGCACCGACACCCGCCGCCGGTCCTCCGGCGACTGCGACCGGTACAGCAGCGCCGAGTCCACCAGCGCGTCGACCAGCCGGGTCAGCGTCGGGTGCGGGATCTCCACCGCCACCGCCAGCTCGCCCATCGACCGGCCCTCGACCGCCAGCGCGCGCAGCACCCGCCACTGCTCGACGGAGGCGCGTTCCTCCTCCAGCGCGGTGCCCAGGTCGCGGGCGAGCGCCCGCTGCGCGCGGGTCAGCAGATCGACCAGGTCGGGGCCCCGGGTGCCGCGCTGAACAGCCATGACACGCCTTCCGTCGGGGGCCTCACCGGCGAGCATACTGTCCGGTCATGGACTCCACCTCGGTCGTGCGCGCGGTCGTGCGGGACCGGGTCGAGGTCGCCTTGACCGGGCCGGACCCGGCGGTGCTCCGCCTGGGCCTGCTGCTGCCGTTGTCCGGCGCGCTCGGGCTCACCGGACCGTCCGGGCTGGCGGCCGCCACCCTGGCCGCGACCGAGGTCAACGCCGCGGGCGGGGTCGCCGGGCGGGTGGTGCAGCTGGTGCTGGTCGACGCGGGCCGGACGCCCGGCGAGGTGGCGCGGGAGGCCGGGGACCTCGCCGACCTGCTCGACGGCTACGTCGGCTTCCACACCAGCGACGTGCACCGGGCGCTGGAGCTCACCCTCGGCGGCCGCGTGCCCTACATCTTCACCCCGCCGCATGAGGGCGGCACGCGGCGCGCCGGTGTCGTGCTCCTCGGCGACAGCCCGACGACGCAGCTGGGTCCCGCCGTGCGCTGGCTGGTGGCCCACCGGGGTCTGCGCCGGTGGGCACTGGTCGGCAGCGACTACATCTGGCCTCGCGCGGTCCACCGGGCCGCCTGCGCGATCGTGCGCGGCCTCGGCGCCGACGTGGTGGCCGAGCGGCTCGTGCCGTTCCCCGGTCCCGGCATCGACGCCGAGGAGATCGTCGCCGGTCTCGGCCGGGTGCGGGCCGACGCCGTCCTGCTCAGTCTGGTGGGCCGGGACCTCGTGTCGTTCAACCGGGCATTCGTCGCCTCGCCGTTGGCGGGTCGCGTGGTCCGGCTGTCCGGTTCGTTGGAGGAGAACGGGCTGCTGGCCGCGGGCGGCGACGAGACGGGCGAGCTCTACGCGGCCATGCGGTCCTTCGCCGGTCAGGGCGATGAGCGGCGGATAGCGCTGACCGAGCGCCACCGCGCGCTCTTCGGCGGACAGGCTCCCGTGCTCGACGCCTACGCGGAGGGTTGCTACTACGGCGTCCACCTCGCGGCCGCGTTGGCGAGCACCGGTAGCCTGTCCGCCGATCGGGTCCGTCCGGCCGCCACCGCGCTGCTCGCCACCGGCGAACACCGCGCCTGGTCGGCCGCTCCGCTGGGACCGCCGCGTCCCGGGGGATTCCTGGCCAGGGCCGATGGGCTGGACCTGACGGTGATTACCCCGTTGTCCGCCGGACCCGGGTAGGTTGGTCCACCCGACCGCGCGACGAAACGAGGTCCGGTGAACGACGACCAGCAACCCGACGATGTCACCGAGCGCACCACCCGCCTGCTCGACGGTTTCCGCGGCTTCGGCGCCAACTACACCGAGTTCACCAACCGCTTCGCGGCCTGGCTGGACCTGCACACGACCGACGCCTTCGCGTTGATCGAGATCCTGGTCGCCGAGGAACGCGGCATCGCGCTCACCCCGACCAAGCTCAGCACCCGGCTGTCGCTGACCACCGGCGCGACCGCGAACCTGCTCAACCGGCTGGAGAAGCTCGGCCACGTGGTGCGCACTCGCGAGCACGCGGACCGCCGAGTGGTGACGCTGCACAGCAGCCCCAAGGTCGCCCAGCGGGCCAAGGAGTTCCTGGACCCGTTCACCAAGCACGTCGAGGCGCTGGTGGCGCACTACCCGCCGGAGCACGTGGAGCTGTTCGAGAAGTTCCTCGACGACCTGCGCGCCACGATGTACGCCTTACTGGCCGAGCGCCCCCCGGGCTGACCTGCGCCGACACCGATTCCGGGTTAACTGTTTCCAAATGGAAGGAACCTGTCTACGCTTCGCCGCACACGCGGAGCGCGGGAGGTCCCATGAGCGGGTCGGAAGCCGGGCAGGAGCTCGAACGGTTCGGGTACACCCAGGAGTTGCGACGGTCGCTGGGCTTCCGCGACCTGTTGATCTACGGCCTGGTGTTCATGGTGCCGATCGCCCCGTTCGGCATCTTCGGCAGCGTGTTCTCCGGCTCCGGCGGCATGATCGCCCTGGCCTACGCGATCGGCATGCTGGCCATGTTGTTCACCGCCAACTCCTACGCCCAGATGGCCAAGGCGTTCCCGATGGCGGGCTCGGTCTACACCTACGCCGGGCGCGGCATCAACTCCATGGTCGGCTTCGCCTCCGGCTGGATGATCCTGCTGGACTACGTGCTCGTGCCCAGCCTGCTCTACCTGATCGCGGGCATCGCGATGAACTCGCTGCTGCCCGCGATCCCGGTGTGGCTGTGGCTGGTGGCGTTCGTCCTGCTCAACACCGCGGTCAACTACCTGGGCATCGAGATGACCGCGCGCGTCAACCGCGTCATGCTGGCCGCGCAGCTGGTCATCCTGGCGATCTTCCTGGTGATCGGCATCGTGGCCCTGGCGCAGGGCAAGGGCCACGGGTTCAGCTTCTCGCCGCTGTTCGACAGCGGCACGTTCTCCTGGCCGCTGATCTTCGGCGCGGTCTCGGTGGCGGTGCTCAGCTTCCTCGGCTTCGACGGGATCTCCACCCTCGCCGAGGAGAACCGCGACTCGGCGAAGGCGATCGGCCGCTCCATGGTGGCCGCGCTGTTGGTCACCGGTGTGCTGTTCATCGTGCAGACCTGGGTGGCGGCGTTGCTGGTGCCGGACCCGGCCTCTCTCATCAAGGACGGCGACGCCGCCGGTACCGCCTTCTATGACGCGGCCCGCGTCGCGGGCGGCGGCTGGCTGGCCGTGCTCACCGCGGCGGCGACCGCCGTGTCCTGGGGCTTCGCGAACTCCCTCGTCGCCCAGGCCGCCACCTCCCGCCTGCTCTACGCGATGGCACGCGACCGGCAACTGCCCGCGTTCCTGGGCAAGGTGCACCCCACGCGCCGCGTGCCGGTCAACGCCACCCTGCTCGTGGCGGGCGTGTCGCTGGCCCTGGGCCTGTACATGCAATCCCGCGACGACGGGGTCACCCTGCTCAGCTCGCTGGTCAACTTCGGCGCGATGACCGCCTTCCTGGTGCTGCACGTGTCCGTGGTCATCCACTACGTGATCCGCAACCGGAGCCGGAACTGGTGGAAGCACCTCGTCGCGCCGGTGATCGGGTTCGCCATCCTGGGCTACGTGGTGATCAACGCCAAGGTGGCCGCGCAGCTGCTGGGCTTCGTCTGGCTCGGGATCGGGCTGGTCGTGCTGATCGGTCTGCTCGTCGCCGGGCGCCGCCCGGCGCTGGCGGGCATGACGGGGGAGGAGGGCAAGTGAGGGTCCAACGGCTGGAATCGGAACCCGCCTACGCGTTCGGGGGCCGGGCGGCGGCGTTGACCGTGCCGCCGGGCACCGTGGTCGAGCTGTCCACTGAGGACTGCTTCGGTGGGGCGGTGCGCGGGGTGGACGATCTGCCGAGCCAGGTCTGCACATTCCCCTACCTCAACCCGGTAACCGGACCCATCGCGGTAGAAGGCGCGGAACCGGGAGACACCGTCGCGGTGCACTTCGTGGACATCCGTCCCATGCGCGACTGGGCCATCTCCACGACCTTCCCCCACTTCGGTGCGTTGACCACCACACACACGACCGCCATGCTGCACGACGCCCTGCCCGAGCGGGTATGGCGTTACGACGTGGACGTCGCTCGCGGTGTATGCGTGTTCCACGCGCGCGAGAGCGAGTTCTCGATCGAGCTCCCGCTGGATCCCATGCACGGCACCGTCGGCGTCGCCCCCGCCGCGCACGAGGTGATCATGAGCATCACCCCCGGCGCGCACGGCGGCAACATGGACACCCCCGAGATGCGCGCGGGCACCACCGCCTACTTCGGCGTCAACGTCCCCGGCGCGCTCATCTCCCTCGGCGACGGGCACTGCAGACAGGGCGAGGGCGAGGTCTGCGGCACGGCCGTCGAGGCCGCCATGTCCACCGTGGTCGTGGTCGACCTGATCAAGGGCGCGGCCTGCCCGTGGCCACGGCTGGAGAACGACACGCACGTGATGTCCACCGGCACCGCCCGCCCGCTGGAGGACGCGTTCCGGATCAGCCAGCACGACCTCGTCGGCTGGACCGGGCAGCTGCTCGGCCTCGCGCCGCTGGACGCCTACCAGCTGGTCAGCCAGGCCGGACTGGCGCCCGCGGGCAATGTCGTGGACACCAACTACACGATGCTCGCCAAGCTCCCCAAGACCCTCCTCGGCGCGGCGACCGCCTACGACGGCGTGCATGACCGACTCCGCGCCACCGCCGCTCGGTACCTCGCCGAGCGCTGACCGGGCCGGTGCGGCGGGTTTCCGCGCAGGGTGAACCCGCCGCACCGCCCCGGCCAGGCAAGCCACGCTGAGCCGCGTCGGTCAGTCGGACACGTTGGCGCGCAGGCGGGACAGCAACTCGGCCAGTGTGGCCTCCTCGGACTCGGTGAGCCCCGTCCGCAGCCGCCGGTCGAACGCGCGCGCCACCTCGCGCAGCCGGTGGAACAACGCCTCACCCGCGTCGGTCAACGCCACCAGGTGCACCCGGCGGTTGGCCGGGTCCCGACGCCGGGTCAGCAGCCCGTCGGCCTCCATGGCGTTGAGGTGGTGGGTCAGGGTCGCGCCCTGGATGCCCACCGCCGCGGCCAGCTCGCGCTGGTTGGCGACCGGCTGGGTCTTGAGCGTGAGCAGCACCTGCCACACCGGCACGCTCCCGCCCGCCGCCGACATCGCGTCGTCCATGGCGCGCCCGACCGCTTTCGCGCTCTGGGACAGCAGCAGGCCGAGCGGCGGGTTGGCGAGAAAGTGCACGTCGGCGAGCGTAGACCACGATCCGCGCCGGTCACGTCCCCGCGATCGGCAGCCGCACCTGGAAGCGCGTGTCACCCGGCGCGGACTCCACCCGGATGTCGCCGTGGTGCTTGTTCACCACGATCCGCCACGAGATGTCCAGGCCCAGCCCGGTGCCCTCGCCGACGGCCTTGGTGGTGAAGAACGGCTCGAAGATCCGGTCCTTCACCGCGGGCGGGATGCCCGCCCCGGTGTCGCCGATCTCCACCACCGCGTCCGGGCCGCTGCGGAACGTCCGGACCGTCAGCGTGCCCGCCCGGTCCATCGCGGCCACCGCGTTGTCGATCAGGTTCGTCCACACCTGGTTCAGCTCGGCGGCGTACGCGGGCAGCGGCGGCAGGCCCCGGTCGTAGTCCTTGACCACCCGCACCCCGTCGCCGATCTTGCCGCCCAGCATCACCAGCGTGGAGTCCAGCAGCTCGTGCACGTCGACCACCTGGAACGGCGCCCGGTCCATCTGCGAGTACTGCTTGGCCGCCCCGACCAGCGTGGACACCCGGGTGGTCGCGTCGTCGATCTCGTTCATCAGCGTCTCGGTCTCCACCGTGTACGCCAGCCAGCGCACCGCCGGATCGGTGATCCCGGTCGGGCACTGGTCGATCGCCCGCGACAGCCAGTCCACGTCCAACCCGCCCGCGACCAGCACCGGCGCAAGGTCCCAGCCGCGCGTCACGCCCCGCTCGTCCAGCCAGTCCGCCAGCTCGTCCTCGGCGTCACTGGCCTCCATCGGCCCGAGCTTCGGCGCCTTTGCGACCCGCTCCACCGCCGCCTCCTGCAACCGCACCATCGCAGGCAGCGTCGCCGGATCGATCGCGCCCTCGGCCAGCATCGCCAGCTTGTGCCGCATCCCGGCCACCCGCTCCCGCAACGCGGCGGTCGCGCGCACCGCAGCCGCCGCGGGATTGTTCAGCTCGTGGGTCAACCCGGCCGACAACGACCCCAACGCCAGCAAGCGCTCACGCTGCCCGAGGATCGCCTGACTGTTGCGCATACCCCAGGTCATGCCCTCCAACAGGTGCATCGCCATGGGGAACCACTCGCGTACGACCGTGCCGAACTCCGTGGCAGGCAGCTGCGCGAGCCGCACGTCGGTCAACGCCAGCACCGTCATCTGATAGGTGTGCCGCTCTTCCAGATCCAGGTAGGCCTGGGTGGCACCGAAGTACGCACCGCGGTGCTCACTGCGCGAGATCTCGGGCCGGTCGCCGCCGATAGCCCTATGCAGCGACACCGTGCCGTCCAACAGCAGGTAGAAGCAGGTAGCCGGGTCACCCTCGGCCACGATCTCCGCGCCCGCGGGAAACTCCGTCGTCGTCACATGCGAGGACAACCAGGCCAGTTTCTCGTCGTCCAACTGCTCGAACAGGAAGAACCCGCGCAACTCGTCGGGGGTCATGGCTTCTCCAGGTACCGGTGGACCAACGACACGGCCATCGCGCCCTCACCGACCGCGGACGCGACCCGCTTCACCGACTCCGCGCGCACGTCCCCGGCCACGAACACACCCGGCACGCTCGTCTCCAGGTGGAACGGATCGCGATCCAGATCCCACCCCTGCGGTTTACGCCCACTCGTGAGCAGATCCGGCCCGGCCAACACGAACCCGCGACCGTCCCGCGAGAGCGTGCCGTCCAACCAGTCCGTGCGCGGTGCGGCGCCGATGAACACGAACAACCACGACGCTGGAACGGTCTCGGTTGTTCCCGCGCGGTTGTCCCGCAGCGTCAGCGTCTCCAGATGGTCGGTACCGGTACCCCCCACCACCTCCGTACACGTCTGTACTTCGATCGCGTCCACCGCGGCAATCTGGTCGATCAGATACCGTGACATAGACCGGTCCAGTGAGTCGCCACGCACCACCAGCACCACGCGCCGAGCGTGCCGCGCGAAGTACATCGCGGCCTGCCCCGCAGAGTTCGCACCACCCACGATGTAGACGTCCTGTCCGCTACAGCTGGGGCCTTCGGTGGTGGCAGCGCCATAGAACACCCCACGGCCGGACAGATCGGCCAGACCGGGCGCCTCCAGCATCCGATAGGACACCCCGGTCGCGAGAATGACGGTGTGCGCGGAGAGCTCCGTGCCGTCGTCGAACCGCACCACGCGCGCGGGCCCCCGTGGTTCGAGACCGACCACCTTGCGCGTGGTCAGCATCTCCACGTTGAACTTCGCCGCCTGCCTACGCGCCCGCTCCGTGAGCTGCTCACCCGACACACCGTCGGGAAACCCGAGGTAGTTTTCGATCCGACTGCTCGTGCCCGCCTGCCCGCCGGTCGCCATCCGCTCGATGAGCACGGTCTTGAGCCCCTCCGACCCGCCGTACACCGCAGCACCGAGCCCGGCCGGGCCGCCGCCGACCACGATCAGGTCGTAGAAGTCGGTCGACGGCATCGTGGACAATCCGACGCGCGCCGCCAACTCGCCATCGGTCGGCTCCACCAACGCCTCACCACCCTCGGTGATGACGACCGGCAACCGCGTCCCATCGAGCCCGGCAGCGGAGAGCAACCGCTCACTCTCCTCGTCGTCACCCAGCGTGTACCACCGGTAAGGGACGGAATTTCGTGCGAGAAAGTCCCGTACAGCGTACGACCGACTGGACCATCGGTGCCCGACCACCCGCACCTGCCGTGTGGGCTGGTGGTCCACTTCTGCCCATGCGGTGAGCTGGTCGTCCAGGACCGGGTAGAGCTTCTCCTCCGGCGGGTCCCACGGCTTGAGCAGATAGTGATCGAGATCGACGACATTGATCGCCTGGATGGCCGCGTCGGTGTCCGCGTACGCGGTCAACAACACCCGCCTGGCCAGCGGGAACAGGTCCATTGCCCGCTCCAGGAACTCGATCCCGCTCATCCCTGGCATCCGGTAGTCCGCCAACAACGCGGCCACCTGCTCCCCGCGGAGCTTGATCTCCCGCAACGCCTCCAACGCCGCGTCCCCCGACTCGGCCCGCACGATCCGGTACCGCTCCCCGTACTTCCTGCGCAGGTCACGAGCGATCGAACGGCTGACCCCGGGATCGTCATCCACGGTCAGGATCGACGGCCGCGCACCCCGCGAGCCCTCGGTAGTCGTCATGCCGCCAGTCAATCAGGTGAATGTGGCTCACGTCTGCCCCGGAAGCGGCAGCCGTCCTGTGACCCACGCACCCGATCGGCGGCTAGGCAATGATCGCGGCCAGATGAAACCCTGGTGGGTGGATCTGGCGAGAGGCGGCTGGCTCGCGTCCCTCGGACATGTAACGCCTACCCATCCCGACGATGTGGTGGGTGTTCTCTCGATGTGCGCACGCGGCGTATCCCAGTCGCGTGCGGAGCCACGCCTGCAGTGGCGCTAGAGGTCTGGATCATTTGAAACACCCATGGCAGCGCGGTCGATGCGAAGCAAAGGCTACGGAGGGGATGCCGTGTCGGACCACCAAGACCGGGCTTTGACCAACACCAATCTCAACCGATCGGTTGGGCAACGGTTACGCGCTGTGCGCGAGGAGCTGGGGTGGTCAAGGGCGCAACTGGTGGCCAAACTGGGTGTGGAAATGCATGTGCAGACTATAGGTACCTATGAATCCGGCCACCGGCAGCTGACGATCGCGCGTTATGTCGCTCTCTGCGAGGCGTTGGGCGTACCGGCGCCGGAATTATTGGCGGAGGCCATTCGCCGGGCGGAGGTCGACGCGCACTTTCTCGTGTGTACGGTCGACCTCCGCCGGTTGGTTGCCGCCAGCGACGACCCGGTTCTGGAGCCGCTACGACGTTGGGCGCGCAATCGACTGGAATCCGGATCGGACGATGGTGGGATAGTACACTTGGAACCGGAGTCGGTTGCGGAACTGGCCGTTTTCTGCGGTCTTACGCACGTCGGACTGTTCCGTCGATTGGCGACCTACGCTCCAGTTCGGTCCTTGTAGGACTCGGCGGGGAGGCTGAACCTTACGGGCGGCTGGAGTATACCGACCACCAGTCGGGGTTCAGGGTGTTCTGCTGTCCGGCGCACTGTTTCGGAGCCGTGGGCAGCAAGGGAGATGCGCTCGCACTCTGTGCCGTGATGGTGGCAAGCGTGGCACACAGCGCCAGCGCCACAAGAATACGAGCTGCGTTCTGCTTCAAAGTGCTGTCGTCCTGACTAGTCGTGTGTCAATGATTTGTCCATCGTGGCTCCACTTTGGCCTGCCGAAACGGGGAATCGCCAGATGGATCTAGTGCTGCATGGCCAAGATCCCATAGCTGGACCGGTTAGTCAACGCGACGATAGTTGTGCCGTTCCGTAGCACCGACCGGCCGAGCCGGACGACCGATCCCAACAGGAACAACGTTCCATCCTTAGTCCTGTTGGGGCGATGGAAACACCTCGATCGAGCGATGAGCCTACGCAGGGTAGATGCCTGGGGTCGCGACCGATACTTACCCGTCCAGCGGCAGGTGCCGAAGCATGGTCTGGATCGCGGTCACCTGTGGGCGGTCGCCGAGTTGCTCGAACAGGTGGCATGCCTCGGTCCACGCGCGCTGTGCGTGAGCGGCCCGGCCTTGCAATCGGAACACCGAGCCGAGCACCGTGAGTGCCTGGGCGTGCAAGGGCACGTTCCGGAACTGCTCGGCCAACGTGACCGCGCGCAGGGCGAACGCCTCGGCGCGGCCGTCGTGGCCGCAGGCTCGTTCGATGTCGGCCAACGCCGCGCACACCGTCGCCACCGCGTTCAGGTCGCGGGCCTCCTCCGCCGTGGCCAGGGCCTTCTCGCAGTAGGCCGCGGCCTCGCCGAACTCGCCGAGTTCGCGGCGGACGGCCGCGATACCCGCCAGGCAGGTCGCGTGCGCGGACCGGTCCGCATTGTCGATGGCGAGCTGTTCTGCCTGACGCAGGTGCAGCAGGGCCTCGGTCGGTTCCCCTTCGACGCGCAGGGCCTCGCCGAGGGAGAGCAGAGCCCAGCCGACCACCTCGTGCCTGGTCCCGTGCACGAGTGCCAGGCACCGCTCGAACAGCGCGATCCCGGCCCTGGTCGCGCCACGCAGGACCTCCAGCCTGCCCAGGTGGTAGAGGGTGACGGCGGCGCCGAAGTCGAACTCCACCCGCGTGCAGTAGCGCAGCGCGTGGTCGAGGCACCGGCGGGCGTCGTCGAGTCTGCCCAGCGCTATGTAGGTCTTGCCCAGGTCCGCCATCGAGGACGCCTCGGCTTCCTCGTCCGCGCAGGTGCGGGCGGCGGTCACCGCTGTCTCCCGGGCCACCCGGCATTCGTCGTGGTGGCCGTGACGCTCGTAGAACGTGCAGATCGCGTGCGGTAGGCGCCAGGCGAACTCATTGTGGCCCGACCGCGCGGCGAACAGTACCGCGGCGCCCAGGTTTCCGCGTTCGATCGACATCCACGCGCGGGTCTCGTCCTGGTTGTGGAACGCGCGCGGGGCTACGGCGGGCTCGACCTCAAGCGGTGGTGGTTGCGCGTTGTTCGGGTACAGCACGCGGTCCGCCGCCGAGGCGGAGCACAGGTAGTAGCTGAGCAACCTGCGCTCCGCGGCACGTCGGGCGGCTGGTGTCTCGTCGATGTGGGCCAGCCGCAACGCGCACTCGCGTATGAGGTCGTGGAAGCGGTAGCGATCATGGGTATCGGACCGCTCCAGCAGGTGCGCCCCGGTGAGCACGGCCAGACTGTCGCGGGTGACCGCGTCGCCTTGGCCGCCGCACGCGCGAGCCACCGCGACACTGAAGTCCCGACCCGGATGCAGGCCCATCAGCCGGAACAGCCGTTGCGCCGCGGGCGGCAGGGCCTGATAGGAGAACGTGAAGATGGCCTGCGGGGAAGTGTCGCCGTCGCCGGTGTGACCGAGCTGCAGCAGTAGGCCGCGCGGGTCGGGCCGCTCGGCCGAGCCGGTCGAGTCCAGTACGCGGAAGTCGGCGATGTGCTGACCCACCACCGTGATCACCAGGGGCAGCCCGCCGCACAGCCTGGCCAGCTCCTGCCGCGGCCGGGGATCCCCGTCGTCGCCCAGGTGCGCGGTCAGCAGCCGGGTCGACTCCTCGGTCGACATCGGACCGACCCGGATGCGGCGCACCCCGTAGGAGGCGCTCAGGTGATCGAGCGACTGCCTGCTGGTGATCACCACCAGGCAGTCGGCCAGCAGCGGCAGCAAAGCGCGCACCTGGGCCGAGTTCCGCGCGTTGTCCAGGATGACGAGCGTGTACCGGTCGGCCAGCACGCGCCGCAGGGTCACCTCGCGCGAGCGGAACGACGCCGTGGCCGTCGGCTCCTCGCCCAGCGCCACCAGCAGGTCGTCCACCACGGCCGCGTGCGTGGCGGCCGGGTCCCGGGAGAAGCCGTTGAGGTCGACGAACAGGTCCCCGTCCGGGAAGCGCGACCGCACCCGGTGTCCCCAGTGGACGGACAGCGCGGTCTTGCCGACCCCGGGCATGCCCTCCAGTACGACGACACCGCGGCGTGGGTGGTCGTCCGCGGTCACCGATGCCGCGTCCAGCGCGGCGAGTACGTCCGCGCGGCCGATGAAATCCGGGACGTCGTGCGGAAGTTGGCGGGGTCGGTACTCAAGCCGCACCGCGGGAGGTGTCGTCGCGCCGAACTTGTCGGTCACCAGCTCCTGGTAGTACCTGGTGAGGTGGCCCGCGGCCGGGTCGTCGCCCTCGTGCACGAGTTGCTTGCGAACGGCCAGGTAATACTCGGTCAGGTCGTGATCGCGTTCGAGGGTGCGCAGGGTCAGCATCCGCAGTTTGTACAGCCGCAGGTTAGTCGGGTGGTCGGACTGCAGGTCGTCCAGGCGCACCAGCACGTCCTGGGCCCGGCCGAGCTCCAGCAGCGCGCTCAGGTGCTCGGCGTGCGCGGGGATCAGCTCGTCGCGTTCGAACCTGTCGCGCCACTCGGTGGCGCGGTCGGAGCGCAGATCCGCCAGCGGTCGACCTCGGCACAGCCGCAGGGCGTCCGCGGTGAGCCGGGCGGCCATGGCCGGGTCGCCGTCGCGGGCGTGGGCGCGTGCCGCCAGGGTCAGCTCGCGGAACCGGACGTAGTCGATGTATGAGCGATCCGTTTCCAGGCGATAGGTACCGCTGGACCCCCGCAATTCTGCGGGAATGGGAAGCCGGTCCAACAGCCTGCGGATGCGCGTCGCGTAGGTGTCAAGCGTGGCGACGGTACGTTTCGGTAAACGTTGCCCTTCCGCCCAGACCCAGCGCAGCAATGTCTCGCCGCTCAAAGCGTGTCCAGGCCGCAGCAGCAGCGCCGCCAACATGGCCTTCGGTTTTGGATTTGCCCACTCTTCCTCGAACGCGCCGTCCAGCCGGAGCGCGGTGGTACCGAGGATCCCGAACGCCACCTCCACCAGATTCACCCCTCGAACTGGGTCTATGGACCCGGTCGGCACAGCAGCAGCGGAATGCGGGTTCGGCGCTTGTGTGACGAGTGTACCGACGGTGGATCGCCGGGGGCACTGAAAGCCGTGCGCAAGTCAGCCGGGTGGCCGAACGAATTCTTCCCACGGTCGCCCGCATTCCAACATTCGGCGTACGCCCTTGGTTCTGCGTCGTTCGCCGGATGCGAGTTCGCTGGCCGGGGAATGTGAGAAAGCGTCCACATCCTGTCGTTGTCATGTCCGGAGGCAAACGGAGAGGCGAATGGCGACGCAGAGTTGGGTGGGCGGCCCGGTCGGGCTCGACGCGCACGTGCGGACCACCATGGTGGGCACCAGGGCCGTGCTGGTGATGGTGCCGACCATGACGGCGGGGACGCGGCTGATGGATCTCGTCCCACTGTTCGACGGCGACCACCGAGTGCAGGTGGTGTTCACCGTGCCACAGGCGGATCTCGTCTGGCATGGTCTGGACCGGTATGCGACCGGGTTGGGCGGGTTGGTCGTGCCTTGGGATCAGGCGTTGCGGCACGAGTGGGACCTCGTCCTCAGTGCCAGTCATCGGTTGATCGAGCGGGTGCACGGGCGCCTGCTCCTGCTTCCGCACGGGGCGGGCGCGGCGAAATCGCGGCTCTACAGTCGGAAATCGGGTGGGGCTCGGGTGCCGACGACCGGGTTGGATCGGGAGACGTTGACCTATCGGGGGCGGGTGTTGCCCTCGGCGGTGGGGATACCGACGTCGCGGGAGATGCGGTTGTTGGGGCGGACGTGTCCCGAGGCGGCGCCCGCGGCGTTCCTGGCGGGCGATATCTGTCTCGACAGCCTGCGGGCGGGGCTGCCCTACCGGGAGCGGTATCGGGACGCGTTCGGAGTGGGTGTCGGGGAACTGGTCGTGGTCAGTTCGACATGGTCGCCGCATTCGCTTTTCGGTCGACGGCCGGAGTTCTATGAGCGAATCACGCGGGAGCTTCCGAACGCGACCGTGGCGGCGGTGCTGCACCCCCATATCTGGGCCGTGCACGGGGAATGGCAGGTCCGTTCCTGGCTGGCGCGGGCACGCGCCGACGGCTTGGTGGTGGTGCCGCCGGAACGGGGGTGGCAGGCGGCGATGGTGGCCGCCGATGTTGTGGTGGGCGACCACGGGTCGACCACGCTCTACGCGGCGGCGTTGGGGCGGCGCGTGTGTGTGGCGGCATGGCCGGAGCAGGACATCCGGGCCGGCAGTCCGGCGGCGGTGTTGCGGCAGGCGGTACCGATGCTGGATCACGCGCGGCCGTTGGCCGAGCAGTTGGCGCGGGTGGAACCGGTGACGGACACGCGGGTGGTGGAGGCGGTGTCCTCTGTCCCGGGACACTCCCACGCGCGGTTCAGAACCGCGATGTACGACCTCCTCGGACTCCCCGAACCCGATTGGCCCGCACGGGCGCAGGCGCCGCTGGTGCCTCGGCTTCACCGTGGGGAGGCGTCATGCTGACCGTGCGTGTGGACTCGCCCGCGGCCGGGGTGTACCTCGTGCGGGTGTCCACTTCGGACAACACGGCGGATGTGGTGATCGTGCGGGTCGACGTCGACAGTCCGTGGCGTGCGGTGGCCGACATCCTGGTCAACGACACCGGGTCCGCCGGGATCATCGGGATCGCCTTGGCCTATCTGTCCGATGTGGCGGAGAAGCGGGCGCGGACCTCCTCGGCCTTGGGATCCTGAGCCTCGTCGTACAGCTCGGCGGCGCGGGTCCACGAGTCGACCGCGGTGGCGCGGTCGCCCGCGTGGTCGGCCGCGTCGCCGAGTCCGGTGAGGACCTCCGCCTCGTAGTACGGCGAGTCCAGCTCCCGGATGGACCGCAGCGTGGCGCGCAGCACCCGCAGGGCCTCGGCTGAACGACCCGCGTCGAGGTGGGTCGCGCTCAGCACCAGCACCGTCTTCGCGTACTGCGGGGTGTCGCCCAGCCGCTCCAGCTCCGCCGCCGCCGCGGTCAGCTCGATCACCGCCTCCGCGGCGCGCCCGAGACGGGCGTAGAGATCACCGAGACGCCTGCGGCACATCGCCACGCTGCGTGGCCGACCGATCCACTCGTGCAGGTCGCGCGTCTGCTCGTAGTAGGCGACCGCGCCCGCCAGATCCCCGGTACTGCGCGCGACATGGCCCAGTTGCGACAGCGCGGTCGCCTCCGCCTTCAGGTCCCCGCACTCGCGCGCCAGCCGCAACGCGGCCGTCCCGTGGTCCGACGCCTGCGGATACGAGCCCGACTTCGCGTACGCGTATGCGACCTGTGCGTGCAGCTTTCCCTCCGCGCGCACGTCCCCGAGCCGTTGGGTCGAGGTGATGCCGGTGAGCTGCATGTCGATCCAGTCGCCGTAGCGGCGGGTGTGCAGGAAGTAGCCCCACTGGGCCTCGCACAGTTGCCACACCAGGTCGTCCCACTCGCGGGCCGCCGCGACCGTCAGGGCGGCGCGGAGGTTGTGGCGTTCGGCGGTCATCCACGCCATCGCGTCGGTTCGATCGTCGAAGGACTCGCGCGGTGCGGCGTAGCGGGGGCCCAGGTGTGGGCGCAATGGGTGGATCTGCGTGTCGGCGGCGACCGCTCGATCCAGGTACCACTCGACCATCAAACGTTCCGCCGGGTCGTCCGGGCGGGATTCCCGGGCGTGCAGGCGGATCAGGTCGTGCAGGACGAAGCGGTCGTCCGGGGACTCGGTGACCATGTTGGCCTCCACCAGTTCGTCGAGTGGCTCGATGACACGGTCCATCGGCCATTCCAGACCGGCGGCGATGGCGCCCGCGCCGAACTCCCTGCCCGGATGCCACGCGCACGCCCGATATGCCAGTTCCGCGTCACCGTCCAGATACGCGCGCGCGTGGTCCAGGACCACCGACACCGACGTCTCCGCGTCCAACCGCAGTCCGCGCAACCGCATCCGTTCGTCGCGCAGTTCCCGCACCTCGCGCGACAACGTGCGGCGTGCGCGGGTGGCCAGACGCGCGCCCACGACGGCCAGTGCCAACGGCAGACCGCCGCACAGGCCCACCAGTTCCGCCGCAGCGTCCGGTTCCGACGCGACGCGGTCCGCGCCTACCACCGAACGCAGTAACCGCAGTGAACCGGCCGAGGCCAACGGGTCCACGGTCAGCCACCGCGCGCCGTCCAAGACCAGGCCGGATAGGCGCGAACGGCTGGTCACCACCACCAGACTTCCCGCGCCAGTGGGCAGCAACGCCCGTACCTGCGCCGCGCTGACAGCGTTGTCGAGCAGCACCAACAGCCGCCGTGTCGCGGTCGTCGAGCGGTACAGGGCAGCGCGGCGGGCCGGTTCCACCGGGATCCGGTCGGCCTTGACGCCCAGCGACAGCAGGAACCACTCCTGTGCGTCGGCGGGCGTGACCGGATCGCCCGCCGTGTCGGTGAGATCGGCGAACAGGTGACCTTCGGTGAACTCCCCGGCCACCGCGTTGGCCCACTGTGCTGCCAGCGCGGACTTGCCGACGCCGCCGATCCCGGTCAGTACCACCAGACCCGCGCCCGCCGCGCGCGCCGCGTCCAGGTCCGCCAGCTCCGTCTCGCGGCCAGCGAACACCGCGGGCGCGGGCGGGAGTTGCGCGGGCAGGCCGGGAATGGCCTCGTCACCATGGAAATGGACCGCTCCGATACTGCCCGCCTGGACCAGCCTGCCCGAGACCTGGCCCGGTACCGCGTTCTCCACCGTGAACTCGGATCCGTCCTCCACGCGGTCCACCCCCGCTGTGTGGCTTCTTTCTTTCTAGTCGCAGACCGATACGCGGGCGTTAGGACAGGCGACAATCCACCCGTTCGTCGCAGGGTGCGGGTTGTACGCCCGCGGCGGTCCCGGGGCTGTCCTCAGTGGAGCCGACGTACGGGACACTCGTGCGGGTCGGTGGCAGGGAGGACGGGTATGGATCTCAACTTGCTGGTCGCGCTGGACGCGTTGTTGGCCGAGGAGAGCGTCTCGCGCGCGGCGGCTCGGCTGGGCACGTCCGCGCCCGCGATGAGCCGCACCCTGGCCCGGATCCGCCGGGTCTGCGGCGACCCGATCCTGGTCCGCGCCGGCCGCACCCTCGTCCCCACGCCGCGGGCGCTGGAGCTGCGGGAAGAGGTGTCCGCGATCGTCGCGCGCGCCCGCGGTCTGCTGTCCCCGGTGCCCGGTTCCCCGCTGACCCGGCGGTTCACCCTGCGGGTCGGCGACGCGCTGCTGGCCGTGCTCGCCGCGCCGTTGCTGTCCGCGGTGCGCGCCAGCGAGCCGGGCGTGGATCTGCGGTTTGTCTCCGACAGCCTGGAGGGCGCGCCCGCGCTGCGCGACGGCTTGGTCGATCTGGAGGTGGGGACCCTGGACAACGCCGACCACGACGCCTCCACGCGGGTGGAGCCGCTGCTGGAGACCCGCTACGTCGCCGCCGTGCGCCCCGCGCACCCGCTGGCCCGGCTCGGCCGGGTCACCCCGGGTGCGTTCGCCGCCGTCGACCACATCGGCATCTCCCGCCGCGGGCGCGTGCACGGCCCCATCGACGACCGGTTGCGCGCGCTCGGTCTGCGCAGGCGGATCGCGGTGGTGGTGCCCAGCTACCCGGCGGCGCTGCTGTTGGCCCGCGAGTCGGACCTGGTGTGCCCGGCGCCCGCGGGGCTGTCGGTGCTCGATCTGATGGGCCTGCGCACCTTCGAGATCCCGTTGGATCTGCCGCCCGCGACCATCGCCATGGCCTGGCACCCGCGCGACGAGGGCGACCGCGCGCACCGGTGGCTGCGCGATCAGGTGCGCTCGGCGGTGGCCGAATTGGTGTGACCCTCCATTTCGGAATAGATGCAGGAAATGGGCGAGCGGTGTCTACTATCTGTCCGGGAAATTCGCCGTTCGGCTGCGCCATTCGCGTGACAGCTCGGCCGTCCGTGGATATGCTGGCCTGGCACGCTCGACTTCCGTGGGGGCGGGCGGCACACGGTATCTGGAACCCGGAGAGGTGGCAGTGATGTCGGTTCTCAGGCTCAGGGAGATGACGTACATGCTGTGCCACGACGAGATCGAGGGGTCGCCGCGGGCGCGGCGGTTCCGGCTTGGTCGTGGTCCGGTCGTGTGGGCTCTGCCCTGGTACGTGATCGTCCACGTCCTTCCGAGCTGATCGCTGCTCGCGGGTTCCACCCTTTCCTTCGACATCGCCCGGCGGATTCCTCCGTCGGGCGATGTCGTGTTTTCCGCCGGTATCCGGCCCATTTCCCGGGTTCGATCATCGAACCCGCGGCCATTCCGGACGCCCGCCGAACATTCATCGAGTAATCCCTCCGAAGTGGACGTCCACCCGAGCCGGGTCGTTGCGCCTGTGTCCCGGGCCACTCTTGCCCCGGGGCAACCAGTTGCTTAGCATTGCTAACCGATGGGAGGTCGCCGTGACCGCAGGGTTGGACACCAGGGTGGACCGCAGGCGCCGCTCGGCCGAGGAGCTGGGCCCGCGCTACAAGTGGATCGCGCTGTCGAACACGACACTCGGCATGCTCATCGCCACGATCAACTCCTCGATCGTGCTGATCGCGCTGCCGGACATCTTCAAGGGGATCGGGATCAACCCGCTGGAGCCCGCGAACACCGGCTACCTGCTGTGGATGATCATGGGCTTCCTGGTCGTCACCGCCGTGCTGGTGGTCAGCTTCGGCCGCCTCGGCGACATGTACGGCCGGGCCCGCATGTACAACCTGGGCTTCGCGGTGTTCACCGTGTCGTCGATCATGCTGGCGGTCACCTGGTTCACCGGCGACGCCGCCGCGCTCTGGCTCATCGGCTGGCGCGTCGTGCAGGGCGTGGGCGGCGCGTTCCTGATGGCCAACTCCTCGGCCATCCTCACCGACGCCTTCCCCGCCAACCAGCGCGGCATGGCGCTGGGCGTCAACGGCGTCGCCGCCATCGCCGGGTCCTTCCTCGGCCTGGTCGTGGGCGGCGTGCTCGCGCCGGTCGACTGGAACCTGGTCTTCCTCGTGTCGGTGCCGTTCGGCGTCATCGGCACCATCTGGGCCTACCTCAAGCTGCACGACACCGGCGTCCGCAAGCACGCCCGCATGGACTGGTGGGGCAACGTCACCTTCGCCATCGGCCTGGTCGCGGTCCTGGTCGGCATCACCTACGGCATCCAGCCCTACGGCGACTCGCCCACCGGCTGGGGCAGCCCGTTCGTGCTGACCTGCCTCATCGGCGGCGTGCTGGTCCTGCTCGCGTTCGGCGTCATCGAGAGCCGTGTGCCCAACCCGCTGTTCGACCTGTCGCTGTTCCGGCTGCGCTCGTTCACCTGGGGCAACCTGGCCAACTTTGCCGCCTCGCTCGGCCGCGGCGGCCTACAGTTCATCCTTATTGTCTGGTTGCAGGGCATCTGGCTGCCGCAACACGGCTACAGCTACGAGCAGACCCCGCTGTGGGCGGGCATCTACATGCTGCCGATGACCGTCGGCTTCCTGCTCTCCGCCCCCGCCGCGGGCATCGTGTCCGACCGGGTCGGCAGCAGACTGCTCGCCTCGATCGGCCTGCTCATCACCGCGCTCACCTTCGGGCTGCTCATCGCCCTGCCGGTGAACTTCCCGTACTGGGCGTTCGCCGGGGTCCTGGTCCTCAACGGCATCGGCATGGGCATGTTCTCCTCGCCCAACCGCGCCGAGGTGATGAACAGCCTGCCCGCGGACGCCCGCGGCTCCGGCTCCGGGATGATGACCACGTTCCAGAACACGGCCATGGTGCTGTCCATCGGCTTCTTCTTCAGCCTGATCATCGCGGGCTTCTCCAGCACGCTGCCGGGCGCGATGCGCACGGGTCTGGAGTCGCACGGGGTGCCCGCGGTGTCGGCGGAGCAGATCGCGGCCCTGCCCGCGGTGGCGGTGCTGTTCGCGGCGTTCCTCGGGTACAACCCGATCCAGCAGCTGCTCGGCGACCACCTGTCCGCGCTGCCGCCGGACCAGGCGTCGTTCCTGACCGGGCGCGGGTTCTTCCCGAGCCTGATCTCCGGCCCGTTCGCGGACGGCCTCGCCATCGCGTTCGGCTTCGCCATCGCCCTGTGCGTGATCGGCGCGGTCGCGTCGTGGCTGTGCGGGCCGACGCGGAGCGGGGGCGAACACGAGACGGTCGGCGCGGAACTCGCCTCGGCGGCGGGGGAACCGGTCGACTAGGACGCGTCAGGTCTCGAACTTCGCGACGTCCGGTGCTCGCAACCGCCATGTGGGGAGACTGGGACGTGCATCGCGGCGTACCCCCAGAACGCCGCGACACCCCCCGGTTCCAGTGTGCGTCGTCGTGTCCGTTCGCGCGACGGCATTCCAGGTGACAAAACTCGGTCACTTTGCGTCCGGGGAACGCCGAACGTCGGTCGCGCGTTGAGCACGCATGGGTGTGCTGTGGGCGATGAGCCTGCCGGGGCTGGTCGTGGGCCTGATCGTGTTCGCCGCGATCGAGCGGTTCGGCCCGCGACGGCGCTCACGTGCGGGGACGCCCATGTCGGCGGCCGGGTTCGACGAGCTGGGGGCCATGTTCTACGGCTCCAAGCGCGAGGAGATCGAGTACCGCCAGTCCTCCCTGATGCACCGCGACGACGAGGAGGACGGAGCCCCACCCAGGGACTCCGCCGACCTCGACGGCTACGGCGTCCGCATCGTGCGCAGGCGGGCCGACTGACTCACGGCTTCTCGAAGTGCTGGTAGTCGATCGGTGAGGTCCACGACCCACCCCACTCCCAGCCGCGCCGCGCGAACGCCCGCACCGTGTCGTCGCCCGCGTGGATCACCCCGGGATCGGTCCGCGTCCGGTCGGCATAAGGCGCGCCGTTGGGCGGCAGCACCGTGCCACCGGACGAGATGTACGGGTTGAGCACCGGGTTGATATCGATCGCGCGACCGTAGGAGTGATTCGACCACTCGGTGCCGCCGGTGATGGGACGGCAGTTGAAGGCGGAGGTGTTGTTCGCCGCCATGGATTTGTCGTCGTCCGCCCCGTACTTCTCCACGGTCTCCATCCGCTCGATCGGATACCGCTTGTAGTACAGATCCCGGAACACGTCGACGACCTCACCCGACACCGCGTCCGCCACCACCAGCTCGCCGCGGTGCGCCCGCCCGTCGAGCCCGACCACACTCATGTTCACCAGCCGCAACGCCTCCGGTCCCACCGGACAACCAGGCCGCCAACTGGCCCCCAGCCGCGCCGCGTCCACCGGCACGATCACCGCCACGAACGGCGGCAGCCACCGCTGCGCCGCCGCGGGCGAGCTCAGGCCACCCACCAACACGACCGCCGAGGCCAACACGGCGACCGTCTTCCCCAATCCCGTCATCACCCCTCCTCACGACGTCGGTGATTTTACCCCGCGATCAAGACGGTACCCGTCGGTTTCCCGCGCCCCTATCGTCGAGCCATCGGGTTAAGGCAGGCCGAAAAGGCGAATCGATATCCCGGTATTCGCCATCCGGCGCGCGAAAGGTCCCTGTCCGGGCGGGACCTCGGATAGCGGTGCGGGCGCGGCCGCCGGATTAGCGTGGAGGAGTTCCCAGGTCAGGAGGTTTCGATGCGCGCCAGAGAGATCATGTCGGTGCCGGTGTTGACGGTGACGCCGGAGACCCCGGTCAAGCGGGTGGCGGAGTTGCTGGCCGCCAAGGGGTTCACCGCGCTGCCCGTGGTGGACGGTGCGGGTCGGCTGGTCGGGATGGTGGGCGAGGCCGATGTGGTGCGCGGGCGGATCCCGGTCGACCCGCGGTTCCGGACGGCCGCGGCCGAGGACGAGGCACCGCCGCCGCGGACCGTCGGAGAGGTCATGACCGTGCCCGCCGTGTCGGTCGACGCGGGCGCGGATGTCGCGGCGGTGGCCCGGGTCATGGTCGCCCACCGGCACCGGAGCCTGCCCGTCGCCGCCGGTGGGCGGGTGATCGGCATCGTGACCCGGGGTGACCTGGTGCGGGTGCTGGCCCGCTCGGACGCCGACCTGGAGACCGACGTGCGCAGGCGGCTGGCCGTGTTCGGCGGGCCCGGCCGCTGGTCGGTGCGGGTCGACGACGGGGCCGTGCGGATCACCGACCGGTTCGACGACCCCGGCGACCGGCACATCGCGCGCGTGCTGGCCGAGTCGGTGCCCGGTGTGGTGCGTGCCCAGGTGCGGCGGCTGGAGGAGGGGAGCCGGGCATGAGCGAGCCGGTCGCCGTCGCGGTCGACGGGTCCGCGTCGGCATCGGACGCCGTGCGGTGGGCGGTCGGCGAGGCGGGTCGCCGCCAGGCCGTCGACGCCGCGCTCGTCGTGGTCGGCTCGCGCGGCCGCGGCGGCTTCGCCGGTCTGCTGCTCGGCTCCACCGGCCAGGCCCTGATCAGGCACGCGCCCTGCCCGGTCGCGGTGGTCGGGACGGACACCGCGTGCTCCTAAGTGGACTGTTCGGGTCCGGTGCGCGCGGGAGACCGCCCGCTCGGCTGTTTGCCGCACGGGCGCGCCCGTGCCACGCTGCTGCGACGACCGGGAGCGAGCAGGAGTCACATGGAGCGGCACGAGGCCGAGCGGGACACCGGCAGCACGGCGACGCTGCTGTCCGGACTGCGGTTGGACGAGCTGTTGCGGGAACTGCACGAGCGCCTCGGTGAGCTCATGCACACCCGCGACAGTCTGCAAGGACTGCTCGACGCGGTCCTCGCCGTCGGGGCGGGACTGGAGCTGGACTCGACCCTGCAACGCATCGTGCAGGCCGCTGTCGGGCTGGTCGACGCCCGCTACGGCGCGCTCGGCGTGCTCGGCGACCGCGGCCTGTCCCGCTTCCTGCACGAGGGCATCGACGCCGAGACCCGCGCGGGCATGGGCCACCTGCCCGAGGGCCGCGGCCTGCTCGGCCTGCTGATCGAGCACCCCGAACCGATCCGGCTCGTCGACCTCACCCAGCACCCGGCCTCGGTCGGCTTCCCCGAGAACCACCCGCCGATGGGCAGCTTCCTGGGTGTTCCGGTCCGCGTGCGCGGCGAGGTGTTCGGCAATCTCTACCTGACGGAGAAACGCGGCGGCCCGTTCACCGCCGACGACGAGGCAGTGGTGCGCGCGCTGGCCGCCGCCGCGGGCGTGGCGATCGAGAACGCGCGACTGTTCGAACGCTCCCGCGACCGTGAACGCTGGCTCACCGCGGGCGCCGAGGTGAACACGCAGCTGCTGGCGGGCGCGTCCCAAGGCGAGACGCTGGACCTCATCGCGCGTCGCGTGGTCGAACTGACCGCCGCCGACTGCGCGCTGATCCTGCTGGTCGACGACGCGACCCGCGACCTGCTCCGGGTCGGCGCCGCCACCGGCACCGTCGGCGAGGCGCTCACCGACGACGAGGTCTCCGCGTTCAGCCCGCTCATCGACGCCGTCCTCGTCGCCGAGGAACCCCGTCAGGTCGGCGACCTCGCGCAGGAACTCGGCACCAACGGCGCGCTCGGCCCGGCGGTCGTGGTCCCGCTGCGCACCGCGGGCGGCGTGCTGCTGGCCGCGCGCGAGAAGGGCGCGCGACCGTTCACCGCCGACACCGCCCCGATGCTCGCCTCCTTCGCCAGCCAGGCGGCGGTGGCACTGGAACTGGCCGAGAAACAACGCGCCCAGCGCATGCTGGACGTGCTGGCCGACCGCGACCGCATCGCCCAGGACCTGCACGACCACGTCATCCAGCGCCTGTACGCGACGGGCATGAGTCTGCAGGGGACACTGCGGCGCATCGAGGACCCGGCCGCGCGCGAACGGGTGCACCGGTCCGTGGAGCAGCTGGACCAGACGGTGCGCGAGATCCGCACCTCGATCTTCGACCTGCAGTCGGTGGACGACGCGAGCAGCCTCCGCCGCCGCATGCTCGACGTCGTCGCCGAGGTCGGCGCGGGCTCGACCGTCTCCCCGGCGGTCGCCATGTCCGGTGCCATCGACACGCTCGTCCCGATGGAGACCGGTGAACACGCCCTGGCCGTCCTGCGCGAGGCGTTGAGCAACGCGGTCCGCCACGCCGCCGCCTCCGAGATCATGGTGACCGTCGCCGCGTCCGACGCGTTGCTGGTCGAGGTCCGCGACAACGGCGTCGGCTTCACCGTCCCCGACCACCGCAGCGGCCTGGAGAACCTCTCCCGCCGCGCGGCGGCGTGTCATGGGCGGTGCGAGGTGAACAGCGCACCGGGTGTGGGGACGACGGTGCGGTGGTCGGTTCCGTTGGGCTGAGCGATCATATCCCGGCGGCTCGCGGAAATTCCATTCCGAAAGCCGACACGGGCGCCTCGATACTTTCCGGACGCGAGTTCCCGCTTTCCGACAAAGTATCCACGACGCCAGTAGTCCGGCGGTAGTATCCGACGCCGGATGGTCCGTCGCTCGCGGAGGTTTGGGTGGAGATGACGATCGGCGTCGACAGCGACGGGCTCGGACCGGGGAGCTTCCACCGCAGGCTCCACGACGACGTGGACATCGCCCGCGAGGCAAATGCGCTGGAGAGCCGCACCCGGCCCGAGGACGAGACCGACCCGCGGTGACCGGGGTTCCCGATCCGGCACGGTCCCGCGCCGTCCTCGTCGGCGTGTCCGAGTATGTGAACCAAGCGCGACTGCCCTCTGTTGTCAACAATGTCCGCGAGCTGCGTCGCGTATTCTCCAATGCCGACCTGTGGGGTCTACCGGACGAGCATTGCGTGGCCCTCGTGGACCCGGAGTCCACCGCACAGGTGCTGGACGCGGTCCACGCCGCCGCGGAAGCCGCGTCCGACCTGCTGGTGTTCTACTTCGCCGGGCACGGCCTGCTCGACGACCGCGGCGACCTCTACCTCGCGTTGCCCGACGCGGACAAGGACCGCCTGTACCGGGCGGTCCGCTTCGACGACGTGCGACGCGAGATCGTCGGGGCCCCGCGGGTGCTCGGCAAGGTCGTCATCCTCGACTGCTGTTTCAGCGGGCGGGCCATGCAGGGCGGCATGAGCGGCTCGGACGATCTCGCCGACCGCGCCTCGGTCGAGGGCAGCTACGTCATGACCGCGTGCGGGGAGACGAAGCTGGCACTGGCGCCACCGGGGGAGAAGTTCACGGCCTTCACCGGCGCGCTGTTGCACCGGATGCGACACGGGATCCCGAACGGCCCCAAGACCCTGGACATGGAGACGCTGTTCCGCCACGTGCGCGCCGACCTGCGGGCCAAACACCGGCCGGTACCGCAACAGCGGATCCGCAACGACGGCAGCCTGATCGCGTTGGTGCGCAACCGATCCGTACCGCGTGTCGCGGTGAAGGACCGATCGGGGGCGGGCGTGGTGCGGCGGCGAGATGGAGGTCGGGACGCCGCCACCGCCCAGGCGGCAGCGAAGCCGGTCGTGCGGCCGCCCGAACGCGCCCGGCCGCCGTCGGAGTTCCCCGATCTGTACCGGTGGTCGCCGAGCGAACTGGTCGCGCGGGTGGACGAGCAACGGTCGGCCGGAGCCGGTGCCGTGGCCGACCGGCTGTTGAGGATGGCAGCCAGGCGGCGGCCCGACCAGGAGGTCGCGGCCATCGTCGACCTGCTGCGCAGGACGGCGCGACACACCGAGCTGCGCGCGGTCCACGCGGCCGCCGCGACACGCCCGCGCGTTGAGATCCTGCGCATCGTGGACGTGCTGCGCGAGACGAACCAGGCGGACGAGGCGTCCGCGCTGCTCCGTGCCGCCGGTGCCACGGACGCGGCGAACATCGCCCGCCTCGCCCGGCGGCTACGGGACCAGCAGCGGCATGCCGACCTTGCCGCTCTGCTGGACGCGGCCATGGACACCGCACGGAAGCGATCGGCACTCCTCGGCCTGGTCAACACGTTGTTCGACGCCGGCCTGCGCGAGGAGGGCGACCAGCTGGTGCTCCGGGCGATGAACACGCTGCCCGGCCCGGCGGTCATCGAGTTCGCGGACGAGTTGCGCGTCGCGGGCCGCGACAAGTCGGCCTGCACGCTCTACGCGGCGGCGGCCGACACGCTGGTGGCGACGCGACCGGTGGCTGCCGTCACGCGACTGTGCGCCGTCATGTCCGAGGGAGGTCACGCGCGCGGCGCCGATCGGGTCGCCGCCGCCCTGATCGCGACGGTCGACGGGATGGACCGGGCGGTCGAGGTGGCGCGGGAGTTCTGGAACGTCACACGCCCTGACGACGCCCAGCGGGCGTTGGACTCTTCACCTACGCGGCTGCCCATCTCCCGCACGCTGGCTCTCGCCGCGGAGTTGCGTTCCTCTCGCCACGACCAGACGGCCTACGACCTGTGCCTGCACACCGTGCTCGACCGGCCGCACTCGACCATGGAGATCGTCACCGCGCTGCGCGAGGCCGGACGCCCCGTCGACGCGGACACCCTGCTCAGGGCCGCCGTCCTGCGACTCCCCGTCCGTGCCGTGGCCGACCTGGTCGCCGAACACGCGGACCACGTCCTGGACAGCGCCGTGCGGCGACCGCCACGCGAGGTGGCCGAGCTGCTGGACACGCTGCGCACGAGCAATCCCGCCGTCGCGGCCCGGCTCGGCACCCTGATGGCGGACATGATGACCGAGCGGGCCGAGTTCATCCCGATCCTGATCGAACGCGCCGACCCGAGGCGGCGCCGCGAGATCCTCACCCGGATATCGTCCACAACGGACGGTTGGCGCGCGGTCGGGACGTTGCGCGAGGGCGACCTGCGCGTCTACCTGGACACCGTGCTCGCCGCGGCGGCGATGTCGGCGCAGCCGGACCGCGTCATCGCCACCACCGTGGCGTCCCTGAGCGATGTCGCGCCACCGCCGGTCGTCACCGACCTGCTGACCCGGGCGATGGACGGCCGGGACCTCAAAGCGGCCAAGAGGCTCATCGCCGCCATCCGCGAGCTCAACCACCCCCGCGCCCTCGACGCGGTCGTCACGTGGGTCCGGGACACCACCTCGGGCGAGTCCCGCATCACGTACGCACTGCTGCGACTCGGACTCCGCGAGTACGTCGGCGGGTGAGAACCCAGGGGGCGGCGGTCAGGACTGGCCGCGGCGGAGTTCGGCGGCGAGAACGGCGGCCTGCGTGCGGCGCTGCATCTTCAGCTTCGCCAGCAGATGCGACACGTAGTTCTTCACCGTCTTCTCGGCCAGGAACATGCGCTCGCCGATCTCCCGGTTGGTCAGCCCCTCGCCGATCAGGTCGAACACCGTGCGCTCCTGGTCGGTGAGCGTGGCCAGCGGGTCGGTCTGGGTGTGTTCGCGGCGGATGCGGTCGAGCAGGGCCGAGGTGGTCTTGGGGTCGAGCAGCGAACCGCCCGCGCCGACGGTGCGGACGGCGGCGAGCAGGTCCGTGCCCAGGACCTGCTTGAGGACGAACCCGGACGCGCCCGCGAGGATCGCCTCGAACAGGGCCTCGTCGTCGGCGAACGAGGTCAGCATCAGGCAGCGCAGCCCCGGCATCCCCGACCGGAGCTCACGGCACAGTTCGACCCCGGTGCCATCCGGCAGGCGCACGTCGAGCACGGCCACGTCCGGGTTCGCGTTCGGCACCCGGACCAGCGCCTCGGACACCGAGGCCGCCTCCCCGACGATCTCGATGTCGGGCTCGTCCAGCAGGTCGGCGACACCCCGACGGACGATCTCGTGGTCGTCGACCAGGAAGACCCGTGTGGCCATGATGTCCCCGCCTCCAGCGCCCGTGTGCCGCGTACCCGTCAACTCTAGGCGCCCGGTCGGGACCTCTGCCCGCGTCGAAGGTGCGGGGGAGGCCGGGACTTTGGTCCCTCACGCCCGTCGCGGTGAGGGGGTTCCCGACAGCCCGACCACCTCGGACAGCGGCCTGCGCGGCGTGGCGGGCAGCGTCGACGCGCCCGGGGCGGGCCAGCCGACGCGCAGCACCAGCTGCGGGAACAGCTCGTCGCGCAGCACCGACTCGCGCAGCAGGTCACGGGCCGCGCGGACCTCGACGGGCTGGCTCAGCGGGCACGACACCATCCGCGCCGCGGTGGCCGCGAGGGTGACCGCGCTGGTCGCCTCGCCCGCGCGCAGCCGGGACATCCGGTCGTCGGAGGCGGTGCCGAGTACCACCAGGGTGCCCGCGCCGGTGCCGATGGCCCGGTCGGGCCCGCCCAGCGTGGGCGCGGAGAAACGGCGGGTGACCAGGTCGCCGTAACGGGTCTCACGGGGTGTGTTCGCGGCCGGGACGCCGTCGGCCGAGCCCGCGTGCCTGCCGGTCCACAACGCCAACTCGGTGCGGTAGTCGCTGTCGGCGGCCTGGCGCGCGTCGGCCTCGGCGACCAGCCGGACCAGGTCCGCGCGCGCCTCGCCCTCGATCACCCGGGCGACCACGCCGTGGTGCGCGGCGGCCGACACCAGGTCCGCCTGCTGGTCGTCGCGCATCGGCCAGGTGGCGTAGGCGCGGCGGTCGCTCCGCCTGCGCGTGATGGCGGCGGCGCGCACCACGTCGGCCCGGTCGGCCGCGGCCGGGGCGAGCGTGACGGTGGCCAGGTGGTCGGGCACCTCCGGGTCCGGCAGCCTGCGCACCCGCGCGGTCCAGCCGAACGCGGCCAGCGCCACGACCAGGTGGTGCAGCGCCGCCCCGCAGCTGAGGACCAGGTCACGACCCTCCGGATCGGTCGCGGGCAGCCGCCGCGCCGGGTCCGCATACAGGTGCACGGCGTCGGGGGCCACCAGCCAGCGCCACGGCTGGGTGTTGTGCACCGAGGGCGCGCAGCAGGCCAACCGCAGCGCGGTGCGCAGGGTGTCCCGGTCCGGGAAGCCCGCCTCGGGGGCCGAGACCGCGCCGGTCGGCAACACGGCCATGGCGCACCTCCTCACCTCGGGAACTCTTCGGTCCAGGGTGGTGGCCGGGATGGGCGGGCCCCAGTGCGGGAGGTCCCCGCGCGGCAGGGACCTAGGCACTCGCACAACCGCCGCTTCCGTCTCTGGGCGTAGTCGGATGTGCGGCGCATGGTGGACACAGCGCTACGAGAGACACAGCACTACGAGAGATACAGCGCTACGAAGGGAGACGCCATGACCACCGCCGAACGGGCGAACCGGTCCGATGAGGACATCCGGGTCGAGATCCAGGACCGGGTGCTGCCCGCCGTCCCGCACGTGGACACGCGGCTGGTGCGGGTGGCCGTGGACGACGGCGTCGTCCTCATCGTCGGCCGGGTCGACTGGGACAGCCAGGCGCCGGTGGTCGGCCGCCTGATCGCGGCGGTCACCGGGGTGCGCGAGGTGCGCAACCGCCTGCGCTGCACCTGGGACGACGTGACCCGCTTCCCCTGGCACCCCCGGCTCCCGCACCGTCCCAAGTGGAACCACTAGCGCGGCGTCCCGTCCCACCGCCACTCCACGCGCCGAGGCAGACCCGGCAACGCGATCCGACCCGTGCACCACTGCAACGCCTGCCACCCGGGGGTGGCCGCGGGCATCTCCGGGAACAGCCGCCGCGCGACCCGCTCACACAACGCGTCCGACGGCCGCCACTCGATCCCCAGCCCGTCGGCGACGTCCTTGCCGTGCACGAGGCTCTCCAACACCCCCATCGCCGCGAACCCCTCGGGATCCGACGCGCCGTAGAGGTGGAACGCGAGCCCGCTCGGCCGCGCCGTGCGCACGACCGAGGACAACACCGTCCCGCACACCTCCACCAACTGCAGCAACGCTGCGGTCCCGCCGCCCGGGGCCGCGCCGATCATGCTTTCCGGGCCGCCCTCCCGCCGGGCCTCCCGACGGAACGCGGGCACCGAGGTCGGCGGCGTGCGCTGGGCCAGCTGGGCGCTGTAGTAGAAGAAGCAGTCGGCGATGTGCTCGACCGTCTCCCGACACGTCCACTCCAGGTCGCCCGCCCGCTGCTCCCACGCCGCCGCGGACGTCCCCTCGAACGCTTCGATCGTGAACCGGACCGCCTCGTCCACATCCTCCGCAGTGATCATGCCTCGCAGCCAACCACGCGCGGCCCCGGGACGCGCGTGGTTATCCACAGCCCTGCGCTACTCGATCGGGAGCAACACCCCGTGTTCCGATTCCGGCCGCGGTCCCAGGATCCGCCGCTCCGACTCGCTGATCCGCAGGTCGTTGATGCTGGCCTCCCGCCTGCGCATGAGCCCGTCCGGCGCGAACTCCCACAGCTCGTTGCCGTAGGAACGCCACCACTGTCCCGTCTCGTCCCGGCACTCGTACTGGAACCGCACCCCGATCCGGTTGTTCCGGAACCCCCACATCTCCTTACGCAACGCGTAGTCCCGTTCCTTGCCCCACTTTTCCCGCAGGAACCGGACAATCTCCGCACGCCCGGACAGGAACCGATCCCGATTCCGCCACACCGCGTCCGGCGTGTAGGCGAGCGCGACCCGTTCCGGATCCCGCGTGTTCCACAGATCCTCGGCGGCCTGCACCTTCCGGCGCGCGGTCTCCTCGGTGAACAGCGATGTCATGATGCCCCCTTGGCGAGAACGATCGTTCTCCTCGCATCGTAGAGAACGAACGTTCTCCACGGCAAGGGTGATCGGCGGGCGGACCTCGGGCGGGCAGGGTCGGCTCGCTTGGTCGGGTCTGCCGGACGGCGACCGGCGGGCGCGTGTGAGGATCTTGATCCGGTAGTCGCGCATGGCGGTCCGGTCGACCGTGCCCATGCCGCGAGGATGATTCCCCGCCCGAAAGGGATCCGCGAAGCGCTCGGAACGACCGGTGGGCACATGTTCTGGGGTGCCGAAAAGAGATCCGCTTCTGTCCACTTGAGATGATCGCGGGCGTGAAGACGTCGGATCGACTGTCAGAACCGCACAAGCCTGTGGTCAGGCGGGTGGTGTGAGTGGTTCGAGCAGGGCGACCAGCTCGTCATGCCCGTGATACCGGGCGGCGCCCACGGCGGTGGCCTGGAACCACGGCTCGGTCACCCGCAGGTCCGGATCCTTGGTGAGCAGGAACCGGACCACGGCACGGCGATCGTGCGCGGCCGCCCAGATCAGCGCGTACTCGACGACCGACTCCGGTGCCTGCGTCCGACCGTGGGCCCCGATCCGGGGCAGGGGCGCGAGGTCGGTCCGGAGGCCGCCGTCCGGGGCGAAATGGTCCTGGACCGCGTCCAGATCGCCGAGCGCGGCCGCGAAGCAGAGGTTGTCGACCCGGGCACCGCAGCGGGCGAGCGCTTCCATCGCCTCGGTATACCCGAACGTAATGGCGGTCCACATCGGCAGGCCGTCATCGTCGATCCCGTCGACGCAGGCACCGCCTGCGCACAGCTGCTCGACGAGTGCGCCCTGCACACCCGCGTCCGCCGGGTGAACGGACGACACGAGCAGGCACAGCGTCGTCGCGCCGTTGCCACCCCCGTAGCTGTCGCAGGTGGCGTCCGGGTCGGCACCGCGCTCGATCAGCAGCCGCAGCACGTCGACCGCGTTGGCGGGCGAGCGGAGCTGTCGTTCGGCCTCGATCCCGTTCGCTGCCACGTGATGCAACAACGTCTGCCGGTGCGGGAACGGCGAGCGCGCCGCGACGAGCGCGGGCCGCGCGTCCAACAGCAGACGCAGAGTGTCGAGGTCTCCCGCGTAGACAGCGTCTGCGGCCTGCTCGAACCGGGTGTCCACCACGTCGTGTCCGTGCGCGAGCGCGTCGGCCCAGTCGGCATACCCGTGATCGTTGGCGACGATCTGCCGCGCCGTGTCGTCATCGAGACGGCCATCCTGCGTGACGGGCCCCATCCCGACGAAGCGGAGAACCTCGCTCGTCACCTGGTCGCCGCGAGCCACGGCGTCCTGCAACAGCCCGACCTGCCACACGATCCACTGCTGGACCGTGACCTCGGACTCCGCCACCCTCGGAGTCGGCAAACCCCACGTCGGCACCGACGAAGTCTACTGCCGAATTGCCGGTGACCACGTCTCCGCCTCGGTTTCGTCGGCTCTGATCGGACATCGAGATCGTGACGCGGCATCGCACGCCGTGCCCCGCCGAATCCGACGAACTCGGCAACCTGTCGGTCCCGTCGCTCACGCCGCCTTCGCAGGAGCACGAGCGCCCACGCCTGCGGCACAGCCTCCTGGGCGGTGACCAGGTCAAGCCGGGCGGGAGGCGCCGTCGCGGCGACCGACGGTATCGCCGACCGGTGGCTCGTGTTCGTCGCGTATCGTGGAGAACGAACGTTCTCTGATTGGGGTGGCCGGATGGACCGGGACGAGGCCGTCACGCGTCTGCTCGACGCGGCCGAGGTGCTGTTCTACGAGCGTGGTGTGCAGGCGGTCGGCATGGACGAGGTCCGCGCGGTCTCCGGGGTCTCGTTGAAGCGTCTCTACCAGTGCTTCCCGGGCAAGGAAGACCTGGTCGTCGCCTACCTGCGACGCCGTGACCGCCGGTGGCTGGAGTCGTTGGCTGACTTCGTCGCCGCGCGGGAGTCCCACGAACGGGTGACGGCGGTGTTCGACTGGCTGGACGACTGGTTCCGGCAGCCGGGTTTCCGCGGTTGCGCGTTCATCAACTCCGTCGGCGAGCTGGGCGCGACGTCACCGGAAGTACTGGCCGTGGCGCGTGAGCACAAGGCGGCGGTGCGGCGCTACCTGCTCGGACTGGTGTCGGACCGGCAAGCGGGGGAGGCGCTGAACCTCCTGGTGGAGGGGGCGATCGTGACCGCCGCGGTGAGTGGCGATCCTGCGGCGGCCCGCCACGCGAGACGGGCCGCCGCGGCGCTAGGGAGTGGTGGCGCGTAGCTGGAGGGCCTTGGCGCCGTTGGTGAGGGTGAGCGACTGGCCGTCGATGGCGTACTCGACCTTCTCGCCGAGCACGGCCACGACCGCCGACTCGACCGCGGCGGATCCGTCCGCGCAGGCCATCTTGGTCAGCATCGGCGGCTCGAAGCGCAGTGTGGTGCCCTCGACGGTGTAGGGGGCGGACCCGGAGTTGCAGCCCGTCCGGATCATGACCTGGTCCTTCTCGAACGTCAGCGACGCCTTGCCGGTGTCCGGTGTGGACGAAGCGGATTGGCCGTCCAGCAAGGACTCCAGCGCCCACTTCGGTCCGACCAGGTTGGCTGGCTTGGCCTTGCCGAGCACCAGTTCGGTGGTCGCCGAGGTGAGCGTGAGCCGGTCGTCGGCGAGCTTCCACACCGGTTTGGCGGTCAGCAGCGCGGACAGCCACTCGTCCTGTCGGTGCCGGGCCTCGTCGCAGGCCATCTCGGTGGAGCTGAGCTCGGCGGTCTGCAGGGTGCCGCCCGCGAGGCTCACCGAGCCGCCGATCGTGTTGCAGCCCGCTGCGGCGGAGAGCCTGCCGCCGTCCTGGAAGTCGAGGGTGACCGAGGAGCCGGGCACGAGGGCGTGCGGGGCGCCGTTGTCGGTGGCCGTCTCGGCGGTGAACCGGCCCTGCGGGATGGGACCGTCCAGCGCGGCGGGCGGCTGACCTGCGGGAGTGGTACTCCCGCCGGACTGACCGCAGCCCGCAAGCACGAGTGCCGCCAGGACGGCCGGGGTCAGGTGTCGGGTGCGCATGTATCCAGGACGGAACCCGGGGGGTCCCGGGTTGTCCCGGAACGCCCGGAATCCGGCTCGTTGATCATGCTCGGAGGCTGGGCCATGCTGGCGGGATGGAACTGGGGCTGCCGGGCCGACGCCTGGTGTTGAAGGGGGCCGCGCTCACCGCGGCGGTACTGGGAATGGGAACGAGACTGGTGAACGGGACGGCCGCGGCGGCACCGGCGGCCGACGGCGTGTTCGGCTACGGGGTCGCCAGCGGCGACCCGACCGGTGACGCCGTGGTGATCTGGACCCGCGCCACGCCGCCGCCGATCCGCCGGGGCGCGCCCCTGGCGACGCCCGGGAGCGGTCTGGGACATCCGCTGCCGGTGCGCTGGGAACTGGCACGCGACCCGTCGTTCCGGCACGTGGTGCGCGCGGGAACGGTGTGGACCAGCCCGGACTCCGACCACACGGTGAAGGTGGACGTGCGCGGCCTGCGCCCGTACACGCGCTATCACTACCGCTTCCACGCGGCGGGACAGACCAGCGATGTCGGCATGACCCGCACCGCGCCCGACGACGGCGACCGCCTGCACGCGTTGCGGTTCGCGTTGGTGTCGTGCAGCAACTACCCGGCGGGCCTGTTCACCGCCTACCAGGCCATCGCCGAGCGCGCCGACCTCGACTTCGTCCTGCACGTCGGCGACTACATCTACGAGTCAAGCGACGCCGCCCCGCCCGGGGAGCCGATCGAGGCGCGCGACCTGACCGGCTACCGGCTGCGGCACGCCCTGCACAAGGCCGACCCGCACCTGCGGCTCGCGCACCTGCGCCACCCCTGGGTCACGATCTTCGACGACCACGAGGTGGCCGACAACGCCTGGTCCACCGGGGCGGGAAACCACACTCCCGGGACGGATGGGGACTTCGCGCAACGGCGGCGGGACGCGTACCAGGCGTATCTGGAATGGATGCCGTTCCGGTTGCCCGAGCAGCAACGGGTGCCGCATCGCGGGACGCGGTTCTTCCGGGGTTTCGGGTTCGGTCCGTTGGGCGACCTGTCGGTGCTGGAGACCCGGCAGAACCGGGACGTCCAGGTCGAGGTGCCGCCGTTCAGCGGGCGCGGGGGCGGGTTCGTGCCGCTCGGGGACCCGGCGGTGGCGGCGCGGCTGTCGGATCCGGGACGGCACATCATGGAACCGGAACAGCTGGCATGGTTGCGGGACAGGGTGGAACGACCGGGACCGTGGCACCTGGTGGCGAACCAGACCGTGTTGGCGCCGGTGCGGTTCCCGGGTGCGGCGGTGGGATTCCCGGATCAGGAGTTGATGGTCAACTCGGATCAATGGGACGGGTATCGGGCCGACCAGTCCGCGCTGCTCGGACATCTCGGTGCGATCAGGTCGGGGGACGCCGTGGTCCTGACCGGTGACATCCACTCGTCGTGGGCGTCGGACCTGCCCGGGTCGGCCGGGGTGGAGTTCGTCTGCCCGTCGATCACCAGCGACGGGTTCTACGAGCTGGTCCGAGGGGCATTGCCCGCGGGGACGCCCACGGACGCGGTGTTGGCGGCGACCGAGCGGTTGTCGGCTGCGGTGGTGGGGGCGAATCCGGGAGTGCGGTACCTGGACGGGATCGGGCACGGGTTCGTGGTGGTGGATGTGACGCCGGAGCGGGTTCAGGCGGATTTTCACCACACGCCACGGCCGTCCGCGGAACGGCCTGATCCGCGGACGGATCCGAGCGTGCGTCCGGCGGTGACGGCCAGTTTCCAGACGCAGGCGGGAAGCCGGAGCGTGGTGCCGGTGGATGTTCCGGTCGGGGCTCGGGCGGACGAGCCGCGATAGCGGCCCGGGAGCGGCTGACCGGCCGTATCGATCGGTGGTGTTTGGGGGTTCCCAGTGGGTGGACCACGCGCGTCGGGCGGGCAGGGTGGAGGGAGGTCGACTGTCTACTCGGGAGTGGTCGTGAGCGGGACACCGAAGGTGCCGGGAGTGCGGAAGTTGACGGTGGCGGAGCGCGAGGAGTTCCTGGCGTTGCCGCATGTCGCCGTCGTGGTCGTGGAGAGTGGGGAGGAACGGCCGCCGCTCGCGGTGCCTACCTGGTACGCCTATGAACCCGGCGGAACGGTGGGACTGATTACTCGGTCGGGGAAGAAGAAGTCGCGGTTGATCCGGGCGGCGGGGCAGTTGACGCTGTCGGTTCAGGTTGCCGAGCAGCCCTACCGGTATGTGACCGTCGAGGGGACCGTGGTGCGGCAAGGGGCGGCGACACCGGGGGAGCTGGCGAGGGTGCTGGGGCGGTACGTGCCCGCCGAGGCCCTGGACGAGTGGGTGGCGTGGGAGGCGGGCGGGGGCAATCCGGCGGGGTCGCCGGAGTTCGTCGAGGTGCGGCCGGACCGGTGGCTCACGCGGGCGTTCCTGCCTGCCGGGTGACGTGGTTGCCCGCCCGCCGCCACCTGGTGAGACCGCCCGCGAGGACGCGTGCGGGACGACCGGCGTCGCGCAGGAGGCGGACGGCGCGGGTGGACGTGGCGCAGTAGGGGCCCGCGCAGTAGGCGACGATCTCGGTATCGGTGGGCAGCTCGTCGAGGTGGTCGCGCAGGCGCGCCAGCGGGATCGAGCGGGCCTCGGGGAGGTGGCCCGCGCGGTACTCCGCCTCCGGGCGGACGTCCACCAGCATTGTGCCCCCGGCGTGCAGGCGGTCGCGCAGCTCGGTGACCGAGACGGGTTCCAGGTCGGCGTCGTCCAGGTAGGCGGTGACCTCCACGCGCAGGTCGGCCAGCCGGTGCTCGGCGAGGTCGGCGAACCGGCCGAGGAAGCGGGACACCTCGGGGTCGGCGATCCGGTAGTAGGACCTGGTGCCCTCGCGGCGGCACGTGACCAGGTTCGCGGCGAGCAGGTGTCGCAACTGGGCCGAGGTGTTCTTCACCGGCACCTCGGAGCATTCCGACAGCTCCTCCACCGAGCGCTCGCCCGCGTCCAGCAGGTCGAGCAGCCGGAGGCGCACCGGGTTGGCCAGCGCCTTGCCGATGCGGGCGAGCTGGTCGTAGATCCGCGCCCCCGCGAACTCCGTCACCGCTGTTCTCCTCCTCGTGGTCGATGTCACAACCGGCTTTGACGTGCTGTAACGCGTCGGTCGGCGTCTTCACTGGGAATCGGGGCCCGTTCGCCGTTGTCCCTGTCCACCGTCTGCCGATTATTCTAAAGATCTGCGGAAAAGGGGGCAACCGTGGCAGTCGTGGACCAGCCCGCGGCCGTCGGACGGCGCCGGGTCGACTCGGACGCCATCCCGTCGGTGTGGCTGCCGTTGCTCGCCGCGCCGGTGGCGATGGGGTCGAACGCGCCCGGCTTGGTGCTCGGCACATTGTCCTCCGAACTCGGCGCCGGGATTCCCGCGGTGACCTGGGTGGTCACCGCGTTCGGGCTGGGACTCGCGGTGAGCACGCCGTTGGCCGGGCACCTGATCCGCAGGCGTGGACCGCGGATGACATTGCTCGTCAGTGCGGTGCTCAGTGTGATCGGAGCACTCGGCGTCCTGCTTGCACCGACACTGGGCCTGGTGGTCGCAGGCCGGGTCGTGCTGGCGCTGGGTGGTGTCGGCCTGATGGTCCTGGCCATCAACGCCGCCGGAACCCCGGGACGCGCGGGCCTCGTGTCCGTGGGCGCGGGAGTCGGGGGCGCACTGGGTCCGGTGGTGGGTCTGGCGGTGACCAGTGTGTCGAGCTGGCACGTGGCCATGGCGCTGTCGGCGGTGAACCTGGTCGCGGTACCCGTGCTGGCCCGCAGGCTGCCGCGCGTCGACCGGATGGTGGAACCCACCCGGTTCGACGCCATCGGCGCCGTGCTGTTCGTGGGCCTGGTGTCGGCGCTGGTCTTGAGTACACACTGGACGATCGCGCTGCTGGTCGTGGGCGTCACGGCGGTGGCGTTGGTGCCGTGGGTACGGTCGCGGCCGGAGGGGTTCGTGCCACTGGCCCTGGTCCGCAACCGCGAGTACCTGGCGTCGTGCGTGACGATCCTGGTTCTCGCGACCGGGTACTTCTACCTGCTCTACCACGTCCCGACACTGCTGCGCGGCGCCGGTTGGGCGGACGCGCGGATCGGTGTCACGCAACTGATCGTGCTGCTCAGCGGTTCACTGCTGGCTTTGCTGGTCACGACCAACCTTGACCGGCTTGGCCGGGGACGCGTCACTATCGCGCTGGCGACACTGGCGCTCGGCGCGCAGGTGTTGGCATTGCTCGGGGGAGTGGTGCCTGCCGCCGCACTCGGGGTCGCGGTGCTGGCATCGGTGGGCGGTCAGGCGACGCTGATGGTCATCGGGACGTCCCGGCTGACCCCGGAACATCGCCCGGTCGCCGTCGGCCTGTTCACCCTGTGCTTCCAACTCGGCGGCGCCTTCGGCCCGATGATCGCGTCCCTGCTGCACTGACCACGCCGCGACGTTTATCCCACTATGGACTACTGGCAAGGGTCGGCCCGCTCGCCATGGTCAGGCTGCCGGAAACCGCCCACCGGCCGCCGGCCCTGAAGACCACTCCGCCCCGGCGCCCCCACAACAAAAACCCGCCGCTCCCAGGGGGATCCCCCGAGGGCCATTCTACCGGTCGGTGCCGACAGTGGATCTTGGTTGGCGGGTTGTCGATCTTGCCTGTGGACAACTTCTGTCGCTGAGACGGGTGAAACGCGGGAAGGCGCGCGATTCGGTCTGCAGGTCGGGAGCGGGATCGGTGGTGTGGGCGGGCGGTTGCCGGAAATGTTGTGTCGCGGCGTCATTCGTGGCGGATGACGACGGTGCGGTCGTCCAGCGGGTCGTCGAGGTGTACCACCGCGACGAGGGAGCCGGTCATGGAGCCGAGGCAGGCGAGTGTGCCGAAATCCGTGGAGACCCGGCGGACCTTGACGTCCACCTCGTCCTCGTGTTCGTCGAGCAGCCGGACCTCGTCGGCCACGCACGACGACTGGATCACCGGCACGAACAGCGTGCGACCGCCGTCGTCCACGCGCGGGCGCGGCGTCCAGTCCCGGTCATCATCCACCTGGGACGGTGGGAGCACCGTCCGCCCGTGGTCCGGCCGGTCGGTCAGGTCGATCGTGGGCGCTACGGTCGCGTGCCCGACCGGGATGGCGCCGTCGCCGAGGAGCAGGCGCAGACCGGTCATCGCGGCCGCGGCGAGCAGGCCGACCAGCACCGCCGCGACGTTCGTCCTCCACACCGGGATCAGCCCGGCCCGCGTGCATCGATCGTGTCCCGCATCCCCTGCCCCCAGCGGCTCGTGAATCGAGGGCGTTCACTCTATCGACGCCCTCGATTCACCCGGAAGCAGGATAGGGCGGCGTCACTGCTGCAGCGGGATCGGGCTCATCACCGACTGCAGCAGCAGCGCCTCCGCCAACGTCATATGCTCCAGCTCCGACCAGCTGACGCTCTCGTTCTTGCCGTGGATGTTCGCGCGCGGCTCCTCACAGCCCCACAGCACGACGTCCGAGGTCGGGTTGGCCCCGCGGAACGCGTTGACCAGCGGGATCGACCCGCCCTGACCGGACCGCACCACCGCGTCCACCTGGTAGGCCTCGCACAGCGCCTCCTCGATCTCGCGCTGGTGCTCGCCCTCCCCGGTGATGAACCCGGCGCCCTCGCCGACCTGCCGCACGTCCGCCTCCAGGCCCCACGGCGCGGCCGCCACGAGGTGGTCACGCAGGTGCGCGAACGCCTCGCCCGGGTCCTGGTTCGGCGCCAACCGCAGGCTCACCCGCGCCTTCGCCTTCGGGCACAACGCGCTCGACGCGCCGCTGACCAGCGGCAATCCGCTCAGGCCGATGACGTTCACCGACGACTTGCCGTACAGCAGCTTCTGCAGGGTGCCGCTGCCGATGAGGTTCGTACGCGGCAGCACGCCGGCCGCGGCGCGCAGCTCCGCCTCGGACACCGTCGGCCAGCCCGGGTGGTCGTAGTCCTTCAGGCCCGCCACCGACACGTCACCGGTGCTCGGATCCTGCAACGACGCCAGCATCTGCACCAGCGCCATGAACGCGTCCGGGATCGGGCCGCCGTACATGCCGCTGTGCACCTTGTGCGCCAGCGTCTCGACCTCCACGTCGGCCACCACGATCCCGCGCAGCGTCTCGGTCAGCGTCGGCGCGCCCACCCGCACGTTCCCGGTGTCCGCGATGATGATCAGGTCGGCGTGGAACCGCTTGTCGTCCTCGTTCGCCGCCAGGAACTGCTCCAGCACGCTGCCGCCGGTCTCCTCCTCGCCCTCCAGCACCACCTTGATGTTCAACGGCAGCTGCCCCAGGTTGCCGCGCAGCGCCTGGATCGCGCCCAGGTGCATCATCACGCCGGACTTGTCGTCGGCCGCGCCCCGCCCGTACATGCGCGGGTCGTGGTTCTCGTCGTCGATCGTCTCCGGCTTGAACGGCTTGGTCCGCCACCCCGACTCGTCGGCGGGCTGCACGTCGTAGTGCGCGTACAACAACACGGTCGTCAGGCCCTCGTGCGCCACCTGGTCGGCCAGCACCAGCGGCGCGGACGTGCGGCCGTTGTGCGTGACGTGATCCACCTGCGCGGTGGTGATGCCGACGTCGTGGAACATCTCGGCGATCGTCTGCGCGGTCACCTCCAGCGGCGGCTCCGGGTCCCCGTACACCGACTGGTGCGTGACCAGCTCGGCGAGGCTCTCCCACAGCCGCGGCATCAGGTCGTGGACCCGTGCCCGCAGCCGCTCCTCGGGCAGGACCATCATCGGTGCGTCCGGGAACATCGCCCGCTCCAATCGCTCGTCCGGTCTCCTCGCCTGTCGCGGACGGCCGGGCCCCGACCGGTCGCCTCCCGCCAGCCCAGCAGAACACGGTCCGGCCTGCCATCCGTCTGCCCTGATCAGGGGATGTCTCCGGAGCGTCGCAGGGTCATCCGAACGAGTGGCGCAAAACGTTCAGGTGTGGACTTGCCGAGCCGATGTGCTGGCCGTTGAAGCAGGAAACCGCCACCCGGGCCGGGCGCGCGGCTGACACACGACGAAGGGCGCGAAGGCTATGACCGAGTCCACCACCGCTGATCCCGTATCGGCTTCGGGCCGGCGCAAGGGGGCGCGAGGGCTGTTCATCGGCCGCTCGCTCACCAGCAAGATCCTGTCCGTTGTCGTGTTCTCCAGCCTGATCACGATCGCGGTCGGCATCGTCGGGATCATCGCACTGAACTCCGCCGCGGAGTCCACCAAGCGCATCGACAACAACGTCGCCGCGCTCAACGACCTGAACGCGCTGAACGCCGACGGCTCCGGCGGCACCCTGTACATGCTGCTGGCCAGCGCGATCGGCAACCCGGCCGACGCGGGCACGATCCTGGCCGAGGCCAACAAGAAGATCGACGCGTCCTTCGCCGCCTACAAGGCCTACCAGTCCCGGGGCACCTTCGACCAGAAGCTGATCGACGAGTGGAACGCGGCGAGCGCGGCGTTCGGCCAGGTCCTGGGCACCGAGGTCATCCCGAACGCTACCGCGGGCAACACCCTCGGCGTGCAGGCCTTCTACAAGGACGGCCTGCCGCAGCTGGTCAAGTTCAACGAGGTCTCCGCCCGGATGCTGGAGGCCGAGCGCCAGCGCACGCTGACCGAGATCGAGAAGGTCACCACCGAGCGCGACCGCAGCGTCGTCGTCGCGATCATCCTGCTGTCCGTCGGCCTGGTCGCCTCCGTCGCGGTGGGCCTGCTGATCACCCGCTCCATCACCAAGCCGATGCGCGGCCTGTCCGCCGCCCTGGAGGGCGTGGCCGACGGCGACCTCACCCAGAACGTCGAGGTCAGCTCGCGCGACGAGGTCGGCCGCATGGCCACCGCGCTGAACAAGGCCGTGGACTCCATGCGCGAGATCGTCGGCACCATCTCCCGCGGTGTCGGCTCGCTGAAGAACTCCACCCAGCAGATGTCGGACATGTCCACCCAGGTCACCTCCAGCGCCGAGGAGACCAGCGCCCAGGCCGGTGTCGTCACCGCCGCCGCCGAGCAGGTCGCCAAGAACGTGCAGACGGTCGCCACCGGCGCCGACGAGATGTCCGCCTCGATCAAGGAGATCGCGCAGTCGGCCAACGAGGCCGCCGGTGTCGCCGGTCAGGCCGTGTCCGTGGCCGCCGCCACCAACGGCACCGTCGCCAAGCTGGGCGAGTCGTCGATGGAGATCGGCAACGTGGTCAAGGTCATCACCTCGATCGCCGAGCAGACCAACCTGCTGGCGTTGAACGCCACCATCGAGGCCGCCCGTGCCGGTGACGCGGGCAAGGGCTTCGCGGTCGTCGCGAACGAGGTCAAGGACCTGGCCCAGGAGACCGCGAAGGCCACCGAGGACATCTCCCGCCGCGTCGAGATGATCCAGGCCGACACCGCCAACGCGGTGAACGCGATCGACGAGATCTCCGAGATCATCGGCCGGATCAACGACTTCCAGCTCACCATCGCCTCCGCCGTCGAGGAGCAGACCGCGACCACCACCGAGATGAACCGCAACGTCGGCGAGGCCTCCGCGGGCGTCTCCGAGATCGCGGCCAACATCGGCGGCGTCGCCGAGAGCGCGGGCAACACCACCGGCACGGTCACCAAGACGGCCGAGGTCCTGGAAGGCCTGACCCGCCTGTCGACCGAACTGCAGTTGCAGGTCAACCGCTTCAACCTCTGATCTGCCCAACGCGCCGCCCGACCCCCGTCGCGGCCGGACCCTCACGGTCCGGCCGCGATGGGCGTTTTCGTCCCTGTTCTCCTGCACTCGCTGTTCTTCCGTGCCTGTGGACAACTTCTCCCGCCCCGACGACCTGCCCGGGTAGCGTTGATTTCGGGGTCCCCCTGCCGGTTGTCCACAAGGCTGCAGATCATCCATAGGCGTGGTTCACCGCTTGACAGGCCGAGTCCGACCTCAGTCGCACGTCGTCTGCTCACTCGGCTCCCAAAGCCTTGTCGCAGGTCATTGCACAGTCGCCTGTGGACAACTTGCCCAGCTCCGACAGCCTGCTGGGGTAGCGTTGATCTCGGGGGTCCCCTGCCGGTTGTCCACAGGGCCGTGAATCATCCACAGGCACGAACCGGCGCTTGACATGTCGAAGGTCGGCTTCCGGTGCCGGTGCCGTGTTGTCCCTGCTGCTCCGGCAAAGCCATGCGTGGGGCCGGTTCGTCGCGGCCTGTGGACAACTCGGCGCGGCGGTGTGCCCTGGCCGGGTAGTGTGGATTTCGGGGGTTCCCCGGGCGGCTGTCCACATGGCTGCGGATCATCCACAGGTGCGGACCGGGCTTGACAGGTTGGGTGCCAAAGCAGGCCGACTATCTACTATGGACGAAAGAGGTCGGCTCGCGGCCAGTCCGGGCGTCGTGGCTGCCGGTGTCGGGGCGCATAATCCGGGGATGGGAAAGATCCTGCTCTCGATATCCATCTCGCTGGACGGTTTCATCGAGGGTCCGAACCGCGAGATCGACTGGCACCTGGTCGACGACGAACTGCACCGTCACTTCAACCGGCGGCTCGGCGCGCTGGCCGGGTTCCTCACCGGCCGGGTCACGCACGAGCTGATGGCCGGGGCCTGGCCGGACATCGATGACGATCCGGCCGCCCCCGAAGCCATGCGCGAGTTCGCCCGGATCTGGCTGGACATGCCCAAGTTCGTCTTCTCCCGCACGCTGCCCCCGGACCACCCGAGCCTGCGATGGAACAGCGAGCTGATCCGCGACGTGACCGCGTCCGAGATCGAGAACCTGCGCGCACGGGTCGACGGCGACCTCTCTCTGGGCGGTCCGGACCTGGCCGCGTCGTTCCTGCGGCTGGGGCTGGTGGACGAGTTCGACATCTACGTCCACCCGATCCTGATCGGCGGCGGCAAGCCGCTGTTCCCGCTGGACGGCGCGCACGTCCCGATGCGGTTGCTGGAGACCAGGACGTTCGGCAACGGGGTGGTGGTGCTGCGCTACGCGCGCGGGTGAGTCGAGTTGCCGGGTCCCGCCCCGGTGAGCACGATCTGCGTCGACAGCGACACGGATCGTGACCGGCAGGGAGGCCAAGTGGGCGGCGAGACGGTGCTGGTCACCGGCGGATCCGGGTTCGTCGGCGCGCACTGTCTGGTCCGACTCCTGGACGCCGGCTACCAGGTGCGCGCGTCCGTGCGCTCGCCCGACCGGGTGGACGACGCCCGCGGCATGGTCCGCGTCGGCGGCACCGGCCCCGACGACCGCCTGACCTTCGCCGTCGCCGATCTGACTGCCGACGATGGGTGGGCTGAAGCGGTCGAAGGCTGCGACTACGTGTTGCACGTCGCCGCGCCGCTCCCACCCCGGCAACCGACGACCGAGGACGACCTGGTCACGCCCGCCCGCGACGGCGCGCTCCGGGTCCTGCGTGCCGCCCGTGCCGCAGGCGTCCGGCGGGTCGTGCTGACGTCGTCCTTCGCGGCGGTGGGCTATGGGCACCCGCGCACGGACCGGCCGTTCGAGGAGGAGGACTGGTCCGACCTGGACGGCCCGGCCGTCACCCCGCACGTGCGGTCCACGACGCTGGCCGAGCGCGCCGCATGGGACTTCGCGGAACACGAGGGGGACGGGATGGAACTCGCGGTCGTGAACCCGGTCGGCGTGTTCGGCCCGGTCCTGGGCCCGAACTTCGCCTCGTCCATCGACCTGGTCCGCCGACTGCTGGCGGGCGAGCTGACCGGTGTCCCGCACCTGTCGACCTCGGTGGTCGACGTCCGAGACGTCGCCGACCTGCACCTGCGTGCGATGATCGACCCGGCCGCCGCAGGCGAGCGCTTCCTGGCGGCCGCGGGCGAGTACTTCACCATGCCCGACATGGCCCGAGCCCTCCGCGCCCGCCTCGGCGACGCCGCCGCCCGCGTCCCGAAACGGATCGTCCCCAACTGGGTCATCCGCGTCGCCGCGCTCACCGACCGCTCCCTGCGCGAGATCACCCCCCAACTCGGCCGCACCCGCCGCGTCTCCAACGCCAAGGCCCGCCGAGTCCTGGGCTGGAGCCCCCGCTCCAACGAGGACACCATCGTCGCCACCGCCGAAAGCCTCATCCGCCTGGGCCTCCTCTCGCCCCCACCGACCCGCTGACCCCGGCCACCACTCCCCACCGCCCGACTTCCCGACTGTCGATCACCAACGCGACCGATCCCGCCCCGACCTGGCACCACGCTCCCGTCTGCCTCGAAACTTCACCCATCCCAGCGACAGAAGTTATCCACAGACCCCCACCCACCAAGATCGAAGACGTCCCGACTGTGCCTCCCACCTGGTAAGATGGCCGAGGGGGATCCCCCTGGGAGCGGTGGGTTTTGTTGTGGGGGCGCTGCGACGGGAATGATCTTCGGGGTCGGGGTCGGGGTCGGGGTCGGGGTCGGGGCGGTGGGTTGTCCACATCCCCCGAAAACCATCCACCGCCCCAAGGCCACCCCTTCCGGGCTCCTGACCTGGGCAGATAGACTCACGCGCGGGCCAGCCCCCGGGTGGGAGGGGCCATGTCCGCGGGATGATCGACTTCTCCGGTGAACGTGATCGGGTTCGTGGGGGAGCGGCTCCTCGGGTGAGGCGTGGGCGGTTTACTGGGCTGGGTGGGTCGAGTCCTGGGGTGGGGTGGCCGGTTCTTCGGGCGTGTGTGGTCGGTGCGGCGGTGCGGACGTCCCATGACTGCACGCCCCAGACGTCGTGTGGATCTTTAGCGGCCTGATCTGCGCGGACTCCGATCCGTGACAAATTTGTCCAGACCATTCACCCGTTCGGGAACCGGGTGGACCACACTTGCGTCGGATGGCGCGTGGTCGCCCGTCGGGGGCGGACGTGGAGAACGGATCGGGGGCTGGGCGTGCCTGAGGATCTCGCGGCCAGTGAGCGGATGGTCGAGGACTGGAACCGGACCATTCAGCAGCGCGTGGTGCGCTACCAGGCCATGGCCGACCGGGTCGAGGAGCTGTCGGTCACCGAGCGGTCCGCGGATCGGGTCGTCGAGGTGACCGTGTCCGCGCGGGGAGTGCTCACCGGGCTGGACATCGCCGAGAACGTCAACGGGCGGCGGATGGGCGAGGTGGCCGCGCTGGTCATGGCGACCATGCAGCGGGCGCAGGCGCGAATCCCCGAGCTGCTCGAAGAGGTCATGGCCGAGACCATCGGCACCACCGACCAGACCGCCAACAAGATCCTCGCCGACGCCCGCGACCAGTTCCCGCAGTTCGTCGAGGAGGAGCAGGCAGAGCGGCCGCGGCACCTGCGGATCGGCGCGAACGAGGAGGACGAGCAGCCGTCATCGCCTCCGCCTCGGCGTCGGGCGCGTGACCACGGCGAGGACGACGACTTCGGCGGCTCCATCCTGTCCTGAGAGGCGAGACCATGACCCAGGGTGGCTTCGACATCGGCGCGGACCTGACCGCGCACGCCGGGCAACTCGACCAGTTCACCTCGGACCTGCACCGCACGGTCGACGCGGCCAACCAGGTGAGCATGCCGACCGACGCGTACGGCATCCTCTGCCAGCCGTTCCGGATGATGCTCGACCCGGTGGAGCAGTACGGCATCGACACGCTCACCAAGACCGTCGAGGCGATGGAGGCCGTCTCCGGCCGCGTGCGCGAGACCGCGAGGGCCTACCGGGAGACCGAGGACACCAACACCTCGAACCTGACGGCGGGTGACTGATGCCCGAGGGCAGCGCGCCGCCGGATCTCGTCGACAAGCCCAAGGAGGACCCGGACGGCCCGGGAATCCTCACCGAGGGCAACGGCGACTACGGCTGGATGGGCGGCATCGGCATCGCCGAGTCCGCGATGGACGCCTACAACGGCATCAAGGACGGCAACTGGGTCGAGGGCGGCCTCGGCGTGGTCAGCTTCGCCGCCGAGGCAGCGGCCGCCGCGATCGACCCGTTCGGCTGGCTGCTGTCGTCGGCCGCGTCGTTCCTGATGGAGCACGTGCAGCCGCTCAAGGACATGCTCGACTCGCTGGCGGGCAACCCGCCCGCGATCCAGTCCTACGCCAACACCTGGGACAACATCGCGAAGTTGTTGGAGGACACCAAGTCCAACTACGACAACGCGGTCAAGAACGGCACCGCGGGCTGGGAGGGCGCGGCGGCCGACGCGTACCGGCAGTCCTCGGCCGAGCAGTGCGAGGCCATCGGCGGCGCGTCCACGGTGGCGGGCGCCATCGGCACCGTTGTGATGATCATGGGGCAGGTGGTCTCGTTTGTCCGCGAGACGGTCCGCGACCTGATCGCCGACCTGGTCGGCAAGCTGATCTCCTGGGTGCTGGAGGAGGTCTTCACACTCGGCTTCGGCACCCCGCTGGTGGTCGCCCAGGCGGTCACCGCGATCGGCAAGTGGGCTACCAAGATCACCGACTTGCTGCGCAGGCTGCTGCGCACCATCCACCGCGTGGCGCCCGCCCTCGGCAAGATCGCGGACGTCTTCGTCAAGATCATCAAGGTGCTGGGCAAGCTGGCGGGCAAGGCCACCGGCCTGGACGTGATCAACCCCAAGCACATCAAGCCCGGCGGCTTCATGCACGACCCGCATGCCGTGCGCGCGGGCGGACATGGCGGTTCCGGTCACGGCGGTTCGGGTGACGGCTCGGGTTCCGGTGACGGTTCCGGAACCGGGGACGGTTCGGGATCGAGGGACGGTTCCGGTCGTGGTTCCGGCGACGGATCCGGGACAGGCGACGGATCCGGTGATGGTTCCGGAACTGGCAACGGCTCGGGTGGCGGTTCCGGGACCGGCAGTGGCTCAGGCGGTGGTTCCGGAACCGGCAGCGGGACGGGTGACGGTTCCGGGACCGGCAACGGGTCCGGCACGGGGAACGGATCCGGAGGAGGGAATGGATCCGGCAGCGGGAATGGTTCCGGCTCCGGTCGTGGGAACGGGTCGGGTGGCGGGAACGGCTCGGACAGCGGTTCGGGTTCCGGCGCTGGCGGTGACTCCGGTTCCGGCGGCTTGACGGGCGGTTCCGGATCCCACTCCGGTGGTTCCGGTTCCGCCGGTGGGAACGGCTCGCCATCCGGCACCGGGGGTTCGTCCGCGCCGACACACTCCGGTGGCGGCTCTGGCACCCCATCGAGCTTCCGCGCCGAACCCGCGGACATCCCGGCCGCGAACTACGGCGGTTCCGCCTCGCATTCCGGTGGCGGCTCATACAGCCCACCGAGGTCGGACGCGTCCACCCCGTCCCACTACGCACCACCGGACTCGTCGTCGAGCGCGTCCGCCGCGGCACCACCGCGCGTCGACGCACCACCGAGCAACAGCCAGGTACCGCAACCACGCAGCGACGCAAGCCCGTCGGCCCAGCAGCCCTTCGGCGGCTCGCCGGGCGGGATGCAGGGCGGTTCCGGCGGTGGTCCGACCGGTGGGACTCCCGGTTCCGCCGCCCCGCGTTCCGCAGGCTGGACCGGAACCCCTGGCGGTTCGGGTGGTTCTGGACCCGCAGGCAGCGCCCCCGGAAGCGCCCCGAGTCGCACACCCGACCCGCGCGGCTCGGCCCCAGCCGCCTCGACAGCGTCACCCCCAGCCCGCACCGGCGCCGACCCGCGCCCCGTGGGGGGCTTCGGTCCCCAGGGCACCGGCGCACCGAACAGCCCGTCCACGGGATCTCGTCCGCCCGCCTCGGGTGGCATGCCGATGTCCGGCCCGTCACCCGCCCACGCCTCAGGCTCCCCGTCCCGCCCCAATGCAGGCTCCCCATCCGGCGGCACCCCGTCCCGCCCCGGCCCGGGAGCTCCGAACTCCCCGACTCCCACCCGTCCCGGTTCGGGCCCTTCCACCAGCGGCCTCAGCACCTCCCGCCCAGGCTCGGCAGGCCCGACATCCACGCCTCCCGGCGGCAGGCCCCCATCGTCCGGCCCGCACGGTTCCGGCCCGTCTCGTCCCGGTTCCGACACCGGCGGCCCTGGCTCATCCCGACCGCAGACCGGTCCCGCCCGCCCAGACTCTGGTGCTCATCCGCAGGCCGGTGGTTCCGGCCCGTCGCGTACTGGTGCCGACGGCGGCGGTCCCGGTTCGTCCCGGCCACCGGCCGGTCCCGTTCGTCCGGATCCTGGCGGTCACCCGTCGCCTGGTGGTTCCGGTCCGTCCCGTCCCGGCGGTGAGGGGCCCGCACGGCCTGCGACACACGGTTCGAATGAAGCCGGTCGGCCAGGTTCGCAATCACCGGCAGGTGGTCCCAACGGTCCCGTTCCGTCCCGACCTGGGCCTGCGCACCCCTCGGCAGGCGGTCCGCATGGTTCCGATCCGGCACGTCCCGGTGGGGCGCCGCATTCGGCGGACGGGTCGCACGGCACGGCTCGTCCGGGTGGTGATCCGCGTGGTTCCGGTCCCGGACGTTCCGACGGTCCCGGTTCTCGTCCCGGTTCAGGTGATTCGCATGGTTCGACGCGCCCTGGCGACTCGCGTCCCGGACAGCCGCATTCGACACCCGGTCCGGTCAGTCGGGGTGCCGCACCTGCGGACGCGCCGCCGCACGCGCACGGCGATGTCCACAGTGGAGCAGATCCGTACCACGAGCACAGCGCGCCGGGAGAGCACCCCCGGGACCACGGTGCCCCGAACGACGGTTCGGTCGACCACGGTGAACCGCACGACCGGCCGGGCCCGGACGAGGTGCACAACCGACATGCCGAGAGCACCCCGGCGGGCGCGTCCTTCCACCGTGGCGACCCGGAGATGGGCGACCTGCCGCAGCGCGTGCGTCCCGATCCGGACGGTCGGTACACGGTCGACGTGCACGTCACCCCGGACGGGCACGCGCGCGTCGGCGGGCACCTCTACACCCCGGAGGAGTTCGCCGACATCCTGCGCCGGGACCCGAACTACGACGGCAGGCCGATCCGCCTGATCGGCTGCGACGCGGGCGCGAACGACTTCGCCCCCCGCCTGGCCAACGAGCTCGACACCCCCGTCCTGGCACCGAACAAGCCCGCCTGGACCGACCAGCACGGCCGAGTCTTCTCCTCCGACTACGAGATCGGCCCGGACGGCAAGGTCCGCCCCCGCATCCCCCCGAACGGCGAGTGGGACACCCACTACCCCGACGGAACCCACCACAGCGCGGGCGACGACGCGTTCACCCCAGGCACCCACGACGCCGACAAACACGACGTCACAGGCGACGACGCCCGCGCCCGCGGTGACGACGACCAGCCCGACACCCACGACGATGACAGCGGTTCCATCGATCCGTCCGATCCCCGGCATCCCGACCACCCCGAGCACGACCCCAGCCCGGACACGGAGACCATCGAGGCGGACGATCCTCGACACGGCGAGCGTTTCGTGGACTGGGATCGTCCGGCGCCCCAGCACGTCTACGATCCGCCGATCCAGGCTCCGCATCGTGACCGGGACCGAATCCCCGACGGGAACAGGGATCCCGACTATTTCCGCCCGACCGAGCCGAACCCGGTTCCGGCACCCCTCCGGGATCTGCCCGGCCACACCCCGTTGCACCCGAACACCGCGTACCCGGTGATCAACGAGAACGGCACCCGAACCACTTTCCATACCGACGAGAACGGTACGGTCAAGTGGGTCGAGGCCGAGCCGGGAGCCAAGTCGAACGCACTGCCCGGTCGGAGTGCCAGCGAGGGCGAGTGGAACGGTTTCAACCCGGACCTCGGCAAACCCTTGCTGCCGGACGTCAAGTACCGCGTGCCCAATTTCCACAATGGGGATCTGGCGCTGAACTTCCACACCGACCACCACGGTCAGCCGGACGCGGTCAGCGGCGATCTCCACCACGGCGGTCAGGATGCCGCCCACCGCGACGACCACAAGGACAAGGGAGCACAGCGGCGGGCTCAGATGGAAGGCGAGGCGGCCTATCCCGCTGATCCGCCCAACCGCGCCCTGACGCCGCAGGAGGCCGCCGACGCCCGCGCGAAATGGGCCGGTGGGCACCTGGTGGCCAATGAGCTCGGCGGTTTGGGCGAGTATCTCAACATGCATCCGCAGATGGCGGCGTCCAACTCGGGCAACTTCCGCGACGGCTGGGTGCACGAGGCCAGTTGGCGCAGAATGGAGATGGGCCTGTCCGACCTGTCCAGGGATCCCTTGCATGACGTCCGCGACTACCAGGTGCGGATGACTCGCGGCGAGGACGGCGTACCATCCGAGGTCACCGCGCGGTGGCGAGAGGTCGAGTACAAGGCGGGGCCGGACGGAAAACCGCTGCTCGACAACGCGGGCAACCCCATCGTCGAGTCGACGGTGACCAAGCAACGCGTGTTCCCGAACCGACCTGGAGTGAACTATGGACCGAACACACCGTACAAGGGCCGATGAGCTGGTCGCCGCGGCAGCCGAGGCGCTGGCCGGGGAGGTCACGCCGGGTTGGGCCCGGATCACGCTCACCGTCTCCGCGACGGTGCTGGCCTGGGACTTCGCCGTCGAGGTGCGTGACCGATTCGGTGGTTTCGGTGACGTGGGGCCCATTCCGGCCGCCGTGTCCGAGGGATACCAGGAGTTGCGGGACTTGGGATACGAGCCTGGTCGGGGCACCTGGTTCTCGGCGAAGTTGGTGCTGGAACAGGGATCGGCCCCGCAGCCGTCGTTCGACTACGACGACGACCCGAGATGGCTGCCCGAGTTGCACCCCACGACGTTCGTGCGAGACCTCGAAACCTACCCTCGTGACGACAAGCACATCCCGGAATGGTTGCGTCGCATCCTCGAAGAAGGAATGGAACTGGAGCGCGCGCACGAGTCCGATCCGGGCACGGATGGGCGACTGTAGGCTTCGCGGCGAGGCGAACCGAAGAGGAAGGAACCGGACACCATGGCGAACTGGCCGCAGCTGAACCCGGTCGAACAGCAGGGTCTGCTGTTCGAGATCACCGAGGAACTCGTCGCCGTGCTGCCCTCGGGATGGCTGCGCCTGCAGGTGGAGATCGCCAAGCTGGGCAACAGCAACCGACTGCGCGTGGGCTTGCGCATGGAGGACGGCTCTTCCGGCGGGTTCGACCTCCCGGAGAGCGTGTGGAAGAAGTTCCTGAAGCTGCGCACCGGTATGTATGCCGATGACATCGGCACCTGGGTCGAATGCAAGTACATTGTGGACGCGCCTGCGAAGTTCCAGATCAACTACAACCGCGACCACGAGCCGGATTTCGCCACGCCACCTGCTCCCAAGGACTACGAGACGGAGTTCAAGTGGTTCCCGCGCTCGCCGGAGAACACGCCGGAGTGGTTCCGCCGGGGTCTGGATGGTGCCGCGCAGGGCGGTGCGTGACCGCCGCCGCGACGAGGCGCTTGTCGACTTCGCGTCGTGGTTCGTCGTCCCGCTTGTTGTGGAACAGGTTTCGTAGGGGGAGTGTGTGAGCCAACCACCGGCCGGTGACCATGTGCACCGGATCGCCCAGGTGCTTGCCGGTTCGGTGGCGCCGGGGTGGCGGCATGTGCGGGCCGAGCTGCGGGCGGCGGGGCAGCACGTCGAGGTCGATGTGGTGGTCACCGGGCCGGATGGGTTCACGCACCCGGTGCGGCCGCATCCGGAGGTCGTGCGGTTGCTCGGGCAGGTGCGGGCGGCCATGTACCAGCCGGGGCGGGGGACCTGGTTGGCCGGGGAGGTGGAGGTCGACCCGGCCGGGGGTGTGCGCACCCGGTTCGTGCTGGACGAGGAGCCGCGGTGGCGGGTGGTGCCGCCGCCGGTGGGGTTCCAGGACGAGTTGCGGTTGTTCCCCCGGGCGGACCACAACGTCCCGCCGTGGTGGCGGAAGCGGGTCGAGCCCGCGGTGCGATCGCCGCGGGTGTGGGACGGGCTCGGGACGGATGGGAAACCGGTGCCGCGGCCGCCGGTGCCCGCGGCCGAGCGATCGTTGGTGCTGGCCTACCTGGAGGACGCGCCCGCCGTGCTCGCCGCGCGCAGCCACGACAAGGACGTGTACGACCCGGAACGGGAACCGGCTGTCCCGCTCGTGTTCCGGACCGATGGGCTGTGGGTGTGGCCCGGCGCGGTGCCCTACTACCTGCGCGAGCACGACCTGGCCCCGGATCCCGAGCTGCTGGCGCACATTCGCGCCCGCGGGTTCGTGCTGGCGGAGGTCGACGAGACGGCCAGGGACCGCGCGCTCGCCGTGGTGACCGCACCGTCCACTGTGCAGTAGAAACACCGGTTGTTCCATTGTGGAACTCCCGGCGTGATGCGTCCGAATGGGCGGTGTTGGCGTCCCCATGTTGCCGTGGCGCCAACGTGATCGCTCATCATGGTGGGCCGGATCGGCGAAGAGGAGCGCGCGCCACGTCGGGTCGACCGAGGAGACAACGTGCCGTCGGATGGGGTATCCGCGCCCGCGGACGAGGTCCTGCGGTGCCTGGACGACCTCCGGGTCGGCCTGCCGGTACCGCTGCTGGCCGCGCTGGTGCGACTGCCGCCGCAGACCACGGCCGACCTGGTCGCGTCCCTGGACGTCGAGTCGCCCCGTCCCGGCTGGGTGCGGGCGGCGCCGACCCGGCCACCGGTCCGCGGTGACGCCCGCGCACGCCTGGTCGACCATCTGCTCACCCTCGACCTGACCCCGGACTGGGTGACGGCACATCGGGACGTGGTGGCCGCCGCCCTCGACGCCACGGACGGTCAGGCGGTGTGCGCGCTGGCGCGGTCGCTGTGGCGGGTCACCGCCGGGTCGCCGCTGGCCGTGGACGCCGAGTGGCGGTCGACGCTGATGGTCGCAGGGGAGCGGGCCGCGCGGACCTGGGGCAACCGGGTGGCGCTGGCCGTGTTGCTGGACCGGTCGGGCCGGGTCGCGGCCGCGGTGGGAGACGACCTGGTGGCGGAGTCGCAGTTCGTGCGCGCGCTGGAACTGTGGCACGACCTCGCGGACGAGCCGCATGTGATCGCGACACTGACTGCCCTGGTGAGCCTGTTCCGGCAGGGCCGTCGGTGGCACCGGGCACTGGACGCGGCCTTCGAACTGCTCGCCGAACATCGCAGGCGCGGCTCGGACGTCGCCGCCGCGGCTACGCTGGGGCTGCTCGGTGACCTGATGATCGCCGCCGGGCGGGCCGATTCCGGGGTGCACTACCTGGAACAGGCGGACGCCGCGTTCGATGCCGCACCTGACGCGGTTCATGTCGACGTGCTGCTCTCCCTGGGGCGGCACTACTGGACGACGGGTGCTTTCCCGGCCGCCCGCCGCGTGTTCCACAAGGCGCTGGCTGTGCTGGTGGTCGCCGATGACGCCCGTGCCACCGAGGTCCGCGCCCTGCTCCAGACAGCCGACGGCGTGGCCCTGCCCTCGATCTGAGCCCCCTTTGGCGGGCCCGTCCTCCGGTTGTCCACAGCCAGGATCGACAGCCGCGTGCCGCAGCGTTTACGCAGGTAGAATGGATTTCGGGGGTCCCTCCGGGGTTGTCCCCAATGTGTCGGACCATCCACAGCTTCCGTTGGTCGCCTTGACGTGGCGTCCCGTGGCTCTTGGCGTCGTCGGTTGTCCACAGGCATGATCGACATCGGGCTTGTGGGCCGTTTGCGCTGGTAGAGTGGATTTCGGGGGTCCCCTGCGAGTTGTCCACAGCGGGGTGGGCGGTCCACAGAGAGTCGCGTCGGGTTGACGCGAGGGGGCGCTACTCGGTTGTGAGGGTGGCGATTTCCGCGAGTAGTGTCGCTTGGGCGGCAGCGTCCAGGAATGACGCGCGTACCGCGTTCGACGCCAGTCGCGCCAGTCCGGCCGGGTCCAGGCCGAATGTCGTGGCCACGGCCAGGTACTCGGCTTCCAGCGTGGTCCCGAACATCGGCGGGTCGTCCGTGTTGAGTGTGACCACCGCGCCCGCCGCGAGCAGCAGGCCCACCGGGTGCTTCTCGATCGACTCGACCTGTCGGGTGCGCAGGTTCGATGTGGGACAGACTTCCAGCGGGATTCCGTGTTCCACCAGGTGCGTCAGCAATGCCGGGTCCTCGGTCGCGCTCGTCCCGTGTCCGACCCGTTCGGCGCCCAGGTCGCGCACGGCCGACCAGATCGTCTCCGGGCCGGTGGTCTCGCCCGCGTGCGGGACGCTGTGCAGGCCCGCCTCCCGGGCCTGGTCGAAGTAGGGGGTGAACTGGGCGCGTGGGACGCCGACCTCAGGGCCTCCGAGACCGAACGAGACCAGGCCCTCGGGGCGCTCGCGCAGGGCGAACGCGAGTGTCTCCCGGCCTGCCTCGGGGCCCTTCTCGCCCGGGATGTCGAAGCACCAGGCGAGGGAGACGCCCAGGTCGGTGGCGGTGGCGCGGCCCTCGGCGAGGCCGGTGAGCAGTTCGTCGGCGGGCATGCCGTCGAGGAGGTGGTTGTACGGGGTGACCGTGACCTCGGCGTAGCGGACGTTCTGCCGCGCCAGCTCGCGTGCGAGGCCGGTGACGAGGGTTCGGATGTCGTGCCGGTCGACGAGCATGGACTGGACCGCCCAGTAGACCTTCAGGAAATGTGGGAAGTCCCGGAACTCGAAGAATCGGGCCAGCTCCGCCCGGTCGGTCGGTACACCGGACCCCGGGTGGCGTCGGGCGAGGGCCAGCACGGTGTCGACGCCTGCCGAGCCGACCAGGTGGACGTGCAGTTCGACCTTGGGCAGGGCATGGATGAACGCGCGCGGATCTGACATGGGTGCTCCCGGGACAGGACGTGACGGAACGGAACGCGGGTCGATCGGCGGGCTCAGGGAGCGAGGTCGCCGCGTTCGGTGTCGCAGCCGTAGAGCGGCAGCTTGAACGTCGTCACGTGGTCCAGGATAGCGGGTTGTCGATCACCCAGGTGGGTTTGCCGAGTCGGCAACATCGTTTCCCTCCGCCGTCCCGCCTGTCCCATGCTGGGTGCAGACAGCGGGATGTCCACAGTGGAACGGGGGCGCGGATGCGGATCAGATGGGTTCTGACGGCGTTGTCGTTGTCGATGTTGTTGTCCTCGCTCGGGACCAGCATCGCCAACGTCGCGCTGCCGACGCTGGCGGAGGCGTTCACCGCCTCGTTCGGCCAGGTGCAGTGGGTCGTCCTGGCCTACCTGCTGGCCAGCACCACCCTGGTCGTCAGCGTGGGACGGCTGGGCGACCTCGTCGGGCGTCGCCGATTGTTGTTGGGCGGGACCGCCCTGTTCACGGTCTCCTCGGTGCTGTGCGGGGTCGCGCCCGCGCTGTGGGTGTTGATCGCGGCGCGCGCCGGGCAGGGGCTCGGCGCGGCCGTCATGATGGCGCTGACCATGGCGTTCGTCGGCGAGACCGTGCCGAGGGAGCGGACCGGCAGCGCGATGGGCCTGCTCGGCACGATGTCCGCCGTCGGCACCGCGCTCGGCCCGTCCCTGGGCGGCGTGCTGGTCTCGTGGCTCGGCTGGCAGGCGATCTTCCTGGTCAACCTGCCGCTGGGGCTGGTGGCCCTGCTGCTCGGATACCGGTACCTGTCCGCCGACCGGCCCGGTGCCGAGCGGGTCCGGTTCGACAACGTCGGCACGTTGTTGCTCGCCGGGACCCTCATGGCCTACGCGCTCGCGATGACGCTCGGCCGGTTCGGGCCACTCAGCATCGCCTTGCTGGTGGTGGCCGCCGCCGGGGTCGTGGTGTTCGTCCGGGTGGAGGGGCGGACGCGGGAGCCGTTGCTCCGTCCCGAGATGTTCCGGGACCCGATGCGCAACGCGAGTCTGGTGATGAGCGCGCTGGTCTCCACGGTGATGATGGCGACCCTGGTCGTCGGTCCCTTCTACCTGTCCCGCGGTCTCGGACTCGGTCCCGCGCTCGTCGGGCTCGTCATGTCCGCAGGCCCGCTCGTCACCGCGCTGAGCGGGATCCCGGCAGGCCGGATCGTGGACCGGCTCGGTGCGCAGCGGATGACGGTGATCGGCCTGGTCGGTATCGCGGTGGGAACCGCCCTGCTGGCGGCACTTCCCGGGACCGTCGCGGGCTACCTCGTCCCGATCGTCGTCACCACCATGGGCTACGCCACGTTCCAGACCGCCAACAACACCGCCGTCATGGCCGACGTGGCCGCCGACCGGCGCGGGGTCGTCTCGGGCATGCTCACCCTGTCCCGGAACCTCGGTCTCGTCACCGGGACCGCCGTGATGGGCGCGGTGTTCGCCCTCGCCTCGTCCACGACGGACATCACCACCGCGGGGCCGGGCGCCGTCACCACCGGCATGCGCGTCACCTTCGCCCTCGCCGCACTGCTGATCCTCGTCGCGCTCGGGACGCGGGCTCAGGTGGCGCGCGGGTCGGTGAGGCTGAGCAGCCGCACCAGTTCCGGGCTGTAGTAGACCTTGCCGTAGTCGCCGAGGCTCTCCAGGATGCCCGCGTCGACCAGCCGACCGCACACGTCGTTGGCGTTCTTGTTCGATATGCGGTGCAGCTCGGCGATCTGCCGGTGGTTGGTGACCGGGGTGGCGAGCAGGCTGTTGAACACCTTCCGCACGTTCCCGGTCCGCCGTCCCAGCCGGTCCTGCAACCGCCGGTGCGCGCCCTCCAGCTTGCGGATCAGCGCCAGCTCGTCCGCGCACACCTCGATCACCCCGGCCGCGAAGAACGCCACCCAGCTCTCGTAGTCGCCGGTGACCGCCACCGCGCGCAGGTGCTCGCGGTAGGCGGTGAGATTGCGGTTGATCCAGGTCGAGATCGGCAGCACCTGCCCGCGCAACACCCGCGACCGGGCCAGTTCCAGACCGACATAGAGCCGGGCGATGTGGCCGTTGCCGAAACGGAACGGGCGCAACACCTCCAGCAGGAACGTGCCGAGCGCGACCTTGGCCAGCACGGTCAGCTCGGTGTCGGCCGCCGACCAGGTCACGAACTGCTCGAACGCCGCCCGCGTCTCGGCGCCGGGCGGGCTGGCCACCAGAAACGCGTCCGCAGGCGCAGGCCCGCCCAGCCAGGTGTGGTCGGTGCGCCACACCTGGTCGGTGGCGGTGTCGTCGAACGCGGCCGCCACCCGCGACATCAGCTCGCCGTCGATGGCCGCGCCGTCCCGCAACGCGGCGAAACCGGTGTCGCTCGCCCGGAGGTACCGGGTGACCGCGGGCTCGACGTAGGTTCCTGGCTTGACCCCGGGCAACTGCGAGACCAGCACCTCCAGCAGCGCCGCGCTCACCCCGTCCAGCTGCGCCGAGCGCTGCACCTCGCGCACCTGGGTGGACCGCACCAGCGGGGACAGGTCGAGCATCCGGGCCGCCGCCTCGTCGAGCCTGCCCAGCTTCTCCTGGCCGTCGGCGAGCAGGCGGTTGGTGCGCTGCGAGAGCGCGAGCTCCGAGGGCAGCGGGCGGGGCGCGAACGCGCCCTCCGCGCGCAGCCACCCGGGAATGGCGTCCCCCTCGCCCTCCGGAACCGGGACCCATCTCCCGCTCGCGGAGGGCTTCGTCATCGTCATGCGCAAAGCCTCCGGGACACGACATGATTTCCACAAACGGTAAAATCTCGACTTTCATGATCCATGTCCGAACAATGTCCGGCGTGTCCTGGGTTCGCCTGTTTCCGTTGTCGCGGCTATAGGCGCAGCTCAGCCGGGGAGGGCGCGGACCGGTTCCGGTTCGGTCGCCGGTTCGGTGGTCCTGGCCTGGTACCTCTTTGAGCGTCGAAGTGCCGGAGTGAGATGTTCGGCAGGCTTGGGTTCACTCGAAAGAGTGACTGACTATTCCGGCCACCCCGTGCGCGATTCGGCCATTCGGCCTGCCCGCCGCGGCCGCATTGTTCGGACAATCACGCGGCCCGCGGGAATCGAATGGCCCGGCACATCGCCGTTCGCCGACAGGTGTAGCCGCGCACCGCGTGGGAACCTCCTGACGACGAGACCGTCACGTCGACGCGAGGGAGCGGGGATGACCGAGTGGGACAAGCCGTGGAACGACGTCGCCGACCAGCTCAGTCCCGGTCTCGACCCGGACGAGCCGGAGGACGATCTGGACGGCGGGTTCGAGGCGGAGCAGGCCACGGCCGAGGCGGACCCGGCGGACGTGGTCGACCAGCACCGGTTCGTCCCGGTCCCGGACGACGACCAGCGGTGACCCAGGGCGGGACATTTCCCGCGTGATGTGGACCGGCACCGCGGTTGTCCCGGGACTTGGCCGGGACAACCGCGGTGATGTCACCGGTGTTTCGTGGAACCCGACGCGGCCGGACCGCTGGTGCTCAGCGGGGCTGTTGGTCGGTGGGCGGGGGCGGCAGCGGTGGCACGCCTGCGGCCGTCGAGACCGCGCGCAGGGTGGCGCGCACGATCTCGGGGATGACCGCGGGCACGTCCTGGGTCCGTTGCGCGCCGATGACGGAGGCGGAGTCGTCGATCCAGTCGTTGTCGTGCCCGTTCGAGCCCATGACGGTCTCCCTCCCGGAACCTGATCACCAATGTACGTGCCCGCGACCGGGACGGGCAGGGAGAATCGGGACCGTTACCGGTGGGAGGTGGCGGATGGGCGACCCGCGCGTGGTCAACTCGCTGCACGCGGGGACCGTGTTCGGCGACGTGTTCCAGATCGGCGGGAACGGGATTCCCATCCCGTCCCGGTTCCACCTGGCACCGTGGCCGCGGCGGGTGGATGTGGCCCCTGGGCTCGTGCGGGAACGGCCCGGCCTGCTGCTGGAGGAGCGGTTCGCGGTCGTCCCGCTCACCGGCCGGGACGACGTGCTGGCCGGGCTGGGCGCCTGGGCCGACGGTCCCGACGAGGTCTCGGTCCGGCTCGTGCACGCGGCGGGCGGCGCGGGCAAGACCCGGCTGGCGGCCGAGTTCGCGCGTCGGTTGACCGACCGGGGTTGGCTGGTGCTGGCGGCCGACCTGGATCCCGGCCGGGCGCCCGCGCCGAGGTCGGGCGAGGTCGCGGGTGTCCTGTACGTCGTGGACTACGCCGATCGGTGGCCGTCGGCGCGGCTGGTGGAGCTGGCGCGCGAACGGCGTGGGCCGCGCGTACGGGTGCTCGCGTTGGCCCGTTCGGCGGACTTCTGGTGGTCCGCGTTGTCCCGGAGGTTGTCCTCCGTGGACGGGATCCCGGCGACGGAGACCGCGCTGGGCGAGGTCGCGGTCGATCGTTCCGAACTGTTCCGGTTGGCCTGCGCGCGGTTCGGGGCCGTGCTCGACCGTCCGGCGGACATACCGTTGCCGGTGGACCTATCGTCGTCCCGGTTCGACTCGGTGCTGTCCGTGCTCATGGCGGCCTTGGTCGGGGTGGACACCGGCGGCGAGCTGCCGCGTGATTTCGCCGCGCACCTCATCGAGCGTGAACGCGCCTACTGGCACGGTCTGCACACCCGCGTGGCCGAGCCGATGGCGACGCCGCCGTGGTTGATGAACCGGCTCGTCACGCTCGCGACCCTGACCGGTCCGTTGGCCTATGCGGACGCGCGGGCCGCGCTGCGGGCCACTGACTTGACGGAGTCCCACTCGGCTGACGCGCTGCTCGCCGACCACGCGAAGTGCTATCCGAACGGTGATGGTGTGGTGCTGACGCCGTTGCGGCCTGACCGGTTGGGGGAGGACCTGGTCGCGCTGAGCACTGATCCGTGGTTACCAGGCGCGGTGCGCGCGCTATTGGATCGTGCACCGTGGAACGCCCATGTGTTGACGGTTCTGGTGGAGACGGCGACGCGGTCGTCGGCGGTCTTGACGGAACTGGTGGAACCCGCGTTGCGTGCAGATCCGGGTCTTGCCGCACGCGGTGGACGCGCGGTGGCGCGGTTGGTCGACGCGGTGGATCTTGACGTGGGGTTGCTGACGGCTCTGGAGGCTCATCTGCCGTTCGGTGGTGGGGCCGATCTGGATATCGCTGCTGCTGCGGTTGCGCGCAAGCTCGCTTCGCATTACCCGAGTGGGGGTACGCGTGCACGTGTGTTGAACCTGTTGGCTTATCGGCTCGCGCACGCTGAACGGTGGGATGAGGCGGTAGTGGCGGCGGATGAGTCCGTCCGGCTCTATCGGGAACTGTCCAGTGCGGAACTCGCGTTTGCACTGACCAATCAGGGGTGGATTCTCGCGGGTGCCGGACTGCTCGACCGTGCGACCGCCGCGAGTCTGGAAGCCGTAGAACGACATCGCGAACTCGACGACCCGGCCGCGTTGGCCGCCGCGCTCGCCAACGCCGCCTCCGTCGCCTGGCGTGTCGGGGACGTGGCGACGATGGCCGTCACCGCCGCCGAATCCGTGACCCGCTACCGAGCGGTGCCCACGACCGACCCGTCCGCACTCGCCGCCGCCCTGGTCAACCTCGCCGTCGCCCACTCGGTCTCCGGCGACCCCGTCACAGCCCTGGGACTCGCCCGGGAAGCCGAACAACTCCATGCAACGACCGGCGGCGCTGCCGCTGCGCGGACGGCGAACCAGGTCGCGGAACTGTGCTGGGAGACCGGCGACCACGCCGCGGGCCTGGCCGCCGCCGATCGCGCGCTGGCCGCCCTCGCGTCGGCGGACTCACCCGGTGAACGCGTCCTCGTCCTGATCAACCGCGCCCTGTGCCTCGCGGGTCTCGACCGCATCCCGGCAGCTCTCGCCGACATCGCCACCGCGATGACCATCCTGCAGCTGACCCCGTCCACGTCGGCCACCGCCGTGCCGCCTGCCCGTCGCGGCCTGGCCGCCCACGTCCTCAACACCCACGGCGGCCTCCTCCTCGACCTGGGCGAGCGGTTGCCGGAGGCCCTGCTGGCGATCGAACGGTCACTGGAGCTGATCGACCTGATCCCGGCGCCGACCCGGCACGACCTGGCGGTTCGCGCCGACGGCGAGGACGTGCGCGCTCGTCTGCGTGCGGCTCTCGCCTGAGCGTCGGCGGCCCAGGGCGGCGCGCATACCGCCGCACCGAGACGCGGTGGGCGCGCGCCGATTCCGGCCCGCCTGGGTCCTTTCGGGCTCACCTCGGGCGAGGCCGGGCGTGCGGGGGTTGTCTGGTCATGCGGTGACTTTGACGACATAGCGCGACGCCGATCGCTCTCGACCGGCCGCGACAGCGTCATCACATCGCCTGACGGGGCACGGGAGCCCGGTCAGGCGATGTGATCAAAGAATCCTCTGACGGCGCAGGACCGTGGTCCTCGATGGCCCTGCCCGGCCTGGAACTCCTTGCTACCGCTGGACCATGTGACCGTTCCCCGCCTCATCGGTGTGCTTGTCGGGCGTCCGCGCCGACAGGCCCAGCATGGACAGCAGCTCGCGGCAGTCGGTGGCGTCGAGCGAATGGCCTGCCACGGTGCGCGCGGCCTGGGCCTGCTGGGTGGCCTGCCCCAGCTCGAAGGCGATCCGGTTCTCGGTGAAGGAGTTCTCGGCGTCGCGTGCCCGGCTCGGCCGCCCGGCCGCTCTCATCGGCGGTCCGGTCGACAGTGGACGGTGAGCCGAACGTGGCCGGGGTGGTCGGTGCCGGGCTGTGCGTGCTGGCGATCCGGCGGCAAGCCGGTGCTCCTGTCCCCGGTCGATCACCATCGGACCGGAATGGGTCGGGCGACCCCGCGACGGCCTGTTGCCTGCGCTGAGGTCACCAACTCCGCCGACACTACCGCAACGAGGCGGGACACGGGCTGTCCGGACCCAAAATGTCCATTAAGGACTTTCCTGGCACGGCGGGGCGCGCACCGCTGTCCGGGTGCGGTCGGCCGGGCTTGGTTGACGCTCGGCGCGGCGCGTGCTCTACTGGTTGTGGTTGAAGATTTTTGTGTTCGTTGTTCCCTGGACGCTCGCAGAAGTTTTTGGCGAGCCGTTCCCCGGTGTCACCTCTCCGACTCCTCGGTTCACGCTCGCGGCCCGGCCGCCTCGTCCGAGGTCGTGCCGAGACATCCCACGCGACAAGGAGATCCCGCATGGCCGAGGGCACTGTGAAGTGGTTCAACTCCGAGAAGGGGTTCGGGTTCATCAGCCCGGACGGCGGAGGCGCCGACCTGTTCGTCCACTACTCCGAGATCTCCGGTGGCGGTTTCCGCGGCCTGGAGGAGAATGCCCGGGTCCGGTTCGAGGTCGGACAGGGCAACCGGGGCCCGCAGGCCACGGCGGTGTCGGCCCTCTGATCCCCGCGGAGCGGCTCACGAGCACCCACCTCGCCGCGGACATCCGCGGCCTCGGACGCACGACCGTCGCGACCCTGGGATCCCCCGCTTGCCGCGGGAGCGACTCCCTTGGCGAGGGCGCGCGAACAGCCGGGCGGACGGGCGAGCCGGTGGGGCTCGACATCGCGTTAGGGGTCTACGTTCACCAGGTCGCGGCCCGGATCGGGGTACCCGCCGAGGCGGTGGCGTACGAGGTCACCGACACGGCCACGGCCTACCTCGGCCTGAGCGAGCGCCTCCCGCGCCTGCCCGGCCGGGACCTGATGCTCGTCTGGGACGAGCGGCTCGGGTGGTATGTCGGGACCGAGCCCCGCGGGGACGACCGGCCGTCGGTGGTCGGATACCTGGGCGGCCACGTCGTACCCACCCCGGCCGAGGTGGCCCGGTTCGTCACCGATGTCGTCGCCGGACTCCCCCCGGACCGGCTCCGCGTCTTCCCGCCCCTGCTCGACCGCCCGGCGATGGCGGCGTGCATGGCCGCGCGTCCCGCGTGACCGAGTCCGTTCGAACGCGCGTGTTCACCTCGGCGCCGTCGCGCCCGAACAACGCCGCCCTCATCACCGCGAGGTAACGCATGTCCAGTGCCACGCTCCTGCCTCCCGACGACCGCCCCCGGCCGAAACCCCTGCTCGCCGCGCGGGCCGGGCGGCTGGAGATGGTGACGATCCGCGCGTTCCTGCTGATCCCGTTCCTCGCCCTCGTCAGCGCGGTGCCGCTGACCTGGGGTTGGGGCGTGAGCTGGGTGGATCTCGCCATCGCCGCGGTCTTCTACACCGTCTCGACCCTCGGTATCACGGTCGGGTACCACCGCTACTTCACCCATGGCGCGTTCAAGGCGAACCGCGCGGTCCACATCGCGTTGGCGATCATGGGCGCGATGGCGGCGCAGGGCTCGGTCATCGGCTGGGTCGCCGACCACCGCCGCCACCACGCCTTCTCCGACCGCGAGGGCGACCCGCACTCGCCCTGGCTGTTCGGCACGTCCCCGCTCGCGCTGGCCAAGGGTTTCTGGCACGCGCACATGGGCTGGCTGTTCGGCCGCGACCGCACCAACATCGACCGGTTCGCGCCGGACCTGGCGGCCGACGCGGACATCAGGATGGTGGACCGGCTCTTCCCGCTCTGGGTGTCGCTGTCGGTGTTGCTGCCCGCGGTGCTCGGCGGCGTGCTGACGCTGTCGTGGTGGGGCGCGCTCACCGGGTTCCTGTGGGCGGGCCTCGCCCGGGTGGCCTTCCAACACCACGTCACCTGGTCGGTCAACTCGATCTGCCACATGATCGGCGACCGGCCCTTCCGCAGCCGGGACCGCTCGGCCAACTTCTGGCCGCTGGCGATCCTGTCCATGGGGGAGTCCTGGCACAACTCCCACCACGCCGACCCCTCGTCGGCCCGGCATGGCGTCCGGCGCGGCCAGGTGGACATCTCCGCCCGGTTCATCTGGGTGTTCGAGAGACTCGGCTGGGTGTGGGACGTGCGCTGGCCGACACCGCAACGCCTCGCCCGCCTTGCCGTGTCCGGCAAGCGGTGAGTTCGTCCGCGCCGGAGATCCGTTGTGGCGCGGTCCATCGTCCGTATCGGACGGCCGAGATCCCTTGCGCTGTCATGAACTCTCGTGCCCGGTGGGCCGCGTAGAAGAGCCATGGTGGGTTGTGCGATCCATCCACAGGGGATGGTCATCCGGTTGCGGGGTCCACAATCGACAGTCCACGGCGTCGGCCCGGGGCGGATGTGGGTGTGCCGGTGGTGAGGGCGGCGCGGAGTTGTTCGCCTACGCGGCGGTAGAAGCGGCGTTGGATCCGGCGGCCGAACATGTGCCAGCCGAGGCGGAACAGCGGGTTGGTGCGGCGGGTGGGTCGGGAGTACGAGGCGGCGAGGAAGTCGATCGTGCCGGTGCGGTGGTTCTTGCGGACCTCGTAGTCCAGGCGGCCGCGTTCGAGATGGCCGGTGAGGGTCTCGTAGCTCCAGCCCCAGCGGGTGTGGGTGGGGGTCTGTTCGTCGAGAACGGCGGTGACGCGGACGCCCATGAGGAAATGCAGCGGGCCGAAGTGGCCTTCGAGCAGCATGTCCCGGCCGAGTAGCGGCGCGTCGTGCCGGTAGTGGGCGTGGATCAGCTCGGGTGGGGCGAACCGGTAGTCGCGGACCAGGTCACAGGCCTGTTCGAACAGGCCGCCGACCACGGGCTCGCCTGGTGACTCGCGGCCCAGCGGGTGCGTGTGGTCCTCGCGGTGCCAGTCCGGTCCGACCTCGGCCATCACGTAGTTGACCGGTCGGTCGGCCAACTCGGCCAGCACCCGTGAGAGGTCGACCGTCCGCGCTGTCGCTATCCGCACGATCCCAGCCTGCCTCATCATCCGCGCACGTCAACGTGCCTGCGCTCACTCGCCGGGCGTGCGCCGTCAAGTGGCCGGTCGGGCTTGTGGATGGTTTCGGCGGTTGTGCACAACTGGCCGGAGGATCCCCCGAGTCCGAGGTTAGGGCTGGGGGAGTGTGGCAGGCAAACGTGGCTGGCGTCGGGCTGTGGACAACTTCGACATCACGGGGCTGTGTGGTGTCAAGGCTGTGCCGGTGCCCTGTGGATGGTTTCGGGGTTTGTGGATAACTGGCCCAGGGACCCCCGAGTTCGAGGCCAGGGCCTGGGTGAGGTGGGAGCAAGCACGGCCTGGGATGCGCTGTGGACAACGGGTCGGTGTCGGGGTTGTCAAGCGCTGTCGGGTGCCTGTGGATGAATCCGGGCGTTGTGGACAACTCGCCTGGGATCCCCCGAGTTCAATTCTACCGGGGTTGGGTCGTGCGTGGATACGCGAGTGATCATGCTTGTGGATAACCCGGGCTGCGGTGTTGTCAAGGTTCTCGTGGTGGCTGTGGATGGTTTAGGGGGATGTGGACAACCTGCGGGGACCCCCGATTTCAACGTTACGGCTTGAGGGGCGGGGTGGGCAAGGAGGTTGTTGTGGGGGGCTTGGCCTCGACTGGTCGATGCGCCGGATCGTGTCTGTGGTGTTGGGTTTGAGGGGTGGGAGACGATCTCGCGGGAATTGCGGGCGGGACGGTCGGTTCGTTCCATCGGAGGATCGTTGGCGTCATTCGGTGGTGGCTCGTGAAGTCGCCCGCGAACTCGACGGCCGCCCTCGCCAGACCCTCGGCTGGTACAGACCCGTCGAGAACCTCAACGAACCCCTGGTCAAACACGGTGGCGCGATGACCGGTCGAGGTCAAGGTGTGGATGGATCAGGGTGTCAAATGTGGGGAGAGGAATGTGGATGATTTGGGGGAATGTGGATAACTCGCCGGGATCCCCCGAGTCCGAGGCTAGGAGGTGAGGGGTGTTGGGCCAGGGGGATGTCGCTGGGCTGTGGATGGGTGGCGGCGGAGGGCGTGGCCCTGTCAAGTGGGATTGTGGGGGTGGGGATGGATTTCGGGGATGTGGATAACCGTGAGGGCCCCCGAAGTCCATTTTACCGGGGAAGGGTGACAGTCGAATGGATGGCGAGTCGGGGGTGTGGATAACTCAGGGGCGGGCGGGGAGCCATTCGCCGGTGGGTGGGCCGAAGGTGTTGGTGGCGAGGGTGTGGATGGGGGTGCCGCGACGGAGAGTGAGATGGGGGCGGCCGGTGAAGGTCCAGCCTTCGTAGGCGGACCAGGCGGACTTGGTGTGGGGGGTGGTGAGGGGCCAGGTGTCGTGGGGGTCGAACAGGACTATGTCGGCGTCCTTGCCTTCCGCCAGGGAGCCCTTGCGGTGGTCGATGTGGAACAGGCGGGCGGGTTCGGCGGCGGCGACGCGGGACAGGAGGGAGAGGTGGTCGTCGATCGGGGTGTCGGGGTAGCGGCGGCGGAGGCCGGTGAAGACGGCCGGGAGGAGTTCCTGGACGCCGGGGAGGCCGGGTGGGGCGTCCGGGACGGGGCGGGACTTCTCTTCCAGGGTGTGTGGGGCGTGGTCGCTGCCGATGGTGGCGATGTGGCCCGCGACGAGGGCGGACCAGAGGGTGCCTCGGTCGTGGGGTTGGCGGATGGCGGGGCTGAGGCGGATGCGGGCGCCGAGGCGGGCGGCGTCCTCGGCGACGAAGGACAGGTGGTGCGGGGTGGTCTCGAACGTGATGGGGATGCCTGCCGCGCGGGCCGCCGTCAGGAGGTGGGCTTCCTCGGCGGAGGAGACGTGCAGTACGTGGGTCGACGTGTTGTGGCGGCGGGCCAGTTCGATGACCTTGGCGACGGCGACGATGGCCGCGCTGCGGGGGCGCCGGGGTTCGTAGTCCGTGTACGTGGTGGGGGCGGTGGTGCCCAGGTCCAGCAGGCTGAAGATGGCGTCGTCCTCGGCGTGCAGGATCACTCGGAGGTCGCGGGCGGCGGCGGTGATGAAGATCCGTTCCAGGACCGCGGGGTCGCGCACCACGTCGGGGGCCGTGTGGTGGCCGGTCATGAAGACCTTGACGGAGGTCGCGACTCGCGGCGGGAGGGACTCCAGTTCCGAGACGGTCTCGGCGACCACGCCGAAGTGGAACCGGTAGTCGACCAGGGAGTTGCCCTCGATCAGTTCCGCTTTCTCGTAGGCCTGTTCCACCCTGTGCAGGGCGGGACGGGTGTTGGGCATGTCGATCACCGTGGTGACACCGCCCGCGGCGGCGGCGCGGCCGGCGTGCGCCCAGTCCTCCTTGTGGGTTAGGCCGGGGGTGCGGAAGTGGACGTGGGAGTCGATCAGGCCGGGGAGGGCGTACTTCCCTTCCGCGTCGATGGTCTGTGTCGCGGGAACGGTCACGTCCGGGGGTAACAGGCGGGCGATCCTGCCGTCCTGGACGGCGATGCCGCCCGGACGCACGCCGTCCGGGGTCACCAGGCGGGCGTTGGTGATGATCAGGTCCACGGAGTGCTCACCAGCTCTCGGCAGAGGTCGTTGGTCGGGCCCATCAGGCCGACCGCGCGCGCGTCCCGGGCCAGCCGGTTGATCGGGTGGTCGTGCAGGTACGCGCTGCTTCCCAACAGGCGCTGCACTTCCGCGCACACGGACTCGCCGATGCCGGACGCGACGATCTTGCTCAGCAGGGTCGCGATGCCGGGGTCGGGGCTGTCGCGGCGGCCCGCGCGTTCGACCACGGCGTTCGCGGCCTCGACCTGGCCCGCGAGGTCGACCAGGCGGTGGCGCAATGCCTGGGCCGGGCCCAGGTCCCGTTTGCGGGCGTGGTGCAACGCCAACTGGTACGCGGCCCTGGCGATGCCCACGGACACCGCGCCCAGCGTCGCGCCGGACTCGCGGACGCCCGCGATGATCCGGGGGGCCGAGCCCTCCGGGCCCAGGACGGCCCCGGCCGGGACGCGGCAGTCGTGCAGCTCGACGAAACCGGTGGCGGAGGCGCGCATACCGACCAGGTCCATGCCGGTGTCCGCCACCAGTCCCGGGGCGGTGGCGTCGACCAGGAAGAACGTCTGGCCGCTCGCACCGTAGGTCAGCGAGTCCCCGGTGGGGGCCGACGACTGCGCCAGCACCAGGTACACCTGGGCCAGCCCGGCGCCGGTCGTGAACGACTTGGCGCCGTCGAGCACCCAGCCGTCCGGGACTCGTTGCGCGCGTGTTGCGATGTTGCGTTTGTCCGCCCCGCCGCCGCTCTCGCTCCACGCCGACGCCGCCAGCCAGTCGCCGCTCGCCAGACGGGACAGGTAGTGGGATTTCTGGGACGGCGTGCCCCACTCGGCGATACGGGCACTCACCGCGTAATGCTGGAACAGGATGATCGCCACCGACGGATCCAGCGACGCCACCTCCGCCACCACTGTGTTCGTGGCAAGCGCATCGCCGCCGGAACCGCCGTACTCGACCGGGATCGCGAGACCGAGCACACCCGAGGAACGCAACGCGGTCAGAACCGGCTCCGGTAGCGCGCCCGTGCGGTCGGCCTCGGCTGCGGCGCGGGCGAGTTCGTCGTGCAACAGCGCTACACGCTCAACGGTTGCCATGCGGCTACCTCCCGGTCGATGCGGATCGGGCCGTGCAGGTGCGCGCGTTTGCCGCGCACGCTGACCCATTGCAAGGTCGAGCGGTCCACCGACGCGGACACCGACGTCGTTCCGCCCGGCGTGTCGATCGCGAAGTCCCCACCCCGGCGCAACAACCGGAACGGGACCGTCCCGGGAATCGCGGCGGCGGCCGCCAGGCAGGTGGCGCCGGTGAGCGCCAGGGTCGGGTGCCAGTGCGGGACGGAGATCGCCCGCGCCGCGAGCCGTCCCGGCTGGTAGCCGCCGACGGCCGCGATCTTGGGGAACACACTGCCCGCGGGCCTGCCCAGGTGGGTCGCGGCGGCCGCGCGGATGCCCGCCAGCCGGGCGAACACGTCCTCGCCCGCGTCGAACAGCTCCTCCCGGCTGCGCAGCCCCAGTTCGGTCGCAGCCACGAACACGTACGGGTTGCCGACGTCCACGATCGACACCTCGGTCACCCCGGCCGGGGTCGGCAGCGAGTCCGCAGCCGCGCCGGTGACCAGCAGCCGGGACAGTGCGGCGTTCGGGCCCTGGAGGAAGTGCACCGTGAACGACCCGCCGCCGTGCCGGGCCTCGTCGACCTCGCACACCACGTGGTCGCCGTTGTTGAGTACCCGCACCCGCACGCGGCTGCCCGGCGCCAATCGGGGCAACCAGTTGATTTCCGCGGCCACCAGCACTGATGACAGGATCGAATGCCCGCAGCTGCCCAGGAAATCGAACCGATCCGGGCCGCCGGGCAATGCCTGGACGAACCGGTAATCCAAGTCGAACAATGGATGCTCCGACGGTCGGACCAATGCGAACTTCAGCACCTGCCCCTGCCCGCGCGCGATCAGTTCCCGCCGGATCTCCGTCAGCACCGGCCGTAGCCGCTCCTCCGACTCCGGCAGCGTCTCCGCGTCCAGCACCACGGTCGGTGTCGGCGCCCCGACCGCCTCGGCGATGTGCGCGATCACGCCGTCACCCCGGACAGACGGGCGGAACCGGTGAACTGGTCCAGCCACAGCTCGTGGATCAGCAGCGACCAGATCGCCAGCGCCGAGTCGTCCGCCGGACGTTCCACCTGGTCCCGGAACAGTCCCGCGACCGCGTCCGGGTCGAGCTGCCCGCCTGCCCGTATCCGGTGCGGTGTCAGCAGGTCGACGGCGAGGTCCCACAGCGGCTCGCCGGGGGTGAGCATCGCGGTGATCGGCAGGGTGAACGGCTGCTTGGGCCGGTTCAGGACCGAGTCCGGCAGCAGACCCGCCGCCGCGTCGTAGAGGACCTGTTTGCCGCGCTCGGGCGTCACCTTCAGTGTGGCGGGGAGGGACCGCGCGTAGGAGACGACGGAGGGCTGGCAGAACGGCAGCCTGACCTCCACCGAGGAAGCCATGCTGAGGTGGTCCACCCGGCGCAGGTGGTAGGCGGGGAGTCGGGCACCGATCTCGAACTCGGTGATCGTGTCCAGACGAGACAGTGTCGACGAGCGCAGGTGTTGGGTAATGCGGTCCTCGGCAGTGCCCTGCTCGGTGACGAACGCCCGATAGTCCGGTGTGTAGAGGGCGAGTCGCCGCACGCGGGGGATCGCGGACAGGGAGCGCACGTAGTCGGGGATCCAGTCGTCCGCGCGCAGGGCTGCGCGGACGCGGTCGTAGCCGCCGAACAGCTCGTCGGCCGCGTCCCCGGTCAGGGCGACCTTGAACCCCGCGTCCCGCACCGCTCGGAACAAGGCGTAGGTGCTCAGGGTGATCGGGTCGGCATTGGGCTGACCCAGGTGCCACACCACGTCGGAGAGCAACTCGGGGAATGTGCGCGGATCGATCTCCACCTGGTGGTGCCGCGTGCCGTGCCGCCGCGCCACCTCGGTGGCGAACCCGCGTTCGTCGTGCGGCCAGGTGCCCCGGTAGGCGATGTTGAACGAGTGCAACTCCGGGACATGCTCCGAGGCGAGCGCGGTGACCAGGCTGGAGTCCAGGCCGCCGCTGGTGACCACGCTGATCGGCACGTCCGCCAGCGTCAGCCGCCGGACCTCCTCCCGCAGCAGCTCCTGCAACTGCTTCGCCGCTGCCACCGCATCCGTCGTATGCACAGTGTGCGTTTCGGCGGCCCCGACCCGGGCAGTCCGCCTGCCCACCCGCAGGCCGTCCGCGCGGGTCACCGTCGCGGTCGCGGCGGGCGGTAGCACGTGGATCCCCCGGAACTGGGTGTTCTCCCCGAACGGGGTCTTGGTCGCCAGGTAGTCGTCCAGTCCCGTCTCGGACGGGACCGCGTCCACGTCCCGGAACGACAGCAACGCGGGCAGTTCCGACGCGAAATGCAACCGTCGTCCCACCGCGTCCCACCGGTAGTACAGCGGTTTCATCCCGACGTCGTCGGTCGCCAGCAGTAGCCGCGGCTCCCCGCGCAGGTCCACGATCGCCAGCGCGTACATGCCGTCCAGGTGCGCGGTCAGGTCCGGCCCGTACTCGGCGTAGAGCGCGGGAATGATCGACCCGTCGCACTCGTCCGGGATCGGGTAGCCGCGTTCGAGCAGCGTGCGGCGCAGCGCCCGGTGGTTGTAGATCTCGCCGTTGAACACCGCCACGATGTCGCCCAGCACGTACGGCTGGCTGCCGCCGTCCAGGTCCATGATCGCCAGCCGGGTGGCGCCCAGCCCCCAGCCCGGCCCGTCCAGCCGCGTCTGCGCGTCCGGGCCGCCGTGCCGCAACAGGGCCGAGACGGTACGCAACTCGTGCGGCGTGGTCTCCGCGTCGAACTGGCCGAAGATCCGGCACATGGTCAGATCACCTCCGGGGACACGCCCGCGCGCCGGTACAGGACGGGATCGAACGGCGTCGGACCGCCGCAGGTGGCGAACCGGCCGTCGTGCGCGCCGGGGTGCCGGGTGCCGTGCGGCACGCCCGGCGCGGCGAACAGCACGTCCCCGGGCCCGGCGTCGATCCACTCGCCGTCCAGGTGCAGCTGTCCGGTGCCCTCGAAGACGAAGAACGCCTCCTCGCTGTCCGGGTGCACGTGGACGTTGAAGTACTCGCCCGGCCGCATGTATCCGCAGTGCAGGCACAGCTGCGGGCTGCCGGTGCCCGGCCAGAACAGGAAGTTCATCGTCGCCGTCCGCGCGGACGCCTCGGCCTGCCCGGTCCCGGCGAACCCGGTCAGCCGGGTCGTCCCGTTCCACAACCGGGAGAACCGGGCGGGAGCGGTTCCGGGACGGCTCCCGTCGAGCAGCACCGTCCGCCACACGTACGCGGTCAGGCCCTCGCCGCCCGCCGCCAGCGCCAGACCGTCGCCGGTGGGGGAGTAGACGGTGTCGGCGCGGGTGACGGCCGACGTGTCGGGACCGGACGTGGCCAGGCCGTGCCCGGCGAACACGACCGCGACGTTCTCCTCGCCGGGCGCGTCCGCCGCGGTCCACACGCGACCCGCGGGCACGCGCACCACGTCCAGCCGGACGATCCGGGCGTCCACCTCCGGGCCCACCGGGGTCGCCACGGCCACGCCGTCCGGGCCGGTACGGAACCGGAACTCGGCGGCCGGGAGCACCGCGCCCAGCGTTCTGGTCTTGATCATCGGGGGATCTCCTCAGGTCAGGGTCCGCGCGGCGCGCGGTCGGCCGAAGAAGCGCTGCGCGGGCACCTCGACGTGCCGGTACAGCAAGCGGGCCAGCAGCAGCGAGGTGACGAAGAAGAACACCGTCAGCACCACCCCGCCCAGCACGTACTTGTTCTCGTTGAGCACCCGCAGCCCATAGCGGATGACCAGTTCGTGCACCATGTAGAAGGCGAACGACAGCTCACCGAGCTGTACCCAGGTCCGCGCGCGGAACGGCGAGCGCGCGCCCCGGGTGTCGCCGACCGCGCCCGCCGCGACCAGCAGGCCCATCGGCACCACGCAGACCGCGTTCATCGCGAACTGCGGCGGGACCACCAGCATCACCACGTACGCGGGCACCATCAGCAGCGCGGCCGGGCCCAGCCCGAGCGGGATCCAGCGTCCGGTGTGGACGATCCGGGCCAGTAGGATGCCGAGCACGAAGTCCAGCGCGCGCACCGGCGGCAGGCTGTAGACCAACCAGTAGTGCCAGAACGGGATCGTGCTCGCCCACGGCGTCACCGGCGTGGTCGGCAGGGTCATCGCCACGGCCGGTATGACCATGATGGCAGCCACGACCAGGCCCGCGCAGGTCCACAGCCACCGGCTGGGAATGCGCCGGATCACCTTGTGCAGCAGCGGGAACGCGAGGTAGAAGAACGCCTCGCAGCACAGCGACCAGCTCAGCCCGTTGGGCGAGTCGTAGATCGGCAGGCTGGGGAACCAGGTGCTGAGCAGGAAGGTGTTGGCGCACAGCGCCGACGGGTTCACCATCCGCGCGGTGGCCAGCATCAGGATCACCGCGGCGAACATCGTCACCAGGTGGTTGGGGAAGACCTTGGCCGCCCGCCTGCGCCAGAACGAACGGGCGGTGTCACCGGCGCGCGGCGACCAGGCCATGATGAACCCGCTGAGCACGAAGAAGAACGTGACGCTGAACCAGCCGATGCGGCCGAACACGAGGAAGAGCGCGTCGTCGACGGCCTGGCTGCCGAACATGCGGTTGGCCGAGATGTGCGTGGCGAAAACCAGGATCGCGGCCGCGAAACGCAGGCCGGTGAGGGTGTCCAGGCTGCCGGTCGGCTGTCTGGTGTGGACTGTACTGGTCCGGTCGCTGGATAACATGGCTCCCCAGGGGTCGGGTGGTGCTACTCTCGTACGGTGTATTGGTCGAACCGGGTGGCGAACTCCGCCAGCTCGGCCGGGGTCGGCGCGGTGTCGAGGTCGATCAGATCGGCCAGGCCGCGGAAGAACCGCTCCCGGTGCAGGCCGGGGACGAACGCGATCAACAGCTCGGCCTGCTCGCCGGAGGTGTTGGCGAACCCGTGCGGGGCGCCGGGCGGGACGTAGAGCGCGGTGCCCGCGGTCCCGGTGACCTCCTCGTCGCCCCTGGTCAGCCGGACCTCTCCGGAGTGGACGATGAACAGCTCGGTCATCACCCGGTGGTAGTGCGGCCGGGCGTGCGGCCCGTTCGGCGCCAGGGAGAGCGAGAACAGTCCCAGGCGGTCGCCGGTCGCGTCGGTAGGGATGAGCATGCGGCATTCGTTCGCCCCGATGCGCACCGATTCCGCGGTCTCCCGGATACCGAGATAGGAGTCGGCGCCCTCGACATAGAGGGTCATGACCGGCTCTCCGCATATTCTTTCCCGGTGTTCCGGATCTGTTCCGCCAACGGCACCGGCGCCTCGAACTCGGGTACCGGGACGCCGTGCCGGAACCGATGGTCGCGCGGGACCTCCACGACGTAGATCAGCACCCCGTCCGGGTCCGCGATGTGCAGCTCCCACAACCCCCAGGGCTCCACGCGGGCGTCGCGGACCGGTGTCACGCCGTTGGCCAGCAGGTCCGCCCTGGTGGCTGCCAGGTTCCGCACCTGCAGCCAGAGCGCGGGCCGGTCCGCCACCGGGACCGGCGAGCGTCCCACCAGTTCCAGGAACCCGCCGCCGAGGTGGAACACGGTGCCGCGTTCCGGGCCGGTCCCGAACTCCTGGAACACCGGTAAACCGAGGCGGTCGCGGTAGAAGACCCGGCTCGCCTCCGGGTCGGTGGGGCGGATGACGAGCCTGCTGGCCAGGATTTCCATCGGAGTTCCGTTTCTTTCGCGGGATTTCTTTTCGGCGTGTGCGAAAAGGTCCGGGCATGCGGAACCTGCCGCCGGGCCGGATGGCCCGACGGCAGGCGCCGTGGGGGTGGAGCAGTGGTTTAGGGTCAGACGGGTTGCGCGGCCGGGCGGCGGATGGCCACCGCGCCGATGACCGCGCCGAGCAATGCCAGCGCGCCGATGCCCGCGAACGCGGTGGTGTAGTCGCCCAGGTCCGGGTGGACCCCGAGGACGATCACCAGCAAGGCCAGGCCGAGTGCGCTGAACACGTACTGGGTCGTGGTGATCAGTGCCGCGCCGACGCCCTGGTTCTCCGGTTCCACCTGGGATGTCGCGTAGAGGAACATGGCCGGGAACGCGATGCCGTTGCCCAGACCGGACAGCAGCAGGCCGGGCAGCTGACCGGCGAGGTAGCCGTCGAGATGGGTGCTGAGCGCCAGCAGGATCATGCCCACCGCGGCGGTGGACAGCCCGACGATGATCATTGCGCGCGGGCCGCGGTTGCCGATGAACCGGTCGCCGATGATGTTGCCGACGATGACGCTGACGGTCAGCGGCAGGAACCCGAGCCCCGCCGCCAGCGCGCTGTAGCCCGCCTGCTCCTGCAGGAACAGTGTGACCACGAAGAACTGCACGCCCACGCTCAGCGCGTAGCAGGCGTCGACCGCGCAGGCGACCACCAGGGAACGGGTCCGCAACAGCGCGCGGGCGATCAACGGGTTGGAACTGGTGCGTTCCCGGATGACCCAGGCGACGGCCAGCACCACGAACCCGCCGAACGAGGCCGCGGTCGTGCTGGTGAGCCCGACGTCGGCCAGCCGGGTCAGTCCCAGTACCAGCAACAGGATCGCGCCGGTCCCGAGTACCCCGGACAGCACGTTGAGCGAACCTGTCCCCTGCGGGGAGTCCTTGTCGCTTGGCAGTAGGAAGAACGCGCTGACCACGGCGATCGCCGCCACCGGAACGGTCGCGAAGAACACCCACTGCCAGGAGATCGACGCCAGCAGCCCGCCCAGGACCACGCCGCCGACCAGGCCGATCGCGCCGACCGCGCCCCATACCGACATGGCCCGGTTGCGTTGCGGCCCGGCCGGGAAGATCCGCTGGATGAGACCGAGGGTGGACGGGTCGAGCAGTCCCGCCCCGATTCCCTGGACCGCGCGGGCGATCACCAGGAGGGTGAAGTTGTCCGAGAGTCCCGCCGCCAGCGAGCTGATCCCGAACAGGGCGGTGGCCAGGATGAACACCCGCCGGGCGCCGAACCGGTCACCCGCGCGGCCGCCGATCAGCAGGAACCCGGCGAAGAAGATGGCATACCCGCTCACGACCCATTGCAGGTTCGCCTCCGACAACGCCAGACCGTCGCCGATGCTGGGCAGGGCGACGTAGACGATGGAGAAGTCCAATGTGGCCAGGAACAGCCCGGTGCCGAGCAGGGCCAACGCCCAGGCCTTCTTGCCCCGGATGGCACCGGATTCCTCCGGCACGGCTGTCTCATGTGTACTCGCGATGGATTCGCTGGTCATGGCTTTCTTCTTCTCGCGGTGGGTGGAGGCCGGTCAGCCGCGGGTGGCGACCGGGGTGTAGACGAGGTCGAGCAGGGTGCTCACCACGTCGGTGAAGGTGTGGCACAGCACCACCTCCGGCTCGGCGGCCAGCGCGGCGGCCGGGGCGACGCCGTAGGTGACCGCGACCGGGCGCAACCCGGCGGCGGACGCCATGCGCATGTCGGTCTCGGTGTCGCCGATGTAGGCACAGGACTCCGGCCGCAGTCCCAGTTCCGCCGCGGCGCGCAGTCCCATGTCCGGATGGGGTTTCGGATGTTCCACCTGGTCGTTGCCGATCACCGGGTGGAACAGGTGGCGGATGTTGGTCGCGGTCAGCAGCTGCTCGGCCGAGCGGGTGATCTTCGACGTGCCGACGGCCAGGCCGATGCCTCGCGCGCGCAGCTCGTGCAGGCCGTCGGTGACACCGGGGAACAGCAGGTCCGGGCCTCGGCCGAGCACCTCGCGTTCGAACAGCTCGCGGTAGCGGGCGACGGCGGAGGTGGTGTCCGCGTGGTCGACCGGGCGGTCGATCAGCCCGGCCACCGCCGGTTCCAGCGGTTTCCCGATGGTCGGGCGGACCTCGTCCTCGGTGCGTGGGCGGCCGAACTCGTCCGAGACGCGTCGCAACAGGCCGGAGATGGCGGCGGGGGTGTCGGCGAGCGTGCCGTCGAGGTCGAAGACGGCGCCGAAGACGTGTTCGCTCACGCGGCACCGCCCTCGGCGTAGGCGACGGCGAGCTGCCCGGCGAGCCGCGCGGTGCTGATCAGCACGGCCCGGTTCGCGGTCGCGCTGCGGCCCTGGGTCGCCTTCGACACGGCCTTCATCAGGAACGGGGTGATCGCCGGGCCGGTGACGCCCGCCTCGTCGGCGCTGGTCAGCGCGTGCTGGATGACCTGCTCGATCTCGCCGCCGTCGAGCGCGTCGGCCTCGTCGATCGGCGCGGTGACCAGCAGGCCGCCCGGTAGGCCAGCCGCCCAGTGCAGCCGGATGGCGCGGGCGATGTCGGCGAGGTCGTCGATCCGTTGCGGCACCTTGAATCCCGACGAACGGACGTAGAACGCGGGGAAGTCGTCGTAGCGGTAGCCGACGACCGGGACGCCCAGGGTCTCCAGGTACTCCAGGGTGAGCCCGAGGTCGAGGATGCTCTTGGCACCCGCGCAGACGACAGCGACCCGGCTGCGGGTGAACTGCACGAGATCGGCGGAGATGTCCAGCGTCTCGGTCACGCCCCGGTGTACGCCGCCGATGCCCGCGGTCGAGAACACCGGGATGCCCGCCAGGTCCGCGGCGACCACAGTGGACGCCACGGTCGTCGCGCCGAGGCCGCCGCCCGCCAGGCGCGGCCCGATGTCGCGGCTGCTGACCTTGGGAATGCCCGCGGTGGTGGCGAACCGCTCGATGGCGGACTCGTCCAGGCCGACCGCGAACCGGCCGTCGGCGATGGCGACGGTGGCGGGCACGGCACCGGCGTCCCGCACCGCCTTCTCGATCGCCAGCGCGGTCTCCACGTTCCCCGGGTAGGCCATGCCGTGCGCGATCACGGTGGACTCCAGGGCCACCACGGGCAGGCCGTCCGCCAGGGCGTCGCGCACTTCCTCGCTGATGTCGAGCAACTCGGACACGGTGGTTCCTCGGCTTCCTCGCTGGGATTCTCGCCCGGTGTGGGATTTCCGGGACTCGGGCCGGGATTTCCGGGAGTCCCGTGGGACACCGGGTCGTCGCGGGTCGACACCCATCGTGATCGACCGGCGCGCCGCGAGTCCAGGTGAAACGGTGGCCACAACTCGCCTGACCAGAAGTCGCCACGATGGTCCGCGGGCGCGCGCGGGTGTGGTTGCCTCGGAATCGGTGGTTCGACCCGCTGGTGGGTCGTGCCGCCAGGTCGGTCGGGACACCGCGACATGAGGAGGGACGGCATGGGAACGGGCGCTTTCCGGTGCCGTCGGCCCGGCGGTCGCGGTGCCCGGTCCGGACACCCGCCGCCGCCCGGGTGGCGGATCCCCACCCGGGCGGCGTGTGTCGGGAAGCCTGCGGCCCGTTCCTGGGCACCGGTCGTGTTCCGTTTTTTCCGTGGAACTACCGGGTCCGACCGGGTTGTTGCGTTCTCCTGGTCCCGGAACGAGTTGACGGGCGGTGTCTCGCCTGCCTGTCACGGTCTGTCCCGCGACGGTCGCGGTGCCCTGGTAACGGTGCGGTTGCCAGGTCGGGAACCGTGTCGGGCGGGAATGAGGGGACGGGTGGCGGGACGAAAAGACTCAGTCGAGCAGGCCGAGGCGGGAGGCGCGGGCGCCTGCCTCGAAGCGGCTGCGGGCGTCCAGGGCGTCCATGATCGACGAGATGACGCGGGTCAGGGTGCGTGGCGAGATGCCCAGCTCGCGGGCGATCGCCTCGTCCTTGGCGCCGGAGCTCATGGTGCGCAGCACGGTCAGCTGTTCGGCGGTGAGCCGTACCCCGGGCGTGGCCGCGGAAGAACGACCCGCCGCCGACCAGGACTGTTCGAACGCGGCGGCCAGCAGTCCCACCTCGTCCCGGTCGCGGAAGACGAGTTCGGTGCGTTCGGTCGGGGTCTGGCCCGCGGCCACGAAGGCCACCGCGCGGTCGATCACCGCCATGAACACCGGGGCGGCGGGGGCGAAGCGGTAGCGGACGCCCAGCTCGTCGGCCAGTTCCAGGTGTTCGGCGACCCCGGGCGCGGCGATGACCGGCAGCGGGTAGATGGCGCGCAACGCGATGCCCTGTGCCGCCAGCGATCGGTATTGCTCCGCGGCGGTGCGCAGGCATTCGGCCGTGGCGGGCAGGGTGAGCGTGAAGCAGACCTCGGTGCGCGCGTGGGTGAACACGTCGTCGCCGGACCGGCGCGGGCGTGGCGGGCCGGAGTCCGGGACCGTGCTCTCCGCCAGCGCGGACCGGATCGCGGTGCGTGCCCGGCTCAGCTGCTGGCGCAGGCTCAACTGCCCCTGCTGCAACCGCTCGGCGTACTGGATCGCCGCCTCGACCGCGTCCAGCTGGCTGGCCAGCGCCAGGCCGGGGCCGGTCGGGTCGCCGCGGCGGGCGTCGGCGAGGTCGCGCAGCACCCGCCGGGTGCCCTGGTCGCGGCCCTCTGGTGCGATGGCCCCACTGGTCATGGTCGTCCCTCCGGGTGGCGGCTCGTCGGTTCAGGACGACGAGCGGCGGCGAATCCTTCCCTGATGTGGTTCGGATCACAACATATTCGCGGAATAGAGGGAGAACGACGATGCCGGTGGTGACCGTCGACTGGTGGACGGGGAACTCGGAAACCGCGCGCGCCGAGGCCGTGCGCGGGATAACCGACGCGCTCGTGGCGGCGGCAGGCTGCCCGCGGGAGGCGGTGACCGTCATCATCCGCGACACCGATCCCGGCTACTGGGGCAGCGGCGGGACACTGGCGTCGGATTCCCGGACAGACCGACCCCGATAATCGGTACGCGCGCGTTCGCATTCCCACCTCCCGTTATCCGGCACACGACGGCGGCCGTGTCCCGGGGACGCGGCCGCCGTATCAGTGTCGGATATCCGGGGTGCCGGTTGGCGGGAATCCACTATCTGGATCACGCGCCCGCACTGTCCGGACGCGCACTACGATCCGAGGCCATCAACACCGCCGTAGCCGCGCACAGGGCGGCGTTCACCCAGATCGCGGTCGTCACGCCGGACAGGATCCCGGCGCCGGTCGCGGCGGGCATGGCGGCGGTGGCGACCGCGCTGAGCACCGGGATGCCGAGCGTGATGCCGATCTGCTGGCTCAGCGTCGCCAGCCCGGTGGCCAGGCCCTGGTCGGCGTCCGGCACGCCCGCGGTGGCCAGCACCATGAAGCCCACGATGGCGACCAGGTTGGCCACGCCGCCCACGAACGTGGCCACCAGCAGCAGGACCAGCCACGTCCGCGACTCGCCCAGCAGGACCAGCGGCACCGTGGCCACCGCCTGGGCGGTCATGCCGAGCACGACGGCGCGCCGCGCGCCCACCCGGGCGATCACCTTGGGCGCGCGGACGCCGCCGAGAACCGTGCCGATGCCCAGGACCGCGAACGCCAGACCGGCGGCGAGCGGCGGGAAGCCGAGGACCTTCTGCAGGTAGAGGGTCAGCAGGAACACCAGGGACGTCTCGGTCGCGAACGCCAGCAGCCCGGCCAGGTTGGCGGTGCGGACCGAGCCAAGGCGCAGCACGCGGACCGGCAGCAGCGGTGCCTGGACCCGCCGTTCGATCGCCTGGAAGAGGGTCACCAGGACGAGGCCCGCGGCCACCGAGACGAGCGCGAGCGTGTCCGTCCAGCCGTGGGCACCCGCCCTGGTCAGGCCGAACACCAGCGCCAGCAGGCCGAGCGTGACGGTGACGGCGCCGGGCACGTCCAGGCGCGGGCGCGTGGCGGGACGGCTCTCCTTGAGCACCGAGGGGCCGAGGACGAGGACCGCGACGGCGACCGGGACGTTGACCAGGAACGCCCACCGCCAGCTCAGCAGGTCGGTGAGCAGGCCGCCGAGCACCGCGCCGGTGGTGAACCCGGCGGCCATGAGCGCGCCGTTGAGGCCGAGGGCGCGGTCGCGCAGGCGGCCCTCGGGGAACGCGGTGGTGAGCAGCGACAGCGCGGCCGGGGTGACCGCCGCCGTCGCCAGACCCTGCGCGACGCGGGCGGCGAGCAGCAGCACGGGGTCGGTGGCCAGGCCGCCCGCGAGTGATCCCGCGCCGAGCAGGGCCATGCCGGAAAGGAACAGGCGCCGCCTGCCGAACAGGTCGGCGACCCGGCCGAACAACAGCGTGCAGCCCGCCGCGCAGAGGGCGAACGCGGTGGCGATCCATTGCAGGTCGTCGAGGGCGAACCCGACGTCCGCGCCGATCTCGGGAAGCGCGACGGTGAGGATGGAGAAATCGACGGCGAGGGTGAAACTCGCGGTGAGCAGGAGCGCGAGGGTGAGCCGCTGCCGGGTGGTCGGGGCTTCGACGGTGGTCATCGGGATTCCTTTGCGGGTCCGGGTTTCTGCTCCCAGACTCGCCGTTGTCCGCGTGGCCAACCAGAATCCCGTGCTGCCTACTCCCGGCGTGACTGGCACTGGCAGGGACAGGCTCGCGCGTGCCGTCCAGTGGACGATGGTGTCAGGATTGCGGGAGTTCCTCGAACACCGGCTCGTGCTCCAGTAATCGCAGAGCCGCCTCCGACGGGGTGCACGGCTCGGCGCTGAACAGCATCAACCGGTGACCGGTCTCGTCGTGCGTGTGCACGACCTCGTAGTGCAACTCCATCGCCCCGACCACCGGATGGGCGAGATGCTTCACTCCGTGCACGCAGTTCAGCACCGGATGGCGAGTCCACAACGCACTGAACTCCGGGCTCTTCACGCACAGTTCTCCGACCAGCTCCGCGAGGTGCCGGTCCTCCGGATGCCGCCCGGCGATCAGCCGCAGGGACGCCACCGCGCGCCGGGCCTCCTCGTTCCACCGCGCGTACAGGTCGCGCGTGTGCGGGTCCAGGAACAGCATCCGGATCAGGTTGGGCCGGGCCGCCGCGCGTGAGGGGGCGCGCACGTCGTGGTGGCCCGCCAGCAGGCGGTGCCCCAGGCGGTTCCAGGCGAGCACGTCGTTGCGCCGGTCGAGCACCAGCGCCGCCACCCCGGCCATCGACTCGACCAGGTGGGCCAGGCCCGGCCGGGCCGCCTCCGGGCGCGGGGCCTGCCTGCGGCGCTTGCGGGTCGGGCGGGCCAGGTCGCGCAGGTGGGCGGTCTCGTCGGCGTCCAGCCGCAGCGCGCGGGCGATGGCGTCGAGGACGTCGTCGGAGGCGTTCTGGCTCTGCCCCTGCTCCAACCGGGTGTAGTAGGTGGCGCTGACCCCGGCCAGCTGGGCCAGCTCCTCCCGGCGCAGTCCGGGCACGCGGCGCGCGCCGTACGAGGTCAGACCCACGTCGGCGGGCCGCAGGCGGGCCCGGCGGGTGCGGAGGAAGGCGCCCAGCTCGGTGTCCATGGCCCCAGTGTCCCCGCCGCGCGGGCCCTGTGACACACCCGGCGAGTGCCAGGTTGAAAACGCGTCGCTATGCGGACACGGGACGTTCCGGGACGCTGTCCCACTCCTGTCCCGGGATGGCGTCCAGCAGTGCCCGCGTGTACGGCTCGCGCGGCCGGGTCAGCACCTCGTCGGCCGGTCCCAGTTCCACCAGCCGTCCCGCGTGCATCACGCCCACGTGGTCGGCGATCTCGCGGACCACGGCCAGGTCGTGCGTGATGAACAGGTAGGTCAGTCCCAGTTCCTCCTGCAACGACACCAGCAGCGCCAGGATCTGCGCCTGCACCGAGACGTCCAGCGCCGAGACCGGCTCGTCGTACACGACCAGGTCCGGGCGCAACGCGAGGGCGCGGGCGATCGCGGTTCGCTGCCGTTGACCGCCGGACAGCTCCGCCGGTCTGCGGTCCAGCGTCGACGCGGGCAGCGCCACCTGGTCGAGCAGCTCGGCCGCGCGGGCACGACGTTCGGCCCGCGAGCCGATGCCGAAGGCGCGCAACGGCTCGGTGATGACGTCCGCGATGCTGAACCGGGGGTTCAGCGAGGCGTACGGGTTCTGGTAGACGATCTGGAACCGTTTCCGCAACAAACGCAACTCCTCGCCCGCCAACGCGGTGATCTCTCGCCCGTCGAAGGTCACCGTCCCGGCCGACGGGGTCTCCAGGCCGACCACCATGCGCGCGGTCGTCGTCTTCCCCGAACCCGACTCGCCGACCAGCGCCAGCGTCCGGCCGCGGGCGACCGTGAACGAGACGTCGTCCACCGCCCGCGTATCCCGGAACGACTTGCCCAGTCCCGACACCGACAGCAACACGTCGGAACCGGCCGGTCGCCGGGGCCGCAACGGCTCCCGGGACAGACTGGGAGCCGCCGACAACAACGCCCGCGTGTACGGCTGTCGCGGCGCGCCCAGGATTTCCCGCGTCGGCCCCTCCTCGACCACCCGCCCCTCGGACATGACCGCGATCCGCCGGGCCCGGTCCGCCGCAACGCCCAGGTCGTGCGTGATCAGTAAGACGGCCGTACCCGACTCGGCGGCCAAGTGCTCCAAGTGGTCGAGGATCTCCCGCTGCACGGTCACGTCCAGCGCGCTCGTCGGCTCGTCCGCGATGATCAGGCGCGGGTCGCCCGCCAGCGCGATCGCGATCAGCACCCGCTGCCGCAGACCACCGGACAGCTCGTGCGGGTACTGCCGCGCCCGCCGCTCCGGCTCACCGATCCCGGCGCGTCGCAACAATTCGACGGCCCGGGTCGCCGCGTCCCGGCCGGCGGCCAACCGGTGCACGAGCAACACTTCCGCGACCTGGTCGCCGATGCGTCGCACCGGGTTCAACGACACCGTCGGATCCTGCGGGACCAACGCGATGCCGGTCCCACGAACCGCCTGCCAGCCGCGTTCCGACAGCCGCGTCAGGTCTTGGCCGTCGAAGGTGATGGTGCCCGCCTCGATCGTCCCGCCGCGCGGCAACAATCCGATGGCGGCGTGCGCGGTCGTGCTCTTGCCCGACCCGGACTCGCCGACCACCGCGACGATCTCTCCGGTGTGGACGGTCAGGTCGACCCCGCGCACCGCGGGCAGCACACCGCGCCGGGCGCGGTAGGACACGGCCAGGCCGCGGATCTCCAGCAGCGGGCTCACGCCTGCCTCCGTTCGCCGTCCAGCGCCCGCGCCACCCGGTTCGCCGACAGCACGACCGCCGCCACGACCAGGCCCGGGAACGTCGTCATCCACCACGCGGTGGCCAGGAAGCTCCGGCCGCCCGCCACCAGCGACCCCCACTCGGGCGTCGGCGGCGGCGCGCCGTAGCCGAGGAAGCTCAGCGCGGACACCTCCAGCACCGCCGTGCCGAAGTTGATCGTGGCCAGCACCAGCACCGGCCCCAGCGCGTTCGGCAGCACGTGCCGCGCCAGCACACCCGACCACCGCACGCCACCCGCGCGGGCGGCCTCCACGAACACGCCCGACCGCACCCGCAGCACCTCGGCGCGCATCAACCGGGCGAACGTGGCCAGGTTCGCCAGCCCGACCGCGATGGCCACGTTCGTGGTGCCGAACCCCAGCGCGGTGACGAGCGCGAGCGACAGCAGCACCGCCGGGATCGCCTGCACCACATCGACGATCCGCATCACGACCGCGTCCGGTACCCCGCCCCGGAAGCCCGCGAGGAGCCCGAACGCCGCGCCGACGACCAGTGACACCACCACCGCGAGAACAGTGGCCCACAACGACAGTGCCGCGCCGTGCACCACCCGCGTGAACACGTCCCGGCCTGTTTCGTCTGTTCCGAACAGGTGAGCCGCCGACGGACCCTGTAACCGTTCGGCGGGTACGCCGGAGATCGGGTCCTGTCCGGTGAACAACGTCGGCGCGATCGCCGCGAGCAACGCGCCCGCCAACACCACCACCGCCAGCACGAGACCGGGACGGCGCAACACGAACCGGGTGTTCGCCCGGGTGAGCACGTCAGCCACGGGTCACCGCCCGAAGTCGCGGGTCCAGCAGCGGGTAGAGCAGGTCGACCGCGAGGTTGATCAGTACGAAGAAGAACGCCGACAGCACGATCACCGCCTGTACCACCGGGATGTCCTGGGTCCCGACCGCCGCGGCCGTGACCCGCCCGACACCGTCCCGGGAGAACACCGCCTCGGTCACCACCGTGCCCGCCAACAGGTTCCCCAACACCACGCCGACCAGCGTCACCGCGGGCAGCGCGGCGTTCCGCAGCGCGTGTCCGAAATGGACTCGACGGCGGCTCGCGCCCTTCGCCAGTACGATCTCCACATAGGACTCGCCGAGCTGGGTGCGCAGGCTCTTGGCCAACACCTGCCCGATCACCGCGCCGGTCGGCAGGGCCAGCGTGATCGCGGGCAGCACCACCGACACGAACCCGTCCGACCCGATCGCGGGCACCCACCGCAGCTGGAAGGAGAACACCTGGATGAGCACCAGTCCCACCCAGAAGGACGGCAGCGACGTGCCCAGCGGCGGCAGCGACAGCAACAGGTTGCCCAGCCACCGCACCCGCGTGTAGGTGCCGAGGACGGCCACGCCCGCGCCGAAGACGACCGCGAGCACCAACGCCAGACCGGTGAGCGCCAACGTCGACGGCAGCGCGCCGAACACCATGTGCGTCGCGGTGTCCCCGGTGATCACCGACGTGCCGAAGTCACCGTGCAGTGCGGCCAGCAAACGCTTGCCGTACTGCACCACCAGCGAGTCGTCCAGCCCGTACTCGGCCCGGACGGCGGCGATCTCCGCGGGCGTCGCCGTCACGCCCTCGCCGCCGCCCAGCCTGGCCAGCGCGGCGTCGCCGGGCAGCAGGTAGAGGATCACGAACGACAGCGTGAACGCCGCCCACAGCACGACCACCGCCTGCGCCAACCGGCGCGGCACCCCGGTCATGACACCCAGGCGTCGAACAGCCGCAGCCGCGACGACGCCTCGAACGCCACCCCGTGCGCCTTCGGCCCGATGCCCCACACCTGCGTCAGCTCGAACACCGGGATCGAGTAGGCCTGCTCGACGATGATCCGCTGCGCCTCCTCGGCCGCCGGTTTGCGCTCGGCCGGGTCGACGGTGGCGGACTGCTTGTCCAGCGCCGCGTCCAGCGGACCGCCCTGGGCGAGCTTGCTGCGGTTGGAAGCCTTGGTGGAGAACGTCTGCCGCAGGATGTCCGGGTCGGCGCGGGTCACGTTGTACCAGAGGAAGTCGTAGTCGCCCGCGATCTGCAGCTGGGTGGTCTCGGCGTTGGTGTGCAGCTCGATCCGCAGGTCGAACCCGATCTTGCGGAGCTGCTGCTGGATCAGCTCCAGCGCGCTCTGGTTCTGGTTGAACACCGCGGAGAAGATCACGGCCGCGGACAGTCGCTGCCCGTCCCTGACCCGGATGCCGTCCGGGCCCGGCCGCCAGCCCGCCGAGTCCAGCAGCGCGGCCGCGCCCGCCGGGTCGTGGGCCAGCTCCTTGGCGAGGTCGAGGTGCAGCGGGGTGGCGGCGCCCAGGACGCTGGTGGCGGGCTTGTAGTTCTTGGTCAGGACGGTGTCGGTGACCTCCTGCCGGTTGATGCCCTTGGACACGGCCTGGCGCACCCTCGCGTCGGTCAGCACGCCGCGCGTGGTGTTCGCGGTCAGGTTGAACACGATGCCCGGGTTGGCGCGGACCGGCTCGGTGAAACCGTTGCCAGTGAACTGAGGCTCGTCCACCGGTTGCACGTCGGTGATCGCGTCCAGCTGCCCCGAGGCGAGACTGCCGCTGCGCACCCCCGGCTCGGGCACGATGCGGTACTCGACGCGGTCGAGATAGGCATCACCGGGGTGCTGCCACAGCGGCGAGCCCCAGGCGTAGCCCTTGCGTTTGGTGATGACGACCTGCTGGTTCTGCTTGAAGCTCTCGAACACGAACGGCCCGGACCCGATGAGCCCGTCACCCTGGCAACGCTGCTCCGGTGTCTTCTTGTACGCGGCGGGGGAGAGCAGGCCGAGCGACATCGTGGACGATGCCTGGAGGAACTGGGCGCTCGGCGCGGAGAAGTCCACCCGCACGGTGAGCGGGTCGACGATCTCCGAACCCTTGTAGGCCGCGAGGTAACTCGACGCGAGTGGCCCCTTCGCACCGAGCGCTTTGGCACCGTCGAGACTGGATTTCACCGCGTTCGCGTCGACCGGTGCGCCGTCGGAGAACGTGGCGCCTGCTCGGAGGTGGAAGGTGAATGCGGTCGAGTCGGCGTTGACCTCCCACTTCTCGGCCAGCCACGGCTTGATCGCGCCGTCGGCCGGGTCCTGGTCGGTGAGCGAGTCCACCAGCTGCCGCCCGACGTTGAGCGCGGCGTTGGTGCCGACCTGCTGCGGGTCCAGGCAGTCCGGATTGGACGAGATGCCCAGCCGCAGCGTGCCGCCCGACCGCGGCGGCCCCGCGTCGACGGCGGTCGTCGCCGCACCGGTCGTGCCGCAGGCGGCGGCGAACAGGAGCACCGAACCGAGACCGACGACCCGGCGCGCGCGAGTGAACACGGGAGACCCTCCAGCGGTGGAACAGCGGACCAGCACGGCCACGCTAACCGCGATCAACCGTGCTGGTACCCGCCGTCCACACTGTGGTCGTCCTTGACGCGGATGTCCTTAATCGACAAGGGATTCGTCGGTTCCACGGTGGGGGAGCGGCGTCCCGGATGGTGGAATCTTGCTGGTGGGCCGCACCGGAACCCTGGCACGACCTCGATCGGTCCGATGGAGGTGTCAAACTCGATCGACAGCGGGTGGCGGCCGATCAGCCGACGACCATGTCCCAGACGGCCATGGCGGTGTCGACCACGGCGTCGAGCTCGGCGGCGGACCGGCCGTCCTTGGCGTGCATCGACAATCCATACAGGACGGAGAGATAGAAGGCGACGACGGTGTCCGGGTCCGTGGCCGTCGGCACCTCGCCGTCGGCCCTGGCCTTGGCCAGGCGGGTGGTGAGCAGGTCCCGGTCGCGGGCGCGGATCCCGGCGAGGAAGTCGCGCACCGCGTCGTTGTCCTGGCTGGTGTTGGTGGCCGCGAGGACGATCATGCAGCCGGGCGGGGTGGCCGGGTCGACGTAGGCGGCGGCGCGGGCGCGCAGCAGGCGCTCGACGGTGTCGCGGGCGGTGGGCAGGTCGCAGTAGCCCGCGGTGTCGTCGAGGGCGGCGTAGAGGTCGACGGCCTCGCGGAAGAGGCGTTCCTTGCTGCCGAACGCGGTGTAGAGGCTGCGCGTGCCGATGCCCATCTCGGCGGTGAGGTCGCTGATCGCCACGCCCTCGTACCCGCGCGCCCAGAACAGGCGCATCGCGGTCCGCAACGCGGCGTCCCGGTCGAAGCCGCGCGGACGTCCCCGGCCCGGCATGCCGCCTCCTCCCGCGCGTTGACACGCCGAGCGTACCCGTGCGAGGGTATTAAGCAGCGTTCGATGCACAATTCATCAGGGGGTAGGCCATGACACTGGACGGACGGGTCGCGCTGGTCACCGGCGGGAGCCGGGGAATCGGCGCCGCCATCGCCCGCGGCCTCGCGGCGGCGGGCGCCGACGTGGCGCTGACCTACCACGCGGCGGCCGACCGGGCGAACGCGGTCGCCGACGACATCACCGCACTGGGCAGGCGGGCCCTGGTCTGCAAGACCCCCGCCGACGATCATGGCGCGGTGGCGGACGCGGTCCGGTCCGTCGCCGCGGACCTGGGCCGCCTGGACGTGGTGGTCAACAACGCGGGCGTCTTCGTCGCGGGACCACTCGAAGAGGTGACCGACGAGGAGTACGACCGGGTGCTGGACGTGAACGTCCGAGCGGTGTTCACGGCCATCCGCGCGGCCATCCCGCTGCTGGGGTCGGGCGGCCGGATCGTCAACATCGGCAGCAACCTGGCCGACCGGGCGGTGCCGGGCAAGACCCTCTACACCATGACGAAGGCGGCGTTGTCCGGGCTGACCAGGGGGTTGGCCCGGGATCTCGGGCCGAGGGGGATCACCGTGAACCTGGTCCAGCCGGGATCGACGGACACCGACATGAACCCGGCCGCCGGACCCCAGGCGCCGGGACAGCTGGTGACGAGTGCCCTGGGGCATTACGGAACGGCCACCGACATCGCCGACACGGTCGTCCACCTGGCAGGCCCGGCGGGCGGCCACATCACCGGCACCACGATCACCGTCGACGGCGGCCAGACCGCCTGACGCTATACCGCGCTCAGGACACGGTGGTTCAGTTCCCGCACCGCGGGGATGTCGTTGTGCCTGGCGCCCGCTCGCCGCATCCGACGCAGCGCCTCGGCGACGCGGTCCGACCGGATTGAACCGAGCCCGTCGAGCGCGCTATGACCGAGCGCGGCGGCGTGGCGCGGGTCGTCGCGCACCATGGTGAGGTGCGCGAGGTTGGCGATGGCCAGGGTCCTGCCCCGGGAGGCCGTGTCCGGGAAGCCCGCGACCGCGGCGGTGAGATGTGCCTGGGCGGCGGTGTGGTCGCCGCCTTCCAGGGCCAGGTTCAGGAAGGCCCGACCGAGATCGCGGTCGAGGTGAGCGGGGCTGTAGTAGGAGACCCACTCCGGCTCGTCGCCGGTGCGGGTGAACGCCCCCCTCGCCCGGTCCACGGCGGCCAGACAGTCGTTCTCCCGGTGCCGACCGGCCGATCCGAGGGCTCGGGCATGTCGCGAGTGCGTGACTGCCCGCACCACCGGGTCGAGCCGGTCGGCCCGCACCAGCGCGGCCTCGGCGTAGCTCAACGCGTCGTCTGGCCGTTCCTGATGCACGGCGAGATTCGCCAACCCGGACAGCGCCTTGGCTCGCATGTCCCAGTCGCCGGCCTCGACGGCGGCACCGACGGCGAACCGGAAACAACGCTCGGCCTCGGTGTGTCTGCCCGCGTCGAAACACATTCCACCCGCGACATCGGCGAGATCGGCGACGGCGGAGAACAACCGAAGCCGGGTCGTCTCGGCGCCGAACCGGCCGTGCAACAACTGTGCCGAGCTGTCGAGCTGCGCCACGACCGCCTGCGCGGACAGCCCGCTGCCTACCTGGTGGTCGAGCCCGGCGAACACGCGCGCCATCCCGCGCACCTGATCCACGTCGGTCTGCCCGAGCCGAGACGGTCGTGCTGCGCTCAGGTCAGGCGCATCGATGAATGCCGCCCCGGCGACGGATCCCGCGAGCAGCCGCAGAAACATCTGCCGTTCCACGTCGTCACCCCCTTCGAACGGGTGGGATGAGCCCACGGTAGCGGCACGAGCCCGCGTGCCGGAGAAGTCTGATCCGCGTCGGCAGGCTTGCCGGAGCCCGGTGAACCCGTACCGTGAGGTGACGGCCGTGTCTCCTTCGGAGGTGAACAACGCCGTGAGTGACGATGCGAGTCTGGGCGTGCGGATCAAACGGGCGCGCAAACGGCGCCAGCTCACCCAGGAGCAGCTGGCCGAACGGGCCGAGGTCAGCGCCGATCTGGTGCGAAAGCTGGAGCAGGAGGTCCGGCACACCGCGAGTATGAGCTCGCTGACCCGGATGGCGCGGGCGCTCGACATCGAGCTCTCCCAGTTGCTCGGCCAGGTGGGCGCCATCCAGGCGGGCGTGGACGAGGAAGCGGTCGGCATCCTGGCCATCCGCGACGAGCTGAGCGCGCTGGACTATTTCCCGGGATTGGGCGATGACAACGTCTTCGACGACCAGCCGCCGGACATCGGGCAGCTGAGGGTGGCGCTGGTCGAGGCGGAGCGGATCCGGCAGCACGGCAGCTTCGCCCAGCTCGGGGCGATGTTGCCCGGACTGCTGGCCGAAGCGCGCGCGGCCACGCACGCCCTGTCCGGAGCCGACCAGGTCGCCGCCTTCGGTCTGTTGTCGGAGGTCCTGCAGATCGCGTCGACCATGATGACCGGGCTCGGGAAGCCCGACCTGGGCTACCTCGGCCTGGTTCGGGCCCAGGAAGCCGCCGAGCGGTCGGACGATGAGCTGCTGCACGCCATGAACGTCTCGGCGTTGTCGTGGGTCTTCCTCAAACAGGGACGCCTGGCCGACGCGGAGGCGGCGGCGTTGCGGCAGGCCGCGGCGTTGGACCCCGACTTCATCCGGGACGCGCCGCGCCGCGTGGCGGTATGGGGAATCCTGATGCTGCGGGCGGCGAGCGCGGCCGTGCGGGACAAGCACGCCGATCGCGGCGAGGAGCACCTGGGACTGGCCCGGATGGCGGCCGCCCGGGTCGGCCGTGATCACAACCTCTACGCCACCCCGTTCGGCCCCACCAACGCGGGCATCGCCGCGGTTAACGCCGCGGTGGAGACCGAGCGGTTCGACCGGGCACTGGTGTTGGCGGACGACGTGCCCGCCGATGGCTGGGTGCCGCCCACCTGGCGGTCCCGCTACCTGCTGGACCTGGCCATCGCGCACAGCGAACTCGATCAGGACGAGGCGGCCGTGGACCGGTTGCTCGAAGCCGAACGCGTCACCCCGGAATGGCTCCGGTACCACACGCTCGGGCGTCAGACCGTTCGTGAACTCGCCGAACGAGCCAAAAGGCGCCGGGCGCCGGTCCAGCAACTGGCGGACCGCCTCGAAATCGAGGTCTGACGGACAGGAACAAGCGGCCTAGGACAATGTGTCCTAGGCCGCTTGCGCGTTCGTGGCGGCTATGAAGCCGTGTCGCTTCACCTGTTGGCGGCCACGCGCCACTCTGATTCCCGGGCGGTCGGCCCCGGAATCGGGCCCGCGAACGGGTCTTCAGGAATGAGAGCCTTGGTGAGGATGCGTGGCGAGGACACCTCAAGCGATCGCGTTGGGATTGTTGTTGCGGCAGGCGCGGAAGGAGAGTGGGCTTTCGCTGCACAAGCTCGGGTTGATGGTGGGGCGGGACGCGCCGACGTTGTCGCGGTGGGAAAGTGGGGAACGGGTGCCCGCGCCGGAGCACGCCGGGTATGTGTTGGGGGCGCTCGGGGCGCGGCGGTCGGTGTTCGCCCAGGCCATGGCGTTGGCGCGGGAGTCCGACGGGGGTTGTTGGATCGCCGCGTCGGCGGGGGAGCGGGAGGTCCAGCGTGCGGCGCGTCGTGAGTTCGAGCGTGTTGCCACGCGGATCACGTATGTCTGTTGCGAGATGATTCCCGACCTGTTGCGGACTCCCGCGACCACCGCCGTGGTTCTCCGGGCCGAGGGGAAATCGGATCAGGAGATCAGCGTGGGTGCGGCCGCGCAGACCGAACGGCAGAAGGTTCTCACCAGGCATCAAGCAGTCGCGTTGACCGTGGTGCTCGGTGAGGCCGCGCTCCGGCAGCGCATCGGTGGCGACGCTATCGCGACCGCACAGCTGGAATACCTGGCCGAGGTCGCGCGCCTGCCCGACGTCGACCTCCGGGTTCTTCCGCTGGAAGCGGGCTGGCATCCCGGTCTGGGCGGGGATACCGCGATTCTCGATTCCCTGGGGCTGCGAACGGCATTGGTCGACAACCGGTTCGTCGGGATGTGGGTGCATCGGCCGGACGACGTGCGCGGCCACGAGCGGGACGCCCGGTCGGTCCGGCACCGGGCGTTGCCGCCGCTCGACTCGCTCGCGTTGATCGGCGAAGTGTGCGGGGTGACCGGGCTGATCGGGTGATCATGAGGGTGTCGCCCGCTGCGGGGTCCAGGCGACTGCCCGTGTGGCGGGTGGTGTTGTTCGTGGGACCGGGTTTCTCGGTCGTCATCGAGATCGTGTACGGCCTGCTCGGGCGAGCAGGCCGTAGCGGGGTCAGGAACCGGTGCGGTAGCGGGCGGTCACGACTGACACGCAGGCCATCGCGGCGATTGCTCCGATGGCGAGGGTCAGAGAACCCGCCGGGGCACCCGACATCGCCCACAGGTCGCCGATCAGCAGGGCCGTACCCGCGGCGCGGGCGAGCCACGCCGCGCGGCCGGGCAGGTGGCGGGCGAGGACGTAGCAGGCGGCGATCAGGGTGGCGAACGTGAGCGTGCCCGCGGCCATGTGGCCGTAGCCGTGCCAGCTCAGTGTGGTCGGGGTGGGGGTGCCGACGGGGAAGCCGCCGCCCGCGTCCATGGTGAACACGCCCGCGGCGACCATGCCGACGCCCGCCAGCCGCACCAGGCGCGGTGCCCAGGTGCCGGGTAGCGCGCTCGCGCCGACGAACATCAGCACGCCCGCGACGACGAAGTTGGCGATCTGGAGCCAGCCCGGCGAGCCGTTGCTCAACGCGCTGAGCGGGTGGCGGGTCAGGTCGAAACCCTCCCGCGTCGCCGCCTGGGTCAGCGACACGATCGACCAGAGCGGCGCGGCGAGCACGCCCGCCAGTGGGGCGACGCGAACGGGGGTGGGGGTGGCGATGGCGGTCATGGGGTCGGTTCCTTCCAGGTGGGGATCTGCCCACACGTCGCCCTGGCTCATGTGACAGGGAATGCGGCCATTCCCTGTCACATACACTCGTTCGACGTCGGGGTGTGCGGCAGCCACGCCGGACACCCGAGAGAGCGGAGCGACCCATGCGTTACCTGATGACGTCCCTGGCCACCGGCGCCGAGACCCCGCCCGACGAGCGCCTGTTCACCGAGATGGGCAAGTTCATCGAGGAGATGACCGCGACCGGTGTCCTGCTCGCCACCGGCGGGCTCGCCCCGACCGGCCTGCGGCTCACCTCCACGGGCGACGAGATCACCGTCACCGACGGCCCGTTCACCGAGGCCAAGGAGGTCGTCGCCGGGTTCGCCCTGATCGAGGTGCGCTCCGAGGAGGAGGCCCTGGAGCTGGCCCGCCGCTTCCGCCGGATCGTCGGTGACGGGGTGAGCGTCGTCCAGCAGGTCTTCGGCCCGTAGATGGACGTCCGCCGGGCGGTGGAGGCCGTCTGGAGGCTGGAGGCCGCCAAGGTGGTCGGCGCGCTGACCCGGCTGGTGCGCGATGTCGGCCTGGCCGAGGAGCTGGCCCACGACACCCTGGTCGCGGCCCTCGAACAGTGGCCGGAGTCCGGGATCTCGGACAACCCCGGGGCCTGGTTGACCGCCGTTGCCAAGCGGCGCGCCGTCGACCACCTCCGGCGGGCCGAGCGGCTGGCCCGCAAGCAGGAGGAGTTGGCCCGCGAACCGGAGTCCGCGCCCGCCGAGGCGCCGGACGACGTGCTGCGGCTGATGTTCCTGTCCTGCCACCCGGTGCTGCCCACCCGCGAGCGCGTCGCGTTGACGCTGCGGCTCGTGGGTGGGCTCACCGTGGAGGAGATCGCCCGCGCCTTCCTGGTCGACCCGCCGGTGATCGCGCGCCGGGTCGCCGCCGCCAAGCGGGCGCTGGCCGGGGTCGGGTTCGACCTGCCCGCGGACCCGGCCGAGCGGTTGTCATCGGTGCTGGAGGTCGTCTACCTCGTGTTCAACGAGGGCTACTCGGCGACCTCCGGCGACGACCTGCTGCGCCCCGGCCTGTGCCTGGAGGCGTTGCGGCTCGGGCGGTTGCTCGCCGATCTCGTGCCGGACGCCGCCGAGGCGCACGGGCTGGTCGCGTTGATGGAGATCCAGGCCTCCCGCTCGGCGGCGCGCACCGGGCCGTCGGGGGAGCCGGTCCAGCTGCACGAGCAGAACCGGGGCCGGTGGGATCCGCTGCTGATCCGGCGGGGTTTCACCGCGTTGCTGCGGGCGCGTGAGATCGGCGGCCCGCCCGGCCCGTATGTGCTGCAGGCCGCCATCGCGGTGTGCCATGCGCGGGCGAGCCGGGCCGAGGACACCGACTGGGCGCAGATCGCCGCGCTCTACGAGGCGTTGGCGCGGCAGGTGCCCACGCCGGTCGTGCGGCTCAACCAGGCCGTCGCGGTCGGCATGGCGCACGGGCCCGCGGCGGGGCTGGCGTTGGTCGACACGCTGGCCGACGATCCGGCGCTGCGTGAGTACCACCTGCTCCCGGGCGTGCGCGGCGATCTTCTGGTGCGGCTGGGACGCACGGTCGATGCCCGCCGTGAGTTCGAACGCGCCGCGGGTCTGACCGTGAACGCCGCTGAGCGCGCGTTCCTGCTGCGCCGCGCGGACGACCTCGCCGCCGACGAGACCGCGGGTCCGACTCTCGGCGCGACCGCGGACGCCTTTCTCGCCCGCGACGACCTCGGGCCCGACACGCTCCGCTCGTACGGCCAGACCCTGCGGCGGTTGCGGCTCACGGTGGGGGAGCGGGTCCCGCTGTCGGCGATGACGGCCGCGGAGGTGCACCGGGCGTTCCGGTCCGCGTGGGGGACCGCCTCGCCGAAGACCTGGAACCGGCACCGCTCGGCGTTGCGGATGTTCGCGCTGTGGGCGGACGCCGCACACCTGGCCGACGACCTGCCCCGGCTTGCCGAGACCGGCGCGCCCACCGAGTCCATCCCCGACGACCGGCTGGCCGCGCTGTTCGACCGCGACCTGCCGGTGCGCGAGCGTGTGTTGTGGTTGCTGTTGCGTGAGTCCGCCGCTCCTGTCCGGGCAGTGCTGTCGCTGGATATCGAGGACCTCGATCTGGACGACCGGCGCGCGCGTACCGGGTCGGGGTGGATTGCCTGGCGTGCCGGGACTGCCCGCTTGCTCCCCGCACTCCTCGGCGCTCGCACCCGCGGTCCGGTGTTCGTCACCGAACGCCGCTCCACGAACGCGCGCGACCGCTGCCCCGACACAGGTCACACCCGTCTGTCCTACGAGCGTGCTGAGTATCTGTTCAAACAATCCACCAAAGCCTTACACCCCAACGGGTACACGCTCCGACAGCTGAGGCCGCGGGAGACGTGAGCGTACGAGCTACGCCCCATCTTCGAGTGGAGTTCCTCACTGATGCCGCACAGCGGGGCCCCGGGGAGGACACGATGCGGGAATGCGTCTGCCCGATCTTGATCCCGCGCTCCTGTTCACCGACGACACCCTGGGCAGGCAGTTCGAGACCGACCTGCTGCGCGCGCTGGCCGAACCCGACTCGTCCCTCGGCCCCGGCCTGACCGACCTCGTGTACCGCGGCACGACCATCCCGACTCCGACCGACGCGGCCGCGTGGCGGCGCCGCACCGGCAAGCTGGGCCGCGCGGTCGTCGCCGACCCGCAGCCGATGGAGCTGCGCACCCTCGTCACCGTCCTCTACGTCGAACTCCTCGCGCACGGCGTCTGGGAACGCGACGAGAGCTGGCGCGCCGAGCTCGCGGCCCTGGTGACCGTGCTGCTGCCGACCGACGACGAGTACGCCGCCCTGCCCGGTCCGGTGACCGAGTTCGCGGTCGCGCTGGGCGCCCTGTGCGTCGCCCTGCTGCGCCAGGACACCAAACCCGACGGTGTCGCGGAACGCGACCACGTCGCCGCCGACGTCTGGCGCGACACCCGCGACCGGATCGCCCTCGCCGACCCGGCTCTCGTCGACCGCTTCCACACCGCCCACCACCCCCAGGCCAGCACCGTCGGCGACGGCGAGCTGCGCGCCCTGATCGACCTGGCACTGACCGCGGAGGACGACCCCGACGCGCTCCTGCGCGAGAAGTTCACCGACGCCGAGATCCCCGCCGAACGTCACGACGGCGCCTGGGTCGTCGACGGCGAGTTCCGCAACCCCCGCCGCTTCGCCGCCCGCGCCGCCACGATCGCGGGCGCCCCGTGCGTCGTCATCGCCCGCAACGCCAAGAAGTCCACCGTGATCCTGGTGGCCGACTCCCGGATCGCGATTGCCGAGTCCACCGTCCCCCGCTGGCGCGTCTATCACTTGGGCCCCGCCAGCACCCCGTTGACCCTCTTCGGCGGCGACGAGGCCATGCCCCCGACCCGCGAGACCCACCCACTGGTCCCCATGCCCCAGATAGTCCGCGACCTCGCCGAAGCTGCGGGTGTCAACCCGGTACTCCTCATCGCCGCACTCCGCTGACCCCGACCAGTCCACGCCCGCCCCCTGTTTTTCGCCGCGAACACCCCACCCCGCCGACGCTACCGATTCCGCCGCCCGGTCGACGCCTTCCGTCCATGCCTGTGGACAACTCCGCAGCCCTGTGCACAACTCGATCCCACTCACACAATCGAATGACCCCGGTCTCTTTTCCCGCCCATCCCCGCACCGCAAAACACGCCCCCACCCACCCGGGGGCGGGCCCATAGGAAGATTAACGATCACGCCGCCCTGTCAATACCCCTCGGTCGCCCCTGTGGACGAGTTCGCCCCCTTGTGGACAACCCACGCCAAGCCTCCGCGACCAGCGGCCCGCCCTGCCCCGGCGAATTCGATCTCTCCCCCGCGCGAGCCGCCCCAGGGCACGCCCCCTCCCTCCCGGCAGGGGGTCGGCAAAGTCGGTTGCCCGGTGTATGGGTCGGGCACGGTCTCGTTGATCATGTGATTGCTGATGTCGCATGATCGTTGGAGAGCCGTGCCCGTGGTGGAATCCTGCCTGATGCCTGCTGCGTTCGATCGTCTGGCCCTGGGTGTGGTGCCGGGGCGGGGTGTGGAGTGGGTGGCTGACCTGCGGGATTATCTGGCTCGGGTGCCTGATCCGCGGGATCGGCGGGGTGTGCGGTATCCGGTGGGGTCGTTGCTGGCGTTGGCCGCGGCGGCG
>NZ_KB894416.1 GCF_000374445.1 Actinokineospora enzanensis DSM 44649 | reverse complement strand
CAGGGGGGTCGTTTCGGGACATGGCCTGGTGGTGGTCACGGTGGGTGGTCGAGGCGGGGTGGTGCCGTTCCGAGCCCCGGTGCCGTCCCAGCCTCGCCTGTCGTATCCCGCTCAGCCGTCACCTGTTGCGGTACGGTCAACTCGTGGCGGATGACCTGGAACCGCGTGTGGCCGCACTGGAGGAACGTCTCGCCGCCCTGGACGAGCGGGTACGGGCCAGCGAACACGACGCGGCCGCGGCCCGGGTACTGGCCGGGGGAGCCGACCGCGACGTCGCGGAGATCCGCGATGAGATCCGAGACTTCCGACAGGCCACCGTCGGCACCCTCAACGCGATGCGCGAAGACCTGCACGACCTCCGCACCCAGTTCAACGACGGCATGGCCGCTCTACGCGGCAAGGTCGACGGGATGACGGCAGGGCAGGAACACGTCGTCACGCTGCTCACCACGTTGATTGAGCGTGACGACTAGTCGGTGCCGCAGTCGCGCGGGTAGTGCGCCATCTCGGCCCACTCGGATTCCGACTGATCTACCAGCGCGCCTGGGATGGGCAGTAAGGAGTCGGGATGGCAGGGTGCACACATGGGTGAGCAGGATGATGGCTACCGTCAGCGGTTCGCGGCGGCCCGAGTCGCTAGGTTGGGGACCGCAGATGCCGCAGGAATCCCACACTTGGTACCCGTGACCTTCGCTGTACATGAGGACACTATCGTCTTCGCGATAGACCACAAACCCAAGAAAACGACTAACCTGAAGCGGCTGCGCAACATCGTCGAGAACGATCGCGCTTCTTTGCTGGTAGACGAATACGTGGACTCGGATTGGTCTCAACTCTGGTGGGTTCGCGCTGACGGTAAGGCGCGAATCATGGAAGACTTGCATGAAGGGCGGCAGCATCTTTCGTGCTTGGTTGAAAAGTACAATCAGTATCAGGAAAGGCCGCCTGTCGGTCCGCTTGTATTGGTTGCGGTCGACAGGTGGTCAGGGTGGGCCTACGACGGAAGGTAGATTGGCGGCTTAAGTCTGCACTGGCGTTAACATGGAGTAGACTGGTTGCATACCCAAGAGGAAGCGGGGCGGCAATGGCGGGTCACGTATATATGTTCCGGCGGATCGCCAACCAGTTGCGTGCGGCCCGGGTACTGGCCGGGGGAGCCGACCGCGACGTCGCGGAGATCCGTGACGAGATCCGCGACTTCCGACAGGCCACCGTCGGCACCCTCAACGCGATGCGCGAAGACCTGCACGATCTCCGCACCCAGTTCAACGACGGCATGGCCGCACTGCGCGGCAAGGTTGACGGGATGGCGGCAGGGCAGGAACACGTCGTCACGCTACTCACCACACTGATTGAGCGCGGTGACTAAATGGTCAGTCGAACATTTCAGCCAGGATTGTAAACCCGCAAGAGTTGGATTTTAGGGCCGTGACCTGCGGAGATGATTCGCGGGTTTGGTGCGGGTTTGCTGTGCCCTGCGGGTTTCAAACCCGCAGCACAGCAAGACGCCCCGCTAGCCCCTGGGGACTGGCTTCCAAGGGGAGCCCCGGAGGTATGGCCGCGTCACCAACGGCAACGAGGACAACCACGGCCGCGCCCCCACCCGACACCGCTGCGGGCACCGACACAGCCGCAGCCGAGAGGGAGACCGGGTCCATGGGTGCGGTGACCCCGGGCGCGACCACCGCCGGGGCCGCCGTGACGATGGCGTCCAGGTCGCTTCCGTCCACCGCGTCGGTGGCGGGCTTGTCCGCCAGGTCGGAGCGGGGGGCTAGTGGGGGTTGTTTGCAAACCGTGCCCTTGGGACCGGTGCCCGGCCAACCCGCTAGTGCTGGTCACGCGTCTCGCTGTTGCAGCGCTCGAAGGTCGCGTTTGAGTTGGTCCACGTCCCAGCGGGCGTGACCACCGGCTGTCTCGCTTGCCGGGGTGACGAGGCCCGCGCGCCACCATGCCCGCAGCGTCTCCCGGTGGATCCGAGTTCCCGCGCCGCGTCTCCGGTCGACACCAGGCGAGCAGTCACGGCGGTCACTCTGCCTGGCGAATCTGGCGTTTGCCCTGGTCAACTGGCGATAGTGGCGAATCTGGCGTTTCTGGCGTTTACTGCTCACGCCAAGAAGCGATCACCGACCGGAGGGTGACGACAATGACGCCGCTGTGGTGCGCCCGGGACCAACTGGTCCATCTCTGGGTGTCCCCCGACCCTGTACCGGGTCGCGTACGCCAGACAGCCTGCGGCCTGAGCGTCCCCGCCAACCTCGTACTCGATCAGCGCGGCCCTATGTGCGTCCCCTGCCTGATCGCCGCCGGGAACGCGGTAGCGGACGAGAACCGCTGGCAGTCTGGGCTGTAGTCGATGACACTGACCCTGGGGTCACTGTTAGAGCGGATACCGTCACACGATCAAATGCACGCCAATGCAGTGTGCCGCCGCCTTGTAGCAAAGAACATTGGTGCCTGGCACAGTTCGTGCCGAATGCGGGCTGATGATGGCGTTCGTACATCTCCAAAGCGCATGTTCAGGGGGCAAAGGTTCCGGGTTCATGACGTCGAGTGCGGCCGTGAGCCGATTTTGACGTAGTTCGGTGACCAAGGCATCGGTGTCCACTACTTGGCCGCGCCCGGCGTTCACGAGCAAGGCGCCAGTGTCCATCGATGCGAGGAATCGGGCGTCCACCATGCCTCTGGTTTCCTGGGTCAACGGCACGGCGATGACAACGACTCTGTGATCAGGGATCAACTCCGGCAGTTCAGAGGCAGCATGGATGCCGTCCCGGGCTCGGCGGGCTACGAGGGTCGTTGTTGCATCGAACGCTTCGAGGCGTTTGGCAGAGGCCATGCCGATACTGCCCGCTCCGACGATCAAGACTCGCTTTCCGGCCAGGGTGTCCGCATGGAACCTGCGATGTGCCCAGACATGTTCGTCTTGGAACCTGACAAGTGCAGGCCACTGGCGGAACTGGGTGAGGATCGCGGACAGAATCCACTCGGAGACTGGCCCTGCGTGGGCGCCACGGGCGCTGGAGAGGATCACATCCTCGGAGACGTGCGGCGCCCATTCGTCCACTCCTGCGGAAAGCAGTTGAACCATGCGAAGGTTCGAAAGGTACCCAAGCAGCTTGATCGGGCGGTGGCTGCTGCGGTAGGGCGGGATTAGCACGTCCGCCGCTGCTTGGTCATTGTTCAACTCGTCAGCATTGGGGTCATATGCGATCACACGAACACCGGAGAGTTGCGATAGCAACTCCCTGCCGACCGCATCATCTGGTTCTGAGCTGACGAGAACGCGCAGATTGCTCACGGACGTGCCGTCAGTAGTGTGGCGACCAGGTTATGCGCCTGTGCCTGTAGAGGCTCGCCCGACGCGCTGTTGTCGATCACGGTGTGGTCGACGGATGGGCGGAAGTCGACGTCAACCGATTCTGCGTACGTGGACCAGTTGTCCAGTTTCGACGCATCCCGGGCCGCTCCCCTGTGTCGCACGTAGGTGAGCATCGTCGCCAGGTCGCAGTGCACCCATACGAACGTGAGATCCGCGTTGAGCGCGGCAAAGGTAGCTCTGGTTCTGGCGATCCATGATTCGTCGCGCAGTTCCTTGATGAATGGGGCCGTGACGATCGCGTTGTTGCCACACTGCACGTTTTCAGTAACCGCGTTGTGCAAGGCCTCGTACTCTCGCGGCCGGATCGAGTGCAGATAAGTCTCCGACTCCCGGTCGTTGGGAGAACAGCCGACAAACTCAAGGGCGGCTTCCACCACGGGGCGGGTGAGCGTGTCCTTGTCCAGCATGGGCCAGCCCGTTTCCCGAGCCAGGATGCGGCCCAGCTCTGTCTTGCCGCTGCCCGCGTAGCCTCCGATGAGAAGTACGACCGGCCGGTTGGTTCGAACCTCGTTTCGCTGGGCCGGGGCGGTGACGACCCTCCCTGCCCGCGGCTTGCTCTCTACCAAGCCGTCCGCGATCAAGATCTTCATCGCCGAGTCGATCGTGAAGACGCTTACCCCCCACTGCGCGGCCAATTCCCTGGTCGACGGCAGCGGTTGCCCATCTCGCAGGCGCCCCGCCTCGATGTCGTTGCGGATGTTGCGCGCCACCTGCTGATGGAGCGATTCCGATCGGGAGAGTCGGGGTCGGTCGTCTGCCATGCGATCTCCAATCGAAGCACTGGTTCGCGCATCATATCAGTTACCTAACAGGTCAACGGGCGCATCATCGCAGGTGGGCGGCCATCTGGATGCACCATGTTGGCCAGCCAGTTGACTTGCATCTCTGGCAGTTGACATGAAACAGGGCAACTGTTAGCTTCGGCTGGTCGCCACAAGAAGATGGTGGTGCAGGAGACCGGATCGAGGTGCGAAGTGAGCTACCCCAGTCACTACCCTGACGGCGTCACGGAGGCCGTCGTGAACAGGCTGTTGTGGCAGGTCAGGCGGCATGTTGTGCCGGTTGTGACCGTGCCGCCGGTGTTTGTCGATCGGGATGACGCGATGCGTCGGGCGCGGCGTCGGTGGGGTCGGGCGTTGTCCCGGGCCGCGGCCGTGGCGGCGAGGTCGTGTCCGTTTTGTGAGTGGGCTGGTGGTCACGCCCCGACGTGCCCGAGGTGGTCGGGGGTGGCGGCGTGAGCACGGTGGACGCGACGCGGTGGATGGATTCGGCGTTGTGTGCGCAGACGGATCCGGACGCGTTTCACCCGGAGCGGGGTGGGGTGCGGGCGGCCCCGGCGCGGCAGGTGTGTGGGCGGTGTGAGGTTCGTGTGGAGTGCGGGGCGTACGCGCGGTCTACCGGGCAGGCCGATGGTGTGTGGGGTGGGCAGACCGCGCGGCAGCGTCGTCTGTCGCGCAGGTCGGACGGGGCGCGGCGGTGACCGGCACGGTGGTGGGCCCGTCCGCGGTGACGTTCGCTGTGTTGTTGCCTGCGTTGTTGGTGGCGCATCAGGTGGGTGATCACTGGGCGCAGACCGATCACCAGGCGGTGGCCAAGGGCCGTCGGGACCGTTCTGGCCGGATGGCGTGCGTGGGGCATGTCGCCTCGTACACGGTGGTCACGGCGGGCACGGTGGCGGTGTTGTGGTGGCTGCTGGGCCTGCCGGTGACACCGGTGGGGTTCGTGGCCGGTCAGGCCATCTCGGCTGTGACGCACTATTGGGCGGATCGCCGGTTCACGCTGTCCTGGCTGGCGCGCGTGGCCGGGAAGGGCGCGTTCGCGCGGTTGGGTGGCCCGTTGGGTGGCGGCTACATCCTGGACCAGTCCTGGCACCAGCTGTGGTTGCTGGTGGCCGCTCTGGTGACGGCGGTGGCGTGATGGGCACGCGTCGGTATCCGTGGGTGCTGGCCACGGTCCCCTGGTCGCAGTCGCAGGAGTACACGCGGGGCACGCATCAGGGCCTGCCGTTGTTGTCGTGGGGCATCGCGCCGCGTGGGGTGTTGGCGACGCGGCGGCAGTTGCGGGGGATGGGGAAGCGGCCGGCCGGGCAGGAGCCGGTGGCCTATCTGTACTTCCGGTGCCGCCGGGCGTGCAAGCAGGTGTTCGCGGAGTTGTTCCTGGTGTCCCGGGCCGCGCCGCACAGGCCGGCGACCCCGGCGCAGCACACCGCGATCGCGAAGGCGAACCTCGCGCGGCGGCTGTGCCGGACCTGCGGTCGGGACGCGGGCTATGTCGTGCCGTTGGAGACCCGGCAGTGCACGCCCTGCTGGCTGGCCACCGCCGAGTCCACGCGGGACCCGGCGGTCGCCTGACCGTGTGCCGCCGCGGTCCGTGGCGGTTCGCATCATCCAAACAACAGGAGGACACCATGTCGGTGGAAGTGCGCTTGATCGGCCCGGCGGCGGAGGTCGAGGCGGTGATGGCGGTGGTGGGGCAGTTGGGGATCACGTTCAGCGGCAGGACCTACCCGGCGCGCGCCCCGGGCGCGATCCGCACCTATGGGGAGCTGGAGGTCCCGCAGAAGATCGTCACCGCGCACGCCACGCGGGCCGACAAGACCGACGTCGGCGCTGTGTCGGGTCGGAATCGGAAGCGGCTCAGGCCGTGACGGAGAACAGCCGGAACAGCAATGAGAGTCCGTCGGTGTTGCGGGCGCGTGGGTTGTGCGTCACCTGCGGTGGTGTCGGGCTCTGGGCGGGTTTCGGGGGCGGCCCGCAGCGGCGGGTGTCGTGCCCGGAGTGCAACGACGGCAAGGGCAAGCGGACGAGGAAGGGGAAGTGACGATGGGGATTTTGAAGTCCACGCTGCGCGCGGTGAGCCCGGCGGCGGTGGCCGAGCGCGGCAAGCAGCGACAGGAGCGTGTCGACGGCACTCGTTGCACGGCGCGGCCGTACGGCAGGCCGTGTCAGCGCAAGCGGTTTCGGGGCACGGAGACCTGTGGCGACCCGGTGTGCGCGGCGTGGGTGCTGGCGGACTAGGTCACCCGGCATGAGGTGACAGGACATGGACCATTCGACAAACCAAGGGAGAGAGAGTCGTTGAACACCAGCAAGATCGTCACCGCTGACGCGGTCCTGTTCGGCCACGCCGAGGGCCGTTGGCGGGTGTTGCTGATCCAGCGCGGGAAGAGCCCGTACCGGGGCCGGTGGGCGTTGCCGGGCGGGAAGCTGAACCCGGGGGAGTCTCCGCGCAAGGCCGTGGCGCGGGAGCTGCGGGAGGAGACCGGGGTGATCATGCCGCGCCGGGTGGTCGAGGTCGGCGTCTACGACAAGTGGGGCCGGGACCCGCGTGGCGACTACGTCAGCCACGCCTATGCCGCGCTCATGGACACGCTGCCCATGCCGAGGGCCGCCGACGACGCCCGCGCCGCCCGGTGGGTGGAGCTCGACACCCTCGCGCGGTCGACGCTGGCGTTCGACCACGACCGCATCCTCACCGACGCGGTCCTGCTGCTCAACCTGACCTGACGCTGCCCCGGCCCGGCGGTCCATCCCGCCAAAGAAGTCCGCCGGGCCGGGCCTCGCAACCCCCACCAACCAACTCCAGTGGAGGAGTCACCATGGTATCCACCCCCACGCATGACAGTACTCTCGCGATGCTCTCGGGCAGCGCCAACACGATGACCGCCGCCGTCCGGTTGATCGGCGCGCACCAGCTGGTCGCCGAGCACGTCAGCGTCGGCCGTCGCAGTGTCATGGTCTCGGTGCACCCGGCGGCGTTGCCGGTGTGGGCGGCGGCGCTGGGCTGCGCCGCCGTCCAGGTGTGGGCGACCGCCGGCGGTGAGGTGGCGGTCATGGTCACCAAGACCGTCGAGGGCGTCGAGTTCTCCGTGTTCACCCGGGTGCCCGACGTTCCTGGTGGTGCCTCGACCTCGCACCGGACCATGCAGCTGGCGCGGCTGGCCCAGGTGCTCACCGGCCACACCCGGGTCGGGGGTGCGGCGTGAACGACGCGAGCATCCGTGAGCTGTACCGGGATCGTGCGCACGTGGTGGCGTTGCTGGCGGCGATGTATCCCGCGCACATCGAGACCGACCCGGCCCCGCCCGCGCCGGAGGTGGCCATGGTGGTGGTGATCGACACCATCACCGGCCAGTTGTCCTGGCACGTGCACCGCGACGACATGGACCTGTTCGGGTGGCTGCCGCGTCGGGCACGCGAGTGGGACGGGCACGACGCCGCCACCAGGCACGAGCGGATCCACCGCGAGATCGCGCGTCTGGACCTGCACGAGGAAGGCGCGTTGTTCTCCGCCTACCTCGACGGGTTCGCCGATGGCTGTGTCGACACCGCCGGTGCCGGATCGGCCGGGGGCCCGCGATGACCCGGCACCCCATCGTCGCGGCCCGGGTCCCGGCCGTGGTGATCGAGCAGGACGAGGCGCTGTGCGAGTGCCGCTGTGCCCGCATGGTCGGCACGCACACCGCCGGTCAGTGCGGAAACGTGGGGGAGGGCGCCCGATGAGCGGCAAGTACGAAGTCCACAGTGGACGCCGCAGTGTGTGGAACGGGGACGTGCACACCTTGTGCGGGTGGGTCATCCCCAAGGTCGAGGCCCGCTACACCCTGGCCTCGCCGACCTGCCCCGGCTGCATCGCGGCCAAGAAGGCGAAGAAGAACGCGCGGAAGGGACGGTGAGGGTGATGCAGGTCGTGTTGGTGTTGCTGGTCATGGCCGCGGCGCTGGTGTTGATGTACGTGTGGCGGGTGCTCGCGGTGGGCGCGGTGATCGCGGGTGTGCAGTGGCTGTTCCTGGCCGCCGGGCCGGATCCGTCTGTGCAGGTGGCGGTGTTGGCGTTGCCGGCGTTGATCACCGCCTACGCCCTGTCACGCAGCGACCTGGTGCGGCGGGTGTCGCCGGTGGTGGTCGCGGGCCGTGCGCGGGAGGTGCGGCGATGAGCGCGCTGGCCGTGCCCGGCCCGGACGAGTCCGACCCGTTCGCCGACGCGGTGGCCGAGGTGGAGCGCTATGTGGCCGCGGCCGCCCCCACGCCCCCTCCCCGGGTCCAGCCTGTCGAGCACGACGACCAGGACACCGGTGACGGAAGCGACCAGGGCCGTTCCGTCGCTGTCGGGTCGTCGGTGGGGCGGACCGGGCGGGTGCGGCGGTTGTCCGCCGAGGTGGCCGAGGCGCACGCCCTGCTGGCGTTGCAGGGCGACACCGCGCCGCTGCTGGTGGACACCGGGCGGGTGCGGCGGGCGCTCAAGCGGTCCCGTGAGGCCGCGCGGCTGCACGCGTTGGGCCGGGACCCGATGGCGCGGGCGTGGCAGGCCGCGCGGGTGCGGCTGGTGCTCACCGTGGTCGCGCTGGTGGCGTTGGTGGGGGCGTTGGGGTGGTCGACCACCGGCGTGCACCACACCCTCACGATGGACATGTCCGACCGGGGCGCGGCCTGGTGGGGGGCGTGGGCGGTGGAGCCGGTCCTCTCGGCCGTGTTGCTGGTGGTGGTCGCGGCGAAGGCGTTCCTGACCACGCGCGGGCACACGCTGCGCCACCGGCACCTGAGCGCGGTCGAGGCGGGGGCGTTGGGGGTGACGTTGACGCTCAACGTCTGGCCCTACCTGCCCTGGGCGGCCGAGGTGTTCGCGCCGATGGCGTTGTTGGCGCACGCGATCGGGCCGCTGGTCGCGGTCGGCGCGGTCACCGTGATGCCGATCATCTGGGACGGTTTCGCCCGCCTGGATCACGGCGGCGACACCCCCACCGACCCGGCCCGGTCGGGGGCGGCGGACCCGACCGACGAGCGCACCGACACCGCGGGCGAGGCCCTCCCGGCCGGGGCGGCGCAGCGGGCCTCGGCGGGGGCCGCCCACGCCCCCGACGCCCCGATCGTTCAGGGACGATTGTCCGCGCGGGCGGCGGCGTTGCTGCCCCGCCTGCGGGCGGCGATCGCCGCCGGGGACCTGCCGCCGACCGCGTCGGCCAGCGCCATCCGCGCGCACCTGCGGTGCGGCAGCGAGTACGCCCGCGAACTGCGTGACATGGTGACCGACCCGGCCGGGCGGGGCGCGACCGGAAGCGACGGCACGCGATGACCCCCCGCCTGCCCGACCCCGACGACACCAACGTGGTGCACCTGCCCCTGCGCCACGCCACCGACACCGGCCCCGCGACCGGCCCCGCCGTGGGTGGGGAGCTGGAGCCGGACGGGGCCCTGGTCGGTGAGGTGCTCACGGCCGAGGAGTCCGCCGCACTGGACCGTCGTCTGGCCGCGCAGTCGGTGCGCGGTCGGGCGGGGGAGCTGGTGCGGGTGGTGCGCGCGCACCCGGCGTCGGGTCAGGCGGCCCGGGGCGCGCGGGTGGCGGCGCGGGCGGGGTGGACGGTGGCGCAGGGGCATCTGTCCTGGGCCCGCCGGGCCGGGCAGGCCCTGACCCACGGGCACGTGCGGGAGCAGGTCCGGCTGGCCCGCGCGGCGGGGGACTCGGTGGCGCTGGCGGAGTGGACCGAACGGCTGGACGCGCTCAAGAACGGCCGGGCGCAGCGGGTGCGGGGCCTGCCCGCCACTCTGTGGGCGGGTCTGCGGGCGTTGCTGGTCGCGGTGACGGTGCTGGCCGGGGTGCTGCTGCTGTGCGGTGTGGCCATCCAGCTCACCCCCGGCGGGTGGGGCTGGGCGGACTGGTGGACGCTGCTGGGCGATGTCGCCGGGGTGCTCGGTGTGCTGGCCACCATCGCGATGCACCTGATCGTGTGGGGCGGGCTGCCCGCGCTGCTGGTCGCGGCGTGGCGGGAAGGCCGCCGGGCCGCGCCGGCACCGCGCTGGCTGGTCTCGCGCACCGAACGGGCGGAGATGGACTCCGAGATCACCGAAGACCTGATCACCCGGGCGCTCGCGCACGTCAAGATCGTCGCCTTGACCGGGTTCCTCAAGCAGGGCGGGAAACTGGAGTACCTGATTCAGCCCCGCGAGCAGGGCGGGGGCACCTACACCCAGATCAGGCTCCCGCTGGGGGTGATCGCGGCGGAGTTGCTCGACTCCCGGAAAGTCGAGCTGCTGGCCGGCAACCTCGGGCGGCACAAGCACGAGACCTGGCCCCAGCGCGACCCCGACGCCGACGCCCGCGTGCTGGACCTGTGGATCGCCGACAAGGGCACCATGGACCGGCCCGCCCCGCCCTGGCCGCTGCTGGAGGACGGGCAGGTCGACGTCTTCCGCGACCGGGTGCCCTTCGGGGTGACCATGCGCCAGGAACAGGTGGCCATGGGCATGCTGCAAAAACACCACCTGTACGGGGCCACCTCCAAACAGGGCAAGACCACCACGGTACGGCTGCTGGCCCTGGGCCTGGCCCTGGATCCCACGGTGGAGCTGCGCATCGCCGACCTCAAAGGCGACGGCGACTGGAAGATGTTCACCCCGCGCGTCGCCACCTACATCGAGGGGTCCACACAGGAGGACGCCGAGGCCACCTGCGCGATGCTGGAATGGGGCGTGGCGGAGATGGAACGCCGCTACCAGGCCAAATCCGAACAGAACATCGTCGGAGCGATCACCCGGGAACTCTCCCGCCGCAAAGGCTCCGGCTTCCACCCGATCTACCTGATCGTGGACGAATGCCAGGTCCTCTACGGCGCCGAGCACCCCATCGGCGGCACCAAGAACGACGCCCGCGCGGCCAAGACCGCCAAACGCCTGCACGACCAGGCCCGCGCGGTCAACATCCACCTGATTCAGGCCACCCAACGCCCCGACGACCGCACCCTGCCCGTCCGCGTCCGCGAAGGCGCGCACGTGCGCTGCTCGCTCAACGTCCCCAACGAACCCACCGCCCGCATGATCCTCGCCGACGCCGTGGACCGGGGCGCGCGCCCGCAGGACCTGCGGCCCGGCGCGGACGCCGGAACCGTCGTGGCCACCGGCGAGGTCGAGGACATCCCCGCAGGCCAGGCGTTCATCATCGTCCGCACCCACTACGTGTCCACACAGGACGCCTACCGCGTCGTCGACCGCGCCATGCAGATCATGGCCCGCCACGGCCGCACCCCCGCCACCACCGACACCGACAGCGAACCCGCCACGCCGGTCGACCACCTGGCCGACATCGACCGCGCCCTGCGCGACGAACCCCGCGTACGCACCACCGTCATCCTCGCCCGCCTCATCGAGGACGACCCCACCGTCTACGAGAGCTGGAACGCCGAGCGACTCGCCGAGGAACTGCGCCGCTGGCACATCCGCGTCATCAAGAGCAGCAACAAGTTCATCCGCGCCGACGACGTCCACACGGCCATCACACGCCGTGACAACGGCGAACTGCCCGACGACGACACCGACACCACCGGATAGCCCCGGCACACCCCGCCGGGCGCGCGGGACCCGACACGGGAGCCCGCCCCCGGCACGGGACTAGTCCCACACCGGGTCCCACGATCGGGTCCCGCGCCCCGAACAGCGCAGACACCGCGCACGGGACCCACGGGACCCCCTCCCGCCACCCCGGCCGAAACCACCCGGAACACGCCCTGGGCGCCCCACCCGACCGCGTCCCGCGCACCCGCGCGGCCGGTCGGCGCACCCGGCGACCCAGGCGACCGCCTTACTCACCACTCATTACACACAGTGACTATCGAGAGGGAGTCGGATGAACCCCTGGGACATCAGCATGAACCCGTGGAGCGTCACCACCGCCACCGCGAGCCACGCCGGAGGCAGGCAGATCAACGCCGACGCCATCGATGTGCGCTCCACCCCGGTCGGGACGGCCGTGGCTGTGGTCGACGGGATCGGCAGCAGCCTGGAAACCTGTGACGCCGCGTTGCTGGCTGCCAGTGCCGCGGTCGCGGTGGGCTGCCACCGCGGCGCGTTGGTCGGGCTGCTGGCCGCCGCCGACACCCTGCCCGACTACCCCGGTGCGCCGGACGCGGTCGCGGCGGTGGTGTCGCTGGACCCGCAAGGGCGCCTGGAGATCGCGCACATCGGTGACGTCGCGGTGTGGCTGTGGGACTCGCGGCGCGGGTTGCGGCGGTGGACCGTCGAGCACACCGCCGGCGCGTACATGCGCCACATGCTGACCAACCCGGGCCTCACCGACGACGAGCGCGCCACGCTGGAACAGGCCCTGGCGGCCCCGATCGAGGTCATGGACCACTACCTGCTCGGCACTCTCGGCCGCGCCACCGTCGGCACCGTGTCTTCCACCATCGTGCGGGAGGAGAACCCCGAGCTGGTGATCATCACCAGCGACGGCGTCCACAAACAACTCCCGGCCGACCTGATGGCCGCGTTGGTGGACGACTTCCACACCGACCCCGGGCTGATCGCCGACGCCCTGCTCGACAGTGCGCTGATGCGCGACCCCGAGGGCGGCGACAACGTCACCGTCGCCGTTCTCGCCATCCCCCCAACCGCCTGACCTGTCTCATCTCGCACCACAACGGAAGGACATCGTGATGAACGCCAACGACAAGAAGTCCGTGCGTGTCCACAACTCGGTCAGCGGCAACGCCCGGGTCGGCAAGCAGGTCGAGGTCGTCGACGGTGACGTGACCATCGTCAACGACCGCTCCCGGTCCTCGCGTGGTCGAAGCCCGGACGCACCCATCAACGGCCAGCCCACCGCCCAGCCCATGCCCGCCGGGTTCGACCACCAGTCCCAGTTCGGGCACGTCACCGGCAAGGTCCGCCGCTACGTCGACGGTCGCCGCGTCGACTAGCCCCGCCATGTCCGCGTGAGGGGCCGACACGGGCCCCTCACGCGGAAACCCTCACCAGCCAACGAACAGGAGGACACCATGTCGGTGGACACCCGATGGGACAAGGCCGTTCAGGACGCGATCACCGAGTTGCAGTCTCGGAAGGGAGCGTGGGTGGGCTTGTGCGAGCTGCGCTTCCACCCGCGCCTGGTGGGCACGACCCGTGAGGCGCAGGACCGGCACCTGCGGCGCATGTCGCACGAGGGCAAGGTCGTGCTGGCCCCGGAGTCCAACCAGAAGGCTCTCACCCGGGCCGCGCGGGACGCGGCGGTCTGGATCGGCAACGAGGACAACCACCTCATCCGGATCCGCTGAACACACCGAACCCTGGGAGTGATGATCATGACTGTTGTGCTCTCCGCTTGTCTGGCCGCGATCAGCGCGTTGGCCGGGTCGGTGATCACCACCGTGTGGCGGGCCCGGCAGGAAGCCGAACAAGCCGGGCTGGGGTTCGCCCGGGAACAGGCCAAGGACGCCCTCGCTGCCGCCGTGGACCTGCTCACGGCGTTGGACGCGCACCGCAATGCCATGTGGTACTTGGAGGACGCGCGGGAACAGGGCGACGCGGACGGCGAGCAACGGTGGCGGGGCGCGTCGGAGACCACCCGTGACGCGGTCACCGGGCCGCACCTGTGGGTGCGCTGCCTCATCCCGGCGGTGACCGATGCCGCCGAGAAGGCCGTACGGGCGACTTACGACATGGAAGGCGCCGGTGCCCTGGGCAGGCTCCCGGAGGCCCAGCACAACGCCAAGAACCTGACCGTCGCCTACGAACGCGCCGTCATCACGGCCGTGCACCAGGCCACCATCGGCGGCACACCCGTCGCGCTGATGACCAGGCCGTGACCGCCGGGGGCGGGCAGCAGCTCGGCATCGTCCACGGCGAGATCCGTGTCAACGGCCGCCGCGTGAACTAGCCCCCGCGTGTCCGCGTGAGGGGCCCCGCGGCGGGCTCCTCACGCGGACACCTCCCACCAGCCAACGAACAGGAGGACACCATGTCGGTGGACACCCGCTGGGACAAGGCCGTGCGAGCCGCGATCGAAGCGCTGGCACCGCGCCGTGGGGGCTGGGTCGGGCTGGTCGACCTGCGCCCGGCGCTGGCCGGGACGTCCCGGGCCGCGCAGGACCGGCACCTGGTGCGGATGCTGCGGGAACGCAAGATCCATCTGGTTCCCGAGTCCAACCGGAAAGCGCTCACCCCGGCCGCGCGGGCCGCCGCGATCCGCATCGGCAACGAGGACAACCACCTCATCACCTGGAACCACCACAACCACACCTGATGGCCGCGGGGCGGGTCCTCCGCGTGTGGACCCGCCCCGCGCCGCTCCTACTCACCGTCCATTCCGGATCGAGAAGGGCACCGTGATGAACCACTTCGAGGACATGCTGCCGCAGCACGCGCTCGACGCGGCCCGGATGGGTTTCCGCGTCTTCCCGCTGCGCCCGGGCAGCAAACGCCCCGCCCTGCACCTGGAATCCCGCTGCCCAGGAACCGGGGCGTGCGCGGGCGGGCACGCCAAGCCGGAGCAGCGTGCCACCACCGACCCGGCGGTGATCACACGTTGCTGGGCTGCCGGGCCCTACAACATCGGGATCGCCACCGGCCCCAGCGGCCTGGTGGTGGTCGACCTGGACAGGACCAAGTTCGGTGGCGAGACCCCTCCCGCACGCTGGAACCGGGAGGGGGTGCGCGACGGTCACGACGTGTTCGTGTTGCTGTGCGAGGAAGCCGGGCAGCCCTGGCCGGAGACCTTCACCGTGGCCACCCCGAGTCAGGGCAAGCACCTGTACTTCCGTGCCCCCGCCGGGATCGAGCTGCGCAACACCGAGGGCGACACCGGCAACGGCCTGGGCTGGAAGATCGACACCCGCGCGCACGGCGGCCACGTCGTCGCCGCCGGGTCGGTGACCGCCGCCGGGGTGTACCGGGTCGTGTGTGACGCGCCGATCGCGCCGTTGCCCGAGTGGCTGCGCCGCAAGCTGACCCCGACACCCCGCACGATCGCCCCCACCCCGGTCACCGCCCCGCCCGACCGGATGCCCGCCTACGTCACCGCCGCGCTCGACGGAGAACGCGACCGAGTGGCCGCCGCGCAACCCGGCACCCACGACAAAACCCTGTTCGTCGCGGCGGTGGCGCTCGGGCAACTGGTCGGCGCGGGCGTGCTCCCCTCGGCTACAGCCCAACACCACCTGCATACCGCCGCCGCCCACATGATCAGCGACCGGTGCGACTGCACCGAGTCCAAAGTGCTCCGCACCATCACCAACGGCCTGCGCGCCGGAGCGACCCACCCGCGACGGATCACCCCCACCGACCCGGCCGGACGGCGAGGCGCGGCATGCGCGTGACGCAAGGGCGTCGACCGTCGACCGGGATTCGCCACCGACGGTGGCGGCTGCTGGACTTGTTCTGCAAGGCGGGCGGGGCATCCGCCGGGTACCACGCGGCGGGGTTCGCGGTGACCGGGGTGGACATCGAACCCCAGCCGCACTACCCGTTCCCGTTCATCCAGGCCGACGCGTTGACCGTGGACCTGTCCGGGTTCGACGTGATCGCCGCGTCACCACCCTGCCAAGCGTTCTCCTGCGTGACGCCCGCACGCAGGCGCGCCGACCACGCCGACCTGGTCGGCCCGATCCGGGACCGTCTACAGGCTGCGGTCGCCGTCGGTGACGCGCGAGCCTATGTGATCGAAAACGTCGTCGGTGCGCCGCTGATCGACCCGGTGACCCTCTGCGGGGACACCCTCCGTCTCGGGGTGCGCAGACACCGGCTGTTCGAGTCCAACCTGCCGCTACGCGGCACCGACTGCCACCACGACCGGCCCGAACCGGCAGTACCGGTCTACGGAACCCACGGGCAACGCACCAGCACCGGAACCGCCGACGCGGAGAAGGCGCGGACCGCGATGGGCATCGACTGGATGCCCTGGCCCGCCCTGACACAGGCCATCCCGCCCGCCTACACCTTCTGGCTGGGAACCCAACTTATCGGCCACCTCGGCCCGGCCGCCGGTGACGCAACCACTGAGCCCACCGACGGTCCCGGTGACGGAACTGCCCTGGTCGCTACCGTCACCGGTGAGCTCAGGGATTCCGTCACCACCCGCGCCTGCCGGTGCGGCGCCCCGCTGACCCGACCGGCCACCGGCCGGTGGCCCCGCCACTGCTCGCCCGCCTGCCGCCAAGCCGCCTACCGGGCCCGCCAGGGCACCAACACCCGTTCCCGCGATGCGGAGGCAGCGTCATGACCGCCGAGTTGCTCAACGCCGTTCACTCCGCTCTGGCCCGCTACGTCGTACTTCCCACCAGGGAGACAGCGGACGCGATCACGCTGTGGATCGCCGCGACCCACGCCCAGCCCGCGTGGGCGCACGCGCCCAGGCTGGTGATCCGGGCCCCGGAGAAACGCTGCGGCAAGTCCCGGCTGCTGGACCTGATCGAGGCACTCGCGCATGACCCGTTCATCACCGTCAATTCCAGCACGTCGGCCATCTACCGGTCGGTCACCGACGACCCGCCCACCCTGCTGGTCGACGAAGCCGACACGATCTTCGGGCCGAAGGCCGCCCAGCACGAGGACCTGCGCGGGCTGCTCAACGCCGGCCACCAACGCAACAGGCCGATCAAGCGCTACAACGCCGAAGCCAAACAGGTCGAGTCGCTGCCCACCTTCGCCATGGCCGCGCTCGCCGGGATCGGCGCGATGCCCGGCACGATCGAGGACCGCGCCGTCATCGTCCGCATGCGCCGCCGCCTCGCCGATGAGGACGCCGCGCCGTTCCGGCACCGCCGGGACCGGCCGCAACTACGGGAACTCGCACACGGCCTCGACCGGTGGCTGCGCGCCGATCTCGACGCCCTCGAATCGGCCGTGCCCGACATGCCGGTGGAAGACCGCGCGGCCGACACCTGGGAACCGCTGATCATCGTCGCCGACCACGCCGGCGGCGACTGGCCCGAGCGGGCCCGGAAAGCCGTTCTCGCGCTCACCGCCGACCACGACGACCAAGAGCAGTCCCTCGGGGTACGGCTGCTGACCGACTGCCGCGCCGTGTTCGCCGAGGACTCCGCGATCGCCACCGCCGCACTGCTCGACCGGCTCAAACGCGACCCGGAATCACCCTGGGCCGCCCACGGCCCCGCCGGGCTCACGCCCGCCAAACTCGCCGACTACCTCCGCGAGTACGGCATCCGCTCCACCACGATCCGGTTTCCCGACGGCAGCCAAGCGAAAGGATACAAACGGGTCCATTTCACCGACTCCTGGCACCGCTACTGCTCCAACCCGAAAGACGCCCCGAAGAAATCGTCCCCCACATCGGGAGCTGTGTTCCAACTCCACTCCGCCGAACCAGTCGAAGGTGATGTCGCATGACCAGGAAGAACACCAAGAACACCGCTCCGGTCATCCCACCGAACTACTCGATCGACGAGGTGTGCGCTGCGTTGAAGATCCGCCGGTCGACGTTCTATGAATGGCGTGCCAAGAAACGAGCACCTCGCTGCCGGCGTCTGCCCAACGGGCGGATATGCATCCTGGTGGCCGACTACGAGTCCTGGTTCGAGTCCCTCGACGACGGGGAGCCCGCCTGATGCCAGGGTCCTACAAGGTCGGCGTCTGGGCGATCGAGGCCCGGAAGCTGGTGAAGGGTGTCAGCTACCGGGTCGCCTGGACTGTCGATGGCAGGATGTTCCGGGACACCTTCCACACCCGCGCGCTCGCGGACGGGTTCCGGTCCGATCTGGTCGCGGCCACGCGCAAGGGTGAAGCGTTCGACACCGAGTCCGGTCTGCCGGTCTCGATGGCCCGTACACGGTCGTCGTTGAGCTGGTATGAGCTGTCCATCAAGTATGTGGACATGAAGTGGCCACGGGCGGCTGCCAAGTCCCGGGCCGGGGTGGCGGACATGCTCGCGACCGTCATGCCCGCCATGCTCAGCGGCGACCGGGGGAGACCGGATGTGAAAGCGATGCGGACCGCGCTGACCGGTTGGGCCTACAACGTCATCCGCAGGGACACCGACAAGCCACCGGAGGTCGAGCGGACATTGGCGTGGCTGGCGGCCAACACGGTCAAGGTGTCCGAGTTGGAGGATGTCGCGTTCCTGAGGAAGGCGTTGGACGCTCTGGCTCTCAAGATGGACGGTGGTCATGCCGCCGCCAAGACGGTGACGCGGAAACGGGCGGGTTTCCACAACACGCTGGAGTACGCGGTGGAGCTGAAAGCGCTGTCTGTGAACCGGCTGGGCGAGGTCAAATGGCAGATCCCCAAGACCGTGAAGGCGATCGACAAGCGCGTGGTCGTCAACCCGCGTCAAGCCGTGGCCTTGCTGGACGCGGTCGCCGCGCAGAAGGTGGAGGGCCAGCCGCGCCGGTCCTCGGGGCCGATGTTGCGCGCGTATTTCGCGTCGATGTACTACGCCGGGTTGCGTCCGGCGGAGGCCGCGATGCTGGGGCGCAAGGAGTTGCGTGCCTTGCCGAAGGAAGGGTGGGGTGAGCTTCTGCTGTCCGACACCGCGCCCATCGCGGGGGCCGCCTGGACCGACACGGGGGAGCGCAGGGACCGGCGCCATCTCAAGCATCGCGCGGCGCACGAGGTTCGGGTGGCGCAGTCGCCGCCGGTGTTGACCGGGATCCTCAACGAGCACGTCGAGCGGTTCGGGTATGCGGGCGACGGCAGGCTCTTCCGCGGGCTCGACGGCGGGCAGGTGGCGGAGTCGACCATCGCGCGGGTCTACGACAAGGCCCGGAAAGTCGCGTTGACCGAGGAGGAGTACCGGTCTCCGTTGGCCAAGCGGCCCTACGACCTGCGGCACGCGTTCGTGTCCACGTGCCTGATGGCAGGCGTGCCGCCACGGCAGATCGCGGAGTGGGTGGGGCACTCGGTGTGGGTGCTGTTGCAGATCTACGCGCAGGTCATCGTGGGGATGGAGGACATGGCGCGCAGCCGCATCGACGAGGCCTATCGGGAGCTGGTTCCAGGGAGCGTATAGGGAGAAACCAGCCGTACACCCCCGGTTTCAGCCGAACATAGCCGGATAGGCAGCGAACGGGCCCTGCCAGCTTTCACGCTGGTCAGGGCCCGTTTCGCGATGTCATGGGAGTGCCCCCGGGCAGGCTCGTACAGCATCCACACGAACCCGTACCCGTCGTGAGCTGCACGTTTCTGCCACGTTGGGGGTCATGCGCCGCCGCCGTAGGACGGGCTGAGGATCGCCCACAAGACACGAGGACGCCCGCCGGGTTGCGACCCCGGTGGGCGTCCTCGTGTCTTGCGGGGCCTGGCTACGTACTGCGGCGCGCGCCCCGGAGAGGGCCTACGAGGTTGATTCGATCATGCTCTTAACCACAGACGTGCCGGGGAAGTCGTCCGGGATCGTGTCCATGAAGACGTGGTCGACGATCTCCCCTAGCCAGTGTCCGGAGTTGCGGCGGCGGCCGATCGTCTTGAAGCCTGCCTGCTCGTAGGCGCGGATTCCCGCCGTGTTCGGTGCCAGTACGGATAGCCAGATGTTGCGGAGGTTCGTGATGTGGAAGCCGTAGTCGACGGTCAGCCGGGTTGCTTCGGCCCCCAGCCGCTTGCCGCGTCCCTCCGCTCCCAGTGTGATGATCAATTCGCCGGTGTGGGTCCGGTTGTCGACCAGGATCAGGCTGATGCCGACCGGTGTCGGGGCGTCGCCGGTCACGTCGTAGATCGTGAAGTACGGGTTCCCCGATCGGGACTGACCGTCGAACACGTCCGCCCGGGTCTGCACCGTCTCGGCGTTGTGTTGGCCGTAGCCGACCAGGACGCGGGGTTCGCTCTCCCAGCGCCAGTAGTCCGGTACTAGGTCGCGCTCGAACGGTCCGAGTGCGGCGCGTTCTCCCCGCAGCCACAGAATCGGATCGGGCCGGACAGTGGGTTCGTTGCTGATGGTCTTCTCCTTCGTGCGGTGCTAGATGGTGCGAAGCGGTGTGTATCGCGACGTGGATGCCGGTTCGGCTATCGGCTGTCCGTCAGTCTCCACCCATGCGTGCAGGCGTATCGGGTCGGCTGCGACGCCGTGACACCAGGTCACCCGTTGGCGGTACGCGGCCAGCATGAGTACGACGGCGGACGATTCTTCGAGGCAGGCCACGCGGCCGGGCGCCAGCATCCCGACCCGTCGTATCGCGTGGATGGCCTCTAACGCTCGTTCGATCATGGCGGGGCGGACCGTTCGGAGAGTCGCCCACCGGATCAACCGTGTCAGCCGGGCCATGCGTGTCCGGGCCGGGCCGGTGTGGGCAACTGTCAGCACGCCGGCCAGTGCCAGAGCCGCCAGGGGAAGCGCCCGATACCTGACCGGGGGAATCGGCGTGCGCCCGGCTTGGACTTCCTGTGTGCCCCAACTCGGCACGATCGGACGCCCGGTCGTGGGTACCGGCCAGGGCCGGGGACTCTCGCCGGTGATCAGCAGACCGGCCGCTTGGAGTTGGCCTGTTAGCGCTTGCGCGGACGGCTCGTCCAACGCGGTCGGGGTAGCGGTGTCCCCGGTGGTGGCCAGTTCGGTCCACCACCGGGCGGACGGCCCGGATAGAACCTTGACCCCTCCGGTTCGGTAGTCCACAAGGACGGTCGCGGGACCCAGGTCAACCGTCGACACATGTTCGTGAGTCGTGACGTACCCCAAGATCAGGACACCCCCTGTTCAGCGCGAACCATCTTCCACGGTGTGACCGGTGCCGACTCGACCGCACATAACCAGACCTCAGCCGAGACAAACGGTTCGACCATGCCGTACGCGTCGGGCATACCGGTGGCGGCCCGCGTGACCAGTTGGCGAACCATCGTCGGGTCCACTAGTCCCAACGCGGCCAGTCGTCCATGGGCCATGTCCTCAATAGCCGCTCTGTTGGCTCTCAAACCCTGGTAGTAGTCGGCCGTCTGATCCCCTTTCGAGACGCGACCGGCGATCGACTCCGGCAGCAGGTCCGCTAGGGCACGCCGCAATACCGGCTTGTAATCGGACGGGCCTGGACGCTCATCCGTTGGCATCGACAGACAGGCGTCGAGGAGCCGGGAGTCAAGGAACGGATTGTGCAGAGGTACGCCAGCGTGCGCGGCGATGTCCACGTCCGCGCGGGCTGTCCGCCCGGTGTCGGCCATGACTTCGGCTAGCCGACGGGTGGTCCAGTCCGGCCACTCTCTTGTGTCATCACTACCGGGTACCGCAGCCGCCGCCATGGCGACGCGTTCCCACAGCGAGTCCGTTGCCCATGGCGGTGGGGAGACGGGCGGAAACCACGCCACGTCACCGTGCCCCAGCTTGACGGTAGGCGCGCTCTGCCCTATGGCGGACAACGCATTCGCCCACGCGTCCAGTGCACTGGCAGGAGTCGTTCGAGCGACCCGCCGCGCTGACCGCAGCAGCGGAGACACCGAACGGCGGTTCAAACGCGCCCACCGCATCGTCTCGACCGTCGCCCTGCCATATCGACGTGCGCGGATCAGATCTGCCAGGAACAACGCCGGAGTGCACAGCAAGCCGTCTCCGCCGTCCCCGGTCATATGGGAATCCGTCTTGGCCTGGTCTCGCAACCAGCCGAGCCGAGCGGAGAACGACGCGTAGCCGATGGTCGATGGTGCAGGTTCGTCGGTGGCCGGAACGTCAAGCAGGCTGTAAGGCATGTGCTCGGAACCGAGTGACAGCCAGCGGTGGTACACACCCGGTGTGCCGCCAGCCTCGCGGGCGTACCTCGCATCCCCGTCGGTGGTGTTCCCTCTCGGGTGCAGGGTGACGCCGGTGATTGACCGCTCGGGGGCCAGTCGTTCAGCCGCCAGCACAACGAGACTGGTTGAGTCGAGTCCTCCGGACAGATCGGCGGTCGGTGATGCGGCAGCGTCCACACGGACCGCAACGGCCGACGACAGTTCGGCCCGCAACCGTGCGAGGTGGTCACCGGCGCGTGGTTGGGGTCTCCATACTGGCTGGCGGTCAACTGAACCATTCGCGGTCAAGGTCACCCGATAGCCGGGTGGCAACAGTGACACATCGGCGAACGCGGACCGGACACCCCAGAGGGTAGGCACACCCGGAGCGATGAGCCACGCGGCAAGCCGGTCAACATCGACCCGACTACCTTTGAGACTGGCTAAGGCACGGGCACTGGACGACCAATGCATCCCACCGTCGGCCCACGTAGTGTAGATCGGCCAGGCTCCACCAACGTCGGTCCATATCGTCGTTTCGTGATCGTCTGCGGCTACAACGGTGTAGCTACCGGGCCAGCGCCACGCCACGTCATCGGGAACGCCGTGTGTCGCCAGTCGGGCTAGTTCGCCGTCGGGGATGCCGCACGGTCCGATCACGGCGATGCGGCGGCGTCCGGCCAGCGTCCGGCGTACCTCGTGTGCCCGCCACGGCCCGTCCAGCCAGCACGCGGTATCGGCTTGCCACAGAAGCTGACTGTTGGCAGGTACTTGCGCCGCGCGGGACGTGCCCCTGAATCCTCCGAACCGCAACAACTGAATGCCCCTCCCTTCTTTGATTGACCGGGCGAGCGGTGCCCGCCTCACGGCGGAGGCGGGCACCAGGGCGAGCGGACTAGTTGTAGATGTAGCGCTTGTCCTCGTTGGTCGAGCGGCCGACCCCCAGGGTCAGTTCGGCGGCGTCACCGAGGTCCAGCAACGGGCCGATGGGCTCCATGGGAGTTGCCATGTTGTCCTGCATCGTTTCCTGCCTTCCTTGTCTTGGCGGCCAAGGGGCCGCACCCTTGCGACGCCTCGCCGCCTATTCGTGGCCAGCGACGGGGCGGGTCTTGGTTTCGATCACGGTGTGCGCCAGCAGACGCGCAACCGTGTCGAACTTCGCGAGCTTCCACCGCGTCATCTCGGGGAAGACCAGCCAGCGCGCGTGAGAGTCGACGCCAACCGCAGCCGGAGGAACGAGCACGACGGCCCCGGACAGCAGCAGGCGAACGGTCGCGGCATTTCGACCGAAGCCGTAGCGGGGCATCGTCCCCAACGTCACCATGAAGTACGCCAGCCCCTCATCCGGCCGGTAGACGACCGGGCCGGGGTCGTCAAGAAACTCCGGGGCCTTGATGCAGGCTTCGGCGAGATCGAGCGGGGCTGTGATCGCGTCGAACACCAGCCCCGAGCGGAGGAACACCGTCGGCTTGAGGGCACCCTCTCCAGACCACCAGTCCATGATGGTCACTCGATCTGTTGTCGCCTTGTTGCGCGGCTCGATCGGCCGGATTCCGTTCGTGATTCGCTTCCCCTCGACCACGAACCGCCGCCCGTTGAAGGTCGAACCAGGAAGGACAGGGAAACCGTTGTCCGCGAAGGCGAGGGCCGTTCCAAGAGCGTTCCTGCCGCTCTCGCGGTCGCACGGTGCATGTTTGGCCAGCGCAGTTGTCACGGGTTCCGCCTCTCCTCGATGGCCCGGGTTGACGGCCAGCTCGACCCGCATGGGGTTCGCGGTCGCTGGCGTGGGCGCTGGTCCAAGGAAACAGCAGGTCAAGGCGCTAAACCACCCCGCTGGACCGTGATCTTGTGGGACAAGACCTCCCTGTTCAACGGGGAATCTCTGCGGCAGACTGTAGATGAGTTACGGTCCGCCCAGATACGCCGAGTAAGGAGCGCCGGATGCCATCTGTGACCCGCAGCGTGCGCCAGGAACAGCGCCAACTATCGGCGGAGCTTAGGGCGCAATCCAAGACCTGGGTAGAGGTCGCCGATGTGTTCACGAGGCGCTACCAGGTCAATATGCGCGTGGCACTGCGGCTTGCGCGTGGGTGGAGTCAGCGGGATGCCGCCGAACATTGGAACGCGCGTTGGCCAGCAGAACCCAAGACGCTCAAGAACTTCTCATATTGGGAACTGTGGCCAGCCGACACCGGTCATTCGCCGTCGCTTGACGTGCTCAACAGGCTAGCCGAACTGTACGAGTGCCGTATAGCCGACCTGCTTATCGATGGCGTGGATCACAGGGAAGCAGACGACGCCTACCGGGCCGCTCGCCATTTACGGATTCTGGATCGCGGTGACGCGGCGAACGCCATGCGCGACTTTGTTACCCAACTGGACTACGTCGATGTGTCGGAGATGGCTACGACCGTCGCATCTTGGGTGCGCTCCGGGGGAGCGGACGTAAGCCGCCGCGCTCTCCTGTTGAAGTTGAGTGCAGCACTATCGCTCGCGTCCGCAAGCCCTGTACTCGATGACGACACTGCGGCCAGGAACCGGCACGAGTTCGCACAAACGAATGATGAGCTTACGGGTATCTGGCACAGCAGGTACGTCTACCCAAGCAGTGGGCGTGGAAAGACATTTGTCGGTGAACACTACGTCGTGCTTCGTCAACATGAAGCGCGACTGATCGGCCAAAGTGTGCAGCATTCGGTTGGCTCTCGCCTCCGCCTCGAACTATCTGTAGAGAGGGCCGTAGCGACTGGCACGTGGCGAGAGCAAACTTCGCCGACCGGCTACTACAAGGGCGCGACTTACCATGGCACGCTACAAATGGTTGTCGATCCCGGCGGGCGTCACATGAGAGGGATGTGGCTCGGTTTCGGCAAAGACTTTTCCATCAACAGCGGCGAATGGGAATTGACTTGGTGTGAGGCGCAGATTTCAAAGAATGCGCAGCGCGCCTACTACGACAAAGCTTGAGCGATTCAACTCAGGACAGCAACAACGGATGTGCCGGGAGCAAATGCGCCCTGTGTGATGCGCGTGAACAAGCCGTACATCATCTTGGCTTCGTACACCCAGTCCAACGTTATGCCGTGGCGCATCTCGAAATCCTCGATAAAGGCCGTGAGTGCGGGCTGCTTCTTGGCGTATCCGCCAAAGTGGAAGTCGTATTCAAGAGACCAGTTTTCAGTCGTTGTCTCGAATGCTTCAAGCTGCAATCTGCGCACTTCGTCGTCCAGGAACGAGCCACCCTTGAGGACGGCAAATCCTAGGGCATGTTGCTGATCGCTTTGCAGCCCGGCGGCAATACCCGCCAGGGTGCCTCCGGTACCGCAAGCACAGCAAATGACGTCGAAGTCCATTTCTATCTCGCCAGGCAACTCGGCGCATCCGCGAAGGGCAAGGACATTGCTACCACCTTCCGGAAGCAGGTAACACGGGCCGAACTCTGCAATCAATTCGGCAATCACGTCCGGGTGGCCCTTTTGTCGGTAAGTTTCACGATCCATGTACTCGATTCGCATACCGCGATGTGCCGCATAGGCTAGTGAGTCGTTGAGGGGAAGATGCTCTTCTCCGCGAATAATGCCAATCGTTTCAAACCCGAAATAGTGGCCCGCCGCGGCCGTGGCTCGAATATGATTGGAAAATGCTCCGCCGAATGTAAGCAGAGTCGAACATCCGGAATCGCGCGCGGCCGAAAGGTTGTATTTGAGCTTGCGCGACTTGTTGCCCGACATCTCCGGGTGAATAAGGTCATCGCGTTTCACGTACACTTGCACGCCAAACTCGGCGATGCGCTCGTCTTTCAAATCGACCAACGGAGAAGGTAGGTCGACCACGGTTCTCCACGTTTCCGGCTCGCGCATGACCACACGACCAGCATAGGCGCGGGGCGCTCCTGCCGTGCGGCTGATCGCCAGGCTGGCGATCAGCCCAGGTCGGCGACGCGAGCTAGTGACATCACCCATTGCGTTGAAGTGTCACCTGGTGTGTTCGTTGCGCCCAGGGACACGCATTGGACGCACTATGATGAAAGTCACTCGACCTCTACTTGACTTGTGATCTCGTATGTGAGTGTGTCAGCATCGTTGGGTCGCCCGGGCGGCGGCGTTGGTCTATTCGGAAGCGGTCACTAGTTCGAGAAACGATGCTCGATCTCGCGCGTCGGCGGCTCCCTGGCGCGGGCCGGACGCGCGTTGAGGTGTCTCGGGTGGAGCCTGGGCGTCAACTGGCGCCATCTAGTCCGCTTGCGACGGGCGTTTGATCTAGCGGGGAACGGTTGCGGACTTCCGAGAGCTACTAGCGACCTACTAGCATTGCAGGTCGGAGGCCAGATCCTAGCGGGCATCGGCGATCTTGTTCCAGGTCCGCAAAGCGTGTCCAATGTAGACATTGGTACCAGTGCCGTTGGGGGATCCGACCGGGGGTCCGACCGGGGATCCAATCGGGGGTCCGCTTAGAGCGGATCCCCCACGAGGTCGCATAACCCCTGTTCAAGGGTGGTGTAGGGGGCTCCGGTGGTATCCCAGACTCATAGGCAAAACTTCAGTTGACGCCCATTCGTGGCGGGGCGAGGCGGTCTGCTGGACGCGATGCGGCAACCCCTCGGCTGGCTCCCGCTCCCATCCATCCCCCCGTCAATCCTCCCATTAGGCGGGGGGACCCATGAGGTCGAGTTTCCCCTGGAAGGGCCGCCCATGAGGTCCTCCCAAGCGTCGGCCAACTCGGCCACCTAAGCGAGTAGTGCCGGGTGGATTCGGCCGCCGGGCGGGGCGCGAGAGTTCCGACTTTACCAATTCGTTATAGATCACCGTGTCCCCAAACGGTGTTATTTTTGGAGTTAAGGGGTGTCCAGGTCAGAGAGCAGGAGGACGCCCCGTTGTTAGATGATGAACCCACCTCGCGCCCCATGGCGCCCACGCCGCACATCCCCGGGCCGAGTGAGGCTGTCGGACCACCGCTGCCGCCGTTGGCGCTGCCACCGGCCCGCCTGGCGGCGCTGGCGGCCGCTCTGACCGTGTCCGACGGTGGCTTCACCATCGACCTGGTTACCGGGGCCGACGTGGTCGAGGGCTACGCGGTGTCGGTTGATCCGTACTGGGAGAGGATCTACGACCGGCCGGTGACCGCCGATGACCTTGTCCGCTACCTGGCGGACAAGGATCGCGCCGCCGCGCTGCCCGGTCGGGTGCTCGGTGGATGGAACGACCCGGATACCGGACGGATCTTCCTGGACGTGTCCGTCGTTGTGTCCACCCTGGACGCGGCGCTGGAGCTGGGCCGCGCGTCGCGGCAAGACGCCGTATTCGATCTTTCCGGCGGCAAGTCCATCCCGATACCCAAAGTCGCGAATCCCGCTGTCGTTTCGCTGAATAGGCCACGAGCCGACGGCGCGGAAGACGTGACCGATGGGGGTCTATGGCGGTATCATGAAAGGCGTAGGGGAAAGCATGACCGGACCTATACCGGGCATGTGACCCATGTTGTCGGCGGTGAGGCTGAACGTATTCGCGGCGACCTTGCCGCTGCCGTGCTCGATTTGCTGAAGTGGGCCGCCAAGCGGCAATCCTCCAACGAAAGGGACGCTGGATGAGTCGACCAGACGATTCGACGGTCAACCCGCCCGCCCCCGGCTTGACGAGACGGGCGGTGTCGCTGGCGGCGTCCGTGCCGGTCTCCGGACCGTCCGGCCTGTCGGACTACGCGGTGTCGCCGTTGGGTGCGCCGTTGGCGCTCATGCGCGATGAAATCCGGGTCGCGTGGCTCGGGCGGACCTCGACCGATGACCAGCAAGACCCGCGCCAGTCGGCCATACGGCAACTGGGCAACAGTCGCACGGCGATCCCGGAATCATGGGTCATCGTCGCCCACTTCTACGACGTCGAGTCTGGGCGGCTTGAACTGGACGCGCGCGGGCAGCGCGCGAACTACGAGAAGTACGACATCCCCATCCCACGTGACGGCGGTGTCGCGGACCTGCTGGCCGAAGCGGCGCACCCCGGGCGACGCTTCGACGTGGTGATCTGCGAAAGCGTCTCCCGGGTGGCCCGCCGCACGTTCGAGGGTCTGTCGATCGAGCGTGAATTGGAGAACGCGGGCGTGCCGCTGTTCGCGGCCAACGAACCCATCACGCTCACGGGAAGTCGTGCGCAGCGGATTCTGCAACGGCGCATCAACCAGTCGGTAGCCGAATATGAGGTGTTGAACACCCTGGAACAGTCGTGGGGCGGGCTCTGTACTCACGTGCGGGAGGGGTGGAACATCGGCAAAGCCCCCTACGGCTACAAGGCGAAAATCTTCCGTCACCCCAACCCGACGAAAGCCGACAAAGGGCAGACAAAGTCTCGCCTTGAACCCGATGGCGTGTTGGGTGAGACGGTGACTCAGATCGCGCTATGGCGTCACCACGAGGGTATCGGGTACGACACCATCGCCGACCGGCTTAACGCCGATCCCGTGAAGTACCCGCCGCCCACTCCACCGGGTGGGCGGCGTGCGCGTGGGGCGTGGGGCAAGACGTCGGTGTACGAGATCCTGCGGAACCCGAAGTACACCGGGTATCAGGTGTTCAACCGTCGCGCGTCACGGTCTCGGGGTGGGAAGGTGAACGATCCGGCGTTGTGGGTGTGGTCGCTGGAACCGGCGCATGAGCCGTTGATCCCGAAATGGATGTACGACGAACTCAACGCCCGCCGCGCCACACGACGCGGCTCACGGGATGACAACACACCCAACGCTCACCCAGAGACGTTGCGAACCTACGTGTTCCGTGGATTGTTGTTCTGTCACTGCGGCAGGCGCATGAACGGCAACGTCCGGCACCAATCCGCCTACTACATGTGCTGGCCCAAGAACAACAACCGGGGACGCCCCGACAAGTACGCCGGACATCCGAAAGCCGTCTACCTGCGTGAAGACGCCGTGTTGGACGCGGTGTCGCGGTTCTTTGCCGACAGGGTTCTCGGGCCGAACCGCCGGACCATCCTGGCGGCTGACTTGTCCACCGTGGATGACCGGGAAGCGCAAGCGCGAGACGCCGAACGGGACCGCTTGCGGCGGGTACTGGCGGACCTGTCCCGACGCCAGAACTCGATCATGCGCCAAGCCCAGGACGGCGACCCCGACGACCCGTTCACCAGGGCATTGCGGGGCACCTACAACGACCTGGAAGCCGAACGCCACGCAGCCCTAGCCGCCATCACTGCGCTGGACGCCGCCGACGACGCGCAACCCGCCCGCCCCGACACAGCGGACGTGGACCTGCTGGACGCGCTTCCCTACCTCACCGGACACCTGTCCGAAGCACCGGAACCGTTGCTACGACGGCTGTTCGAGGCGGTCAGCCTGGCCGTGAAGCTCACCGACGACGGCGACCACGTCACCATCAGCGTCCGCCTACCGGGCGACACCCTCCCGGAGATCATCAGCACCGCCGAGACCATCAACACCATGATCGACAAACACGAAACGCCTGGCCAGGATGGCTCAGGCGCTTGTGTGGATGCTGTACGTGCCCCCGGTGCGATTCGAACGCACACTGGACGGGTTTTGAGTCCGTTGCCTCTGCCGGTTGGGCTACGGGGGCGTCGGGGCGGAATTCTACGCGATCGGGTTTGGCGGGTGCATCGAGGTTCCCGGTGTCGGGGTGATCACGTGTGCTGGGCGGGTGGGGTCGGGGGGTGGGGCGGTAGGCTTCAAGCTCCGTCTTTTTCCTGCTAGGGAGGGTTGCGGTGAGCGATCCGGCCGCGCGTCGTGTGTTGGTGGCCGAGGACGAGGCGTTGATTCGGCTCGACCTGGTCGAGATGTTGCGGGAGGAGGGGTACGAGGTCGCCGGGGAGGCCGCCGATGGGGAGGAGGCGGTGCGGTTGGCCGGGGAGCTGAAGCCCGATCTCGTGATCCTCGACGTCAAGATGCCGCGGATGGACGGGATCGACGCGGCCACCCGGATCGCGGGGGAGCGGATCGCGCCGGTGGTCATGTTGACCGCGTTCTCGCAGCGGGAGCTGGTGGAGCGGGCGCGGGATGCCGGGGCGATGGCGTATCTGGTGAAGCCGTTCGCCAAGCATGACCTCGTGCCCGCGATCGAGCTGGCGGTGAGTCGGTTCGCCGAGCTGCAGGCGTTGGAGCACGAGGTGGCCGGGCTGACCGAGCGGCTGGAGACCCGGAAGGTGATCGAGCGGGCCAAGGGGCTGCTGATGACCACCCAGGGGCTGTCCGAGCCGGAAGCGTTCCGGTGGATCCAGCGGACCGCCATGGACCAGCGGACCACCATGAAGGCCGTGGCCGAGCTGGTCGTGCAGAAGATCACCTGAGGCACCTGAACGGGCGAGATGTGTGCCCGAAAGTGTCAATCGCGATTGGCCGGTCCGGAAGTCACGCGGAGTGGTCGTCTTCTGCCGCGCCCGCCATCCGCGGTGTCGATATTCACCCATTCAGACGGCAATATCCACGCCGGAATGGCGGTTGCGGAGAGTCATCCGGGATGCCCGGCTAGCCCGGCCCCACGGCAGCCGGAAACGGGCAGGACGGGGTCCGTTTCGCCTGGTCGACCGGCCGCACCCTAGGCGGAGCGGTGACCTGTCGTAACCCCTCGTTGTGAAGTCGAGACCGGCGGTTCGCCCCGGATGTCCGGACTGCGGACACCCGCCCGCCCTTTCGTTGCAGTCTGGTCACAGGCCCGGCAGGGGCGTGACTACGTCGCATGGGGTCACTACGTTCCGGCGCAACCCTCCAACAGGTACGAGGGCCGAGGTTCGGCATGCTTACACGCATTGTCCGGACGAATGCGGAGAAGGGACATCACGTGCGTAACCAGACGGTGAAGGCCGCGGTGCTGGTGGCCGGCGCGTTGTTGCTCGCGGCCTGCGGCACGAACAAGACCGAGGGCGGCTCCAACGGCGGCGGCACGGGCAGCAACGCCCCGCAGGCCTGCGACACGAGCAAGGGCACCCTGGTCGTCGGCGTCATCGCGCCGTTGTCGGGCAACCTGTCCGCGCTCGGGCTGGGCATCCGCAACTCCGTGGACCTCGCGGTGGAGCAGGCCAACGAGAAGTGCGTCGTGCCGGGGTACAAGCTCAAGATGCAGGCCGAGGACGACCAGGCGACCCCGCAGGTCGGCGCCCAGGCGGCCACCCGGCTGTCGTCGAACCCCAACGTCGTCGGCGTGGTCGGCACGCTGAACTCGTCGGTCGCGCAGAGCGTGCAGCCGATCCTCAAGGGCAAGAACATCCTCCAGGTCTCGCCCGCGAACACCACCCCGTCGCTGACCCGCGGCGACGACTTCAAGAACGCCCCCAAGCGGCAGTTCGAGACCTACTTCCGGGTCTGCGCCACCGACGACCTGCAGGGCGGCTTCGCGGCCAACTACCTGGTCGGCAAGGCGGGCAAGAAGAACATCGCCATCATCACCGACGGCAAGACCTACGGTGAGGGCCTGGCGGCTGAGTTCCGCAAGGAGGCCGAGAAGGAGGGCGCCAAGATCGTCGCCACGGCGAAGGTCGGCGAGAACGACTCCGACTTCTCCGGCGCGATCAACTCCATCAAGGGTGCCAACCCGGACGCCATCTACTACGGCGGCGAGTACCCGCAGGCAGGCCCGCTGTCCAAGCAGGCCAAGGACCTCGGCCTGAACGTCCCGCTGATGGGCGGCGACGGTCTCAAGGACGACAAGTTCATCGAGCTCGGCGCCAAGGACGGCGACCTGGCCACCTCGGTCGGCGCCCCGGTCGAGGACCTGGACACCGCCAAGGCCTACCTGGACGCCTACAAGGCCAAGAAGTTCAAGGACGACTACAGCGCCTACGGCGGCTTCGCCTACGACGCGGCGAACGTGGTCGTGGTGTCCCTCGGCAAGGCGCTCGCGGGCGGCGAGTGGAGCGACGCCAAGCGCGCGGACCTGATCAAGGCCGTGCAGGGCTACTCCGCCCAGGGCGCGACCGGCGACGTCAAGTTCGACCAGTACGGCGACAGCACCAACAAGCTGCTGACCGTCTACAAGGTCCAGGGCGGCAAGTGGGCCACCGAGACGACCGGCACCTTCGGCGGCTGACCGCAACAACTTCCTTGTCCCATTGCACGGACGTGGCGGGGGTGGGCGTACGGCCCGCCCCCGCCACTCTTGGAGGCAGACGTGGCCACGCTGCTACAGCAGCTAGCTAGCGGCCTGGTGCTGGGCGCTCTGATCGCGCTCATCGCACTGGGCTACACGATGGTGTACGGCATCATCCAGCTGATCAACTTCGCGCACGGCGAGGTGTTCATGGTGAGCATCTTCGCCGCAGCCGCCACCTACAAGTGGTTCATCCCGGAGAGCTGGGAGAACACCTGGCAGATCGCCCTGCCCTGCATGCTGGTGGGGGCGGTCCTGGTCGCCGTCGTGCTCGCGGTGCTGATGGAGCGCTTCGCCTACCGGCCGTTGCGCAACGCACCGCGACTGGCGCCGTTGATCACGGCGCTGGGTGTGTCGCAGATGCTCAAGGAGATCGTGCGGTTGAACTACCCGGACGCCAAGTCGGCGATCAACGTGCCCCGGGCGTTCATCGACGAGCCGATCATCATCACCGTCCCCGGCGGCACGGTGGTCCTGCAGGCCACCTCGGTGCTGCTCATCGCGGTGTCCATCGTCGGCGCGGTGATCCTGCAGCTCTACGTCTCCCGGTCCCGCATGGGCCGGGCGATGCGCGCCACCGCGCAGGACCCCGACACCGCCAAGCTCATGGGGGTCAACCCCAACCGCACCATCGTCTTCACCTTCGCCCTCGGCGGCCTGCTCGCCGCGGTGGCGGGCGTGCTGTACGGCATCCACCTGAACACGGTCGACACCGAGGTGGGCTTCCTCTACGGCATCTTCGCCTTCACCGCCGCGGTGCTCGGCGGCGTCGGCTCGATCAAGGGCGCGGTCATCGGCGGGTTCATCATCGGCGTGGTCAAGACCCTGGGCGGCCAGCTGCTGCCCGGCGGCACCGGCTACGACGTGGTGTGGGTCTTCATCCTGCTGATCCTGGTGCTGGTGTTCCGGCCGCAGGGCCTGTTCGGCGAGCCGGAAAGGGTACGCGCATGACCATCCCACCCGGTTGGCCGATCCTCGGCCTCGGCCTGCTCTACATCGCGATCGCGGTCGCGGTGGTCCTCGCGCTGCGGCTGCTCTGGCAGCGCAGCGCGAAGGCCCTGGCGGACAAGCCCGGCATGCTGCGTCCGATCGCCATCGCGGGCGGCGTGCTCGCGGTGCTCGCGGCGCTGCTGCCCTGGGTCACGTTCCGGTTCAACGACGGTCCCTACCCCGACCTGGCCACCCTGCAGTTCTTCGACGAGCCGTGGGGCGTCACCGGGTTCCGGTTGTTCGTGCTGCTGCTCGGCGTCGTGGCGATCGCGGCGCCGTTCCTGCCGGTCCCCGCGCGCCGGGTGGAACGCGCGATCGGCCTCGGCCTGATCGCCCTCGGCCTGGTCAACACGATCTTCCCGCTGATCAGCGGCGGCGGCTTCGGCGCAATCACCGCGGCCGACGGCGCGTTCGCCTTCGGCGGCGTGGCCACGCTGGTGGCGGGCTGGGTCGTGGCCACCTCGGCGAAGGCGGGTCCGCTGGAACCGCTGCCGCACTGGAACCCCAAGGTCCCCCGGCTGCTCGCGTACGCGGTGCTGGTGGTGTCCTACGTGGTCCTGCTGCTGGTCGTGGCGTGGATGCTGGACGCGGGCACCGACCCCGACGGCAACACCAACACCTACGCGGGCCCGATCTTCCTGTCCCTGCTCAGTTTCCTCGGCGCCGCGCTCGGCGCGCTGCACGCGTTCGGCTTTCTCGGCTGGCTCACCGCGCTCTCCGAGCGGCACCGGGTGTTCAGCATCGGGGTGCTGGTGGTCTGCGCGCTCGCGCTGCCGTTCACCGACGCGGGCACCGACTACTGGATGACCATCGCGGTCAACGTCGGCGTCTACGCCGCCACCGCGATCGGCCTGAACATCGTCGTCGGCCTCGCGGGCCTGCTCGACCTCGGGTACATCGCGTTCCTCGGCATCGGCGCGTACATCGCGGCGAACTTCTCCGGCGCGGCCGCCTCGGCGCTGCACGTGGAGCTGCCGTTCGTGCTGGTGGCGGTGATCGCGGCGATCGTGGCGGGCATCTTCGGCGCGATCGTCGGCTCGCCGACCCTGCGGGTGCGCGGCGACTACCTGGCGATCGTGACGCTGGCCTTCGGTGAGATCTTCCGCAAGGCCGCCCAGTTCAACATCGGCGGCATGACCGGCGGCGCCAACGCCATCCCGAACATCCCGCCGATCAACTGGTTCGGCCGGGACTTCAGCGCCCCGCTCACCATCGGCTCGGTGCGGTTGCCCTCGGGCGTGCTGTACTACGTGCTGATCATGGTGCTGGTCGCGCTGGTGATGGTGATCTTCGCGAACCTGAAGAACTCCCGCATCGGGCGCGCCTGGATCGCCGTCCGCGAGGACGAGGACGCCGCGCGGGCCATGGGCATCAAGACCGGGCAGGTGAAGATCCTCGCCTTCCTGATCGGTGCGATGCTCGCGGGCCTGGCGGGCGCGGTGTTCGCGCACAAGACGTCCACCGTGGCCTACAACAGCTTCCAGTTCATCGAGTCGGTGACCCTGCTCGCCGCGGTCATCCTCGGCGGCATGGGCTCCATCCCGGGCGCGGTGCTCGGCGCGGCGCTGCTGCTGGTGCTGCCGGAGAAGCTGCGCGACCTGCAGGACTGGCGGCTGTTCTTCTTCGGACTGGCGCTGGTCGTGATCATGCGGTTCCGACCGCAGGGCCTGATGCCGGACCGGCACCGCCGGGCCGAACTGGCCGACGAGGGCGCCGACGGGGTGCCGATCGAGGAGTTGAACGTGCCAGACGCGCCGGACGGGTCGACCGCGCAGGCGGTGGCCCGATGACCGCGACCACCGCGCCCGTGCTCGCCGCCCGGGACGTCTCCATGGTCTTCGGCGGCCTCACCGCGCTCGCCGAGGTCAGCCTGGAGCTGCACGAGGGCCAGATCCTCGGCCTGATCGGACCGAACGGGGCGGGCAAGACCACCTTCTTCAACTGCCTCACCGGTCTCTACACCCCGACCAAGGGCTCGGTCACCCTGCGCGGCGACCGGCTGCCCAGCGACCCGGCCCGGGTCACCGTGGCCGGGGTGGCCCGCACGTTCCAGAACATCCGGCTGTTCCCCAGCATGACCGCGCTGGAGAACGTCCTGGTGGGACGGCACGCGCGGATGACCCAGGGCCCGATCGCCTCGCTCTTCCACGGCCCGGCCTACCGCCGCGGCGAGGCGGACGCCCGGCGCCGGTCGCTGGAGCTGCTGGAGTTCGTCGGCCTGCGGGGCCTGGACGACGAACTGGCCCGCAACCTGCCCTACGGCGACCAGCGCAGGCTGGAGATCGCCCGCGCGCTGGCCACCGACCCGGCGGTGCTGCTGCTGGACGAGCCGACCGCGGGCATGAACCCGCAGGAGACCGAGGCCGCCCGGCAGCTGATCTTCGCCATCCGGGACACCGGTGTTGCGGTGGTGGTCATCGAGCACGACACGAAGTTCATCTTCTCGCTGTGCGACCACGTGTCCGTGCTGGTGCAGGGCAGGCTCCTGGTGCAGGGCACGCCAGAGGTGGTGCGCGGCGACCCGCGGGTCATCGAGGCCTACCTGGGCAAGCCGCCGGAGGAGGTCGAGGCGGAGGTCCGCCAGTACGCCGAGGAGGCCGCTCATTCGACTGGCACCGCAGGTACCGCGGACCCCGCTGACTCTGCTGAGGACCTGGACACCGAGGGAGGCAGCCGGTGACCGCGCTGTTGGAGGTGCAGAACCTCACCGTCGCCTACGGCGCCATCGAGGCCGTGCGCGACGTGTCGTTCACCGTCGACGAGGGGCAGATCGTCAGCCTCATCGGCAGCAACGGCGCGGGCAAGACCACCACCCTGCGTACGATCTCCGGCCTGCTGCGCCCCAAGTCGGGCAAGATCCTGTTCGCCGGGGAGTCGATCGACTCCCTGGAGGCGCACGTCATCCTGCAGCGCGGCATCGCGCACTGCCCCGAGGGCAGGCGCCTGTTCGGCCGGATGACCGTCGAGGAGAACCTGCAGCTCGGCGCCTACGTCCGCAGGGACACCGGCGTCGAGGCCGACATGAACCGGGTCTACGAGCTCTTCCCGGTCCTCGGCGAACGCAGGCACAACAAGGCGGGCCTGTTCTCCGGCGGCGAACAGCAGATGCTCGCCATCGGCCGCGCGATGATGTCCCGACCCCGCCTCCTCATGCTCGACGAGCCCTCCATGGGCCTCTCGCCGATCATGACCCAGCGGATCTTCGACACCATCCGGGAGCTTCAGTCGCAGGGCACCACGATCCTGCTGGTGGAGCAGAACGCGCTGGCCGCGCTCGCGTTGTCCGACCATGGTTACGTGATCGACCTGGGCCGAACGTCCTTGGACGGTCCGGGGCACGAGCTGTTGGCCGACGAACGGGTTCGAGCCGCCTACCTGGGCGAGAACTGATCTGATAAACGACAACGGCGCCGGGAACACGATGTTCTCGGCGCCGTTGTCGTTTCCGACGCGAGCCGTGCAGCAGCTCGGCAATCAGGCAGGCGCGTCCCCAGGCGCCCGGTTGAGCGTCACGCAGGTCAACCGCGACGTGCAAGTCCGTCGCCCCTCGTCATCCGTGATGACGATCTCGAATGTGGAAGTGCTCCGCCCGACATGCAGCGGCACGCAAACCCCGGTCACGATCCCCGACCGCGCGGCCCGATGATGGGTGCAGGACAGCTCCAACCCCACCACCAACTTCCCCTCCGGCGCGTTCAACCCGGCCGCCACCGACCCCAGCGTCTCGGCCAGCACCGCGTTCGCCCCACCGTGCAGCAGTCCGTACGGCTGCAGGTTGCCCTTCACCGGCATGGTCCCCACCAGCCGCGCCGGGTCCCAGTCGGTGATCTCGATGCCCAGCTTGTCGGGCAGGAACTGGTCCGCGACCTCCGCCCGCACTCCTGGCAGCTTGCTGGGGTCGATCCCGCTCATGGGTCCTCCGATGGGTGTCGGTGCCCCACCCTAGACTCGGACCGTGCCAGCGAAGACGCAGACCCGTGCCACGTCAGAGACCGCCACCAAGCGACTGCTGCTCATCGACGGTCACTCGATGGCCTACCGGGCGTTCTTCGCGCTGCCCAAGGAGAACTTCCAGACCGGCACCGGTCAGCACACCAACGCCGTCTACGGCTTCACCTCGATGCTGATCAACCTGCTGCGCGACGAGGCGCCAACGCACCTGGCGGTGTGCTTCGACGTCTCCCGCAAGACCTTCCGCACCGAGCAGTACGCGGAGTACAAGGCGAACCGCAGCGCCAGCCCGGACGAGTTCAAGGGGCAGGTGAGCCTGATCGAGGAGGTCCTCGGCGCGCTCAACATCACCAGGCTGTCGCTGGACAACTACGAGGCCGACGATCTCATCGCCACGCTCACCACGGCCGCCACCGCCGAGGGCTTCCGGGTCGCCATCTGTACCGGCGACCGGGACGCGCTGCAGCTGGTCACCGACGACGTCACCGTGCTCTACCCGGTCAAGGGCGTGTCCGAGCTGGCCAGGTTCACCCCCGAGCTGGTGCTGGAGAAGTACGGCGTCAGCCCCACCCAGTACCCCGACTTCGCCGCGCTGCGCGGCGACCCCAGCGACAACCTGCCCAAGGTCCCCGGCGTCGGCGAGAAGACGATCACCAAGTGGATCCAGCAGTTCGGCTCGCTCGGCGACCTGGTCGACCGGGTGGACGAGATCAAGGGCAAGGTCGGCGACTCGCTGCGGGCCAACCTGGCACACGTGCTGCTCAACCGGCAGCTCACCGAGCTGGTCAGGGACGTTCCGCTGGGCGTCGTGCCCGCCGAGCTTGAGGTGCGCGACTGGGACCGGGACGCGGTGCACCGGCTGTTCGACGAGCTGGAGTTCCGGGTGCTGCGCGACCGGCTGTTCCAGACCCTCTCGACCGCCGAGCCGGAGGCCGAGGAGGGCTTCGAGGTCAGCGGCGGCGTGCTCGCCGAGGGTGAGCTGCCCGGCTGGCTGGCCAAGCACGCGCCGAGCGGGTCGCGGATCGGACTGTCCTTCCGGGACGCCTCGACCGGGGTGTCCGGTCAGGCCGTGGAGCTGCGGTCGATCGCGCTGGCCACCGCGCAGGGCGTCGGCGCCTACGTGGACGTCACCGCGCTCACCGAGGCCGACGAGACCGTGCTGCGCGCCTGGCTGGCCGACACCGGGACGCTCAAGCTCACCTACGACGTGAAGCGCTCGCTGCACGCGCTGCGCCACCGCGGCTGGGAGCTGGCGGGCCTGGTCACCGACACCGCGCTGGCCGCGTACCTGGTGCGCCCCGGCCAGCGCTCGTTCGCTCTCGACGATCTCGTGCTGCGCTACCTACAGCGCGAGCTGCGCGTGGAGGACGGCGCGGGGGAGCAGCAGCTGTCGCTGTTGGACGAGGAGGGCGACGACGAGCGCAAGCTTGCCGCGGGCGAGATCCTGCGCGCCCGCGCGATAGCCGAGCTGGCCGACGCGCTGGACGCCGAGCTGGCGCGTACCGGTCAGGCGGAGCTGCTCACCGACATGGAGCTGCCGCTGCTGCGGGTGCTCGCCGACCTGGAGGCCGCGGGCATCGCGGTCGACCGGGAACGGCTGTCGATCCTGGAGTCCGAGTTCGCCGCCCGGGTCCGCGCCGCCGAGCGGGCCGCGTTCGACGTGATCGGCAAGGAGATCAACCTCGGGTCGCCCAAGCAGCTGCAGGTCGTGCTGTTCGACGAGCTGCAGATGCCCAAGACCAAGCGCACCAAGACCGGCTACACCACCGACGCCGAGGCGCTGACCACGCTCTACGAGCAGACCGAGCACCCGTTCCTGGCGCACCTGCTGGAGCACCGGGACGCCACCCGGCTGCGGGTCACGGTCGAGGGCCTGATCAAGTCGGTGTCCGAGGACGACCGCATCCACACCACGTTCAACCAGACCATCGCGGCCACCGGTCGGCTCTCGTCCACCGAGCCGAACCTGCAGAACATCCCGGTCCGCACCGAGGCGGGCCGCACGATCCGCGAGGCGTTCGTGGTCGGCCGCGACTACGCCGAGCTGCTCACCGCCGACTACAGCCAGATCGAGATGCGGATCATGGCCCATCTCTCCGAGGACGCGGCACTGATCGAGGCGTTCAACTCCGGCTTCGACTTCCACGCCGCCACCGCCGCCCGCGTCTTCGGCGTCGAGCCGACCGAGGTCAACCAGGAACAGCGCGCCAAGATCAAGGCGATGAACTACGGCCTCGCCTACGGCCTGTCCGCGTACGGCCTGTCCCAGCAGCTGCGGATCTCCACCGAGGAGGCCCGCGCCCTGATGGACGACTACTTCCAGGGCTTCGGCGGCGTCCGCGACTACCTGCACGAGGTCGTCGCGATCGCCCGCAAGGAGGGCTACACCGAGACCCTCTTCGGCCGCCGCCGCCACCTGCCCGACCTCACCAGCGACAACCGCCAGCTGCGTGAGATGGCCGAGCGGATGGCCCTCAACGCCCCGATCCAGGGCAGCGCGGCCGACATCATCAAGGTCGCCATGCTCAACGTCCACCGCGAACTGCGCGCGCAGAAGCTGCGTAGCCGGATGCTGCTCCAGGTCCACGACGAACTCGTGCTGGACGTCGCCGATGGCGAGCGCGAGCCGGTCGAGGCTCTGGTCCGCACCCAGATGGCCGCCGCCTTCCATCTGCGCGTCCCACTGGACGTGTCGGTGGGCTTCGGTCGTTCCTGGAACGAGGCCGCCCACTAGGGACGTTCCGGAACACGCCGCGGGCCGGCATGATCCCCTTGTCCTGGGGGGTGGTGCCGTGAAGTCGATCGTGCGGCGCGGCGCGATCGCCGCAGCGGCCGGAGTCGCCGCGTTCGCGGTCGGTCGCGCGGTTCGTGGTAGGCGCCCCGGCAACACCCCGCCGCCATCGGCCCCGCCGCCACCACCGGTCCAGTTGCCACCGCGCGACGTGTCGGTGGCCGCAGCCGAGCGCCTCATACGGCGCAAGTGGTGGGTGTCCCTGACCTTGATGCTGGCAGGTCTGGCACTGCTCACCGGCATGACCGTCATCGCCGACCTGGCCGAGACCCGGTTCCAGGACCTGGCGGAACACGGTGCGCGGGTCGAGGGCGTCGTCGTCGCCGTCACCCACTCCGAGTCGGGCAAGTACGCGGGCCCGATGGAGGTCCGCTTCCCGGTCGACGGCGTCGACCGCGTCCGCACGCTCGGCCGGGACAACACGAGCCCGACCGTCCACGTCGGCGACCGCGTCACGATCTTCTACGACCGCGCCGACCCGGAACGGATCGCGTCCCCCGGCGTCCCCGACGACCCCGGCGGTCTGACCGCTCTCGGCCTGGTCATGGGGATCCCCGGCATCCCCCTGCTGCCCACCGGAATCGTTCTGTTCACCGCCGCCGACCGCCGCACCCGCGCGATCCGCCGCTCCGGCTGGCGCTCGGGCGTGGCGTCCCAGCGTCGAGGCGACCACAAGCTCGTGAAGATCACGTGGACCGACGACCACGGCGGCGTGATCCACTTGCAACTGGTCGACGAGCCCACCCGCACACCCGTCCCGCCGGAGATCACCAGGGGCCCGGTACTGGTCGGCGGCAAGGGAAAGAGCATGGTGATCGCCTCGGCGACCTCCCCCGTGGTGCAGTTCGCCAAGGAACGCCCATGACCCCGAGGCGAACGGAACGACCGGTGACGTCGTGCGTGAGCGGCTCTCACATCCGAAACACGCACACATAGGCTGATCCGATGGATGTCTACCAAGCCATCACCCGCCGCCGGGACGTGCGCGCCGAGTTCACCGGTGCCGCGCTCGACGACGAGACGCTGCACCGCGTCCTGGACGCCGCCCACGCGGCACCCAGCGTGGGCATGTCCCAACCCTGGGACTTCGTCATCGTCCGCGATCCCGACACCCGCGCCACCTTCCACCACCACGTGCACACCGAGCGCGCCCGGTTCGCCGCGGGTCTGACCGGGGAGCGGGCCGCCACCTTCGACCGGATCAAGATCGACGGAATCCTGGAGTCCACCCTCTCGATCGTCATCACCTACGACCCCGACCGCGGCTCGCCCGCCGTGTTAGGCAGGCACGCGATCGCCGACGCCGGTCTCTACTCCGTCTGTCTGGCGATCCAGAACCTCTGGCTGGCCGCGACAGCCGAGGGATTGGGGGTGGGTTGGGTAAGCTTTTACCAAGAGGACTACCTCCGGTCCCTCCTGGGTATCCCGGCGACGGTCCGGCCGGTCGCCTGGCTCTGCCTCGGTCCGGTCGAGCGGCTGCAGGAGGTCCCGGACCTCGAACGGCACGGTTGGCGAAGCCGGCTGCCGCTGGAGCGGGTCGTGCACCACGAGCGCTACACCCCGCGCGCGGACACCGGCTGACTCCCAGGGAGGCGGCGTGGCGAAGCGGGCACTTGTTCTGGGCGGCACGGGCATGTTGGCGGGCTGCACGGCCCGTCTGGTCGCGGGCGGTTGGCACGTCGTGCTGCCGAGCCGCCGGTACGCACCGCTGGCCACCGACCGCGGCCTCGGCCGCGCGCTTTGGGTGGAGGCGGATTGGTCCGCTCCACGCGCTCTGGCGCGGCGCGCGGGTCACGTTCTGGAAGGACCCGCCGATCTGGTGATCGCGTGGCTGGACGACTCCGCCCGCCTGTCGGTGCTGCGCGCGGTGGAGCCACTGCTGGCCCCGGGCGCGCCGGTCATCGAGGTCTACGGCGTCACCGACCACGCGCCGCGCCCGGCCACCACCCTGCCCGCGCACCCGACCCAGCACGTCGTGCTCGGGGTCGTCGGGTACGCGGGCCGTACGCGGTGGTTGAGTTCGGCGGAGGTCACGGCCGCCATCGTGGACGCCGTCGACCGGGCGCTGACGCACCGCACCCCGTCCGTCCACTACATCGGCGACGGCGACAGCCCGGCCATTCCCAGTCAGCGCGAGCGGTCCGGTGTCGGGCCGCTTTCGGTGTCCGGTCGCCCGTAGCCGTTTTACCGGCCGCCGCGCCGCTTCTTCGCGCGGCGGCGGGCGGCCGCGCTCCGGTAGGCCTGCGCCTTGGCGCGGTCGGCCTTGCCCCCGCCCTTGCCGTCCGGCTCGCGCACCGCGCCGCGGACGACCGCCAGCACTGCCACGCCCACCAGCGCTTTCACCACTCGGCGACGCCAGCGGCGGGGCTTGCCCGTCGCGGCGGATGGACCGTCGACCTTCGCCATGTCACCCTCCCCAGCACCCGGACGCCGCCCGGAATGCGGAGATCATGCCAGATCTTCCGCGGAATAGGGGAGTGGGCGTGTTCGGAGTGGACACGGATCGCGCGGGTATTCGGCGCGGCCGGGTTTCGTGATCGGCATTGCCCGGTGGGCAATTCCCGGGATCGTGGTCTATTCAGGTGCTTTCGTCGACCTGTTTCGCGGCCAGGAGCAGCAGTGGGGACGGGCGGGCCACGACCAACCGGGTGCCGCTGCCGCCGACCAGGACCGGGCCGTCGTGCAGCGCGCCCGCGACCGGGCTGGTGAGGTTCACCGCCAGGACCAGGTCGTCGTCGCCGTCGTCGAACCGCACCCGGGCCCGCCGCTTCGCCACGAGCTCCGCCTGACCCGACCGCCACTCGTGCGCGCGCAGGGCGCGGGTGCGGCGGACCCAGCGGACGACGCCGACCATGCCGCACGTGGTGAGCAGCAGGGCCAGGCCGAGCGCGCCGAGCATGAACAGGGTCAGCCAGCCCGGGTCGTGCGGCATGTCGGGGCCGGTGACCTGCTCGGGATCGTCGGGGTCGTAGTGCACGGTGATCGGGTCGCCGACCTTGCGGGTCGCGTCCTCGGTGCGCACCTCCCGCACCCGCTCGACCCCTGCCACCGTGAACCGCACCTCGACCGACGCCGACCCCCACCGGCTGCCCGGGTGGCTCGCCACCACCACACCGGCGGCGGGCTCACCCCGCACCAGCAGGCTCTCGAACCGTCCCCCGGAGATGACGACCCCGGCCGTGAACAGGCCGAACAGCAGCAGGCCCGCCACCACCATCAACGCACTGCGCCGCCGCATACCTCTGATCACATCCGGCGGAACGACGTCGGACCGCGTCATCGCACCCTCCCCAGTCGGGTGGGAGCATACGATCTGATGCGGATCCGGGTGGACCACACCTGGCAGGCGGTCGTTCTCCGCCGCCGGGTGGCCGGTTTCGGGGCGGGGCCAGGGGATCAGGGCCATTCGCGGGCGGCCTGGAGCATGGGGCCGCGGAGGTAGACGATGGTGATCCGGCGGCCGGTGCCGCCGATGAGGACCGGGCCGGTGCGGAGCTCGTCGGTCAGACTGTCGCCCGCGGAGTAGCCGGGGGTCAGGTGCAGGACGGTATCCGGCCAGTCGTCGAAGCGGACCTCCAGGATCCTGGGCCAGTCGGGGTGCGGGCGGGCGGTGCCGGGCCACCAGCCATGGCGCCGGACGGCGCGGGCGCGGCGGGCCCAGCGGGTCAGCGAGATCGAGCCGACGGTCGTCAGCAGCACGAACGCGCCGAGCGCGCCCGCCAGCAGGCCAAGCTGCCAGCCGGGCATGTTCGCGGTGATCCCGGCGGCGAGACGGTCCGGGTCGGCGGGGTCGTAGTAGATGGTGACCTGGTCGCCGACCGCGGGCTCCTGGTCGTCCAGGCTGAGCTCGCGCACCCGGTCGACGCCGTCGACGGGGAAGCGGACGCTCATCTTGTCGGTGTGGTTCGTGGTGTACACGGAGACGACCACGCCCGGCACCGCCACGCCGTGTTCGCGCAGCCCGGTGTAGCGATCATCGAGCAGGACGGAGGCGACGACGAACGCGGCGGCCGACACCACGCCGAGCAGGACCAGGACCAGCGCGCGTGTTCGCAGCCGCCGCACGGCCCGGGTCGCGACCTCCGGGGCCATCGAGGTGAAGTCGCGCGCGGGCAGGGGCAGCTGCCAGGGGCTGATGATCGCAGTGTGCAGCGACAACCGTCGGACATCTGCCAACCGCGCTTCCATCGCGCCCCCTCCCCAGTGCCGCGATCATGCCAGGCGCGCGGCGGGCGCGGGAACCCTCAGGTCCGATGTGGACCGACCAGTTGGCCCGGTCAGCCGCCGCGCAGGCCGCGCACGAGCATCAGCACCGAGTCGCGCACCTCCGCGCGGGTCTGCTCGGGTGCGAAGACCTGCCAGTCCAGCGCGACCACCAGCACGGTGCCGAACAGCGCGGACGCCGCCGTGGTCACCCGCACGCCCGCCGGGACCTGCCCGGTGTCGGCCAGCCGCTGGAGCTGCGCACGGATGATCGAGGTCACCTGTTCCCGAAGCAGCGTCAGGGTTTGTTGCCACTGCCCCGGCGTCCGCCACAGCTCGCTCACCAGCAGCTGGGCGAACGTCGGGTAGTCGGCGAAGAAGGCGAGCATGCCGTCGACCAGCAACGCCAGCGTGTCGCCAGCCTCGACCCCGGACTCCGCCGCGCGCAGGCGCTCGGCGAGCAGGTCGACGCCGTAGCGGAGGAGGGCGTCGATCAGGCCGTCCTTGCTGCCGAAGTTGTAGTACACGGTGCCCTTCGCGACCCCGGCCTCGGCGGCGATCTCGTCCACCGTCAGGCCGACCATGCCGCGGCTGCCCGCCAGCCGGAGGGTGGCCTCGAACAGCTTGCGCTTGGTGCGTTCGGTGCGTTCGCTCACAAGACCAGTTCCGGCTTGAGCCGGGCCGGGGTCCACACCCGCTGCCTGCGCGCGGCGAGGGTCGACAGCACGAGTCCTCCGATCAGGTAGGCCAGCAGCACCCCGATGTCCAGCCCGAGGCTCGACGCCGGTCCGCCGTAGAGCAGGTGGCGGAGCCCGTCCACCACGTACCCCATCGGCAGCGCCCGGTGCAGCGGGATCAGCGCGTCCGGCAGCGTCTGCCACGGGAACGTGCCGCCCGCGCTGATCAGCTGCAGGATCAGCACGACCAGCGCGACGAACTTACCCACCGGCCCGAGCAACGCGTTCAGCGCGTGCACCACGGCCACGAACGTCACCGACGTCAGCATCAGGAAGCCGAGCGTCGCGACCGGTCGCGCGGGGTGGATGCCGATCAGCGTGGTCACCGCCGCGTACATCACCACCACCTGCGCGACACCCAACACGGCCGGGGTGAGCCAGCCCGCCAACGCCGTGCGCGCCGCGGAGTGTCCCGCCGCCAGCGCGCGCGCCGAGAGCGGTCGGATCAACAGGAACAGCACGAACGCGCCGATCCACATCGCGAGACCGAGGAAGAACGGCGCCAAGCCGGCGCCGTAGCTGCCCGCGCTGTTCTCGCCGACAGTGTGTACAGCCACCGGGTCGCCGATCGTCTGCGCGGTGGCGTTGCGGGTGGCGTCGTCCGGGTGCGGGATCTGGTCCAGTCCGGCGGTGAGACCGTCCCGCAACTGGACAGTGCCATCGGCCAAGGTCTTGGTACCGGTCGCAAGCTGGTCGGTGCCGTCGACGGCGGTCTTCTCCCCGTCCTGCAACGCCACCGCGCCGTCGCGCAGCTTCACCGCGCCCGCCGACAGATCACGCGCACCGGTCGCCGCCTGTTCGATCCCGCCTGCCAGCGTCGGCGTCGCGGCGGCCAGCGCGGCATTGCCGTCGGACACCTGCTTGGCCCCGTCCGCCAGCGTGCGCAGTTGCCCCGCCGCGCCTTGGACCTGCGAGTTCGCCTGTTGGATCGGCGTCCGCAGCTCCCGCAGCCCGGTCATGATCTGGGTGATCTGCGCGTCCGACAGCCCGGCGGACTGCAACTGCGCACTGATCCCGCTGTCCAGGTCGCCCAGCTTGCCGGTCAGGTTCTGTGTCGCGCTCGCGAGCTGCCCGGCCGTGGTCGCCACCTGCTCGTTCCCGTCGGCCACCTGCTTGGCGCCCTTGGCCAGCTGTGCGGTCTGCGCGGGCAGTGACTTCGTCTTGTCCTGCAACGTGTTCAGCCCCGACGACAGCTTCGCCGACCCGCTCACGGCCGTGTTCAACCCGTCGGTCAGCTCGCCCGACCCGGCCAACAGCTTCCGCTGACCGTCCGCCAGCCGGGCCGCGCCTGCGTTCGCCTGCGACGCGCCGTCGGCCAGCTTGGTCGCGCCGTCGGCGGCCTGCCGGGTGCGGTCGTAGACCGTGCCGAAACCGACCAGGAACTTCTCCGCGGCCTGGGTGCCCACGGCGGCCGCCACCGACTTGCGCACCTCGCTGACCACCCGGTCCGCGATCGTGCCGACCAGGTAGTTGTTGGCGTCGTTGGTGGTCACCGTGATCAGGCCCTGACGCGGCGCGAACTGCGCGGACGAGCTCAGCGACGCGGAGAAGTCCTCGGGCAGGGTGATCGAGAACGTGAACTCGCCGGACCGCACCCCGTTCTCGGCGGTCACCGGGTCGGTCTGCCGCCAGTCGAACGCGCCCGACTCCCTGAGCTTCGCGGCGACCTCGACACCGGCGTCCAGCCTGCTGCCGTCCGCGTTGGTGGTGCCCCGGTCGGTGTTGACCAACGCGGCCGGGATCTTGTCCAGCCGGTTGTACGGGTCGGCGTTGGCGTAGAGGTACAGCGAGCCGTAGAGCAGCGGCACCAGCACCAGCGCGATCACTGCGAGCTTGGGCAGGGTGCCGGAGCTGACCCGGCGCAGTTCGTTGCGGGCGAGGCGGAACACACTCACGAGATCGACTCCAGGGGTGCGGGCTGGTCCGACTCGCCGAGCCGGGCCGCGTTGATGTGCAGGCTCTGGAAGATGAGCACCGCGGTCGAGGTGCCACACAGCACCACGACCGCTCGCCCCTGCCTGGCCTGCGCCAATGCCGTCGGGTACCAGTCATCGGGGTTGCTGGTGTGGCGGTCGGGGGTGTCCAGGACGAGCAGGTCCGCGCCGGGCCGGGTGGCGGCCAGCTCGGTCAGCAGCGCGACGCGGGCGGCGGGGGAGACGTCCTCGAACCGCGTGTCCGACACCAGGTCGTGCGCCTCCAGCAGCTGCCGCACGACCGCCTTGCGCGGCCGGGCCCCGGCCAGCGCCAACTCCTCGGCGATCACGTCCGCCACCCGCAGGTTCGGCTCCGGCGCGGTCACCGCGGGCGCGTCGACCAACACCGCGTGCGCCCGCAGCTCGGCCCCGCCGGGCGAGACACTCCCGGTCGACGGCGCGATCCGACCCGTCAACGCCAGTCCGAACGCGGTGTGCCCGTCGTTGGGCTCGCCCGCGACGACGGCGAGTTCCCCACCGCGCACCCGCAGTGACGTGGCCGACAGCAGCGGCCCGTGCGCCCCCTGCACCGCCACCTGGTCCGCATGGATCTCCACGCCGCCTCCTTAAACTGACTGGTCAGTTCAAATAGTGCGCCGAACGGGGCCGGGTCGCAAGCGGAGACGGGGTGACGCGCATGACTCGATCGAGCGAACGTCCGACCAGGACGTCCGCTCGGCACGGTTTCATTCATGATCGGTCCCGACGGGTCGGTCAGCGCAGGGCGCGCGCCGGGCGCACCTCCCAGACCGTCCACAGTGGCCGGTAGCCCTGCCGCGCCCAGAACACCGGGGACACCGGGTTCGGCGGGTTGTAGTACAGGAACGCCCCGGCCGCGCCCCGGTCGAGCAGCGTCCGGTGGGCCACGTCCATCAACGTCCGCCCGATCCCGGTCCCGCGCGCCGACGGCGTCACCGACAGGCAGTTCACATACCCCCACCGCCCGTGCCGCACCCGCGTCTCCGCCCACGTGCCCGCGGCCGACGTCGTGTGCCAGCCCTCCACGTGGCCGACCGCGACCCCCTCGCGCTCCGCGATCCACACCGGGTCACCCTGCGCCAGGTGCCTGCGCAGGGTGTCGCGCTTGATCGTGGCCGCGCCCGCGCGCACGATCGCGCCGCCGACCCGGGACGAGTACTCCACCTCGGCCATCGCCAGGCCCACCAGGCTGTCCAGGTCCGCGCCCACCGCGCGCCGCACGCGCACGTCCGCGCGGGTGGCGACAGGGGAGGAGGCGTCGGTGCGCACGGCCAGGACCGCCAGCGGAACGAACCCGTGCGACAGGAACGCCGCCGTCGCGTCGATGTCCCGGCTCGGCCAGTTGACCACGCACGCAGAGTCGCGTCCGGGCGCGGCCCGCGCGATCACCGCGGGCCACAGATCCAACAACGCCCGCATGCCGACCCCGCCGTGCGCACCTACCAACGGGTGCAGCTCCCACACCTCGGCCGTCGACCACAGCGTCTGCGGCGACCCGGGCGCCAACGTCGTGCGGGTGAGCATCCCCGCGACCCGATCACCGTCCGGCAGCGCCGCCGTCAACACCTCCCCGGCGGGAGGTTCGATGGCGGCGGGCAGCAACGCGTCGATCTCGGCGAAGTGCGCGGACTGGGCGCGCAGCAGCGGCCCGGTCACCTGTGGCAGCGGAAGATCGCCGTGCCGGGGAACCGCTCGCCGCGCAACGGGCTCCACTGGCCCCACTCGCGCGTGTGCCCCTCCGGCCACTCCGGCTCGATCAGGTCGAACAGCGTCAGCCCGGCCTCGTGCAGCGCGCGCACGTAGTCGCCGAGCGTGCGGTGGTGCTCGACGTAGGTGGGCGTGCCGTCGTCGTCGACCTCTACATAAGGAGTGCGGTCGAAGTAGGAACCGGTGACCACCAGACCGTCCGGTCCGGGATCGTCCGGGAACATCCAACGCATCGGGTGGTTTACCGCGAACGTCCACGTGCCGCCCGGCCGCAGCACGCGGGCCACCTCGCGGAACACCGCGCCCACGTCCGCTACGAACGGCACCGCGCCGAACGCCGAGCACGCGATGTCGAACGACTCCGACGCGAACGGCAACCGCTCCGCGTTAGCGCGTACCAACGCAGGGTGTGTGTCCGTCGCCGTGTTCGCCGCGGCCGCGTACCGCAACATCCCGCCGGACAGGTCCAACCCCACGACGCGCGCGCCCTGCTCCGTCAGCCACCGCGCGCACGGGGCCGAACCGCAGCCGATCTCCAGCACGTCCCGACCCGACACGTCACCGAGCAGCCGGGCGTCCTCCTCGCGCAGCGACTCCGGGCACCACATGAAGTCGCTGACCCCGAGGAAGTCCCCGTGCCTGCGGTGGTAGTCGTCGCTGTCCGCGTCCCACCAGGCGATGTTCGCCGCGACCGACTCCCGCGACCCCACCTCCCGGCGTGCCACCCCGGTCGTCCCCAGGACCCGCTCCGCGCTGGTATCGCTCGACACGCGGTCATCCTGTCAGCACACCGCGCCCGCCCGTGCGGCGGACTCGGGGCTCGCACGTGGGGGATGGCGGGCGGGTCTCGGACACACTGCACCCCGGGTTTGCCCGGTTATCGCGGGACCGCGTAGGATACATCCGCGCGGTGGTATCGCGCTGCCTCAGGTTTTCCTGCCCCGGGAGCACACCCCGGAACTGGGAATATCCCGGAGCGGCGTGGCGTTGGCGGTGTGGTTCCTGATCTTCCGGGTGTCCGTCGGCGACGACGATCCCGCGGCGCCAAGAACTGAACCCAGCGACCCCCAATCCGTACCGGAGCCACCTACCTAATGTCCACCGACACCACCATTGTCCCGGCTGCAGCCGCGCCGAAGCAGCAGGTCGCCATCAACGACATCGGGACAGAGGAGGAGTTCCTCGCCGCGATCGACGCGACGATCAAGTACTTCAACGACGGCGATATCGTCGAAGGCACGATCGTCAAGGTCGACCGGGATGAGGTCCTGCTCGACATCGGCTACAAGACCGAGGGTGTCATCCCCTCGCGCGAGTTGTCGATCAAGCATGATGTCGACCCCGCCGACGTGGTCAGCGTCGGTGACGAGGTCGAGGCCCTCGTTCTCCAGAAGGAGGACAAGGAGGGCCGCCTGATCCTGTCCAAGAAGCGCGCTCAGTACGAGCGGGCGTGGGGCACGATCGAGGCGCTCAAGGAGTCGGACGAGCCGGTCAAGGGCACGGTCATCGAGGTCGTCAAGGGTGGTCTCATCCTCGACATCGGCCTGCGCGGCTTCCTGCCCGCGTCGCTGGTCGAGATGCGCCGCGTGCGCGACCTGCAGCCGTACGTGGGCCGCGAGCTTGAGGCGAAGATCATAGAGCTGGACAAGAACCGCAACAACGTGGTTCTCTCCCGGCGCGCCTGGCTGGAGCAGACCCAGTCCGAGGTGCGCAGCGAGTTCCTCAACCAGCTGCAGAAGGGCCAGGTCCGCAAGGGCGTCGTGTCCTCGATCGTCAACTTCGGTGCCTTCGTGGACCTGGGTGGCGTGGACGGCCTGGTGCACGTCTCCGAGCTGTCCTGGAAGCACATCGACCACCCCTCCGAGGTCGTCGAGGTCGGCCAGGAGGTCACGGTCGAGGTCCTGGACGTCGACATGGAGCGCGAGCGCGTGTCGCTCTCGCTCAAGGCGACCCAGGAAGACCCGTGGCGCCAGTTCGCCCGTACCCACGCGATCGGCCAGATCGTGCCGGGCAAGGTCACCAAGCTGGTTCCGTTCGGCGCGTTCGTCCGGGTGGACGAGGGCATCGAGGGCCTGGTGCACATCTCCGAGCTGGCCGAGCGCCACGTGGAGATCCCGGAGCAGGTCGTGCAGGTCGGCAACGACGTCATGGTCAAGGTCATCGACATCGACCTGGAGCGGCGCCGGATCTCGCTGTCGCTCAAGCAGGCGAACGAGGGCTTCACCACGGAGACCGAGTTCGACCCGACCCAGTACGGCATGGCCGCCGAGTACGACACCGAGGGGAACTACATCTACCCCGAGGGCTTCGACCCGGACACCCAGGAATGGCAGGAAGGCTTCGAGAAGCAGCGCGAGGAGTGGGAGCGCCAGTACGCCGAGGCGCACACCCGCTACGAGCAGCACATGAAGCAGATCGCCAAGGCCGCAGAGGCCGACGCCGCCGCCGAGGCGGAGGGCGCCGCCAGCGGTGCCACGGGTGGCGACCAGAGCTACTCCTCCGCGGGGGCCGAGAAGCCCGCGCAGAGCGGTGGCACCCTGGCCAGCGACGAGCAGCTCGCCGCGCTCCGCGAGAAGCTGTCCGGCGGCGTCTGATCAGCCGACGGTAAGCACGCAGCACGTCCCGAGGGCCCCGCACCGATCCGGTGCGGGGCCCTCGGGCTATCTCCGGGGCTCGATCAGGTCCCACTGTTGCCGTATGGATCGCGGAACATCAATGTCACCGGTCCGAGTCGGGCTGTCACGCTTTTTCCCCTTTCCCGGTAAGGGTTTTCGACTTACCGTGTGCCGATGCGGACCATGCTGTCGGGGATCCCGGGGCGGCGCTTGCTCGTGGCGCTGCTCGCACTGTCGCTCGCCGCGTGTTCCGCGCAACCGCCCGCGAGCGGGCAGCGACCGACCCCGACACTGCCGCAGTTCAGCACCACGCCGCCGAAACCGCGCGCCGAGCGGACGCTCCCGGACAGTTGCGGCAAGGTCCTCACCCGCGCCGATCTCGACCAGACGCTGGAGTCCACGCTCACCGGCCGCACCGAGGTGGTGGTCGGGGTGGCGTTGCCGTCGATCGGACGCACCGGCCGGATCGACTGCTACTACGGCATTCCCGAAGGTCAGCCGAACGCGGCGGCGCCGTTGATCGTCGGTCTCGCCGGGTACACCGACGCGGCGAAGGCGGGGGAGCGGATCCAGGGCACGATCGACACCGAGCGGGACAAGGGGACCAAGCCGGTGGAGGTGGCGGTCGGCGCGGGCAAGGGCACGCTGCTCGACGGCGCCGACCACACGCTGATCGCCGCGCACGGGAAGATCACCGTCGCGGTGACGGCCAAGCCGACGCTGGTCACCGCCGAGCGGGCGGCGGAGGTACTGGGGAAACTGGCCGATCTCGCGCTCACCGAGCGCTGACCGTGCAACGGCTTGCGGAACAGCGCCGGATTCAGGCGGCGCGGACCAGCGGCGCCCACGCGCGCTCGGTCGCGGCCAGGGCGGCACGCCTGCGCAGACCGGCCATGCTGTGCCGGGCGGGCAGGATGATCCCCGCCAGCCAGGTGCGCCGGGCGACCTCCAGCGCGGCGGCCACGGACGGGTGCTGACCGCAGTACACCAGGCCCGGCGTGCCCAGCCGGTGCCTGCCGCGTTGCCTCAGGTCGCGCATCTGTTCCTCCGCATGGGTGACTACCTGGCCTCACCGTAGCCATCCCACATGCGAAAACACCGCAACTCCCCGGCGTGTCCCGGCGCATGTGGATAACTGTTCACCAGGGAAGATCGCATCCTGGAAGAATCGGTTCCATGTTGCGGGTGGGGTTGACGGGCGGGATCGGCTCGGGGAAGTCCACGGTGGCCGCCCGGCTGGCCGGACACGGCGCGTTGGTCGTGGACGCCGACCGGGTGGCGCGCGAGGTGGTCGAACCGGGCACCCCCGGCCTGGCCGCGGTGGTCGCCGAGTTCGGCGCGGACGTCGCGCCCGGCGGGGTGCTGGACCGGGGCAGGCTGGCGGGCATCGTGTTCGCCGACGCCGCCGCCCGGCAGCGGCTCAACGGGATCGTGCACCCGCTGGTCGGGGCGCGCACCGCCGAGCTGATCGCGGCCGCGCCGGAGGACGCCGTGGTGGTGCACGACGTGCCGCTGCTGGTGGAGAACGCCATGGGCGCGCTCTACCACCTGGTCCTGGTCGTGGACGCCCCGGTCGACACCCGGGTGTCCCGGTTGGTCACCCGCGGTCTCACCGAGACCGACGCGCGCGCCCGCATCGCCGCCCAGGCCACCGAGTGCGCCCGCCGCGCGGTCGCCGACGTCTGGCTGGACAACGGCGGCGCCCCGGACGACCTGCTCGCCGAGGTCGATGCGCTGTGGACCGATCGGCTGGTCCCGTACGAGGAGAACATCCGGCTGCGCAAGCACACCGACCGCGGCGCCCCGGTGCTGGTCGACCACGACCCCACCTGGACCACCCTGGCCGAGCGGATGCTGGCCCGGCTGCGGCTGGCGGTGGGCGACCGGGCCGTCCGCGTCGACCACGTCGGCTCCACCTCGGTGCCCGGGCTGGCAGCCAAGGACGTACTCGACTTCCAGGTCGTGGTGCCCGCGCTGGACGACTCGCTCGACGAGCCGCTTGCCGCAGCCGGTTTCCCCCGACTGCCCGGGTTCGACGAGGACGCCCCGCACCCGCCCGGCGGCGCGCCGACGCCCAAGCGCACACATGCCTCGGCCGACCCGGCCCGCTGGGCCAACGTGCACGTCCGTGCCGCCGACTCGCCGTTCACCCGCTACACGCTGCTGTTCCCGGCCTGGCTGCGCGCCGACGAGGCGGCCCGCGCCGAGTACGAGGCGGTCAAGCGCGGTCTCACCGCCGACGGCTTCGACTCCATCCCGGAGTACGGCCTGGCCAAGGAACCCTGGTTCGACCAGGCGATCCCCCGAGCCGACGCCTGGGCGGCATCGACCGGCTGGACCACCGGCTGACACTGCCCGGGATTCCGGGTCATATCCCGGTCCGGCGGTCCCGTCCCGCGACGTTCCCGGTGACGTGGTGCCGGTATGGCTGCCGGGCCGGGGACCGTGCCGGGCGGGGATGAGGGGGCGGGCGGCGGGAGGAAAACAACTCAGTAAGGCGGCCAGACCTCGAAGATGTGCTTGTAGGCGAGCCACGATGAGAGGTCGTGCCGGAACCGGCTGAGTTCCTCCAGGGTCCGGTGCACCGTGCACAGCGCCAGGTCGGCGTCGCCCACCCGCAGCACCCGACCGGCGACCGCGGCGGCGAACTCCTCCGAGCGCACGATCCGCGCCGTGGTGCCCGTGGTGGCGGCCAGGCCGAGCAGCAGGTCGGTGGTGCGCCAGGTCCGGCCGTCGCGCACGACCCGCACCGCGGTCAGCACGCTCGGTCCGCCCCTGGCGTGCCGGGAGCGCGGCTTGGGCTGGGTGAGCCGCAGGTTGAGCTCCGGCAGCAGCCAGGTCACCTCGGCGTCGTAGAACGGGTCCTCCGGGGTGGGGCTTTCCGTGCGGAGGCCCCAGCGCTCCACCTGGCAGGTGCGGAGCGTCCGGGTCATCCCGGACGAGTAGCTGCGAACCGCGGTGACCGTGTCGACGACGTCGGTCAGCTGCGGGGTGATGGCCGTGCCCACGGGGCCAGAGCGTAGTTGCGGACGTGCTCTGTGTGACGTCGGGGGTCGATTCGTTATGTAACGAGTCGTGCGCTCTCCGATATCGTTCAGGCGAATTGCCACCGCGAACGCTGACGTACCGTCGACTTCACCCCGATTTCACCACTATCGAAGTCGCCACGGAGCGGCGATGCCCCGCGTCGCCAGCCACCCGTCCACGTCGTACCCCGCGTGCGCCACCCCGTCCACCACCAGGTGCGCCCGCTCCATCGCCCGCCGCGCGGTCGACAGGTCGACCAGCCCGGCCCGCATCGCCGCCAGCAGCTCGTCCGAGTCCTCCACCCGCAGGTCCCGGCCGGTGCGCACAAGCACGTCCAGGTACAGGTCGACGGTCATCCACACCGGACCGTCGGTCACGTCCACCACGTCGATATAGAAGTCGTGGCCCAGGTCCACCCCGGGTCTGCCGCGCCACTTGGACACCCGCAGCCCGAGATCGGGCAGCAGCAGCGACTCGAAGTGCGCTATCCGCCGGTGTCCCTCGACCGGGCGGGACATGTACAGACCGTGCGCGGTCTCCCGGTACTCGTCGACCCGCCGGACGAAGCCCTTGGGGTCGGTGTTGGTCATCGCCGCCGGGTCGAAGTGCTCCACCTTGGGCGGGTGGATCTCGTGCTCGCGGTCGTTGCCGCGGGCGGGCGGCACCGGGATCGTGTGGTTCGCGCGCATGCCCACATCGTGCCTACCGATCCCCCCTCCGGCCCAGGGCTTTTGGTGGATTCCTGCCCCCCGAACGGGTGAGCGACCGCTATGCTCCCGCCCCGATCGGGTGGAACGCGGCGCGGAGGCAGTGAGTTTTGTTCGGGATCATCAGACCTTGTCGGCACCGGCTCTCGCCGACCCTGCGCACCTCGTGGCTGGCCCACCTGTGCGGGTTGTGCCTGGCGTTGCGCGACGACCACGGGCAGCTCGCCCGCACGGTCACCAACTACGACGGCCTGGTGATCTCCGCCCTGGTCGAGGCCCAGGCGCCGACCGTGGGCACGCGCCGGAAGGCGGGCCCGTGCCCGCTGCGCGGCATGCGGCCCGCCTCGGTCGCCGAGGGCGCGGGCGCGCGGCTGGCGGGCGCGGTGTCGCTGGTGCTGGCCGCGGCCAAGATGCGCGACCATGTCGACGACGGCGACGGCGCGTTCCGGCGCGCTCCGGTGGCGGGTGTCGCCCGACGGGTGGCGGGCCGGTGGGCGCGGCAGGGCGCGGAGACGGGGGAGCGGATCGGCTTCTCCACCGCCGTGCTGCTCGACGCGGTGAGCAGGCAGGGCGAACTGGAGCGCGGCCTGGGCACCGGGGCGTCGGTGCTGCTGGCCACCGAACCGACCGAGAGCGCAACCTCCGCCGCGTTCGCGCACACCGCCGTGCTCGCGGGCAAACCCGGCAACGCCGCGCCACTGGCCGAGGCGGGCAGGCTGTTCGGTCGGGTCGCGCACCTGCTCGACGCGGTCGAGGACCTCGACGAGGACGCGGCCACCGGTGCGTGGAACCCGCTCGCCGCCACCGGCACCACCCTGCCCGAGGCCCGCAGGCTCTGCGACGACGCGGTGTTCGGGGTGCGGCTGGCGCTGCGCGAGGCAGAGTTCGACGACGGAAAGCTCGTGCACGCGTTGCTGGTGCACGAGTTGCAGGCCGCGGTCACCCGCACGTTCGGCCATCTCGACGCGGACCGGCAAGACCCGAACTGGCGCGCGCCCCAGGCCCCGCCGCCGGGTTGGCGCCCACCGCCTGGACAGCATCCCGGCCAGCACCCGGGGCAGCGCCCGCCGGGGTGGGAGCCACCGCAGCCGCACGATCCGTCGCATTCGGACAAGTCCGGATGGGGTCGTCAGCGCGGTTGGTTCCACGGTTGCGCGGTGGCGTCTGTGTTGTGCTGCACCTGCCAGTACTGCTGCCGCGACCCGTACCACGACCCGTGGACCGGCGAGCCCAAGTCCGGCTGGTGCGCCAACTGCGACTGCGGCGACGGCTGCAGCGGCTGCGACTGCAACTGTTGCGATTGTGACTGCTGTTGTGACGGTTGCTGCTGCGATGGTTGCTGATCACCGCAGGTCCCCGGGCCGTGATCGCCGCCCGGGGACTGTCGGTGGTGGGGCGTAGCCTCGTGGCGTGGCGTTCCCGACCGAGAAGTCCGAGAAGAAGCGCGTGGCCGCCGAGAAGCGGGTCCTCGCGCACTCCGAGCACCGCCCCGTCAGCGACATCCCGCGCGCCGACGGGAAGTTCCGCATGGCCGCCGACTACCAGCCCGCGGGCGACCAGCCCGCCGCCATCGAGGAGCTGGAGCGGCGGGTCCGGGCAGGCGAGCAGGACGTCGTGCTGCTCGGCGCCACCGGCACCGGCAAGTCGGCCACCACGGCCTGGCTGATCGAGCGGGTGCAGCGGCCGACGCTGGTGATGGCGCCGAACAAGACCCTGGCCGCCCAGCTGGCCAACGAGCTGCGCGGGTTCTTCCCGGACAACGCGGTCGAGTACTTCGTCAGCTACTACGACTACTACCAGCCAGAGGCCTACATCCCGCAGACCGACACCTACATCGAGAAGGACTCGTCGATCAACGACGACGTGGAGCGGCTGCGCCACTCGGCCACCATGAGCCTGCTCTCCCGCCGCGACGTGATCGTGGTGGCCTCGGTGTCCTGCATCTACGGCCTGGGCACCCCGCAGTCCTATCTGGACCGCTCGATCGGGCTCAAGGTCGGTGCCGAGCTCGACCGCGACCTGTTCCTGCGCGCGCTGGTCGACGTGCAGTACACCCGCAACGACATCGCTTTCGCCCGCGGCACCTTCCGCGTCCGCGGCGACACCGTGGAGATCATCCCGGCGTACGAGGAGCTGGCCATCCGGGTCGAGTTCTTCGGCGACGAGATCGACAAGCTGTACTACCTGCACCCGCTTACCGGCGACATCGTCCGCGAGTGCGACGAGCTGCGCATCTTCCCGGCCACCCACTACGTCGCCGGCCCGGACCGGATGGAGCGGGCCATCGGCGGCATCGAGCGGGAGCTGGAGGAGCGGCTGGCCGAGCTGGACAAGCACGGCAAGCTGCTGGAGGCCCAGCGGCTGCGCATGCGCACCGCCTACGACATCGAGATGATGCGCCAGGTCGGCTTCTGCTCCGGCATCGAGAACTACTCCCGGCACATCGACGGCCGCGCCGCCGGGACCGCGCCCGCCACCCTGATCGACTACTTCCCGGACGACTTCCTGCTGGTCATCGACGAGTCGCACAACACCGTCCCGCAGATCGGCGGCATGTTCGAGGGCGACATGTCCCGCAAGCGCAACCTGGTCGAGCACGGCTTCCGGCTGCCGAGCGCGGTCGACAACCGCCCGCTGACCTGGGAGGAGTTCACCCAGCGGATCGGCCAGACGATCTACCTGTCGGCCACCCCCGGCCCGTACGAGCTGGGCCAGGCGGGCGGCGAGTTCGTCGAGCAGGTCATCCGCCCGACCGGCCTGATCGACCCGGAGGTGGTGATCAAACCGACCGAGGGCCAGATCGACGACCTGGTGCACGAGATCCGCGTCCGCGCCGAGCGCGATGAGCGCGTCCTGGTCACCACGCTGACCAAGAAGATGGCCGAGGACCTCACCGACTACCTGCTGGAGCTGGGCATCCGCGTCCGCTACCTGCACTCGGAGGTCGACACCCTGCGCCGCGTCGAGCTGCTGCGCCAGCTGCGCATCGGCGAGTTCGACGTGCTGGTCGGCATCAACCTGCTGCGCGAGGGCCTCGACCTGCCCGAGGTGTCCCTGGTCGCGATCCTGGACGCGGACAAGGAGGGCTTCCTGCGCAGCACGACGTCGCTGATCCAGACCATCGGCCGCGCCGCCCGCAACGTCTCCGGCCAGGTCCACATGTACGCCGACAAGATCACCGACTCGATGCGCAACGCCATCGAGGAGACGGACCGCCGCCGGGCCAAGCAGACCGCCTACAACGAGGAACGCGGCCTCGACCCGCAGCCGCTGCGCAAGAAGATCGCCGACATCCTCGACCGCGTCTACACCGAGGCCGAGGACGACGAACCGGTCCCGATCGGCGGCTCCGGCCGCAACGCCTCCCGCGGCAAGCGCGCCACCGGCGAACCCGGCAACACCCGCAGCGCGGGCATCGTCGGCGAACGCGACGTGAAGTCCATGCCGCGCGCGGAACTCGCGGACCTGGTGCAGCAGCTCACCGACCAGATGATGAACGCCGCCCGCGACCTCCAGTTCGAACTGGCCGCCCGCCTCCGCGACGAAATCCACGACCTGAAGCGAGAACTCCGCGGCATGGACGCCGCGGGCATCAGCTGACCCATCGGTGTCCCGGGGCATTCTCGCCTCGGGACACCGAAAGCGCCATACGGCCGTCCGTCCGTGGGTGGCTATCGTGTGTCCGTGCCGGAACGCCCGCTGCTGTTCCTCGACATCGACGGAACCCTCTTACCCTTCGGCCCCACCGACACCCGCCCCGCCTCCCCACCCCCGGCGAACCCGCTACTGGCCGGACTCGACCCCACCCACGGCGCCCGCCTCCTGGCCCTGCCCTGCGACCTGATGTGGGCGACCACCTGGATGCACGAGGCCAACGAGATCCTCTCCCCGGCCCTCGGCCTACCCCGGCTTCCCGTGGTCGACTTCCCGGACTCGCTGGACCAGGACCTGCTGCACTGGAAAACCAGAACCCTGGCCCGAACCGCGGCCACCCGCCCGTTCATCTGGCTCGACGACGAGATCACCGCCCTGGACCGCACCTGGGTATCAAGACACCACCCGACGCAGGCCCTCCTCCACCCCGTCGACCCCAGCCGTGGCCTCACCCCCGCCGACTTCACCATTCTCGCCGAATGGCTCCGGGCCACCAACCCAGCCTGATCGCCGCACCGGCTCACTCCGGTGAGCCGACGCCGCACGTGCCGGGTCAGGCGGGTTGTTCGACTGCCTCGACCGGAACCGGCCGCAAATACCGGGAGACGGTTCGCCGCAGGTGCTCGGCGTGCAGGTAGATGTCCTCCAGCGAGTTCAACGGCACCCGCGTCTCGGTCTTGTTCTCGTCGAACACGCCGAGGTACTTCTTCGACCGGTTGAGCCAGAGCCGGGCGATCGGCTTGCGGTTGTTGTCATCCAACAACACCGCGAAGTACGTTTTCCCGTCCCGACCGACCACCCGGGTGCTCGCCACCTCGCTGCACGCGATGGCCCGCACGATCCGGTACCCCTCCAGCTCCTCCTCGGTCGTCTCGATGTCACCGACCGCCTGCGCCTGGTCCCCGTCGTCGCCTGCCGCCTCGGCCAGTTCGGCCTGCTCGGCGGCAGCGGGCGCGGAGATGCTGACATAGGAGCCCGGTCCACCCAGGGCGCTTTTGAGCCGGTCGTTGACCTGCTCGTTGAGGAACTGGTGCATCGCCTTCTCGACCAACGGACCGAATTGCTCGCGGATTCGCTGGGTGAACGACCCCTCGTAGACCCGGGTGGTCAGGAACCGCACCCAACCGTCGGACGGGTCCTTGAACAACGACGCCAGCTCGCGCTTCAACTGCCCGATGTACTTCAGCTCGCCCGCCGCGCTGATCACCGAGTCCAGGTCGAACGACTCCTTGGTCAGCTTCGCCAGTTCGGGGAGCAGGGTCGGATCGATGTCGGCGAAGTCCAGCACCAGGAACGGTTTCGAGTCCATCCGGTTCGGCGCGTCCAGATCGGTGTAGAACCGGTACACCTCGCCATTGGTCAGGACCGCGATCCGCGCGTTCGTCACCGCGAAGTACCGGTACAGCTGCGACGCGCCCTCCAGGGTCAGCGGGTCGTTGACCTTCTTGGCCTCGACCAGCACCTGCACCTGTCCGTTGTGGACGATGGCGTAGTCGATCTTCTCGCCGCGCTTGGTGCCGACGTCCGCGGTGAACTCGGGGATGACCTCGTCCGGGTTGAACACGTCGTAACCGAGCACCATGCTGATGAACGGCATCACAAAGGCGTTCTTGGTCGCCTCCTCGGTCTCGATTCCGGCCTTGTGCTTCCGGATCTTCAGGGCCAGTGCCTGGGCCCGGTCCGCGATCTCCATGGCGAACGCCCCATTTCCACGCATTCGAGGTTCGCCCGGCCCGTGCCCTGACGTCGTTCCTCGATCCGTTCGTGCGCCGTAGATCGAGCCGTTGTGTCGGGGCGTTACCGCCATATCGCGCGTTCGGTCCCGATTTACCTCGACTGGTGGAAAATCGTCGGGAATACGAGTTCCCTCTTGACTTCGCCCGCGGGTCGCGGAGTGAGGCGCGGATGCTCACCCCGCGACCCCGTCCCTCACGCGGCCGCCGTGGTGCGTTCGGCGAGGGCGCGGCCCGTGCCCGCCGCCCGTTCGTGCGCGTCCACCGCCGACTGTTTCGCCAACGGGACCAGCTCCGCCATCGCCGGGTTCACCTCGGCCAACGTCAGCTCCGCCGCCACCACGGTCACCTCGCCCCCCAGTACATCCTGGAAGATCCGCACCAGCCACGGCGTCGCGTGATCCCACCCCTCGCGCGGCGTCCCGGGCCCATAGCCCCCACCCCGCGCGATCGTGAACGCCACCGGCTTGCCTGCCAGCGGCTGCTTCCCGGGCGCGAACTCCGGGTGCGTGAGCAGCAGGTCGATCCACGTCTTCAGGTGCTGCGAGACCCCGAAGTTGTACAGCGACGTGGCGATCAGCACCGAGTCCGCCGCCAGCACCTCGTCCCCGACGGTCCCCGCCAGCGCGAGCGCCGCCCGCTGGTCCGGTGTCCGGTCGGCCTCGGGTGTGGCCGCGGCCTGCAACGAGTCGGACCAGGCGGACGCGGGGACCGGGTCGGTGCCCAGGTCGCGGCGGACGACGTCGCCCGCGGGGTGGGTGTCGAGCCAGGACGTGGTGACGGTGTCGGCGAGCGCTCGGCTGACCGAGTCGGTCACCCGGATGCTGCTGTCGACGCGGAGCAGGGCCATGAATTCCTCCCGAAATCAGATCGTCTGCAATACAGACTATCTTGCTCACAGATCAGCCGACTGTCCAGTCCCGTGTCGTACGATGAGGCCGTGACCACACCCGCCGTCGCCGCCGATCTGGGGTGGGCGCTGGGTGCGGTGTTCCGCGGCTACCTGCGCGCCGCCGACCGGGTGCTGTCCGGCCTGCCCGGCGGGCCGCGTGGCTTCCAAGTGCTCACCACCGCCATCGAGGGTGAGCAGTGCAGCCAGCAGACGCTCGCGCACCGGCTCGGCATCGACAAGACCGTGATGACCTACCTCATCGACGACCTGGAACGCTCCGGTCTCGTCGAACGCAAGCCCGATCCGGCCGATCGCCGCGCCCGCCTGCTGTTCGCCACCGACGCGGGCCGCGCCCGACACGCCGAGACGGCCGAGGAACTGCGCCAGGCCGAGGAATGGGTGCTCAGCCCGCTCAGCGCCGCCGAACGCGACACACTGCGCGACCTGCTCAGGAAACTCGCCACCTGGCAGGACGACGGCACCCACTCGGCCTGCGCGGTGGTCCAGGACGCCGCGGCCCGCCTGCACGACGGCGAAGTCTGCTAGTGCGGCCGACACCCGGACCTACGCGTCCGGCGACCTGGTCGTCGGGTTGTGCTGCCGCCCTGCCCAAACGGACGAAACGTGCCGACCCGGGTATTCCGACAACGTCGCCTGCGGGTGAGGACTCGTTCCGGCAGTGTTGATCTAGCCCCGGGTGAGCCCGCGAATGCTCGGCACCAGCGCCGCCACACCGGTCGCCACGGCCACCAGCACCGCCAGCCCGGTCAACGTCGCCGCCGTGCCGAACACACCGGCGACCGGCCCCGTGGCGATCTCCCCGATCGGGATGGCCGCGAACGAGCCCACCGCGTCATACGAGTACACCCGCGCGAGCTTGTCCGCGGGCACGTTCTCCTGTAGCGAAACGTCCCAGGCGACCGCGAACTGCTCGATCGCGACCCCACCGACGAAGTTCGCCACCAACAACGGCACCACCACCGGGACATGCGCCAACAACAGCAACGGCACCGCCTCCACCGAGACCGCCACCGTGCCGAACCACAACGCCCGACGAGGCTGCCACCGGCTCGCCAGCACCCCGCCGACCAGCCCGCCGACGGTCTGCGCGCCGAGGATGAACCCCCACGCCATCCGCCCGAACGAGCCGTCCGCGATCGACGGCCCGAGTACCTGCGTGCCGCCCACCACGGCGGCGTTCACGACCATGAACACCACCACGATCGACCACAGCCAGGTGCGCGAGGAGAACTCGGTCCAGCCCTCGCGCAGGTCGGCCAGCGGCCGGGTGGGCGCGTCGATGTCGATCTCGGGCGCGTGCACCCGCGCGTACCAGTGCGCGGCCAGCGCGAACACGACCGCGGTGGCCGCCATCGCCCAGCCGGGCCGGGTCATCGCGGTGAGCATGCCGCCCAGTGACGAGCCCACGATCAGCGCCGTGTTCGTGCCCATCCGTGCCACCGCGTTCGCCTGCCGGATCATCGTCGGCGGCACGGTCTGCGGGGTGAGCGCGGAGGCCGCGGGCAACGACGCGGCCGAGACCGCGCCGTTGACCACGCTCAACACCACCAACAGCGGGACCGAGGCGAACCCGAGGAGCACAGCCAGCGCCGTGGCCGCCTGGGAGGCGGCCGCGGCGAGGCTGGCCCCGGACAGGATCACCCCGCGCGGGAGTCGGTCGGCCAGGATGCCGCCCACCAGGAGCAGTGCCACGTTCGCCACCGACCGCGCGCCGACGACCAGGCCGAGGGCCACCACCGACCCGGTGAGGTCGAGCACGGCGAACGCCAGCGCCACCGGGGCGACGGCGTTGCCGAGATAGGTGGTGACCCGGCCCAGCGCCAGCCTGCGGAACATCGGCTCCCGCAGCGGGGCGAGCATCCCGGCCGACCGGCTCACACGCCGTCCAGCTCGAACGCCGAGATCGTCGTGCTCACCCGCACCGTGCCGGGTGTGCGCGGCGGCTGCGCGGCGTCGCGCAGTCGCGAGTTGAGATCACGGACGTCGGCGACCAGGTTCTCCCAGACCTCCTGGTCGATCCACAGCTCCGCGCTGGCCACCTCGGGGGTGCCCGGCGGTGTGCTGCCCAGCCCGGCGGCGAGCGCCCTGGCCAGCAGGGCGTCCTCCTCCGGGCCGCGCGGCGCGGCGACCGCGGGCGGGTCGTGCCGGTACCGCTTGGCGATCCCGCCGCGGATCGCCACCTCCTCGACGATCCCCACCAGCCCCGCGTCCGCCAGCTTGCGCAGGTGGTAGCTGATGTTCGGTTGACTGTCGCCGAGCTCCCTGGCCACCTCGGCCGCGCTCATCGCGCGTTCGGTGACCAGGGACAGGATGCGCATTCGAAGGGGATGCGCGAGCGCGCGCATCCCGTGCAAGGTCGAGCGTGAATCCCCCATGTTCATACAGCGAGTTTCTGAACGCGGACCAACCGTGTCAAATGCCTATGCTGCGGTTGGCCTAACGCCGTACGGTCGCGCGCCTGCTCAGCTCGACCGGGCACGCCGCCTGCCGCCCGGCGCGGGCGGCTTGGGCGGGGTGGCCTCCGCGGGCTCCACGGGCTCGTCCAGGGACGCGGTGCCCTCGGTCATCTCGCGCAGCAACTCGTCGAAGATCGGCGTGGACATCACGTTCTGGTTCGCCATCTGGCCTCCCTCGCTACCCGGCTGGGGAGGAACCTACCCCGGTGTCCGCTCCGTCCCGGTCATTCGGGAGGTCCCACGATCGGGGGAACCGGGCGGTGGTCGACGGCGGCTACCCATGGGTAATACTGGCGCCATGACCGACGAGCTGGTGTCCCTGCGGGTCGAGATCACCGGTCACGTGGCGGAGGTGACCCTGCTCGGTCCCGGCAAGGGCAATGCCATGGGCCCCGACTTCTGGCGTGAGCTGCCGCTGGTCTTCGCGGGCCTGGACGCCGACCCCGAGGTCCGCGCCGTCGTGCTGACCGGCTCTGGCGCGAACTTCTCCTACGGCCTCGACCTGCCCGCGATGATGGGTTCCTGGGCGGGCCTGCTGGACGGCACCGCACTTGCCGCGCCGCGCACCGACTTCCTGCGCGAGATCCGCGCCCTGCAGGCCGCCGTGTCGTCCGTCGCCGCCTGCCGCAAGCCGGTGATCGCCGCCGTCGGCGGCTGGTGCGTCGGCGGTGGTCTGGACGTCATCGCCGCCGCCGACATCCGGCTGGCGAGCGCCGACGCGAGGTTCAGCCTGCGCGAGGTCCGGGTCGCCATCGTCGCCGACCTGGGCAGCCTCCAGCGGCTGGCGGGCGTCATCGGCGAGGGGCACCTGCGCGAGCTGGCCTTCACCGGCAAGGACATCGACGCGGACCGGGCGGCGCGCATCGGACTGGTGAACGACATCGTCCCGGACGTGCTCGCCGCGGCCCGAGAGCTGGCCGCGGAGATCGCCGCCAACCCGCCACTGGTCGTGCAGGGCACCAAGGACGTGCTCGACCACGCCCGCGAACCCCGCGTCGCCGACGCCCTGCGCTACGTGTCGACGTGGAACGCGGCGTTCCTGCCCAGCAAGGACCTGGGTGAGGCGGTCCAGGCTTTCCTGGAACGCCGCCCACCCCGTTTCACCGGCCAGTGATCGCCACCCGGGCCTGCGGCCGCCCCTTGTGCCGCCGCGCGAGGCATCGGGGCAAAGGCTTGCCCCGCAACCCGATGGCGACCACGGGCACCGACCGGTGGGCCGGGGCCCGACCGGCAGGGGCTTGGCGGGGGAGACCCGGCTGGGGCAGGCTTCGGGGCGGACAGCGGTGTCGGTGTGCGGAGGTGGCGGCGTGGGCGAGGCGACCACAGCGTTTCGGGCGGCTCGGGATTTCCTGATCGAGCACGGCGACGACTACCGGCGCGCCTACGCGGACTTCGAATGGCCCCGGTTCGACACCTTCAACTGGGCGCTGGACTGGTTCGACGTGATCGCCGCCGAGCCGCCGACCGCCGAGCGGGTCGCGTTGTGGATCGTGGAGGAGGATGGCGGCGAGCGGAAGTGGACCTTCGCCGAGCTGTCCCGCCGCTCGAACCAGGTCGCGTGCTGGCTGCGGGACCAGGGTGTGCGGCGCGGCGACCGGGTGATCCTCATGCTCGGCAACCAGGGCGAGCTGTGGGAGACCATCCTGGCCGCGATCAAGCTCGGCGCGGTGATCATCCCGGCGTCCACCCTGCTCGCCCCCGCCGACCTGCGCGACCGCGTCGATCGCGGCGCGGCCCGGCACGTGGTGGCCCGAGCGGTGGACGCACCCAAGTTCGCCGACGTCCCCGGCGACTACACCCGCGTCGCCGTCGGTGGCACCGTGGACGGCTGGTTGTCCTATGCGGACACCGAAGGCGCCTCGGCCGAGTACGCACCGGACGGTCCGACCAAGGCCACCGACCCGCTACTGCTCTACTTCACCTCCGGCACCACCGCTCGCCCGAAACTGGTCGGCCACACGCATGTGTCCTACCCGGTCGGTCATCTGTCCACGATGTACTGGATCGGCCTGCGCCCCGGCGACGTCCACCTCAACATCTCCTCGCCCGGCTGGGCGAAACACGCCTGGAGCAACGTCTTCGCACCGTGGAACGCGGAGGCCACGGTGTTCATCCACAACTACACCCGCTTCGACCCGGCCGCGCTCATGTCCGAAATGGATCGCTGTGGCGTCACGAGCTTCTGTGCCCCGCCCACGGTGTGGCGGATGCTGATCCAGTCCGACCTCACCAGGCTCGCCACCCCGCCGACGAAGGTCGTCGGCGCGGGGGAGCCGCTCAACCCCGAGGTGATCGAACAGGTCTCCCGCGCCTGGGGCGTGACGATCCGGGACGGTTTCGGCCAGACCGAGACGAGCGTGCTGGTCGCCAACACGCCCGGTCAGCCGGTGAAACCCGGGTCGATGGGCAGGCCGCTGCCCGGCTTCACCGTCAACCTGGTCGACCCGGTCACCGGCGAGACCGCCGACGAGGGCGAGATCGGCGTGGCCCTCGCAGGCGACCCGGTGGGGGTCATGGTGGGCTACGCCGACGACCCCGACCGCACCACCGAGGTCATGCGCGACGGCCACTACCACACCGGCGACGTCGGCTCCCGCGACGCGGACGGCTACATCACCTACGTGGGCCGCGCCGACGACGTGTTCAAGGCGTCGGACTACCGCATCTCCCCGTTCGAGCTGGAGAGCGTCCTCATCGAACACCCGGCCGTCGCCGAGGCCGCCGTCGTCCCGTCCCCGGACCCGGTCCGGCTGGCGGTGCCCAAGGCGTACGTGGTGCTGGCGGCCGGACACGAGCCGACCGCCGACACCGCCCGGTCCATCCTGGCGTTCGCCCGCGAGAACCTGGCCCCCTACAAGCGAATCCGCCGCCTGGAGTTCGCCGACCTGCCCAAGACGATCTCCGGCAAGATCCGCCGCGTCGAACTGCGCTGCCGCGAGAACGAGATTCACGCGGGCCCCGCCGCGGTCTCGGGTGAGTACGCGGACACGGACTTCCCCGACCTGCGCTGACCGCTCGATGGCGGCTGAGGCTCGACCTCCCGGTTCAGGCCGCTAGGCGCTGTCCTGCAAGTCCGGCACGCGCTATCCGCGCCCGTGCGGCCAGTGGCCGCACGGGCGGAAAGCCCAAGTACAACCCGGTACGTGCGGCTTCCCGCCCGCACGCCCAGAGACCGCGCGGATCACGGATCCCGCGCACCAGACTTACCGGACAGCGCCTAGACCCGCCGCACCTTGACCACGTTGTCGACCCGGCTGGCGTCCTGCCCGTCCGGCCCCTTCATCGGACTCTCGACGACCTCCTCGGTCTCCACGCGCCAGCCGCCATCCGCCTGCCCGATCTCCTGAAGAACGTCCGCCGTCGTCGGGAACCGATGCTCATGCGCGGGCTCGGTGATCCACGACGGCCACCCGGCATGCCCGATGACCAGCAACACCCCGCCCGACCTCACGGCCTGCGCGGCCCGCCGCAACGCCCCGGCGCGCTCGCCCGCACGCTCGACCGGGGAGTGGAAGTAGGCGGCGAACACGAGGTCGAACTCACCGTCCGGAAAGGACTCCCCGAGATCCACCCGCCGCCAGTCCACTTCGGCCCCGACCTCGGTGGCCCGCTTCGCCGCCCGCCCCAACGCCGTCTCGGAGATGTCCACAGCGGTCACCCGCCACCCGCGTTCCGCCAACCAGATCGCGTCCCCACCCTCAGCACACCCCAGATCGAGCGCACTCCCGGGCGCCTCGTCGGCGACCTCCCGCACCAGCAACCCGTTGACGTTGCCGGACCACACCTGCTCCCGCTCCTGGTAGAAGCTCTCCCAGAACTCGGCGGGACTCTGCGAAGAAGTATCAGTCACCCCCGAATGATGCGCCGCCCTGGCCACCTTGGCGAACTTTGTTGCCGAACCGGCAAGGCCGGTCGGTCGGGTCGGGAAGCAGGGCGGGTGTCAGCGCCAGGAGGGGGTCGAGTCGGCGGCCTTGCCGAGGAGGAACAGGCCGATGCCGACGACGAGCGGCAGGATGACCAGGGTCCAGATGAGAATGAGTTTGATCGTCCGCAGTTGCAGCAACTGGTGGTAGAGGATCTGGGTCTGCGCGGCCTGCTGGTCGGGCGCCTCCTTGATGAGGTCTTCCCACAGCTGTACTTCCCGAGGGGCTATTCCGGCTTCGAAGTCGCTGGTGATGTGGCGCAGGTCCGAGTGTGCGGGTTCTTCCATCGGTGGGCTCCCGTCGCTGGGTGACCCTTCTGTGTCGCCGGGCGTGTGCGGGCTGTTACTCGGCGGTGAGCAGGACGCCGGGGTTGAGGAGGTTGTCGGGGTCCCACGCGTGTTTGATCGAGTGGTAGAGGGTGCGTTCAGCGAGCGATCGGGTCAGCGGGAGCCAAGGAGCCTTCGCTGTGCCGATTCCGTGTTCGGCCGAAATCGTTCCGCCGCGAGTGGCAGTCGCGCGGAGGATGGCGTCGGTGAGGGCTTCCTCGTCCGGCGCACCGACCACATTGACGTGGAAGTTGCCCTCGGCGAGGTGGCCGAACAACACCAGCGTCGCGGTTTCCGGGATCAACGCGCGCACGTCGCGTTCGAAGGCGGCCGCTTCGGCGGGTGGGACGCCGACGTCCAGTTTGAGGGGTGGGCCGAGGGTGTTGATGGCCTCGGCGTGGGCCTCGCGGTGGGTCCACAGGGTGCGCCGGGACGCCTCGTCGATGGCGAGGGCCGAGTCGCGCAGGGCGGGGAGGTCGGCGACAAGGTCGCCCAGGGCGTCGGTCGGGTCCTCGTTGTCGGTGCATTCGACGAGCAAGTACACGGGGTGCGCGGCCGGGAAGGGCGGAGCGATCCGACGGTGCGCGCACACCAGACGCAGTCCGTCGTCGTAGAAGATCTCGGCGGAAGTGAGCGACGGGAGCGCGCGCAATGCGGCCACCGCGGTCACGGCATCCTCGGTGCGATCGAACGCCAGCGTCGCGGTGGCGCGGTGCGTGAACGCGGGGATCAGACGCAGGCGGACGGCCGTGATCACCGCCAGGGTGCCCTCGCTGCCGACCAGGGCGCCCGCCAGGTCGTACCCGGTGCTGTCCTTGGGCAGCCCACCCAGGTTCCCGACCACCTGCCCGTCGGCCAACACCGCCTCGACGCCCACGACCTGCTCGCGCATCGACCCCCACCGCAACACCCGCAACCCGCCCGCGTTGGTGGCCACCAACCCACCCACGGTCGCGCTGTCCCGCGAGGCGATGTCGACCGCGAAATCGAGCCCGGCCGACATCGCGTGCGCGGTCAGCGCGGCCAAGGTCACCCCCGCGCCCACCGTGACCTGTCGAGTGACCGGGTCGACCGCCCCCAACCCGGTCAACCGCGTGAGACTCAGCACGACCTCGCCGTCGCGCGGAACACCGCCACCGACCAGCCCCGTGTTTCCACCCTGCGGCACGACCGGCACACCGATCTCCCGGCAGATCCGCAACACCTCGGCGACCTGGTCCCGATCCGCCGGACGCACCACCAGCCGGGCGTTCCCGGAGAACCGCCCGGTCCAGTCGGTCGCGTACCCGGCGACGACCTCGGGATCGGTGAGCACATGCGCCCGCCCGACGACCTCGCCCAGCCGTTCCGCCAATCCCACCGCGTGCCTCCTCGTTCCATCCCGTTCCACGCTATCCCGGAACCGTCATCCTGTTCCGGTGACTCCCAACGAGTCTGGCGCCTGTTCCGGACGGCGAACTCCTCGGCGAGATCACAGCTCGCCTTCTTCACGGTGAAACCCTTGCCAGACCGGGAAACCGGCCCTCGTCGAGTCCGATATGGACAGTGCAGTCGACGAGCGGGAACACGTCTACGGCCAGACCGCCGCCACCCTTGTCTCCCCACGAGGCCCGGTCCCATCCGGTTCCAGCGCGGCCAGGGCTGTGGATTCGGGGCTCTTGTGGACAACCCCGTCGACAGGTGCGGAGGGTGATTGAAATCCGTCGCATCGGGAACTCGGATGGGGTAGTCGACGGGAAGGAATCAGAGATGGCAGCGCTCACCGACCGCGGGATCGCTTTCCTGGTGGCACCGGAGGGCACCGAACAGGTGGAGTTGACCGAGCCGTGGCAGGCGGGCGGCAGGCCAGTGCTCGGCTCCACCGAACCAGGCCAGGTGCAGGCGTTCAACCACCTCGACCAGGGTGACCTGTTCCCGGTCGACAAGGTCGTGATCGACACATCCGGTAATCAGCTCATCACCAGTCGTGAAACCGATGACCTGCCCACCTCCTGCGCCGCCCCTCGGGAGCACTTCGGTTGTTAGCTCCTACCGGAATCGCATCGGTATAGGGGGCGAAATGCGCTAACGACCCCCGCCGTGATGCCGACGTCCGGGGCAGGAGGTGAGACCCATGAGTGCCGAGACGATTTCTCAGCAAGCCGGGGCAGCGTTGCCCACCGCGCCGTGCAGCGTCGTGTGGAGCCAGGGGCACGCCTACGTGCTGGAGTACTCCGGCGGGGGCGCCCGCTGGGTCGGTTTCGATGCTTTCGGCAGGCCGACCGCGTTGTCCGCGACCGCCCTCGAACGCCAGGGCTGGACGCACACGCGCACCGGCTGACCCGCGCCGCGAACGCTCCCACCGCCCGCGTCTACCCTTCCCGCATGGCCGAAGTCGTGCGGGAAGGGCAGCTCCCGGATCGGGTGTGGACGATCCCGAACCTGTTGAGCATGTTGCGCCTCGCAGGCGTGCCGCTGTTCCTGTACCTGCTGCTGTGGCCCAAGGCCGACGGCTGGGCGCTGGCCGTGCTCGCGTTCAGCGGCCTGAGCGACTGGCTGGACGGCAAGATCGCCCGCTGGCTGGACCAGACCAGCAGGCTGGGCGCGCTGCTCGATCCCGCCGCCGACCGGCTCTACACGCTGGTCACCATCATCGCCTTCGTGCTGCGCGACATCGTCCCGTGGTGGGTCGCCGCGCTGTTGGTGGGTCGGGACGTGGTGGTCGCCGTCTGCCTGCTCGTGCTGCGCCGGAACGGGTTCGCCCCGCCCGAGGTCACCTACGTCGGCAAGGCCGCGACCTTCAACCTGATGTACGCCTTCCCCATGCTCCTGGTGGCGCAGGGCGGTTCCGACTTCGCCGCCGTGGTCCGACCGGTGGCCTACGCCTTCGTGGTCTGGGGTGGCCTGCTGTTCCTGTGGTCGGGGCTGCTGTACGTGGTGCAGACCCGGGCGGCGCTGCGCCTGCCGCCCGCGGTGAGCGTTTAAGCTCCGCAGCACCGTTTCACGTTTCGGCGGTCCCTGTCCCGAAAAGAGGGCGTCTGGTGATTCCCGAGGAACTGCGCTATACCGAGGACCACGTCTGGGTCGCGACCAGGGACGACGACGTCGTCCGGGTCGGCATCACCGAGGACGGCCAGGACGAGCTGGGCGACCTGGTGTCGGTGCGGCTGCCCGAGCTCGGCGACCGGGTGGCCGCGGGTGCCGCGCTCGGCTCGGTCGCCGCCGACGGCGCCACCGCCGAGGTCGTCGCCCCGGTCGGCGGCGAGGTGGTGGCCGTCAACGTCGCCGTGGACGTCGAGCCCGACCTGGTCAACTCCGACCCGTACGGCGAGGGTTGGCTGGTGGAGATCCGGCTGGACGACCCGGACGCGGTGGAGGCGCTGCTGGACGCCGACGCCTACCAGGTGGTCACCCGGTCGTGAAGGTCATGCGACGATCTTGACCGACCGGGTGGGGGACCGCTCCCGCGAGGGGGTACCACCGACCCGGCGCCTGATCGCGCACGGTACGTTGGCAACTGTTCAGCCGAACTGACCAGCAGGAGGAGAGCTCAGGTGAGCACGAACGACGGGCCCGGCGTCCCGCCGGAGCAGTCTCCGGAGCGGACTTCGGTCTTCCGGGCCGACTTCCTCACCGAGGGCGGCGAGGTTCCTCCCCCGGCCCCCGAACCCGCGACCGCGGGTGTCGACGCCCTTCCGGCCGGTTCGGCCCTGCTGGTGGTCAAGCGCGGCCCCAACGCGGGCTCCCGCTTCCTGCTGGACCGGGACACGACCAGCGCGGGCAGGCACCCGGACAGCGACATCTTCCTCGACGACGTCACCGTCTCCCGGCGGCACGCGGAGTTCCGCCGCGAGGGCGGCGAGTTCGTGGTGATCGACGTGGGCAGCCTCAACGGCACCTACGTCAACCGCGAGCCGGTCGACCAGGCCGTGCTCAACGGCGGCGACGAGGTGCAGATCGGCAAGTTCCGCCTGGTGTTCCTCACCGGCCCCGGCATGGGGGCCTAGGGCGGTCGTGACGGCGGCCGGTGGGCCCGAGCGTGCCGGGCTGAGCATCGGCGCGGTCCTGTCGCGCCTGCGGCCGGACTTCCCGGACATGACCATCTCCAAGATCCGCTTCCTGGAGGCGGAGGGGCTGGTCAGCCCGGATCGCACGCCGTCGGGCTACCGGCGGTTCACCGAGGCGGACGTGGCGCGGCTGCGCTTCGTGCTGGCGGCGCAGCGCGACCACTACCTGCCGCTGAAGGTGATCAAGGAGCAGCTGGACCGGGCGGGCGGCCCACCGCCGGAGGCGTTCGACCGCCCGACCCGGGGCCTCGCCGCGGTGCCGACGCCCGCGCGGGCCGAGCCGGTCCCGGCCCGGATGCCGCGCGCCGACCTGCTCGCGCGGGCGGGCGCGGACGCGGATCTGCTGGCCGACCTTGAGCAGTACGGGCTGGTCAGGGCCGAGGCCGACGGCTGGTTCGACGCGGACGCGTTCGGCGTGGTCAAGACCGCCGCGGCGCTGTCCGAGTACGGCATCGAACCCCGCCACCTGCGCGCCTTCCTGGCCGCGGCCGACCGCGAGGTCGGGCTGGTGGAGCAGGTGGTGGCGCCGATGTACCGGCAGCGCGACCCGGCGGCGCGGGCGCGGGCCGACGAGCTGGCGCGGGAGCTGTCCGGGCTGACGGTCACACTGCATTCGCTGCTGGTGAACGTCGGGCTGCGGCGCGTGACCGGGAAATAGTTTCGCCCCGCCAGGTGTTGTCCCGGGTGGCGTGATCACGGTGAGATAGGCGGGCGTGGGGGCCGGATGGCGGGTAGCGTCGAAGTTGGCGATGAGCGATCCTCGATGGGACCGGGGCTTGACGGTCAGGTCTGACGGACAGGGCTTGGCGGACAAGCCTTGATGGACACGGCTTGATGGACACAGCTTGATGGGACAGGGCCTGATGGGACCGCGGGACGCCGATGCCCCAGCGAGCGGAGGGAGGCGAGCCCGATGAGCGAGATGCGCGTCGTGGGTGTCCGGGTGGAGTTGCCCGGCAACCAGCCGATCTTGTTGCTGCGCGAGACCGAGGGCGAACGGTACCTGCCGATCTGGATCGGCTCGGTCGAGGCCACGGCGATCGCGCTGGAGCAACAGGGGGTGCGACCTGCCCGACCGCTCACCCACGACCTGCTCAAGGACGTGATCGGCGCGCTCGGCCGGGAGCTGGAGCAGGTCCGGATCACCGACCTGCGCGAGGGCACCTTCTTCGCCGAGCTGGTCTTCGACGGCGACGTCCGCGTCTCCGCCCGGCCGAGCGACTCGGTCGCCCTGGCGCTGCGCGTGGGTGTGCCGATCCACGCCGAGGACGCCGTGCTGCAGGAGGCCGGGCTGATCATCCCGGACGAGCAGGAGGACGAGGTCGAGAAGTTCCGGGAGTTCCTGGACTCGGTCTCCCCGGAGGACTTCCGCGGCGCGGACACGTAGCGGACTGCGCGGTCCCCCGCGCGTCGCGTTGACCTCCCCGCGCCCCCGTCTTACCGTCAGGGACGAGCGGATCGCGCCCGAACCCACCTCCGGTACACCGCACCGGGGGGCCGTCGGGCGGTTCCCGCTCGGCCGACGGTTCCCCAGGGTGGAGCGGGCGGTCTCGTTTTCGCCGGCCATGGGCGGCCGGACGAGGGGAGGCAGGCGTGTTCGAGGAAGGTCCCGTCGGGGCTGACGCGGGAGAGCAGGGCGAACTGTTCCCGGACGCCTCACTGCCCGACGAGCTCGTCGGCTACCGGGGTCCCGCCGCGTGCCAGATCGCAGGCATCACCTACCGGCAGCTCGACTACTGGGCGCGCACCGACCTGGTCGTCCCCACGGTCCGCAGCGCCCACGGGTCGGGCTCGCAGCGGCTCTACTCGTTCAAGGACGTCCTGGTGCTGAAGGTGGTCAAACGCCTCCTGGACACCGGGGTGTCACTGCAGAACATCCGGGTCGCGGTCGACCACCTCCGGCAACGCGGGGTGCGCGACCTGGCCCGCATCACCCTGTTCAGCGACGGCGTGACGGTGTACGAGTGCACGTCGCCGGAGGAGGTCGTCGACCTGCTCCAGGGCGGACAGGGGGTGTTCGGGATCGCGGTCAGCGGGGCGATCCGGGAGATCAGTGGGACGATCCACGAGTTCCCGGCCGAGCGGGCGGACGGGGTGGAGATCCCGCAGGCGGTGGAGGACGAGCTGACCCAGCGCCGGAAGGCCCGCAACGTGGGCTGAGCCGGGGCCGATCACGTCGCTGGGGGGTTTGCTGCTCGGCGTTCTGTCCGGGGTGCCTGGCCTGAGACGAGAACCGGCCGAGCGGGTCGCCCCGCTCGGCCGGTCGTGGGAGATCTCGGGTGGTCGGTCAGAATCTCGATGGCGGGTCGTGACGCGTCCGCGCACGAGAGAACGACGTCAGCCGCAGTTCTGGTTGTCCAGCTGGTCGTAAGCGGCAGCAGTGGTGACCGGCTGGCCGTAAGGAATCACCTGGCCGGAACCGATGATGCGGAAGTCGTGGATTCCGGTACCGCCGCAGTCGTAGCTGATGTGGTTGAACTTGTAGTCCGAGTTGAATGTGACGGTGCTGGTCACGTCTTGCAGGGTCTCCCAGCCATACCAGCGGCTGCGCTGGATCTTCAGGTTGTGCTGGATGCTTGCCACCGCGAACGAGCACTTGGTGAATGTGTCGTTGTCGATGGTGTTGGCCCAGCGGGAGATGGTCACGGTGATCCCGCATCCGGTGGGGTAGGCCACCTGGGCGACCGAGCCATCTGGACGCTGCTCGAAGTGCAGGTAGATCGTGGTCTTGAGCGGCAGTGCCGGTTCCTTCGCGGCAACGCCTGCCGGGACATGCTCCTCGGTGGTCGGGGCCGCCTGCGCGGTCCCACCCGCGAGCAGCAGCGCCGACAACGCGGCCAGCAGGATCACCGCAAATCTTCGCACCATGACACTCTCCTTGGCTATTAGAAAGTGGGTCCGATATCGACGACAAAAGAGCCCTCGACGACGGCGAGGACGCATGGTCGATCTCGTGGTACCCCCAGTTGGTACGAAAAGGAGATTACCCCGCTGGTGGGAGATGCAAAATACGCCGAATGGCCCAAAAGTGGTACGGCGAATACTTGACCTGATGGAATAGTCTTTGCTGGTTCAGCTTGGGGAGTTGTCTGCCAAGTATTTATTTGGCCAAGGCCGCCCAATGCTTGTTTGCGGTCTTCTCGGGACCGGTCTACTCGTAGTAGGCCCTGATCCAGTCGCGGCGGTCGGCCAGACACGCCTCGAAGTCGTGTACGCGGACAAGCGCGACCTCGGCAGGATCGAAACGGTAGGCATCCAGCACAAGCGAGTGGCAGTCGTCGATTCTGCAGTAGGCCTGCCACGAGTCGGCGTATGTCCACAGTCGCGACTCGATGGCGCGTCCCGCCACGGTGATCCGGGTGGAACCCGACGGCTCGTCGTCCAGGACAAGTCGCCGGGCGGCGGCCATGCCCTGTCGATCGGTGGGCATCCCCGCCGTGGCACGGCTGAATCGGAGACTTCTGACCGCTTGTATCGGGTCGCCCAGAGTGGTGCAGACGAGGATGGTCCTCGCGGTGGGGTCGTTGGGATCCCCGTGCCGGAGACTGCCGGTCTCCGGTTGCCACTCGTCCGCGAAGGTCCACCATCCCGGCATTCGCAGGCCCGACCAGCCTGCCAGGCCGAACAGTGGCAGGGAGACTGCCGTGTCCCGCATTCGGGACTCCATCCAGGCGTTGTGTGCCCAGAACGGGTTCTTGCTCGCGCGCTTGCGGAACCACCTCACTCTTCCATCCTCGCAGCGGTGTCGAGGTGAGGTGACATCTCCACCGGACCCGACCGCCGCGGAGCTGGCCTGACCTGCGGGTCAACGCTGCCGGTCAGGGGGCGGCGGAGCCGCGTGTCGAGGGCTCGGGGGCACTGCGGCTCGGTCCAGGAGGCGAACCGCACCCGCGCCTCGACCCGCGCGCAATCGAGTTACAACTCGTTCGGGTTAGACTCGATGAGCGTCGCCTAACCAGCGCGGGAGAGTCCGGACCACCGAGCCGGCGCCGAAGGAGCAACTCCTCCCCGGAACCTCTCAGGCACAGGGACCGTGCTGGTGAGACGCCTCTGGAAAGCGGGCAACCGACAAGGGCGCCCCGCCGAAGGTGCAAGTCCGGCCGGGCCGGGCGAAGCTCTCAGGCGCCCGCGGGCACGGACAGAGGGGGAGGGCCCAGCGGACACGCGTCCGGCCCGACCGCCCGAGGAGAGCCCGCCCGATGACGACCGACCGGATCCCGCTCGCCGCGCTGGAGCACGGCACCCCCTTCGCCGACCGGCATGTCGGCCCGCGGCCCGCCGAGCTGGCCCGGATCCTCGACGTGATCGGGGTCGGGTCGCTGGAGGAGCTGGCCGAGCACGCGGTGCCGGACTCCATCCGGGAGAGCGGGCTGGCCATCGAGCTGCCGCCGCCCGCCACCGAGGTGGAGGCGCTGGCCGAGCTGCGTGAGCTGGCGGGCCGCAACCGGGTGCTGACCTCCATGATCGGCCTCGGCTACCACGGCACGGTCACCCCGCCGGTGATCCGCCGCAATGTGCTGGAGAGCCCCGCCTGGTACACCGCGTACACCCCGTACCAGCCGGAGATCAGCCAGGGCCGCCTGGAGGCGCTGCTCAACTTCCAGACCATGGTCGGCGACCTGACCGGCCTGCCGACCGCCAACGCCTCCATGCTGGACGAGTCCACCGCGGCCGCCGAGGCGATGACGCTGCTGCGCCGGGCGGGCCGGTCCAAGTCGAACCGGTTCGTGGTCGACGCGGACACGTTCCCGCAGACCATCGCCGTGATCGAGACCCGCGCCGAGCCGCTGGGCATCGAGGTCGTGGTCGCCGACCTGGCCGAGGGGCTGCCGGTCGAGGACTTCTTCGGCGTGCTGCTGGCCTACCCGGGCACGAGTGGCGCCGTGCGCGACCACGCCGAGTTGATCCGCGCGGCGCACGGCCGGGACGCCAAGGTCGCGGTCGCCGCCGACCTGCTGGCGTTGACGCTGCTGCGCGCGCCCGGCGAGATCGGCGCGGACGTGGTCGTGGGCACCACGCAGCGGTTCGGCGTGCCGATGGGCTTCGGCGGGCCGCACGCAGGCTACATGGCCGTGGCCAAGGGCCTGGAGCGGCAGCTGCCGGGCAGGCTGGTCGGGGTGAGCGTCGACGCCGACGGCAAGCCCGCCTACCGGCTCGCGTTGCAGACCCGTGAGCAGCACATCCGCCGCGAGAAGGCCACCTCGAACATCTGCACCGCGCAGGTGCTGCTGGCCGTCGTCGCCTCGATGTACGCGGTCTACCACGGGCCGGACGGGCTGCGCTCGATCGCGACCCGCACCCACCGGATGGCCGCCGTGCTGGCCGAGGGTCTGCGCCGGGGCGGGGTCGAGGTGGTCGAGGACGGGTTCTTCGACACCGTCCTCGCGCACGTGCCCGGCCGCGCCGCCGAGGTCGTGGCCGCCGCGCGCGAGCTGGGCGTCAACCTGCGCCAGGACGGCGACCACGTCGCCATCGCCACCGACGAGACCACCACCCGCGCCCACCTGCGCGCCGTCTGGCAGGCGTTCGGCGTCTCCGGCGACGTCGACGAACTCGACACCGAGACCCCGGACGCGCTGCCCGCCGACCTGCTGCGCACCTCCGACTACCTCACCCACCCGGTCTTCGGCACGCACCGCTCCGAGACCGCCCTGCTCCGTTACCTGCGCTCGCTCTCGGACAAGGACGTCGCGCTCGACCGGAGCATGATCCCGCTCGGCTCGTGCACGATGAAGCTCAACGCGACCGCCGAGATGGAGCCGATCACCTGGCCCGGCTTCGCCGACCTGCACCCGTTCGCGCCCGCCGAGGACGCCCGGGGCATCCTGCGCATCGTCGCCGACCTGGAGCAGTGGCTGGCCAAGCTCACCGGCTACGACGCGGTCAGCCTCCAGCCGAACGCGGGCAGTCAGGGCGAGTTCGCGGGCCTGCTGGCCATCCGCGCCTACCACCGCGCCCAGGGCCACGGCGAGCGCGACGTGTGCCTGATCCCGTCCAGCGCGCACGGCACCAACGCCGCGAGCGCGGTCATGGCAGGCATGCGCGTGGTGGTCGTGGCCTGCGACGACTCCGGCAACATCGACCTGGCCGACCTGCGCGTCAAGGTCGCCGAACACGCCGCCGACCTGGCCGCGATCATGATCACCTACCCGTCCACGCACGGCGTCTACGAGGACACCGTGCGCGAGGTGTGCGGGCTGGTGCACGACGCGGGCGGCCAGGTCTATGTGGACGGTGCCAACCTCAACGCCCTCATCGGACTCGCCCGCTACGGCAGGTTCGGGTCGGACGTGTCGCACCTGAACCTGCACAAGACGTTCTGCATCCCGCACGGCGGCGGCGGCCCCGGCGTCGGCCCGATCGGCGTGCGCGCGCACCTGGCGCCGTTCCTGCCGAACCACCCACTGCAGCCCGCCGCGGGCCCGGCCACCGGCGTCGGTCCGATCAGCGCGGCACCCTGGGGCAGCGCGTCGATCCTGCCGATCTCCTGGGCGTACGTGCGGATGATGGGCGCCGACGGCCTGCGCCGCGCCACCCTGACCGCCGTCGCCGCCGCCAACTACGTCGCCCGCCGCCTCGACGAGCACTTCCCCGTGCTCTACACCGGCGCGGGCGGCTTCGTCGCGCACGAGTGCATCCTGGACCTGCGGCCGATCACCAAGGCCACCGGCGTGACCGTGGACGACGTGGCCAAGCGGCTCGCCGACTACGGCCTGCACGCGCCCACCATGTCGTTCCCGGTCGCGGGCACGCTGATGGTGGAGCCCACGGAGAGCGAGGACCTGGCCGAGCTGGACCGGTTCTGCGCGGCCATGATCGCAATCCGGGGCGAGATCGACCGGGTCGCGGCGGGGGAGTGGCCGCGCGAGGACAACCCGCTGGCCAACGCGCCGCACACGGCCGCGTCCATCGCGGGCAAGTGGGACCACCCGTACAGCCGCGAGGAGGCGGTGTTCCCGGCCGGGACGTCCGCGCCGAAGATCTGGCCGCCGGTGCGCCGGATCGACGGGGCCAAGGGCGACCGGAACCTGGTCTGCTCCTGCCCGCCGATGGAGGCGTACAGCTGAGGTCGGCGTTGCCCGTCCGGGGAATCCCGGGCGGGCAATCTCACATCCGGGAAGAGAACGCGCCGGGGCGGTGTTGGCTGTCCTGGAGTACTCCGTTCGAGACAAGGAACACCCCATGGCGCAGGTCCCGGGCATCCGGCTGAACGACGGCCACACCATCCCGCAGCTCGGCTTCGGCGTCTGGCAGGTGCCGGACGACGAGGTGGTCACCGCCGTGGGCACCGCGCTGGCGGCCGGGTACCGCAGCATCGACACGGCCGCCATCTACGGCAACGAGCGCGGCGCCGGCATCGCGATCGCCGAGTCCGGCCTGCCGCGCGAGCAGCTTTACGTGACGACCAAGCTGTGGAACCACGACCAGGGCCACGACTCGGCGCTGCGCGCGTTCGACGCGAGCCTGGAGCGGCTCGGCCTGGAGTACGTCGACCTGTACCTGATCCACTGGCCGGTGCCCGCCCGCGACGCCTATGTGGACACCTGGCGCGCGTTCGAGAAGATCCGCGCCGACGGTCGGGCCCGCTCCATCGGCGTGTCCAACTTCCACGTGCCGCACCTGCGCCGCCTGCTCGCCGAGACCGACGTGGTCCCGGCGGTGAACCAGATCGAGCTGCACCCGAACCTGCCGCAGGCCGAACTGCGTGCTTTCCACACCGAGCACGGCATCGCCACCGAGGCGTGGAGCCCGCTGGCCCAGGGCGAGCTCCTCGGCGACGCGACGCTGGCCGCGGTCGCCGAGAAGCACGGCAGGAGCCCGGCGCAGGTTCTGCTGCGCTGGCATGTGCAGCTGGGCAATGTGGTGATCCCGAAGTCGGTGACGCCCGCGCGGATTCAGGCCAACATCGATGTGTTCGACTTCGAGCTGTCCGCTGAGGATGTGGCGGTGTTGGCGGCTTTGGAGAACGGCAAGCGCGTCGGGCCGGATCCGGACATCTTCAACCCGTGAGGTCCGGCTCGCCGGATCGTGCCGCTAGGCCGGTTCGGCGAGCTTGATCGCCGCTCGCATGCCCGCCACCGCCAGCGCGTCCGCCCGGTCGTTCTCCGGGTGTCCACTGTGGCCCTTGACCCAGTGCCACTCGACCTCGTGCCGGGTCACCGCCGCGGTGAGGCGCTGCCACAGGTCCACGTTCTTGACCGGGTCGCCGGTGGCGGTGACCCAGCCGCGGGCGCGCCAGCCGTCGATCCACTTGGTGATGCCGTTGCGGACGTAGGTGCTGTCGGTGTAGAGGCGCACGACCGAGGGGCGGGTCAACGCCTCCAGGGCCCGGATCGGCGCGGTCAGCTCCATCCGGTTGTTGGTCGTGGTGGTCGCCTGGCCGCCGGACAGCTCGCGCTCGTGGCCGCCGTAACGCAGCAGGGCGCCCCAGCCGCCGGGGCCGGGGTTCGGGCTGCACGCGCCGTCGGTGTAGATCTCGACGGCGGTCATCGGCCGATGATGTCGTCGACGAGCTGCCGTGCGGAGTCCTTGTCGAACCCGCCGGAGATCTGCACGGCCCCGGCGGTGATCGCGGCCTGGATGGTCGGCGCGGAGACCAGCTTGCCGTCGACCACGAACGCGAGCTGCTCGCCGACGTGCTCGGAGGTCCACTTGGCGAACAACGCGGACGAGTCCGCGGGCAGCTCCATGACCACCATCCACTGCCCGGTCTGCGGCTCCACCTCGGCGGTGAGCTTGGTGAACCGGGTGAACTCCCCGATCTTCGCCGCCAGCGTGTAGACCGCGCCGTCCTTGCCGAGGAACTGGTCGGGCCCCGACGGCTCGCCGCTGGGGGAGACGTTGGTGACCGGCCGCAGCTCGACCGGCACCTTGGCCTCGATCGGCCCGCCCGACGTGCCAGCGGCAGGAGAACCCTGTCCGACGGGCACACCCTGCACGGTCGCATCACCGCAGGCGACCAGGCCGAACGTGAGCAGGCACGCCAGCAGACCACCGATCACTTTCCGCATACCGGCGATCCTAGGACGAGCGCGTCGGGGCCCGCGCGGAGTTGTCCACAGGTGCCCTGCTCGTGCTCGGCACCATCGTCGAACCACATCAGTGCCTGGATCGACTCCGGGGCGGCTGGTAGGGGCTCGCGGGCGGGCTCTCCGGCTCGTCGACGGAGTGGTCGGGTGAGCCGCTCACACCTGGCGGGGTCGGCGGAGTGCCGACGTGCACGGTCAGCTTGCTGTCGTGGACCGGAGTCATCGCATCGCTTTCCGCTCGCACCGACGCGTCGAGTTTCTGGATTTGGTCCACCGATATCGACTCCAGCGCGCGGATCGGCTGTTGCAGCAGCTGCCAGCAGTACTCGATCCAGGAATCGTCACCATTGGCGTGGTGACCCATGTGCTGGATCTTGTCCAGGAGAGTGAGGTACACCCGGGTCAGCCGCCGCTCCAGGTCCAGGTGCTTGTCGCCGACTTTGTCGGCGCTGTTCGCGTATTGCCGGTAGGGATTTCCGGTGGACTTGCCCTTCGCCGCGTTCAACGAGCCTTCCAGCGGCTGGAGGTTCTCCGCGTTGTGGTAGTACATCGTCGCCGCGTACATGGAGGGTGCCCAGCCTGCGCCGTCCTTGACGACGAGCTGGCCGAAGTCGATGCCTCGGTGCCTTGTCCTCATTTCCCACAGAGCGCGCGCGCTCGGTTTGTCAGTGGGCCAGGTCGTCATCTCCGCCAGGGCCTGCCGGATCTCGGCCCACGGGAGGATGTGGTCCATCTGGTAGGCGATGAGCGGAACCCAGTTGCCGTAGTGCGGGTCCGCGTGGAATGTTCGCACCACTTCCCGGCGCCCGCCCTTGTCTGTCATCAGCACCGGCCTGTCGGCCCATTTCTCGTTGATGAGACTCGCCTTGAACGCGGTGTTGAAGCTGATCCTTCCCCCTCTCCAGGGCGTGTCCGTCCCGCCCTGGCACCCCTCTGGGAGGAGTGTCTCGGTGTCCGGGCTCCACAGCCCCTCCCTGGGGTCGGCCACCCGTTGGACCGCCAGGGCCGCGGCGCGGTTGCCCACCGTCCGTTGCAGTGCCAGCACAGTGGATGCGCCGACCGCCCCCGGGTGGCCGGGAGTGGTGGGACGGGCAGGCCGGTGCGGCGTCGGCACTGCTTCTTCGGGGGTCGTCCGATCCAGCACAGGGCACCTCCACGGTCCTTTCGTCCCACCGTGTCCGGTGTGGAGCCGATCGGACAAGAAGTGTGCCTCGAACGGGACGGTCCTTTGGTTGCCCGAATGGTCAGGGGTTCGCGGTCACGGCTTGGTCGAGTGCCGCCGCCACGCCCCGGGCGTCGGGGAGCGGGGTGAGGGTGCCGCCGGTGGTGGCGGTCAGGTCGCGCAGGTAGGAGCGGTCGGGGGCGCGGCCGATGCCGATCACGGTCAGCGTCACCGGCTTGGTCTTGTCCGCGACGCGGTGGATCGCGGACTTGGCCTGGGACAGGGACATCGCGCCGTCCGTCCCGCCGTCTGTGATGACCACGATCTGGTTGCGGCGGCCGGGAACGTAGGTCTGCACGGCAGTCCGGTAGGCAGCGGTCACGGTCTCGTAGAAGTCCGTATTACCGGACGCGGCAAGACCGTTCACGGCAGTGTGGAACTCCGCCCGCCGATTGCCGACCGGCCCTGTCGGCACTGCCACCTCGTACGGCTTGCCCTTCGACAGATCGTGCGAGAACGGCCACAGGCCCACCGATCCCGACACCGTGTAATCCACGTAGCCGTGCAGTGCTTCCTTCACCCAGTCCAACCGCGACCGCCCATCCGCCTCGGCGGTACTCATCGAGCGGGAGACGTCGACCAGGATCGTGGTGACCGTCCCGCCCTCCACCGCCGCGGACCACGTGGTCGTGAGCTGTTGCGTCGTGCGGGCATCGGACTTCGCGAAGCCCGGGGTCGTCGGGTCCCAGGTCATCCCGATCGACTTCGCCGGTCGCTCGGTGCTGCGCGCGGCGCGGAGGCCTGCGCGGCCGAACTCGACCTGTTGATCCGGTTCCTGCAGGTACTGGCGGAACCGGTTGGCGGCGTCCGAGCGCGGGGTGTCCGGCTGGCCGGGATTGTTGGGGGCCTCGGTCTCCGCGGGTTCGGTGATGACCACGTACGGGAAGTCGGCGGTCGGAGTGGGACCGTCCGGGACAAGTTCCGCGAGGGGTTGTTTAGCGGGCGGCATGCTGTCCAGCGCCATGTTGCGGCGGTGCAGGTCGACCTCCAACGCCGCCACGCCCGTGTACGGAGCGGTGCCCACGTCCGGTGCTTCCCCGAGACGGGCCAATGCGGCGCTGGTGGTGGTGGGGACGTCGGCGGGTTGCGAGTTCGCGAGTCCGGTCAGCGCGCCCGCGACCGCGGGTTGGGTCAGCATGGGCTGGGTTACCGGGCTCGCCTGCGCTGCCTTGGTCAGCGTGGCCTGCACGGCCAGCACGCTCGCGGTGTTGTCCACCGGCTTGGGCAGCGCGACCGTGATGCGTCCCCACGGCTGGCCGAACCGGGTCCACCCCGACGTGTCCGAGGTCAGGTCGCCCAGTTCCGACCACTGGAAACGTGCCGCGTCGTGCAGGATGCGGGCCGCCGCCTCGGGGGCGGCGAGGACGACCGGGCTGGTGGCCACCGACTCCGGCGCCGCGGCGATGCGCGAGTCGTCGAACGCGGTCAGGCGGTCGGTCCACAGGGTCGACTCCGGCAGCCACGCGTCCGGGCGGTCGCCGAGCGCGCGGGTGTCCCACTCGCCCGTCAGACCGGCCAGCGCGCGGGCCGACTCGACCGAGACCACGTCCACGCGCGCGCAGTGGCCGTCGACCGCGTGCGCGCCCTGGGCCGCGTTCCACAGGCGGGCCGCCGCGCGCACCGGTTGTTCCGCGCTCGGGGTGACCGCGACGCGCAGGACCAGATCGCCGGACGGGCAGGCGGCCGCGTCCGCGGCGGAGCGGCCGGACCGGTCGGCGGTGAACCAGTTCCACCCCGCCCACACCAGCACGAGCAGCGCGACCAGGGCCACGACCGCGCCCGCGACCAGCGACCGGGACCCCCTCTTCCCGTGTGCAGCCATCACGTCCTTTCCGCGCGGCGGTGAACTCGCAGGTGACCGCGCAAGGCCTCCAGCACTCTATTAGGGGAAGCGGAAGCGTCAAGTGAAGTCACGCTGGGTGAAATTCACTAGCGCTACGGCACCCCAGCTGTGACCGGAGCCACTTCCGCGTGGACCGCGTCCTGGGTGGACGGTCCCGCCGGGTGCATGCGTAGGCTCACTAATGAACGAACGGCGACCAACATGTGAACAAGGAGTGTCTGAGCAGGTGAGGTGGCGGATCCGTCCCCGGGACGACTCGTTCTACGACTTCTTCGTCCGCGCGGGCACCAACCTCGTCGAGGGCGCCGCCGTGCTCGCCGGGCTGAAGTCCGCCGACGCCGACCGGGCCGCCGTCTCGGCCAGGATGGCCGAGCTGGAACACGCCAACGACGAGGTCACGCACGGGCTCTACCGCAAGCTCAACAAGAGCTTCGTGACCCCGTTCGACCGCGGCGACGTGCACCGCCTCGGCGCCAGCCTGGACGACGTGATGGACCACATGGAGTCCGTCGGGACCCTGGTCCACCTCTACGGCCTGTCCGGTCTGCCCGCGTTGCCCACCGGAATGCACGAGATGATCGACATCATCGGCCAGTGCGCCGCCCAGCTGGCCGAGGCCATGCCCCGGCTGCCCGAGCTGGACCGGCTGGAGGGCTACTGCATCGAGCTGAACCGGCTGGAGAACCACGGCGACCAGACCTACCGGGCGCTGCTGGTCGAGCTGTTCGGCGGCGACTACGACCCGCTGTGCGTGCTCAAGCTCAAGGAGATCGCCGACCAGCTGGAGCTGACCGTCGACTCCTGCGAGCAGGTCGCGCACGTGCTGGAGACCATCGTGCTCAAGGAGTCCTGAGTGGACCTCCTGGTAGTCGGCGTCGTGCTGCTGGCCATGGGTTTCAACTACACCAACGGCTTCCACGACGCGGCCAACGCCATCGCCACCGCCATCTCGACCCGGGCGATCCGACCGCGCGCGGCGCTCGCCCTGGCCGCGGTGGGCAACCTGCTCGGCTCGTTCCTCGGCGGGCGGGTGGTCAGCACGGTCAGCAAGGAGATCACCGTGCTGCCGCCCGGCCGGGACAGCCTGCTGATCCTGGCCGCGGGGCTGATCGGCGCGATCGTGTGGAACGTGACGACCTGGTATTTCGGCCTGCCGTCCTCGTCCTCGCACGCGCTGATCGGCGGTCTGGTCGGCGCGGCCCTGGTGGGCGGCGCGCCGGTGCTGTGGGGCGGGGTGGTCGGCAAGGTGCTGGTGCCGATGGTGATCTCGCCGTTGGCCGGGTTCGCGCTCGGGTACGTGGTGATGATCGGCCTGATGTGGCTGTTGCGCAGGGCGCATCCGACGCGGGTCAACCGCGGGTTCCGCCGCGCGCAGTGGGTGTCGTCGGCGGCGCTCGCGCTCGGGCACGGGTTGCAGGACGCTGCCAAGACCATCGGTGTCGTCGTCCTGGCGCTGACCGTCGGCGACTGGTGGCACGGCGAGGGCGCCCCACTGTGGGTGTTCCTGCTGACTGCCGCCGTTCTCGCGCTCGGCACCTACAGCGGCGGGTGGCGGATCATGCGCACGCTCGGCGGCAAGGTGATCCAGCTCGACCCACCGCAGGCGTTCGCGGGACAGCTCACCGCTGCGGGCGTGCTCTACGGGGCGGGTATCGGTTTCGGCGCACCCATCTCCACCACACACACGATCACCGCCGCCATCATGGGCGTGGGTGCCACGCGCAGGCTTTCAGCGGTGCGCTGGGGCGTGGCGGGCAGCATCGTCACCGGCTGGGTGTTGACGTTCCCGGCCGCCGCGCTGGTCGCCGTCGTCGCCTCGTACGGGATCGACCTGTTCGTCTGACCCCAGCAACGTCTCGCACAACGAGATCAACCGCTCCCGCAACGGCATGGAACGCGCGGCGAACGCCGACTGGGCGCGCACGTACTCGGCGCGCCCTTCCTCGGTCTCGATCCGCACGGGGGAGTAGCCCAGCGCGGACAGGTCGTACGGGCTTGCCCGCATGTCCAGCGCGCGCACGTCCACCGCGAGTTCGAAACAGTCGGCCACCAGCTTGGACGGGCAGTGCGGGTCGAGCTTGTAGGCCCACTTGAACAGGTCCATGTTCGCGTGCAGACAGCCCGGCTGTTCCATCCCGATCTGGCCGTCCCGGGTCGGGTGCAACGTGTTGCGCGGCCGCGCCGGTTCCGTGAAGAACCGGAACGCATCGAAATGCCCGCAACGGATCGTGGACGACTCCACCACCGCGTCGGTCCCCTCGGAACCGAGACGCAACGGCCACGCCTCGTGCCGGATCTCCCGGGACCGGTACACCATCGCCCATTCGTGCAACCCGAAACAGCCCAGCCGGGGCGGCCGGGACGCGGTGGCGGCGAGCAGGTCGCGCACGAACTCGGCCGTGCCGCGCCGGTTCGCGGCGAGCGGCGCCAGCGCGACACCGTCCGAGGTCTCGACATACGCGGGCCAGCGCAGGTATTCGCGTGCCGACTCGCCCGCCAACGCGACTCCCGGACCGGGATGCCACCGTTCCAGGTGGGCGGGACGGTACGAGTAGTACGTGAACAGGAAGTCCAGGACCGGGTGTTTCTCCTTGCGGGCCCGGCGTTCCTGGTGCGGGACGGTCCACTCCCGCACCCGTTCCACGTGTGCGTCCCGCCGGGCGTGCCACTCCTGTTCCCGCAACACGGCCACTTCAGCCGGAACGGACGGCACGGGATCAGCCATTTCCGTTCCCGATGTGTGTCCCGTCCCGGACCGTCCCGACGTACTCCTCGACCAGGTCCTCCAGCGCCACGACCCCCAGCACCCGCCGGTCCGCCGAGACGGCCTTGGCCAGGTGGCTCTGCGCCCGCCGCAACGCCGTCAGCGCCTCGTCGAGCCGGGAGTCCGCGGGCAGTTCCGGCAGGCCGCGCACCCGGGACCACGGGACCCGGGTCGCCGGGTCGGAGTCGACCTGGTCGAGCACGTCCTTGACGTGCACATACCCGTTCAGCGAGCCGTCCGGCATGCGTACCGGGAACCGGGAGAACCCGGTCTCCGCGACCGCCGCCTCCACCTCGCCCACGGTGGGCGGGTGCGCGAGCGTCTTGAGTTTCGCCAGCGGCACCAGCACCTCCGCCACGGTCCGTTCCGCCGAGGTCAGCGTGTTGGTGAGCCTGCGGTGCTCGGAGTCGTCGAGCAGCCCTTCCCGCCGCGACTCGGCGATCAGGGTGGCCAGCTCGTCCGGGGTGTACGCGCTCTCCAGCTCGTCTCGCGGGCTGACCCCGAACGCCTTCAGCACGGCCGTCGACACCGCGGTGAACATCGACAGCACCGGCCGGACGAGCCGACAGAACGCCAGGTGGACGGGCACGAGCGCCATCGCGGCGCGCTCCGGCCCGGCGATCGCCAGGTTCTTCGGCACCATCTCGCCGAGCACGGTGTGCAGGGTGACCACGATGCCCAGCGCCAGCGCGAACGCGACGCCGTGCACGACCGCCTCGGGCAGGCCCAACGCGGTGAACGGGCCCTCGACCAGGTGCGCGATGGTCGGCTCGGCCAGCGCGCCCAGGCCCAGCGAGCAGATCGTGATGCCCAGCTGCGCGCCCGCGATCAACAGCGGCAGGTTCCGGCTGGCCTCCACGGCCACCGCGGCCCGGGACTTGCCTTCGCGGGCCAGCGCCTCCAGCCGGTCCCGGCGGGCGGTGATGATCGCGAACTCGGATCCCACGAAGAAGGCGTTGCCCAGCAGCAACAGGATCGTCGCGCCCAGCGAGAGAAGGTCGCTCACGCGCTCGCTCCCGGGACGCGGGCCACCCGCAGCTCGGCGACCCGGTGCCGGTCCATGCGCATCACGGTCACCCGCCAGCCGTCGACCCGGATCTCGTCGTTGACCTCCGGGATGCGTCCCAGCCGGGTCAACACGAGTCCCGCCACGGTCTCGTACTCTCCGGTCGGCATCCGGAACCCGGTGGCCTCGGCCAGCTCGTCGTCCCGCAACAGGCCGGAGACCATCCAGCTGTCCCGGCCGAGCCTGCGGACCGGGCTGACCTCGCCCCGGTCGTGCTCGTCCCGGACGTCGCCGACGATCTCCTCGATCAGGTCCTCCAGCGTGACCAGGCCCGCCGTGCCGCCGTACTCGTCGACGACCAGCGCCACCTGTAGACCGGAACCGCGCAGCCGTTCCAGCAATACGTCCCCGTCGAGCGTTTCCGGGACGGATGGGACAGGACGGGCCAGCGAGCCGACCCGGGTGGTCGCGCGCTGCGCGGACGGCACATTGAAGACCTGCTTGACGTGCACGACGCCGCGCACCTCGTCCAGGTCGCCGCCGTGCACCGGGAAACGGGAGTAGCCGGTGGCCCGTGCCAGTTCGATCAGGTCGCTCACCGTCGCGTCCGCCCGCAACGCCTGGACCTGCACGCGGGGAGTCATGAGCTCCTCGGCCGTGCGGTCGCCGAACCGCAACGACCGGCTCAGCAGTGTCGCGGTCCCGGTGTCGAGCGTCCCGGAAGCCGCACTGGAACGGACCAGGCCGCCCAGCTCCTGCGGTGACCGAGCGGAACGCAGTTCCTCCTGCGGTTCCACCCCGAGTCTGCGGACCGCCCAGTTCGCGGACCCGTTGAGGCCGTTGATCAGCCACCGCAACACCGACGAGAACATGGCCTGCACGCCCGCCACCGCGCGGGCCGTGGGCAGCGGCCGCGCGATCGCCAGGTTCTTCGGCACCAGCTCGCCGAACACCATGGACAGCGCGGTCGCCAGCAACAGGGCGACGACCACGGCGATCGCGGTGGCCACCGCGTCGGCCATCCCGGTCCAGGCCAGCACCGGCTCGAAGAGCGCGGCCAGGGCCGGTTCGGCGATGTAGCCGGTGATCAACGTGGTGATCGTGATGCCCAGCTGCGCACCGGACAGCTGGAAGGACAGTGTCCGGTGCGCCTTCTGGATCGCCAGCGCCCGCCGGTCGCCGACCTGTTCGGCGTGGTGGTCGACCTGGCTGCGTTCGAGAGTGGTGAGGGCGAACTCGGCGGCCACGAACACCGCCGTGCCCAGGGTGAGCGCGCACACGGCCAGCAGGCCGAGAACGCTGAGAAGGGGACCGGTCACCGAGCGCCCCGCTCGGCTACCGGGTCGGTATGGTCGCCGGGACCGTCACCCGACGGGGGCTGCGCCTTGCGCACGGAAAGGGCTCTCCTCGTCTGCGGGCCGGGGTGGTCCGCGACCGGCCCAGTCTAGAGCCGGCGCCTGACGTCCTGCGTGGTCAACCGGCCCGCCACCCCGGATCGCGCCCGGTGAGCGCGACGAGCCTGGTCGGCCCGTCGGCATCCGGCGCCACCGCGACCGGCGCGGCGAAGATGCCCGCGTCCGCCCATTGCGCGATCTGCGGCGCGAACTCGCCGATCAACGCCTCGGCCAGCTGATCCCCGATCACCGCGTCGTGCCCGGTCGCGGTGGCCAGGTCCCAGCCGTGCACGGCCAGGTCGAGGGTCATCTGCCAGCGGTAGTCCCGGGCCGGGACGGTGGCGTAGCTGAGGTGGACCGGCTGGTCGTCGGGCACCTCGGCCCATGCCTGCCGGGCGATCTCGGCGGCGTCGGACCAGGCACTGGCGGGGTCGTCCCCGGTGCGGTCGCCGTCGTAGCGGTCGCCGACCTGCTCGATGGTCTCGCCGGTGACCAGGTGCGGGACCCAGAGCTGCTCGGCGACGAGGTGGTTGACGAGCTGCCGGGCGTTCCAGTCGGCGCAGGGGGTCGGCGCGTTCCAGTCCCGGACGGACCGCACGGCCCGGTCGAAGACGTCCCGTGCGTGGTCGTGGGCTTCACGGAGATCCATGGGGTCCAGTTCAGCAGACTCACTCGGTGGGCACCCAGATGAGCCGGGGGCTGGCGTCGTCCTCGATGTCGTACATGCGCATGACGAGGTCGAGGGAGCTCAGACTCATCCGGGGCCCGCCCTCGATGTTGATGACCTCGATGCGGTCGGGCAGGACCAGGCCCCAGGCGGCCATCCAGGGATCGACGTCCGGACCGTGGTAGACGATGGCGAAGACCCTGGGAGGGAGGGGAATCGCCAGGTCGATGTCGGACTCGGTACCCGTTCGGGTCACGTGGGTCAGCACAGTCATGTCTCGTTCTCTCTTACTCAGCATGGGATGGACACTGATCATCTGTAGTAAGAGTGGATCGCAACTAGACGACGGGAAAGTGGAACTCCCACTTTTCACACGATTGGGGGATGGGGTGTCGATCGAGCCCGGACCGGTGAACGCCACGGTGCGGCAGTGGCAACTCACCGAGACACTGCGCCAACTGCGCGAGAAGGCCGGTCTGACCATGGACCAGGCTGTGGACATCCTCCAGGGCCTGGGCGGCAAGTGGTCCAAATCCAAGATCAGCCGCATCGAGAACCGCGAACAGGGCGTGAAGTCCTTCGACGTCGAGCGACTGCTCACGGCCTACGGGGTGACGGACGAGGCAGTCCGCATTCAGATCCTCGACCTGGCTGCCAAGCCCGCAGAACGCGGACACTGGCTGGCCCTACGCCGGGACCTGCCCGAGCAGTTCCACAACCTGTTCGACATCGAACCAGCGTTGCAAGCCGTGCGACAGTTGGAGACCGTAGTGGTGCCTGGACTGCTCCAGACCACCGATTACATCCGTGCGCTGATCACTGGAGCCAATCCGGGACTGTCTCACGATGTTCTGGAACGGCGCATCCTTGCCCGCACGGTGCGCCAGAGCGTGCTGACACGGCCGGATCCGTTGAGGTACCACGTGGTTCTCGACGAGTCGATCCTGGAACGGCGGATCGGTTCACCAGAAGTGATGCGCGGTCAGGTTGGTCGGCTGATCGACGCCGCCCAAGAGAAGCACATCACGATCCAGATCCTGGCCAAAGACACGGGTGCGACACCCGCTGTGAACGGTCCCTTCTCGGTGCTGTCACTCCCGGACCCGATCCCGGACTTCGGCTACACCGAGGGACCGGGCGGCTCGATCTACATCGAGGACCGCGATGTGGTCCGCATGTGCCTGGAACGATGGGGCATCCTCACACAGCGAGCGCTATCGCCAGAGCGATCGCTTGACCTGCTAAGCGAGGTTGGCAAGACTTCTTGAGGACGATTTTCTGCGAAGGGACCGCTCATGCGTGTGACTTGGCGTAAGAGCAGCTTCTCCGGTGATGGGGGTTTCGGCGGCGGTAACTGTGTGGAGGCCGCCTGCCTCAACACCGGTTACCTGCTTCGCGACAGCAAGGCGCCCGAGGCCGGTCAGCTCAGCCTGTCGGCGTCTGCGATGGCCGAGTTGGTGCGCTCGATTTCGCGCTAGTCCAAGCGCTTAATCCAGCCCCGACCAGCTGGACGGCGGCGGTCGTCAAGATCGCCGCCGTCGGCCCTCCGGCCGGTACCAGCCATCCGCCCGCCAGCGCTCCCAACGAATACCCCGCCACTTTCAGGCTCGCCCCCGTCGTCGACACCTGTGCCAACAACTCCTGCGGCGTGTACCGCTGCCGAGTAGCCATGATCGCGGGCAACGCCAGCCCCTCCGCGAGCCCGGCCACCGCCACCAACACCATGGTCCACGGGAAGCTCCCGGCCAGCGGCCACGTCAACATCACCAACCCGAACACCGCCGTGCTGACGAACACCACCCGTTCCGGCCGCGCCCCCGCCGCCAGCTTCCCCAGCACGGCCACCGTGATCAGGCTGCCTACTTCCAACGCCGTCCAGAGGTATCCCGCCGTCGCCCGTTCCTGTCCCAGTTCTTCCGCCCGCAACGGGAGTGCCGTCGCCAGAATGCCGACCGAGCCGTAACCCAGGACCGTGGTCAGCGTCGCCCCACGCAACGGCGCCGTCCGGAACAAGTGGGACAGTCCCGCCCGGACCGTCCGCAACAACGGCGCGTGATCACCCGTCACCGTCCCGATCCTGGGCAGGAACGCCGTGCTGATCGACCCCGCCAGGGCGAGCACTGCGATCAAACTCACGGCCGCCGCCGGGCTCACCGCCGCCGCCACCGTCCCGGCCAACGCGGGACCGGTGATCGTGCCGATACTGAACGTCGCCGCGTCCAGTGAGTTCGCCGTCCCGAGTCGTTCCGGTGCCAGCCGGGGGATCAGGCTCGAATAACCCCCGGTCGTCAGCGGTACCGCCAGTCCCGCAACACCCGCCAGCAACAACGGAACGACCGCCGGTGCCCGTCCCACCGTCGCCGTCAGGCCCAGGCACACCGCCGCCAACAACACGCCGCCGCCCGCCAACACCGCTCGGCGGTACGCCACCCGGTCCAGCCAGGCGCCCACCACCGGGCCGGACACAATGGATGGCAGGGTGTAGGCCATCACCGTCGCCCCGGCCCAGGCCGCGCTGCCCGTGCGATCCAGCGTCAACAACACGACGCCGATACCGACCATCTCGTCCGCGATCCGGGCGAACCCGGCCGCCGCTACGTAGGCGCGCACGCCCCCGATGATCTAGCTCGACCTGCGGTGGCGTCGAACTGTTTCCTCCACCAGGTCCAGCACCGGGTCCAGGTCGTCGGCCGGGAGTCCCATCGCCAGGTGGGACACGAGACCTTCCAGGACCAGTTCCAGAAACGCCGTGAGCACGACCACGTCCACGTCGTCCCGGAGTTTCCCGGCTTCACGCTGGCGCAACAACCGTTCCCGGGTCGCGGTTGTGAGCTGTTCCGATCGTTCCGCCCAACGGGACCGGAACTCGGGATCGGTCCGCAACCGGCGGGACACCTCCAGCCGGGTGCCCAGCCAGTCGGCCGGGTTCTCCTCCCCGGCGGGCTTGGTGGACAGCAGGTCGTGCATCACCTGCACCAGGCCCTGCTCGGCCACCACCTCGGTCATCCGGAGCACGTCGTCCTCGGCCAACGCCAGGAACAGCGACTCCTTGTCCCGGAAATGGTGGAAGATGGCCCCCCGGGAGAGTCCGGTAGCCTCCTCCAGCCTCCGCACGGTCGCACCCTCGTACCCGTAGCGCGCGAAACACGACCGCGCACCGTCGAGGATCTGGCGGCGTCGCGCGTCGAGATGGTCCTGGCTCACCCTGGGCACCGGATGATGGTGTCAGTGCCCCGCCGATTAAGCAATCCGTACGTACGTTTTGGGTTCCCGGATATTCACTTGGCACCACCCCTAGGCTGACACTTGCAAGACTTCGAGCGTGCCCCGGTGCGAAGGCAGCGGTTACTTCGAACTGCACATTCGGGAGACGCGGGTTCGAATCCCGTCGTTGCTTCGGGCGGCTTCGTCCAGCAACGTCGTCCAGCGGCCCAGGACACCACCGTACCGCCGCCGACTGTGATCTCGGGGTGCGCTCGAAGTCTTCGCCCAGGTCCGGGCCCTGCCCACCCACCCTTGTCGACGCGCGGCCCATGCGGTTGTCGGTGGCCGCGTGTAGCGTCGTTTTCCAGCGGAGACAAGCTCTCGACAGGGTGAGGGGAGTGATCGTTATGTCCGTTCCTGGCCGGACCCTGGAGCCTGAGCGCAGGCGCCTGCGGGCCAGGGTGGAGGCCGAGGCCTACGTCGCGTCGGTCTGTTTCAAGCATGGTCCGCCATGTCTGCTGGGTGTCGAGCTCGAATGGATCGTGCACCACCGCGACGATCCCCGGCGGCGGCTCGAACCCGATCACCTCGCTGCCGCGCTGGGGCCGCACGCCCCGGCCACACTCCTTCCCGACAGCCCCCACCTGCCGCTTCCGGCCGGTTCGCCGCTCACTCTTGAGCCAGGTGGGCAGGTGGAGATCTCCTCCCTCCCGGCCTCCGACCTCGGTTCGCTGATCGATGCGGTCACCGCCGACCACCGGTATCTCGCCGATCTCCTCGACCAGGCCGGGCTCGTGCTCGGGCCCCGCGGGCTCGATGCGCACCGCTCCCCACGACGCGTGTTGGACACGCCGCGCTATGCGGCCATGGAACGCGCGTTCGCCCCCATCGGACCCGACGGCATCACGATGATGTGTGCCAGCGCGGGTCTACAGGTATGCCTGGACATCGGCGAGGCCGACCGGTTCGTGGCCCGCTGGGCCGCGGTGTCCGCGCTGGGCCCGGTGCTGATCGCGCTGTTCGCCAACTCGCCCGACCTGGCCGGTGCGCCGACCGGTTGGGCGTCCGCGCGGGTCAGGTCCGTGCTCGGGGTCGACCCGCGGCGGTCGCGGCCGGTCCCGATCACCGACGACCCGGCCGCGGCGTGGGCCGAGTACGTGCTGGACGCGCCGTTGTTGTGCGTGCGAAGACCGGACGACTGCTGGGACGCGCCCGCGGGCGTCACCTTCGCCGACTGGATCGACGGCGCGTTGCCCGAGCCGCCCTCGACCGACGACCTCGACTACCACATCAGCACGCTGTTCCCGCCGGTCCGGCCGCACGGCTACCTGGAGGTCCGCTACCTCGACGCGCAGGACGGCGGCGAGTGGGTCACCCCGGCCGCGCTGCTGGTCGCGTTGCTGGCCGACCCGGTCACGGTGGACGCGGTGGTGGACGCGTGCGCGCCGGTGGCGGATCGGTGGCTGGCGGCGGCCCAGTTCGGGTTGGCGGACCCGGACCTCGCGCGGGCCGCGTGCCGGGTGCTGGAGCTGGGGTTGTCGGCGGTGGCCCGGTTGGGGTTACCGCCCGGGATCGGGGCCGTGGTCGCGTCCGGGTTGGCGCGGTTGCGGGACACGAGCGCGTTCCACTGTCCGGGCGGGACGGCGGGCGCGAGCACGACGAACGGGAGGCAGTCGTGACCACGATGGATGATCGACTTCTGGAGCCGGAGCAGCTCCGGGCCAGGGTCGCCGAGCAACTGGTCCGCGCACGCGAGCGCAGCACGCTGCTCACCGAGGCGGTGGACGACGGCGACCTCGTCCGGCAGCACTCCAGGCTGATGTCGCCGCTGGTCTGGGACCTCGCGCACATCGGCAACCAGGAGGAGCTCTGGCTGGTGCGCGATGTCGGCGGCCGCGAGCCGGTGCGCCAGGACATCGACGAGCTGTATGACGCGTTCCAGCACGCGCGGGCCAACAGACCGGCGTTACCGCTGCTCTCGCCGCTGGAGGCGCGCACGTATGTGCGCGAGGTGCGGGACAAGGTGTTCGACGTGCTGGACCGCAGTCCGCTGGAGGGGCGCAGGCTGGTCGACCAGGGCTTCGCGTTCGGCATGATCGTCCAGCACGAGCAGCAGCACGACGAGACCATGCTGGCCACGCACCAGTTGCGGATCGGCGCGCCGGTGTTGCACGCGCCCGATCCGGAACCCGCGACCCGGCCCGACCGGCGCGAGGTGTTCGTCCCGGCGGGGGAGTTCACCATGGGTACGTCGACCGAGCCGTGGGCGCTGGACAACGAGCGGCCCGCGTTCCGCACGTTCGTGGACGCCTTCTACATCGACACCGTGCCGGTCAGCAACGGCGACTACCTGGAGTTCCTCGACTCCGGCGGGTACGACCAGCCGCGCTGGTGGTCGGCGGCAGGCTGGGCGCACCGGCAGGAAGCGGGACTTGTCGCACCCGAGTTCTGGGAGTTGCAGGGCGACACCTGGTTTCGGCGGCGGTTCGGGAATGTGGAACCCGTCCCGTTGGACGAGCCGGTCGTGCACGTCTGCTTCCACGAGGCCCAGGCATACGCGACCTGGGCGGGCAAGCGGCTGCCGACCGAGACGGAATGGGAGAAGGCGGCCCGTTTCGATCCCGCGACCGGGCGGTCCCGCCGGTTTCCGTGGGGTGACGAGGACCCGACGCCGGAACACGCCAACCTCGGGCAGCGGCACCTGCGGCCCGCGCCGGTCGGCTCGTACCCGAGGGGCGAGTCGCCGTTGGGCGTGCGGCAGCTGATCGGGGACGTGTGGGAGTGGCTCGACTCGGGCTTCCACCCGTACCCGGAGTTCGCGGCGTTCCCGTACCGGGAGTACTCCGAGGTGTTCTTCGGCGGCGACTACAAGATGCTCCGAGGCGGGTCGTTCGGCACCGACGCGTCGGCGGTGCGCGGGACGTTCCGCAACTGGGATCACCCGATCCGGCGGCAGATCTTCTCCGGCTTCCGGTGCGCGCGGGACGCGACGCCCGCCGAGGCGCGCTGACGGATGTGCCGCCATCTGGGTTACCTGGGTCCCGCCGTGCCCTTGGCCGGTCTGCTCGACGGGCCGTCCGGGCTGCTGCGGCAGACCTGGGCGCCCGCGGACATGCGCGGCGGCGGGACCGTCAACGTGGACGGTTTCGGCGTCGGCTGGTACCTCGACGACGAGGCACCGCCGGTGCGGTACCGGCGGGCGGTTCCGATGTGGACGGACGCGTCGTTCGCCCAGCTGGCGGCGGTGACGAGCAGTCGCGCCGTCCTGGCGGCGGTGCGTTCGGCCACGTTCGGGATGCCCGTCGTGGACACCGCGTGCGCGCCGTTCGCCGAGGGGCGCTGGCTGTTCAGCCACAATGGACGCGTCACCGGCTGGCCGCACAGTGTGGCCGGGCTGGCCGCCTCACTGTCCATTGTCGACTTGATTACCTTGGACGCGCCCACCGACAGCGCGCTGTTGTGGGCGATGGTCCGTGAACGACTACGGTCCGGTGTGGACCCGGCGGACGCCGTCGCCGAGGTGGCGCTGCTCGTCGCCGAGGTCGCGCCGGACTCCCGGCTCAACTTCCTGCTCACCGACGGCACGACGCTGGTGGCCACGACGTGGTGGCACTCGCTGTCCGTGCTGTGCGGACCCGACAGCGTGGTCGTAGCCTCCGAACCGTGGGCCGACGATCCACAGTGGACCCCGGTGGCGGACCGGTCGCTGCTGGTCGCCACCCTGACCCCTGCCCCGGACGTGCGGGTGCGCGCGCTCGGGCCCACCTCCCCCGAAAGGGACACCACCGCAGATGACTGACCACCTGCTCGACCCAGTGGAAGTGCACCTGCCCGACGACCACGCCGCGCGGGCGCTGGCCAAGGACGCGCGGGAGGGCCTGGCCGCGGACCCGAAGTCGCTGCCGCCGAAGTGGTTCTACGACGCGCGGGGCAGTGAGCTGTTCGAGGAGATCACCCGACTGCCCGAGTACTATCCGACACGCGCCGAGCGGGAGATCCTGGCCCAGCGCGCCCCCGAGATCGCCGCCGTCACCGGCGCGCACACCCTGGTCGAGCTGGGTTCCGGCTCGTCGGAGAAGACCCGCCTGCTGCTCGACGCCCTGCGTGCGGCGGGCACGCTGGCGCACATCGTGGCGCTGGACGTCTCCGACTCGGCCCTGCGCGAGGCGACGACGGCGCTGGCCGAGGAGTACGCCGGGATCCGGGTCAGCGGCGTGGTCGGCGACTTCACCGAGCACCTTGGCCTGCTGCCGGGCGAGCCGCCCCGGCTGGTGGCGTTCCTGGGCGGCACGATCGGCAACTTCCTGCCCGCCGAGCGCGCCGAGTTCCTGACCGCGATCCGCGGCGTGCTGAAGCCGGGGGAGTGGCTGCTGCTGGGCACCGACCTGGTCAAGGACGAGCGGACCCTGGTCCAGGCCTACGACGACGCACGCGGGGTCACCGCGGAGTTCAACCGCAACGTCCTGCACGTGCTCAACCGCGAGCTGGACGCCGATTTCGACCCGGACGACTTCGCGCACGTGGCGGTGTGGGACTCGGAACAGGAATGGATCGAGATGCGGCTACGGGCCCGCCGGGAGATCACGGCCACGATATCCGCTTTGGGTCTGGAAGTGGGATTTGCCGAGGGCGAGGAAATGCGGACCGAGATCTCGGCGAAATTCCGCCGGGACGGGGTCGCCGTCGAACTCTCGGACGCCGGGTTCACCCTGGAGCGCTGGTGGACCGACACCGCAGGCCGGTTCGCACTGTCCCTGGCCAGGGCGGATTAGCTATAGTGTAGGTGGTCACCTGTCCGGCCCCTGTCTTTCGTCAGCGGCCGGATGTCGGTGATAATTGCGCCGATTCGCGGATGTTTCCCCTCGTATTCACGTGTGAGTCTCGTCTGGTCATGTACGTGAAAACGAGGGGAAATTCGTGACCATGCGTACCTTGACCCGCGCCGCCGCTGCGGTGGCCGCGCTCGTCGCCGGGGTGGTGGTGGCGCCCACCGCGACCGCGACCGCGGCCCCGGCACCCGCCACCCCGGTGCCGGTGGCGTGGCACACCTGCCCGGCCGACGCGCTCCCGACGACCATGCCGCCCGGCGAGCGGACGAAGTACAGCTGCGCCGACTACAACGTGCCACTGGACCACGACCGCCCGCGGCTGGGCACGATCAGCATCGCCATGCTGCGCCGCGCCGCCGACAGCCCGACCCACCGGATCGGCTCGCTGTTCCTCAACCCCGGCGGTCCGGGCGGCTCCGGCTTCGCCCTGCCGACCGTCGCGTCCCGGATCGTGCAGCCCGCCGTCCTGGACCGCTTCGACATCATCGGCTTCGACCCGCGCGGCATCGGGCGCAGCACCACTCTCCGCTGCTTCGCCACCGCGGAGGACGCGGCCGCGGTGAACGCCAAGATCGCCGCCGTGCCGTACACCAGGAAGGAGATTCGCGACACGATCGAGGGCACCCGCGAGTACGGCCAGTACTGCGACCGGTTCGCAGGCCCGCTGCTCGCCCATATGTCCACACAGGACGTCGCCCGCGACCTCGACCTGATGCGCGCGGGTGTGGGCGACGACAAGCTCAACTACCTCGGCTTCTCCTACGGCACCCTGCTCGGCGCCACCTACGTCAACCTTTTCCCACAACGGTCCCGCGCGATCGTGCTGGACGGCAACGTCGACCCCGCGCTGCGTACCTCGGACGGCTCGGAATACGACCACCAGCGCACGGCCGGTTTCGAGATCTCCCTGGACGCGTTCCTCAAGGAATGCGACAAAGCAGGCCCGCTATGCGCATACAGTGGCGGCGCGCGGGCGAAGTTCGACGAAAGCCGGGAATACCTGAAAACGCACGGTCCGGTGAAACTGTCGGACGGCACCGAGGTGACGTACGGACTGTTCGTGAGCGCGACCGGCAGCATTCTCTATTCGCGGCCGGAACTGCCCGACCTGGCGAGGCTGTTGCAGGAGTTGTACGACATCATCCACCCGTCCCTCGCCCCGCACCCCGCCCTCCTGGCACCGGGCCAGGCCGCGTCCCTGCTGTCCGGCAACACCCGCCTCGACAACCCCGACAGCCCCTACACCGGCGACGACTCGTACGCGGCGGTCAACTGCAGCGACAAACCGTTCCACAACAAACTCACCGACGTCCCCCGAACCGCCGACCGCTGGGACCGCGAAATGCCCACCTACGGCCGCCACGGCGCCTGGGGCGACCAGGCACTGTGCGCGGAATGGCCGGTTTTCGCCGACCGGTACGCGGGTCCATGGGACCGCAAGACCCCCAACCCGGTCCTGGTCTTCAGCAACTACAACGACCCGGCGACCCGATACCAATTCGGCCAACGCATGGCCGCCGAACTGGGAAACTCCCGCCTGGTCAGCGTGGACGCGTTCGGCCACTGCATCCTGGGCGACAGCACGTGCACGGACCGGATCGCGGCGGACTACCTGGTGAACCTGAAGGTCCCGGCCCCGGGCCAGGTCTGCGCCCCGGACCTCCCGGTCTTCCCCAAGCCCTGACCCAAGACTCCGCCTCTGGAAGCAGGCTGGTGGCGTTGGCCGTTGCTCAACGCCACCGGTCTGTCCAGCACTTGGCGAGCGATCGGCTCGACCCGTTGCCAGGCCGGGAGAGACAATGCTGTGCCTGCCCGTGGGTCTGGCGCCGTGGCCGTTCAGCCTGCGGCGCGGCGACGATGGGCGCGTTGGCGGCAGGTCGGGCCGCAGTGGCGGGGTGGTCGGCCGGTGGATCGGAGATTCAGGCGGGTGCCGCATTCGACGTAGTGTGCGCGGGTGGTTTCGTGACGGTGGTGTGCGCCTGCGTCACGTGCCGCCGCCGCGATCACAGAGGCCATCGGCGTGCCGGTCCGCTACGCGCAACGCACCGACACGGAAGCCGCCGCGATCATGCCTGCGGTCGTCGAGACCAGGAAACGCTGGCTGGCGGGCGACCGCGGCACGCCGACATCGAAACCCTGCGCGTGATCCACCCAGGCCTGCGAACCCTCACCGCCTGGCTCACCGAGTCGGGTGCGGCGGCCATTCACGCACAGCAGACCGCGGCCTGAGCCTCGCGCAACAGCCCCGGCCGGGATGTGGATGATCCGGCCTCGTTGTGGACAACTCGCGGGGATCCCCCGAGATCCATTCTACCGGTCGAGGCGGTTGCGCGGGCTTGTGTCGATCTTGCCTGTGGATGCCTTGACCGGCCCACGATCACCTGGTGTGCCAGGGAGTCGTCGGGTCCCCTCGGCGCAGCACGTCGAGTCGATGGGTGACTTCGTCGTGAGCGAATCGGTCGCCCGCGGCGGCGCGGAGCAGGAAGGCGCCGATGCTGTGCAGGTCCCGCAATCCGCGCAACGTGTCCAGGCCCGACCAGTCCCGCAGGTCGTAGCCGTACGCGGCGGCGAACTCGTCGAGGTCGGCGGCTGTGCGGCCCATCCGTACCCCTTGGTAGGTGTTCGCCAGGTCGAGTTCGCGGGGGCCGATGGCGGCTTCCTCCCAATCGCTCAGCAGCCACCGGCCGCGGAGCGCGTCGTACAGGAGATTGCCCGGGTAGGCGTCGCCATGCACGAATCCGCGCCCCAACGGGAAGTCCAGGGCGTCGTAGGCGGCCAGCAACGCGGCACCGGTATCGAGCAGCCACCCGCGATCGGCCGGGTCGAGGACCTCGGTGGTCGTGACGGTGTCGAGCAGCGAGGCCAACGGTCGGTAGACCGGCAGGTCCACCGGCGGGGCGAGCAGGCCATGCAGGTCACGCAGGATCCGACCGAGGGCCGCGGGCGGGACGCGTGCGGGAGAGGGTTGGGGGTAGTGCACCCAGAAGCTCACCGCGGCCGAGTCCACGACCACCGGGCCCGCGCCCGGCGCCGGTTCGGTGACCGGGACCGCATGGTCGGCCAACCAGCGAGTGAGCGTCACGGCCCGCCCGACGGCGGCGACGTCGCCGAACTGGACACGAGCGACCACGCCTTCCACGGGAAGCAGGTACACAGCGGTCGCGTGCCGGTGCAACAAGTCCAGCCCACGTGAGTCCAAACCCAGCTGCTTGGCAGCCAGAACCACGAGGCGACGGACGTGGTCGTCGTGAGGAGCGGTCACCCTGTGCGCCACATCGCCTCGAACTTCACATTTCTCGGCAACGCCCACCTCCCGGCACCTGGTATAGATCTACAGGATCGTCCACGGGGTTGTCGGTGCCAGATGTAGGTCCCGGACGCGTCGGTGCACCTCGTCTGCCTGGGCGCTTCCGGCGGCGGACTTGCGCGCGTTCGAGGTGATCATCCGCAGTTCACGGACAGCGGAGAGGACGGGATAGCCGTGCCATGTGCGGATGTCGGCGCCGTAGCGGTCGGCGAAGGCGCGGTAGTGATCCGGTGGATGACTGAACCTGCGGCAGTGGACTTCGATGGTGACCAGGTCCCATTCCGGTGGTCCGATGACCATGCTGTCCAGGTCGCACAGGACGACGGAGTCGGGGCCACGCAGGGTGTTGCGATGCTGGGGGTCACCATGGAGGACCCTCGATGTGTCCTGATAGGGCAGTTGGCGGTAGAGGGTTTCGAGGTCGCCGCACGTGCGGCGCAGTAGGCGTCGCTCGTCGTCGTCGAGGATGCGGCTGGTGTCGATGGAGCGGTGGATCGCGCCGATCGGGTCCAAGGCGGGAAGTGCCTGCGGCGGCGGTGGGCACTCATGCAATACTCGTAGGGGTTCGGCGATCTCTTGTGCCAGGATCGGTGTGCTTTGGGGAAGGTATTCCCAGAAGGTCACCGCGCAGCCGGCCACGGTCAGGGGCTGAGGGCTTCCCTGGATCAGGGAAACGGTCGGCACGTTGTGTTCGTGCAGCCATTCGACCAGGGAGACGACGACATCGGTGTGGGTGATTCCGGGGCGGGTGACCTTGACGATGACCGGGGCCGTGACGAGCTTGAACACCGCGTTGGTCTGGTGGCGGAGCAACACCGCGCCTGCGGGGTCGAGCCCGTAGGCGCGGCAGGCGTGTTCGGCAACGGTCTGGGTGTTCTGGGGGAGAAAGGTCTGCTCGGTGAGGCGTGCCATGGGGGCGTGGATCGAGGTCACCGCGAACGCTCGTACTGCTCAGCGAGTAGTTCTCGAAGTTCGGTCGCGGCGGCGGCGCGGTGACCGGCGGGAACGACGGTGATGACTTCGCGGGCTCGGTTGAGCAGGAGGGGGGTGCGGTGGTGCTCGGGGTCGAGGTCGCGCAGGGTGGCCGTGGCCAGCGCGCAGCCCTCGGCGGGGCACCCGGCGGCGACTCGGCCGATGGCTTGGTCGAGCGTGATGAGGGCGGGGTCGACCACGACATGAGGTCGGCGGGCGTACAGCTCCAACGCCCGCGCCTGGACCCGTTCGGCTCGTGTGTGCTGTCCCATGTAGGTGAGAGTGCCAGACAAGTAGAGCAGCAGACGCTCCTCGCCGAACTCGAAGGCCACGTCGGGCGGTCGGGAACCGAGTTTGTCGACCAGGTCCCGCGCCTTGCCGATGGCCTGCTCGGCGCCGCGGTGATCGTCGAGGCGGGCAAGCGCGCGGCCCTCGGCAGCGGCCGCGAGCGCGGCCGGGCCGCAGGGTCTGCCGGACAGTAGCTGCTGCGCGTTCCGGGCCAGCTCGACCGCTTCGTCGAAGCGGCCGGAGTAGTAGGACAGCATCGTCTGCTGTGCGTGGACCAGTGCGCGCAGCTCAGGACGCCCCGCGTCGCCGGCGGCCATCATCGCGGTCTGGTACCAGCGGCGCGCGCGGGTACTGTCACCGAGTTTCATCAGCGCGTCGGCGCCCAGGGTGAACAACACCGCGCTCGCCGCGGACAGCCTGCCCTGAACGGTCGCGGGCTGCCGCTCGCCCGCCAGTCGCTGCACCCGACCGATGTCGGCCACCAACGCACCCAAGGCATGCTTCGGCGCCGAACTCGGATAGGAAAGCGTGTGGTCATGCACGCGTTCCTCGATGAGGTCGACGACCTCGTCGGACGCAGACCTGCCGGTGATCGTGGATACAGCCAGGGCGCGGACGGCGTCCACATTCGTCATCAGATCAACGTCACCGGTGTTGCCACTCGTCTCGCAGAGGATTCTGTCGATGTTCGTCGCTGGAATGCTCGCAGAAGATGATCCAGGTTCGAGTTGTGTGACCGCGCCTGAAGGTGGACAGGTATCGGCTGTCAGGAGTTGGCCACTCCGCCGAGCGGTGTTGCGTCCTTTGATCAATCCGAGATCGGTTTCGGTTCGGGCACCGAGGATCGCGCACAGCGCCTTGCGTGTGTGGGCCGCCGGCCACCGCGTCTCGCCTCTGACGATCTTGCCGACCAGGTGCTCGTCCATCGCGGTCTTCGCCGTGGTGTGCTCACGAACCCACCGGTTGACCTCCTCGGCGAGTTCCGCGCGACTGATCGGCCCGTTCCTGCCGGAATGAGCAGGAGACGGTGTGCGTCGCATCGCCGCCTCGAACTTCACGTTTCTCTCGGCCACGTCCACCTCCCGGGACCCCGATGCGATGATCGTGCCATACCCGGATCGGTTGCATCATTCCTCGGTTCGCACAAGCGGATCTCCAAGTTGACCGCCTCCGTGACTGTCAACGTGACCGGCAATTTACTACAGCGATCGGGCGACGTTCCCGCCATTCTCATGCCATCGCCCGAAGCGCCGCAAGTGCGGTAGTGGGCCGACACTGTGCCCTCAGCGATCGCGTACAGGTCAAGAGATGTCCACCCACCATGGCGAAGGAAATCGCGATGACCACACTCGCACTTCCCGCTGACACGATCGACAACAGCGAGAACGCTGCGAAGCCCGCTTCAGCCATGGCCGCGAGTGGACGTGGTCGGGCTGCCCACCCCACGATCAGGTCAGGTAGGGCCGGGGAGCTGACCCACGCTCTTGGGCGTCAGTCACGGACCACCGACATCCGGGCGGTTCGATGGCGCGGCGGGTGCCCCTCGCCCCGCCGCCTGCCCCGCCCACCTGGCCGTCCCCTCTCCTGCCCGTCATCCGTTGACATCCGCCGCGACATCACAGGGAAACCCATGTCTTCCACGCCCCGCGCCGTCGCCCTCGGGCGCACCCTCCGGCAACTCCGCCAGGACTGCGGCATCTCCCAGCGCGGGCTCGCCGACCAGATCGAACGAGACTTCGCCACCCTGTCCCGCTGGGAGACCGGGGAGCGCACCCCGAAGCTCCACCACGTCGCCCAGATCCTCGCCCTGCTCGACATCCACGGCACCCGCTTCCGCCACGTGATGCGACTGGCCGAGAACCTCGACCACCCCAACTGGATCGCCTCCACCGCAGACGAGCAACACATCCAGCGCGACGCCTACCTCGCGCTCACCACCGCCGCCACCCACATCACCGAGACAGCACCCCACGGCATACCGCCCCTGCTGCGCACCCGCGAGACCGCCACCGCCATCGCCGCAGCCGGAGAAGTCCCCGCCGACCGGGTCGACGCCCACGTCACCGCACTGATGGAACGCCAGCGGCTCGTCCTCGCCCAGAGCGACACCCAGGTGACCGCTCTCATCGGGACCGCCGCACTCACCCCACCGGCCGGCCACACCGGCATGTTCGTCGCCCAACTCGAACGACTCCTGCGACTCACTCGACATCCCCGCGTCGAGCTGCGCGTGACACCCACGACCCCGGGCTGGAATCCGGACCTGTCCTTGGCACTGACCGAAACCCCGGAGGCGACCGTCGCCATCCTGCACACCCGACATACCACCATCTGGCTGCACCGGCCGGAAGAACTCCACAACCTCACCGCGACATCCACCACGCGCGCACCCACGCACTCACCCCCACGGACTCCATCACCCGCATCACGGCAGCCCTGCAACGACTCCACACCCACAACGGCCAAGACATCGCCCAGGCAAGCTGACCACCCGAGCGCCGACCATGACCTCACCCGACGCGCGCGATCGCCCCCGTTCCCTGACCTGCAACGCCTCATCGACCTGCGCGACGCGGGCTGGACATTCCAGGCCACCGTCGATGACGGGCACGTCACCCAAGGCCCGGTCAACACCAACCATCACCAGGGCGCCCCAGCCAATCTCACCTGGCCACAGGCCATGCTCCACAAAGGTCCATTGGTGCACCAACGACAGTTCCCCATCGGCAGGCGCGTGTTCGCCGCACTGCTCACCGACCTGGCCGAGGCCGCGGGCCACACCCAGGCCACTCTCGCCTGCCACCTCGATATCAGCACGACAACGTTGTGGCGGCGGCTACGCGGCGATCAACACCTCACCGACGACGATCTGATCCGACTCCTCCGGCACTGCGGCGTGACCTCCGACCGGGAACACGCGACGCTGCTCACCCTCAAACGGCAGATCGAGCAGAACGAATGGACCTGCCGGGAAAGCATGTGGCTGGGCCCGGTCCGCGCCGCGGAGATCGTCTGGCGCGAACTCGAAGCCGAAGCCCGCGACATCATCACCTTCTCCCCGCTGGACCTCCCGCCCGAACTCCGCCTGCGCGCACACCGACGCCGCGACTTCCGTGTTCCGCGCCGCCGCAAGACCACCCCGACCTACACCCACCTCATCGGCGAAATCGCGTTCATCCGCACCGCCCGAGACCTCGACACCACCGCCAAACAGATCCGACGCGTTATCCGAGACACCGACAAACCCGGCGTCACCATCCGCATGGTCCCCGACGCGGTCATGACAACCACGGTGCCCTACCGCGTGGTCACCCTCACCGACGGCACCCGCGTCGCCGCCTTCGACCTCGACGACGCCGTCCTTTACCGCGACGATCCCGTCCTTGTCTACGACCACACCCACACCATCGAACACATCCAGACCACCGCCCTCACCGAAGACCACACAATCCAGTTCCTCACAGAACTCGCCACCCACCTCGACGCAAGGGTGCGCGAAGCCAGAAGAAAGGACCGAGACGACGACACCGGCCTGATCTCCTGGTGGACCGACCACCCCCGCAGTTCACCATGGTGATCATCCAGCCGCCTCGTATCCAGGCAAAGGCCAACGGGCAACGACATTGACAGGCAATGCGATCGGGATGCAGCAGATGGTGGCAGGCCCCGCGTACCCAGGAGAAGTGTCGATCTTGCTCGTGGACAAGGCAGGTAGTGGAAGACGACAGCGGGGGCCGCCCGAAGGCGGCCCCCGCTGTGTGTCCGGTTCAGGTCAGCTGTTGACCATCTTGCGGAGCACGTACTGCATGATGCCGCCGTTGCGGTAGTAGTCCGCCTCGCCGGGGGTGTCGATGCGGACGACCGCGTCGAAGTCGATCGTCGTGCCGTCGGCGCGGCCTGCGGAGACCTTCACGGTGCGCGGGGTCGTGCCGTCGTTGAGGGCGGTGACGCCGGTGAACAGGAAGGTCTCGGTGCCGTCGAGGCCCAGGGACGAGGCGGTCTCGCCCGCGGGGAACTGGAGTGGCAGGACGCCCATGCCGATCAGGTTCGAGCGGTGGATGCGCTCGAAGGACTCCGCGATCACGGCGCGGACGCCCAGCAGCGAGGTGCCCTTGGCGGCCCAGTCGCGGGATGAGCCGGAGCCGTATTCCTTGCCTGCCAGCACGACCAGGGGGGTGCCCGCGGCGGCGTAGTTCTGGGCGGCGTCATAGATGAACGCCTGCTCGCCGCCGTTGGTGAAGTCGCGGGTGTAGCCGCCCTGGACGTCGTCCAGGAGCAGGTTGCGGAGGCGGATGTTGGCGAACGTGCCGCGGATCATCACCTCGTGGTTGCCGCGGCGGGAACCGTAGGAGTTGAAGTCCTTACGGGACACACCGTGCTCGGTGAGGTACCGGCCCGCGGGCGAGTCCTGCTTGATGGCGCCCGCCGGGGAGATGTGGTCGGTGGTGACCGAGTCGCCGAGCAGGGCCAGCACTCGGGCGCCCTCGATCTTGGTCACCGGGGCCGGGGTCATCTCCATGCCCTCGAAGTACGGGGGCTTGCGCACGTAGGTGGACTCGGTGTCCCACTCGAACACGTTGCCGGTCGGGGTGGGCAGCGAGCGCCAGCGGTCGTCACCGGCGAACACGTCGGCGTAGCTCTGCGCGAAGCTCTCCGCGGACAGCGCGGTGGTGATCGTGTCCGAGATCTCCTGCGGCGACGGCCAGATGTCGTCGAGGTACACCGGCTTGCCGTCGGAGTCCTCGCCGAGCGGTTCGGTGGTGATGTCGATGTCCATCGACCCGGCCAGCGCGTACGCGACCACCAGCGGCGGGGACGCCAGGTAGTTCATCTTGATGTCCGGGTTGATCCGACCCTCGAAGTTGCGGTTGCCGGAGAGCACCGACACCACGGCGAGGTCGGACTCCTGCACGCCCGCGGAGATCTCCTCCTGCAGCGGGCCGGAGTTTCCGATGCAGGTGGTGCAGCCGTAGCCGACCAGGTTGAAGCCCAGCTTGTCCAGGTACGGCGTGAGGCCCGCGCGGTCGTAGTAGTCCATGACGACCTTCGACCCCGGCGCGAGCGTGGTCTTCACCCACGGCTTGCGCGACAGCCCGCGCTCCACGGCCTTCTTCGCCAGCAGCGCCGCGCCGATCATGACCGACGGGTTGGACGTGTTGGTGCACGAGGTGATCGCCGCGATCGCGACCGCGCCGTGGTCCAGCTCGAACTCGGCACCGTCCACAGTGACCTTGGTCGGCTTGCTCACCCGGCCTTCGGCGCCGCGCGCGGCCGAGTGGTAGTCGTACGGTGCGCCGTTGCCGTTGCCGCCACTGACCGCGGGGGAGTCGCTGGCCGGGAAGGACTCCTCGACCGCTTCGTCCACAGCGGACTTCGGTGCATCGGTCGTGTAGCTGCCCAGGGCGGCGCGGAAAGCGCTCTTCGCGTCGGTCAGCTCGATGCGGTCCTGCGGGCGCTTCGGGCCCGCGATCGACGGCACCACGGTGGCCAGGTCCAGCTCCAGCGTCTCGGAGAACGCGGGCTCGGCGTTCGGGTCGAGCCAGAGGCCCTGCTCCTTGGCGTATGCCTCGACCAGCGCCACCTGCTCCTCGGAGCGGCCGGTGAAGCGCAGGTAATCGATGGTCTCGCCGTCGATCGGGAACATCGCGGCGGTGGAGCCGAACTCGGGGCTCATGTTGCCGATGGTGGCGCGGTTGGCCAGCGGGACGGCGGACACGCCGGAGCCGTAGAACTCGACGAACTTGCCGACGACGCCCTGCTTGCGCAGCATCTCGGTGATCGTGAGCACCAGGTCGGTGGCGGTGGCGCCCGCGGGCAGCTCGCCGTGCAGCTTGAAGCCGACCACGCGCGGGATCAGCATGGACACCGGCTGGCCCAGCATGGCGGCCTCGGCCTCGATGCCGCCGACGCCCCAGCCCAGCACACCCAGGCCGTTGACCATGGTGGTGTGCGAGTCGGTGCCGACCAGGGTGTCCGGGTAAGCCTGCCCGTTGCGGATCATCACAACGCGCGCCAAGTGCTCGATGTTGACCTGGTGCACGATGCCGGTGCCCGGCGGGACGACCTTGAACTCGTCGAACGCGCTCTGGCCCCAGCGCAGGAACTGGTAGCGCTCCTTGTTGCGCTCGTACTCCAGGTCGACGTTCAGCTCGAACGCGTCCGGCCTGCCGAACACGTCGGCGATCACCGAGTGGTCGATGACCAGCTCGGCGGGCGCCAGCGGGTTCACCTTCGCCGGGTCACCGCCCAGCTGGGTGACGGCCTCGCGCATGGTGGCCAGGTCCACGATGCAGGGCACGCCGGTGAAGTCCTGCATCACCACCCGCCCCGGGGTGAACTGGATCTCCGTCGACGGCTCGGCCGTGGGGTCCCAGGACGCCAGCGCGCGCACGTGGTCGGCGGTGATGTTCGCGCCGTCCTCGGTGCGCAGCAGGTTCTCCAGCAGGATCTTCAGGCTGTAGGGCAGGCGCTCGGCCCCGTCCACCGCGTCCAGCCGGAAGACCTCGTACGAGGCATCCCCGACCTTCAGCGTGGCGCGGGCGCCGAAGCTGTCCTTGCTCGATGTGGTCACGTCCAACTCCAGTGGCGGCGCAAAGTCAGTGCGGTACTCGACGGTGAGTCTCGCGCACCCCGCGGGGGAGCGCATCGACGGCCTCACCGTTTTAACAGTACGCTTGTCCTATAAAGCGCTACAAGGGGACGCGCCGAGGAGGTCGATGTGATCCATCACGTACAGATCGCCTGTCCGCCCGGGGGCGAGGGTGCCGCCCGAGAGTTCTTTGGGGGTGTGTTGGGGTGGGCTGAGCTGGCGAAACCGCCGTTGTTGGCGGCGCGGGGCGGGTGTTGGTTCGCGGTGCCGGGTGGGGGTGAGCTGCACGTGGGGGTGGAGGAGGGGTTCCGGGCCGCGCGGAAGGCTCATCCGGGGTTCGTGGTGGATGTGGTGGCGGTGTCGGCCGCGTTGACTCTGGCGGGGTATCCGGTCCGGTGGGCCGACCCGGCGGAGACGCCGGGGCGGGACCGCTTTCATACGGACGATCCCCACGGCAACCGCCTGGAGTTCCTCGCGCCCTGAACCCGCTCCGTGGACCCGCTCGGTGAACTCGGCGAAGTCGATCATCGCGGTGGCAGGCGCCCCCGGGTGGGCGGGGCCTGTTCGGGGGCGGTTTGGGGTGATCTTGAAAATGGGGCTGGGGGTTGTGTGACCGGGAGTGGCGTGGTAGCGAGCGTTGGTGGGTATGTGCGGTTTCAGGCGGCGGTCGAGACCGGGGATGGGCGGTTTCCGGGGGTGTTCGGGCTGGTCAACGGGCTGGCGCGGCGAGGGGTGTTGAGCGGGGAGCAGGAGGCGTTCCGGCGCGTCAGCAACGACTGGTTCGATGCGAACTTCACCAACCCGGGCACCGTCGACCCGTCGGTCTATGACCAGGGGCTTCATCCCGGTGCGGTGGCCTGGTTCAAGGCGTCGGCGGGGGAGTTGATCGAGCGGGTCACCGGCTACCTGGAGATCCTCGACCAGCACCAGGTCGGCTGGGTGCGGTTGGCGGCCACCGACCCGGGGCTGATCATCTACGAGGACGAGCACCAGGTCGTCGCCATGCCCCGGGCAGGCGAACGGCCCGCCTCCGAGTAGGGAGACGGGCCGTTCGCGAGGGGCCTACTTCGCCAGGTTGAGCAGGGCCTTCACGTCGGCGGGCTGGAGGCTCTTGAGAGCGGTGATCTCCAGCTCGGTGATCGACCGGATCGGGCTCACGTACCACTTGCCGTCGACCTCGGTCGTGACCACGCCGGTGTTCGCCATCATGCCCTTGACCAGGTTGGACACCGCGCGCTTGGCGTCCGCGGGCATGCGCTTGCCGCCGACCTTGGTGGCCAGGTCGTCGGCGCAGACGCGCTCGCGTTCGCCGCTGACCTCGGCGGCGTAGCAGTCGCCGTCCTTGGTGATGCGGACGGTCTCGCCGTCGTTCTCCAGGACGATCTCCTTGAGCAGGACCTTGGTGGCGTTGTCCACGTCCTGGGTCTCGGTGTCCAGCTTGGTGATCTTCACCCCGCTGGGCTTGCCGCGGCCCGCCTCCTTGATCAGCACCGGGCCGACGTCGTGCAGGACGCCCATCTCGTCCGGCGGGAGCAGCTCGATGATGCCTTCCAGGTCCTCGTTGAGGGCCGCGTCGGCCACGCCGCGCACGGCGTCGCCGGGGCTGCTCGCGCCCTTGGCGGGGGTGGCCTGCTTGGGCCAGGACTGCTTGGCGTCGGCCAGCGCGTAGTCGGCGATGGTGTAGAGCAGGCTGGGGTACCACTCGTCGTCGACCTTCACGGTCGCGATGTTGATGGCCTTGCCCTTGTTCTTCTTCACCAGGTCCGCGACGTCGACGGTCTCGGTCTGCGGGCCGGACGAGGTCATGCCGTGCGGGAACGCGAGGTCGATGAACTCCTCGGTGAACGGCAGCTTGCTGGCGTCCGAGCTGACCGTGACCTTGCCGCCGACCAGCTTGGTGATGGTCAGGTGGTCGTTGACCTTCTCCGCGGCCGACTCGTCGAACTGCAGGTTCTCCGTCTTCAGCTCGAAGCCGCCGAACTGGTTCGGGTCGGCGTCGGCCTTGTAGACGTTGAGCCGCTTGAGCTCGGTGGTGGTCTGCGAGTTCAGCGTGGTCAGCAGGTCGCGCTCGGCCGGGGCCAAGCCGGTGAGCAGACCGGCGACGTCGCCCTTGCCGATGGCGTTGACCAGGCTGGTCGCCGCCGCGGTCGGGTTCTGCGCGCCCGCGGGCGCGCTGCCCCGGTTGAGCGCCCACACCGTGACACCCGCGCCCGCGCCGACCGCCAGCACCGCCACGACGGTGCCGATGATCACGCCCTTGCGCTTCTTGGACGGACCCGGCTGCTCCGGCGTCTGGTAGCCGTACTGGCCGCCGTAGGGCTGCTGCGGGAACGCCTGCGGGTAACCCTGCGCCTGCTGCGGCCCGGTCTGCGGGTAGCCCTGGGTGGGCTGCGGCCCGGTCTGCGGGAAGCCCTGCGCGGGCTGCTGACCCGTCTGCGGGTACCCCGGCTGCTGCTGCGGGTAGCCCTGCGCCGGGAAGCCTCCGCTACCCGGGCCTTGCTGCTGGTACGGGTCGTTCGACGGCCATTGGCCGCCGCCCCCCGGTGGATAGGTCACGGTTCCCCTCTCACAGTCCTCGCGTGCGCTGCCCTGCGTGCGCTGCCGCGCCCGAACACGACGATGCCGATCGCGCCCACCAGCGCGAGCACCGAGCCGACGAGTGTGGTCGCCGGTCCGGTGGTCGCGATGCCGAGCGCGATGTCACCGCCACCACTTTCGACGGTCGCACCACCGGACACGGTTCCGGTGATTATCGCTGTAATCGCCCCGAGCGTTGCGGACACGCGGCGCATGCCGACCGCGTACGCGACGACGCTGAGCGTGATGGCCGGGACCACCCCGAACCACGCGTACAGCAGCAGTTCCAGCACGTCGCCGCGCAGGAAGCCGAGCGAGGTGATCACCCCGACCACCTGGTAGCTGTCGCGCAGCACCGCGCCGGACCGGAACCACGGCAGGAACGTGCCGACCGCGACGGTGAGCAGGCCGACGGCCGTGACGGCGGCGGGCAGCGCGACGCGCAGGCGGTGTTTCCCCTCGGACACGACTCCATGTTCCCAGGAGCCTCCCGGCCAGGGGACGGCACCCTCGTTCGAGTGGTCCGTCTGTCCTCAATCGACAGCCGGGCGACACGCTCCGTCGCCGCCGGGTCGGTTGTTGTCGCCGATACCGGAGTTCCTGCTGGTACAAGTGGTCGGCGAGTGTCCGAAGTGGCACAGTCGAGCCGAAGTGGGCGGGGGGAGCCGCCCCGCGGCGAGGAGGTGGGCGCGGTGCCCGTACGACGGACGCTGTCCCTGCGACTGGTGATCACCGCGGTGGTGCTGGCCTCGGTGGCCACCGCCACCCCGGCGGTCGCCGCGGTCCCGCCGCCGCCGCCCAATCCCAGCGACACCGATATCGACCGCGGGCACGCCGACGTGGACGCGAAGGCGGGCGAGGTCGGCAGGCTCACCAACCAGGTCGCCGAGGCCGAGGCGCGGCTGATGGACCTGCAGGGCGTCGTCGAGGCAAAACTGGAGGACGCCAACAAGGCTTTGGTGGACCTGCGCGCCGCCGAGGACGAGGCGACCCGCGCCAAGGCCGACGCGGACGCCGCCCGCCGGGAGTCCGACGGCGCGGGCAAGGCCGTCGACGACGCGCGGTCACAACTGGACGAGTTCGCGGCGGGCAGCTTCAAGCAGGGCAGCACGCTCGGGTCGTTCTCCGCGTACCTGGGGGCGACGGGGCCCGAGGACCTGTTGGCGCGCGAGCAGATGCTCAACGCGGTCAGCGGCAGCGGGCTGGAGGCGCTCGACGGTTTGCAGCGGGCGCGGCTCACCAAGGCCAACCTCGACTCGCGCGCGCGTGCGGCGGTGGACGTCGCGACCAAGCGGCAGGGCGAGGCGGAGGAGGCCAAGCGGACCGCCGACGCCGCCACGGAACGGGCCCGGCAGGCGCAGCACGACCAGCTCGCCCAGTCCGAGCAGCTGCGCGCGACGCGGGCGGACTACGAGAAGCAGCTGAACGACGCGCAGGCACAGGTCGGGGGGTTGGAGGACCAGCGCGCGCGGTACGAGAAATGGCTGGCGGACAAAAAGCGCGAGGACGAGGAGAACGCGCGCCGGGTGTCGGCCGGGGGCGGCGGCGGTCAGTCGGCGGGACCGGCGGCCGGTCGTGCCCGAACCGTGATCGACCGGGCGCTGTCGCAGCTGGGCGTCGAGTACGCGTGGGGCGGCGGGGACGGCCGGGGGCCGACCCAGGGCATCCGCGACGGCGGCGTTGCCGACAGCTACGGCGACTTCGCGAAGATCGGCTTCGACTGCTCCGGGCTGATGATCTACGCCTTCGCCGGGGTCGGCGTCCGACTTCCGCACTACAGCGGCTACCAGGCCGAGGCGGGTCGGCAGGTGCCGCTGTCGGACATGGCGCCGGGGGACATGCTGTTCTGGTCGTCCGAGGGGCACATCCACCACGTGGCGCTCTACATCGGCAACGGGCAGATGGTGGAGGCGCCGTACTCCGGCTCGGTCGTGCGCATCGCTCCGGTGCGTTACGGCGGGATCGAGTCCTACGCGACGCGCGTGCTCTAGTGCCAGTAGTTCACTAGGCCACGAGCAGGCGGAGGCCGAGTTCCGCCGCGCCGAGGCCGAGGAGTTCGCGGTTGCGTTCGGTCCACCGGCCCGAGGACAGGTCGTCGCGGAGTTCGTCCACCGCCCGTCGCTCGGCTTCCGGCCCGACCCGCGTCCACACCGAGATCGCGCGGCGCACGTGCTCGTCCAGGTATGCCTCGGGCCTGCGCCAGTAGGCCTCGAAGAAGCCGTCGGCACAGTCCCACGGGATGAGTACCGGTTCTATCCGCGCCTCGATCACGTGCGCCAGCCGGTCCACCGAGGGGCGGCCCACGACCAGGTTCGCGACCTCGGGCAGGTAGTCGCGGGTGAGCCAGAACCGCTTCAGCCAGCCGGTGTCGCTGTCGTCGTGCGTGAACACCACGACCCGGCGCGCCACCCGCCGCATCTCGCGCAGTCCGGCGATCGGGTCCTGCCAGTGGTGGACGGTGCTGAAGGCCATCGCGGCATCGAAGGACTGGTCGGCGAACGGGAGGTTCTCGGCGGACGCGGCCACGCACGGCGCCGAGCCCGCTGGACGTTGCGCCCGCATGACCGCCGACGGTTCCACGGCCGTGACATCGCGGTCGGGGGGTTCGTAGGAGCCGGTGCCCGCGCCGACGTTGAGCACGGTCCGGGCGTCGCCGAGCGCGTCCCAGACCTGCGCGGCGATGCGGGGTTCGGTGCGTCGCGTCGCCGGATAGGCGGACCCGATGGTGTCGTACAACTGCGCGCCGAACACTTTCAGCTGATCCTCCGGTGTCGTGTGGATCCCCAACTTCCGTGCCTCCAGTTCCCGATCAATAGCGGTGACCATGGCGGCGGCGCGGTCGCGTTGGTCCAGCAACAGGCCGCGCAGCCTGCGCAGGTGCGCGACGGCGTCGGTGGCCGGGTCGTCCACCAGGTCCGCGATCTCGCGCAACCCGAACCCGAGCCGCCGGTACGCGAGCACCTCCCGCAGTCGCTCCACGTCGGCCGGTGTGTAGGCCCGGTAGCCTGCGGTAGTCCGCGCGGACGGCCGCACGAGACCGATGTCGTCGTAGTGATGCAGCGTGCGGACACTCACTCCGGCCAACTCGGCCACACGCCCCACGGTCAGGTGCTCCACGTCCTCGACTATCCGGCCTCACGCCACGTGAGCGTCAAGCGGGACGGCGGAAGCGGGAATCCGACATGAGACCATGTGGGGATGCCGGATGACGGGCAGCGCCGAGAGACCGTGAACAAGGTGGGCGGGGATGTCCACGGGCCGTCCGTGCAGGCGGACACGATCCAAGGCGGGGTGCACCTCTACCTGTCGGGCGCGCCGGTCGAGCAGGTCGAGCCGGGGGAGATGCCGTCGGCGGTGCGGTCGTTGTTGCGGGCGCAGGAGGAAGCCGCGCACGACATGCCGTATCGGTTGCGCGGGGCGCGGCGGCCGTCGTTGGCCGATGTGTACGTGCGGCAGGACCTGGGGAGCGGGCTGGAGGAACCGGTCGACCAGCCGCCGCCGGAGCCGATCCTGGACGAACGCGGGCAGGTCGTCGCGGCGCACCGGGGGCCGGCGGTCCGGGTGGTCGTGCGGCCGCCGACGCGGACGGTGCGGGAGGTGTTGGACGGGGCCGATCATGTGGTCATCACAGGTGGACCGGGACAGGGCAAGTCGACCCTGTCGTTGCGGTTGGCGGCGTCCTATCGCGGCCATGTCATCCCGTTGCGGTTGACGGCCCGGGAACTGGCGACGCGGCTCGACCTGCCGTTCTCGGAGGCCCTGGCGGCGAGCGCGCGGGCCGAGTACGGCGCCATGCTGAGTGGCTCGTTCGACGCGCGGCTGCTGGACGGGCCTGTCGGTGAGTGTCGGTGGTTGCTGCTGATCGACGGGCTGGACGAGGTCGCGGATGTGCGGGACCGGGACCGGCTGGTCGCGGTGTTGGCGCGGTGGGGTGCGGAGGAAGGGTCGCCGTATCGGGTGGTCCTGACCACGCGACCGATCGAGGGGGCGACGCTCGCGCCGTTGCAGCGGGTGGGGGCGGTGCGGTACGAGCTGCAACCGTTCGACGAGGAGGCGTTGGGGCGGTTCGCGTCCAGTTGGTTCGGGGCGGATGAGCCTGCCGAGCGGTTCGTGCGTCAGCTCCGGGCCGCGCACCTGGATGAGTTGGTGCGGGTGCCGTTGCTGGCGACGATCGCGGCGATCGTGTTCGAGCGGCATGTGGATCGGCCGTTGCCGGACAACCAGTACTCGTTGTACGAGTCGTACCTGGAGTATCTGCGGACTGCGCACGAGGTGCCGGGCCATCCGTTCACGGACGAGTTGCTGGAGCACCTGGGGCGAGTGCGGGTCGAGACCGACACGTCGTTGGTGGCGGCTGCGGTGGAGCGGGTGCCCGGGGTCGAGCGGGAAGAACTGGTCAACTATCTCGCTGCTGTTGGGCCACTCTCGCGACGCGGTGACGATTTGCGGTTCCTGCACCACAGTTTCGCCGAACATCTCGCGGCGACGGCCAAGGCCCGTTTGCTGCCGGTGCCTTTTGATGCGGAGAGCCCGGAGTTCGCCCAGCTGTTGCACGCGGCTGAACCGGAGCAAGGCGGGCGCCACGCGCGTGCGGTGCTGTTGCACTACACCCGACTGCACCCGCCGCAGGCCGACGCGCTGATCACTTGGCTGCATGCCCGGGACGGCGATCAGCACCTGCTCGCGGCCAGGTTGCTGGCGGTGCACGTGCCGGTGAACGCGGAGGTCATCGACGCTTTCCTTGTGACAGTGGGCAAGTGGGCCATGAGCACCCAGTACACCGGGGTCGTCATCCTGGCCCAGACGACCCGCGCCACCCACCACCCGGGCCTGGCTCAATGGCTCATCACCCTGGCCAGGAACACCGCTGCACCTTGGTCTTCCCGAGTCGAGGCGGCCGCCGCCCTCGCGACCCGAGTACGCGGACCTGAACGCGATGAGGCGACGGCCCTGCTGCGTGCGGTAGTGGAGAACACCACGATCGACCTGGGCAAGCGCTTGAGTGCGGCCGAGGCCTTGTCCGACTGTGGTGGGCCCGATCGAGACGCGGCCAAGACGGGTCTGTGTTCGATCCTCGATGATCCGTCCGTGTCGGACAGTGTCCTGCGCCCCGCAGGCATGCTCCTGGCGACGTTCGGCAGTGAGTCCCGTGCCCGGGTGATCGACCGCCTGGTCGAGCTGATGGACGATGCCTGGTCAGCCGACCGGGAGGTGGTCGAGTCCGCGATCGGCCTGGCCGAGATCAGCGTGGACCACCACGAGCGGTGCGCGGAGGTCTTCCGCGACATCCTGTCCCGACCGTCATGGCAACTGAACCTGTTGCGGCGCGCCGCGTTCGGCCTGGCCACGCTGGGCGGGGACCATTTGATCGAGACCACGAACACCCTCGCCGGGTTCATGACGGACAAACGCCTGGCGAGCGGTACTCGGATCATGGCGGGTCGGGTACTTGTCGAGCTTGGTCCCCAGCACCGCGCCACAGCGGCCAGGCTTCTGCGTGCCGTCGCGGCCGAACCCCTGATCGACTGTGGCGAGCGCCAGGGGCTGGGGGCCGCACTGGTCGACTGCGGCCTGACGGAACCCGGGCTCGTCCTGCTGAGATCCGTCCTCGACGACCCCGCCGCCCTGCCCGAGGAAAGGTACTGGGCCGCCCACGCGGTGACCCACCTCGGCCCGGCCTACCGGGACGAGGCCGCGCCGGTGTTGCGCCGGATCGCGGTGGACCCGACGGCCACCGGGTACACCCAGATGATGGCCTGGGGACGGTTGGCCATACTGGGCGCAGGCCACCGCCGTACCGCCGTCGATTCCCTGCGACGAGGGCTGTCGGACGTGGCCGCGAGCTCGGTGCGCCGGATCGAGGCGGCCCGGCAACTGATCACGTTGGGGCCGGGGTATCACGGTGAGGTCGTCGAAGTCCTCGGCAGGCTCGTTCGGCATGAGCGGAACCCGGATGCCTGTATGCGCGGCCTGATGTTGCTGCGTGAACTGGGCAACGAGGCACGGGACTTCGCGGTCGCCGAGATGGTCGCCCTCGCGGGCAAGGACGGCGTCGCGCGGTGGCAGGCGTATCGGGACTACTTCCTCGACACTTCCGGCGAGGATGACGCCGGACAGTTGGCCGGTGCGGTCGAAGAGGTGGCCGGTGTGTCGCCCGGGGGCGTTGCCCGCTGGGGCGCGGTGGTGAGCCTGAGTTATCTCGGGCGCGGTTCCCGGCAGGCCGCTGTTCGAGGCGCGCTGGATCTGCTGGGTGACCCGGAGTTCCCCGCCGACCACGTCGTCATGACCGTCACGGCTTTGAACAACAGTGGGGCCCGCGCCCGAGCGAAGCTGATCGACAGGCTGTGCGGGCTCGGTCGGGTCGAGGATGCCGATGGCGCGATGCTGTGCGCGATCGCGGCGGCGCTGTACGACCTGGGTTCCGATGCCGCCGAGGAGATCGGGTCCAGGGCGCTGACGGATGTGCTGCGCGAGAGGACGCTGAACCGCGTCGGGATACCGACCGCCACGACTATCATCCGGGCGTATCCCGATCGGGCGGTCGAGATCCTGGCCGGGGTGCTCGCCGAGGAGTCGATGGCGGAGTGGCAGTTCACGCGGCTCTCGTCGGAATGCGTTCGCGCCGATGGTCGTGCGGTCCGCTATCTGAACGATGTGGTGTCGGACCGCGACACGCCTGCCGCTGTGCGGGAGAAGGCCGCCTGGATTCTCGCGCGCTCGGGCGGGCGTGATCGACCGGCGGCGTTGTCGGAACTACGTGCCCAGGCGGAAGATCCGCATCTGGGTCTGCGGAGTCGGGTTCGGATCCATCAGTACCTCGCTGCCGAGGACGAGCTGGCGAGTGGACAGGATCGGTGTCGATCGGCGTTTCTCGATGTGCGGCAACCGGTCGGTAGCCGAGCCGATGCCGCGTACGTGCTCTTCTGCCTGGCGCCGTCGGTGGGTGACGAGGTGATCCGCGCGCTGCGTGCGTGGTCCGACAGCGGATCGATCTACGACCGGTTCGATGCCGTGAACTGGCTGGCCTTCTTCTGCCGGGAGAGCTCGGCCGAGGCGGAGCGACTGGCCCTGGACATGGCGTACGAGCCGGATGCCACGCCCACGATCCGGCGCTGGCTGCTCCGTCGGGTCGGTTCGGCCGGTCAGATCATGCTGGAACGGCTGCTGCTTGAGGATCGACGGGCGGCGCCAAGGCAGCGGGTGGAGGGACTGACGGCGTGGACTGCGCCGGAACTCGCGACGGAGGCGGAGGAGGTACTCCGGGACGTTTACACGGCTGTCGAGACCTCGGTCGCGGACCGGGTCGAGGCTGCGGGGGCGTTTGCTCGGATGTCTCGGGTCAATGTGGCCGAGGCCGAGAGTTGGTTGGAGTCGATGCTGTCCGTTCCGGCCGCGTGGAGCAGTGCGCGGCGGGAGTTGGCGGGGTTGGGGGTTTCGCGGCGGGAGCGGGTGGTGGCCGATGCTCGGGTGGTTCTGCGTGATGGGGACAGGGCGGCGCGTTGGCGGGCGGCTGTGCTGATCTCCGAGTTGGAGCAGGAACTCTCCGACGATGTCGCGGTGGTTCTCGAAGGTGTTGCGAATCGGGTGGAGGCGTTGTGGCGGTTGCGGTCTCGGGACGGGCTTGATCCGCTTCGGCGGATTCGGGATGACCGGCGGGCCACGCCTGCACTGCGTTGGCAGGCGGCCAAGCGTTTGCGGGAGTTCGCGATCGAGGACCGGGCCGCAGGTGCGCGCGTGTTGGCGGACATCGCCACCGACCCGGCCTGTTCGCCGACGTTGCGGGGACAGGCCGCGCACGAGCTGATGTCGTTCGGGGAGCGCGGTCGGGAGTTGGGGGCGCCGATCCTGTTGGAGATCGCGCACGATCAGGGCATGCCGACGATCGTGCGGAGTGATGCGGCGCGGGCGCTCGGTGTGGGTAGACCGGATCTCCGGAAGGAGGTTTTGGCGGTGTTGCGTGGGCTGACCGGCGCCGATAAGCCGCTGGCGCGGATCCAGGTGTGGCAGGCGATCGGGCGGTTCGAGGCGGCGGAGGCGGCGGTCGGGTTGCGGCGGATGACCCGGGAGGGCCTGCCGCCCGGGGTCCGGCTGCGGGCCGCGCTGGCGATGATCGACTTCAACCGGGAGCTGCGGGAGTCGGCCGCAGTCGTCGCGCGGGAGGTGGCGCATCTGGAGATCTGTCCCGTGCACGTTCGGTTCAAGGCGGCCCGTGCGCTCGCCCAGTTGAGTGAGCTTTGTCGGGGGGAGGCGCAGGCGTTGTTGGGAGAGGTCACAGCTCGGACCTGGTGACGACTGAAGGTGTCAAAAACTACAAGTCTGTTTTTCCGGCGAATTCGCGGGCATGCTTTGTCGTAGTTGATCGCCGATTCGTGGGGGCGCGACGGTTTTGTCTGATACTGAACGTGAAGAAGTTTCCGCTGAGCAGGAGTACGTCTCCGGCCTCTACGCGCACCTGGACGGGCTGCGGGTGGAGGCGGCGCGGCGGGTGGAGAAGGCCGAGGACGCCGAGACCGGGGCGGTGTGGCGGGCCGAGGCGGCCAGGCTGGCGGCCGTGGAGGACGGGCTGTGCTTCGGGCGGCTGGACCTCGACGACGGCCGTCGCGTCTACATCGGACGGACCGGGTTGTTCCGGGACGACGACGAGGAAGCGCTGCTGGTCGACTGGCGGGCGCCGGTCGCGCGCGCCTTCTACACCGCCACGGCGGGAGCGCCCGATGGCGTGCGGCGGCGCAGACGGATCGCCACGCGCGGGCGGGTCGTGGTCGGGCTGGACGACGAGCTGCTCGACGCCGAGGCCGCCGGTCAGGCCGGGCTGACCGGGGAGGCGGCGCTGCTGGCCGCCGTGAGCGTGGCGCGGACCGGGCGCATGCGCGACATCGTCACCACCCTGCGTACCGAGCAGGACCGGATCATCCGCGACGAGCACGGCGGCGCGCTGGTCGTCCAGGGCGGTCCGGGCACCGGCAAGACCGTGGTCGCGCTGCACCGCGTCGCCTACCTGCTCTACACGCGTGAGCACCTGCGTGCGCGCGGTGTGCTGGTGATCGGTCCCAACCAGGTGTTCCTCGACTACATCGGTCAAGTCCTGCCCGGCCTGGGCGAGAACAGCGTGGTCACGGCGACGATCCCCGACCTCTACCCAGACGTCGGGATCACCCGCGTCGACCCGCCGGACGTCGCGGCCGGGAAGGGTGACGCGTACCTGGCCGAGCGGGTGGCGGCCGAGGTGCGGGCGCGGGTCGTGCTGCCGGAGACCCCGGTGGACATCGACTTCGAGGGCCAGGCGCTGACGCTCGAACCGGTCGACTGGCGGCACGCGGCGACCAAGGCGCGGGCCGCGTCGATGCCGCACAACCACGCCAGGATGGTGTTCCAGCACGAGGTCGTGGCGACGCTCACCGGGCGCCTGGCCGACCTCATGGAGGCCGTGGTGCTCAGCGACACCGGCGAGGCCCTCGACGGCGGCAGCGCCGACGGCAGGCTGGGCGCGGCCGACATCAAGGCCCTCGCGGCCGCCGGTGTGGTGTTCGACCCCGAGGTGGACGGCGGCCCGCGCACGCTGCTCGACGAGGTCGACCGGGTGGCACTGCGGGACTCGCTGCTCGCCGACGCCGAGGTGCAGGCCGAGATGGACGCGGTGTGGCCGGAACTCTCCCCCGAAGGTGTGGTGGCCGACCTGATCGGGCGGTCCGACGGTTGGAGCGCCGCCGACATCCCGCTGCTGGACGAGGCGGCGGTGCTGGTCGGCTCGGGGCAGCGGGCCACCTACGGGCACGTGGTGGTCGACGAGGCACAGGAGCTGTCCGAGATGGCCTGGCGGATGCTGATGCGCCGCGACCCCAGCCGGTCCATGACGATCGTCGGCGACCTGGCCCAGACCGGCACCCCGGCCGGCGCGTCCTCGTGGGCGCGGGTGCTCGGCCCGCACCTGGCCGACCGGTGGCGGCTCGCCCAGCTCACGGTCAACTACCGGACCCCGGCGGAGATCATGGACGCGACCGCCGACCTGCTCGCCGCGCACCACCCCGACCTGCGGCCGCCCGGCTCGGTGCGGTCGACCGGGGTGCCGCCGTGGCGGCAGCGGGCGGCGGACCCGGTCCAGGTCGTCGCCGAGCTGGTGGCGGCGCACACGGACGGCCACCTGGCGATCATCGCCCCGGCCGGGCGGGTCGAGGAGCTGGCGTCGGCGCTGTCGTTGTCGCTGTCGCCGGACCCGATCGACCCGGTCGTGGTCCTTCCCCCCGACCAGGCGAAGGGGCTGGAGTTCGACGCGGTCGTGGTGGTCGACCCGGAGGTCATCCTGGCCGGGGTGCTCGGGCACAACGACCTGTACGTCGCCATGACGCGGGCCACCCAGCGGCTGGGCATCGTCCACACCGGTCCGATCCCGGACGTGCTCGCCCGCCTGCGGGAGCGAAATCCGGTGGAACCGGGCTTCTAGACTCGTTCCCATGCGTGCGAACCTCGACGACCTGCTGGCCCGGACGCGCTCCGGCGAACGTGTCAAGTTCCTGTTCTTCTGGGGACATCAACCGGAGCGCGACGGGAGCATCGGCAAGGGCTGTCTGAGCCAGTGGTGGCCCGCCCTGTTCCAAGTGGACGGACAGGAGTTCGCCAGCGCCGAGCACTACATGATGTGGCGCAAGGCGACCCTGTTCGACGACGCGTCGAGCGCGGCGGAGATCCTCGCGGCCGGGCATCCCAAGCAGGCCAAGGATCTCGGCCGCGGCGTGCGCGGATTCGACGCCGAGGTCTGGGAAGCGGCCCGTTACGAGATCGTGCTGGCGGCGAGCGTGGCCAAGTTCGGCCAGAACCCGGACCTGCGCGCGTTCCTGCTGGGCACGGGCGACCGCGTGCTGGTCGAGGCGAGCCCGCTGGACACGGTGTGGGGCATCGGTTTGGCGGCCGATGACCCGCGCGCCGAGAACCCGGCCGACTGGCAGGGCTCGAACCTGCTCGGGTTCGCGTTGTGCGAGACCAGGGCGTTGCTCGCCGGACTTGTCGGTTGATTGTCGGTGCCCTGGTGCAGGATTCCCCCCGACGCGAAGGGGGAAGCCGTGCGGGTGTTGATGAGTGGCGATGTGGGCGTGAGCTATGGGCAGGCCTATGTCGAGAGCGGGCTGCGGTGGCAGGAGCTCGGCGAGTGTTTCGGTGGTCAGCGCAACGGGTTGTGCGGGGCGGCCATGCCGGGGTCGTTGTTCCTGATCACCGGTCTGCACACCGGCGATGTCGGGTTCACGATCGAGGCGCACGAGACCGAGCCGTCGGTGGGTGACGAGTGGGAGGAAGTCGTCGAGGCGTCGTTCCTGCCTGCGGGGCCGGTGATGCTGGTCGCGTGGGCGGGGGAGCGGTCATGGCCGCTGGACCTGGAGTCGGTCTCCTACCGGGTGCGGTATTGCGGTCGCGGGTTGGACGAGGACTCCTGGCCGGACCTGGACGAGGAGCCGCGGGTCGTGGAGCACTACCTGCTCCAGTTCTGGCCCGCGCCACCGGAACCGGACCGGATCGTCCGGGAGAGCAGTGCCAACGCGACCTACTGGCACCGGTTCGCGAGTGAGCAACCGGCTCCGCCGTCGCCCGAGGAGCAGGCCGAGGCGGAGCGGCTGGACCGGATCGAGCGGGCGCGGGCGGCCGAGGAGCAACGCCTGCGATCCGAGGCGCTGTCGTGGGGCGGTCGGGCGCCCAGCGATCGCTTGCGCGCCATCGATGGCAGTGCGCGGAGCCTGTCGACGCTGGACCGTGACCTGGTCGACGCGGTCGAGCGGCTCGACGGTGACACGCAGCGGCTGGTCGCGCGGTGGGTGATCCGCCGCGCGTTTGTCGAGGCGCGGCTGGACGAGGTCGACTGGGTCGTGGACGCGCTCGCCGCGGTGGATCGTGGTGAGCCGTTGACGCCGTGGTTCGCCGACCGACGCGACGGATGGGAACGGGTCCTGGGCGACGAACGAGTCCCGGTCACCACAGTGCCCTCGATCATCGGTCCACCAAACGACATGTTGCAGCAGGCCATGGCGTTCCCGGCGATCTTCTCGGAGCTGGAACCGGATCCGCTGGCGGCCGCCCTCGACGCACTGTGGAACGGCGCGGCGGCGTTCGGACACGGCCGATACGGGGAGTTGTTCGCCGAGGTGCGCCGAGCGTTCCCGGGATTGGTGGGCTGACATGACCGTGCGAGTGGTGATGAGCGGTGACATCCGGGTGCACTACGCGCAGTTCTACGTGCGGTCCGGCTACGAGTTCGCGGACTTGGAAGGGTGCCTGGCCGGGCAGCGCAACGGGCTGTGCGGGGCGGCGGTGTCGGGCGCGCTGCACCTGGTCACCGGTCTGCACACGGGTTCGGTGGGGTTGACCGTCGAGACGCACGACGCGGAGCCGCCGGTGGGCGAGGAATGGGAGGAGGTCGTCGAGGCGCCGTTCCGCTCCGATGGTGACACCGTGCTCGCCGACTGGGACAGCGATGTCGCCGTGCCGCTGGGATTGGCGGCGGGCGACTACCGGGTGCGCTACTGCGCGGTGGGCATGGACGAGGGGCACGCCCACGACACCCGGATGGCAGGCGAGCCGGAGGTGGACCGCTACCTTCTCCAGTTCTGGCCCGCGCCGCCCGCACCGGACGAGGTGATCCGGCAGACCAGCCTGCACGCCGCGTACTGGCACAGTGTCCCGGCCACGCTCCCGCCACCCCGCGACCGCGCGGAGATCGCCGAGGCCGACCGTCGCGCCCGTGCACAGGACGCCGTGCTGCGGCAGGCGGCCGAGGAGATCGAGACCTGGGGCGGCAGGATGCCCAGCCCGCGACTGCGTCCCCTGCACGGCAACGTGATCAGCCTGGCCCACCTCGACCGCGACCTTGTCGACGCCCTGGCCGAGGCCGACCCGGCCACCCAGCGCCGGGTCACGCGCTGGGCGATCCGGCGTGGCTACACCGAGGCGGGCCTGGCGGACATCGACTGGATCGTCCCCGCCCTCGCGGCGGTCGACAGCGGCGAGCCGTTACCCCCGCCCTTCGACGACTTCAACGCCGCCTTCGGCCGGATGCTGTCCGACGACCGCGTCCGGCACACCACCGTCACCGGGCCGGACGGCCGGACCGACAACTGCCTCCAGCAGGCCATGGCATTGCCCGCGATCTTGGCCGGGCAGCAGGACGACCCGCTGGTAGCGGCCGCCGACGCGCTGTGGAACACCGCCGTCGCGTTCGGGCACGGCCGCTACCCGGTCCTGTTCGACGAGGTGCGCGCGGTCTTCCCGACCTTGGGTGGCTGATCAGTCTGTTGGTGGACGCCGGACGTAGATCACGCCCTGGGCGGGGTCCGAGCCCGGCGGGGCGCCCTGGGCGTCCTCCTCGCGGAGCAGGGACGTCGAGTCGCGGTGGTCGAGCTCCACGCGCTTGGTGCCGTAGAACATCGCGGTGAACTCGTTGATGTAGGTGGCGGTGACCGGTGTGCCGTGCTTGTTGCGCCGCTTCTGCCTGCGCATCTCGTACACGCCCACACCGACCACGGTGAGCGTGGAGAGCGGGATGCTCCAGGTCAGCACCGCTTCCAGGGTGTCCACGCCACCTCCAACGGCCCGACGTCCCGGTGGGTTCCGGGTCAGGGGCGCACGATCAGGCGACCGATCTGGCCCCGGTCCTCCAGCAGCCGGTGGACCTCGGCCGTCTCGCTCATCGGGTACTCCCCGTGCAGTGTCACCCGCAGGCGGCCGTCGCGCAGATACCCCGCGAGTTCCGTCATCTCCTCACGAGCCTGCTCGGGGCGGGCCGCGCGCCAGGCCAGCAACGAGAAACCGCCCGCGTACTTCAACGGCGCGAGGTCGACGAACCGAACGTCGGCCAGCGCGCCGCTCGCCGCGCCGTAGACGATCGTGCGGCCGAACGGCGCCAACAGCTGCATGCCCTGCTGGGTGATCTCGCCCCCGATCGAGTCCGCGATGACGTCCACACCGCCCGGCACGGCCGCGCGAACCTGGTCCACCCAGTCCGGCTGCGTGTAGTCGACCGCGACGTCCGCGCCCAGGGACCGCGCGAACTCCAGCTTCGCCGCCGAACTCGCGGTGGCGATGACCGTTCCCGCGCCGAGCAGCCTCGCCAGCTGGACCGCGAGGTGCCCGATACCGCCCGCCGCCGCGTGCACCAGCACCGTCTCGCCCTCGCCGAGGTGGCCGGTGCGCAGGACGCGCAACGCCACGGGGGCGGTCATGGCCAGGGTGCTGGCGGCGGTGTCGGTCATGCCATCCGGGACCGGGGCCGACCATTCGGCGTCGACCAGCACGTACTCGGCGAAGGCCGGGTCGGCCAGGGCGGCCACCCGGTCGCCGACCGCGACCCGGGTGGTGTCCGGGCCGACGGCGGTGACCGTGCCGACGACGTCGCCGGTCAGCTCGCCGGGCAGCGGGCGGGTGAAGATCCCCAGGCCGCCTGCGCGGAACTTCGTGTCGACGAAGTTCGCGCCGATCGCGTCCACCTGCACCAGCGCCTGGCCCGGCCCCGGCGTCGGCACGTCCGCCTCCTCCAGGCGCAGGACCTCCGGGCCGCCGTGTTCGTAGTAGCGCACACGTCGCATGGACGTTTCCCCCTATGTTGGTAATACCAATATTGGTAAGACCAACATAGCCGATCGCGGGAAACCCGACCAGTACCGTGATGGCCATGCGTGACGTGCACTGCGAGGTCGAGGAGGTCGGGGCCACCCCGCGCGGGCGTGACCACGGGCTGGTGTGGCTGCTCGGCCGTGCCGCCCTGCGCTCGCACCAGTCACTGCAGGAGCGGTTCGTCCGGCACGGCATCCGCAAGTGGCACTACGCCGTGCTGGCCGCCGTCGACGAGGCGGGCCCGGTCACCCAGGCCGACATCAGCAGGCGGCTGTCGCTCGACGGCAGCGACCTCGTCGGCGTGCTCAACGACCTCGTCTCCGCCGGGTACGTCACCCGCAACCCGGACCCGGCGAACCGGCGGCGCAACCTCGTCGCGCTCACCGAGGAGGGCGCGGCCGCGCTGCGCGAGTTCGACGTGTGCGTGGTCGAGACCGAGGACGAACTGCTCGCCACGCTCGCCCCGGACGAACGAAAGCAGCTGGTCAGCCTGCTGGCCAGGGTGCTCGACGCGGCGCGACCCGCCGGGGTGGAGTGATCCACACCGCATTCCCCGGGGTGCGCGCTTGACTCTCCAGCCGCTGGAAGGTTGAGGCTATCCACGTGGACGACCGAACCGACCTGTTCACCATCGGACAGCTCGCCACCCGCACCGGCCTCTCGGTACGCACGATCCGCTTCTGGTCAGACAGCGGGGTCGTGCCGCCGACCGACCGGTCCCATGGGGGATACCGGCTCTACGACACCGAGGCGGTCGCCCGCCTCGACCTCGTGCGCACGTTGCGCGAGCTGGGCGTGGACCTGGACACGGTGACGCGGGTACTGCGCGAACAGGTGACGTTGGCCGACGTGGCTCGCACGCATGTGCGCGCCATCGACGCGGAGATCCGCACCCTGCGCCTGCGGCGCGCGGTGCTGACATCGGTCGCCCGACGAGGAAGCACGACCGAGGAGATGAGACTGATGAACAAAATGGCCCGACTGTCCGCGGTGGAGCGGCAGCGCGTCATCGACGAGTTCGTGGACGAGACGTTCGCGGACCTGGCCCCGGACGCCCCCGGCGCGCACATCGGCAAGGCCATGCGGGCACTGCCCGCCGACCTGCCGGACGAGCCGTCCGCCGCCCAGGTGGACGCCTGGGTGGAGCTGGCCGAGCTGGTCGCGGACGCGGACTTCCGCGCCCGCGTCCGGGAGATGGCGGTCACCGGCGCCCAAGGCGAACAGCTGGTCGCCTCGCCGGACCCCACCCGTGTCATCGAACACGCGGGCACGGCCGTGGCGGCGGGTGTCGCCCCGGAATCCGCGCAGGGCAAGGAGATCCTGGACCGGATCGTGTCCGCGGACCTGCCCGCGGACCAGCGGGAGGCGCTGGCCGACCAGATCGACCGGTTCACCGACCGGCGCGTGGAGCGCTACTGGCAGCTGATGGCCATCCTCAACGGCCAGGAGCCCTTCCCGCTCGCGGCGCCGTCGATGGAATGGTTCGCCGCGGCCCTGCGCGCGCACGCCTGACAGGAGTCGGGTGCCCCGAGGGGGTCGGGGCACCCGGTTCATCCATAGTGGACGATCCGGGCCCGGCTCGCCCGAGTCGGGCCCGGATCGCCGGGTGCCCCCTCGCGCGGGGGAGGGTGACCTTGTGTCCGGTGGTCATCGCCGAGCGTGCACCGGACGCGCTGGTGTCCCACCGTGATCGAGCGGGCCGTTGCGGAACGTGCCGAGCGCCGGTCAGTCCACTAACGGGCAAGGGTCCACCGACGCCGAGCAGGGGTACTCCGTCGTCGCCGGGCGGGGTGCCGGGGGCGGCGTCGGGCGGGTGCTGACCCGGACCACCGTTCTCGGCTGTTCGCCGACGAGCTGGTAGGAGCCGGTCGAGAGCGGGAGCGTCGCGAGCAGTACCGCGACGGCGCCCATCGCCCTCGTGCAAGGCCGCATGGCATCTCCTCGTGCGGCTCGGCGGTGTCGGTGCGGGTCCCAGTACAGCGGTTTCGCGACGTGTGCGAATGACGGTTCTTCGGGGGACAACACCGCCCTTCGGGGGACACCGGACGCCCGTTCGTGGCGACCGTCTTGTTCGGTGCGTCACGAAGTAAGCCCGGTTCCGGAATCTCGGCCGTGTCCCGGAACAGCCGAGGTTCCGGACCGGGACATGGGAACGGACCGTCTACCCCAGCAGGTCCGGTCGGTGCCACTCCTCGCCCAGCACGTGTTGGGCCAGGAAGGCCAGCACCGTCGCGTACCAGACGCGGATATTGCCGGGGGCGAGGACGAAGTGGTTCTCGTCCGGGAAGTACAGGAACCGGTGCGGGCTGTTTGCGGCCGGGGAGCGGGCGGACAGGTCCCACCACAGCCGCAGGGCCTCGTTGATCGGGACGCGGTAGTCGCGGTCGCCGTGGATGACCAGCATCGGGGTGTGCACCTGGTCGGCGAAGTGGTGCGGCGAGTTGGCCTCGGCCATCTCCGGGGTCATCTCGCGGCGGAAGTCGTGGGCGATGTCGGCGGTGTCGGTGGACTGGTCGAGGTCCCAGACGGAGGCGTGGCTGACGATGGCGGCGAAGCGGTCGGTGTGGCCCGCGATCCAGTTGCACATGTAGCCGCCGAACGAGCCGCCCATGGCGCCGACGCGGGTGGGGTCGAGATCGGGGCGGGTGAGCGCGGCGTCGGTGATCGTCATCAGGTCGGTGTACGGGGTCTGGCCCCAGGAGCCCCAGCCGCGGCGGACGAAGTCGATGCCGTAGCCGGTGGACAGGGCGGGGTCGGGCATCAGCACCGCGTAGCCGCGGGCGACCAGGATCCACGGGTTCCAGCGCCACGACCAGTTGTTCCGGGACAGGACGGGACCGCCGTGCACCCACAGCAACAGCGGCGCGGGCGCGTCCGGGCCCGCGTCCTCGGGCAGCGTCAGCCAGGCGCGCAGCGGGGTGCCGTCGGCGGCGGTCGTGGTGACCTCGGTGAGCCTGCCGCGGATCCGGGCGACCAGGCCGAGCGCCTCGGCCGGGCCGGGCAGCGGGGTGATCGTCCGGTCGGACAGGTCCACCCGCACCGGCGCGGGCGGACCGTCGAGCGCGGACCGCAGCGCGTACACGTACCGGCCGTCCGGGGAGACCCGCGCGTCGCAGTAGGCGCCGTCGTCGTCGGTGAGGCGGGTCGGTTCGCCGGTCGCGAGGTCGACCAGCCACAGCGGGGACCGGCCCAGGTGGTCGGCGGTGACCACCAGCGAGGCGCCGTCCGGGGTCCACCGCGGCGAGTGCGGCCAACGGTCCCACTCGCGCGCGACGTGCGTGATCTCGCCGCCCGCCAAGGGAAGCACGCCCAGCCAGCGGTCGCCGGGGTCGTGCGGGTCCTTGCGGCGCTGCACCACGAACGCGACCCGCGTGCCGTCCGGCGACACGCGCGGTGCGTCGTACTCGTAGTCCGGGTCGTCGGCCAGCACGCGCCGCGCGCCGGTGGCGGTGTCGATGGCGACGATCGAGTACCGCTGGGAGCCGCACGGCTCGCCGACCGCCCACATCGACACCACCGTGCCGCCGTCCGGGGTGATGTCCCAGGTGGCGTCCTCACCCAGCGCGCGTCCCACGTGGCCGGTGAGGTCGCGCAGGTCGTCCGGGGTGTCGCCGAGCGCCAGCAGCCTGGTGCGGTCCGGGCCGAGGTCGTGGTCCCAGTGCCGGATCGGGAACTCCTCGTGCAGGATCGCCGACACGCCCAGGTCGTCCCGGCGCGCGCGCATCGCCCGGTCGGACTCGACGTCGACGGCCGCGGGCAGCAGTCCCGAGCCGAGCACGACCGTGCCGTTCGCGGCGACCGACACCCCGCGCACGCCACCGGACGGCCGGGCCACCACCTCCGGGTCGCCGCCCGCGGCGGGCAGCCGCCACAGCGCCTGGCCGTCCTCGGCGCCAGGGTCGGGGCGGGTGGAGGCGAACAGCAGGTCCCCCGAAGGTGTGAAGCCGACGCCGATCTCGCCCTCCGCGCCCCTGGTCAGCCTGCGCGCGGGCCGCTCGCCCGTCGGGTCGACCGCCCACAACGCCTTCCGGTAGCGGGTTCCCGTGTGGTCCGGCCGGGCCGCCCCGACCACCAGCGAGCGTCCGTCCGGGGCCAGCCACAGACCGGCCACCTGGGGCATGTCGATGTAGCCCGCGAGATCGGCGAGGGGGCCCGCGGCGGGTTGGTCATCCGCGTCGAAGATCACGTCTTCTTATACCGAAGTCCGGTCCCGCGGCGTGCCCCAGGTCCGACCAGTGGTTCAGCGACGGCTGAACACCGGCCATAGAGTGGAGTGCATGACCGACTCCCCGGTTGTCCTCATCACCGGCGGCGGGAGCGGGATCGGCGCCGCCGCAGCGCGCGAACTGCTCGATCTCGGCCACCGTGTCGCGATCACCGGTCGGAACGCGGACCGGTTGGCGAGCCACGCGGATTCCTTACCGGGCAATGACAATCTGCTGACACTCGTCGGCGACACGACAGACTGGGACGGGGTCCGCGCCGCTGTCGACGACACCGTGGCGCGCTTCGGCCGGTTGGACGTCGTGGTCGCCAACGCGGGCTCTGGCACGCTCGACTCGGTGGTGGACGGCGACCCGACGCGGTGGCGCGAGATGGTGTTGACCAACGTGCTCGGCCCGGCGCTGCTCATCCGCGCCGCGGTGGCGGAACTGAGGAAGACTCGCGGACGGATCGTGCTCGTGGGCAGTGTGGTCGGGTTCGTCAACACTCCCGGTGACCTCTACGGCGCGACGAAGTGGGCGTTGACCGGTCTCGCGGAGAACACCCGCCGCGCGGTCACCGAGGACGGCATCGGCGTCACGCTGGTCGCGCCCGGCCGGGTGGACACGCCGTTCTGGCCCGCCGACCGGCCGGAAGGCCACTATCTGGGCGCCGCCGAGACCGCGTCGACGATCGTCTGGGCGATCGGCCAACCCGCGGGCGTGGACGTGAACACGATCGTGGTTCGTCCGGTGGGACAGCGGCTATAACGGCTTGACCTGGCGCGCGCTCCAGCGGCTAACCTCCGGGGCTCGACGACCCAGAGGGAGAAGCATGACCGACGCACCGGTAGCCCTGATCACCGGCGGTGGCAGCGGGATCGGCGCGGCCGCCGCTCGGCAGCTGCTCGATCTCGGCCACCGCGTGACGATCACCGGCCGGGACACGGATCGGCTGTCCGGTTTCGCGGACTCGGTGGGCAGGCCGGGCACGCTGCACACCATCGCGGGCGACGCCGCCGACTGGGACACCGTGGACGGGGCCGTCCGCGACACGGTCGCGCGCTTCGGGCGGCTGGACGTGGTGGTCGCCAACGCGGGTTTCGGGACCCACGACAGCGTGATCGACGGTGACCCCGAGGGCTGGCGCGACATGGTGCTGACCAATGTGCTCGGTCCCGCGTTGCTCATTCGCGCGGCGGTGGCGGCTTTGCGCGCGACCAAGGGCCGGATCGTGCTGGTGGGCAGTGTGGCGGGATTCGTGCACACGCCCGGGAACCTCTACGGCGCCACGAAATGGGCGATGACCGGACTCGCGGAGAACACGCGCCGCGCGGTCACCGAGGACGGCATCGGGGTCACGCTGATCGGACCCGGTCGGGTGGAGACGCCGTTCTGGAACGGCGACCTGCCCGAGGGCGGACTGCTCACCGCCGACCAGACCGCCGCCGCGATCGTCTGGGCGATCACGCAACCCGTCGGGGTGGACGTGAACACGATCGTGGTGCGCCCGAAGGGACAACCGGTCTGACGGCGCCTTCCTCCCGTATGTTCGGGACATGGCGTTGACAGTGGCGGAACGCGAGCTTTTCCTTGCCGAACCGCACATCGGGTCGTTGGCGGTGTCCGCAGAGGACGGACGGGCCCCGCTGCTGGTGCCGATCTGGTACCAGTATGAGCCCGGCGGCGAGCTGTGGGTGCTGACCGGTGTGCACTCGCGCAAGGCCAGGCTGATCGCGGCCGCGGGCCGGTTCTCGCTGCTGGCCGAACGGGTGCTGCCCACGGTCCGGTACGTATCGGTGGAGGGCCCGGTCACGCGCACCGAACCCGGCACGCCCGAGATGCTCCGCGAGATGGCAGGCCGCTACATCCCGGCCGACCGGTTGGCCGCGTACATCGCGTTCGCCGAGGCGAACCACGGCGAACAGCTGGCGATCCACCTGCGGCCCGAGCACTGGCTGTCCGCGGATCTCGGTTCGAGCTGACCCGGGTTCACGCCTCGATCCAGGACTGCCAGGCGGCGGTGCGTGCCGCGCGGTCGATGGTGACACCGTAGAAGTACTGGATCGTGTTCACCATGCGGTGTCGGGCATCGGCGGTGAAGCGGTAGCGGCCGTGCTCGGTGCGGATGCCGAGGAGGTGTTCGGCGCGCAGGTCGACCACGCCCTCGATGGGTTCCGGGTTCTCGGGGGTGCGGCGGACGCGTTCGCCGAGAGCTGGGTCCGCGCCGAGCCGGACACGCCGTGGACCGGTCGATACACGGCCGACGTTCCGGTCGCGCCACTGGATCTCTTGTCCACCGGTCAGTCCTGCTGCACGAGCACGATCAGGTTGCCGCAGGTGTCGTCGAACACGGCCTGCGCGCCGAACCCGGTCTTCGCGGGCTCCTGGGTGAAGGTGACGCCGAGTTCCTTCATCCGCTCGTAATCGGCCTGCAGGTCCTTGGTGCCGAGCATCGTGTACGGGATGCCCGCGTCGTAGAGGGTCTTCTTGTAGACCTGCGCGGCGGGCTTGCCCTCGATCCGGATCCCCGGGTTGCCGTCCGGTTCGAGCAGCAGCTCCACCCCGTCCGGCGCGTCCGGGGACACGACGGTCAGCCACTTGGCGCCGCCGATGGGGATGTCGTGCTTCTTCACGAAGCCGAGCACGTCGGTGTAGAACGCCAGGGCCTTGTCCTGGTCGTCGACCATGATGCTGGACACCGGAACGAACATCGTCAATCCTTCTCTTCTCGTCGAACCTTCGGATGCACGGCCACCACGATCCGGTGCGTCCGCCCGTGTGCCGCGCCCTCGTCGTGATACTTGGCCACCAACGACGTCAGTGTCGCAGTCAACTCTTCCGCGAACCCGGCCCGATCCGCCGCCGACGCGAACCGCACCTCGCCGTCGACCGCGAACGTGGCCAATGGTTTGCGTGCCTTGGTCGCTCCGGTGATCAGCTCGCCGACGTCCCGCACCAACCGCGCGGCGAGGGCGAGCAGCCAGCGGGCGGACAGGCGGTCGGGGGAGCGGGCCGGGTCGGGCTCGACGGCCGGGAGGGCGCTCGGCGAGATCACGTATGCGGCGGCGGTGGCTTGCAGGACGCGTTCGGTGAGGCCGCCTTTGCGGCGCTCCTCTACCAGTTCGATCAGGCCGTGTTGTTCGAGGGTGCGCAGGTGGTAGTTGACCTTTTGCCTGGTCAGGCCGACGCGACGGGCGAGGGTGGTGGCGGAGCCTGGCTCGGCCAGTTCGGCGAGCAGGCGGGCGCGGACCGGGTCGAGGGAGACCTCGGCCGCTCCGGGATCGTCGATCACCGCCACCTCGTGCATGGGTCCACGGTCGCATTGACAAACTTTCTTGTCAACTTGCGGCTTGGGCAAGGAGCCCGCTCGGTCGGGGTTTGATGGTGGTGGGCATTGGTCGGGTTGGGTGCCAGGATGTCGGCCATGGGTGAGGGGTTGGTGCTGGGGCTGGGTGATCCGGCCGCCGATGTGGTGACCGTCGGTGGCAAGGGTGCCGCGCTCGCGGTCATGGTGCGGGCGGGGTTGCCGGTGCCGCCGGGCTTTCACGTCACCACCGATGCCTACCGGGAGTTTCTCTTCCCCGACACCCGCCACGGTGATCCGGCCGCGTTCGTCCGGGTGGCGATGCCGCCTGCCGTGGTGCGGGCGGTCGAGCAGGCCTATGACGAGCTTGGTGGGGGCCCGGTCGCGGTGCGGGCATCGGTGGTGGCGGAGGCGGGCGATCTGGTGGGGCAGTACGACACCTTTCTTGGGGTGACGGGGCTGCCTGCGGTGCTCGACGCGATCCGGAAGTGTTGGGCGTCGTTGTGGACGGACCGGGCGGTGGCCTATCGGGCGCGGTCGGGGGTGGCCGAGGACGGGCTGGCGGCGGGGGTTGTCGTGCAGCGGATGGTGGAGATCAGGGCTGCCGGGGTGTTGTGCACGGCGAATCCGGTGACCGGTGATCCGACCGAGTCCGTGGTCAATGCCTCGTGGGGGTCGGGGAGCGGTCGGATCAATGCGGACAGTTATGTCGTCCGGGGTGGGGCGGAAGTACGGCGCGAGGTCGTCGACAAGGCTGTGCTGGGTGTGCCGGTGTTGGAGACGTCGCGGATGGCGGCGGTTCTCGATACCGAGAAGGTGTTGGAGCTTGTCGCGCTGGGGGAGCGGGTGCGGGAGCTTTACGGTGTACCGGTCGACGTCGAGTGGGTCCGGGACGGGAGCGGGTTCGCGTTGTTGCAGGCGCGGCCGATCGCGGCGACGGTGGCCGAGGTGTGGAACGACAGTCTGGTCGGTGACTTCCTGTGGGCCGCCGCAGATGTGCCGAGCGTGATGACGCCCGCTACCTGGTCGCTCGTGCGGGTGTTGGCGCAGGCGAGGTTGGGGGACGTCCCGGCGACCGGCAACATCGGTGGTCGTCTCTACCTGAACCTGAGCCCGCGATTGGCCGTGGGCACGGCATTGGGCCTGGGCAGGCTCGCCCGACGCGACATTCCGCGCGGCACCGAGATGCCCGCGTTGCCGATGTCCCGGGGGCGGATCCTTGTCGAGACGGCCAAAGGCGCGATTCCCCTGTTACGCCGGAACCGCGAAGACCGCCGCCGTCTCCCCGAACTCCTCGCCCGCACACCGGCCCGCTGTGCCGTATTACGCGAACGCATCGCCCGGTGCGCGACGCGCGGTGAGCTGCTCGCCCTTTGGCGATCCGATGTGGACTCGCTGTTGCGCCGCGACTGCGTGATTCTTGACGCGGGCACACGCGCCGATCGCACGGGAGAACGTCTGACAGCCAAGCTTCAGCGACTGGCCAAAGAGGATGCCGAACTTCTGGCGGCCGTATACGACCCGGAGCAGGCGAGGCTGTACACGGGTGAGACAGACCGTGAAACCTATGTGCGCCAATGGGGACACCGCTGCGCTGACGAGTTCGAGGTGTCGGTGCCCCGGCCTGCCGAGGATCCCGACTGGCCGGACAGGTCCGAAGTGGATGAAGCGCCACCGGAACAGGAGTGCGAGGAAGCCTGGGACCGAATGTCGCGAAAGCATCCGAAGAAAGCAGCCCGGTTACGCGGACAACTGGACAAGGCGGCGGTGGCAGGCCGTGTCCGCGAGCGGGCGAGATCGGAGAAGGCGCGGGTGTTCTCCGTCCTCCGCGCGTTCCTGGTCCGCGCGGGCGAACTTACCGACCAAGGCGACGACGTCTTCATGCTCACCTTCGAGGAGACCCTCACCCTCCTGGCAGGCGACGAGAAGTCCCTCAGGTCCATCCCCGCCCGCCGCGAGGCCTACCGCCGGTACCGGGAGCTGCCCCCGTATCCGCACCTGATCAGCGGCCGCTTCGAGCTCGATCGAACGACGACCGGAACCAGCACAGTGGACAGTGGACAAGAGTCACTGGCCGAATGAGTGCCGCAGGTCCCGGTGGATGAGTTCGTTCAACCGCTTGCGCAGATGCCCGACCAGCGACGCGTCCGGCTCGGGCTCGTCCACCAGCAACGCCCAGTGCAACGCCGTCCCGTTCGCGTTTTCCCCCGGCTCCAGCGTGAAGCGGATCACCGCGTCCGGCCGCCGCGTCCACAGCGACGACCACACCACCAACGATGGCTCGACCGCCTCCAGGATCTGCGGTTCCTGCTCGTCCTTCAGTAACAGCAGCCACGGTCGGGTAGGGTCGCGGTGCGGCTTCGTCAGCGCCTCGAACAGCACGGCAGGTGGCGGGGGCTGCGCCCGCCGTCGGTTTCCGATCTCCAACACGAGGTCGATCTTAGTCCGGTTCACCCGGATCGGTGGCGCCTTCTCGTTCGTCGCGGTCGGCCGAGGAGAGCAGCTCGTCCAGCCGGTAGGCGGTGTCGTCGATGCCCGCGTGCAGGTCGCCCAGCTCGGCGAAGCGGGCCGGGACGGTGGCGATGGTGAAGTCCCGGGGGTCGGCGTCGTCGATCTCGTCCCAGCGCAGCGGGGTCGACACGTACGCCTCCGGCACGCCGCGCACCGAGTAGGCACTGGCGATCGTGTGATCACGCGTGTTCTGGTTGTAGTCGACGAACAGCGCGGCCGGGTCGCGGTCCTTGCGCCACCAGGTCGTGGTCACCTCGTCCGGCGCGCGCCGCTGCACCTCGCGGGCGAACGCCAGCGCGGCCCGGCGGACGTCGGCGAACCCCCACTCCGGGGCGATCCGCACGTAGATGTGCAGGCCACGCCCGCCGGAGGTCTTCACCCAGCCGGTCGCGCCCAGCTCGTCGAGCACCTCGTGGGCCACGTGCGCGACCCGGCGCACCCGGTCGTAGCCGCACTCGGGCATCGGGTCCAGGTCGATCCGCCACTCGTCCGGCCGCTCGGTGTCCGCGCGCCGCGAGTTCCACGGGTGGAACTCCACAGTGGACATCTGGACCGCCCAGGCCACATCGGCCAGTTTGGTCACGCACAGTTCGTCGGCATACCGGTTGTAGCGGGGGAAGTGCAGCCGCACGGTCTCCAGCCACGGCGGCGCGCCGTGCGGGACGCGCTTCTGGTGCACCTTGTCACCGCTCACGCCGCTGGGGAACCGGTGCAGCATGCACGGCCGTTCGCGCAGCGCCCGGACGATGCCCGCGCCCACCGACAGGTAGTAGTTCACCAGGTCGAGCTTGGTCTCCCCGCGCGCCGGGAAGTACACCCGGTCCGGATTGGACACCCGGACCGCGAGGCCGTCGACCTCGATCTCCACCGCGGGGCTGGTGCTCGCCATGCCGCCAACCTAGCCGCCGACGGCATCCGCGGAAACCGTTTCACCCGGCGGGTGCGCTGTACGAACCGGCCACCGGCTTGCCGACCACGGCGCGGGAGCACAGCCGCCAGCCCAGCGACGCGTACAGCTCCCGGCCCTGCGGGCTGGCCAGCAGCAGACCCGTGGTGGCGCCGAGCCCCCGACCGGCCTCGGCGAGCGCTCCCATGACCGCCCGACCCAGCCCCCGGCGCTGGTGCGCGGGCTCGGTGCTGATCATGTCCGCGATCCCGTCGGTACCCACCACGGCCAGGTACCCGCGCGCGGCGGAGGCGCCGGAGGAGTGCAGCACCACGGCCGTGACGACGTCCCGCTCGACGGTCACGTCCAGCGTGTACCCGTCCGGGAGGCCGGGGTGCGGGTGGGTCGACAGGTCGGTGCCCATCAGGGACTCGTCGGGCAGCGTGCTCAGCCCGGCCGCGCGCATGATCCGGTCGACCTCGACGGGGAGGTGCGTCATCACGGTCAGCCACACCGGCACGTCGGCGGCGGCCGCCTGCTCGGCCAGGGCGCGCACCGAGTCGAGGTCGTCGGGGGTCAGCGAGATCAGCTCGGTCTGCCGGTGCGGCAGCCTGATGTCGACCAGCAGCCCGCCCGGCACCGGTGTGGCGGGGTCGAACCCGCGCGAGGCGGCCCAGCCGCGCTGCCAGCGTTCGATCAACTCGGGGAGGGGAGTGTCGATCTGGGTCACCCGCACAGTCAACCAAAAGTGGGACCCCGACCGGGGCCGTGCCACGCTGGGCGGACCATGGTCCGAGACTAAATAGTTGACACTGACTAGTTGAGCCTGGATAGTTGAGTCCAGGCTGGAAATGAGGGAGTGGTGGCGAAGCGGCGCGCGGTGGCGAACCCGCTGGCGTTGGCGGTGCTGTGCGGCCTGGTGGTCGAACCGCTGCACCCGTACGAGATGGGGAAGCGGCTCAAGGAGACCGGCAAGGACCGCGACATCAAATACAACCGGGGCTCGCTCTACATGGTCGTGGAGCAGCTGCGGAAGGCGGGTTTCATCACCGAACAGGAGACCGTGCGCGACACCGCCCGGCCCGAGCGCACCGTCTACGCGCTCACCGACAGCGGCCGCGCGGAGATGTACGACTGGATGCGGGAACTGGTGTCCCAACCGGAACACGAGTACCCCCGCTTCGGTGTCGCGCTGTCCCTGCTGGGTGTGCTCGAACCGGACGAAGCGATCCGATTGCTCCGAGAACGCCTCCTGGCACTCGACGCGACGGCGGCGGAGATCCGGTCGAACATCGCCACGGCGCGGGAGAGCGGTGTCATGTGGGTCTTCCTGATCGAGGAGGACTACCGGCTCGCCCTCCTGCAGGCGGAGCAGCGGCTCGTCACCGACCTCATCGACGGCCTTCGGGACCCGGAATACATCCGGGCCTGGCGGGAGTTCTTCGAAGAGGGGACAAAGTCATGGGCAGGGGAGCAATAGGCACGGCACTGGTCATCGGCGGCGGTATCGCGGGCCCGGTCGTCGGCGCGGCACTGCGCCAGGCCGGAGTGGACGTCACCATGTACGAGGCCTACGACAGCCCGGCGGACGGCGTCGGGGGCGTCATCCAGATCGCACCGAACGGATTGAACGCATTGGCCGCCGTGGGGGTCGGCGAGCAAGTGGGACAACTGGGGCAGACCACTCGGACCATGGTGATGGAGAACAGCCAGGGCAAGAAGGTCATGGCGTTCTCCGGCCTGCCCGGCCTGCCCGCCGCCCGGACCCTGTGGCGGTCGGACCTCTACCGGGTGCTCAACGACAACGCGCTCGCGAAGGGCGTGAAAGTCGAGTACGGGAAACGGTTGGTGTCCGTGGCGGAATCGGCGGACAGCATCACGGCGGTGTTCGCGGACGGGAGCAAGGCCACGGCCGACGTGCTGATCGGCGCCGACGGGATCCGGTCGACGGTGCGGGGGCTGATCGATCCTTCGGCGCGCGGACCCGAGCCGGTGGGGCTGCTGGGGATCGGTGGGTACGGGCCGTCCGTCCCGGGGCTGGAGGACCCGGATGCCATGCATTTCGCCCAGGGGAAACGGGCGTTCTTCGGGTACTGGGCCACGCCTGACGGCGGCATGATGTGGTTCAGCAACCTGCCCGACCCGACGAACATGTCCATGGCGGAAATGCAGGCCACACCGACCACGGAGTGGCTTCGCCGACTGCGCGAGGCCCACGCGGACGACTACCCGGCGCGGGTGGTGGTGGCCGGGACGCAGGAGCTGGAGTTGGCCGGGTCGATGGAGATCCTTCCGACGCCCGACCGGTGGTACCGGGACCGGATGGTCCTGGTCGGGGACTCGGTGCACGCGCCGTCACCCAGCTCGGGGCAAGGTGTATCAATCACGGCGGAGAGCGCGGTGCAATTGGCTCGATGCCTGCGCGACCTACCGGACCTTCCGTCGGCGTTCGCCGCCTACGAGTCGTTGCGTCGCGGCCGGGTGGAGAAGATCGCCGCCGCTGCTCGACGGGTCAACAACTCCAAGGCGGCGGGGCCGGTCGCCCGGACTCTTTCCGCACTGGTCGCGCCATTGCTGGTCCGAACCATCCTCACCCCGGAGCGGATGTTCCGAGAGACACACGGCCACACCATCGACTGGGAGGCGCGGGTAACCGCCCGCTGACCATACGACCCAGGAATCGGTCCGGACCAGGGCCGCGTCAAAGGTGAAGCGGCAGAATCCCCACCATGCCCCCCTGGTCCGCGATCGTCCTGGCAGGCGGCAAAGCCACCCGCCTAGGCGGTATCGACAAACCCGCCCTGATCGTCAACGGCACCCCCATGCTCGACCGCGCCCTCCAAGCGGCAACCGGGGCCACCGAGATCACCGTCGTAGGCCCCAGACGACGCACCACCACCCACGTCCGCTGGATCAGGGAGCACCCCCAGGGCTCCGGTCCGCTCGCAGCGCTGGCGGCAGGCCTTGCCACCATCACCACCCCCACGGTCGCCGTCCTGGCCGCAGACCTCCCCCAGGTCACCCGGGGAACCGTGGAGCGACTGGTCGACGCGGTGAAGGAAACCGGAGCAGTCCTCATCGATCAAGAAGCGCGCCCCCAATGGCTTCTCAGCGCCTGGCGCACCACAGTCCTCAGCGAACACATGCCGGAGCGCCCCGAAGGCATGTCCCTCCACCGAGTCCTGTCCGGGCTGTCACCCGTCCAGGTGCAAGATGTCGACGGTTCCGCCCACGACATCGACGTTCCCAGTGATCTTGAGGCGTTCCCAGATTGAACTCACAGTGCCCTCACCGTCCGTGGGGTTGGGTGTGGGGGCAGACGTAGGCCATGAGGAGGATGCCGGTGACCGAGCCTGGGCAGGCCGAGCTCGCGAGCGAGACGCCCACCACCCCCGCGCGGGACGCGCAGCTGCTCGAACGGACCGTGTTCGAGGTCAAGCGGGTGATCGTGGGGCAGGATCGCCTGGTCGAGCGGATGCTGGTCGGTCTGCTGGCCAAGGGGCACCTGCTGCTGGAGGGCGTGCCCGGTGTGGCGAAGACGCTCGCGGTGGAGACGTTCGCGCGGGTGGTCGGTGGCTCGTTCTCGCGCGTGCAGTTCACGCCGGACCTGGTGCCCGCCGACATCCTGGGCACCCGGATCTACCGGCAGGGCAGCGAGCGGTTCGATGTCGAGCTCGGGCCGGTGGTGGCGAACTTCGTGCTCGCCGACGAGATCAACCGGGCGCCCGCCAAGGTGCAGTCCGCGATGCTGGAGGTCATGGCCGAGCGGCACGTGTCCATCGGCGGCCGGACGTTCCCGATGCCGACCCCGTTCCTCGTGCTGGCCACCCAGAACCCGATCGAGAACGAGGGTGTCTACCCGCTGCCCGAGGCGCAGCGGGACCGGTTCCTGTTCAAGATCATCGTCGAGTATCCGACGGTCGAGGAGGAGCGGGAGATCGTCTACCGGATGGGGGTGACCCCGCCGGAGCCCAGCCAGGTGCTCACGCCGGAGGAGCTCGTCCGGTTGCAGGGGGTCGCCGCCAACGTGTTCGTGCACCACGCGCTGGTCGACTACACCGTGCGACTCGTGCTCGCCACGCGTACCCCGGCCGAGCACGGGCTGGCCGACGTCGCCGGGTGGATCGCCTACGGCGCGTCACCGCGGGCGAGCCTCGGCATCGTCGCGGCGTCCCGGGCGCTGGCCCTGGTGCGCGGGCGCGACTACGTGCTGCCGCAGGACGTCGTGGACGTGGTGCCCGACGTGCTGCGCCACCGGCTCGTGCTCTCCTACGACGCGCTGGCCGACGGGGTGCCGATCGAGCACATGATCTCGCGCGTGCTGCAGACCGTGCCGCTGCCGCAGGTCTCCGCGCGCCCGCAGGCGCTCGGGCACCAGCCGCCCGCCGGGGTGAACGGCAGGCCGTGAGCAGGCAGAGGAACACCGAGGGGGAGCGCCCGAACTGGGTTCCGCCGGTGCTGCGCGGCGACCGCATGGAGGCGGGCCTGCGCCTGCTGGAGATCGACGTCCGGCGCCGGTTGGACGGCCTGCTCCAGGGCAACCACCTGGGCCTGGTGCCCGGTCCCGGCTCCGAACCCGGCGAGGCCCGCCCGTACCAGCCCGGTGACGACGTGCGCCGGATGGACTGGGCGGTCACCGCGCGCACCACGGTCCCGCACATCCGGGAGACCGTCGCCGACCGCGAGCTGGAGACCTGGGTCGTGGTCGACCTGTCCGCCAGCCTCGACTTCGGCACCGCGGGCTGCGAGAAGCGCGACCTTGCGGTGGCCGCCGTCGCCGCCATCGCCCACCTGACCAGGGGCGGCGGCAACCGCATCGGCGCCCTGATCTCCACCGGCGACACCACCATCCGCGTCCCGGCCCGCGGCGGCCTCGCGCACGCCCGCGGCCTGGTCCGTCGCGTCGCCGAGACCCCGCGTGCCCCGGAGGGCGTCCGCGGCGACCTCTCGGACGCGATCGAACAACTGCGCAGGCCCCCACGCCGTCGCGGCCTGGCCGTCGTCGTCTCGGACTTCCTGGGCGAGACGGAATGGCAACGCCCGCTGCGCGCGTTGTCCCTGCGGCACGAGCTGGTGTGCGTCGAGGTCGTCGACCCGCGTGACGTCGACCTGCCGGACGTCGGGACGGTCGTCCTGGCCGACCCGGAGACCGGACGTCAGCGCGAGGTCACGGCATCCCCGTTGCTGCGCAAGGAGTTCGCGGCCGCCGCGGCCGAACACCGGGACGCGGTGGCGGCGGGCATCCGCCGTGCGGGCAGCGGGCACCTGGTGCTGCGCACGGACTCGGACTGGATCGCGGACACGGTCCGCTTCGTGGTGTCCCGCAAGCGTCGCTGGTCGGGGGGTGCGGCATGAACGGTCTGAGCTTCCGCAACTTCGCCGCCCCGTGGTGGTTCCTGCTCGTCATCGGGATCGTCGGCCTGGCCGTCGGCTACGTGTTCGTCCAGCGCGCACGCAAGAAGCGCACGATGCGGTTCACCAATCTGCAACTGCTGGAACGCGTCTCCTCGGCCAAACCGAACCGTTTCCGGCACATCCCCGCCATCGCCCTGGTGATCTCGCTGCTGTTGCTGACCACCGCCATGGCAGGCCCGACCGCCGAACAGCGCGTCCCCCGGAACCGCGCCACGGTCATCCTGGTCATCGACGTGTCGCTGTCGATGGAGGCCACCGACGTGGCCCCCACCCGGCTGAAGGCCGCCCAGGTGGCCGCGAAGTCGTTCGCCGAGGGCCTCACCCCCGGCGTCAACCTGGGCCTGATCACCTTCGCGGGCACGGCGACCGTCCTGGTCGCCCCCACCACCGACCGCGGCGGCGTGGCCAAGGCCATCGATAACCTGAAGCTCGCCCAGTCCACCGCGACCGGTGAGGCCATCTTCGCCGCCCTGCAGTCCATCGAGGGCTTCTCCCAGGTGGTCGGCGGTCCGGAGGGCCCGCCCCCGGCCCGCATCGTGCTCATGTCCGACGGCAAACAAACCGTCCCCACCGAGAACGAGAACGACCCGAGGGGCTCCTTCACCGCCGCCAAGGCCGCCGCCCAGAAGAAGATCCCCATCACCACGATCTCCTTCGGCACCGCCGACGGCACCGTGGAGATCGAGGGCCAGCCGCAGTCCGTGGCCGTCGACGACTCCGCCATGGAGGAGATCGCCACCCTCTCCAGCGGCGACTTCTACAAGGCCGCCACCGCCGACCAGCTCCGCAAGGTCTACGACACCCTGGGCGAGCAGATCGGCTACGAGATCAAGGAAGCCGACGCGAGCCGGCCGTGGCTGATCCTGGGCACGCTGCTGGCGGTCATCGCGGCGGCCGCCTCGCTGTTCGTGAGCCAGCGGCTCCCGTAGGAAACGGGCCATCGGGCTCCGTCCGGCTCAGACAGGCTCGGTCACGTACCGGGCCAACCACGACAACAGGTCCGCCAGCTCCTCGGCCACCACCACGACCTCCTTCAACACCTCCCCGCTGCGCAACGACTCCTCCGACCCCACCCCGCACCCGGCGATCAACGACCGGTACCGCAACAACCCCACCCGGGGATGCTTCTCCGGGTACTCCCGAGGCCCCCGCTTCATCACATCCCCGCCCACGTCGTACCGCTCGGGTAACCCCTCGATGATCCGAACCAGTTCGCCGCCCGACGCCTCGTCCGCGACCGCGGCCCGAAACGACCGGACCTGCGCCGGATCCGGGTAGTGCCAGGCGCCTTTCACGTGCAGCCCGTCCAGATCGAACCGCAGTCCCATCTCCACGTTCCGCGCCAACCGCACGACCGCGCACTGGTGCTGCCACCACCACAGGTTCCTGCCATAGCGCCATACCGACCAATCCCCGAGCCGGGGGTTCGCGTCGGCGAGCTCGTTCAGCAGCGCCACCATCGGTTCCCGCACGAGCCGTTCGCGGTCGGCGCGCACGGCCTCGCGGGTATCCGGTGACGGCACCCCATCCAGGCGGAGGAGAACCTCGTACGCCTGCTCCGGCCAACCGGTGAAGTGTCGGGGCATGGGTGGATTGTACGGCTCGCGGTGACACCGAGAGATCGCGCTGGCGCGGAAAGTGACGAACACCCGGTCGGGTCCGGTGACCACGGCAGCAGATAGCCTCCGGGGAGACGGCTAATCAGGCGGATGGGGCAACGGCACATGGGACGGTCGGTACTGGTCACGGGCGGCAACCGGGGCATCGGGCTGGCGATCGCGCTGGCTTACCGGGAGCGCGGCGACAAGGTCGCGGTCACCCACCGAGGGTCGGGCGCGCCGGACGGGTTGTTCGGGGTCCAGTGCGACGTCACCGACATGGCGGCGGTCGACGCGGCGTTCGGCGAGGTCGAGGACGCGCACGGGCCGGTGGAGATCCTGGTGGCCAACGCGGGCGTCACCGACGACACGCTGTTGATGCGCATGGGCGAGGAGCAGTTCACCCGCGTGCTGGACGCGAACCTCACCGGCGCGTGGCGCGTCACCAAGCGCGCCACCCGGGGGATGCTGCGCGCGCGCTGGGGCCGGATCGTCTACATCTCGTCCGTGGTGGGTCTGATGGGTTCGCCCGGTCAGGTCAACTACGCGGCCAGCAAGGCCGGTCTGGTCGGCATGGCCCGGTCGATCGCGCGCGAGCTGGGGTCGCGCAACATCACCGCCAACGTGGTCGCCCCCGGGTTCGTCGCCACCGACATGACCGACGCGCTGGGCGAGGAGCGCAAGCAGCAGATCCTCGCCGCCGTGCCCGCCGGCCGTTACGCCACGCCGGAGGAGGTCGCCGCCGCGGTCACCTTCCTCACCTCCGACGCCGCCGGCTACATCACCGGCGCAGTACTTCCCGTAGACGGCGGCCTGGGAATGGGTCACTAGTGGTGCGACCCAGAACGTCGACCATGTCTCGACCCGCCCACGACGTGCCTGGCGGCACCGCCGGAAACGACCAAGTACATCCAGTACGAGGTCGTCTCGGCGGCACCGTCAGCCACGCCGTGGACCCGCCGATACACGGCCGACGTTCTGGGTCGCACCACTAGTCTCTCTTCCTCCCGCCACCCACCCCCTCATCCCCGCCCGGCATCGTTCCCGACTTGGCAACCACACCGTCGCCACGGCACCGGGAACGTCACGGGATGCTTGAGCCACCAGACTCACCAGCGACACAACCCATGACCGAAGGGACGGAGATGTCCGGACTGCTCGATGGCAAGCGGCTGCTGATCACCGGCGTGATCACCGACGCGTCCATGGCCTTCCACACCGCGAAGGTGGCCCAGGAACAGGGCGCGCAGGTGGTGCTCACCGGGTTCGGCAGGCTCAGCCTGGTCGAGCGGATCGCCAAGCGGCTGCCGCAGCCCGCCCCGGTGGTGGAGCTGGACGTGCAGAACCAGGAGCAGCTCGACTCGCTGGCCGACCGGGTGCGCGAGCACGTGGACGGCCTCGACGGCGTCGTGCACTCCATCGGGTTCGCGCCGCAGAGCTGCCTGGGCGCCCCGTTCCTGGACGCGCCGTGGTCGGACGTGTCGGTGGCGGTCGAGGTCTCCGCGTACTCGCTCAAGTCGCTGGCCGTCGCCGCGCTGCCGCTGATGGGCGCGGGCGGCTCGGTCGTCGGCCTGGACTTCGACGCGCGCGTCGCCTGGCCCGCCTACAACTGGATGGGCGTGGCGAAGGCCGCGTTCGAGTCGGTCAACCGCTACCTGGCGCGCGAGCTGGGCCCCAAGGGCATCCGGGTGAACCTGGTGGCCGCCGGCCCGATCCGGACCATGGCCGCCAAGTCCATCCCCGGGTTCGCCGACCTGGAGGCAGGCTGGGGCAGCCGCGCGCCGCTGGGCTGGGACGTCAACGACGCGACCCCGGTGGCCAAGTCGGTGTGCGCGCTGCTGTCGGACTGGCTGCCGTCCACCACCGGCTCGATGGTGTGGGTCGACGGGGGCGTGCACGCCCTGGGGATGTGACCGTGGTCGACGCGCTGCTGTGGCTGTCCTTCGGCGGGCCGGAGGGCCCGGCCGAGGTGCGGCCGTTCCTGGAGAACGTCACCCGCGGCCGGGGGATCCCGCCGGAGCGGCTGGACGAGGTCGAGGCGCACTACCAGCACTTCGGCGGCGTCTCGCCGATCAACCGGCTCAACCGCGAGGCGATCGCCGCGGTCCAGGCCGAGCTGGCGCGCCAGGGCCTGGACCTGCCGGTCTACTTCGGCAACCGCAACTGGCACCCGATGGTCGAGGACACCGTGGCGGAGATGGCCGCCGCCGGGGTCCGCCGCGCGTTGGTGTTCCCCACCAGCGCGTACGGCGGCTACTCGGCGTGCAGGCAGTACCACGAGGACATCGCGCGGGCGCGGGACGCGGTCGGCCCGGACGCGCCCGACCTGGTGAAGCTGCGCCAGTTCTTCGACCACCCGCTGTTCGTCGCCGCGGTGGCGGACGCGGTCCGCGCGGCCGCCGCGACGGTGCCCGCGGACTACCGGCTGGTGTTCACCGCGCACTCGGTGCCGGAGACCGCCGACCGGTCCGCGGGCCCGCCGGGCGAGGGTGGCAGGCGCTACTCGCGGCAGGTGGCCGAGGCGGCTCGGCTGGTGGCCGCCGAGGTGGGGGTGGCCGAGTTCGACGTGGTGTGGCAGTCGCGGTCGGGTCCGCCGCAGGTGCCGTGGCTGGCGCCGGACATCGTCGACCACGTCGAGGCCCTGCACGGGCGGGGCGTGCGCGCGGTGGTGGTGAGCCCGATCGGGTTCGTCAGCGACCACCTGGAGGTCGTCTGGGACCTCGACACCGAGGCCGCCGAGAAGGCCGCCGAGCTGGGCATGGCGTTCGCCCGCGCGGCCACCCCGAACGGCGACCCGCGGTTCGCCGAGTTGGTGGTGAGCCTGGTCCGCGAGCACCTGGGCGAGGCGGAACCGGCCAAGCTGTCGGACTTCCCGGCCGCGGGCTGCACCGCCAACGGGGCACTGTGCGCGGTCGCGTGCTGCGAGGCGCCGAAACGGCCTGTCCGGTAAGGAAAAACGGGGAAGCGGCGCCGGGGGTGCAGGGGGACCTCCGGCGCCGCTCCCGTATTCAGGCGCGCAGCCGGACCTCGTGCCGGAGGTCTGGCGCAGCAGCCGAAGTGGTCGTGATGTCGGTTGAGTACGCCGTGTCGGTCGGGAAGACCGCGGCGACATAGGCGATCGCGCATTCGGGGCAGACGGTGCGCGCGTGCGGGCGTTCCCGGTAGCGCGTCTCCACAGGCAGCCCGCAGAGGCCGGAGGTGCCGCTCATCAGCACCACGTGCGCCCGGCCGCCGTAGGAGGCGCTGGTTCCCCAGCAGACCTCGCCGCGTGGATCCCTGCCCATGTGCACCGCTCTCACCGCCCTCGTCTCTGCTCTGGTTCTAACCGTGGTTGGACTGCGACAGGTCCAGCCGGGTGTGCAGCTGCCTGCCGGTCTCGCTCAATGTGATCATGCGGCAGTCCCGCAGCCGGGCCGAGCCGACGATCAGGTGGCCCGCGCTGACCAGCTCGCGCATCCGTGCCGCCAGCCTGCTCTCCACCGGCGTGCCCCGGTCCACGACCTGGTTGTTCTCGGTCATGCCCAGGTCACCGCGCTGGGCGCAGCGCAGCAGCACGAACCAGTCGCGGGTGCGCGCGGCCTCGTCCGGGGAACGGCGGCCGCGGCGCAGCCAGATGTCCAGCAGCCGCTCGCCCGCCGAGGTCAGGCCCGCGCGCAGCCAGCCGTCGTGCGGGTCGGGCACGGCGTCGCCGAACCCGATGAAACCGTCCCGACGCAGCGTGAACAGCGCGCTCACCATCAGCACGCCGAGGTCGTCGGTGCGGTGGCGCAACGCGGCCCCAGCCCCGTAGGCACCGACCTCGCCGCGCGCGACCATCTGCAGGGCCCCCAGGTGGTTGGTGTCCAGGGCCAGCGGCCGGGCGGCCTGCTTGGGGTCGAGTAGTTGTGCGGTCATCGTGTGACTCCGGTAACAGCGGATGGTCCAGTGCGATCACTATCGGGGAGATCGTCGGGCGCCGCTCATCCCAAAGACCCATAGCACCGGGTTATGTCGGCGCCGCGCGGCTCGTTTGCCCTGCTCCGCCACGGAGTTCGGTGGTCACGTGGTGAGATCCGCAGGTAGCGCAAGGGTTCCGCGAGGGTCGGGGTCGGAAGGTCTACAGGAGAAGTGCTTCCCGCAAGTTGCGCGGGAATTCCCGGTGACCTACAACCAGACTGATGGGTAGTCCGGAGATTCTTCCACGTATGTCGATTAACCGCGCGCGCCGACGACCGCGCCGGTGGTGACCGGCGCGGTCGCGAACCTGCCTTATCGCCCAGACGGGGATTGGTCCGAAGGCTGGGTGCCGACCAAGCTCAACGACTGTCGGCGTGCTCCGAGAAGACCCGCACCGCTTCGTCGACCGCCGCCAGTCGGGCGATCCGTACCGCGTCCGTCAGCGGCCGTAGCGCCTCGGCCCGCCTGCGCGCGGAAGATGATGACAACGCGTTACCGGGAGCGTCCTCGGCGGCCAGCTCCAGGATCGCGGACACCTCGTTGGCCCGCTGCAACACCCGCAACGCCCGCGGCGGCGTGCCCTCCGGCCAGGTGGCCGCCGTCCGGTGCGCCACCCGGGCGGTGATCTCCTCGCGCACACCCGCCCGGTGCTTGGCCACCCCCAGCTCGGTCAGCACGCCCGCCGCCACCCGCATGGCCCCGGTCAGCTCGTGCTCGGCCTCGCCCAGCGGCACATGCTCGGTCGCGGGCGCGTCGCCGATGTCGAACACGGTCCAGCGCAACACACCGTCCGCGATCGGCTCGGGAACCAGCCCCAACGGGGCACCGTGCAGCACGACCGCCTCACCCGCGTGCAGCGCGACACCCGCGAACTCGCTACGGCCACCCAGGCCACGGACGTCCCCCGGCACCGGCAGGACCATCCGGCCCCCGGTGCACTCGGCCCGGCGCACGGCGGCGAGCAGACCCGCGATCGGGCCCCCGGCCCGACCACGCAGCGGGACGTCCAGATTGTCCGCGGTGGACTCGTCGACAGCGACCACGTCGTGCAGCTCGGCCCAGTGGCGCAACGCGTCCAACACGTCGTCCGCGGCAGCCGAACCGTTCAGCCACGCCGACACCCAGACGGCGAACGTGGCACTCGGAGTTGACACGAGAACTGAGTTTAGTGGATGGGGTGGGTGGAGGGGGGTTGGTGGGGCTGGGGAGGTGAGAGGGGAGGTGTGTTCTAGGGGCGGTGTGCTCTAAGGAGGGGGAGTGTGCTCTGGGGAGGGGAAGTGGGTCTAGGGAGGGGAGTGTGCTTTGGAGAGGGGAAGTGGCTCTGGTGAGGGGGAGTGTGCTCTAGAGGAGGGAGCGGCTCTAGGGAGAGGAGTGGCTCTGGGAAGGGAGTGGCTCTGGGAAGGGCGAGTGTGCTCCAGGGGGCGGGTGCGGCTTTTAGGGAGGGATAGCGGCTGCTGCTGTGTTTATTGGCTCGGCTCCGCCTCGCGGCGGGATCGCCTTCAGCCGGTCTCTTCCCGTCCAATCGCGTGCGGCCCGGGGGGCCGAACGCGATTGGACGGGAAGAGACCGGCGCGATCCCGCGTGGTGGCTGGGTTAGGGGTGGCTGAGTTGAGAGAGGAGCCTGTGCGGTGGTGCTGGATCGCGTACCTGTGGTTGTCCAACCTGGTCAAATCGGACGAAACTGCCGCGCTGGCGGCGATGGCGGCAACGTCCTTGATCGCGTTGGCCATCCTGGAGCCCGTTCAACAACCACGAGCCCCCCACCCCCACCCCCCACCCCCACCTCGGCCACCCCTGACTCGACCACCACGCGGGATCGCGCCGGTCTCTTCCCACCCGATCCCAGGAGGCCCCCAGGGCCGAGTGGGATCGGGTGGGAAGAGACCGGCTGAAGGCGATCCCGCCGCCGCGGCGAAGCCGCGGCCAATAAACACAGCGCACTCCACGTCGACTACGTGGGCAAACCTGCGTAGCGTCACAGCGTGACGTCTGTGAACACGCCCCCAGCATCGCTGCCCCGCACCGCCGGTGAGCTGCGCGCACAGGGCCACACGCCCAAGGGTGTGAAGGTCGAGATCCGGGATAACCTGCTCTCCGCCCTCCGCGCGGGCCGCGACCCCTGGCCCGGCATCGTCGGGTTCGGCCAGACCGTCCTTCCCCAGCTGGAGCGTGCACTTCTGGCAGGCCACGACATCGTCCTGCTGGGCGAGCGCGGCCAGGGCAAGACCCGCCTCCTGCGCACCCTCGTCGGCCTGCTGGACGAGTGGACCCCGGTGATCGAGGGTTCCGAGCTGGGCGAACACCCGCTGGAACCGATCACCCCGGTCTCGATCCGCCGCGCCGCCGAGCTGGGCGACGACCTGCCGGTCGCCTGGCGGCACCGCTCCGAGCGTTACACCGAGAAGCTGGCCACCCCGGACACCTCCGTCGGTGACCTGATCGGCGATGTCGACCCGGTGCGGGTGGCCGAGGGCCGCACCCTGGGCGACCCCGAGACCATCCACTTCGGACTGGTCCCGCGCGCGCACCGGGGCGTGGTGGCGGTCAACGAGCTGCCCGACCTGGCCGAGCGCATCCAGGTGGCGCTGTTGAACGTGATGGAGGAGCGGGACATCCAGGTCCGCGGCTACACCCTGCGGCTGCCGTTGGACGTGCTGCTGGTGGCCACCGCGAACCCCGAGGACTACACCAACCGCGGCCGCATCATCACCCCGCTCAAGGACCGCTTCGGCGCCGAGGTGCGCACCCACTACCCGCGCAGCGTGCACGCGGAGGTCGACGTCGTCCGCCAGGAGGCCGACCTGGTCGCCGAGGTGGGCGACGAGCTCCTTGAGGTCATCGCCCGCTTCGTCCGCAACCTGCGCGACTCCAGCGCGGTCGACCAGCGCTCCGGCGTCTCGGCCCGGTTCGCCGTCGCCGCCGCCGAGACCGTGGGCGCGGCCGCCCTGCGCCGGTCCGCGCTGATCGGTGAGGATCCGGCGGTGGCCCGGCCGATCGACCTGGAGTCGGTCCCGGCCGTACTGCGCGGCAAGCTGGAGTTCGAGTCGGGTGAGGAAGGCCGGGAGACCGAACACCTCACCCACCTGCTGCGTCGCGCCGTCGCCGAGACGGCCCGCGACCGCTTCGGCGGTCTCGACCTGGGCCCACTGGTCGACGCGGTCGTCGACGGACACCTGGTGGCGACGGGGGAGCGGGTACCGGGCAGCGAACTGCTGGCCGCCCTGCCGGAGCTCCCGGTACTGCACGAGGTCGCGGCCCGCCTGGACGTGCGTGCCACCGACGCCCCCGGCCGTATCGCCGCCGCCGTCGAGCTGGCGTTGGAATACCTGTACCTGACCCGAAAACTGGCCAAGGACTCGTCCGACGGGGAGGCGGTGTACGGCCCGTGACGGCAGACAGCTACCACTACGGCCCCTGGCACGAGGGCCCGGACCCTCTTGCCCCACCCGTGGACCTCCGCGCCGCCTTGGAGGCCCTCGGCCGAGACGTCATGGAGGGCTCGTCCCCCCGAGCCGCGCTGGAGGAGTTACTGCGGCGGGGCACCGACAATACGACCGGCCTGGACGAGCTGACCCGCAGGCTGTGGGAGCGCCGCTCCAGGATCCAACGCCGACACCGACTCGACGGCACCCTCACCGAGGTTCGCCAGCTGCTGGACCGCGCGCTGGAGGCGGAACGAACGGAACTTTTCCCGGATCCCTCCGACGACGCCCGCTTCCGCGAAGCCCAGTTGGACGCGTTGCCACCCGGCACCGCGGCCGCCGTCCGTGACCTGGCCGACTACGACTGGCGATCGTCCACGGCGCGCGAGGCGTACGAGCAGATCCGGGACAAACTGGGACAGGACCTGATGGAGTCCCGGTTCCAGGGCATGAAACAGGCCCTGAACCAGATGAGCCCGGAGGACACCGAACGCATCCGCGAGATGATGGCGGCCCTGAACTCCCTGCTGCTGGCCCACCTGCGCGGTGACGACACCAAGGACCAGTTCGCCCGGTTCATGCACGACCACGGCGAGTTCTTCCCGGAGAACCCGCGCACGGTGGAGGAACTCATCGACGCGTTGGCCGCCCGCGCCGCCGCCGCCCAACGCATGATGAACTCGATGAGCGCCCAACAGCGCGCCGAGCTGGGCGAGCTGATGGGCAACGCCTTCGGCGACCCCCGCTTCGCCGAACAGGTGGCCACCCTGGACGCCAACCTCCGCGCCCTCCGCCCCGGCGAGGACTGGACTTCCTCGGCCCGTTTCCGTGGCCAGGACCCATTGGGCCTGGGCGAGGGGGCCCAGGCGATGTCCGACCTCGCGGAGCTGGATGCCCTGGCGGAACAGCTGTCCCAGTCGTATCCGGGTGCTCGCCTGGAAGACATCGACCTGGAAGCCCTGCAACGCCAACTGGGCGACGAAGCAGGCGTCGACGCCCGCCGCTTGTCCGAACTGGAACGAGAGCTGCGCGCCCAGGGCTTGCTGGACCGAGCCCCGGACGGCTCCCTGGTGCTGTCCCCCAAAGCACTACGCCGCCTGGGCGAGACAGCCCTGAGCGAGGTCATCGGCGCCATGCGCTCCCGTCGAGGCGAACGTGACACCGCCGGTGCGGGTGCCGCAGGCGAACTGACGGGTGCCACCCGCGCCTGGACCTTCGGGGACACCGAACCCTGGGACGTCGCCCGAACCGTCCGCAACGCCGTTTTGCGCTCGGCATCGGCAGGCTCCGGCCGCGTCCGACTGGACGTGTCCGATGTGGAGGTAGCGGAAACCGAACAGCGCGCCCGTGCCGCCGTGGCCCTGTGCGTGGACACGTCCTGGTCGATGGTCCAGGACGGCCGCTGGATCCCGATGAAGCGCACGGCTCTGGCGCTGCACCACCTGATCAGCACCCGCTTCCGCTCGGACGCCCTGGAACTGATCACCTTCGGCCGCCACGCCGCCACAGTGGACATCGGCGAACTGACCGCCCTGGAGGGGGTCTGGGAGCAAGGCACCAACCTCCACCACGCCCTGCTCCTGGCCGCCCGCCATCTCCGCCGCCACCCCGATGCTCGCCCGGTGGTCCTGGTGGTGACGGACGGCGAGCCCACCGCCCACCTGGAACCGGACGGCGAACCGGTCTTCCACTACCCCACCACCCAGGACACCCTCCGCAAAACCCTGTCCGAAGTGGACACCCTGGCCAAGCTGGGCGCCTCGGTGACCGTCTTCATGCTCGGCGAGGACCCGAGCCTCGCCGCCTTCGTGGACGTGATCGCCCGCAGAGGCAACGGCCGGGTGGTAGCCCCCGACCTGGATGGCCTGGGTACCGCGGTGGTGGGCGACTACCTACGCAACCGAAAAACCCGCTGACCAATCTTTACAATTTCGAGAAATAGAGGAGCCCGGTAAACCGAAGCGCAAGCCAAAGGCCTGCTGTCACTGGCACACCAGCCACTGCCCGGACTCCTCCACCACCGGATAAGTCCGCCGAATAGTGCTGGCTCCCGCGTCCGTGGCCAGCACCGTGAACGTGGGCGGATCCGCGGAGTCATCCACCCGCTCCAGCGTCAACCGCAGACCGGACTGCAAGAACAACACCGAAGCCTGATCCCGATCCCGCTCACAGGTGACCTGCTCCAACGCTTTGATGTCACTGACGTTCACCGCGTCCACGAACTTCCGCGCGGTAGCCGTCGGATCACCAGATGCCCCGCCAAACAGAGAAACACCCACCACTATCGCAACCACCACGACAACAACCCCGCCGCCTGCAGCCATCAGCCGCTTACGCGACACCCGAGGCGCCGACACCTGTCGACGCGTCCGCACCGGCGCAGGCGCCACCGAAGTCATCGGCGCGGCAGCGGCGGCAGCGGCCCGAGGACGCGCAGGCGAGGGATCGCCGGACCACGTGGCCTCCGGCGGCGGCACCCGCCGCTCGTTGAACTCCCGTCCCTCATGCCGGACAAGCGTCGTCCACGCCTGACCGTCCCAATAGCGCTTCTCCACCCGCCGCTCGGGATCCGGCTGCCACCCGGGCGCCAGAACCTTCTCGATCTCCGAGGCGACGGGCTGTGGCAGATCGGTTCTCGTCCGCATCCGGACGAGAAGACCCCATACCGCCGCGCGCTCGTGCTCGTCGCGCAGGCGCAACCGCAACTGTCGCAGCAACTCCCGGATCTCGGACGGCTCCAACCGGGCCTCGTCCAGCCGTTCGCGCAACGGGTCCAGATAGGGGACCGCCGGGTCCGGTGGCAACGGGTCCGGGAGCGGGGGAGCGGTCGGTAACGACAGCAACACGCCGCGCAGCTTGGGGATGCGTTCGGTGATGGACAGTCCATCCGGGTCGAACCGGGGCGCGCCGTTGGCCTCCGGCGGCAGTGGGGTCTGCCCGGCCGACAGCACCAGCAACGGTTTGCGCAACGACACCGCGTATCTCAGCGCGGTGAGGCAGCCGGGGGACCGTACCGCGTCCGGGGACGCGACGAGGATGAACAGGTCGCAGCGGCGGACCCGCTGCAGAACCGTTTCCCACCAGCGTGGACCGACCGGCTCACCCCGGTCGAGGGAGACCTGGCGACCCAGTTGGGCCAGGTCGGCGCGCAGGCCTGCCGCGATGTCGCGGTCGGACGGGGCGTGGCTGACGAACACCTGCATATTTGCTACTCCGCGATCAGCGCCCCGACAGTGCCCGGCTGATATCGCACACTCGCCACTCGTCGTTCTCCACGACGAGCGGAATCCTCAACCGCACCGAGGTTGCTCCTACGGTGCGTGTGGCGAGGACGTTGAACCGGGGGTCGGACCCACTCACGTCCACGCTTTCGAGCGTTACGTTAGCCGCGTCGAGGAACGCCGTATACAGGTGGGCGTTCTCTGTTCGATCTTTCGCGCACACGTACTGCTGCATGGCGTTGCTGTCGCGGGTGTTCACCGCGTCCACGAAGTTGCGTGCCATCCGGATCGCGGAGTCCTCGCCGGGGCCCTGGTTCAGCAGCGCCACGGCCCCGACCGCCCCGCCGCCGAGCAGCACCGCGGCCCCCGCGGCCAGGGCGATGACCTTGCGGCGCCGGGGTGCCCGCGTGCGCAGCCGGTGCTTGAGCCGGGGTTCCGGCCGCCGCTTGGCCGCGGGCGTCGGCGCGGTTTCGGCTGTCCTGGCGGGAGGTTCGATAACCGGGAGCAACGGACCGGTACTGGAAAGTGTGTGCGCGTGCACGCGCGGTGGCAGGTTGCGGTCGTTGAACTCGCGCCCCTGCTGCCGAACGAGCGTCGTCCAACTCTGACCGTCCCAGTAGCGCGCGTCGAACAGCTCCCGCGGGTCCGGCTGCCAGCCCGGCGCCAGCACCCGCTCCACCACGTCGGCGACCCGCCTGGTCAGCTCGGGCCGGTCGCGCAGGCGCACCAGCAGGTCCCAGACATCGGCACGTTCGTCGGCGTTGCGCATCCGGTCGCGCAGCTGGCGCACCAGCTCGATCTGCGCGGCCTCGTCCAGCTCCGGCGCGTCGATGCGGGCCAGGTAGGCGTTCAGGTAGGAGGTGGGGATCTCGGGCTCCTCGGGCAGGCGGATCGGCAGCGGCCGGGCCGCGGGCAGCGCGCTGAGCGCCTTCCGCAGCGTGATGACGCTCAGCTCGGTCCGGTTCACGTAGTCCACGGGCGCGGGCAGCCCGTCCGGCATCGCCTCGCGGTCGACCGGGCGCACCAGCACGGGCAGGATCGGCCTGCGCAGCGCGCGGGCGTAGCCGAGCTCGGACAGGCAGGCCCGGGAGCGCAGCGAGTCCGGCGACACCGCGAAGGTGAACACCACGCAGCCGCGCACGTGGCTGAGCACGTCGGCCCACCAGTCCTGCCCGCCGTGGCTCTCCCGGTCGAACCACACCCGGTTGCCGAACCGCTCGAAGTCCGCGCGCAGGGTGGAGATCGACGCCTGGTCGCGTCGGGCATAGCTGATGAATACGTGCATCCTCGTTTCTCGCGTTCACTGGCAGTAGTTCGTGGGTGCACGCACGCTATGTCGACGACCCGGGTCTCGACAGGGACCAAAGACCCTGGTGCGGGATTGGCGGAATCGGTTCATGTACATCAACTGTGCAGGCAGGGCCTGTTTTCACAGGTTCGGCAGAGACTTTCCGGATGATCTTCGAATCGGGTGGATACCGCCCCTTCTGTTCGCTTCCGGTTGAATACGGACAGTAATCTTCGATGCGAAGTCGCTTTCCCCGGCGGGCCTGCCCGGATTGATCTACCGTGGGGTAGTCCACTTGGGAGGAGGCGCGGTTGACCGACGCACCGGGCGACCCGGTCGCCGAGCTGCGCGCACGGTTCCGCGGCCCGCTGCCCGCCGCGGTCGAGGCCCTCGACGACGCCGCGCTGCGTGACCTCGCCGCCGCCCTGCGTACCGCTCGGGCCCGGCAGGCCGAGCAGCTGTCCGCGGCCACCGAGGCGTCGTTGGCGCAGCTGCCGAGGTTGCTGCGGCCGCTGGTGCGCCGGGTGGTCGGCCGGTGAGCGCCACCCGGCTGGAGATCGCCAAGCTCGCCCACCTGCTGGGCGCCGACCCGGCCCGCTTCCACTACCTGGCAGACCTGTCCGCGGCCGACGTCCGCGCGGTCCGCCTGCGCGCCACCGAGGTGCTGTTCGCGGCCAACCGGTCCGCGTTCGAGCGGATCGCCGCGGCCAGCAGGCTCGTCCCGTCGGCGCTGACGGCCGCGATCGCCCAGCGCACCTTCGGCCCGCTGCTGTCCGCCCGGGTCGCGGGCGTGCTGGAACCCGAACGCGCGGTCGACCTCGCGGGCCGCCTGCCGGTCGACTTCCTGGCCGACGTCGCCGCCCAGCTGGACCCGCGTCGCGCCGCCGACGTGCTGGTCCTGCTCCCGGTCTCCCGCATGGTCGAGGTCGCAGGCGAACTCGTCCGCAGACACGACCACATCACCATGGGCCGCTTCGTCGGCGACCTCCCGGACGCGGCACTGCGCGCGATCGTCACCGCCCTGGACGAGGAGTCCCTCCTGCGCACGGCCGTCTACAGCGAGTCCGTCGACCGCATCCCGACCCTGTTCGCCCTGATCACGGACACCCGCCTCGCCGCCGTCGCCAAGATCTTCGCCACCGCCGCCGACGACCTGGCCGCGGACCTCTACCCCTTGCTGCACCACCTGGACCAGGCAGGCATGGTCCGCCTCACCACCGCGGTGGGCAAGTTGCCCACCACCCAACGCGAGACCTTCCGCAAACACGCCACCGCCGCCAACGTCCTACCCGGACTGGACCGCATCCCCTAGCCCCGTTCGCATCGCGCCCACCCGTTCACTCCACACGATTGCGACACCGAACGGGGATGAACGATGGGCGCCGGGGAAGGAGCAGGCAGCGGGAATGCGACAGCAACGGCTACCGCAAAGCCAGGCGCTAACCCCTCTTCCTCGTCGTCCGCCACGACCTCCCCACCAAAGCGGCGATTCTCCTGCCAGGCCGGGAACCGTGCCGGGTGGGGACGAGGGGGTGGGTGGCGGGACTCTAAACAATACGGTTCGCAGCCGGTGGGCGAACGCCCTCGCCCACCGGCTGCGAACGGCCCGAGGTCCTACGCCGCCCCCGGGCCGCACCTGATCACAGGTGCCGGGACCACCAGCGCAGGACCGCGTCGAAGCGTTGCCTACGGTGGCGGGGCTTTCCGGAGCGGCTCAGCTCGTGGCCTTCTCCGGGGAAGAGCAGCAGTTCCGTCTCCACCCCGCGCCTGCGCAGCGCCGAGTACATGCGCTGGGCCTGCTCGACCGGGCAGCGCCAGTCGTGTTCGGAGTGGACGACCGCGAACGGGATGGTGATCTGGTCGACGTAGGTCAGCGGGCTCTTGGCCTGGTGCACGGCCGGGTCGCCGCCGCAGTAGGCCTCGGTGAACCACCAGCCGATGTCGGAGGTGCCCGCGAACGAGTCCCACGCGTTGACCGCGCGCTCGCTCCACGCCGCGCGGAACCGGTGCCCGTGGTGCGCGGCCAGCCAGCCGGTCATCCAGCCGCCGTAGGAGCCGCCCATCACGCCGACCCGGGTGCGGTCGATGTCGGTCCGCTCCAGCGCCGCGTCCAGCACCGACAGCACGTCGGCCACGTCCACGGTGCCCATGGCCTCGACGATGGCCCGGCCGTGCGCCTCGCCGTAGCCCGCGGAGCCGCGCGGGTTGGCCATGACCACCGCGTAGCCCGCGGCGGCGTAGACCTGGGCCTCGTCGAACAGGCCCCAGCCGTAGTACATGAACGGGCCGCCGTGGATGCTCAGCAGCAGCGGGTGCGGGCCGTCGCCCTCGGGCAGCACCAGCCAGCCGTGCGTGCCGTACCCGTCCGGGGCCGATGCCTTGATCTCGATCGGCTGCCGGACCAGCGGCCGGACGGCGGCGGAGAAGTCGGTCAGCCGTCGGGTGGTTTCGTCCTCGACCAGCTCGACCTCGCCCATGGCGTCCCAGGTGGACACCGTGCAGACCACCCGGTCGCCGTCCGCGGCGAAGCCCTTGACGACCGCCTGCGTGCCCGCGACCAGCGCCAGCTCGGACAGCGTCGCGCGGTCGGCGGCGGGGGACACCCGGCGCAGTTCGACCGCGCCGCGGTTGCGCACGGCCACCAGCAGGCCGTCCGGGGTCGCCACCGGCGCGCCCGCGGCGGGTTCGCAGTCCACGGTCTCCGGGTCGGTGAGCCTGCGCGGCGTGCCGGGGGCGCCGTCCAGTGTCAACGGGACAGTCCACAGTCCCAGGTTGCGTGCCACGCTCCTGGTGCCCGGGAAGGCATCGCCGAGGAAGGCGACCGTGCCGTCGGACAGCGCGACCGGGTGCTCCACCGAGCCCTCGCTGCGCGCGACCAGCACCGGCTCGCCGCCCGCGGCGGGCACGGCGTAGACGTCGATGTTGAGCGTGTCGGTCGCGCCCCAGTCGCGCTTCGCGCAGACCAGCACGTGGTCACCGGAGGGTGTCCAGGCGGGCGCGGATGGTTCACCCGGCCCGTCGGTCAGTTGACGGGGTTCCGCGTCGGGCAGTGCACTGTCCACTACGAACAGTTGCGGTGGACGGTCGCCGAGGAACCCGATGTTGTCCAGCCGGTACTCCAGCCGGGTGATCCGACGCGGCGCCTCGGCCGAACCGTCCGGCGTCCACCCGTCCGCGTCCGGGGTGCCGTAACGGCCCGGCTCGGGAACCTGCGCCACGAAAGCGATCCGCCGCGAGTCCGGGGCCCACGCCGGGGCGCCCGCGCCAAGCGGCGGCGCGGCCAGCTCCCTGGCCTCCCCGCCGTCGACCGGGATCACGTACAGGCGGGGGGCGCTGGTCGCGTCCACGCAGCGCAGGAACGCCACCTGGGTGCCGTCCGGCGAGATCGCGGGCGCGAAGTCGCGGTAGCCGCGGGTGAACTCGCGCACGTCGCCGCCCGCCAGGCCGACCCGGCGCAGCCCGCCGCGATAGGCATTGTCCCGCAGGTCGGGATTCGCCACCCCGACCAGCAGCAGGTCGGCGCGGAGGGCGGGCGCGCCGGGCGCCGCCAGCAGTTCGATGTCCTCTGGGCGCACATGTCGACCGTACCCGACGCTCGCCAAACCTCAGGACCCCTTGAATATTCCCACTCGTCCACAGAAAAGCGATCGTGCATGGGTCGGGGTCCGGGTTTCGCGTTCGCGAACCGGCGGAGAACCGATCAGTGCCGGTGTTCGACCGGTGTGCCCGAATCGTTCGCGGCGGAATCGCCGCTCGGCGAATCCGGTGCCGTCGATTCCACGGCGGGCTCCCCGCCCGCCGACCGCGCGGCGTCCCGCTTGGACTTGAGGAGACTGGCAACTGTGGTGATGGCGAGTACGCCCACGATGACCGACAGCGACACCAGGATGTCCGGCACCCACACCCCGATCGGCTCGCCGCCGTTGAGGAACGGCAGCGAGTTCTCGTGCAGCGCCTCCAGCACCAGTTTCACGCCGATGAAGGCCAGGATCACCGCCAGGCCCGCCGACAGGTACACCAGCTTGCGCAGCAGCCCGCCCAGCAGGAAGTAGAGCTGGCGCAGCCCCATCAGGGCGAAGGCGTTCGCGCTGAACACCAGGAAAGGTTCCTTGGTGAGTCCGAAGATCGCCGGGATGGAGTCCACAGCGAACAGCAGGTCCGCGGTGCCGATGGCGACCATCACGATGAACATCGGGGTGACGAACCGCTTGCCGTCGACCCGCACGAACGAGCTGGCGCCGTGGTAGGTGTCGGTGACCGGGAGGATCCGGCGGGCGAACCGGGTGAGCCCGTTCTCCTCGTACCCCTCCTCCTCGCCGAGCCCCTGCCGGGACAGGTTCCACGCCGTGTAGATCAGGAACGCGCCGAACAGGTAGAACACCCAGCTGTACTTGGCGATGGCCACCGCGCCGACGGCGATGAACAGGCCGCGCATCACCAGCGCCAGCAGGATGCCGATCAGCAGCACCTTGTGCTGGTGTATCCGCGGCACCTTGAACGCGGACATGATGATCAGGAAGATGAACAGGTTGTCCACCGACAGCGAGTACTCGGTGATGTACCCGGCGAAGAACTCACCGGCGTAGGTGCCGCCCGCGAAGGCCCACACCGCGCCGCCGAACGCGGCCGCGCATCCGATGTAGAAGGCCACCCACCGACCGGCCTCGCCGACGGTGACCTCGTGCGGGTGGCGGTCCACGATGAACAGATCGATCGCCATCAGGGCGATCAGGCCACCGATCGTGACGAACCAGGCCCAGGCGGGGACGAGCATAGGTCAAACCTCCGGTGTACGGGCGCATGCCGACAACCGGAGGTCTCTTCCGCCGGAAAACTTCCGGCCACCGGCCCCGGGACCCGCGAGTGGTCCGTGCTGACGACACCGGTGCGAAGGAATACTCCCCTCCGACACTTTCGATGTCCGATTCTTCCCTGTTCCGCCCGGCGCCACCAGTCCGGGTCCTCCGATCCGAGGTTGCCCTGCTCACAGACCCGGCGGCAGGCCGGGCCCACTCCAGGTGTACCCCGGCGGCGGGCACATCCGACAGTGATCGTCCGGATACCGCCCGAACAGGGGCGCCCCGCCCTGTGGATGCCTGGCGGCACTCTCAGCAAGATTCCAATACGGTCGGTCCCGTGCCGTCGATACCCCGTCCCAGACCCCGCCAGGTGCTCGCCGTCCTGGCGGTCGTCGTGCTGGCCGCCGCCGGGCTGGTCTGGCTGAACGCGAGCGACACCCCGGCCAGGGTGACCACGCGCGCGCAGTTCCTGACCCTGCAGAGCGGGCCCGACCGGAACGAGCCGGTGCGTATCGACACCACGCTCTACCTGCCGGAACAGACCCCCGCGCCCGCCGTGCTGGTCGCGCACGGGTTCGGCGGCAGCAAGGACAGCGTCGACTCGCAGGCCCGGGAGCTGGCCCAACGCGGGTTCGTCGCGCTGGCCTGGTCCGCGCGCGGGTTCGGGCGCTCCGAGGGGCGCATCGGGCTCAACGACCCGGACTACGAGGTCACCGACGCCAGCCGCCTGGTCGACTGGCTGGCCCAGCAGCCCGAGGTGGCCAAGGACGGGCCGGACGACCCACGCGTCGGTGTCACCGGCGGCTCCTACGGCGGCGCGCTGTCGCTGCTGCTCGCGGGCACGGACAAGCGGGTCGACGCGCTCGCACCGGTGATCACCTACAACGACCTCGGGCAGGCCCTGGTCCCGAACTCGGCGGGCCCGTCGGTCCCCGGCGGCACCGTCGCCGCCAACCCGTACACCGCCGACGGCGTGTTCAAGCGCTCCTGGGCGGGCATCTTCTTCGCTGCGGGCACCGGCGCCGCGGGCCTGGCGAACCCGACCGCGGACGCCAGCGAGCCCGGCTCGGTCGACGACAGCGGCGGCTCCTCGGCGGCCGCGGGCACCGGCCCGGTCGCGGACGCGCCGTCCGGCGGCGGGGGAGGCGGCCGGGCCGCGCAGGGCGACGGCGACCCGTGCGGCCGGTTCACCGACGCCGTGTGCAAGGCGTACGCGCAGATCGCGACCACCGGCCGGGCCGACGCGGACACCGTCGCGCTGCTGCACTCGGTGTCCCCGGTCTCGGTGACCGGCCGGATCACCCAGCCGACCATGATCGTGCAGGGCGAGCAGGACACCCTGTTCGGCTTGGACCAGGCCGACGCCACCGCCCGACAGGTCGCCGCGGCGGGCGCCCCGGTCAAGGTCGTCTGGTACACCGGCGGCCACGACGGCGGCCAGCCCGGCCCGGCGCTGCGCGGCGAGATCGCCGACTGGTTCGACTTCCACCTGCGCCACCGCGGCACCGACCCTGGCACCGGCTTCGAGTACGCCGTGCAGGGCGCGCTGCGCGCCCAGGGCACCCCGTCCGTGCGCACCGTCAGCACCGGCGCGTACCCCGGCCTGACGGGCGGGCAGCCCGCCGAGCGGCGGCGGATCCCGCTGACCGGGGACGAGCAGACCGTGGTCAACCCGCCGGGCGGCAACCCGGCGGCCATCAGCAGCATGCCCGGCCTCGGCTCGGTCATCGGCGGCTCGTCCCGGCTCGCGGGCCGGGTCTCGGTCGACCTGCCCGGCCAGTCGGCCCGGTTCACCAGCGCGCCGATGACCACCCAGCTGCTGGTCGCGGGGGCGTCCACGGTTCGGCTGCGGGTGTCGAGCACCTCGGGCGGGTCCACCGGCGCGGCGCTGTTCGCCAAGGTCTACGACGTCGGCCCGGACGGCGTGCGCACGCTGCCCGGTTCGGCCGTGTCCGCGCTGCGCACCCCGCCGCTGCCCGCCGACGGCACACCGGTCGAGGTGGCGGTGTCGCTGCCCGGCATCGTGCGCCCGGTCGAGGCCGACCACCGGCTGGAGCTGGTCGTGTCCACCACCGACCAGGCCTACGCGGCGGAGACCGAGGCGGCCTCGTACAAGGTCTCGCTCGCGGGCGCCGACCTGGCCGTGCCGGTCGTGTCCGGCACCCGCTCCAGCACCGCGCCGCCCGCGGGCCCGCTCATCGGCATCGCCGTCGTGGTCGGCCTGGTCCTGATCGTGGTGGTGTGGGGCCTGCTGCGCCGCCGCCGCGCCGACGACGTCGACCCCGACCTGGCCGACGTGCCGCTGGTGATCGACGGGCTGGCCAAGTCCTACCCGGGCGGGCTCAAGGCGGTGAACGGGCTGTCGTTCCGGGTCGAACGCGGCCAGGTGCTCGGCCTGCTCGGCCCCAACGGCGCGGGCAAGACCACCACGCTGCGCATGCTCATGGGGCTGATCCAGCCGACCGAGGGCAGCATCCGCGTGTTCGGCCACCGGATCCGCTCCGGCGCCCCGGTGCTGTCCCGGATCGGCTCGTTCGTGGAGGGCGCCGGCTTCCTGCCGCACCTGTCCGGCCGGGCCAACCTCCAGCTCTACTGGGACGCCACCGGACGCCCGCCGGAGAAGGCGCACTTCGCCGAGGCGCTGGAGATCGCGGGCCTCGGCGCGGCGGTCGACCGCAAGGTCCGCACGTACAGCCAGGGCATGCGGCAGCGGCTGGCCATCGCCCAGGCCATGCTCGGCTTCCCGGACCTGATGGTGCTCGACGAGCCGACCAACGGGCTCGACCCGCCGCAGATCCACCAGATGCGCGAGGTGCTGCGCCGCTACGCCGCGACCGGCCGCACGGTCGTGGTGTCCAGCCACCTGCTGGCCGAGGTCGAGCAGGCCTGCGACCACGTGGTGGTGATGCACCGCGGCAGGCTGGTCGCCGCGGGCGCGGTCGCCGACATCGTCGCGGGCGGCGGCGAGGCCACCTTCCGGGTCGACGACCCGGCGGCCGCCGCCGAGGCCCTGCGTGGTGTCACCGGCGTGCGCGAGGTGATCGTCGACGGCGACCTGGTGCACGCCGATCTCGACGGCACCCCGCGCTCCGCGGCCCTGACCGCGCTGGTGCACGCGGGCGTCGCGGTCGAACAGGCGGGCCCGCGCCGCCGCCTGGAGGACGCGTTCCTGAGTCTCGTGGGAGAGGAGCCCCCGGCGTGAACGACAACGGACACCGGCCGGTCGAGGGCAGCTGGAAGGTCAACGCCGCGACCGCCGACAACGTGAGCACGGTCCACACCGACCCGGCCGCCATCGACGACATGGTCGACGCGGCCGCGCACGAACACACCGGCTTCGCCGCGGACGGCTCGGTCGAGGGCTTCCGCCAGTCCCGCACCCTGCCCCTGCGCGTCGAACTGGCCCGCCAACTCCGGCGCCGCCGCACGCAGCTGCTGCTGGGTTTCCTGGTGCTGCTGCCGTTCATCCTGTGGGCGGCGTTCGAGTTCGGCACCAACAGCGGCAACCGTCGATCGGGCGGTTTCGTCGACCTGGCCACGGCGAGCGCCCCGAACTTCGTGGTGTTCGTCCTGTTCGCCTCCGGCAGCTTCCTGCTCCCGATGATCGTCGCCCTGTTCTTCGGCGACACCATCGCGTCGGAGGCTTCGTGGTCGAGCCTGAAGTACCTGCTCGCCATGCCCATCCCACGCGGTCGGCTGCTGCGCCAGAAGGCCGCCACCTCCGGCCTGCTGTCCCTGCTGGCCCTGGTGCTGCTGCCCGCGGTGGCCCTGCTGGTTGGCGTGATCTTCTACGGCTCCGGCGAGGCGGTCAGTCCGACCGGGGACGCCATCGCCTTCTCGGACGCGTTGCTGGCGATGGTGTTCGCGGTCGTCTACATCGCCATCAACCTGTTGTGGGTGGCGGGGTTGGCTCTGCTGCTGTCGGTCACGACGGACGCGCCGCTCGGGGCGGTGGGTGGCACGGTGCTGGTCGCGATCCTGTCGCAGATCCTCGACCAGATCACCGCGCTGGACAATCTCCGGAACTACCTGCCCACCCACTTCTCCTTCGCCTGGTCCGATCTCATCGCCACCGATATCGACTGGACGAACCTGGCTCAGGGGACGTTCTCGGCGGTGACTTTCGCGGCCATCTTCGGCCTGTTGGCCGCTCGCCGGTTCCGGAGCAAGGACATCACCAGCTAGT
>NZ_KB894415.1 GCF_000374445.1 Actinokineospora enzanensis DSM 44649 | reverse complement strand
CCAGCAGGACACCGCGCAGCACGCGCGGAGCGCGAGGCGGTGTCACTCGACCGGGGGGCACAACCCAACAGGGTATGCGGCGCTGTCCAGCCCCTTCGAGCATGGGCGCCGGGAAGAACCTGATCAGACGCGAGCGCCTAGGCGCTGTCCGGTAAGTCTGGTGCGCGGGATTCGTGATCCGCGTGGTCTCTGGGCGTGCGGGCGGGAAGCCGCACGTACCGGGTTGTACTTGGGCTTTCCGCCCGTGCGGCCGGAGGCCGCGCGGGCGCGGATAGCGTGTGCCGGACTTGCCGGACAGCGCCTAGACCCCCAACGCGGTGAGCAACCGTTCCTCGACGCGGTCCAGCTCGGTCGCGACCGCCCGGTGCGCGGCTCGTCTGCGCGGCGTCGGCATCCGCTCGGCGGCTCGCACGGCAGCGGCCAGCTTGCGCAGCGTGACCTCGGCTTCGTCGGCGAATGCCCGGTCCTCCGGCGTCAGGTCCGGCTTGCCGCGCAGCTCGCCGAGGCCGGTGGCCGCGCCCGCGATCCGGGCGTGCAGCGCGCCACCGCGGCCGCTGTAGCTGCCCAGGTCCGCCACGGCGATGCCGAGCCGCCGGGCCTTGCGCCGTTCCCACTGGTCACGCACCGCGGCCGCGGACTTGACCAGATACGGCGTGACCACCGGGAGCACCGCCGGAGCGAGCACCTTCGCCACGGCGATCGCGTTCCTGGCCTTCGCCGGGGTGATCCGGGCCGACTCCGGCCCCTGCTTGCGCGCCATGACTAGAACCTACTTGCGGTGATCGGCCCGAGCACGTCGGCCGTCCGGTCGGGTCATATCAATATTGTCCGCCCGCGCAACTAAGCTGCACAGTGTGACTACTACGGTGCTGCTCGACGCCGGCGTGGTGAGCCGCTGCAGGCGTCGCGTGCACCTGGAGCACGACCAGGCCATGCGCGACGTCCCGCGCGGGGCCCCCGATCCCACCGCCGAGCTGCGCAAGGCCGACGCTGCGGCGCACCGGCGGGCGGTCGCCGACCGGCTCGCCGCGCACTACGGCGCTGCCTGGTTCGAGGTCCCCACGGGCCCTGACCTGCGGGCGAGCGAGCGCGAGGCGATCACCCATGGCGCGCTGGCCGAGGGCCGCGCCTTCATCTGGGCCGCCCAGCTGCCGCGCGATCCGGACGGGGGCAGGCGCGGCACCATCGACCTGCTGGTCCGCACCGAGGCCGGGTACGTGCCGGTGCTGGTGGTCCGGCACAAGGTCACCGACCCCGGGTCCGGCGCGCGCACCTCGCCGCTGACCGGTCTGGCCGAGGTGGGTGGCAGCCCGGACACCGCCCGCAAGATCCGCCCGCAGCCGCGCGACCAGCTGCGCCTCGCGCACACCCGCAGGCTGCTGCAAGCGGCCGGGTACGCCGACGAGCGCACCGCGTTCGCTGGCGTGGTCGGCATGGACGGCGACGCGGTGGTCTGGCACGACCTGGAGGCACCGACCTGGCCGGGCGGGCGCACCGCGCTGGCCGAGTACGACTCGCGGTTCGCCGACCGGGTCGCGGTGGCCACCGCGGCCGCCACCGGCGCGCCGCCGCTGGCCGCGCCGTCGCGGATCGTGGAGTGCCGCAGCTGTCCGTGGTGGCCGGTGTGCGAGGCCGCGTTGCTGGAGGCCCGCGATGTCAGCCTGGTGGTGCGCGGCGAGGACGCGGGCATGCTGCGCGCGGCGGGCATGACCACAGTCGACGAGCTGGCCCTGGCCGATCCGGACATGGACGACATGCCGGTGCTGGTGGGCATGCCGCCCGCGGACGCGGTGGGCCTGGCGCGGGCGTGGCTGGCCGACCTGACCCTGGTGCGACGCACCGAGTCGGTGGTGGTGCCGCGCGCGGACGTCGAGGTCGACGTGGACATGGAGAGCTTCGGCGACGCGGGCGCCTACCTGTGGGGCGTGCTGCTGTCCGGGGCCGACATCGGGGTCGAGCACGGCTACCGGGCGTTCGCCACCTGGGAGCCGCTGCCCACCGAGGACGAGGGCCGCTCGTTCGCCGAGTTCTGGTCGTGGCTGAGCGAGGTGCGCCGGGCCGCGGCCGAGCGCGGGCTGAGCTTCCGCGCCTACTGCTACAACGAGCTGGCCGAGAACCGGTGGCTGCTGGCCTCGGTGAAGCGGTTCGGCGAGCAGCCGGGCGTGCCGCGCAGGCGCGAGGTGCTGCGGTTCATCGAGTCCGACGAGTGGGTCGACCTGTTCGGCAGCGTGCGCGAGTACTTCCTGTGCTCGCAGGGCAAGGGGCTCAAGACGATCGCGCCGGTGGCCGGGTTCAAGTGGCGCGACCCGGAGGCGGGCGGCGAGAACTCCATGCGCTGGTACCGGGACGCGGTCGGGATGGACGGCGGCGCGCCGGACGCGGCCCAGCGCAGGCGGTTGCTGGAGTACAACGAGGACGACGTGCGCGCCACGGCGGCGCTGCGCGGGTGGATGACCTCGCCCGCGGTGAACGACATCCCGTACGTCGGCGACCTGTAGCCGTGCGCTCGCCCACGCGTCCGCTCTCGCCTACGGTGGCGGCGAGAGTCGGTCGGCTAGGTGAGGAGCAAGCGTATGCCGCAGCAGGTCCGGGGCGTGGTGGCCCGCGCCAAGGGGCAGCCGGTCAGCGTGGAGACGATCGTGGTGCCCGATCCCGGGCCGGGCGAGGTGGTGGTGCGGGTCCAGTCCTGCGGGGTCTGCCACACCGACCTGCACTACCGGGAGGGCGGCATCAACGACGAGTTCCCGTTCCTGCTCGGCCATGAGGCCGCCGGGATCGTGGAGACCGTGGGCGATGGCGTGACCGATGTGGCGCCGGGGGACTTCGTGATCCTCAACTGGCGCGCGGTGTGTGGGACCTGCCGCGCGTGCCTGAAGGGCAAGCCTTGGTACTGCTTCAACACGCACAACGCCGCGCAGCCGATGACGCTGGAGGACGGCACGAAGCTGTCGAACGCGTTGGGGATCGGCGCGTTCGTCGAGAAGACGCTCGTCCATAGTGGACAGTGCACCAAGGTGGACCCGACGGCCTCGCCCGCCGCGGTCGGCCTGTTGGGGTGCGGTGTCATGGCGGGTATCGGCGCGGCGGTCAACACCGGCGGTGTCGGTCGGGGCGACAGCGTGGCGGTCATCGGCTGCGGCGGTGTCGGCGACGCGGCCATCGCCGGGTCCAGGCTCGCCGGGGCCACCACGATCATCGCGGTCGATGTGGACGACCGGAAACTCCAGTGGGCCAAGGGAATCGGCGCCACGCACACCGTGAACGCCAAGTCCGCCGACCCGGTCGCGGCCATCCAGGAGCTCACCGGCGGCTTCGGCGCGGACGTGGTGATCGACGCGGTCGGCCGCCCGGAGACCTGGAAGCAGGCCTTCTACGCGCGCGACCTCGCGGGCACCGTGGTGTTGGTGGGTGTTCCGACACCGGACATGCGGATCGAGCTGCCGCTGATCGACTTCTTCGGCCGCGGTGGCGCGCTGAAGTCCAGCTGGTACGGCGATTGCCTGCCCTCGCGCGACTTCCCGTACCTGGTCGACCTCTACCGGCAGGGCCGCCTCGACCTCGACGCGTTCGTCTCCGAGACCATCGCGCTCGACCAGGTCGAGGAGGCGTTCACCAAGATGCACCACGGGGACGTGCTGCGCTCGGTGGTGGTGTTCTGATGGGCGCCCGCGCCGACCACGTGGTCACCTCCGGCACGTTCAGCCTGGACGGCGGCACCTGGGAAGTGGACAACAACGTCTGGCTGATCGGTGACGACGACGAGGTCCTGATCATCGACGCCGCGCACGACCCGGACGAGATCCTCGCCGCGGTCGACGACCGGCGGGTGGTCGCGATCGTCTGCACGCACGCGCACGACGACCACATCAACGCCGCCGAGGACCTGGCCACCGCCACCGACGCGCTGGTGTACCTGCACCCGGCCGACGACGAGCTGTGGCGGCAGGTCTACCCGGACGCCGACTTCGAGCCGCTGCACGACGGCCAGCAGTTCGAGGTGGCAGGCACGTTCCTGCAGGTGCTGCACACGCCGGGGCACGCGCCGGGCGCGGTGTCGCTGTACGCGCCGCAGCTGAAGGCGGTGTTCACCGGCGACACGCTGTTCGCGGGCGGCCCGGGGGCGACCGGCCGGTCGTTCAGCGACTTCCCGACGATCATCGACTCGATCCGCGAGCGCCTGTTGACCCTGCCGCCGGACACCGTGGTGCACACCGGCCACGGCGACTCCACCTCCATCGGTGCCGAGGCACCGCACCTGGACGAGTGGATCGCCCGCGGTCATTGATCCGGAGGGGGAGGCCCGTCGTCGGGACGGGCCTCCCCCGAGGACCTATTCCGCCGTGCTCTCAGCGGGGCGCCATGCGGAGGGCGCCGTCCAAGCGGATGACCTCGCCGTTCAGGTAGTCCTGGTCGATGATCGACAGGGCCAGGCGGGCGTACTCCTCTGGCTTGCCCAGTCGCTTGGGGAATGGGACGCCCTCGGCCAGACCGGCCCGGAACTCGTCGCTGACCGTGGCCAGCATCGGGGTGTCGATGATCCCCGGCGCGATGGTCAGCACCCGGATGCCGGAACCGGCCAGGTCGCGGGCGGCTGGCAGGGTCAGGCCGACCACCCCGCCCTTGGACGCGGCGTAGGCGGCCTGCCCGATCTGGCCGTCGAACGCGGCGATCGAGGCGGTGTTGATGATCACACCGCGCTGGTCGTTGTCCAGCGGCTCGGCCTTGGCCATCTCGATGGCGGCCAGCGTGACCACGTTGAACGTGCCGATCAGGTTGACCTCGACGACCTTGCGGAACAGCCCGAGGTCGTGCGGCCCCTTGCGGGACAGGATGCGCGCCGACGGGCCGATGCCCGCGCAGTTCACCACGACCCGCAGCGGCTTCCCGCTGGCCGCAGCGGTCGCCACCGAAGCCTCGACCTGGGCCGGGTCGGTGACATCGGTGCCCAGGTAGGTGACCCCGTCGACGGCCGGGGCCTGCTCGACCGCGGCAGGCAGGTCGAGGGCGAATACCGCCGCGCCCTGGGCCGCCAGCGCCCGCGCGGTGGCCCCGCCGAGGCCGGAGGCGCCCCCGGTGACGATGGCCGCGGTCCCGTCGATCTGCATGTGCGTTCCCTTCCCCGTCCCGTGTGTCGGCACGAGGTTAACGCTCGTTCAGCCCCGTGTCCCAGTCGACTCAGCGCCGCGGTGGCGGGGAGATGGCGTCGATGGCCACCAGGTCGTCCGCGCTCGGCCGCCACGTGGCCGCCTTGGCGTTCGCGCTCACCTGGTCCGGGGTGGTGGCGCCCGCGATCACCGAGCCGACCGCGGGCCGGGACGCCAGCCAGCCGATCGCCAGCGTGGTCAGGTCCACGCCGCGGTCCTCGGCCAGCGCGGCCAGCTTCTCGATCCGGTCCCACGGCGCGTCGGCCAGCATCCGCTGCCTGCCCGCCAGCCTGCTGCCATCGGGGGCGGCCTCGCCGCGCGCGTACTTGCCCGTGAGCAGGCCGTTGGCCAGCGGGAAGTACGGCAGCACGCTCATCGCGAACCGCTGCGCGGCCGGGATGACCTCGCGCTCGATCGCGCGCTCCAGCAGCGAGTAGTGGTTCTGCGTGGACACCATCGGCCCGACCCGCTCGGTCCGGGTGGTCCAGCCGACGTCGACGATCTGCCACGCGGCCAGGTTGCACACCCCGGCATAGCGGACCAGCCCGTCGCGCACCAGGTCGTCCAGCGCGGACAGCGTCTCCACCAGCGGCGTGCCCGGGTCCGGCCGGTGCAGCTGGTAGAGGTCGATCCAGTCGGTGTTGAGCCTGCGCAGCGACGCCTCGGCAGCCAGCCGCACGTACCGGCGGGAGCCGCGGGCGCCGAAGTCCGGACCGTTGCTGCCCTGCATGTCCAGGCCGAACTTGGTGGCGATCACCGCCTGGTCGCGCCGCCCCGCCAGGGCCTGGCCAAGCAGCTCCTCGCTGCGCCCGCGCGGGGCCCCGTACACGTCGGCGACGTCGAACAGGGTCACCCCGGCGGCCAGCGCGGCGCTGACCAGCTCGCGCGAGCCCGCCAGCGACTCGGCGGCCGTGCCTGGCCTGCCCAGGTTGTTGCAACCCAGGCCCACCGCACTGACCACCAGTCCGGAGTCGCCCAGGTGCCGCAGTTCCACAAGGTGACGATAAGGCGGGGTACACGCTGTGATCCAGACATCGGAACGATCCGGTGGCATCCCCGGTGTGGGTGATCGGTGCCGGGTGGTGGGTCGGCGAGTTGACCGTAGGGCAGGCTATGGCCCATGAGCACGACACCAGAGGGTGACACCGGGGCGGCCTCACCCGGGTGGACCGCCGACGACATCCCCGACCTGGCCGGTCGGACCTTCGTCGTGACCGGCGGGAACAGCGGCCTGGGCTTCGAGACCTGCAGGCAGCTGGCCGCGCACGGGGGACACGTGATCCTCACCGCGCGGGACCCGGAGAAGGGGCGGGACGCGGTCGAGCGGATCACCGCTGAGCACCCCGAGGCATCGGTGGAGACCCGGCTGCTCGACCTGGCCGACCTGGACAGTGTCGCGGAGTTCGCAGCGGGCGTGACCCAGGTGGACGTGCTGGTGAACAACGCGGGCGTGATGATGCCGCCGCGCACGCTCAGCGCCCAGGGGTTCGAGCTGCAGTTCGCGGTCAACCACCTGGCCCACTTCGCGCTCACCGGGCGGCTGCTGGAGGTGCTCGCCCAGAGCACCGACCCGCGCGTGGTGACCGTCAGCTCGTTCCTGCACCGCCGCGGCCGGGTGCACTTCGACGACCTGCACGGCGAGCACAAGTACTCCCGCTCCGGCTACTACTCGCAGTCCAAGCTGGCCAACGTGGTGTTCGGACTGGAGCTGCACCGGCGGCTGCGGGCAGGCGGCTTCGCACTCGCGAGCCTGCTCGCGCACCCCGGCTACTCGGCCACCAACCTGCAGGCCAGCGGCCCGACCGGCCCGGCCAAGTTGATGCTCAAGCTGGCCACCCGGGTACTGGCCCAGGACGCCGCCACCGGCGCGCTGCCGCAGCTGTTCGCGGCCACCGCGGCCACCGCGGAGAGCGGCCAGTTCATCGGCCCGGACGGGCGCCGGGAACAGAAGGGCTACCCGACGGTCGTGCAGCCGCTGGAGGCGGCCCGCGACCGGGAGCTGGCCAAGCGGCTCTGGGACGCCAGCGAGGAGCTGACCGGCGTGTCGTTCGGCCTGGCCGCGCGCTGACCGGCCGGGCAGGATCACGCCGTGACCTCCTACATCGCCCTGCTGCGCGGGGTCAACGTCGGCGGCCGGGCCAAGATCGCCATGGCCGACCTGCGCGCGGTGCTGACCGGCCTCGGCTGCGGCGACGTGCGCACCCTGCTGCAGAGCGGCAACGCCGTGTTCACCGCGCCCGAGGTCGATCCCGCCGAGCTTGAGTCGACCATCGAGGCGGCCTTGGCGGCCGAGCTGGGGCTGACCACCCGCTGCCTGATCCGGACCGGCGACGAGATGCGCGCGGTGGTCGCGGCCAACCCGCTGGCCGACATCGCGGACAACGGCTCCAAGTTCGCCATCGCGTTCCTGGCCACCGAGCCGGATCCGGCGTTGGCCGCCGAGCACGACCCGGTCACGGTCGATCCGGACAACATCCGGGTCGGCGACCGGGTGATCTACCAGTGGTGCCCGGACGGGCTCAGCAAGCCGCCGTTCCTCGGGCCGTTCCTCGAACGCAAGTGGAAGATCGCGGCGACGGTCCGGAACTGGAACACCACCACCAAGCTCGCCGCCATGGCGTGAGTCAGCGGCCGACCGCGTAGCCCTGCATGCCGCGCGGGTTGGCGGCCGCGCGCAGCAGCCCGTCCCGACGCGACACCGCGGAGAGCCTGCCCAGCGACCAGGGGCCGGTGTCGACCACCAGGTGGCCGCGGTCGCGCAACTCGGCCAGCGTCCGCTCACCCAGCCGGGACTCGACGTGCGCCTCGCCCGGCACGAAGGTGCGCGGGTAGAACGAGCTGGGCACCGCGTTGGAGTGCCAGGCTGGGGCGTCGATCGCGGCCTGGAGGTTCAGGCCGCCGACGGTGTGCGCCAGCCAGAAGCACAGCTGCCACTGGTCCTGGCCGTCGCCGCCGGGGGTGCCGAACGCCAGCGTGGGCGTGCCATCGCGCAGGGCCAGGCTCGGGCTCAGGGTGATCCGCGGGCGCTTGCCCGGGGCCAGCGAGTTGGGTAGCCCGTCCTCCAGCCAGAACATCTGCGCGCGGCTGCCCAGGCAGAAGCCGAGTTCGGGGATCGTGGGGCTGGACTGCAACCAGCCGCCGGACGGGGTGGCCGAGACCAGGTTTCCCCAGCGGTCGACTACGTCGATGTGCACGGTGTCGCCCCGGGTGGTGCCATCCGCGCGGACCGTGGGCTCGCCGATCGCCCCGGTGCGCGGGGTGGCCTTGACCGGCGAGTACAGGGTCGCGGGCAGGCGCGGGGCGCGGCCGTCGGGGGAGCCGGGGCGTAACTCGAACGAGGCCGTGTCGCCGATGAGCCGGGCGCGCTGGGCCGCATACTCGCGGGAGAGCAGGGTGTCGAGCGGGACTGTGCTATCGCCGCTATCGCCGGAGTCGCCGTACCAGGCCTCGCGGTCGGCGAAGGCCAGCTTGGTCGCCTCCAGGGCCCAGTGCACGGTGTCCGCGCTGGCCAGTCCGTCCACATAGGACAGTGGGCGGTCGGCCAGCAGGCGCAGCTGCTGCAACAGCACCGGGCCCTGCGTCCAGGCGCCGCACTTGGCCAGGGTCCACGCACCGAAATCGGCGGTCACGGCAGGCTCGTAGCTCGCCGACCAGATGGCCATGTCCTGGCCGGTGAGCACGCCCGCGTGGTCCCGGCCGGAGTCGTCGCGGACCGGCGTCCGGCAGAAGGCGTCCACGGCCGCCGCGACGAACCCCTGCGACCAGGCGCGCCGGGCGGCGTCGATCTCGGCCTCCCGGGTCGGGCCGGTGGCCTCGGCCAGCAGCCGCTCCCAGGTGTCGGCCAGTGCCGGGTTGGCGAACCGCTCGCCGGTGGCGCCGAACCACTGCGCGCCGGAGGTGGGCCAGTGGTCGGTGAACAGCTGCCGCACGGTGTCGATCACCGCCGGGACCCGTGCGGACAGCGGGAAGCCGGACCGGGCGTAGCCGATGGCGTAGGACAGCACGTCGTGCAGGCGTTTGGTGCCGTGGTCGCGCAGCAGGAGCAGCCAGCCGTCCCACGCGCCGGGGATGGTCGTGGCCAGCAGACCGCTGCCGGGCACCAGGTCCAGTCCCAGATCTCGGTAGTGCGCCACGGTCGCCCCGGCGGGCGCGACGCCCTGGCCGCACAGCACGCGCGGGGTCGGATCGCCCGCGGTGGCGAACACCGCGGGCACCTCGCCGCCCGGCCCGTTCAGGTGCGGCTCCACCACCTGGAGCACGAAGCCTGTGGCCACCGCGGCGTCGAACGCGTTGCCGCCGTCCTCCAGCACCGCCATCCCGGCCGCCGAGGCGAGCCAGTGGGTGGACGCGACCATGCCGTGGGTGCCCACTAGCTCGGGCCTGGTGGTGAACACCCAGCCAACCTAGCGGCTATCCGGGCGGCTGTTCACCCACAAGTTGTCCACAGGTCCATACCCAGGCTCGAATCGAGCCATTCGAACACCTGTGCACACTGTGGATAACTCCTGTGGATAACTTCCGGAGTTGTCCACAGGTGTGGACAGCGCATCCTCCGCCCCGGGTGGACCCCACATCGTCCGTTGGTACGTCCGCGCGACCACAGCATGTGCTCCGAGCTGGGCGTTTCTTAGCCCGCGAACGCTCGGATGTCCAACCATCCACACCCCATCCGGGTGATATCCGGGCGGCTCGGAGGTCCCCTTCGGTTGCGAAGTTATCCACAGGTGGGGACAACAGTTGTCCTCAGGCGGCCAGCTCGCTCAGCGCGGCGGCTGGCCGGACCCGGCGGCGGGTGAGGACGGTGAACGCGACCACCACCCCGGCCACGACGACGGCCAGCAGCACCAGCGACAGCCGCAGCGACCCGGTGTAGCCGGGCCCGGCGAGCGCGCCGTCGGTACCGCTCGCCACGATCGACCCGATCACCGCGATGGCGATCGTCTCGAACGCCAGCCGCGAGGTGCCGAACATGCCGGAGGCGGTCCCGGCGCGGCCCGGTCCCGCGTTGGCCAGCGCCATGTTGTCCACCAGCCCGGTCGACAGGCCGATGGCGAGCCCGATGGTGAGCAGCGGTCCGGCCAGCGACAGCGTGGTGCTGTCCGCGTCGATCGTGGTCAGCCAGAGCGCGCCGAGACCGAGCAGCACCAGCGCGACCAGCAGCAAGCTGCTCGCCGCGACCCGACGTGCCAACACGCCCGCGACCAGCGGCAACACCAGGACCGGGGCGGTCATGAAGATCAGCGTCACGCCCGCCTCCGGGGCGGTCTGCCCCATCACGGCGGTGAAGTAGGACGGCAGGTAGACCAGCAGCGGAACCATCACCATCACGAACGTGGCCGCCGCCATCGCGGCCGCCAGGAAGCCGGGGGCGCGGAGCAGCTCGAAGTCGAACATCGGGTGCGCCACCCGCCGCTCCACCAGCACGAACCCGACTAGCAGCAGGACCGCGCCGATGAAGCCGCCGAGCACCAGCGGGTGTGCCCAGCCCAGCGCCGGGCCCTCGATGAAACCGGTGATGAGCAGCAGCAACCCGGTGGTGAAGGTGATCGTGCCCGGCCAGTCCACGCCAGCCGCCTCCGGGTTGCGTGACTCCGGCAGCGTCGGAACCAGCAGCAACGCGGCGACGCCGACCGCCGCGGGCAACCAGAACACCGCCTGCCAGCCCAGTGCCTCCATCAACAGGCTGGACACCGACGGGCCGAACGCCAGGCCGAACCCGATCGTCGTGCCGAACAGGCTGAACGCCCGGGTGCGAGCCGCTCCCTCGAACGCGCCGGCCATGATCGCGATGGCGGCCGTGGCCGCGGCCGACGCGCCCACCCCGGCGACACCGCGCAGCACGTCGAGCAGCGGCAGGTTCGGCGCGACCGCGCTGAGCAGGCCGCCCACCGCGAAGATCGTGGTCCCGGCGGCGAACACCCGGCGCCTGCCGATGGTGTCGGCCAGGCCGCCCGCGGCGAGCATGAACCCGGCGAAGGTCGTGTTGTAGGCGTTGACCACCCACTGCACCGAGGCGAGATCGCCGTGCAGCGCGTCCCGGATCTCGGGCAGGGCGATCGAGGCGCCGGTGAGCGTGATCGGGAACATCAGGACGGCGAGCAGGAGCGTGGCCAAGGTGACCGCTTGGTTGTTCCGCACCCCGCTAGTTTCGTCTTACGACGAACAACTGGGAAGAGTCTGACCGCCGTGACGTCTACAACGTGCGGACGTGCACGACGGTCGAGGCCGCCGCGGAGCTCCGCTTCTCACCGACGCTCTTGCCCAGGAAGAACGCGCCCGCCGCCACTCCTGCCAGCACCAACACCGCCAGCACGATCCACAGCACGATCTTGCCGCGCCCGGCGGACTTCTGCGGCGAGGTGAACAGCTCCGACCCCTGGTGCCAGCTCGCGTTCCCCAGCTCGGGCACCGGGTCCTCGGCCTGCCACCACGGCGGCGCGCTCTCCACCTGCGGCTGGTTCCACCCGCTCGGCACCGGCCGCGGCTGCGGCGGCTGTTGCGGTTGGGGTTGGAGCTGTGGCTGGGCCGGGTAGCCGCCGGAGACCACCGCCCGCAGCTGGCTGTCGGTCACCACCTGGGTGCGCTCGGACTGCTCGGCGCCCTGCCCCATCTGCGCGGCGTTGCGCACGACCTGGGTGCGTTCCGGCTGGTCGTCGCGGCGCACCGCCTGCGTCCGGTCCACGCCCAGCTCGGCCGGGCGCGGGGTGTCGTCGGTGATCGGCGGGATGATGCTGGTCGCCTCGACCGCCGGAGTGTCGTCCTTCCAGCGGAACGCGGGCGGGAACGGACCACCGGTGACCTGCGTGGCCTGCCCCGGCTCGGTCGGGGTCGGCTGAGCCTGGGCGGGCTGTGCCGGAGGCGCGGTCGGCGAGGTCGGCTGAGCCTGCGGAGTCTGGGCGACCGGCTGCGGCTGGGCAGGCTGCGGCGGCACGACCTGCTGGGTCACCACCTGCTGCGTCTGCAACCCGGGCGACTGGCCGATCGCGGGCGGCGGGGTGATCTGCTGGGTGGCGACCGGGGCGGGCTGGGGAGTGACCGGCTGCAGCAGCGCCGGGGTGCCCGGATCGCCACCCGCCGCCTTGGCCAGCACCGCGTCCCGCCGGACCCGGTAGTCGTCGGAGGACAGCCTGCCTGCGGCCAGGTCGGCGTCCAGTTGCCTTAATTCTTCTTGCCAGGTCATCGCCGAGCCCTTCACCCATCACAGGTTCGCGCACCGATGGCCGCCCAGTGGCCGCTGTGCGCGGGGAAGAGAAACGTGCCTCCCACCGCGTGTCGGTACCCTACCCAATGTCACGGTCCGCCGGGTTGCGCCCCGGAACCGGGGGCGAACACCGTTCAGCCTGCCGGTAGGGCAATGCGAGTCCGGCTCACGAACGCGTCCAGGTAGGGGCGGAGGAGTTGGTCCGCCTCCGGTCCGCTCACGGTGATCGAGACGGTCCACCGCCCGGACCGGTATACCGCGCGTAGTCGTTGCGCACCGTGGTCGGCCGCGCCCACCACGTGTACCCCGTCGGTGGCGCTTGCGGGTGCGTCCGCCCAGCCCGTGGTGGTGGCGAACGAGAGCAGCGCCTGGGTGTGGTCCGGGCCGGTGCCGTTGTCCAGGACGTTGACCGCCAACGACCGCGGCCCGTCCATCGCGGACGTGTTGACCAGGCCTGAGCTGGTCGGATCCGGAATCTCCCGGCTGTACAGACCGAGTTGTGGACCGAGCGACGTGGGCAGCACGGCGGGCGGCGACACGACCGTGCCCGGTAACGCAGGCAGCTTGCCCATCAACTCCTCGGCCGCACTCACCGGCGGCGCGACCGGCGCGGCGACCGGCTCGCTGTCCGAGGGGGACAGCAGCCACCAGACGCCCACCCCCACGGCGGCCACGGCCATCGCCCCGACCAGCACCCGCGACCGCTTGACCGGGCCCCCGCCCGCGAACAGCGCCTCCCCGTCCACAAACCGCGGCTCGTAATGCCACACCGGCTCCGGCAACTCTTCCCGAGCGAGAAACACCGGCGAGTCCGCAGCGATCCGCCGTGTCTCCCCGGACGCCTCGGCCAACGCCTCATCACGCAGCCGCCGGTGCTCGGTACTGGTGATGTCCCCGTCGGCGAGCCGATCATCGAGGTCACGGAGGGTGTCCTGCCAGGCCATGCGGTCATCCTCCCGTGTCGAGCCCGCGGTGCCGGGCGTCCATCCTCGCGCAAGGTCGCACCGCCGCGCGGCGGATACAGTGGAGTCATGTCGCTGTTCGGTCGGAACAAGAGCCGCCTCGTCACCCCCGAGGAGGCGCTGCCCGGCAGGCCGGACCCGCTCCCGGTGTCCCCGACCCACGCGGTCCACCCCGACCGGCGGATCCTGCCACCCTTCCCCGACGGCCTGCGCACCGCGGTCCTCGCCATGGGCTGCTTCTGGGGCCCCGAACGCGTCTACTGGCAGCTCCCGGGGGTGTACTCGACGGCGGTCGGCTACACCGGTGGCTACACGCCCAACCCGACGTACGAGGAGGTCTGCTCGGGCCTGACCGGCCACACCGAGGCGGTGCTGGTGGTCTACGACCCGACCAAGACGGGCTACACGGACCTGCTCAAGGTCTTCTGGGAGGGCCACGACCCGACCCAGGGCCTGCGCCAGGGCAACGACATCGGCAGCCAGTACCGCTCTGCGGTGTACTACGCGGACGACGCCCAGAAGTCCGCCATCGAGTCGTCGCTGGCCGCGTACCAGCAGGTCATCAGCGGCGCGGGCTATGGACAGATCACGACGGAGGTCGGTCCGGTCGGGCCGTTCTACTACGCCGAGGACTACCACCAGCAGTACCTCAGCGACGCCAAGAACCCGAACGGCTACTGCGGCATGGGCGGCACCGGCCTCTCCTGCCCCATCGGCCTGAACATCCCCGACGCCTAGCAGACTCGGGCAGCTGACGACCGAGAACAGCCCGCAGGCCGCGCCGCCGAGCGAGCCCGTGCCGGACTGGCTCGCGACCCGGCTCATGCACAACGTGGGCATGCCCGCTGAACAAGTCGCCGCCCTCGAACTCGGCCAGGCCATCGCCGTGTGGGAGGCATTCATGACCACCCCACGCGCAGGCGGCTCGGGTTAGCAGAGCCTCGGCCTAGGCGCTGTCCTGCAAGTCCGGCACGCGCTATCCGCGCCCGCGCGGCTTCCCGCCCGCACGCCCAGAGACCAAGCGGATCACGGATCCCGCGCACCAGACTTACAGGACAGCGCCTAGTCGGTCTGCTTGGGATGTCCCGGGCCTGCGTGGACGATCCAGACGATGCGGCGGTCAGGGTCGGGGCAATACCAGATTCGACCTGCGCCGGTGACCTCGTACTGCCATTGATCCAGAAGCTGACCGTGCACGTCCCGCGTGCTCAGCGCCCCGTGCAACCGGTGCTGTCGGGCTCGGTTCTCCGGGTTGGTGGGCCGTTCACTGAGGACGATCCACGCTTCCCAGGTGCTGGAGCGGGCTGTCTGGCAGAGATGCTCCCAGCCCTTCGCGGCCTCGGAGGTGCCGAATCTGGCTTCCCAACCGCCTGGGCGGGCGGGTGGTGTGACGCGGTCTCCGCGTTTGGCGGGCATGGGGTTCAGTCGTCCATGGGGGCTGGGACCGGACCGAGGTCGTCGACGACCGGCTCGGTGAGTCTCGCCAATAGTTCCGGGTCGGCGTAGATGATCGCTGTGTTGCGCCATTCATGGACGGTCTGTTCCAGCGTCGCCCAGTGGCCCAGTTCGGCTGACGCCTGGAAGGCGCGGACGAAGTCGTGGGCGAACTGCTGCTGTTCGGGCTCCGGGAGCACGTCCACCCAGGGGAACTCGTCCAGCAGTGCCTCGACCACGATGTGTGGTGGCAGGTGGGTGAACATGCCGCGAAGCCCTCGGGCAGCGGTGACCGCGCCCGCGGCGGACGATCGCGCGTGGTCCTCGCGGATCAGTAGCAGGGCTGCGCCGTCCCGACGGCGGACGATGACATCGCCTTGGTCCGCGAGGGCCGCGACGCCCTTGGGGTCACGTTGGAGTTCGCTCCACTGCACCTCGGTCACCATGCCGCCATTCTGAACTTTTTCAGAAGTGGCCGCAACCGTGGGTGCGTCAGCAGAAGCCGAGGCGGGCGAGGGTGTCGGCGATGACCTCGCTGGGGTGGTACTTCTCCATCAGCGACACCCCCCGCCGACTCGGGTAGTCAGCCAGGAACGACCGCAGCGTGTCCCCGCGCATCTCGGTCAGGATGATGTTCTGGCCGATTCCCACGTGCCGTTCCGTCCGGTGCCGGTGGATGGCGCACGGTGTGCCCAGGTACCCGCACTCCTCCTGTAGGCCGCCGGAGTCCGTGACCACGTACTCCGCGCGGGCGATCAGGGGCAGGAACTTCAGGTATCGCTGCTTCGGCCGGATCTGGAAGCTGTCATCGAACAGGTCGTGCAGTCCCAGCCGCTCGATCTTCTCGCGCTCCGGCGCGCCCGCCATGTACAGCACCGGCAGTTTCCGGCTTTCCTCGCGCAGGATTTCCAGTGCTTCCCGGTACTTGTCCGGGCGGGACAGCAGCTCGAACCGGTGCAGGGTCGCCAGGCCGAAGCGGTCCGGCAGGCCGGGCATGATCGGCTCGTTGATGGCCTGGCGCATCGCGTCGATGGCGGTGTTCGCCTCGGTGTCGACCACGATGCCGCGGGCCGTGCGGAGGTTGTGGACCTCGCGGGCGGTGGGGGCGAAGTGGATGTCGACCAGTTTGGCGGCGATCTTGCGGTTCAGCTCTTCCGGCAGCGGGCTGAGCAGGCTGCCGGAGCGGGCGCCCGCCTCGATGTGGGCGACCCGGGCGCCAAGGACGCGCTTGCCGATGAAGGCGCCGTAGGGGGTGGTGAAGGTGTCGCCGTGCACCATGACCAAGGGGGGACGGCCGTCTTCTGCGAGGGTGGCCTTGAGCTCGACGCGCCTGCGCCAGGCGGTGCGGGCGACGGCGGTGGCCCAGCCGGGGACCTGGGCGGGAGTCTCCAGGTTGTGCGCGCTCTCCCTGGGCACCAGCCAGACGTCCGGTTCCGGCAGGCGGAGGTCGGTGAGGACGTCGGCGACCTCGTCGACGTGCTGGGCGGTGAACCAGATCCTCGGTCGGGTGCCGCGTTCGGCGATCGCGTGGTAGACCGGCGCGATCTTGATGAGCTCCGCGGTGGTACCGACGATGAAGGAGATCACTGGGTCGCCTCTTCTGCTCGGGGGCGGGGTGAACCCGCGCGGGCGGCCGATCGAAAGTACCACTCGGCCCGGTCGCGCCCGCGCCGGGCGTCCGCCGGGAATGTCCGGTTTCCCTGGCCGGTAGCCGCCAGGTCGGCCGGACGAACCGCCCGACCAGGCATGATGTGCCCATGGGTGATCAGGTGCTGGGGCAATGGGTGGAGCCGCGGGAGGTGCGCGCCGGGGGGAAGGCGTTGCGGGAGCGGGTCGGGCACGCTGATCACGGACCGGTGCGGCTCGCTCCTGACCGGCCGTCGATCCCGGACTTCGTGGACGCCAGCAACCGCGGGCGGGTGCCCGAGCTGGTGCCGCTGCGCATCGGTCGGATGCTGGCCTCGCCGTTCGCGTTCTTCCGCGGCAGTGCCGGGCTGATGGCCGCCGACCTGGCGTCGACCCCGGACATCGGGCTGCACGCGCAGCTGTGCGGGGACGCGCACGCCGCCAACTTCGGCCTCTACGGCACGCCGGATGGCCAGATCGTGATGGACATCAACGACTTCGACGAGACCGTGCCCGGCCCGTGGGAGTGGGACCTGAAGCGGCTGGCCACCAGCATCGTGCTGGCGGGCCGCGAGGGCGGGGTGTCCGACAAGGGCTGCCGGGAGGCGGCCGAGGACGTGGTCCGCTCCTACCGCCGCACCATCGACCACCTGGCCGAACAGCCGTTCCTCGACTCCTGGTCCGCGCTCGGCGACGAGTCGATCCTGACCAAGGCGTCCGCGCACGCGCTGGAGGACGACTTCGCCCGCGCGGCCAAGAAGGCGCGCAAGAACACCAGTGCCCGGGTCGCCGCGAAGTGGACGCAGCGTGGGGTGGACGGCTGGCGGTTCGTCACCGACCCGCCGGTGTTGACCTCGGTGTCCGACGAGGTGGCCGCCGCGGTGGTGGGCGCGCTGCCCGCGTACGTGGAGACGCTGCGCGAGTCCCGGCGGAACCTGATCATGCGGTACGCGGTGTCGGACGTGGCGTTCCGCGTGGTCGGCACCGGCAGCGTCGGCCTGCGCAACTACCTGGTGCTGTTGCACGGCAACGGCGACGAGGCGCTGGTGTTGCAGGTCAAGGAGGCGCAGACGTCGGCGCTGGCCGTGCATCTCGGTCTGGCTCCCGCCAAGCACGAGGGTAAGCGAGTGGTGCACGGGGCGCGGCTGGTGCAGGCCGAGTCCGACATCCTGCTGGGCTGGACCACGGTCGAGGGCAGGCACTACATCGTGCGCCAGTTCCGCAACCGCAAGGGCGAGATCGACCCGACCACGCTGGAGCGCGACCACCTCGACGACTACGGCCGCTTCGCAGGCGCCCTGCTCGCCCGCGCGCACACCCGCTCGGTCGACCCGCGCCTGCTGTCCGGCTACTGCGGTGAAGACCTGGACGAGGCATTCGCCCGCTTCGCCGTGGACTACGCCGACCAGACCGAACGCGACCACACCGACCTCCAGGCCGCCGTCGACTCGGGTCGATTGACCGCCATCATCGAGGAGGACGACTAGTGGTGTCCTAGCGGCCTGCCGTAGCCCGTTCCCCGACGTTTTCGGTGCCCAGGCGGCGGTGTGACTGCCAGGTTGGGGACGATGCCGGGCGGGGATGAGGGGGCGGGTGGTGGGAGAAGAGGGACACTGCGTCGTGACCACGGACGTTCGTAAGCGCCATGGCGTGCACTACACGCCTGTGGCGCTCGCCGGTTTTCTTGCCAGGCAAGCACTGTGCGGCCTGGCCGCGACCGGGCCGATCACCGTGCTGGACCCGGCGTGTGGCGACGGCGAGCTGTTGGCGGCCGTGGCCCGGTTGCGGCCGGATGCCGAGCTGGTCGGGTTCGACCTGGACGCCGACGCGGTGGCCACGAGCCGGGCGCGGTTGCCCGGGGCGCGGATCGAGCAGGCGGATTTCACCGAGGTCGGTGCCGCGCTCGCCGCGTCCGCGTTCGACCTGGTGATCACCAACCCGCCATACGTGCGTACGCAGGTGCTCGGTGGCGCGGCGGCGGCACGGCTGTCGGCGAAGTTCGGACTGCGTGGTCGCATAGACCTCACGCACCCGTTCGTCGCCATGATCCCCCGGTTGCTGCGGCCGGGTGGGGTGCTGGGTTTGTTGTGCTCCAACCGGTTCCTCACCACGCGCGCGGGGATGAACGTGCGCGCGCTGCTGGGGGAGCGGCTGGGGGTGCGGGAGGTATTCGACCTCGGGGACACGCGGCTGTTCGAGGCCGCTGTGTTGCCTGCCGTGGTGGTGGCGGTCAACGGTGACGCGGAGGTGGCCCGCTACGCGAGCGCGTATCAGATTGCCGAGGAAGCGGCGGCAGGCGATCTCTTCGACGCGTTGACCGCGGCCGATGACTCCGCCGTCCGCGTCGGCACGCGGACGTTCGCCGTCTCGGTGGGCACGCTCGCCCGGGGCGAGCCGGACCGCCCATGGCGGTTGACCACGCCCGAGCGGGAGCGCAGGCATACCGACATCCGCGACCGCACCTGGCGGGTCCTCGGTGACCTGGCCAAGATCCGGGTCGGCATCAAGACCACCGCCGACCCGGTGTTCATCCGCGAGCACTGGGAAGAGCTGCCCGCGGCCCGGGTGCCGGAGCCGGAGCTGCTGCGCCCGCTGCTCACCCACGAGGACATCCGCGCGTGGCTGCCTCCCGGCCCGCCGCGGGCGCGCGTGCTCTACCCGTACCAGGATCTGCCGACCCGTGCCGTCGTCGACCTCGCCGAGCACCCCCGCGCGGCCGCCTACCTGGGCGAACACCGGGAGCGGCTGGCAGGCCGCCGGTACCTGACCGCGGCCGGGCGGGAGTGGTTCGAGATCTGGGTGCCGCAGCGGCCCACGCTCTGGCGGCCGCCGAAGATCGTGTTCCCGGACATCAGCCCGGAGCCGCGGTTCACCATCGACCGGGACGGCGCCGTGGTCAATGGCGACTGCTACTGGATCAGCGTCCCGGAGCTGGCGAGCCGGACCGATGAGCACCCCGACGACCTGGCCCACCTGGTGCTCGCGGTGGCCAACTCCGGCTTCGGGGCCCGCTTCTACGACGAGGTCTGTGGCAACCGTCTGTACGCGGGCCGCCGCCGGTGGATCACCCAGTACGTCGGCCTGCTCCCGCTGCCCGACCCGACCACCCCGGTCGCCAGGGAGATCGTCCGGCTGGCCCGAGAGCTGGCCGGTGGCGTGGACCCGGCGCTGGTCGCCGAGGTGGACGAGCTGGTCGGCGTCGCTTTCGGGCAGCCCGCGGCTCAGGTGATCGGTTTGAGCACGCCCTCGTAGCCGGGTTGGGTGTTCTGGCTGAGCTCCTTGGTGATCCGGGCGATCTCGTTGCGCGCGGTGAAGTAGCCGCGCACGGTGCCCATCCACCGCTCGGTCGGCTCGCCCTCACCGTCGTCGCCGGTCTCCGCGATCAGCGTCCACGGCCTGCGCGCCGCCCAGCGGACCGGGAAGAACAGCACCAGCGCGGTCAGGATCAGGATCAGCCAGAAGGGCACCACGACATCCGTGGGCATCCACGACACCAGCGCGATGACCAGGGCCCCGATCAGCACCAGCATCACCACGCCGGGGATGTAGCCCGCCGCGACATCGTGCTCGAAGTCGTCCTCGGTGGCCGGGGTGCGCCACTCCAGCGTGCCGTCCACGGTCCACAGTCGGCCGTTCACGTCACGTACCTGACGCGTCATCTCCTGCCCTCCGGCGCGGTGGCACACCTTGGCGCGATCAGCACCGAGGCTCAACGTTACCGCCTGGGCACTGCGCCCAACGGGTGAAATGCCCGACCTGCGGTCCCTGGCGATTCTCGCACCGGCCCCGGGGTTGATCAACTAGCGGCGCCTGCCACCGCCCCCGTAGGGCGACTGCCTGCCGTTCGAGTGGCCACCGCCGCCGTAGCGCGGTGGCTGGTAGCCGCTGGGCGGGGCGATGACGACCGTGGTCTGCCTGGCGGAGTTGACCTTGGTGGTGACCCGCGCGGTGGTGAGCACGTAGTAGCCGTCGTAGTACGCGTAGACCGTCTGGTAGCTATACGACTCGGACACCAGCGGCAGCGACTCGTCGAAGTCGTCCGCGGCGTTCGGCGCCCAGTCCATCTCCGGCGACCAGTCCGAGTCCGGCGCCCAGTCCATCCCGGGCTGCGGGTCCTGCTGGTGCCTGCGCGGCCCGCCCGTGTTCTGCCTGCCGGACTTGCCCGCGGCGGGCGGCGCGGCGGTGGTGACCGGCGGGTTGGCGGGCTGGGTGTGCGGGCTCGCGGGCGCGCCGACGACCTGGCTGGCCGCGGCCTGGGCGGGTGGCTGCGCGGCGGCGGGCGGGGCGGCCGGGGGTGCCACCGGGGTCTGCATCGCGCCGCCGTTGGGCAGGTCGGCGTTCGGGCCCTTGTTCCCGGTAGGCCGCGCCGGGACGGGCGCGCCGGAACCGGGCACCGGGGCGACGTCGGCCGCGCCGGACGGGTCCGGGGTGATCAGCAGCGGGGCGGGCCCGGTGCCGTCGAGGTCGTTGTAGGCGACCGGGTCGCCGGTGCCCCAGGGCACCAGGGCCAGACCGAACACGCCGACCGCGGCCGCCGAGGTGGCGGCGAGCGTGACCTGCACCTTGGCGCTGGACACCAGGCCCTTGAGCGCGATCAGCCCGGCGGTGCCGCCCTTCGTCGTCGCGGCGGCGGCGCTGACCAGGCCGATCTGCTGCCACAGCGCGATTCCCGCGACCGGGGCGGCGAGGAAGGCCGCGTGCGCGCGCAGTCCGGAGCACACGTCCTGCAGCTCCGCCTGCATGGTGGTGCAGGACGGGCAGGTGGCCAGGTGCGCGCGGATCTTGCGCCGCTCGGTGCCCTTGATGCTGCCCGCGGTGTAGGCGCCCAGCTTCTCCAGCACCGACCGGCAGCCGGTGGAGCCGCGGTCCACGGTCAGGTGTGCCTGCAGGTAGGCGGCGCGCAGGCCCTGGCGGGCGCGGCGGGCCAGCGCGGCGGTGGCGTTCGGGCTGAGCCCGAAGTTGCCCGCCACCACGGCCGGGCGCTCGCCCTCCACCTCGACCTTCCACAGCACGCTGCGCCAGCGCTCGGGCAGGCTGGTGAACGCCCGGGTGATCAGCGTCCGTTCGGTGGACTGGCCGGTGTTGTCCGGCCCGGCGCCCACCCGGTTGTTCAGCTCCTCGTCGCTGACCGGGACGTCGCGCTTGCGCGCGTTCCACTCCCAGGCCACCCGGCGGGTGACGATCAACAGGTAGCCGCGCACGTTGTCCACCGGGCCCGCGCCGCGGCGGACCGCCTGCAGCACCCGGAAGAACGCCTCGGCGGCCAGGTCCTCGGCTTCCGCGCGGTCGGCGACCAGGCCGAGCGCGAGCCTGCGCACGGCGTCGGCGTGCCGGGAGAACAGCTCGCCGAAGGCGGCGTCCTCACCGGAGCGAAGGCGTTGCAGGAGTGCCAGGTCCTCGCGGGCGGCGGCCGACGGGTCGGTGTCCTCGTCGGTCTCGCGGCGCCCGCCGGAGGCAGGCCGGTGCGTCCCGGTCATCCGGCCCGGTACCTCCTCCAAGCCGTGGAAACCTTCGTGACAATGGTGAACAAGATGCCACAGGCGGTTGGCGCGCGGTCGATAAACGTGAATAACGTTAAGAGGACCCGTGCATCCGTACTAGACCGTCCAGAGGTGGTCAACTCGACCATCGGCACCCCTTCGGTGTAGGTGAGACGGCGGGAAGCCACCCCGCGGCGCGGCGCCCGTCGGGGCTAGGCTATAGTTCCGTCCGCACCGGGAAACCGGCGCACGCGGATGTAGCGCAGTTGGTAGCGCATCACCTTGCCAAGGTGAGGGTCGCGAGTTCGAGTCTCGTCATCCGCTCCATCGAAAGGCCCCCTGCCCAGGGGGCCTTTTCGCTATCCGGGACCGGTCCGGGAGACCGCCACTGCCGAAGGTCTGTGTGTTCCGTCACAGCGGTCCGCTGTCCGCCTTTCGCGCCCCGTAATTCACCCCTTCCCGGTTTCGATCATCGAACAACGTGAACGCGTCTCATGCGCGTTACCGGCCTGTGACCGCCTCCTGGTTTTCGCGATCCACTTCGGACTTGTCGACCATGATCATCGGTGGACAATGCGACACAAGGATCACCAGATGCGTCCGATCGGGGGATTCAGTGGGTTTCCGGGCGAATTCTCGACGGGTGTGAAAATGGGTGTCATCGCGAGAAAATGCGAGGTCGGAGCGCCGTATGGCCGTTTTGTACGGCGATCGGTCGACGCTCGTTGACCTACCGCGCTTCCTTGCTGTGGAACGGCAACGGCATCCCGGCATCCCGGATCGCGTCCCCGGCTTGATAGTCCGGATAGGACGGTCACGAAAACACCGATGGCATCGGAGATAGGTGGCATTCAGCCAGGTGGCTGGTCGCGCACATACAGCCTCGATATCCGTGTGGCCCGGCGCGTGATCGTCGGCGGTACGGTCACGCGCGGCGCTCGTCGCGGTGGCGCGTGGGGAATTTCGGACGGCCGGAAGCTGTCATGATCAATGAATGCAACAAAGCGCCACACTGTGGCGAGAATGCGCGAAAAGCGCGGTCAGCGGGGCGTGTGGCCCGCCGTGATCGAGTCTATGCATGGGGTGCGGGAATTCGGAGTAATGTGAATTCACCGCGTCGGGTTCCTGATCCGGGAACGGAAACCGAACACGTTCCGTGACGGCAGGTGAATGCGGTGCGACCGGGCATGACAAGCCGCCGCGCGCGGGTGAGACTGGTGCCGTGCCGGAATTGCCCGAGGTCGAAGCCCTGGCCCACCACCTGCGCGAGCACGCCGTCGGGCGGACCGTCGCCAGGGTGGACGTGGCCTCGTTGAGCGTGCTCAAGACCGCCAGCCCGCCGTGGACCGCGCTGCACGGCCGGGAGGTCACCGGCGCCCACCGGCACGGCAAGTACCTGGACCTGGAGGCCGACGGCCTGCACCTGGTCACCCACCTGGCCCGCGCGGGCTGGCTGCGCTGGGCCGACACCATGTCCGCCGTGCCGCCGCGGCCGGGCAAGGGGCCGCTCGCCCTGCGCGTGCACCTCGGCCCGCCCGGTCAGGGGCCCGGGTTCGACCTCACCGAGGCGGGCACCAAGAAGGGCCTGGCGGTGTGGATCACCGAGGACCCGCGGCAGATCGAGCAGATCGCCACCCTCGGCCCGGACGCGCTGGCCCTCTCGCGGGACGAGTTCGGTGCCCTGTTCGGCGACCGCACCGAGCGGCTGAAGACGGCCCTGACCAGCCAGCGGGTCATCGCGGGCATCGGCAACGCCTACTCCGACGAGATCATGCACGTGGCCCGCCTCTCGCCCTACGCCACGCCCGCCCGGCTGGACGCCGAGGCCGTGGATCGCCTGTTCGAGGCCACCCGATCGGTGCTCACCGACGCGGTGGCCCGCTCGGTCGGCCAGGCTGCCGCCCGGCTCAAGGGCGAGAAGCGCTCCGGCCTGCGGGTTCACGCCCGCACCGGGCTGCCGTGCCCGGTCTGCGGGGACACCGTGCGTGAGGTGTCGTTCGCCGACAAAGCGTTCCAGTACTGCGCGACCTGCCAGACCGGGGGAAAACCGCTCGCCGATCGGCGGATGTCCCGCCTGCTCAAGTGACCCAGCGGGTACCGTGGGCGCGTCGTGTCACACCTGCCGGTGAACAGGAGCATGAAACAGGTGGGCTGGTTGACCGAGCGCGCGCTGGTGGGTGTGGCCGCCACGCTCGTGGTGCTGGGACTGTTCGTCTACCTGTGCCGTCCGCGTAAGTCCGGTTCGGTGCACGAGGCCGTGCTGGACACCGTCCGCCGGTTGTCGCAGGCTGCCCCGGAATTGCGCAACGGGCTGACCGAGCAGGCCGCCGACCAGGCCACCGCGAATCTCCTCGCCATGCTGAAATGCGTGGCGGTCGGCATTTCCGACGGTGACGGCAGGCTGCTGTCCTGGGACGGCGCGGCCAACGAGCACTACGTCGACCTGGTCGACAAGATCGACGAGTCGATCCGGCTCGGCCACCGCGCGCACCTGCAGCACGAGAACCTGCAGTGCCGCAGGCGGGGCAGCTGCCCCATGCGGCAGGCGGTGATCGTGCCGCTGATCACCGACGGCCAGGTGGAGGGCGCGCTGATCGTGGTCGGCGGGGTGGACAGCAAGCGGTTGCTGCCCGCGGCCGACGAGGTGGCCCGCTTCCTGTGCATCCAGCTGGAGCTGGCGAAGCTGGACGAGTCGAAGCAGGCGCTGGCGCAGGCCGAGACCCGGGCGCTGCGCGCGCAGATCTCGCCGCACTTCATCTACAACACGCTGAACACGATCTCCTCGCTGATCCGCACCGATCCCGAGCAGTCCCGCGAGCTATTGCAGGACTTCGCCGCGTTCACCCGCTACTCGTTCCGCTCCTCCGGCCTGTTCGCCACACTCGCCGACGAGCTGAGCAACATCGACCGCTACCTGACCATCGAGTGCGCCCGCTACGGGGAGCGGCTCAGCGTGCGGCTGCGCATCGCCCCCGAGGTGCAGTCGGTCGTGGTGCCGTTCCTGGTGCTGCAGCCGCTGGTGGAGAACGCGGTCCGGCACGGCATCGCCAAGAAGCCCGGCGGCGGCACGGTGAGCGTGTTCGCGCACGACAACGGCAACGAGGCGCTGATCACCGTGGAGGACGACGGTGTCGGCATGGACGCCGACCGGCTGTTCGAGGACCTGCGGGACGCGCACAAGACCGGCTCGCACGTGGGCGTCGGCAACATCAACCACCGGATGCGGCAGGTCTTCGGCGACGACTACGCGCTGATGGTGGAGACCGCCCCCGGCGCGGGCATGAAGATCACCCTGCGGGTGCCCAAGTTCTTCCCCGGCGTGCGCCCCGACCTGCCCGACTTCTCCGTCGACCCCGATGACGACGGGGCTTGATTTCGGCCGTCGGCTGAAACGCGCCGGTGGGCGGGTCGGGTAAACGCCGTTCTGAGGTCCGCGGACGTAGGGTTTCCTCTCATGAGCGTGACCGAGAAGCTGGCCGCCCGCCTGCCCCGCATCGGCGAGCGCGGTGACCGCGCGCCGGTGGTCGCGGTGGTGCGGCTGCACGGGGTGATCACCCCGACGCCGTCCCCGATCGCCCGGGGCGCCATCAACGTCAACACCGTGGAGTCGGCGCTGACCAGGGCGTTCGACCACGACCGGCTGGTCGCGGTCGCGCTCGCGGTGAACTCCCCTGGCGGTGCTCCCACCCAGTCGGCGCTGGTGGCCGAGCGGGTGCGCGAGCTGGCGGCGAAGAAGAGCGTGCCGGTGCTGGCCTTCTGCGAGGACCTGGCGGCCTCCGGCGGCTACCTGCTGGCCTGTGCCGGGGACGAGATCTTCGCGCACTCGTCGTCGCTGGTCGGCTCGATCGGCGTGGTGTCCTCCGGGTTCGGGTTGACCGGGCTGCTGGAGCGGTTCGGGGTGGAGCGGCGGCTGTACACCGCAGGCGCGAACAAGGTCCGGCTGGACCCGTTCCAGCCGCAGAAGGACGAGGACGTGGCCTGGTTGCACACCCAGCTCGGCGAGCTGCACGACCAGTTCGCGGGCTGGGTGCGCGACCGGCGCGGCGACCGGCTCAAGGGCGCCGACGCCGACCTGTTCTCCGGTGAGGTGTGGACCGGCGCCAAGGCGGTGGAGCTGGGCCTGGTGGACGGGCTGGGCAGCCTGCGCTCGGTGGTGGCGCGGCGGTACCCGGACGCGGAGATCGCGGTGGCCGAGCCGAAGCGGCCGCTGCTGGCCCGGCTCGGCCTGGCGGGCGGCCCTGGACTCGGCCTTGGATTGTCCACTTCGGACCGCGTGAGTGCGCTGCTGGAGGCGGTGGAGAACCGCGCCGCCTGGTCCCGGTTCGGTCTCTGACCGGGTCCCACTAGACCAATGTCCGCCCAGGGGTGCGCGAACGGTGAACGTGCTGTCACAATCGCGCGGAACGCGTCACCCCTCGGGTGGGGCGTCGGATCGGCCCACGAACGCCGACCGCCCACCGCCCCTGGACACGCGCCCTGACCACTCGGCAAGATTGCGCGCACCGTGAGTACAGCGAACAACACCCCGGGCCTGGTCGTCCTCGCCGTGGACGACGAGAAGGCAGGCATGGACGTGCTGACCGAACGGCTCAACGGCAACCGGCACGTGCGCCGGGTCATCCAGGCGTTCGACGCCACCGAGGCCCTGCTGCTGCTCTCCGGCGACGACCCGGAGCTGGCCACCCGCAAGGAGCAGGGCCTGTCGGTCGTCGACGCGGTGTTCGCCGACCTGGACATGCCCGGCCTCACCGGGATGGAGCTGGCCAAGGTGCTGGCCGGGTTCAAGCCCGCGCCGGTGCTGGTCTTCGTCACCGCGCACAGCCACGAGGCGGTCGCCGCCTTCGAGCTCGGCGCGGTCGACTACCTGCTCAAACCCGCCGAGCAGCCGCGCCTGGACAAGGCCATGGAACGGGTCTTGGCCAAGATCCACCAGAATGGCGGCGGCAGCCAGGCCGCGGTGCCCGAGCAGCGCGACGACGAGGTGATCCCGGTCGAGCTGGCGGGCACCACCAAGCTGGTCTCGCGTGCCTCGGTGCGCTGGGTGGAGGCGCAGGGCGACTACGCCCGGCTCTACACCTCGGACGGCTCGCACCTGGTGCGCATCCCGCTCGCGCAGCTGGAGGAGCGCTGGGAGAAGGCCGGGTTCGTGCGCATCCACCGCTCCTACCTGGTGCCCATCTCGCTGATCACCGAGCTGCGGATGGGCGGCTCCGGCTACTCGGTGGTGATCGGGCATGAGGAGAAGGTGCTGCCGGTCAGCCGCAGGCACACCCGGGAGCTCAAGGACCGGCTGGTCCGCGGCGGCGGGGCGTGAACCTCATCCCGGGCGGCACGCCGGGCGATCCACCGCCACCGCGCCCGCGCCGCAAGAAGGTGATCCTGGCCGACTCGCGCGCGCCGGTGACCAAGCTGCGCACCGTGGTCGAGCTGGAGGAACAGACCAGCTGGGCCGAGGAGGTCGTGCGCGGGTTCATCCGCACCCAGTTCTGGACCGCGGTGCGGCTGGCGCTCATCGTGATCGCGGTGTTCGGCGCGCTGCCGCTGGTCTTCTTCCTCGCCCCCGGTTTGTCCGAAGTGACCCTCGCGGGCGTGTCCCTGCCCTGGTTGCTGCTGGGTGTGCTGCCATTCCCCCTGTTGTTCGGCGTCGGGTACTGGTACAACCGGCTGGCCGATGGGCACGAGCGCGACTTCGTCGACCTGGTCGAGAAGTAGCCGGACGGACTTGCGAACGAGCGGAACCCGAACGCGGTGGAACTGAACCTCTGGGCGGTGGCGGCGATCCTGCTCGTCGGCCTGGCGACCTTCTCGCTCGGTTTCCGCAGCTCCCGGCAGGCCAGCACGACGCAGGACTTCCTGGTCGCCCGGCGCACGGTGCGGTCTCGGCGGAACGCGGCGGCGGTGTCCGGGGAGTACCTGTCGGCGGCGTCGTTCATGGGCGTGGCCGGGCTGGTGCTCAAGGACGGGGCCGACGCGCTCTGGTACCCGATCGGCTTCACCGGCGGCTACCTGGCGTTGATGCTGTTCGTGGCCGCGCCGCTGCGTCGCTCTGGTGCCTACACGCTGTCCGACTTCTGCGAGGCTCGGCTGGGCTCGCCCGCCCTGCGCAGGCTGTCGACGGCGTTCGTGGTCTTCATCGGGATGCTCTACCTGGTGCCGCAGTTCCAGGGTGCCGGGTTGGCGGTGCACCAGATCCTGCCGTCGGTGCCTGGGTGGACCGGTGTCGGCCTGGTCGCGGTGCTGGTGATCGTCAACGTGTTCGGCGGCGGCATGCGCGCGGTGACCGTGGTGCAGGCCTTCCAGTACTGGCTCAAGCTGTTCGCCATCGCCGCGCCCACGTTCGTGCTGTGCGCGCTGTTCTTCAGCAACGGCGGGGTCGACGGCATCGGTGCCACCGGGTTGTCCCAGCCCGCGCCACCGCGGTTCCTCAGCGACGCGACGGTCACCGTGGAGACCGATGTGCGGCTGTCCGTGGCGGAGTCGGTGCAGCTGCGTGCCACCGGTGTCGTCGACGGCGGCTACACCAGAGACCAGATCGTCTTCTGGGGGCCTGGCTGGCACACCGCGAGCGAGGGCACGGTACTGGAGTTCAGCGAGGGCTCGGCCACCCCGGTGATCGAGGGCGCGACGGTCGCCAACATCGACTGGCTGCGCCCGATCACCGGCTCGAACGACCTGTTCACCACGTACTCGCTGATCATCGCGCTGTTCCTGGGCACGATGGGCCTGCCGCACGTGCTGGTCCGCTTCTACACCAACCCGGACGGCCGCGCGGCCCGGCGCACCACGCTGCACGTGTTGACGCTGCTCGGGCTGTTCTACGTCTTCCCGATCATGCTGGGCGCGCTGTCCCGGGTCTACGCGCCGGAGCTGCTGGTCAGCGGTCGCACCGACGCCGCCGTGCTGGCGCTGCCGATGAAGATCGCGCCGAACACGCTGGGCGAGATCCTCGGCGCGATCACCGCCGCCGGCGCGTTCGCCGCGTTCCTGTCGACCTCGTCCGGGCTGGTGGTAAGCGTGGCCGGGGTGCTGTCCACGGACGTGCTGCGCGGCCGCATCCGGGACTTCCGGTTCGGCGCCGCGCTGGCGGGCAGCCTGCCGCTGGTGCTGGCCATGCTGTTGCGGCCCAGCGACATCTCGCTGAGCGTCGGCATGTCGTTCGCGCTGGCCGCGTCCACGTTCTGCCCGGTACTGCTGCTCGGCATCTGGTGGCGCAAGATCACCTGGGTCGGTGCGGTGGCAGGCATGCTGGTCGGCGGCGTACTGGTGCTGGTATCGCTGGTGGTCACGACGGTCAGCGACTACACCGGGCACTGGGCGCCGACGTTCCTGCAGCAGCCCGCGCTGGCCACGGTGCCGATCGCGTTCCTGGTCGTGGTGATCACCAGCAAGGCCACGCCGAGCCGGATCCCGGCGGACACCAACCGGATCCGGATGCGCATGCACGCCCCCGACCGGCTCGGTTTCATCCGCGACCGCGACATCGCCCGCTTCGGCACGGCGGCCGAACGCGCCCGGCTGGCCAACGGCCGCCACCGCCGCTGACCCTGCGGGGGAGTCAGCGGCGCGCGGTCGCGGGGCGGTCGATGCGCTCGGCCTTGGGGGCGTCCGGTACGCGAACGACGCGCAGCAGGCGCACCGAGGTGGGGTCTATCGGCGCCAGCAGAGTGGTCAACCTGGTGACCACGCGCGCGGTGATCACCGCGACCGCGACCGCCACCAGGTCTGTCACCGCGGACAGCACCACGCCGTCCGCCTGCGCCTGCACGGAATCACGCAGCCGCCACAGCAAGGTCGCCAAGAACAAGACAGCGCTACCCGCCCACACGATCCACCAGGCCCGCAGCAACGGCGTCGGCCGCGGCCGGGAATCGACATCGCGGCGCAGCACCGCGTGCTCCAGTTCCGCCAGCACCGCGCCGGGGATCACCAGGTTTGCCCCGGGGATGAACAGTCCGGGCAACAGCTGCCAGTCCGGGCGCGCGGGCAGGTAGCCCACGGTCTCGGCGGCCGCGTGCCGCGCGGACTTGATCCACCACACGCAGCTGGTCGCCGCGATCAAGCCTGCCGCGATCGACAGCACCGCCCCCGTGACCACCAGGCTGTCGGACAGCTGCACCGTGCCGCGGTTCAACGCACCCGTGCGGCTCGCCAGCAGCAGTGCGTACCGCCAGATCTCCGCACCCGTGGCCACCGCGGCGACGACCGCGAGCACCCACAGCGCCGTGACCGCCAGCCGGGCCCGCGCGCGGACGCGCTCGACCGGGGCGTGCTCGTCCTCGTCGACCCCGGCCACCGAGGTCGGCCACCGCCACGCCAACGCCGGGAAACCCCAGCGCGGCGGCGTGCGGTAGGCGGGCGGGCCGAGGTAGCGGGTGCGGTGCCTGCGCGGCGCGGGCGTGCTCGAACCGGGCGGCGGGGTCGCCACCCACTCGTACCCCGGACCTGGTCGCACCTAGATGACCTGCGGTTCCGCGCCGGAGTCGCAGATGACCGGGTGGCCGAGCGCGGCCCACGACTGCATGCCGCCGTCGACATTGGTGGCGTCCCAGCCGTTGCCGTTGAGATACTCGGTGACTCGCGCGGACCGGCCGCCCATTCGGCAGATCACGTACACCGGGCCGTCCGCGGGCAGCTCGGCCAGCCTGCCCGCGATCTCGCCCATCGGGATGTGCAGGGCGTCCGGCGCGTGGCCCGCGTCCCACTCCTCCTGCTCGCGCACGTCGAGCAGGGTCGCCCCCTCGGGCAGGGACCCCAGGTCGCTGGCGGGCACGCTGGGCACGCTGTTCGGCATCACACCGACGATGCTGCCACGCCCGCCCGTTGCGCGCGGGTGAAGCACCCGGTCAACCGCTCGCCACCCGCGTCAGCGCGCGTGCCAGGTCTGCCTCGCTGATCGGCAGGGCGGGCTGGTCGCCGCTGCGCACGGAGACCAGGACTCGCTGTCCGTCGGCACGCAGGAGCAGGGCGTGCATCACGATGCCGATCCCGCCCGGGTCGGGCACCGCCGGGTACAGCTGCGCCGTCGTGCCGTCGCCCAGCCGCTGCCGCTTCGGGGGCAGGCAGTTCCCGGCGGCGAACATGAGCACGTCGGCCTCCTGGGCGGCCGTGCCCTGGTAGTCGCCGGTGGACACCGCCACGCTCGCGGAGCCGTCACCGTCGACCGAGACCGGGATGTCGATGAGGTACCTGGACGCCGGGTCCTCGCCCCAGTAACCGACGTGCGCGCCGCGCTCCGCCAGCGCCGACCGCAGCGCGTCGCGGAACGAGCCCGACGTCTCCTGCGTCGCGACGCCCAGGTCCTGCGGTATCCCGCACTGGTAGACCAGGACACCGTTCCGCGTCACGAGGGCCTGCGGCCCGCTCGGCTCGCGCCCGTCCCCGGGTACTCGCGGCCAGTCGACCTGCTCGCCCACCAGTCTGCTGTTCGCGACCTCCAGCTCCGATGGCGTGCGGAGGCAGGTGATGGCCACCCCGACCAACCCGATGAAGAGCAGGACCGCCAGCGTGGACGTGCCCACGCGGGCCGCCCGGGTGCGCCGCCCGCGGCGGATCACCAGGTCGAGGGTCGTGCTCGGGGCGGGCGCGGGTCCCACCAGCAGGGCGTGCAGCGCCCGCTGCTCTTCCACGGACATCACACGCTCCTCACGTTCTCGGGGTAGGCCGCGCGCAGGGTGGCCAGGCCGCGGGCGGTCTGGCTTTTGACCGTGCCCGTCGAGCAGGACAGCGCGGCGGCCGCCTGCTCGACGGACAGGTCGGCGACGAACCGCAACACCAGCACGGCCCGCTGCCCAGGAGGCACGCTGAGCAGCGCGCTGCGCAGCACCTCCTGGTCCGGAATCGTCGACTCCCCTCCGACCGGCGAGTCCGGAACCTCCGCGACCACCCGTTCGCGCGCCCGCCCGCGCCGCCGCGTGTCCAGGAACGACCTGGTCAACACGGTGCGCAGATAGGCGTCGGCGGTGTCCCGCCGCACCTTCGACCAGCGCGCGTAGACCTTCACGAAGGAGTCCTGCGTGATCTCCTCCGCCACTGCCCAGTCCCCGCACATCGCGTGCGCGATCCGCCGGTAGGTGTCGAAGCGCGCCGCGAAGAACTCGGCGAACTCCTCGTCGCGTGCCCGCACCACCCTGGCGCCCTCCCCTGGTTGTCGCCCCTTCTACGCACTTCCCGGGACGGGGGTTGCACGGTCAGCCGACCGGCAGTGCCCGGAGACCGCGGATGACGAACTCGGGTCTGCGTTCGGGTTCGGTGGCGAGGCGGAGATCGGGGAGCCGTTCGGTCAGGGCACGCAACGCCGCCGCCACCTCCACCCTGGCCAGCGGGGCGCCGACGCAGTAATGGATGCCCGCGCCGAAGCCGAGATGGGGGTTGGGGGAGCGGGCCAGGTCCAGGCGGTCGGGGTCGGGGAAGGCCAGCGGGTCGCGGGCGGCGGCACCGAGCAGGGCGGCGATCTTGGTGCCGGGTTCGACGACATGACCCGAGATCTCCACCCGGGCGGTGGCGGTGCGCTCGAACAGCTGCAGGGGTGCGTCGAAGCGGATCAGCTCCTCGACGGCGGTGGGCAGCAGCCCGGGATCGGCGGCCAGGCGGTCCCACTGGTCGCGGTGGTGGAGCAGGGCGAGGACGCCGTTGCCGATCACGTTCACCGTCGCCTCGTGCCCCGCCATCAGCAGCAGCACGCCGGTGGCCACCAGTTCGTCCGCGGTCAGGCGGTCGGTGCCGTCGCGGACCGCGACCAGGTCGGTGATCAGGTCCGCACCCGGTTCCACGGCCCGGCGGGCGGCGAGTTCGCGCAGGTAGTCGGCGAACTCCCGGGCCGCGTTCTCGGCCGCCGCGGCACGGTCCGGGGGCAGGCCGTACTCGTACATCTTCACGATCGTGTTGGACCACGGCTGCAACCGCGGCCGATCTTCCTCCGGGACGCCCAGCAGCTCGCCGATCACCTCGACCGGCAGTGGGCCTGCCACATGGGCGAGCAGGTCGGCTGACCCGTCCGCGGCGATACCCGCCGCCAGGTCCGCCACCATGCGATGGGCCAGTTCCTGCACCCGGGGCCGCAGCCGCTCGGTGTGCCCGCGGCCGAACGCGGCGGAGATCAGCTTGCGCAGTCGGGTGTGTTTGGGTGGCTCGTTCTCCAGCAGTGAGTCGCGGTGCAGGGCGTTGAACGCGGCGAACGCGGTCACCGGTTCCTTGTCGCGCCACAGCCTGCCCAGGCCCCGTTCGCGGAGCACGGCCGAGCAGGCCGCGTGCGATACCGCGACCGGCAGGCCGAGTTTCTCGTGCCAGTGGACCCCGCCTTGGGCGCGCAGCTCGGCGAAGGCGGGATAGGGGTCGGCGATGAACGCCGGGTCGGTGGGATCGAAGGTCACGGCTCTCCTTCCGCCAGCGGTGCCCATTCTGGGCCGGACGCGGGGGTGGTGAAACCGGATGGCGTCCGAATGGGTAGCGTTCGTCCGCACCGCTCTCGGCACCGAGTGAGGAGTTCGCAGATGTCCAGGCGATCCGCTGTGAAGCACGCCCGCAAGGCCAAGCCCGCGGACGCCTCCGGCATCGGCCCGCGCCAGCCCTGCCCGTGCGGGTCGGGCAAGCGCTACAAGGCCTGCCACGGGTCGGCCGACGGCGCGGTGGACATCCCGGTCGCCCGGCCGTTCGACGGCCTGGCCGCCGAGCGGGAGCTGATCGCGCTGCGCGAGTTCGTGCCGTCCGGCACCGCCGTGCTGCCGCTGACCAGTGGCGACCGCGAGATCACGCTGGCCACCGTGCTGCCGATGGCGGCCGCCGCGCTGATCCGTGCCGACGGCGTCGCCTATGTCGGCCTGCAGGTCCAGACCAGGTCCAGCGACGTCAGCCGGGACTTGGCCCGCGCGGTGCGCTGGGCGCTGACCGCGAAGCCGGGCGACGTGCTCGGCGTGGTCGGCCCGGACACCGATCCGGGTGACAAGCCGGAGCGGCTGCAGGACCTGGTGGACCTCGACGCCGATCTGGACGTGCTGGTGCACGACGACTTCGCCTGGTGGATGCCGGAGGGCAGCGAGCCGAGCGGCGAGGTGGCGGTGTCCCTCGAACGGGCGAACAGCGCCATCCTGCCTACCGAGCGCATCGGCCCGGCCGCCTACTGGGTGGACGCGGGCGAGCGGGCGCACCTGCGCTGGGTCCGCCCGGAGCCGGAGGAGCAGCTGCTGGCCGCGCTGGCCCGGCTGCACGCCCGCGGCGAGCTCGGCCTTGGCGAGGGCTCCCGCTACGCGGGCTCATTCCGCGCGCACGGCCTGCTCGTCCCGGTGTGGGACCTCGACCGCGAGTCGCACGCCCGGGAATGGACCGAGGCCGTCGAGCAGCTCGGCACCCGGCTGGACGCGGCCCTGGCCTCGCTCGCCGACGAGCCGCTGACCGGCGAGGAGCGGCGGGCCAGGGACGGCCTGCTCGGTCGGCAGATCACGATCCGGTGATCCTGCACATCCTGGCCCGGTCGGACTGGCCCGCGGCCGAGGTGCGCCCGCCGAGCCTGGCCACCGAGGGCTTCGTGCACTGCTCCGACCCGGGTACCGTGCACCTGCCCGCCGACCGTATCTACGCGGGCCGCGCGGACCTGGTGCTACTGGAGATTGATCCGTCCAAAGTGGACGCGCCGGTGCGCTGGGAGCCCGGCGCGCCACCGGTCCCGGGTGGACCGTGGTTCCCGCACGTGTACGGCCCGATCCCGGCCGCGGCCGTGGTGGCGGTGCACGACTTCCCGCCGAACCCGGACGACACCTTCACCCTCCCGGACTCGCTCGCGCACCGCTGACTGAGCCGACACGAAAGGGGGACGGACCACAGTGGTCCGTCCCCCTTTCGTTCGCTGCGTTAGAGCGTTCCACCCGCCGCGCGCGGGGCGGTCGGGTCGGAACCCTCGTCGCCGACACTTTCGCGGGCCAGGTACGCCTCCACGTCGAAGAGATTCCCGTTGGACCGCTTGATGACATTGAGCAGGGTGCGCATCGAGGCGACTTCCTCGACCTGTTCCTTGAGGAACCACTGCATGAACTGCTCGCCCTTGTAGTCCTCCTCGTCGCGGGCGGTCTTGGCGAGGTTGACGATCTCGTCGGTGACCGCGCGCTCCTGCTGGAGCGCGAGCGTGATCAGCTCGACCGCGTCGGCGAACTCGTTGCGGACCTCGTCGACCCCCGGGACGGTCACCGGGACATCGCTGTCCAGCAGGTACTGGGTGATCATCATGGCGTGGTTGCGCTCCTCCAGCGACTGCCGGTAGAAGTGCGACGCCAGTCGGGGCAGGTCTTGCCCGTCGAACCACACCGCCAGTGCGACGTACTGCTGCGAGGCCGTGAACTCGTTGCGGATCTGCACCTGGAGGAGTTTGTGGAACTTGGAGGTCATGCTGGTGAAGGTACCCCGAGCGGACCGTGATCGCGCATTTCTTCCCCCGATTATCCGATACTTTTGATCACGTTAGGCAAGCCTAGGAAATGCTTTTTCAGGTTAGGCACCCCTAACTGTCGTTAGGCATTCCTAAGCGCGCATCGCCCTCGTATTCACCGCATCGGGCTACCGAGTTCGTCCGGCGCGGGGTGGACAGGGGTGGCAGGATCGTCCGGTCATCTCGATCTGGATACGGGCAGGTGTGGCAAGGATGGAGTCCGACTGGCGGTGGCCTGCGGCCGCCGCGGCGGTGTTGCTGATCGCGTTCGGCACGTTGGCGTTCGTCACCCTCTGTTGGTTGCTGTCTTGACGCCCGCTACAGCGCGTCCCGGCGGACCGGGCAGGACATGCAGCGCGGGCCGCCGCGGCCGGTGCCCAGCTCGGAGCCACTGATCCGGAGCACCTCGACGCCCGCGTCCTCCAGCCGCGCGTTGGTCTCCACGTTGCGCTCGTAGGCGACGACCACGCCGGGCGCGACGGCGAGCGTGTTGTTGCCGTCGTCCCACTGCTCGCGCTCGGCGGTGACCGGGTCCAGGCCGGTGTCGATCACGCGCAGCCGGTCGATGCCCATCGCCGTTGCGGCGGCCTCCAGGAACGGTGCCGGGCCGTCGACCACCACGCCGCCCATCGCGTCCGGGCGCAGCGCGTAGGCGCGCAGGGTGTCGCGCACCGCCGGGTACATGACCACCGCGTCCCGGTCGACCATGGTGCACACGGTGTCCAGGTGCATGGTCGCCCGGTCCTGCGCGATCGGCACGGCCAGCACGGTGTGCGCGAGGCCGTCCCGGAACGCCGAGCGGGCCAGCGACTCCGCGCCTGCCGGGGTGGTCCGCTCGCCGACCCCGATGGCGATCACGCCGGGGGCCAGCAGCAGCACGTCGCCGCCCTCGACCGGGGCCGAGTGTGCCCCGTAGGCGCGGCCCGCGGAGCGGAACCGCGGATGGTAGGCGTAGATCAGGTCGAGCAGGGCCGTCTCCCTGGCGCGCGCGGGCATGGCCAGCGAGGCGATCGCCACCCGGTCGCCGATCCATACCGACGAGTCGCGGGTGAACAGCAGGTTGGGCAGCGGGTCGACCACGAAGTCATGCGGGTGGTGCATCTTGCGCACCAGCGAGGCGCCCTCGGCGGCGGGCAGCTCCTCGAAGGTCATGCCGCCCATCAGCACGTCCGCCAGGCCCTTGGCATCCACGGTGGACAGGTAGCCGCGGAGTGCGTCGGCCAGTTCGGTGCCCAGCCTGCGCCGGTCGACCGCGGTGTCCGCCGCGGCGGCGTGTGCGCGCTCGTCGGCCAGCGCCACCACCAGGCTGTCGGCCAGCCGCATGACCTCGACGCCGCGGCCGGTGAGCACGTCGGCGAACGCGTCGTGCTCGTCCTGGGCCCGGTCGACCCACGGGATGCTGTCGAAGAGCAGCTGGTCGTTGTTGCGCGGGGTGAGCCGCTTGAGCTCGTTGCCCGGCCGGTGCAGCAGCACCGTGCGCAGCGGTCCGACCTCGCTGTCCACCCGTGGCGCGGGCGCGGGCTGCTCGGCATCGGGGATGTGGGCTGTCACGCGCTTGAGGGTAGCCACTGGGTAAGGAAAACGCCGTGCGTGCGCGGCTCGCACGGCGAAGAAAGCCATAGATCGCCGCCTGGACCGATGATTCGTTAACCGAGATCCGCGACCGAGTGGCGATCCGTTGCGGCAAAGTGGTCCGCGGCGGTGTCGCCTCGTCGGTCGAGGTTCCGGCAGGCCGGTAATTATTTCGAATCGAAGGTGGCGATATTCAGGAACGGATAGCCGGGAATTCCCACCGCCGCCGGTTTCCCTGGGCCGGGTTGGCCCGCGACCCAGAGCGTCCCGGTCGCGGCGATATTGCTGCGCAAAGCGTGCCCGGCACGCGGCAGCGTCACCCCGACCGTATCGCCGCCGGGCAAAGTGGCCCGCCCGGTGACGGTTACCTTGCCGACCTTCGCCGGTTTCGGGAAATCGGCTTTCACCGGTGTCCACGGGCCCGCCGCGAGCAGCCGGTCGGCCTTGATCCAGTAGCGGAGCTTGCCGACGCGCCAGGCGAGGTAGCCCGCGATGGCCAGCGTTCCGGCGAACGTGCAGACGGCCAGCACCACCTGATCGGACTGCACGCCCCGGCGGATCAGGTCGACGGTCACCACGACGGCGAACAGGAACAACAGGCCGGGCGCCACCACATCGGTGCGCGAACGCTTGCGCGGAGCCGCGATCACCCGGGACAGCACGGCGTCACCCGCGGCGAGCGGGATCCGCACCGGGGCGGTCTGCTCGACGGTGATCTCGTTCTCGCCTCGGGACTCCCCGGGTACGACCTGGGCCTGTCCCAGCGGCAGCGCCAGGCCGGGCGCGCGGACCGCCGCCCAGCCGCGGTCGTCCGGGCCGACCAACCAGACCGTGCCGGTGCGGGCGAGCACCTGCTGGGCCGCCCACGGCAGGGCTGTGGCGACCAGCCGCAGCGGGGGCTTGCCGTCCTCGCGCACCAGCAGCGTGGCCCGCGGCAGCCCGCGCCGTCCCGCGCGGAAGACCTGCACCGACGCACGTCGCCACGGCTCGGCGCGGAGCAGTCGGCCCGCCGGGCCGATCCACCGGCCGGACAGCCAGATCGCGAGCATGGCGGTGATCAGGAAGGCCAGGGCCGCTATGGTCAGCACCGCGATACCCGGCCAGCCCGCGTCCGCGACCGCGAGCAGGATGGCCGGGACGCCCAGCGCCACCGTGGCGAGGGGGAGGACGAGCAGGGGCGCGCGCAACGCGGTGAGCGCGCGAGTGGTGGCGGGGTCGTCGATCGCCGGGCCCGTGGTGGGCGGTTCGACGACCGGTGCCTCGCGCTGACTGGACTTGCTCATGTGCCCTCCCGGGTCCGACCCGTCCGGCAGCGTAGCCAGTTCGTGGGATCCGCCCGCGCCGCCTTCCCCCGGACCGCGGGTGCAAGTTAGGGTGACCTAAGTCAGGAGGTGACCGGTGAGCAGATCGGACGCGCCGCGGCCGCCCGCGCCGCACCCGGCCGAACGGGCCCGCACCATCGCGGCCCTCGGCGGGCGCGCCACCCTGGTGCCCGCCGCCGACCGCGGCCACGCGGACCTGGAGTCGGCGCGCACCGACCGGGTGCACCCGCTGCTGCACCACGTGCTCGACGACGGCTCCGTCGCCGTGCTGCTGCCCGCGAACCACGAGCTGGTCGCGGGCGCCTGGCAGGCCCCGCGCGGCGAGCTGGCGGCGATGCTGGAGCTGGCCGACCCGGCGCCGGTGCCGCTGCGCGAGCCCATCCGCGGCCTGCTGTGGCTCACCGGCTGGCTGCGCGCGCTGGCCGCGGACGAGGCCCGTGCGCTGGCCGTGCTGGTCGCCGAGGAGCGGCCCGACCCCCGGCTGCTGGACGTGGGCCACGGCGCCGAACTGCTCCGCCTCGACCCGGCCTCGCTGGTGCTGGCCGACGCCGAGGGCTCGCACTCGGTAGCGCTGCCCGCGTTCACCGCCGCCCGGCCGGACCCGTTCGCCGAGTTCGAGGCGGGCTGGCTGCGGCACCTGGAGCTGTCGCACACCGACGTGGTCGGCGCGCTGGTCCGGCACCTGCCGGAGGAGCTGCGCGGCGGCCACGTGCGCCCACTCGGCCTGGACCGCTACGGCCTGCGGCTGCGCGTCGAGGCCATCGACGCCGACCACGACGTGCGGCTGGCGTTCTCCCGCCCGGTGCACACCCCGACCGAGCTGAGCGCCGAACTGCGCCGCCTGGTCGGCTGCCCGTTCCTGGCAGCACGCCGCACCGGGTAGTGGTGCGACCGGGTGGCCCGCCGACCGGGTAGCTTTCCGCAGGTGGTGAACCTCCGGGCCTGGCTCGCGCCGACCCCACCCGGCGCTGACCTGATCACCGACCCGGCCGAGCGGCGGTTGGTGCGGCTGGAGCTGCTGGTCGTCTTCACCGTGACGCTCGGCCTGTCCGGGCTGAGCAGCCTGCTGTCCCTGCTCGACGCGCTGGCCCAGCCGACCGCGCTGAGCCAGCAGTCGGTGGCGATCAACGTGCCGCAGGCCGACGTGGACGTGCTCGACCTGCTCAAGCAGCTGGTCGGCGTGCTGCGGCTGACCGCGTGGGGCGCGCTCGGCCTGTACCTGCTCTACCGCGCGGGCATGCGCCTGGCGACCATCGGCCTCGACGGCCGCCGCAAGGGCCGCGACGCCGCGCTCGGCGTCGGCCTAGCCGCGCTGATCGGCCTGCCGGGCCTCGGGCTCTACCTGGTCAGCCATGCCATCGGGATCAACCTGGCGGTCGCCCCGTCCACACTGGACGACACCTGGTGGCGCCCGCTGGTGCTGACCCTGCTCGCCGCCGCCAACGCGTGGGCCGAGGAGATGCTGGTCGTCGGCTACCTGATCAGCAGGCTGCGGCAGTTGGGCATGCGCGAGAACGCGTCGCTGTTCAGCGCGGCCGTCCTGCGCGGTTCGTACCACCTGTACCAGGGCTTCGGCGGGTTCATCGGCAACGTGGTGATGGGTCTGGTGTTCGGGCGGGTGTGGCAGCGCACCAACCGGCTGTGGCCGCTGGTCCTCGCGCACACCCTGCTCGACTTCATCGCCTTCGTCGGCTACTCCCTGCTCCGCGGCAAGGTCTCCTGGCTGCCCTAGGACCACTAGCCAGCGAGCAAGCCGATCCCGATCGAGACCACGCCGACGGCGAGTGACACCGCGCCGAGCCAGATCAGCGCGATGAGCTTGTTCGGCCGGGTGACCTCGCCGCGCCCCATCGACGAGAAGAAGAACCCGGCGGAGATCAGCGCGGCGGCCAGTGGCACGCCGATACGGGAGATCCACCCGATCGCGCCGGTGAGTCCGGCGGCGTCGGCCAAGACGAGGCAGACCAGGCCCAGGGTGACCAGGACGCCCGCGTGCGCGTGGCCCGCGCGGGCGAACTTCTGCTGGAACGGGCTGAGCTTCTGCTGCCCGCCCGCGACGCGTATGAGGAACCAGCCGCCGAACTCGATGCCGACGACGGTGAGCAGGACGGCGCCCGCGAGGTGGCGGCTGGGGTCGGAGAGAGTGAGCATGGCGAAAGGTTACAGTGTTACGTAACAGCGTTTCAATAGCTTGGGCTAGCGGATCCGCGCTGGTCCGGGTAGCAAGGGCGGATGGCAGGGCTGGGTGAGTACCGACGCAAGCGCGACGCCGCGCGCACGCCGGAGCCGGTGCCAGCCGAAGACCCCGCACGCGGCGCCGACAACACCTTCGTGATCCAGGAGCACCACGCCAGCCGCCTGCACTGGGATGTGCGGCTGGAGCGTGACGGCGTGCTGGTCAGCTGGGCGGTGCCCAAGGGGCTGCCGACCGAGCCCGGTGACATCCGGCTGGCCGTGCACACCGAGGACCACCCGATGGAGTACGCCGACTTCGAGGGCGAGATCCCCAAGGGTGAGTACGGCGGCGGCCGGATGGTCATCTGGGACCGCGGCACCTACGCGACGGTCAAGTGGAGCGACCGCGAGGTGGCCGTCGTGTTCGCGGGCACGCGCGTACAGGGCAAGTACACGTTCTTCCACGGCGGCAAGTCCGCCAAGGACTGGATGGTCCGCCGCTCCGATCCGCCCCAGCGCTCGGACTGGGTGTCGCTGCCCGACACCGTCGAGCCCATGCTGGCCAGTCCGGGCGCGTTGCCCCGGCTCGAAGACGACGACGACTGGGCGTACGAGTTCAAATGGGACGGTGTCCGCGCACTGGCCCGCGTGGACGGTGGGCGGCTGCGGCTGTTCTCCCGCAAGGGTAACGACATCACCGCGACCTACCCGGAGCTGCGCATGCTCGGTGAGGAACTGGGCAGCACGCAGGTGTGGCTGGACGGTGAGATCGTCGCCTTCGTCAACGGCAAACCCTCGTTCCCCGCGCTACAGAAGCGCATGCACGTGGACGACGAACGCCTGACCCGCCGCTTGGCGGCCGATTTCCCGGTCACCTACGTGGTTTTCGACGTGCTGCACCTCGACGGCCGCCCCTGCGCGAACCTCCCCTACACCGAGCGCCGCGTGCTCCTGGTCGACCTCGCCCTGCGCGGCGCGCACTGGAACACCTCGCCGAGCTACCCCGGCGAGGGCCCGGCGGTGCTGGAGACCGCGCGCGAGCAGGAGTTGGAAGGGATCATCGCCAAGCGCCTGACCTCCCGCTACTACCCCGGCCGCCGCAGCCAGGAGTGGGTCAAGATCGCCGATCTGCGGGCCGCCGAGGTGGTCATCGGTGGCTGGCGGCCCGGCGAGGGCAGGCGCAGCGGCGTGTTCGGCTCGCTGATGCTCGGCATCCCGTCCCCGGCAGGCCTGCGCTACGTCGGCCAGGTCGGCACCGGGTTCACCGACGACATGCTCGACACGATCATGGCGAAGCTGCGCCGCCTGGCCCGCAAGACGCCGCCGTTCCACAACGAGGTTCCCCGCGAACGCGCCCGCGGTGCCCACTGGGTCCGCCCGACGCTGGTCGGGGAGGTCGTGTTCCGCGACTGGACCCCGGACGGCAGGCTGCGCGCCCCCTCCTGGCGCGGCCTGCGCCCCGACAAGTCCCCGTCCGATGTCGAAGGGTGGACCGACGATGGCCGATGAGGTCCTGGTGGAGGTCGAGGGCCAACGCCTCCGCCTCACCAACCTGGACAAGGTCCTCTACCCGGACGACGAGTTCACCAAGGCCGACGTGATCGACTACTACCGCCGGGTCGCGCCCATGCTCGCACCGCACCTGAAAGACCGGCCGGTCACCTTCCGCCGCTTTCCGGACGGTGTCGCCAAACCCGGCTTCTTCGAGAAGAACGCCTCCCGGCACGCGCCCGCGTGGATCCGCACGGTCACCATCGAGACGCCGGGCAGCAGTACCGGCGCCGAGTCGCTGGATTTCGCGCTGCTGCCGGACCTGCCATCGTTGGTCTGGGCGGCCAACCTGGCGGGCCTGGAACTGCACGTGCCACAGTGGACAGTCGGGCCGCGGGGCGGCAAGCAGCCCCCGGACCGGCTGGTGTTCGACCTTGACCCGGGCGCGCCCGCCTCGATCGTCGAATGCTGCGAGGTGGCCTGCCGGTTGCGCGAGCTGCTGACCGCGGACGGGCTCGACCCGGTCGCGAAAACCAGTGGCTCGAAAGGGATGCAGCTCTACGCCGCGGTCACCACCCGATCGCCCGACCGCACCTCGGAATACGCGAAGGAACTGGCCGAGCGGCTGGAATCGGAAATGCCGAGGCTGGTCGTGTCCAGAATGGCAAAAAACCTTCGTCCTGGGAAAGTCTTCATCGACTGGAGCCAGAACAGCCCCAACAAGACGACCATCGCGCCGTACTCGCTGCGCGCCCGCCCGCTGCCGACCGTGTCGACCCCGGTGTCCTGGGCCGAGGTGGCTGGCTGCCGCGCCGTCGCGGACCTGACGTTCACTGCGGACGACGTGCTGGACCGGTTGGACGGGCCGGGCGACCTGTTCGCGCCGCTGCTGGCCAAGGGACCCCGGCTGCCCGCCAAGCGGTGATCAGCGGCTGCTCGATGCCGCGTGCGCGACGCCCGCGCGGATGTCGTCGAGCCGGTCGGCCAGGTCGATGATGTCGTCGAACGCCGGGTCGTCCACCGCGGCCAGCTCGCACACCCGCGCGACCAGGTTCTCCAACCCGACCACGCCGATCTCCAGCTCCCCGGCCAGCTTCTCGTAGACCGCCAGCTCGCGCAGCGTCCGCACGACCGCGTCCACCCCGCCCGCCAACAGCGCCACCTGCTCGGCCAGCAACCCGTCGGGTAAATCGGCGGCGACCGCGGTGAGCTCCTGTTCCGCCGCGTCCGCCCGCGCCACCCACTCGGCGCCCGGACTCCCGGACCGAGCCAGCCCGGCGAACCACGCCCGGCCCAAGAGGACGGCCACGCCGACCCCGACCGCCAGCGCGGAGGGCAACTGAATCGCGAAAGCCACCGCGGTGGAGCTGCCCGCGAGCAGCACGCCCCACGGGTTCGCCAGTTCTCTCGCGTAGCTCATGCCCGTTTCTCCCGCGGCCGTGGGGGATGACGACGGGTTATCCTAATGGGATCCTATTGGGAATCAATCACCTCACCGCCCGGATGTTGCCGTTCTGACACCGATGCCTACTCGTGGCGCATTGTGTTGGTGAATCCCTTTCGGACACCAGTCTGAATTCCCGGGCGGATTCGGGCGAAACGCCCCCGGCGGGTCGACCCCCGCCGGGGGCGCCGGTCACGACCAGTCCGGGCCGCGCCTGCTCCAGGTCCACGCGTAGCGCGGGTCCTCGCTGTCCGTCGCGGCCTCGCCCAGCTCAAGCGGGCGGAACGTGTCCACCATGACGGCGGTCTCGTCGAAGAAGTCGGCGCCGATCGAAGCCTCCGCCGCGCCCGGCTGCGGGCCGTGCGTGAAGCCGGACGGGTGCAGTGACAGCGAGCCGACGCCGATGCCCGAGCCCTTGCGGGCCTCGTAGTTTCCACCGACGTAGAACATCAGCTCGTCCGAGTCCACGTTGGCGTGGTTGTAGGGCACCGGGATCGAGTCCGGGTGGTAGTCGACCTTGCGCGGCATGAACGAGCACACCACGAAGTTCGGGCCCTCGAACGTCTGGTGTACCGGCGGCGGCTGGTGCACCCGGCCGGTGATCGGCTCGAAGTCGCTGATGTGGAACGCCCACGGGTACAGGCAGCCGTCCCAGCCGACCACGTCGAACGGGTGGTTGGCGTAGGTGAACCTGGTCAGCCCGGCGCGGTGCCGGACCAGCACGTCCACGTCCTCGCCGTCGACCAGCAGCGGCTCGGTCGGCCCACGCTGGTCGCGCTCGCAGTACGGCGAGTGCTCCAGGAACTGGCCCTTCGCCGACAGGTACCGCTTGGGCGGGCCGATGTGCCCGGACGCCTCCACGATGTAGAGCCGGAGCTCGCCGTCCGGCACCACGCGGTAGGTGGTGGAGGTCGGGATCACCAGGTAGTCGCCGTCGGTGACGCGCAGCGCGCCGTAGACGGTCTCCACCGTGCCGCTGCCGCCTTGGACGTAGAACAGCTCGTCGCCGACCGCGTTGCGGTAGAGCGGGCTGGGCTCGGTGGCCACCGCGAAGCCGATCACCACGTCCGCGTTGCCGAACAGCGTCCGGCGGCCGGTGACCGCGTCGGTGTCGGCGGCGAACTTGAGCTCCTGGGTGCGGAAGTGCCGCGGCTTGAGCGGGTGGTTGGGCGTGAACGGGCCGCGGAAGTCGGCCACGACCTGGGCGTCCACGATCGCGGTCGGCAGGTGGCGGTGGTAGAGCAGAGCGGAGTCGGAGGAGAAGCCTTCCACGCCCATCAGCTCTTCGGCGTAGAGCTTGCCCTCCGGTGAGCGGAACTGGGTATGCCGTTTGCGGGGTATCTCCCCGACGGCGCGGTAGTGCGGCATTGCTCCTCCGAAAATGTCCGGACAGCGGACATCTTTGTTCAGTTGGCGGTACGCTACTAGCGTGTCAGCCGTGTCAAGCGCAGCTCCCCTCCCAGCGCCCGGTCCGCGCGGCATCCCGCCGCTGTTCGCGCGGCTTGTCGACGATGCGGCCCTGTTCCCGCCCGGCAACGCGCCCATGCCCGACGCGGTGCGCATGCACCTCGAAGGCCGGGAGGGCGACCGCGCGGGTGTCATGGGTCTGTTCCTGTGCCAGGCGTCCCGTCTGCCCGAGCTCATCACCGAACTGGTCAAGGCGAAACCCGCCAAGCCGGTGGCGCTCTCCCTGGTGATCGATACGGGGCTGGGCGGTGTGCCCAAGGCGCTGTCCATCGTCGAGTCCCGGGCCGAGCTGCTGGCCCTGCGGATGGTCGAGATGCCCGCCCCCGGCGACGTCGACGACGTGTGGCTGGAGCGGGTCAACGAGTTCGTCCCCGAGGACGTCATCCGGGTCGTGGAGCCGCGCCGGGGCGGCAAGGAGTGGCTCGACGGCGTGCGCCGGGTGGTCGACCACGGCAGCTGGCCCAAGATCCGCTGCGGCGGGCTGAGCCGGGAGGCGTTCCCCAGCGTGGCCGAGGTCGCCGACTTCCTGTCGGTGATCAGCTCCGGGGAGGCCTCGTTCAAGGCCACCGCGGGCCTGCACAACGCGGTCCGGCACACCGACCACGAGACCGGCTTCGAACACCACGGGTTCCTCAACCTGCTGGTCGCCACCGCCCGGCTGCTCGCGGGCGGCGACGTGCGCGCCGCGCTGTCCGAGACCGACGGGACGGTGCTGGCCGAGGAGGTCAAGGGCCTGTCCGACCAGGCCGCGCACGCGGTGCGCGCGGTGTTCGGCTCGTACGGCTCGTGCTCGCTGAGCGAACCGGTGGAAGACCTGGAAGGGCTGGGCCTGCTGTGAGCTGGATCGACGACCCCGCGTTCGCCGCCGACCGCCCGTTCGGCCCGCAGACGCTGCCCTACGGCGTCGTGGAGACCGCCGACGGCCCGTCGGTGGCCGTGCGGGTGGGCGACCACGCGCTGCCGCTGCGCCCGATCGCCGACGAGTTCACCGGTGAGCTGGCCGACCTGGTCTCGGCGGAGTCGCTGGACGCGCTGCTGGCCGCGGGCAGGCCCGCCTGGTCGGCGCTGCGCGCCCGGCTGCGCGAGCTGGTCACGGCCACCGCCGCCCCGGACGGCGCGGTGCTGCTGCCGCTGGCGGACGCACAGGTGCGGCTCCCGTTCACCGTCGGCGACTACGTCGACTTCTACTCCTCGCGGCACCACGCGGAGAACGTCGGCCGGATCTTCCGCCCGGACGGCGAGCCGCTGTTGCCGAACTGGACCCACCTGCCGGTCGGCTACCACGGCCGCGCGGGCACCGTCGTGGTCTCCGGCACCGACATCCCGCGCCCGCACGGCCAGCGCAAGGGCGACGCGGGCCCGGTGTTCGGCCCGAGCGTGCGGCTGGACATCGAGGCCGAGGTCGGCTTCGTCTGCGGCGGCCCGCCCGCCCGCCGGGTGTCCACCTCCGCGGCCGCCGAGCACATCTTCGGCGTGGCGCTGGTCAACGACTGGTCCGCCCGCGACATCCAGGCCTGGGAGTACGTGCCGCTCGGCCCGCACCTCGGCAAGTCCTTCGCCACCTCGATCGGCGCCTGGATCACCCCGCTGGAGGCGTTCGCCGCGGCCCGCGTCCCGGTCGTCGAACCGGACCACCCGCGGCTGGACTACCTGGTCGAAGACGCGCACTGGGGGCTGGACATCCGGCTGGAGGTGGTCTGGAACGGCACCATGGTGTCCCGGCCCGACTTCACCCAGATGTCGTTCTCCTGTGCCCAGCAGCTGGCGCACATGACGGTCAACGGCGCCACCGTGCGCCCCGGCGACCTGTTCGCCTCCGGCACCGTCTCCGGCCCGGACAAGCGGCAGCGCGGTTCGTTCCTGGAGCTGAGCTGGAGCGGCAAGGAGCCACTGACCCTGGACGACGGCACCGAGCGCACGTTCCTGGAGGACGGCGACACGGTCGTGATCACCGCGACCGCGCCCGGCCCGGACGGCACGGTGGTCGGCCTGTCCGAGGTCGTCGGCACGATCGTGGCGGCGGTGGACTGAGGTGCCCGGCATACGGTCGACCGGCCCACTGACGCGCCAGTCACCCACGGTCGCCAAGGAGAGCTCGCTGACCCTGGACCGGGGCCTGGCGCTGCTGCAGGCGGTGGCCGACTCGGACACCGAGGCCCCCACGATCAGCGACCTGGCCACGGCCATCGGCGCCAGCCGGGCCGCGGTGTACCGGCTGCTGGTGCCGTTGCAGGCCCGCGGTCTGGTCCGGCGCGAGGGCTCCAAGGTCCGGCTGGGTCTTGGCCTGTTGCAACTGGCCGCCAAGGTGGCCCCGCAGCTGCGGGTGGCCGCCCTGCCCGCGCTGCGCGAACTGGCCGAGGCGGTCGGCGCCACCGCCCACCTGACCGTGGCCGACGGTGACGAGGCCCAGGCGATCGCGGTGGTCGAGCCCTCCTGGACGACCTACCACGTGGCCTACCGGGTGGGCACCCGACACTCGCTGTTCAAGGGCGCCGCTGGCAAGGCCATCGCGCTGCGCGCCGACGAACCCGCGTGGGTCGGCACCGTCGGCGAGCTGCAGCCGGGCGCCTACGGCATCGCCGCCCCGGTCCGCGGCGTCACCGACCTGCGCGCCAGCGTCGGCGTCGTCACCTTCGAGCCGCTGGACGGCGCCGCCGTCGGCCCCCGGGTCGTCATCGCCGCCAACGCCATCGCCGAAGCCCTGCGCTGACCCCGTTCCGCGAACCGGGACCAGGACCGGGTCAGCCGCGGGTCTCCGCGGTCACCCAGTCCAGGTACTCGGGACTCCCCGCGGCGATCGGGACGGCTACGACCTGGGGCAGGTCGTAGCTGTGCTGCTCGCGGATGTAGTCGATCAGCGTGCCGACCCGGTCGGCGGCGGTCTTCACGACCAGCCGCCACTCGGGCTCGCGGGTCACCTCGCCCGCCCACCGGTACACACTGGTGATCGGCACGATGTGCACACACGCCCCGAGCCGCCGCGCCACGATCCCCTCGGCCAGCCGGTGCGCCTCATCGGTGGAGTCGGTGGTGGTGACGACCTGATAATGGTCAGCGCCCATACCCGAATCCTATTCGCCTGGGCGTCGCGCGGACGTCAGCCCTTGATCGTCTCGTAGAGGGCGAACAGCGCGAAGCCCGCGAAGACCACGCCTGCCACCCGCTGGATCAGGTGCGGCTTGATCCGGTCGGCGATCTTGCGCCCGATCAGCACGGCGATCCCGGCGACGCTCACCAGGGCCAGCCACGCGCCGAGGCCGACCCAGACCGGCTCGCCGTAGCGGGCGGTCAGGCCCGCGGTGGCGATCTGCGAGGCGTCGCCCCATTCGGCGGCGAACAGGACGCCGAAGGAGGTCAGGGCGGCGCGGCGGAAGGACACCGCGGGCGCGGTCTCGGTCGTCGCGCCCAGCTCGTCCTCCTGCTTGCTGAAGCCTTCCTTCAGCAGCAGGAACGCGCCGAGCCCGAACAACGCCGCGACGACGCCCGTGACCAGCCGGTCGGGGAGCAGGGTCAGCACCTGGCCGAACGCGGCGGCGATCACGCACTGGACCGCGAAGGCGGCGCAGACGCCGACGAACACCGGCAACGGGCGGTAGCGGGTGGTCAGGATGAGCGTGGCCACCAGCGTCTTGTCCGGTAGTTCCACGGCCAGGATCAGCGCGAAGGCGCCTGCGAAGGCGAGCAAAGGAGTTGCCACTTCAGTCCTCTAGTCCGGGCCCGGACGGAGGAAGGCGAGCTTGTCCCCGACCGGGCATGAGCCAACCCGGCCGGAGGTCTCGTTCGCCCGCGTGGGAAACGCGGGTGGGGCACCGGACGCCGCTGTTGTTGCGGAGTCAGTATGTCGATGGCCCCGCCGGAGTCGCAGCGCGACCCGTCGGAACTACTCCCCTCAGGCCCGACAATCCTAACCGCGACAACGCCCGGCCGACACGTGGGCCCGCTCACGGGACCTACGTCCCGGGCGAACAGGACCCGGGCAACTGCACTTGTGCCCGGCGCGGGCCGATTCTGTTCCACGTGGACGTTCTTCAGCTCGCGCGGTGGCAGTTCGGGATCACCACCGTCTACCACTTCCTGATGGTGCCGCTGACCATCGGTCTTGCGGTGCTGGTGGCCGTCATGCAGACGGCGTGGGTGCGCACGGGGAACCCGAAGTACCTGCGGATGACCAAGTTCTGGGGCAAGCTGCTGCTGATCAACTTCGCCATGGGCGTGGTGACCGGGATCGTGCAGGAGTTCCAGTTCGGCATGGCCTGGAGCGCGTACTCCCGGTTCGTCGGCGACGTGTTCGGCGCGCCGCTGGCGATGGAGGGCCTGGTCGCGTTCTTCGTGGAGTCCACCTTCCTGGGGCTGTGGATCTTCGGCTGGGACCGGCTGTCCAAGCGGGTGCACCTGGCCTGCGCGTGGGCGTTCAGCCTGGCCACCATCGCCTCGGCGTACTTCATCCTGGCCGCGAACTCGTGGATGCAGCACCCGGTGGGGGCGGAGCTGGTCGACGGCAGGCCACGGCTGGTGTCGATCTGGGCGGTGCTGGGCAACAACACCGCGCTGACCGCCATCCCGCACACCATCGCGGGCTGCTTCGCGGTCGCAGGCACCTTCCTGGTCGGCATCGGCGCGTGGCACCTGTGGCGTCGACGGGACGACGACGGACCGGTGTGGCGGGCCTCGGTGCGGCTGGGCGGCTGGGTCGGCGCAGTGGCGTTCGCCGCCCTGGCGATCACCGGGGACATGCAGGGCAAGCTGATGTTCGAGCAGCAGCCGATGAAGATGGCCGCCGCCGAGGCGCTGTGCCACACCGAGTCGCCCGCAGGCTTCTCCGTGTTCGCCATCGGTGACGTCGGCCGGGCGGACTGCGAGAGCGTCAAGTCGATCACCGTGCCCGCGCTGCTGTCCTTCCTGGCGCACAACGACTTCAGCACCGAGGTGCGCGGCGTCGACGATCTCGTGCACCAATACCAGGAGAAGTACGGCACCAACTACCCGGTGGACGACCGGTTGGGCGAGCTGTCCGGTCAGCCCATCGACTACGTGCCCAACCTGCCGGTCACCTACTGGGGCTTCCGGCTGATGATCGGCTTCGGCGCGCTGGCGGCGCTGGGCGCGGTGGCCGTGCTGTGGCTGACCCGCGGGCAGCGGATCCCGAAGGGCAAGTGGTTCCCGCGGCTGGCGCTGCTCGGCATCGTGACGCCGTTCCTGGCCAACAGCTTCGGCTGGATCTTCACCGAGATGGGCCGTCAGCCGTTCGTGGTGGCACCCAACCCGTCCGGTGTGGACGGGGTGTGGATGTTCACCGCGCGGGGGGTGTCCGGGCTGACCACCGGTGAGCTGTGGACATCGCTGATCACGCTGACGCTCGTCTACGGCGCCCTCGCGGTCGTCGAGGTCTTCCTCATCGCCCGCTACATGCGAGCGGGTGTCGCCGGGGTCATGCCACCGGACGAGAAACCCGACGAGACCAAGACCGCCGACCAGCTCGCGTTCGCGTACTAGGAGTCCATAATGGAACTCGCGGATCTCTGGTTCTGCATTATCGCCACGCTTTGGCTCGGCTACCTCTTCCTTGAGGGTTTCGACTTCGGTGTGGGCATGCTGTTGCCGGTGCTCGCCGAGGACGACACCGACCGGCGGGTCATGGTCAACACCATCGGCCCGGTCTGGGACGGCAACGAGGTGTGGCTGCTGGTCGCGGGCGGTGCCACCTTCGCCGCCTTCCCCGGCTGGTACGCGTCGCTGTTCAGCTCCGCCTACCTGCCGTTGCTGCTGTTCGTGGTGGCGCTCATCGGCCGAGGCGTGGCGTTCGAGTACCGCGGCAAGGTCGACTCGGACCGCTGGCGGCGCTGGTGGGACGGCGTCATCTGCGGCGCGTCCTGGGTGGCCGCGCTGGGTGTCGGCCTGGTGCTGTCGTGGAACGTGCTCGGCCTGCCGCTGGACGCGCGCGGTGACCGGGTCGGCTCGCCGTTCGCCGCGATCGGGTGGCAGACGCTGCTCGGCGCGCTGGCCGTCGCCGGGTTCGCGCTCGTGCACGGCGCGGTGTTCACGGCCCTGAAGACCGACGGTGGCCTGCGTGTCCGTGCCCGCCGACTCGCGCTGCGGGTGGCGCCGGTCGCGCTGGCGCCGCTGGCCGCGCTGCTGGTGATCGTGCAGCTCCGCTCGGGATCGGGCTGGACGTGGGTGCCGCTCGTGCTGGTGCTGGTCGCTGCCGCGGTGGCGTTGTGGCGGCTGGCGGCGGGCCGGGAGGGGCAGGCGTTCTCGGCGCTCGGCGTGGCCGTCGCGGCCTCGGTGGTGACCTTGTTCGGCTCGCTTTACCCCGACGTCCTGCCGTCCACCCTGGACCCGGCGAACTCGCTGACGGTCGCGGGCGCCGCGTCGAGCCCGTACACGCTCACGGTGATGAGCTGGGTGGCGCTGTTCGGGACCCCGGCCGTGCTGATCTACCAGGGCTGGACGTACTGGGTGTTCCGCAAGCGCATCAGCCGTGCGCACATCCCGTCGGTGCGGGTGCCGTGAACACCGCAAGCTCTCCCGGGCGGTCTCGACCCGCCAGTCGGCCCGGGAGGGGCCCGCTCGGCGCGCTGCCGGGGTTGTCCCCGTCGGCGCGCCGGGCACTGGCCTGCTGCGGCCTCCTCGCCGCGGCCACCGCGCTCGCCGTCGTCGTCCAGGCCTGGGCGCTCGCCGAGGCGCTGACCGACTTCACCGGGACGGCGCTGGCCGTCCTGGCCGGGGCGGTCGTGGCTCGGGCGCTGCTCGGCTGGGCAACCCAGGTGGTCGCGGCCCGCGCGGCGGCCTGCGCGAAGGCCGAGTTGCGCGGACTGCTGTTGGACCGATCGCTGGCGAACGGTCCGGAGTGGATCGACGAGCGCGGACCGGGCGAGCTGACCGCGTTGGCCACCAAGGGCCTGGACGCGCTCGACGCCTACTTCGGCACCTACCTGCCCGCGCTGGTGACCGCCGCGATCACCCCGCTCGGGGTGGGTGCGGTGATCCTCTTCGTGGACTGGCCGTCGGCGGTGGTGGTCGCCTTGACCGTGCCGCTCATCCCGTTGTTCGCCATCGTGATCGGCCGCTACACCCAGGACAAGGTGGGTCCTGCGGCCGCGGCGACCGAGCGGCTGTCGGGGAACCTGCTGGAGTTGGTCCGCGCCCTGCCGGTGCTGACCGCGTTCCGGCGGGCGTCCACGCAGGGGGAGACCGTGCGGGCGGTGTCGGAGGCGCACCGGCGGGGGACGCTGGGCGTGCTGCGGGTGGCGTTCTCCTCGGCGTTCGCCCTGGAGCTGATCGCCACGCTGTCGGTCGCGCTGGTCGCGGTGGTGATCGGGGTGCGGCTGGTCTCAGGTGACCTGACGCTGGCGGTGGGGTTGTTCGTGCTCATCGTGGTGCCCGAGTGCTACCTCCCGCTGCGCGCGGCGGGGGCGGCGCACCACGCGAGCGAGGACGGGTTGGAGGCGGTCCGCCGGATCGCCGACGTGCCCGTGCCTGCCGGGTCGACCGGCGGTCGGGTCGTCGACGGCTTCGCCGAGCTGCGGGTCGCTGACCTGCGGGTGCGGCGGCGTGACGGGTTCGCGCCAGACGGGTTGTCGCTGGTCGTGCGCCCGGGGGAGATCGTCCGGCTGGACTCGCCGAGCGGCAGCGGCAAGTCGACGGCCTTCGGTGTGCTGCTCGGGTTCGTTGTCCCGACCAGCGGTTCTGTCCTGGTCGACGGTGTGCCGCTGGCTGATGTCGATATGTCGTCGTGGCGACAAACTGTCACCTGGGTGCCGCAGCGACCCACCTTCGCCGAGGAGACGGTCGCTGCGGAGGTCGGCCCGCAGTTGGACGATTCGCTGGCGAGCGACCTGGGGATCGCGCATCTGCTGGGGCGGCGGATCGTCGAACTCTCGGCCGGGGAACGGCAGCGGGTGGCGCTGCTGCGCGCGTTGTGCAGGCCGGGGACCAGGTTGTTGTTGCTCGACGAGCCCACCGCGCACCTCGATCCGGCGACGGCCGCGCGGGTGATGGGGGTGGTCCAGCACGCCGCGCACCGGGGGGTCGCGGTCGTGCTGGCCACCCACCGGACCGTCGACGACGTGCCCGGGGCGGTCGGGGAGCGGGCGGCGGTCGAGGTCGCGGGGGAGCGCGAGACGCCGATTCGAGGCCTGCGCGGGCTCGTCACGCCCCGGTTGCTCGCGGGCGCGGCACTGGGGGCAGCCGCGCTGGTGTGCGGGGTGGTGCTGTCGGCGCTGTCAGCGTGGTTGATCGCCAAGGCGGCCCAGCAGCCACCGATCCTGACCCTGTCGGTAGCCGTCGTCGGCGTGCGGACGTTCGGCCTCGCCCGCGCCGGTCTGCGCTATGGCGAGCGGCTTGTCGTGCATGACGCTGCTTTCCGCACCGCGACCGACCTGCGGGTTCGGCTGTGGGAGGCGCTGGTCCGGCTCGGCCCGGCGCGCACGCTCGGGCTGCGCCGGGGTGAGGGCCTGCGCAGGCTGGTGGACGACGTCGACACCGTGCGCGACCTGACGCCCCGGGTACTGGTGCCGCCACTGGTGGCACTGGGCGCGAGCGTCGCCGCCGTGGCGATCCAGACCGCGATCCTGCCTGCGGCTGGGGCTGTGCTGGCCGTGGCGGTGGTGATTGCCGGACTGGGCGCTCCGCTGCTGGCCTTGGTGGCCGAGCGTCGGGCGAGCCTCGCTCTTGCCGAGGGGAAGCGGACCGTGGCGGCCGGGGTGTTGACGCTGGTGGCGGGCGCGGCCGACCTGATCGCGTTCGGCAAGCACACCGCGCATCGGGAAGTCCTTGCTGCGGCCGACGCCGATCTCGCCAGCCGCACCCGGCGACAGGCGTTCGGAGCAGGCGCGGGCCACGCCCTGATCACGCTGGCGCTGGGGATGGCCACGCTGGTCAGCACGGTGGTTGCGATCCGGGCGGGCCTGGACCCGGTGCTGGTCCCGATCGTCGCACTGGTGCCGTTGGCCCTGGCAGAGGCGCTGGCGCTGGTGCCTCCGGCCGTGACCCACCTGTCGGCCCTGCGCTCGGCGCACGCCCGCGTGATGACCCTGGAATCGGCTCGTCCCACTCCGACTGGGACGCCGCTGCTCCATTCGAGCGAGGTCCGGTTGGCAGGCGTGGATGCGCGCTGGCCAGGGGCGATGTCACCGGCATTGCGCGGGGTCGATCTCGTGCTTGCTCCGGGTACGCACGTCGCGGTGGTCGGGCCGTCCGGCGCGGGTAAGTCGACATTGGTCGCGTTGCTGCTCGGCTTCCTGACGCCGGAGCGCGGCTTGATCAGCCGTCCGGACCAGGTCGCGTGGTGCCCGCAGGACCCGATGCTGGTGTCGACGAGCATCCGGGAAAACCTGCGCCTCGCTGCACCGGACGCTCTCGACGCCGAACTCCGCGCCGCGCTGGTCACGGCAGGTCTGTCCGGGCTCGACCTGGATGCTCGCGCCACCGCCACCTCGGGCGGCGAAGCCCAACGGATCGCACTGGCCCGCGCGCTGCTCGCCGATGCGGACCTCGTGCTGCTCGACGAGCCGACCGCGCACCTGGACGTGCCAACAGCGGACCGCGTCCTCACCAACCTGCGTGCCGTGCTTGCCGATCGGGTCGTGGTCCATGTGACCCATCGGCCTGCCGAGGCGGCGGACGCCGATGTGGTGCTGGAGGTCGTCGACGGCTGCGTCCATGTCGCTGGACGGGCGATCACCAGGGCGTAGACCGCGTGACCATAGCGGCGGTTTCCGCGACGGTTCTGGGGGTGTGGTGGTGGTGCGGTTGCCAGGTCGGGGACGATGCCGGGCGGGGATGAGGGGGCGGGTGGTGGGAGGAAATAGACACGGGGGCTTAGGCTGAATGCGGCCTATGGATCCAACACTTGCGGCGCGCACTCTCACCGCGTCTACCGAGATCGCCACGGCGGCGTTGTCCGGGGAAGACCCGGATGCGGTGCTGCACTTGGTCGTGCGCGCGGCGGCAGAGTTGGCCGAGGCTGATCTTGGGTTGGTGATGGCTGGTGGGCCCGACGGCTCGTTGACCATTGAGGCTGCTCATGGTGCCCGTGACAGTGATCCGCTTGGTCTCGTGCTGTCTCCGCGTTCCTCTGCCGCTCGGGTAGCGCGTGGTGGGGTGCCAATCGTCGCGGACGATGTGACTACCGACCCGCGCACCGCGCCCTATGTGCCACGCGAACTCCGCCACTACGGCCCCTTTGCTGCCGCGCCGTTCGGCACTCGCGAGACCCGGCTTGGTGCATTGACCGTCTATCGCCGACGTGGCGCGAAGGCGTTCACCAGCGCCACGGTTGATGTGCTCACCGCGTTCGCGGCTCAGGCCGGGTTGATGCTCGTGCTGGCTGAGGGGCATACCGCCCGGCAGCGAGTTGATCTGTACGAGGAACGTGAGCGCATCGCTCGCGATCTACACGACGTCATCGTGCAGCGGCTCTATGCGGCGGGGATGCAGCTGGACCTGTTGGCACGTCGGCCTTCCCGCAAACTCGCCAAGCCGGACGCGACTCGTCTCGGCGACGCCGTCGATCAGCTCGATGCCGCTATTGCGGATGTTCGCTCGGTGGTTCGGACCTTGCGCAATCCTGATCCGGTGCAGCCCGTGATGGGCCTCGCGGAGTCGGTACTCGCTGAGGTTGCCACCGCTCGTGAGCTGCTCGGCTTCGAACCGTCTATTGATCTTGCGCCGGATATCGATGATGTGCCAGCTGACGTCGCCGATCACCTCCGCGCCGCGCTTCGGGAAGCCCTGTCCAATGTGGTCAGGCACGCGGGAGCGCTGCGGGTAGCTGTCCATCTGAGACGGGACGGAAAGCTGCTCCGGCTGACCGTGGCTGACGACGGGTGCGGGATCCCGCAGGGCGTCACCCAGCGCGGGCTGAAGAACCTCCACGAACGAGCCGAACAGGCGGGTGGGACCTGTGAGGTCCGCTCCTCCCCACGCAGCGGCACCACCGTCACCTGGCAGGTCCCGCTGTCGGGTTGAGCGGGCTCAGCGTTGTTGGCCCTGTTGTCTGCGGGCGATCCAGGCGACAGCTTGGGTGCGGCGGGCCAGACCGAGTTTGGCGAGGACCGACGTCACATAGTTCTTCACTGTCTTCTCGGCCAGGAACATCCGTTCCGCGATCTCCCGGTTGGACAATCCCTCGCCGATCAGCGAGAGCACTTCCCGCTCTCGCTCGGTGAACGAAGCCAGTTCATCCTTGCGCCGCATGCGTTCCAGCACCCGGGCCGTGGTCACCGGATCCAACAGGGAACGACCCGCCGCCACCTCACGGACCGCGTTGACGAGGTCCTGGCCGCGTACCTGTTTCAGCAGGTAGCCAGCCGCGCCTGCCATGATGGCCTCAACCAGGGCCTGCTCGTCGTCGAAGGCGGTCAGGACCAGGCAGGCCGGGGGAGTCGGGAGGGCGCGCAGGGAGCGGCACAGGGATACGCCGTCGCCGTCCGGGAGGCGGACGTCCACCACTGCCACGTCGATCGGGGTGGCGTTGGCGCGGACCAGGGCTTCGGAGACCGAGCCTGCCTGGGCGGTGACCTCGATGCCCTTCTCGCCGTCGAGTAGGTCGCGCAGGCCTCTGCGGACGACCTCGTGGTCGTCGACCAGCAGTACCCGGATCACGGGTCAGAGCTTACGGAGTCGGACGCGGCTGATCCGGTGGTCCGGGCCCTTGCGCAGGACCAGGGTGGCTCGGGGGCGGGTGGGCAGGATGTTGCTGACCAGGTTCGGCTCGTTGATCTGCCGCCACAGCCGGGTCGCCTCGGCCCGTGCTTGCTCGTCGGTCAGTTCGGCGTAGTGGTGGAAGTGTGAGGCCGGGTCGGCGAACGCGGTGCCGCGTAGGGCGAGGAAGCGGTCGATGTACCAGCGTTCTATGTCGTCGGAGTGGGCGTCGACGTAGATCGAGAAGTCGAACAGGTCGGAGACCGCCAGGCGGGTGGCGGGTTGCAGGACGTTCAGGCCCTCCACGATGAGGATGTCCGGCCTGCGCACGATCTGCTCCTCGTCGGGCACGATGTCGTACGCCAGGTGCGAGTAGACAGGCGCGCGCACCTCCTCGGCGCCGGACTTCACCTCGGACACGAACCGCAGGAGGGCTCGGCGGTCGTAGCTTTCCGGGAAGCCCTTGCGGCTCATCAGGTCGCGGCGGGTCAGTTCGGCCTTCGAGTAGAGGAAGCCGTCCGTGGTCACCAGATCCACGTGTGGGTGATCGGGCCACCGGGCGAGCAGCAGGCGCAGGAGGCGGGCGGTGGTGGACTTGCCGACCGCGACGCTGCCCGCGATGCCGATCACGAACGGCACCTTGGCCGCCGTGCGGCTGTCCTCGCCGAGGAACTCCACGGTCGAGCTGTACAGCCGTTGCCGGGCCGCCACCTGCAGCGAGATCAGTCGGGACAGCGGCAGGTAGACGTCGACGACCTCTTCCAGGTCGACCGGGTCGCCGAGGCCGCGCAACGCCACCAGTTCGTCGAGGGTCAGTGGTAGCGGTGTCGACTCGCGCAGTTCGCGCCACTGCTCGCGGCGCAGTTCCACATAGGGGCTCAGCTCGCGCACCCGCGCCATCTGTGGGGCTCCCTCACGCCGGGGGTGGGGCGTACCGGGGGTGGTACGTACCGTGGTCAACGTAGGTGTTCGGGTGGGGTTCGCGCTGTGACCGACTGCACCGATAGTGGGACCAGGGGTGTGGCGCACATGACGTCGCGTTGAACACCGTGTCCATGAGACAGTGCGGCCCGCTCTAACGGGAAATGAACACCACGGGTTGATGCCCGATGGCAAACGTGTGCGCTCAGTTGTCGGCGAAGACCGCGTCCCAGGCGGCGGCGACCTGGCGGGCGCACACCTCGGGCGGTACCCCGCCAACCCCGGTGCCCAGGCCCGGTGTCGCGATCGTGCTGACCACCGAGCGCACGGGTCTGCCATCGTCCAATGCGCCGTCGCGCCACAACCGGAACACGGCGCGCGCGGCCAGGTAGGGGTGCACCGTCTCGGCGGCCAGGGTCTGCGCGGGTTCGCGCATAGTAGGCGCGGTGATTAGCCAGCCCGGCCTGCCCGCGCCGGTGGGCACGATCAGCGCCTCGCCGACGGGCAGCTCGCCGCCGTGGTAGGCCAGGACCGCACTGCGCACCCGCTGCTCGATGGCGGGGAACACGTGTGTGTATGTGGCGTCGATGCCGCCGCGCATGTAACCGTACGAATTGGCCGGGGAGACGACCGCGTGCGCGGCCACGTCCAGGACCGACCCACGGTGCACCCGCAGCTGGGGGCGCCCTTCGGCCGCGGTGTCCCAGGCGGCGGCAAGGGGCTCGCTGACCGCGCACAGGACCAGTTCGAGCGCACCGGACACCGGGCGGGGGGCCGCCGCTGTCTCGGTCTCCGAATCCGCGGTCACGGTCTCCAGCATGACACCAAAGGGACACTGGGGGTAACCGCCGTTTGGCAACCGCCACATCTCATCCAGGTGTCCGGCCTGCGTACTGTGGGCCGCGTGCCGAGACTCGCCTACTTCGGGCCAGAGGGAACATTCACCGAGCAGGCCGCCCGCGCGCTGGCCCCGGACGCGGCGTTCGTGCCCCTGCCCACCACGCCGGACGCGGTCGCCGCGGTGCGCTCCGGGCAGGTCGAGCTGGCCTGCGTGCCGGTGGAGAACTCGGTCGAGGGCGCGGTCTCGGCGACCATGGACGCGCTGGCCGCCGACGGCCCGCCGGTCGTCGCTCTCGGCGAGCACCTGCTGCCGATCCGCTTCTCCATCCTGGTGCGCCCCGGCACCGCGGCCGCCGATGTGCGCTCGGTCGCCAGCCACCCGCACGCGCTGGCCCAGGTCGACCGTTGGTTGCGGACGAACCTGCCGGACGCCGCCCGACGCGCGGCGAGCTCCACGGCCGCGGCCGCGGTGGGGGTGCGCGACGGCGAGTTCGACGCGGCGGTGACCGCGCCGGTCGCACTGAGTCACTACCCGCTGGCCGAGCTGGCCACCGACGTCGCCGACGAGCCGGACGCGATCACGCGGTTCCTGCTGCTGTCACGTCCGCGACCGGTCGCCGAGCCGTCCGGGGCGGACCGCACGTCGGTGATCGTCGTGGTCTCGCATCGGCCGGGGGAGCTGGCTGTGGTGCTCACTGAGCTGGCCACCCGCGGTATCAACCTGACCAGGATCGAGTCCCGCCCGCTGCGTAACCGGTTTGGGGAATATCGGTTCTACCTGGACTTTGATGGGCATATCCGGGAGCAGCGGGTGGCTGGGGCGTTGGCTGCGCTGCGTCGGCGTAGTCAGCGGGTGGTCTTCTTGGGGTCGTATCCGAAGGCGGAAGGTGCAGAGGGCTGGGCGGGTGGGGAAAGGTTGGTTGCTGATGTTGTGGCGCCTAACCGTGAGTCGGACTATGCGGACTCGGATCACTGGGTGGGCGCGATCCTGCGTGGGGAGGACGTGTGAGTCTGCGGATCATGTTGATCCGGCATGGTGAGACTGCCTCCAATGTGCGACACGCGCTGGATACGCGGCCGCCTGGTCCGCCGTTGACCAAGATGGGTCGTAGGCAGGCCCATGCGCTGGCGGAGCGGCTCGGTGACGAGCGGGTAGTGGCGGTGTATGCCAGTGTGGCGTTGCGGGCGCAGGAGACTGCGGCGCCGGTGGCCAAGCGGCATGGGTTGACTGTCGAGGTTGTGGACGGTCTGCATGAGGTCTCGGTCGGGGAGTTGGAGGGGCGCTCCGACGAGGCGGCGTTACGGCAGTTCGGTGAGATGTACACGCGGTGGACGAGAGGTGATCTCGACGTCGGGATGGCCGAAGGGGAGACCGGGGGGCGGATTCGGGAGCGCTACCTTGGCGCGATCGGGGGAATTCGACAGTCTCATTCGGATGGTCTGGTTGTGGTGGTGAGCCATGGTGGGATCATCCGGTTGGGGGCGGAGTGGTTGTCGGACAATGTTGGGGCGCAGCTGGCTGAGGTGAAGCTGTTGCCTAATACGGGGCATGTGCTGCTGGAGCTGCGGAGTGCTGGGTGGCACTGTCTTGAGTGGACTGGTGTGCAGATTTAGCGCGGAACCCACCCACCCCAACCCACCCACCCCAACCCACCCACCCCCAACTCAGCCACCCCTAACTGGACCACCACGCGGGATCGCGCCGGTCTCTTCCCGCCCGATCGCGTTCGGCCCCCGGGCCGCACGTGATCGGGCGGGAAGAGACCGGCTGAAGGCGATCCCGCCGCGAGGCGAAGCCGAGCAAAAGCACAGTGTCAGGGTGGGGGGCTACCCTGCGGCGCGTACTTATTCGGACTATGTCAGGGAGGGCTTATGCCCCCGCCCACGTCCTCGATCGCTGTGCGTGCGGAGTCGTTGGTGAAGACTTTTGGGTCGACTCGTGCGTTGGACGGGGTCGACCTGGAGATACCGGCGGGCACGGTGCTCGGTCTGCTGGGGCCCAACGGTGCCGGTAAGACGACCACTGTCCGCATTTTGACCACATTGCTCAGACCCGACTCGGGCACGGCGTTCATCGCGGGCCACGATGTGCTCACCGACCCGGACGCGGTGCGTCGCTCGATCGGGTTGTCGGGGCAGTACGCGGCCGTCGATGAGCATCTCACCGGCTACGAGAACCTGTTCATGGTCGGCAGGCTCTACGGCAAGAGTCGTACCGACGCGGCCACCCGGGCCCGTGAGCTGATCAGCCGGTTCCGGCTGAAGGACGCGGGCGACCGTCCGGCCCGTACCTACTCCGGCGGCATGCGGCGCAGGCTCGACCTGGCGGGTGCGCTGGTCGCGGAGCCCGCCGTGGTCGTGCTGGACGAGCCGACCACAGGGCTGGACCCGCGCGGCCGGATGGACACCTGGGACGTCATCGGTGAGCTGGTCGCGGACGGCGCGACCGTGCTGCTCACCACCCAGTACCTGGAGGAGGCGGACCAGCTGGCCGACACCATCCTGGTCATCGACCACGGCAAGGTCATCGCCAGCGGCACCGCCGACCAGCTCAAGGCCCAGGTGGGCGGCGAGCGGCTGGAGATCGTGGTGGCCGACCCGGCCGAGATCCCGGTCACCAAGATCGTGCTGGCCGAGGTGGGCGCGGACGAGCCGACCGTGGAGGACCACCAGCGGCGGGTCCAGGTCCGGGTCGACACCGGGCCGAAGGCGCTGGTGGAGGCGCTGCGCAGGCTCGACCAGGAGAACGTGAGCGTGCTCGACGTGGCGCTGCACCGGCCCACGCTGGACGACGTCTTCCTCTCCCTCACCGGCCATATCGCCGAGGAGGCGGCCCCGGAAGCCGAGGGCAAGCGCAAGGGCCGCAAGGCGCGGAAGGAGCAGTCCTGATGAGCGTCCTCACCGCGGGCACCCGCGACAGCGGCGTGGTCACCTGGCGCAACCTGATGAACGTGCGCCGCCAGCCCGACCTGCTGCTCGGCGCCACCCTGCAGCCCATCATGTTCGTGCTGCTGTTCGCGTTCGTGTTCGCGGGCAGCATCGGCAACGACCCGGCGGTGTACCGGGAGTTCCTGATGGGCGGCATCTTCGCCCAGACGGTGGCGTTCAACTCCGCGTACACCACCATCGGCATGGCGGCCGACCTGGAGAAGGGCGTCATCGACCGGTTCCGCTCGCTGCCCATGGCGCGGGCGGCCGTGCTCATCGGCCGCACCGCCTCCGACCTGGTGGTCAGCGCGATCGGGCTGCTGGTGATGTCGCTGTGCGGCCTGCTGGTCGGCTGGCGCATCCGGGGCAGCTTCCTGGACGCGATCGGCGGCTACCTGCTGCTGCTCGGGTTCTCGTTCGCGATGTCCTGGATCGGCGCGTGGATCGGTCTGGTGGCGGGCAGCGTCCAGGTCGCGCAGAGCGCGGGCTTCATCTGGATGTTCCCGGTCACCTTCATCTCGTCGGCGTTCGTGTCCGCGTCGAGCATGCCGGGGCCGCTGAAGGTGATCGCCGAGTGGAACCCGGTCACCGCGGTGGCCGACGCCGCCCGCGAGCTGTTCGGCAACGCGCGCCCCACCGGGGTGCTCGGTCGGTCGGATGTCTGGCCCGCGCACCACACCGTGCTCTACGCGATCCTGTCCTGTGTGGTGGTTCTGGTGATCTTCATGCCGATCGCGGTGGCCAAGTACCGCAAGGTGGCCAGCAAGTAGCGGTCTGCAACAGCGGGGGCGGTGCCGGTGTTCCGGGGCCGCCCCCGGTTCGTGTCAGGCCCCGGCGGTCGCGGTTTCGTCGGAGTGCCGGGGGGCGACCGGCGGCACGCCGGGCACGGCCTCGGGGGCGGTCGGCACCTCGGCCGCCACCTCCACGGCCGCGATGGTCTCGATGTCGTCGGCCTGGTCCAGGCTGGCGATGGCTTCCCGGTGCCTGCCCAGCACCACCCAGAGCAGGACGGCCACCACCAGCTGCAGCCCGCCGGAGATCAGGAACACCGCCCGGGTGCTCAGCCAGGCGGCCAGCAGGCCGCCGAGCATCGCGCCAACCGGGACCGCGCCCCACACCGCCGTCCGCCACACGCCCAGCACCCGGCCGAACAGGTGCTCGGGGATCAGCGCGTGCCGCAGCGCGCCCGCGATCACGTTGAACACCACCACGCTGCACGCGAACACGCCGAACATCACGCCGCCGACCCATGGGTTGGGCACCAGGCCCATCACCCCGAAGCCGAGCCCGCAGCCGAGCACCGATCCGGTGAGGACGGTCCGGCGCGGCAGCCACCGGGTCAGCCGGGCCGCGGCGGCCGCACCGAGTAGACCGCCGACCCCGCCGACCAGTGCCAGCAGACCGTATTCGGCGTCGTTGAGGCCGAGGTCCTGGAGGCCGTAGAGGACCAGGATGCCCTGGGCCAGCTCGGAGCACAGCGCCAGCGCGGCGGCGAAGAGTACGAATTGGACCATCAGCGGCTTGTCCCGCAGCCAGCGCAACCCGTCGCCGAGTTGGACGCGGAGCCTGGGCGTGGGGCCGACGGCGGGTGGTCGGTAGTTGCCGCGCAGAGCGATGAGGAAGACGGCCGCGAGCGCGAAGCCGACCGAGTTGAGCAGGAACGGCAGCGCCGCGAACGCCGCGAACGTGAGGCTGCCCAGCGGACCGCCGAGGAAGGTCTGTCCGACGATCTCCGCGGCCTGCAGCTTGCCGTTGGCGGATTCCAAACCGGACCGTTCGACCACGGCCGGGATCAACGCCTGGGCCGCGCTGTCGGCGACAGTCTCGACCGTGCCGATGAACAGGGCGAGCAGGTACAGCAGCCAGATCGACACCGCGTCACACAGCACCAGCACGGTCAGCAGGCCGACCACGACCGCGCGTGAGGCGTTCGCCAGCAGCATTGCCTTGCGCCGGTCGACCCGGTCCACCAGCGCGCCGCTGACCAGCGCGAACAGCAGCCAGGGCAGGAACGAGGTGGCGGACAGGCCCGCGATGAGCAGCGGGTCCCGGGTCAGGCTGGCGCCGAGCAGCGGGAACGCGACCTTGCCGATGCCGTCTCCCAGGTTGGACGACGCGCTGGAGCCGAGCAGCCAGTTGAGCCGCTGGTCCGTCCGCCGTCCCGTTCTCGACCTCAAACCGCCGCTCCCGTGCTCGCGACCGGTAATCGTGCTGATGACCTGGTCCCCGCCATGACGGCGACGCTACTGTTCGGTCTCGCCGGGTAACTACCCCCGAACGGGCGGCAATTCTTACCAGCCCGAATGACCCATTGTGAACCCCGCGCGGGGTGGCGGCGCGTGGAAAATTGCCCCATCGTGGAAGCATGAGGTGGGTGACTGACAAGCGGGTGATCGGCGGGCGGGCGCGCCGCGCGGCGGCCCTGGTGGGCGGGTTGGTCCTGGTGACCGCGCTGGGCGGGTGCGGCGACCGTGGCCAGGCCGTCCAGACCGGACAGTCGGCGGCCCCCGGCGCGTCGACCACGGCCAGCGAGCCGACCGCCGCCCCCACGTCCTCCGGCCCCGCGCCGTCCGCGCCGGACCAGCCGAGCCAGGAGCCGGAGACCAGCGCCGCCGAGGACTGCAAGTCCGGCGAGCTGAAGCTGTCCATCCGCGACGGTGACGCGGCGGCGGGCACGGTCTACCGCAAGCTCGTCTTCACCAACACCGGCACCCGCACCTGCGTCATCCAGGGCTTCCCCGGCGTCTCGTACGTCGCGGGCGACGACGGCCACCAGGTCGGCCCAGCCGCCTACCGGGTCGGCACCAAGGGCGCGCCGGTGTCGCTGGCGCCCGGCGTCTCGGCGTCGACCGATGTCGGGTTCGTCAACGTGCAGAACTACGACCCGGCCCAATGCGAGCCCACGGCCGTGCGCGGCCTGCGCGTGTACCCACCGCACGACACGGCGTCGCTGTTCCTCGACCTGCCCGGCACCGGCTGCGCGACCTCGCCGCCGGGCAACCAGCTGACCGTGAAGACCGTGGTCTAGTGCACCACTAGTCGGTCATCAGGCCGGTGCGCCAGGCCCAGGCCGCGATCTCCACCCGGTTCCGGGCGCCGACCTTGCCCTGCACCGCGGCCAGGTGCGTCTTCACCGTGGACAGCGACAGGAACAGCTCGGTCCCGATCTCGGTGTTGGTGAGCCCCCGCGCGGCCGCCCGCACCACCTCGGTCTCCCGCTCGGTCAGCGGGTTCGCCTGCGGGGTCGCCCGCGCGGCAGACCCGCCTGCCGAGTCCGCGAAGTGCCGCAGCAGCCGGACGGTGATCTGCGGCGAGACCAGCGCGTCCCCGCGCACCGCCGCCCGCACGGCCTCCATCAGCAGCGCCGGGCCCGCGTCCTTGAGCAGGAACCCGCTGGCCCCGTTGGCGATCGCCTGGTGCACGTACTCGTCGAGGTCGAAGGTGGTCACCACGACCACCTTGAGCGGGTCGGGCACGGCCGGGCCCGCCAGCGCCCTGGTGACCGCGAGGCCGTCCAGACCGGGCATCCGCACGTCCACCAGGCACACGTCCGGCCGCAGCTCGCGGGCCCGCGCGACCGCCGCGATGCCGTCCGGCACGTCCGCGACCACGGTCATGTCGTCCTGGGTCTCCAGGATCATCCGGAAGCCCGCGCGGACCATCTCCTGGTCGTCGGCGATCAGCACGCGGATCACGGCTCGTCCCTCCGCAGCGGGAACGCGGCCTCGACCACCCACCCCGCCCGCTCGCCGGGGCCAGCCGTGAACCGGCCGCCGAGCAGGTCGATCCGCTCGCGCATGCCGACCAGACCGTAGCCGGAGGAGTCGCCCGCCGGTGGCACCTCGGGTTGTGGCGCGTCGTCGACCACCCGGAGGACCAGCTCGTCGGCGTCGTTCACACGGATGCCGATGTGCACGGTCATCGCGTCCCGGGCGTGCTTGCCCACATTGGTCAGCGACTCCTGCACGATCCGCAGCACCGACCGGCCCGCCTCCGGTGGCAGGGTCGGCGGCAGCGCGAGGTCCAGGTCCACGATCGGGCCCGCCACGTTCGCGGTCAGCGCCCGCAGATCGGACTCCAGGTCCATCGTGGCCTGGCCCTCGGCACCCGCCACCGCCGCCCCGCGCATGCTGCCGACCAGCGTCCGCATGGCGGTCAGCGCCTCGGTCCCGGCGTGCTCGATCCGGTCCAGCGCCTGCGCTGCCGCGGTCGGGTTGCGCTCCGCGACCAGCCGCGCCGCCTGCGCCGCGACCACGATCCCGGTGACGTGGTGGGCGACCACGTCGTGCAGCTCCCGGGCCAGCGCCAGCCGCTCGGCCTGCTGCGCCCCGGTGACCGCGGCCCGCACCGACTGCGCCCGCTCCCGGTCGCGGGACCGGAAGTACTGGCCGGTCGCCGCCGACACCACCAGTAGGAAACCGGACAGCAACAGGAAGTCGGTGGTCCCGCCGTCCGCCCCGACCAGCAGGATGGTCAGCACATCGGCTCCGACGATCGCGACGACCCCCACCGCCGCGAGGCGCCGGTCCGCGTAGCGGACCAGGTAGGACACCAGGGCCATGTGTGCCACCGCCACGCTGGTGGGCACGGGCAGGAACGAGTGCAGGGCCACCACCTGGTAGGTGGGATGGACGAGCATCGCGGCCGCGGTCAACAGCCCCGCCGCCACAACCGCGTAGCGCACCGGGTTGCGTGGTCCGAGCACCGCGCACGCGCCGGTCGCCAGCATCAGCGCCAGCTCCAGCACGTACGTGGACAGGCCACCGGAGGGACTGGACGAGGTCAGGTCCAGCAGCACGAACACCAGCAGAGCCCCGGCCAGTGGCCACTGCCTGCGGGCCAGCGCCCGGGACTCGGGTGACATGCCACCGCTCGCGCCTTCCTCGTGCGCGCGCAGCGCCAGCCCGGCCACACAGCCCGCGATCAGCACGACCAGCCCGATCAGGCCGGTGAGCGGGACGATCCGCTCGACGCGGTAGTAGTACATCGAGGAGAAGAGGTCGCTGGACCGCAGCACCACGGCCGCCGCGCCCGCCGCGGTGAGCGCCGCGACCACGCCCGCGAGCGCTGCACCCCGACACCGCCACACCACGACCGCGATCAGCGCGCCCCCCGCCACCAACTCCGACAGCAGCAGCCCGCTCGCCCCGACACGGACATCCGGCGCCCAACCGACCTCGTGCATCACGGCGGACCCACCCGCCAGCCACACCGCCGCCGCGGCCGCCCCCGACAGCGGCCGCGACAGCGCGAGCATCAGGCACCCGAACAGCGGCAGCGGCACGAGCGCGGACGAGAGGTCGGTGTGGTCGGCGAGGTACAGCACCACGTCGACCAGGTAGACCGCGCCGAGCACCCCGGCCAACCAGCGCCGGACGGGCACCAACAGCTCCATGGTCCGGAAACGTAACGGCGTCCGGCGCCCACCGCCTCAGCCGACCGGCGTCGACCCATCGGCCGATCGGCCAATGTCGGCCGCGCCCGGACCGACCGCTCGGCCGGGGCGCCGGGACTTCTCGGCCGATTCGCCTGCCCGGTCTCCCGAGCGAGGCTGGTACCAGCGAAAACGACCCAAGGAGACGAACATGATCGAGGCGATCCTGTACTGGACCGGCCTGGTGCTGGCGTTCACCCTGCTGCTGATGATGGCGCTCGGCCCGGTGATCGTGGAATGGGACGACCGCCACCGGGCCCGCCACCGCGAAGCTGGCGCCGCCCGCGCGGATAGCTGATCATGGAGGGTGCCCACGCCGCCGCACCCGAGGGGTCTCCATGCGCGCGTTCGCCGCAGTGGTCGCGTTGCTCGCCATCGCACTGACCGGTTGTGACCCGAAGACGACGCACATCCCGGATCCGCCAACGTTGGTGCCACCGTCGGCCTCGGTGAAGTCGGCGACCGTACCGAACGTGGTCGGCATGGACCACCAGGACGCGCAGAACAAGATGCAGAGCGCGGGTTTCTACTTCCTGACCGAGGAGGACGCGACCGGCCAGGGCCGCCAGCTGATCGTCGACCACAACTGGGTGGTCGTCGAGCAGGTCCCGCCCGCGGGCACAGTGGCCCCGCAGACGGAGAAGATCCTGCTCCGCTCCAAGAAGAAGACGGACAAGTGACCCTCGAAGAACTCACCGCCCGCCAGCGCGCCTTCGCCGAGGCCCGCGCCTGGGGGCCGTACCACACCCCGAAGAACCTGATCATGGCGCTGACCGGCGAGGTCGGCGAGCTGACCGAGCTGTTCCAGTGGCTCACCCCGGCCGAGGCCGAGACGGCGGTGACCGATCCGGCCACCCGGGCCAGGGTGGAGGACGAGCTGGCGGACGTCCTGCTCTACCTCATCCGGCTCGCCGACGTGCTCGACGTCGACCTGCTGGCGGCGGGCCACGCCAAGATCGACCGCAACGAGCACCGCTTCCCCCCGAACGTCGGCGGCGCCGCCCTGAACAAGACCTGACCGGACGGCCCACGCGCACCGGAGGGCTTGGCCTCCGACGAGTGGCCGGGCACCCTTGTGTGATCACGTACGCACACACGGTGAGGTGGTGTCGATGGTGCCGGATCGACGTGAGTTCATGGGCCTGCTGGCCAAGACCACCATGGGGGCGACGGCGCTGGCAGGCGCGGACATCGCCATCCTCGGCTCACCCGCCGCCACAGACACGGCCGCCGGGGGTACCGAGGTCGAGCAGCTGCGGGATCTCACCCGGGTCCTGTGGGTCCAGGAGGGACAGCTCGGCGGCGGCGCTGTCCGGGACACGGCGATCGCCCTGGTTGGCCGGGCGCGTGGCCTCCTGGCGACCACGCGGTCCGACGACGTCCGGCAGCTCCGCGGCGTGCTCTCGGACCTGCTCGCCCTCGCCGGGTGGGCATCGCACGACATCGGTCTGTCCGAACCCGCGCTGCACTACGCCCGTCAGGCCCTGGCGGTCGCCCGCGAGGCCGACGATCCCGTGCGCGTCGCCCTCGCCATGGACCAGATCGGCGCCGTCCACCTGCATCAGGCGAACCACGGCGACGCCAATGAGATGTTCACCCTCGGGATCCGGTCGGCCGCGCAGGCCAGGTCCGGCGAGGCGACCGGTCTGGTGCTGTCCTCACAGGCTCGCGCCTACGCTGTGGCGGGCGACGCGCCCCGGGCCATCGACGGCCTGGCCCGCGCCCGCGACGCCCTCGCCACGACATCGGCGAACCTGACCGAGCCCCGCGGCTTCGACCACGACCTGTGGTCGAACGAATCCGGCCGCGTCCTCACCGTCCTGGCCGACCACGACCCGGCCTACGCACCCAAGGCCATCGACGCCCTTACCGCCGCGACCGCGCAGCCCCACCCCGGCCGCACCAAGCGGTTCGCGTTCCGGCTCACCGACCTGGCCACCTGCCACCTGCGCGACGGCGACCCGGACACCGGTATCCGCCTCGGCCACCAGGTGGTCGACCTGGCCGCGCACATCCGGTCCAAGCGGCTCACCGAACACCTGGGCAGGCTCCGCACCGCCGGTCTGGAACAGCGCGGCCCGGATGCCGTCGGGCTGGCCCAACGCATCCCCATCGCCTACGCCTGACCCGGTCCGCCCGGAAACCCCTCGCCGGTCGTGGTCCGTCTCCCCCAAGCCGGACCACGACCGGCGCACTCCCGCCCCCGGGTTCAGCGCCAACCGCACCGGAAACACTCTCCGGCGAGGTGCCCTGCCAGACGGGAGCGCACCCTGGCGAGGTGTCCTGCCAGGTCGGGAACGCTCTCCGGCGAGGTGCCCTGCCAGGCCGGGAACGATGCCGGGCGGGGATGAGGGGGCGGGTGGCGGGAAGAAATGTCTCAGTGCCTGGCCAGTGTCTTGCGCAGTCGGTTGAGTGCGCGATGCTGGGCTACCCGGATGGCCTCCGCCGTGGTGCCGACGATGTCGGCGGTCTCCTGGGCGGACATGCCCATCACGACGCGCATGATGAGGATGTCGCGCTGGCGGGGGGTGAGGGTGCGCAGCAGGGCGCCGGTCTGCTCGACCAGCTCGTGCCGCAGGGTCAGCTGTTCGGGGCCGTCCTCCTGGCTCATCATGTCCGGCGTCTCGGCGATCGGGTCCGACTTGTCCCGCGAGTTGGCCCGGTGCACGTCGGCGATCTTGTGCGCGGCGATGCCGTAGACGAAGGACAGGAACGGGCGGCCCAGCTGCTGGTAGGTGGGCAGGGCGCGGAACACCGCGACGCACACCTCCTGGGCGACGTCGTCGGCGGTGCTGAACGAGCGCGGCAGCCTGCCGAGCTTGGCCCGGCAGTAGCGCAGGATCAGCGGGCGCAGGAACACCAGCAGCTGCTCGGTGGCGCTGGTGTCCCCGCCGATGGCGGCGGAGACGAAGGTGTCGAGGTTGTCGCGGTCGGCACGGGTGGGGGTGCGTGGCCCTGGCACGGGTTGTTCCGGGATCTCGATCGACGATGCCAGGGACGCCTCTAGGGCGGACAGCTCCTCGTCCAGCTCCACCGTGCACAACATCGCGTTCCTCCTGCGCCCAGAACGGGGACTCTCACCCCTAACAGAGCGCGGGGGGTCGTGCGAAATACAGGACAACCGGCCCTATTTTCCGAGGGCGAGTGAATTTTTCGAGCGCGAACGCGGAACGTGCCGGAATGGTCACTCAGGGCAGCGGTCGGTCCAGTCGGTAGAGATCGTTCTCCTGCATGATGTGGATGACCTTGTCGGCGTACTGCGGGTCGGTCGCGTACTTCTTCGCCACTTCCGCGATGAACGCGTTCGGGTCGCCTGCCAGCGGCCGGGCGGCGGCGTAGTTGGCGCTGGTGCTGAGCACCCGGCCGTAGTCGCGGAAGGACGAGTCCATCGAGTCGTAGACCCGGAACAGGGCTTGGACCTGGTGGCAGTCCGGGGTGCACTCGCTGGTGGGGTAGTCGTGGCAGTCGATGGCGATCGGGCCGGGACCGGCCGCGGTGCACTTGAATCCGAAGAAGTTCCGGTCGTTCACCGCGAGCCTGCTCTGCCCCCACGCCGATTCGAGGATCGACTGCGCGGCGGTGACCGAGGCGGGGATCTTGAACTCACCCGCGACCGCGCGGGCAATCGGTTCGATGGCGGCGAGGTAAGCGTCATCCGCGGCGCTCACCGCCCGCGCGTGGTTCACCGCGGTCGCGGTTGTGGAGAGGGTGAACGCCGCCGCCACCGCCGTGAGTGCCGCGAGCGCCATTCGGTGTCTGGGTTTCATGGTCCGAGCGTCAGACGGGATTTGTTTACCCGCAATCCGGCCGTCACCCGACCGGGCAAGGCGCCCCGGTGGGTGTCACACCGCCAGGTCGGTCTCCCGAACACACGACTCCCACAGGCGCTTGCGGTCGCGCGGGTCGTCGTGCTGCCACGGCAGGTAGTGCGTGGGCCGGGTCCGCCGGTCATGCCAGAATTCCCCGGTCGAGTGACCCGGCGCGTCGGCGGCGGCCAGCCAGACGATCGTGTCCGCGCCCTGTTCGGGGGAGCGCAGCAGCGGACCCATCACCCGGTCGAAGCCGGGCAGCGACCCGGACACGCCCGGGGTGGCGGCCCAGCCGGGGTGCGTGCTGTGCACGACCACGCCCTCGTCGACCAGCCTGCGTGCCCACTGCTCGGCGAGCACCACCTGCATGCGCTTGGTGCGGGCGTACGCTTTGCCGCCGGAGTACTCGCCATGCCTGTACTGCGGGTCCTCGCCGTGCAGGCGGGCCGCGTACATACCGCCCGAGGTCACGAACACCACCCGCCCCGGGCCTGGGACCAGCGCGGGCCGGAGCAGGCCGGTGAGCAGGAACGGGCCGAGCACGTGCGTGGCGAACGCGACTTCGTGGCCCTCCCGGGTCTCCGCGCGCTCGGGCGGCAGCGCGCCCGCGTTGTGGATCAGCACATCGAGCCGCTCGTGCTCGGCCAGGAACGCCTCGGCGAACGCGCGCACGCTCGCCAGGCTCGACACATCGCACTCGCCCAGCTCCAGCCGCGCGTCCGGCAGCTGCTCGACGATCTCCCGCCGGGCGCGTTCGCCCTTCTCCAGGTCGCGGACCACCATGACCACCGTCGCGCCCAGCCCGGCCAGGCCCGCGACCGTCGCCTTGCCCAGTCCGGAGTTGGCGCCGGTGACCACCGCGACCCGCCCGACCAGCGAGTCCGGCGCCGGGTCGGCGGGCCAGAACCGGCGGCGCACCGCGTAGCCGATCTTGCTGTAGCCCGGGACCACCGCGCGGTCGAGCACCGTGTCCAGCAGTTTCGTTGCTGTGCCCATGTCCTTCGACGGTAGTGGCCGACGAGGTGGTCCGCCGGTGATCGCTCTTGACAAGGAGGCGTTCGGTCGCCAGCCTGGACGAGAAGTAACTGTTACCTGCCGTAACATCAGGGAGGGTGGCCATGGTCCGGGAATTACGCGCGAAGGACGCCGAGGTGGTCGGCTCCCGGCTGCTGGACGCGTCCGCGCGGACCTCGTACGACCCCCACCTGGACATCGACTGGCAGGCCCCACTCGACCCGACCAAGGCGTACATGCCGTTGGAGCGGGTGTCTCTCTACGGCACCGACCTGTGGCGGAACTTGACCCCGGAACAGCAGATCGAGCTGTCCAAGCACGAGATCGCCAGCATCGCAGGCGTGGGACTCTGGTTCGAGATCATCCTGATGCAGCTGCTGGTCCGGTACGCCTACGACCTGGACCCGCGCAGCGCGCACGCCCAGTACGCGCTGACCGAGGTGGGCGACGAGACCCGGCACTCGATCATGTTCGCCAAGGCCATCGAGCGGCTCGGGGTGCCCAACTACGGTCCCGGCAGGCTGCTGCACAAGCTCGGCCGCTACTACAAGGCGATCGCGGGCGGCCCGTCCATGTTCGCCTCGGTGCTCGTCGCCGAGGAGGCCACGGACCGGTTGCAGCGGGCCATGATGGACGATCCGGAGATCCAGCCGCTGATCCGCATGGTCAACCGCATCCACGTGGTCGAAGAGGCCCGGCACGTGCGGTACGCGCGCGAGGAGGTGGTCCGCTCGGTGCCGAAGCTTGGCCGCGCACAGCGGGAGTGGCACCGGCTGGCGACCGCCGCCACCGCCGTCTCGGTCGTGGATGCCCTGGTCCACCCGCGGGTCTACCGCTCGGTCGGCATCGACCCGCGGGTCGGCCGCGCGGTCGCCCGGGCGAATCCGTATTTCCGGGAGACCCGGCGGTGGATGACCGAGAAGGTCGTTGCCTTCCTGCGCGAGACCGATCTTATCGGCGGACCGAGCGCGGCCGTGTGGCGTCGGGCCGGATTGGCGCCCTAATAGCCTGCCGATAATCGTTGGAGTTCGCCGAGGTCGGGCCCTAACCTTGGCGGCATGGCAGCGACCACGATTACCGGTGCACACGTCGATATTCGACTCTGGGCCGACCCCGCGGGGGTCGAGGACCAGGCGATGCGGCAACTGCACAATATCGCCGCGCTGCCGTGGACCTTCAAGCACGTGGCCGTCATGCCCGACGTCCACTATGGAATGGGCGCCACCGTCGGCTCGGTGATCGCCATGCGCGGCGCGGTTTCCCCGGCCGCGGTCGGCGTCGACATCGGCTGCGGGATGACCGCGGTACGCACCTCGCTGACCGCCGACGACCTGCCCGCCACCCTGGCGCCACTGCGCTCGCGGCTGGAGAAGGCGATCCCGGTCGGTTTCGGCGCGCACAAGGAAGCAGCTTTCAACAACCGTGACGCGAAGGACTGGGAACGGTTCTGGAAGGCATTCGATGACCTGACCCCGACGGTCCGGGCGAACAGCGCCAAGGCGGTCAACCAAATGGGCACCCTGGGCGGCGGAAACCATTTCATCGAGATCTGCCTGGACACCACCGGGCAGGTCTGGGTGATGCTGCACTCGGGTTCCCGCGGTATCGGCAACATCCTGGCCCAGCACCACATCGAGGTCGCCCGCGGCCTCGCGCACAACCAGGCGCTGCCGGACCCCGACCTGGCCGTGTTCATCGCGGACACCCCGCAGATGGCCGCCTACCGACACGACCTGTACTGGGCCCAGGACTACGCCCGCCGCAACCGCACCGTCATGCTGCGGCTGGTGTGCGACGTCCTGCGCCGCAACTTCCCACAGGTCAAGTTCGACGACCCGATCTCCGCGCACCACAACTACGTGGCCGAGGAACTGCATTTCGGCGAGGAAGTCCTGGTCACCCGCAAGGGCGCGATCCGCGCGGGGCTGGGCGACCTGGGCATCATCCCGGGCTCGATGGGCACCGGCTCGTACATCGTCCGCGGCCTCGGCAACCCGGACTCGTTCGAGTCGGCCTCCCACGGCGCGGGCCGCCGGATGTCGCGCAACAAGGCCCGCAAGCAGTTCACGCCCGAGGACCTGGCCGAGCAGACCCGGGGCGTGGAATGCCGAAAGGACAGCGGCGTGGTCGACGAGATCCCGGGCGCCTACAAGGACATCGACGAGGTGATCCGCGCTCAGGACGACCTGGTCGAGATCGTCGCGAAGCTGAAGCAGGTCATCTGCGTCAAGGGTTGAGACCAACTGGCGAGCGGTGGGGTGGGCAGACGGATTTCGCTGCCCACCTCATCTGCGCTCAGCCCCACCCGAGTTCATGCAATCGGTCATCATCCAGGCCGAAGTGGTGGGCGATCTCATGCACCACGGTGACCGCGACCTCCTCCACGACATCGTCCTCGGTGTCGCAGATGTCCAGGATCGCCTCCCGGTAGATGAAGATCCGGTCCGGCAGTGCCCCGCTGTAATGCGAGGTCCGCTCGGTCAGCGCGATCCCGTGGTAGAGCCCGAGCAGGGTCGGGTCGTTCGGGTCGCGGTCTTCGACCAGGACCACCACGTTGTCCATGGCTCGGGCGAAGCCGGGTGGGATCTCGTCCAGTGCGTCGGCGACCAGTTCCTCGAATCTGGTCCGCGACATCTCGATCACCGTCAGCCGCCTGCCGGGGTGCCGGAGGTGGTGGTGGGCTCGGTCGGTACCGGCGGGGCGGGGCTGCCCTCGGTGCCGGAACCGCGCACGCTGTTCGTGATCGGGGCCAGTCCGGAGCCGTCCGGCAGTTTGGCGCCTACCTTGCAGTCGACCTTGCGCGATCCGGCCGCCCAGCTTTCCTGTTCCAGGGTGTCCGGGTAGGGCGTCAGGCCCTTGGCCGCCAGGTCGGCACCGCCGGTGTACTCGTTGGTGACCGCCGCGCACAGTTCGTTTGCCTTGTCCGCTTGTGCGTCCTTTGTCGGGTAATCGCCCGGGAAGGCGGGGCCGAGGTCGACGTTGCCGACGATCTCGTAGGCGTGTGAGCGGTCGCACGGGATCGGGTCGCCGATTTTCTGGTTGTCCAGTAGGGCGAGGCAGGTGCCCGGGTCGTGCACATTGGACTGGTCCTGGTGGGCGGCGGTGCCGCTGCTGGCGAGCAGGCCGCCGGAGGGGGCCATTCGCTGTAGGCCGCAGCGGAGTTTGCGGTCGCCGTCCTGCCACTGCGGGTCGGTCGGTTTGAGGGCGCTGATGGTGTACCGGCCGAACGGGTCGAGGGTGCCGCCCAGGTACGCGGTGGCGCCGGGGGTGCACTTCTGCTTGGCGATGTCGTGCCAGCGGGACACCTCGGGGACCGGGCTGTTCGCCGGGTAGTCGGCCGAGATGTCGACGTTGCTGGTGACCTCGAACAGGTGCGGCTGGGCGCAGTCCACCCGCTTCATGTCCGCGCCCTCCGGGGGAGTCCACGTCAGACAGCTGCCGGTGGGGGCGTCGAACGCCAGCGCGCGTTCCTCCTCGACGGTGATCGGCGCGTTGCCGACCGCGACCGGCCAGGAGAACACCGTGCTGGTGCCCAACAGCAGCAGCGAGCCGACGAAGGCACCGGCCATCATCAGCCGGGTCCTCGCCGTGCTGTCATTCGACCGAAACCAGTCGCCGCGTCCAGACATCTACTCCATGATGCCGTGTCCACCAGCCGGGCGCGGTCACGGGAGCGGAACAGGAGCGACGCCAGGTTGCGATCAGGACAAACATCCGGTGCCAACGGCACTGGTCAGTTAGGGTTCGCGCCGGGAGTGGTGCATGACTGACAACGACAGGCCCAAGAACTCCGACGAACGGCCGGACGTGCCAGCGGAGCAGGGGAAACCCCAGGTCGAGGGCGTGCCGGACGCCGACGACACGGTTCGGCTCGGCACCGGCATCTCGGCGGGTTCGGAGGGTGACGCCTGCCACGCCGCGACCCTCGACAACGCCACGGCCGACAACGCCGCCGCGGACAGCACCGACGACGGCGTCGACAAGACGGTCGAGCTGCCCACCGCCGAGGCGCCCGACGAGGACGAGCCGCGTAAGCGCGGGTCGGTCAGCTACCAGGACGAGAACACCCGGACCAAGAAACCCTCGGTCGCCGAGCAACGCGCCCGTCGAGACGCGCTGCGCAAGCAGCGGGAGGCCGAGGACGCCGAGCGGGCCGAAGTCGAGCGCAAGCGCAAGCTCCGCAAGCGGATCCTGATCGGCACCGGCGTCACCGTCGGCGTTGTGGCCCTGGTCGCGGTGATCTACGCCGCGTCCACACCGGACGACGTGACCGCGCACTGCACCGACAAGAACGGCGTGGTCGTCGACGACGACTACTGCGACGACGGCTACGCCACCGCGCACGGCGGCTACTCCAGCGGTGGCTTCATCTACATCGGCGGCAGCTCCTACCGCTACAACTACGGCGGCTCCGGCTCGGTCGGCCAGCACGTGACCGGCGGTAGCTACGTGGCCCCGTCCAGCGGCGCGACGGTGAAGACCAGCTCCGGTAAGACCGTCTCGCGGGGCGGTCTCGGGGTCAGCAGCGGCGGCAAGAGCGGGGGCAGCTGAGGTGCGTCGCGAACGGTCCACTCCCCGACCCGACTGGCGCGCGCGGATCGAGTCGCAGGGGCTGGTCTTCGGCACCCCGGCCCGCTACGGCGGCGGGGGCGTGCGCCCCTACTGGGACGAGTCGGTGCACTACACGTTCGATATGTCCGAGATCCTCTCCATCGAGGCCGACGTCGAGCTGCTGCACTCGATGTGCCTGGAGGCGGTCGACAACATCGTGCTGACCGAGCGCTACCGCGACTTCGGCATCCCCGAGTGGGTGTGGCCGCACATCGCCGAGTCCTGGAAGCGCCGCGACCCGCACGTGTACGGCCGCTTCGACCTGCGCTACGACGGCTCCGGCCCGGCCCGGCTGCTGGAGTACAACGCCGACACCCCGACCTCGCTGCTGGAGGCGGCGGTCGTGCAGTGGTACTGGAAGACCGACGTGTTCCCGGACGACGACCAGTGGAACTCGATCCACGAGAAGCTGGTCGAGCGCTGGAGCGAGGTCACCGACCTGTTGCCCTCCGGCGAGGTGCACTTCACCTGGTCGTCCGCCGATCCCACCGGCGAGGACCACCTGACCACCGCGTACCTGCAGGAGACCGCGGCCGAGGCAGGCCTGGACACCATCGGCCTGGCCATCGAGGAGATCGGCTGGGACAGCGTCCTGGAGCGGTTCGTCGACCTCGCCGAGTCGCCGATGGCCACCGTGCTCAAGCTCTACCCGTGGGAGTGGGTGGTCGCCGAGGAGTTCGGCAAGCGCGTCGTCGAGTCCCTGCCGCGCACCCTGTGGGTGGAGCCGCTGTGGAAGATGCTGCTGTCGAACAAGGCGATCCTGGCCGTGCTGTGGGAGATGTATCCCGGCCACCCCAACCTGCTGCCCGCGTTCCTGGACGAGCCGGGCCTGCTCACCGAGTACGTGCGCAAGCCGAAGCTGGGCCGGGAGGGCAGCAACATCCAGATCGTGGCCACCGGCTACGAGACCCAGACCGGTGGCGTCTACGGCGAGGAAGGCTTCGTCTACCAGGCCTTCGACCCGCTCCCGGAGTTCGACGGCTACCGCCCGGCGCTGGGTGCCTGGATCGTCGGCGACAGTGCCGCGGGCCTGGGCATCCGGGAGACCGCGGGCCTGGTCACCGATGACGGCGCCGCCTTCGTCCCGCACCGGATCCCGCAGTGAACCGGTGCCCCCGATGACCTGTGACCCGATAGCACCCCGTTCGACCATGGAGGACTCGTGACCACTCATCTCGCCGCGGTGTCGAACGCGGCCCTGCCCGCGGGCTTCGGCGGCGAACTCGGCAGGGGCATCGGCGCGATCGCCCTCTACGCCATCGTCGGGCTCGTCCTGATGCTGATCGGCTTCTACGCGATCGACTGGACCACCCCGGGCAAGCTCTCCGAACTGGTCCGCACCGGCAAGCCGAACGCGGTGATCGTGACCGCCTCCGGCATGCTCAGCATGGCGCTGATCATCGTGGTGGCGATCTTCAGCTCGGCCAGCGACCTGACCGCGGGCCTGATCACCTCGGTGGTCTACGGCCTGATCGGGATCATCGTGCAGGTGCTGGCGGTGCGGACGCTGGAGTGGGTCACCCGGCTGGACGTGGGCGCCACCATCGAGCACGAGGAGTTCGCGCCCGCCAGCATCGTGGTCGCGGCGGTGCACATCGCGCTCGGCCTGATCGTGGCCGTGGCCATCTCGTAGGGTTTCGGGGTCGCTCGGCCGGGTTCCCGGTCGAGCGATCTTTCCCACGGTGATCGATCCCAAGGTGCCGCGGGCGGATCCGGAGCGGGTTCGGCTCTCTCAGCAAGCTCGCGGTGAGGATCCGGCTGCCGTGAACGCCTTGCTGTCCGCGGATGAGCGGCGGCGGGCGTTGCTCTCCCGAGTGAACGGCCTGCGCGCCGAGCGGAACGCGGTGAGTCGGCGGGTCGCCGCCGCTGTCGGCGCGGAGCGCTTGGCCCTGTTGGCCATGGGCGGGGAGTTGGCCGCGGAGTCCGGTGTCGTCGAGGCGGAGCTGGCGGCGGCCGAACAGGCCTTTGCCGAGGCCCACCGCGCCATCCCGAATCTCGTAGACCCGGCTGCCCCGGTTGGCGGCTCGGACGATTTCGTGGTGCTGGAACAGGTGGGTATTCCACGCGAGTTCGACTTCACGCCGCTCGATCACCTGGACCTGGGCGTGCGACTCGGCGCCCTGGACATGGCACGCGGTACGAAGGTTGCCGGGCCGCGCTTCCCCTTTCTCATCGGCGTCGGCGCGCAGTTGCAGCTGGCCCTGGTGAACATGGCCGTCGCGCAGGCCACCGCCGCAGGCTTCCGGCTGGTGATCCCGCCGGTGCTGGTTCGGCCGGAAGTCATGGCAGCGGCCGGTTTTCCCGGTACCTACGCGGGCGACACCTATCACCTCCGCGACGACGATCTATACCTCGCCGGTAGCCCGGAAACCGCCTTGGCCGGTTTCCACGCGGACGAGATCCTCGATCTTTCCGCCGGTCCGCTCCGCTACGCGGGCTGGTCGACCTGCTTCCGGCGCGAGGCAGGGTCGGATGGTCGGGACACCCGGGGTGTCCTGCGGGTACGCCAGTTCGACATGGTCGAGATGTTCGTCTGGTGCAGGCCGGGGGAAGCAGGCGAGGAGCACCGGCGGTTGCTCGCGTGGCAGCGCGGGATGTTGGGGAAGATCGAGGTGCCGTATCGGGTCGTCGATACGGCGACGGGGGAGCTGGGTGTCAGTGCGGCTCGTCGGTTCGATTGCGAGGCTTGGATTCCTGCGGAGCGGGCCTATCGGGAGCTGACGTCCACTTCGAACAACACGACGTTCCAAGGGCGACGGTTGGGCGTGCGGTATCCGGACGGGAACGGGAGACCGCGACCGGTGGCGACGGTGAGCGGGACGCTGGCCGCCACCCGGTGGATCGTGGCGATCCTGGAGAACCACCAGCAGGCGGACGGGTCCGTTGTGGTGCCTGCACCCCTGCGACCCTTCCTCGGGCTGGAAGTGTTGCGCCCCTAGCTTTCCAGCAGCCGCTCGCTCAAATACGTCCCGATCTCCAGCGCGCTGGTGGCGGCGGGCGAAGGCGCGTTCAACACGTGCACCTGTCCCGGCGCCGACTCGATCAGGAAGTCGTCCACCATTGACCCGTCCGGCAACAACGCCTGCGCCCGGACCCCGGCGCCGCTGCGCACCAGATCGTCCGGCCCCACCGCGGGCACCAGCCGGGCCAGGCTCGCCGCGAACCGGGCGCGCGACAATGACCGGCGGACCTCGTCGTACCCCACCGGGAACGCGTACTTCCGCGCCAACCGCCAGGTTCCCGGGAACCGGGCCGTCTCCCACAGGTCACCGGCCGAGATGTCCCGCCACCGGTACCCCTCCCGCCGCAACGCCAGCACCGCGTTCGGTCCGGCGTGCACGCTGCCGTCCAGCATCCGGGTCAGGTGCACACCCAGGAACGGCAAGGTCGGGTCCGGGACCGGATAGATCAACCCCCGCACCAGATGCGCCCGGTCCGGCCGCAGCTCGTAGTACTCACCACGGAACGGCACGATCCGCGCACGGGGCGTCAATCCGGCCATCCGTGCCACGCGGTCGCTCTGCAAACCGGCGCAGTTCACCAGCGCGTCGGCGCGCAGCACCTCCGACCCGGTGGCCACCTCGACCCCACCGGACCGTCCAGACCGGATTCCCAGGGCCTGGGTCGACAGTCGCAGGTCCGCCCCCGACTCCCGCAACCCGCGCACGATTGCCGAGCACACGGCCGGGAAGTCGATGATGCCGGTGCTCTCCACCCGCAACGCCGCGACCGCCGCGACCTCCGGCTCGTACTCGCGTGCCTCGGCCAGGGTGATCAGCTTCGCCTGCACGCCGTTGGCCTCGGCGCGCTCGGCCAGCACCCGCAGCGCGAGCAGTTCGGACTCGCTGGTGGCGACCACGAGCTTGCCGCACACCTCGACCGGGACCCCGTGCGCACGAGCGAAGTCGACCATGGACCGGTTGCCCGACACCGACATCCGCGCCTTGAGCGAGCCGGGCTTGTAGTACAGGCCCGCGTGCACGACGTTCGAGTTGTGACCGGTCTGGTGTGCCCCCCACCGGTCCTCCTTCTCCAGAACCGTCACCCCGAGGCCACGAGCGGCAAGCGCGCGAGCCGTCGCCAACCCGACGATCCCGCCCCCAACCACAATCACTGTGCGCACTCGAACCATCCCTCTCCCGCCGAACAGTCCCTGGAAGAACTGGGCAACATGAAACAGCAACCTCAGGGGTTTCGTGACGAAACGTAACCACGGTAACCCCGTTTCCGGGCCCGATACATGTACCGCAACCACAAGTCATAGGGCCGGGGAGGTGGTCTAGTACTGTGCCTGGTCGTGGCAGCCAATGGCCCCGCGCCCACGCTCAGCGTCGTCATCCCCGTCTTCAACGAGCAGGACTGGATCGCCCGCAGCGTGGCCGCGCTGATGGAGTCCCTCGCCGCCGCCGACTGGACCGCCCAGGTCGTGGTCGTGGACGACGGCAGCACCGACGGCACCCCAGCCGAGCTGGCCCGGCTGGCCGGGCAGTACCCGGGGCTGACCGTGGTCAGCCAGGCGAACGCGGGCCGGTTCGAGGCGCGCAAGGCAGGCGTGGCCAAGGCCACCGGCGAGCACGTGGCGCTGCTGGACAGCCGGGTGATCGTCGAGCCGGGCGCCTTCACCTTCCTGCGCGAGCAGTACGCGCGGCACCCGGAGCGCCGGGTCTGGAACGGGCACATCGAGACCATGACCGAGGGCAACCCGTACGCCGGGTTCATGGCCGGACTGGTCAAGGTCGGCTGGCGGCGCTACTTCGCCGCGCCCAAGCTGTCCTCGTTCGGCCCGGACGAGTTCGACCTCTACCCCAAGGGCACCACCTTCTTCGTCGCGCCGCGGGAGATCTTCGAGGGCGCGTTCGCCGGGTTCGACTCGCTGTTCGACAACGTCAAGCTGGCCAGCGACGACACCCGGGTGCTGCGCTGGATCGTGGAGCGCGAGCGCATCCACATCGCGCCCGAGTTCGCCGCCCTCTACAACGGGCGCGACTCGCTGGAGAAGTTCATCAAGCACTCCTACTTCCGCGGCACCACCTACGTCGACAGCTACCTCGGCTCCGCGGGCCCCGCCCGCACCGCGCTGTTCGGCGCCATGGGCGTCGGCCTGGTGACGCTGTTCGCCCTGGTCAAGAGGCCCAAGACAACCGTGGTCGCAGGCCTGCTCGGCAGCGCGGCCGCCGGTGTCTACGCGCGCCGCTGCGGTGCCACGCCCGGTGAGGCCCGGTCGGTCGGCAAGCTGCTGCCGCTGTTCGCGAGCGTGTTCGGCGTCGGCGTGATCCGCGGGTTGCTGCTCGCCCTGCGCGCACGGCTGCGCAAGTGACCGCCGGTGAGGCTGGTGCCCAAGCCGCGCCCGCTGTGCCCGATACAGCAGGCGTCGGCCGGTCGGTCAGCCGGATCACCATCGCGATCATCGCCGCCGCGGTGCTCAGCTACGCCGTCATCATCGTCACCGGGCGGCTGCTGACCAAGGCCGACTACGCGGTGTTCATGACCTTCTGGGGCCTGCTGTTCGGCCTCGGCAGCGCCATGTCGCCGCTGGAGCAGGAGCTGTCCCGGCAGGCCGCGCACGCCAGACTGCGCGGCACCAAGGTCGGCGCCGACGGCGTGACCGCGCTGCTGGTGGGCCTGGGCGCGGTCGGCCTGGTGGCGCTGGTCCCGCTGATCCCGGTGGTCAACGACCGGTTGTTCCCCAACTTCTACTGGCTGGCCGCGGTCGTGCTCGTCGGCGGGCTCGGGTTCGCCGTGCAGTTCGCCGTGCGCGGCATGCTGGTGGGCAGCGACCAGGTCAACCCGTATGCCGGTGTGCTGCTGGTGGAGGCGGGTATCCGGCCGCTGCTGATCCTCGCCCTCGCGCTCGCCGCGCTGGATGGGCAGATCACGCTGGCCATCGCCGTCGCCTTCGGCTCGTTCGCCTGGCTGGTCTTCGTCCGCCCCGCGCGCGCCCACCTCGACCCGGCGCTGCCCGGCGACCCGCCGCGCCTGGTGGTGCGTCGGATGCTGATGCTGTTCGCCAGCGCCGCCTGCATCGCCACCGTGGTCACCGGCTACCCGGCCGTGATCGGCGTGCTGGCCCCGGGCGGCGACCCGGAGCGGATGGCCGAGTTCCTCGCCGCGCTCGCCGTGTCCCGGGTGCCGTTGGTGCTGTTCTCCGCCGTGCAGGCGCTGGCCGTGCCCGTGGTGGTGCGTCTGTCCCAGACCACCGACGGTCAGCGCAGGCTGCGCAGGCTGCTCGCACTCGGCAGCGCGGGCGCCGTCACGCTCGCCGGAGTGGGTGCCTTGATCGGGTGGCTCATCGGGCCGTGGGTGGTCGCGCTGCTGTTCGGCTCGACCTACGTGGTACCCGACTGGGTGGTCGCCGGGCTGGTGTGGTCGGCGGTCCTGCTGGCCGCGGTGCAGCTGCTGGCCTCCGTCCTGCTCGCCAGGGTCCGGCCCGGCCGGGTGCTCGCCGTGTGGGGCACCGCGGCCGTGTGCACCGCGCTGGCGCTGGTGCTCTGGCCCGGGGACACGGTGGCCAAGGCCACCTTCGGCATGGTCGTCGGGCCGACGCTGGGTCTGATCGTGGGCATGGTGCTGACCGCCAAATCGGACCCCGTGGACATCTCGGCGGCGCCTGCCCGCTGACCGGTGGCTACCCCGCGCTATGGTGTTCGCGCGCCGAGACTGGCGGGCTGTTCCAGGTGATGGACATGCCGTATCCGGCCATCGACCGAGGTGTGTACCGACCAGATGAACGTCCTTGTGCTCCTGTCGGCCTTCTGGCTGCCCGGCCTCGTGCTGGGCGCGGCGGTCCGACTGCGCGGCTGGACCCTCGCCGCCGTCGCGCCCGCGCTCACCTTCGGCGGCACGGCCCTGGGGACCGCCCTCTTCGACAAGATCGGCCTGTCCTGGACCCTGCTGACGGTGGCGGCCTGGTTCGTCGTGCTCGCCGTGGTCGCGGGCCTGGTCACCTGGCTGGTCGCGCGCAGGCTCCCGGCCGATGAGGCGCACGAGCCGGACCCGGAGTCCAGCCCGCGCAGGCTGACCCGGGGCGGCCACGGTGTGATCGGGGTCGGCGTGCTCGCCGGTGCCGTCGTCGGCGTGGTCACCTTCCTGCGCGGCGTCGGTAACCTGAACTGGGTCAACCAGGACTGGGACGCGGGCTTCCACGGCAACGCGATCCGCTGGATCGCCCTGCACGCCAACGCCAACCCGGCCACCCTCGGCCCGATGGCGAGCGTGCCGACCGGACCGTACTTCTACCCGGACACCTACCACGCGCTGCTCGCCTTGGTGCTGGACAAGGCCGGGCTGGACATGCCGCACCTGCTCAACCTGGGCGCGCTGGCAGGCGTGCTGGCCTGGCCGCTCGGCGTGGCCGCGCTCGGCGTGGCCTGGCGGATGCCCGCCATCGGCACCGCGGTGGCCGCCGCGGTCTCCACCTGGTTCGGCACCTTCCCGTACGACTCGCTGTGGCGCGGCCCGTTGTGGCCGTACGTGGCGGGCGTCGCGCTGATCCCGGCCGTGCTCGCGGTGGTCCGGCAGCTGTTCGTCACCCGCGGCATCGGCGGCCCGATTGCCATCGCGCTGGCCACGGCGGGCCTGGTCGGTCTGCACACCAGCCTGGCGTTCGTGCTGTTCGCGTACTTCGCGGTGATCCTGTTCGCGGTCATCGTGCGGTTGCAGCCGATCGACTGGAAACAGTCGTGGCGCCCGTTGGTGCTCACCGCGGTGATCAGCGCGGTGCTCGTCGGCGTGCTCGTGGTGCCGTCGCTGAGCGCCGCCGCGGGCGTGACCGCGGCCATCTGGCCATCGGAGTCCAGTGTCGCCGAGGCGTTCGGGCAGTTCGTGCTGTTCTCGCCGAGCAGCGCGTTCCCGCAGTGGTGGCTGGGCATCCCGGCGATCATCGGCCTGGTCCTGATGTTCCGGCACCGGCGGATCATCTGGCTGGCCATCGCCTACATCGGCTTCGGCGGTCTCTACGCGGCGACCGTGTCCATGGAGTCGCCGCTGATCTGGAAGCTCACCGGCCCGTTCTACAACGACGCCTGGCGGCTGGCCGTGCTGATGGCGCTGGCGGGCGCGATCGCCATCGGCGAGCTCGTCTGGACCATCAGCGAGGCCGTGGTCGCGCAGTGGCACGTGTTCGCCGAGCGGTCCAAGGCCACGCCGTACGTCGCCACCGGCGCGGCGGCGCTGATCGTCGCGGTGCTGGCCATGCTCAGCGGCGGCGCCTACGTCATCCGCAACTCCGACCGGCTCAGCCGCAACTACGCCGACGGCCCGACCGTGAGCACCGGCGAGCGCGTCGCCTACGACTGGCTCGCCAAGCACACCCGCCCGGACGAGCACGTCATGAACGACGCCATGGACGGCTCGGTCTGGATGTACGCGTTCAGCGGTGTGCAGCCGGTCGAGTGGACCTACTACGGCAGCCCCAAGGGCACCGACCCTTACCTGCTCTACCAGGGCCTGAACAAGCTCGACACCGACCGCGACGTGCGCGCCGCGATTCAACGCAACCGGATCCGCTACGTCATCCTCGGGACCGGGTACATGCGCGGGCACACCGAGCGGCCCGAGGGCCTCGACGACCTGGCCGCCATCCCGGACATCAAGATGGTGTTCGAGAACGACGCGGCGATGATCTACGAACTGCCGGACACCACCGGCGACCCGGTGCCGCGGACGCAGGCCGCGGTCGGGAACAACTGAACGAGACCCAGCCCAGACCGATCTCGACGTGAGGTCCGCACATGACCCAGGTAGCCACAGCCACCCGGCGAATCCTCATCGTGATGCCCGCGCTCAACGAGGAGCACAACGTCGGCGCCGTCGTGCGCAGCGTGCGCGAGACGCTGCCGGAGGTGGGTGTCCTCGTCGTCGACGACGGCTCCGATGACGAGACCTCGGCGCGGGCGCGCGAGGCAGGCGCCAACGTCGCCCGGCTCGCGGTGAACCTCGGCGTCGGCGGCGCCATGCGTACCGGCTTCCGCTACGCCGTGGCCAACGGCTACGACGTCGTGGTCCAGGTCGACGCCGACGGCCAGCACGACCCCGCGCACGTGCGCGAGCTGGTCGCGCAGCTGGACGAGGCCGACCTGGTCATCGGCGCCCGGTTCGCTGGCCGCGGTCAGTACCAGGCGCGCGGCCCCCGGCGCTGGGCGATGGTGGTGCTGGCGTTCGTGATCTCCCGGTTGGCCCGGACCAAGCTCACCGACGTCACCTCCGGTTTCAAGGCCTCCGGGCCACGCGCGGTGCGGATGTTCGCCCGGTACTACCCCGCCGAGTACCTCGGTGACACCATCGAGGCGCTGGTGCTGGCGATCCGCGGCGGCCTGGTGGTGCGCCAGGTGCCGGTGGAGATGCGGGTCCGCGCGGGCGGGCAGCCGAGCACGACCCCGATCCGGGCCGCCGTCTACCTTCTCCGGGCCGGTCTGGCCCTGCTCCTGGCGCTGGTGCGCCGCCGCCCGTCGGTCGAGGCAGCCGACGCCGCGTAACCCGTTGTCGACTGGTCGACTCATCCTTACCGGGAGGATCCATGGCAGGCTGGCGTTTGCTCAGCGTCGTCGTCGCGTGCCTGGTGCTCGTGTTCGTCTTGGACATGATGCGCAGGCGCAAGCTCCGCGAGAAGTACGCGGGCCTGTGGTTGCTGGTCAGCGTCGGCGTGATCGTGTTCGGCATCTTCCCGAACACCGCGCAGGCGCTTGGCGACCTGGTCGGCGTGAAGACCGCGTCGAACTTCGTGTTCCTGCTCGCGGGCATCGTGCTTGGCGGGGTCTCGCTGCACCTGAGCAGTGAGGTCGGTCACCTCGAAGAAGAGGTGCGGACCGCGGTCGAGGAGACCGCGCTGCTGCGCTGCGAGCTGGAGCGCACCCGGGCCGAGCTGGAGGCCAAGATCGCTGCTGTGAGTGGCCTGGGCCAGGCCGCCGCTGACCCCCTCGAATCGGCTGTGACCAGCACGAACGGCTCGCACGCCGGTACCGCCCAACGGTCCTAGTCGTGGTTGGGGATCAGCCGACCGGGTGAGGCCGAACGGAGCGGGTAGCCTTGGTGTGCCCCGGGCGCCTGGGTGTGCCCGCACCAGCCCAATCGATCGGTCCGCGAAGGCCCCCGCGCCGCAACGGGTGCCGCGCGACCGGTCGCCCACCGAGACGGCCGTGCCCGGCTCCCTGGAGGACCGAACCAGTCATGCCCCGTAGCGCACCGAGCGTTTCCGCCAGTGCCCACTCCGCCACCGCAGCGGCGGCCGACGCGGGCCCCGCTCGCCTGGTCGCCCAGCGCGGCCTGTTCCGCGGTCCGGACCCGGTGTGCCCGGACGGGCTCTACACCACGCTGATCACCGGCGCGGCGGACCGCGCGCGCCACACACTGCTGTTGCGGCCGTACTCCTCGGTCAGCACCGACACCTACTTCGGCCGGTTCCCGGCCGCCTACTGGCAGCGCTGGACGGTCGTCGACGAGGTCGCGGTCGAGCTGGTGGTCAGCGGGTCGGCGCGGGTGTCGCTGATCGCCTCCGACTTCCGCGGCGAGGACCGCCCGGTGACCGTGGTGGACATCGCGGGCGCCGACCGGCAGACCGTGCGGCTGACCGCCAAGCTGGACAAGTTCCTGGACGGCGGCTTCCTCTGGGTCGACCTGGACACCGAGGCCGCCGAGCTGAGCGTCGAGCGGATGGTCTGGACGGTCGAGGCGCCCGAGCGGGCCGTCCCCACCTCCATCGTGATCTGCACCTTCAACCGCGCCGACGACTGCGCCCGCACGCTGGCCGCGCTGGCCGGTGACGCCGAGGCGCTGTCCGTGGTGGACGCGGTCTACGTCGTCGACCAGGGCTCCGACACGGTCGAGTCCCGCCCGCAGTTCGACGAGCTCAAGCACGGTCTCGACGGCAGGCTGCGCTACCTGCGGCAGCCCAACCTCGGCGGCGCGGGCGGCTTCGGCCGGGGCATGTACGAGGTCACCCGCGAGGGCGACTCCAACGTGCTGCTGATGGACGACGACGTGCTGCTGGAGCCGGAGATCGGCCTGCGGCTGTCCGCGTTCGCCAACCGCACCCGGCGGCCGACCCTGGTCGGCGGCCAGATGCTGCGGCTGCTGCAGCCGACCCGGCTGGTCGCGGGCGCCGAGTACGCCGACTTCGGCGAGCTGGTCCCGGGCAAGGTCGTGCGCAACGGCCTGGACGATGTCGACCTGCTCGGCGAGCTGGAGGACGAGGAGACCGGCAAGCCCATCGACCACCCGGTCCGGGGCGACCGGCGGGTCGACGCCGACTACAACGCGTGGTGGTCCTGCCTGATCCCGAACACCGTCATCCGGGAGCTGGGCTTCCCGGTGCCGCTGTTCTTCCAGTGGGACGACGTCGAGTACGGCTACCGCGCCCGCCAGCACGGTTACCCCACGGTGACCCTGCCCGGCGCGGGCCTGTGGCACGCCGACTTCGACTGGAAGGACGGCGACAAGTGGTCGGAGTACTTCGCCGTCCGCAACGCCATGATCATCGGCACCCTGCACGGCAACGTGGCCCCCGGCCAGCTGGCCAGGGTGATCAGCTCCCGGGTGCTGCGCGCGCTGCTGGCCATGCAGTACGGCCTGGCCGCGACCATCCTCAAGGCCGTCGAGGACTTCCTCAGCGGCCCGGAGATCCTGCGGGACGGCGGGCAGGCGGCCGCGGCGGAGATCCGCAAGATCCGGGCCGCGTACCCGGACACCGTGGCGCACCCGGTCGACTCGCTGCCCGAGCTCGGCCTGTCGCACGTGCAGCTGGTCCAGGCGGCTCCGGAGCCGAGCCTGCCCCGGCTGGTGCTGATCAAGCGGCTGCTGAAGCTGGCCCAGGGCCGGGCCGCCTACCAGCTCGGCGCGGTGTCGACCAAGGACTCCGCCTGGTGGCACATCTCGCAGTTCGACAAGGCCGTGGTCACCGACGCCGCCCAGGACACCGTCCGGGTGCGTGAGCGGGACCGCGCGACCACGGTCGAGCTGGGCAAGCGACTGGCCGCGCTCACCCGGCGGCTGGTCTCCGAGGGGGCGCGGGTCAGGGAGGACTACCGCGCCGCCGTCCCGGCGCTGACCAGCGAGGACAACTGGCGTCGGCTCTACGGCCTGCGGTAGCGGCGCGCGGGATCGAAGCACAGCCCCCGGGGGCGGGCACGTCCCCGGGGATCTCTCACAGGTTCGCTGGAGGAGCGAAGTGACCGAGCAGGGGAAGTCGAAACCGACCGGGGCGCCGGTGGCGCTGCAGCGGGTGATCCTGCCCCGGGACAGCGACCCGGTGGACGTGCGCCCGCTCTACCTGGACGAGCAGGGCACCGCGCACTGCCACGTGTCCTCCCGCACGGCGGTGACCGTCCCCGCCTCGGCCCGGGTGTCATTCGCCTCCTACTTCAACGCCTTCCCGGCCAGCTACTGGAAGCGCTGGACCAGGGTGACCGAGGTGCTGCTGCGGCTCGACGTGCGCGGCGGCGGCCGGGTCGACCTGTACCGGTCCAAGCCCAACGGCGACCAGGTGCACATCACCGGTCAGGCGGTGCGCACCGAGGGCGGTGTGCAGTCCCTGGAGTTCCGGGTCGGGCTGGCGCCGTTCGAGGACGGCGGCTGGATCTGGTTCGACGTGTTCACCGACGACTCCACGCTGGAGATCGCGGACGCGCACTGGGCCACCGACCTGGCACTGCCCGCGAAGAAGCTGTCCATCGGCACCACCACCTTCAACCGAGTGGACGACTGCGTCGCCTCGCTGCTGGCACTGGGCGAGGACGAGGCCGTGCTGGACGTGGTCAGCCGGGTGTACGTGGCCGACCAGGGCACCAAGAAGATCTCCGGGCACCCGCGCTTCGCCGAGGCCAAGGCGCTGCTCGGGGACCGGCTGGAGGTCATCGAGCAGGGCAACCTGGGGGGTTCTGGCGGGTTCAGCCGCGCCTTCTACGAGTCGCTTGAGCACTCCGACGTCGACCAGATCCTGCTCATGGATGACGACATCTCGCTGGAGCCGGACTCGATCCTGCGCGCCAGCCGGTTCGCCGCAGCCGCCACGAAGCCGGTGATCGTGGGCAGCCAGATGCTCAACCTGCAGGCGAAGGCCCGGCTGCACAGCATGGGCGAGGTCATCGACCAGGGCTCGTTCACCTGGCGGGCGGCGCCCGGCGCGGTCACCGATCACGACTTCGGCACCGAGTCGCTGCGCGAGACGACCGAGCTGCACCGGCGCATCGAGTCCAGCTACAACGGCTGGTGGATGTGTCTGTTCCCACGCGAGATCGTGGAGGAGAACGGTCTGCCGCTGCCGCTGTTCATCAAGTGGGACGACGCCGAGTACTCGATGCGGGCGCTGGCGAAGGGCTACCCCACGGTGACCCTGCCGGGCTCGGCGGTGTGGCACATGCCGTGGACGGACAAGAACGACAACTCGGACTGGACCGCCTACTTCCACCTGCGCAACCGGTTGATCGTGGCCGCGCTGTACGCCCCGGTCGAGCACCGCAGGACGCTGTTGAAGCAGGGCATGCGGGCCACCATCCGGCGGCTGCTGTCGATGGAGTACTCGGCGGTGGCCATCGAGCTCAAGGCCGTGGAGGACTTCCTGGCGGGCCCGGACCGGCTCTTCGACCTGCTCGGCGACAGCCTGCCGCAGGTGCAGCAGCTGCGCCGGGGCTACACCGACGCGCAGACCCTGCCGTCGGCGGGCGAGTTCCCGCCGCCCACGCTGGACGCGGTGCACGCCGAGGCCATGCTGCGCCCGCCGGTGCACCCGCTGAAGATCACCGCACAGGCGTCCAAGGCGGTGCTGCACAACCTGCGTGCCCCGGACACGGGCGCCTCCGAGCGTCCGCAGGTGAACGTGCCCGCGGGCAGCGCGCTGTGGTTCCTGCTGGGCAACCTGGACAGCGCCACGGTGTCGAACCCCGACGGCAGCGGCGTGGCCTTCCGCAGGCGTGACCCGAAGGTCTTCCGCGAGCTGGCCAAGCGGTCCGCGGCCACCTACCGCAGGCTGGTCGCCGAGTGGCCCGCGGCACAGCAGACCTGGCGGGCCGCGCAGCCCGAGCTCACCTCGGTCGAGTCCTGGCGCAAGGTCTTCGAGAACGGCAAATAAACGTTCGGCGAAGCCGGGCGCGCTCCCACCTGGTGGGCGCGCCCGGTTTTGTTTCGCGTCAGCGGAGTTCGGTCATCGGCCCGCCGGTACAGAAATACCCGATCGGGTGAGCGGGGGTTCATGTTCCGCGCGGTTCTCCGGACGCGGCGAGGCCCGCCCCCGCGGAACGGGGACGGGCCTCGACGATGCTGAAGCTACTAGCAGGCGAAGATCAGACGGCGCGGACGCCGGTGGCCTGCGGGCCCTTCTGGCCCTGGCCGATCTCGAACTCCACGCGCTGGTTCTCGTCCAGGGTCTTGAAGCCGTTGCCCTGGATCTCCGAGTAGTGCACGAAGACGTCGGCGCCGCCGTCGTCCGGCTGGATGAAGCCGAAGCCCTTCTCGGAGTTGAACCACTTAACTGTGCCCTGTGCCACGTCTATCTCCTCAACAGGTACCGCTTGGTCTGCGCGGTCGCGCATCCCTTGGTCGGTTTCAGACGGCGACTTCTCCGGCTTGACCTGGAGGAAAACCGCGCGCCCGCAACAGATCTCTTGCGAGCGTGATCTAACACGTACTCAAGAAAATTCACGACCGGATACAGTCAACCACACACCGGAGGGCTCGCGCACGGGTGTGGCGACTCGGTTCGTCCAGGACCTGCCGGGGGTTGCGGCCACCCACCCGCTGGGAGACGCTGTTCGGGTGACCGAGCTCGCCAGCGACAACACCGAGTCCATCGCACTTCGCCTTGACGACGCCGGGGTCTCCGTCGATCTCCCCCGCCCCGCACACGCGGGTGACCAGGTGCAAGGCGTGCCGTACCGACCGGTCGAGTTCCACGACGACGACCTCCCCACCGCGCTCGAACGGGCCGCCTCCTGGCTGCGCCGCACCCAGGAGTGGCTGGGCGAGCCGGTCGACGTGATCGCCATCCACCTCGACTACGACGACCGGGCGGGCAAGCCGTATTACGACGTCAAGCTGCTCTGCAACGACGAGGACCTGGCAGGCGCCCCGATCGCCCTGCGCGAACACGCCGCCCGGGTGAACCCGTAGCGCCGAGCCGCCGGAACCGGAGCCGCTAGAACCAGCGCCGCAGCACGAGTGCGACGCCGTCCTCGGAGTTGGCCGTGGTCACCTCGTCCGCGGCCGCCTTCACCTCGGCATGCGCGTTGCCCATGGCCACCCCGTGCCCGGCCCAGCGCAGCATCTCGATGTCGTTGGGCATGTCCCCGAACGCGATCACCCTCGGCTGCGGCACGCCTGCCAGCTCGGCCACCTCGGCCAGCCCCTTGGCCTTGGTGATGCCCGCCGCGGAGATCTCCAGCAGGCCGCTGTTGGTCGAGTAGGTGACGTCCACGCCGTCGCCGAGCAGGTCCTTGGCGATCTCCAGCATCTCCGCGCTGGTCATCGAGTCGTGGCGGACCAGCAGCTTGGTCGACGGGTGGCCGAGCACCTCGGCGCGCGGCCGCACGGTGATCTCGTCCCCGTCGTCGCCCCACGGGTTCACGAACCCGGCCTCCGCGGTGAACGGCGCCTCGTCCACCTGCGGCCCGAGCCGCGAGTGCTCGGTCGCCAGGCTGCACCCGGGCATCGCGGCGAGCAGCGTGTGCGCCACGTCGTGCAGCAGCACGGGATCCAACGCGTGCACCGACACCGCGTGGTTGGAACCGATGTCGTAGATGACCGCGCCGTTGCCGCACACCGCGTACCCGGTCAGCCCGGTGGTCTGGGCCACCGGCGGGATCCAGCGCGGCGGCCGCCCGCTGACCAGCACGAACGGCGTGCCGGTCGCGACCACGTCGGTGATCGCGGCGAGCGTGCCAGCGGTGACCTCCTGCAGCGGGCTCAGCAGTGTGCCGTCGATGTCGGAGGCGACCAGGCCGGGCGTGTCCATGCCGCCATCCTTCCCGATCCGGGGTCCGCCGTTCGGTGGCGTGGATTACCCCTGTCCTCGCCCGCCCGGCAGGCCGCTAGGTTCGCCTGGTGCGCGTAGGTATCGTCATTCTCCCGGAACATCGCTGGTGGGCAGCGGAGCCGAGGTGGCGGGCGGCCGAGGAGTACGGCTTCGACCACGCCTGGACCTATGACCACCTCGGCTGGCGGACGCTGGTCGACGGACCGTGGTTCGACGCGATCCCCACCCTGACCGCCGCCGCGATGGTGACCACCGAGCTGCGGCTGGGCACCCTCGTCCTGACCCCCAACTTCCGCCATCCGGTCCCGTTGGCCCGCGAGGTGCTGGCCGTGGACGACATCTCCGACGGCCGGTTCCAGCTCGGCCTCGGCTCCGGCGCCTCCGGCCTGGGCGGCTACGACCGCCAGGCCATGGGCCACGCGGGCGAGACCGCGACCCAGGCCGAGTTCGTCGACCGGTTCGCCGAGTTCGTCGAGCTGGCCGACTCCTTACTCACCAAGCCGCGGACCTCGTTCGCGGGCAAGTACTACCGGACCGAGGAGGCCCGCAACGCCCCCGGCTGCGTGCAGCGGCCCCGCGTCCCGTTCCTCGTCTCCGCCAACGGGCCGCGCGCGATGCGCGTGGCCGCCAAGTACGGCCAAGGCTGGGTCACCACCGGGCTGCGCGACGCTCCGTCACTGGACGCCTGGTGGCGCGACGCGGCCCGGCGCGGCGAGCGGTTCGACGAGGCGCTGGCCGAGGTCGGCCGGGAGCGCTCGACCGTGGACCGGTACGTCAGCCTGGACGCCTCCCCGCTGTTCTCCCTGGAGTCCCCGGCCGCGTTCACCGAGCACGTCTCCCGCGCCAGGGACGCCGGGTTCACCGACGTGGTCATCCACTGGCCGCGCCCGGACGGCCCGTACGCGGGCCGCGAGACCGTGCTGGAGGAGGTGGCCGCCGACGTGCTGCCGCTACTGGGCGGCCGGGCCACCCGGATGGCCTCCGCGCGGGAAAGCGGAACGTCGAGCAACGGCCCAGGGGGCTTGGGCGTCTATGAAGGCGGACGAGGCAAGTCGGAGGGATGACCGGCACGGCCCCGGGGAAGTGCACACAGGAAGCCAGGGCAAGGGGAAGCAAGACAGGGGAGCAGGACAAGGTCGGGGGACCGCGGACGGGTCTCGGTGTCGGGGGAGGCGCCGGGGCCCGTCTGTCATTCCCGCCCGATTCCGACCATTGGCCCGACTGCCACACGCCTGTCCGGCTCGGTCGCGAGGACAGAGCTTCCACGACAGCGCTGACGCACTGCCGCAGCGTGCCCGCCAGGTCGGGGACGAGGGGGTGGGCGGCGGGAGAAATCGAGCACAGTAGCCTGCCCTGCGTGAGCGCGGTCGCAGAAACCAATGTTGATAACTACGCCGGGTATGACTTGGTCGTCGTCGGGTCCGGCTTCTTCGGGCTGACGATCGCCGAGCGCACCGCCACCCAGCTGGGCAAGCGGGTGCTCGTGCTGGAGCGGCGCCCGCACATCGGCGGCAACGCCTACTCCGAGGCCGATCCGGAGACTGGCATCGAGGTGCACCGCTACGGCGCGCACCTGTTCCACACCTCCAACAAACGCGTGTGGGACTACGTGAACGAGTTCACCGAGTTCACCGACTACCAGCACCGCGTGTTCGCCCGGGTCCAGGAGCAGGTCTACCCGTTCCCGATGAACCTGGGCCTGATCAACACCTTCTTCGGCAAGGCGCACACCCCGGACGAGGCGCGCGCGCTGATCGCCGAGCAGGCGTCGGAGTTCGACACCGACGCCGCGCAGAACCTGGAGGAGAAGGCGATCTCGCTGATCGGGCGCCCGCTCTACGAGGCGTTCATCCGCGGGTACAACGTCAAGCAGTGGCAGACCGACCCCAAGAAGCTGCCCGCCTCGATCATCACCCGGCTGCCGGTGCGGTACACGTTCAACAACCGGTACTTCAACGACACCTACGAGGGTCTGCCGGTCGACGGCTACACCGCGTGGCTGGAGAAGATGGCCGCCGACGAGAAGATCGACGTCCGGCTGGACGTCGACTACTTCGACGTGCGGGACAAGATCCCGGCGGGCACCCCGACCGTCTACACCGGACCGCTGGACCGGTACTTCGACTACTCGGCCGGTCGGCTGAGCTGGCGGACGGTGGACCTGGAGACCGAGGTGCTGCCGATCGGCGACTTCCAGGGCACCGCGGTGATGAACTACAACGACGCCGACGTGCCCTACACCCGGGTGCACGAGTTCCGGCACTTCCACCCGGAGCGCACGCACTACCCGGCCGACAAGACCGTGATCGTGCGCGAGTACTCGCGGTTCGCCAAGGACGACGACGAGCCGTACTACCCGATCAACACCGCCGAGGACCGGGCCAAGCTGGCCTCCTACCGGGAGCTGGCCAAGGCCGAGGCGGCGGCCAAGAACGTCATCTTCGGCGGTAGGCTCGGCACCTACCAGTACCTGGACATGCACATGGCGATCGGCTCGGCGCTGTCCGTGTTCGACAACAAGGTGGCCCCCCACCTGCGCGAAGGCGCCCCGTTGGACGGCTCGATCGACGTATAGGCGAAACAGGTCGGCGGCTGCCCCGATGCGATGCTGTGTCGGGGGAGTGTCAGGCCATAACGGGAGGTACGTACGTGGACCGCAGCGCGTCCGCCGCCGGGCGGGAGACCGCCGCGCTGAGCCGAGTGCAGGGCGCCATCGGGAAGCCGCCGGTGGTGACGGCGGCCCGCGGGCTGTCCCTGTTCGGCGAGCACAGCGCAGGGTGGTTCGCCATCGGCCTCGTCGGCGCGGTCGTCGACCGCAAGCGCAGGCGCGACTGGCTGCTCGCAGCCGGTGGCGTGGTCGCCGCGCACGCCGCCTCCATCGCGGTGAAGCGGGTCGTGCGCAGGCCCCGGCCGGACGACCCGTCCGTGCAGGTGCTGGTGGGTACGCCGAGCAAGCTCAGCTTCCCGTCCTCGCACGCCACCTCCACCACGGCCGCCGCGGTGCTGTACTCCGGCCTCACCGGGCGCAGCCTGGTGCCCGTGCTGGTGCCGCCGATGCTGGTGTCCCGCCTGGTCCTGGGCGTGCACTACCCGACCGACGTGCTCGCGGGCTCCGCGCTCGGCGCGCTGGTCGGCGGGGTGCTGCGCCGCCGGATCTCCCGGCGGGCCAAGGCCGGTGCCCGGTGAGCGCGGGCAAGGTCGGGGACGAGGTGCAGGAGTCCGAGCCCGCCGAGCCCGCACCCGAGGTGGCGGAGGTCACCCCGGTGACGGAGCACACCCCGCAGGCCGACCCGCCGCGGCAGAACGTGGTGGTTGGCCTGATCCGCACCATGCGCCCGCGACAGTGGGTCAAGAACGTGCTGGTCCTGGCCGCGCCGTTCACCGGCCACCGGGTCTTCGACAGCTCCGTGCTGCTGGACGCGGCCACCGCGTTCATCGCGTTCTGCCTGGTCTCGTCGGCGGTGTACCTGGTCAACGACGCCATCGACGTGGCGGCCGACCGGGAGCACCCGAAGAAGCGCTTCCGCCCGATCGCGGCGGGCATCGTGCCGGTCCAGGTCGCCTACGCGGCCTCGGTGGTGCTGTTCCTGGCCTCGGTCGGCATCGGCCTGGTCGCGGGCTGGCCGCTGGTGATCGTGCTGGTGGTCTACGCGGGCGTGCAGCTGGGCTACTGTCTCGGCCTCAAGCACCAGCCGGTGATCGACCTGTGCATCGTGGCCTCCGGCTTCCTGCTGCGCAGCATCGCCGGTGGCGTGGCCGCGGGCATCCCGCTGTCCCAGTGGTTCCTGCTGGTCACCGCGTTCGGCTCGCTGTTCATGGTCTCCGGCAAGCGCTACGCGGAGATCATCCTGTTCGAGAAGACCGGCGCCAAGATCCGCGCCTCGCTGGCCAAGTACTCGGCCAGCTACCTGCGGTTCGTCTGGGCCACCTCGGCCGCCATCATGATCATGAGCTACAGCCTGTGGGCGCCGGGCATCCGGGACCGGGTGCCGGACAACTCGGTCTGGGCGATGATCTCGATCGTGCCGTTCGTGGTCGCCGTCCTGCGCTACGCGGTCGACATCGACGGTGGTCACGCGGGTTCACCCGAGGACATCGTGCTCAAGGACCGCATCCTCCAGGTGCTGGGCGCAGGCTGGATCGCCTGCGTGGCCCTCTCGATCTACCTCTAGATCTCTCGCCTGACCTTCGGCGCCGACAAGGCCCACGCCCACCCAGGCGTGGGCCTTGTCCGTTCACCGGGAGTCCGCCGTGAGGTTCCTGGACGTCCGCCGCCCGGCGATGACATCGGCGCCGCTGGACCAGGTCGACGCGATCGTGAGCCGGATCGGCACCACTTGCCTGGTCGTCGGCGGCGTGGTGCTGGTCGCCTTGGGCGTGGTCGGCACCACTAGCTCGCGCTAGACCTCCGCCCACCCACCAGCGCATGCCCCCGAATCGCCACGACTTCCCCGGTGTTCGGCTCGGTCCGGCCAGGCGCGACCTTCGCCCGAACCTCCGCGAGCCACTCCGCAGGCGTCAACCCGGCCAGTTCCCCGATCTCCCGCGTGCCCGTCTGCGCGAACAGCGCCCGAGCCCGAGCCCACGTCGCCACCCCGGCAGCCGGGTCGTCGGTCACCTCGGCCGCGGCCAGGTCTCGTAGCGTGCGCGCCTGCCACAGCGGCAATCCCAGTTCCGTCCACCGCGCCAACGCCTCGGACAGTGTCACCCTCGCCGTGCACGAGTCCCCGGCCGCCAACGACAGTTCGCCCAGGGTTCGGGTGACGAGCGCGACCCCGAACCGGTCGCCGTGGGTGCTGCACCACGTCAGTGACCGATCGAGGGATTCCGCGACCCCCGGCAGCCGCCCCTGTCGGATCCGCGCCTTGGCCACCGACTGCGCCGCGTACGCCGCTCCCAGCCGGTCGCCCGCCGCGAGCAGGATCCGTTCCGCCTCGTCGCAGAGGTCGGCCGCGAGGTCGAACTCACCCACCGCGCGGTGGCACAGGCCCAGTCCGCGTATCGCCAGGCCCTCGCCGCGGCGGTCGTCCAGTTCGCGGTAGCCGGTGACGCACCGTTGGAAGCGGTCGATGGCGGACTGGAACTCGCCCAGTTCGCGGCAGCTGGCGGCGAGGCCGTAGTCGGCGGCGTTGCGCACGCTCGGTTCGCCGGTGTGTTCGGCGAGTTCGACGGCGCGCCGCAGGTGGGTGCGGGCCTGGCGGAAGTCGGCCAGGTCGCGGTAGACCGTGCCGATCCCGACCAGGGCCACGGCCTTCGTCGCGGCATCGCCGACCCGCTTGGCGCCCTCGGCAGCCTGGGTGAAGAAGGCGAGGGCGGTGGCGAACTCGTCCTTCTCGTAGTAAAGCTGGCCGAGCCCGGTCAGCACCGTGGCCTCGGCCTGCGAGTCGCCGCTGTCGCGGGCCGCGGCGAGAGCCACCTCATGCGTGCGCTGCCAGCCGTCGAACTCGTTGCGCACGGCGAACGGGGAGGACAGCAGGGAGCTGATCAACGTAGTGGTCATCTCGTCGATGCCCAGCTCGTACGACCGTTCCACGGCCCGCACCACCGCCGCCGTCTCCGAGCGGAACCAGCCGGACGGGTCCGACTCGGTCTCGGCCAGCAGCCGCGCGTCCAGGTCGACCGCGGGACGAGGGCGCGGCCGCAGTCCCAGGGTGACCCGGGGCAGCTTGTTGGCGCCCGCGTCCACCAGCGCCATCCACGTCGCCAGCAGCCTGCACACCGCGGCCGCCACCGCGTCGGCAGGCTCGTCCCGCAGCGCCTGCTCGGTGCCGAAGTCGCGGACCAGGTCGTGGAAGCGGTAGCGCACCCGGCCGATCGCGTCGATGCCCGCGACCTCAAGCAGCCGCAGGTCCACCAGCCGTTCCAGCACGTCCTCGGCCTGCTCCAGGGAGATCTCCAGCAGCGGCGCGGCCGTCCACGAGCCGAAGTCCGGTAGGTCGAGCAGGGCCAGCAGGTGGAACACGCGCCGGTGCGGGTCGTCCAGCTCGGCGTAGTTGAGCCGCAGCCCGGCCCGGATCGCGCAGCCGTAGGTGGTCGGATCGTCCAGTGCGCGACGTTCGTCGGACAGCCGACCGGCCAGCGCGCGCAGTGGCCAGTGCGGGCGGGCCAGCAGTTTCGCCCCGGCCGCGCGCACCGCCAGTGGGCTGCCCGCGCACAGCGTCGCGATGGTCTCCGCGGCCGCCGCGTCGTCGGACACCCGGGCGGTGCCGACCATGTTGCCCAGCATCCGCACCGACATGCTGGTGCACAGCGGGGCCAGCTCTATCGGCAGCGTCGCGGGCAACCCGGGCAGCCTGGTCCGGCTGGTGACGATCAGCAGGCAGTTCGGTGTGTCCGGCAACAGGCCGCGCACCTGCTCCTCGTGCCGCACGTTGTCCAGCACGACCAGCAGCCGTTTGTCCGCGATCCGGGTGCGGAACAGCCCGGCCCGGCCCTCGGTGTCCGCGGGCAGCTGACCCGCGGCCGTGCCCAGCTCGCCCAGGAACCGGCCCAGCATTTCGAACGCGCCGCGTTCGCCGCCGCGCAGGTCGGCGAACAGCTGCCCGTCCGGGAACTGCGCGCGCACCTGGTGCGCGGCGCGCACCGCCAGCGCCGTCTTGCCCGCGCCCGCTGGCCCGGAGATCACCACGGCGCCGGACGCGTCGCTGCCACACCGCCCCGTGATCATCTGCAGCTGTTCCGCGCGCCCGGTGAAGTCGGGGATGTCCGGCGGCAGGTGCCGCGGCACGGCGTCGACCGGCTCGCCCGCGGGCCGCGCCAGCCGGGCCTGCCTGCCCCGCGGCCGGGGCGTGCCGCTCAGGATCGTCGCGTGCAGTTGCCGCAGCTCAGCGCCCGGTTCCACGCCAAGCTCGGCGCGGATCCTGGTCCGCCCATCGCGATAGACCTCCAGCGCTTCCCCGGACCGACCGCTGTCCACCAGCGCGCGCATGAGCAGCCCGCGCGTGTGCTCGCGCAGCGGGTGCGCGTCGACCAGCCCGACCAGCCGGTTCACCGCGTCCGCGGCCAGACCGGTGCGCAGCAGGCAGCGCGCCAGCCCCTCTTCCGCGCTCAGCCGCTCACTCGCCAGCGACCGGGCCCGGATCTGCGCGAAGTCCACGTCGACATCGGCGAACGCGGCGCCCCGCCACAGCCGCAGCGCGCGCCGGTACAGGCCTGCGGCGGCGTCGTTGTCGATCTGCCGCTCGGCGTGCCGGGCGGCGTAGAGGTGGTTGTCGAAGCTCTCCAGGTCGCTGTCCGTCGGGTCGACGTCCAGCAGGTAGCCCGGCGCCCGGGTGACGATCCGCGACCGACCGCCCAGTACCTGGCGCAATGTCGCGACGTACGTGTGCAGGAGCATGGTCGCCGAGCCCGGCGGCGCGCCCGACCAGAGCAGGTCGACCAGCCGCTGACTGGGCACCACCTGCCGGGCTTGCAGCAGCAACGCCGAGAGCAGCGCCCGCGGCTTGGCGCCGACAAGACCGTGGGACTCGCCCCCGAACTCGCCGGAGGCGATCTCGACCGGGCCCAGCACCAGAATCCGCACGTCCACCCCCCAGGTAAGTGTGCTACTGACCACTATCGGGGCTGGGCGCGGATAAGTCACTCGAACGGCGAAATCCTCAATCGATGGGAAGGGGTCGGTGCGCACCCCGCAACCCTGGCCTGACCAGGCTGACCTGCCCGGATCCGGCGCCGCGCGAGATCACCGGCGTGGGGGACGCCTCAGATCGGCAGCCTGCGGAAGATCGGTCGCGGGATGTGCCGCAGCACCGACATGACCAGCCGCCACTGGCCAGGCGCCCACACCAGCTCGCGGCGGGCCCGCACGGCGTTGACCACCACCTCGGCCACCTTGTCCGGGGTGGTCGCCAGCGGCGCCGCCTTCATGCCCTCGGTCATCTTGCTGTGCACGAACCCGGGCCGCACCACGGTCACGTGGATGCCGTCGGGCCGCAGCGCCTCGCCAAGGCCAAGGAAGAACCCGTCGAACCCGGCCTTGGTCGAGCCGTAGACGAAGTTCGACCGGCGCACCCGCTCACCCGCCACCGACGACAGCGCCACCACCGACCCATGCCCCTGCTTGCGCAGCCGCTGCGCCAGCGCGATCCCCAGCGACACCGGCGCGGTGTAGTTGACCTGCGCCAGCTCGACCCCGGTCGCGTGGTCCTGCCAGGCCTGCTCGGCATCCCCGAGCAGCCCGAACGCCAGCACGGTCACGTCCACGTCACCCTCGGCGAACGCGTCATCGACCACCTTCTGGTGCGAGTCCAGGTCGAGCGCGTCGAACGCGATGGTGCGCACCGTGGCGCCCAGGCCGCGCAGCTTCTCGGCGGCCGCGTCCAGCCGCTCGGACGGGCGGGCGGCCAGGGTCACGGTCAGCGACCGCTGCCGGGCGTAGTTCTCGGCGATGGCCAGCCCGATCTCGGACGTGCCGCCGAGCAGGAGCAGCGACTGCGGGGTACCGACTGCGTTGATCAAAGTCCGAGCCTTCGCGATTGGTCCGAGGTGAACAGGCCGTCCGGGTCGACCGAGCGGCGGATCTCCCGCCACTCGCCCAGCCGCGGGTACATGCTGTGGAAGGTCTCCGGCGTGGTGCGCGACTCCTTGGCCAGGTAGAGCCGCCCACCCGCGGCGAGCACCTGCTCGTCCAGCCGGGCGCAGAACTCGTGCAGACCAGGCACGATCGGGAAGTCCACCGTGATCGTCCAGCCCGGGGTGGGGAACGACAGCGGCGCGCGGTTCCCCGCGCCCATCCGCTTGAGCACGTTCAGGAACGACACGTGCCCGGACTCGGCCATCTGCCGCACGATCGAGCGCAGCTCGGCGTCCGCGCCGAACGGGATGATGAACTGGTACTGCAGGAAGCCGTGCGAGCCGTAGGCCCGGTTCCACTCACCGAACATGTCCAGCGGGTGGTAGAAGGCGGTCAGGTTCATCACCTGACCGCGCGCCTGCTTGGGGGCCTTGCGGTACCAGGCCTCGCCGAGCAGGCGGAAGGTGAGCTTGTTCGCCAGACCGTTGGGGAACATGTCCGGCAGCGTGAGCAGCTGCGGCGCGTCGAACCGCAGCGGGTCCTTGCGGTACTTCTTGGGGAGCTCGTCCAGCTTGGCCAGCGAACCCCGGGAGAACACCGCGCGGCCGAGCCGCCCGTCGGTGTTGATCGAGTCGAACCACGCCATCGAGTAGTCGTAGTCGTCGTCCGAACCGTTGGAGAAGATCTCCAGCGTCTCGTCCAGGTTCGCCGTGCGGTCGGTGTCGCTGAGGAAGTACGCGCTCTCGGTGTGCTGGAGCGCGACCGTGGCGCGCAGGATGATGCCGGTCAGGCCCATGCCGCCGACGGTCGCCCAGAACAGCGCCGACTCCGGGCCGTCCGGGGTGAGCGTGCGCACCTGCCCGTCGGCGGTGAGCAGCTCCATCTCCCGCACGTGGTTGCCGAAGCTGCCCGCCGAGTGGTGGTTCTTGCCGTGGATGTCGGAGGCGATCGCACCGCCGATGGTGACCTGCCGGGTGCCGGGCAGCACGGGCACCCACAGCCCGAACGGCAGCGCGGCCCGCATCAGCTGGTCGAGGTTGACGCCTGCGTCGAGCACGGCCAGCCCGGTGTCGGCGTCGATGGAGTGCACCCGGTTGACCCCGGTCATGTCCACGACCAGGCCACCCGCGTTCTGCGCCGGGTCGCCGTAGGACCGACCAAGCCCCCGGGCGATGATCCCGCGCGGCCCGGCCTGCTTGAGCGCGTCGAGCACGTGGTCGGGGTTGGTGGGCGCGGCCACCGTGGCCACCGTGGGCGCGGTCCGCCCCCAGCCGGTCAGGGTGCGGGTCTCGAACGTCGCTGGCTCCACGGGCCCAGGGTATCCGGGGGACCGGCCGCTCCTAGACTGGTCCCCGCCGTCGGGGCCGGACAGGGGACGAGGGACATGGCCGAGGTCGGGAACGATATCCAGCGGACCGGGCTGGTCACCCAGCTGATCAGGTTCGTGCTCGTCGGCGGCTTCTGCGCGCTGGTCGACTTCGGGGTGTACTCGCTGTTGCTGCAGCTGGGCGTGTGGGTGCACCTGGCCAAGGCGGTCAGTTTCGTGATCGGTACGACCACGGCGTACTTCCTGAACAAGCGGTTCACCTTCACCGACGCCAAGAGCCGGGGCGCGGGCCAGGCGGGTAGTTTCGCACTGCTGTACACGGTGACGTTCTTCGTGAACGTGGGCACCAACGCGCTGATGCTCACCCTCCTGCCGGACTTCCGCTTCGAACACGCGGTGGCCTGGGTGATCGCCCAGGGCCTGGCCACCGTGATCAACTTCGTGCTGCTGCGAACCGTGGTGTTCCGCTAGGCGCCGAACCCGTGGGTCCGCTTCTCCGGGCTCCCGTAGACCCGGACGTGCGCTGGCAGCACATCGAGGTGCGCACTCGCGACGTGCGCGAAGTTGACCGCCGCGTGGTTGCCGTCGGCGAGCTCGATGGTGTCGACCCCGCCGGAGCCCATCAGGACGGACAACCGGGACCCCAGGCTCTTGGCCCCCCGGTCGGACAGGGTGAACACCACCGGCTCGCCACCGGTGGCCAGGTGCAGGATCAATGCGTGCCGCTGTTCGCTCATACGTCGACCGAACCACGGAACTCGTTGTCGCACAAGGAAAGTTCGCCGGTAGCTGATCCGCTGTGGGCGGATGCGGCTTGCGGGCCCGGCGTAGCCTCGCCGATATGATCGAGGAGTTCCTGGCCGCACGCGGCGCGCGCGAGCTCGCCCACCCGGCCGGCACCCTGCTCGCCCACCTGGGCCGCACCCGCGACGCCCTGGCGGCCTGGGGCGCGCGACCCGCGCTGCAGGAGGCGGGTATCGCGCACGCGGCCTATGGAACCGATGACTATCCGCATGCGCTGGTCTCACTGCATGAGCGGCCGATCGTGGCGGGGTATCTGGGTGCCGAGGCCGAGGCGATCGTTTACGCGCACTGTGCGCTTGATCGGCGGTTCAGTTATCCGAGGTTGTTGTCTGGGGTTGTGCGGGATCGGTTCACCGGGATGGAGACGCAGATAGAGCATGGGTTGGTGCGGGATCTGGTGGAGTTGGCCTTCGCGGCCGAGTTGGACGTGATGGCACAGAATCCGCAGCTGCGGCGGCGAAACTCGGCTGAGTTACGTGGGTTGTTGACGTCGTGGTCCGGCCATGCGAGCTTGCCCGCGGTGGAGGCATTGGAGCGACTGTAAGTCGGCACTTGTCCTCCAAGACCAGCAGACGCACCTCAAGCCCCGCGCGTCTCTTCCAGGCGGGTCAGGCGTTCCTCGTACCGCGCCACCAAACTCAATCGAGTCCGTACCCGCGCGTGCTCCGACCGAATCTCGTCCACCAACGCCGTGACATGCCCCAACTCATCCGGCGCCACCCCCTCGACACACCCAGTCCGCCCCAACCGGTGCTCCACCTCAGCCAACCGCGACTCCACAGCCGCCAACTGTGGCGCGATCCGCCGGTGCTCCCCGTTGAGCCACTCGACCGTCGAGTCCAGATCGTCGAGCCGCCTGCCAAGCGACGACACCTCGGCCCGCAGTTCCCCCCGCAGGGAATCGAGGTCCGAGTGCAACCGCGCGGCCGCGGCCTCGGATCTCTCCGCGATCGGGGCCACCTGTTCCCGCGCGATCGCCTCCAACCGGGGTCTCAGCCGGCGCCAGAGGGGCCGGGCCAGGTGGCAGGCGGCGGCGTGGAGGGTTCTCCGGCCGGGGGTCATGGGCACACCTCGATCCTGCCGGTGTCCCGCCAGGTTCGCAGGAGGGCGGCCTCGTCCGCGAGGCGGTGTTCTGCGGTGACCGGGACTTCCTGGCCCCAGGCGTGCGCGAACACGGTCTGGTGTGGGTGGTCGATGATGGACATGCCGGTGAGCAGGACGTGCGCGGTCGGGAACAGGTCCGTGACCAGGTAGGTGGCGAGGGTGCCGGTGGTGGACCAGGCGACCGTTTCCGGGACGAAGCCGAGCAGGTTGTTGAGCGGGACGGTGAACTCGCGGTTCGGGATCGGCACGAAACCGAGGTCGGCTGGCCACCAGTCCGGGATGGTCTCCGGTTCCCAGTGCAGTCGGCCCGGCTCGACCAGCAGATACAGGCGGGACGTGTAGTCGGTGAAGGTGTGCGGGCTGGCGATCACGCCGCGATGCAGCACCACGACATCCGTGCGCTTGCCGTAGGTGGCCGGGCCGTCGGTGTCGATGGCGAAGCTGGTCATCCGGATGACCAGGTCGGCGGCGTCGATGGCGGCGGCGCGGGTCGGGTCGGGGGGCAGCGGGGCGTTGCCGACGACCGCGATGGTGCGGGGCGGGTCGTGTCGGGCGTACGCGGCGAGGGTGGCGGCGAGCGTGGTTCGGGCCGGGTCAGGCACCGGTCGCGCCTCGCGCGGGCCGAGCAGAATTGTCACGGGGGCCTCGGGGGACTGGTCTGGGGGGCTGGCAAGGGTAAAACGCCGGGCGCGGGCCCGGCGAATCGGGAAATGGCCCGGAATTCACCCTCATGTGCGACGCAAACGTTTTCGAGGGCCCGTTTCACCTGGGAAAACCCGTTTCACGCCGTCACCCAATGCGGTTTCCACGATCCGGATGTCGCGGACCAGTCTGCGTAGTCCCTCCGGTTCCAGCGAGGCCGCCTGGTCCGAGCCCCACATCGCCCGGTCGAGCGTCACGTGCCGTTCCACCACGCACGCCCCCAGCGCCACCGCCGCGATCGACACCTGCAGGCCGCGCTCGTGTCCGGAGTAGCCGATCGGCACCGGGAACCGGTCCCGCAGCGTCTCGATCGCGCGCAGGTTCGATTCCTCTGGCGGGCACGGATAGGTCGACGTGGAGTGCAGCAGCACCAGCCGGTCCGTGCCGAGTGCCGCGACCGCCCGGTCCACCTCGGGCATGGTCGACATCCCGGTGGAGGCGAGCACCGGTTTGCCGGTCGCGCGCAGGGCCGCCAGCAGCGCGGTGTCGGTCAGCGTGGCCGAGGCGACCTTGTACGCGGGCACGTCGAAGCGCTCCAGGAACTCCACGCTCGGCACGTCCCAGGGGGAGGCGAACCAGGCGATGCCGCGGGCACGCGCGTGCCGGTCGATCTCCGCGTACTGCTCCGCGCCCAGCTCCACGCGATGCCGGTACTCCAGGTAGCTCATCTCGCCCCACGGTGTCTCGCGGCGGGTCGCGCGCATGTCCGGCGGGGTGGCGATCTCCGGCGTGCGCTTCTGGAACTTGACCGCGTCCGCCCCGGCGTCCGCGGCCACGTCGATGAGCCGCTTCGCCACGTCGAGGTCGCCGTTGTGGTTGATGCCCGCCTCGGCGACCAGGTAGGCGGGGTGGCCCGCGCCGACCACGCGGCCGGCTAAGTCGACGGTCGGTGCGGCGCTGCTCATCGGTTGGCGTCACCTCCGGAGGCGCGGGCGGCCAGGATCAGGTCGGCGGCCTCACGGACCGCGCCCGCGCCGCCACCGCTCGTCAACACGACCCTAGCCACCGCGCGCACTTCCGGCCGGGCGTCGGCGACCGCCACCGGCCAGCCGACCAGCTCCAGGCAGTCGAGATCCCGCAGGTCGTTGCCCACGTAGGCCACCCGTGCGGGGGAGAGCCCACGCTCGGCGAGCCAGGCCCGCAGCCGCTCCGCCTTGTCGGCCACGCCGTGCGCGACCTCCACGCCGAGCTTGCGCGCGCGGGCCGCGACCACCGGGTTCAGCTCCACCGACAGGATCAGCACCGGCACGCCCGCGGCCCGCAGGGCGGCCACCCCGGCCCCGTCCGAGCGGCTGACCAGCACGCCCTCGGTGCCGTCCTGCAGCACCAGCGCCCGGTCGTCGGTGTGCACGCCGTCGAAGTCGGTCACCAGCGCGTCCACGTCCATCGGCACCGGCGCGGCCCGCCCGGCGGCGATCCGACGGGCCAGCTCCAGCTCGGCCGCGGTGTCGATCTCCAGGGCGTCCGCCCAGGCCACCTCGACCAGCCCGGTCCGGCCGAAGAACCGGTGCCCGGCGGCGCGCAGGCCCGCGACGCGCATCCCGTACAGCGCGCCGGTCTCGCGGAACTCCGGGTCGCGGTCCTGTCGTCGCGGCCGGTGCCGGACGTCGTGGTTGACCCCGGTCACGGTCCCGTCGGCCGCGGGCCGCCAGAGGAACTCGTGCACCCGCGTGCCGGTGAACACCGAGTCGAAGCCCTCGTCGCGGACCTTGCCGACCACCGCGTCGACGGTCTCGGGCGTCAGGAACGGTGACGTGCACTGCGCCAGCAACACCGTGTCCGGATCCGCCCCGAGCCCGTCGAGGGCGTGCAGCACCGCCGACTCCGAAGTCGCTGCATCCCCCGACAGGGTGACGGGTCGATGCACGACCGTGGCGCCAGCGGCGGCCGCGACCCCGGCGATCTCGTCGCTGTCCGTGCTCACCATGACTTCGTTCACCCGGTTCGCGGACAGCAGAGCGTGCACGGTCCGCGCCACCAACGGCACGCCACCCACTCTGGCCAGGTTCTTTCCCGGCACGCCCTTCGATCCGGCCCGCGCGGGCACGACGGCGACGGTTGCGGGGAGTATCCGGTGGTCGCGCACGGCAACCATGCTGCCGGCCGTCATACTCCAGGGTGTAATCCAGGCCACCGCCCTGCAAGGAACGCGAAAAGCTCGCCGGTAGGCTGAGCCACCGTGCAGGCAATGAGCGCGGTAGATATCCCCCCCGGCCCGGTGGTGGCCCACGCCGGTCGTAGCTGGGCGCGAGCGGCGCAGGACATTCGCGCAGGCCTCGCCGCCCGCGAGCTGTGGGGGCACCTCGGTTGGCAGGACATCAAGCAGCGCTACCGCCGCTCGGTGATCGGCCCGCTGTGGATCACCCTGAGCATGGGCGTGACCGCGGCCGGACTGGGGTTCATCTACTCCCAGCTGTTCGGCTCGGACATGAGCACGTTCCTGCCGTACCTCACCGTCGGCTTCATCGTGTGGGGCTTCATCCTGGGCTGCCTGCTGGAGGGCTCGGAGACCTTCGTCTCGAACGAGGGCCTGATCAAGCACCTGCCCGCGCCGCTGTCGGTCTACGCGCTGCGCACGGTGTGGCGGCAGACGCTGATGCTGGTGCACAACATGCTGGTGTACTTCGTCGTCCTGGCGATCTCCTTCGGGGCGCTGGACCACGCGTACACGCTCTCCGAGAAGGGCATCGTCCAGCCTGGCCTGAGCTGGTCGGTGCTGCTGGCCATCCCGGCGTTCATGCTCATCGCGCTCAACGGCGGCTGGGTCAGCCTGCTGTTCGGCATCATCAGCACCCGCTACCGGGACATCCCGCCGGTCGTGAACGCGCTCACCAACCTGCTGTTCTACGCCACCCCGATCGTCTGGCCGACCGACGTGCTGACCGCCAAGCTCGGTCCGGGCGACTGGAAGCACCTGATCATCGAGTTGAACCCGCTCTACCACTTCATCGAGATCCTGCGCGCGCCGCTGATCGGTGGCCAGCAGAGCTGGACGCACTGGGCGGTCGCGGGCGGGGTCACCGTGGTCGGCTGGACCCTGGCGCTGGTGGCCATGCGCAACTACCGTTCCCGCATTTCCTACTGGGTCTGAGCGAGGCGCACATGGTCAGCATCGAGGTCCGCAACGCGTGCGTCGACTTCCCGATCTTCGACGCCAAGACGCGTTCGCTGAAGAAGGCCGTGCTCGGCAAGGTCGGCGGCAAGATCTCCGACGCCTCCCGGGTGCCGATCATCGAGGCACTGGACAACATCACCCTCAGTCTCAAGGAGGGCGACCGGGTCGCGCTGGTCGGCCACAACGGCGCGGGCAAGTCCACGCTGCTACGGCTGCTGTCCGGCATCTACGAGCCGACCCGGGGCACCGCCGAGATCAACGGCAAGATCGCACCGGTGTTCGACCTCGCGGTCGGCATGGACCCGGAGATCTCCGGTCTGGAGAACATCCTGATCCGCGGTCTGTTCCTGGGCATGACCCGCAAGGAGATGCAGGAGCGGGTCGACGACATCGCCGCGTTCACCGATCTCGGCGACTACCTGCGGCTGCCGCTGCGCACCTACTCCGCAGGCATGCGGGTGCGGCTGGCGCTGGGCGTGGTCACCTCGATCGACCCGGAGATCCTGCTGCTGGACGAGGGCATCGGCGCGGTGGACGCGGAGTTCATGGCCAAGGCCCGCACCCGGCTGGTCGACCTGGTCCGCCGCTCCGGCATGCTGGTGTTCGCCTCGCACTCGGACGAGCTGCTCTTCGAGCTCTGCGACACGGCCATCTGGATGGACGAGGGCCGGGTCCGCATGCACGGCTCGCTGCGTGAGGTGTTGACCGCGTACAAGGGCCGCGACCCGTTCGAGTACATGAGCCACGAGACGTTGGAAAGGCTTGGCGAGCGATGACGAAGTTGCCCGCGGGCGCCGTGGTCGCGGTGGTTGTCACCCGGCACCGGCGCGCCCTGCTGGCCGATTCGCTCAAGATGATCGCGGCCCAGACGCGGCCGCCGGACCACCTCGTGGTGGTCGACAACGGGCCGGACGACTCCGCCCGCGAGGTGGTGGAGTCCTGCCCGCTGCCCACGACCTACCTGGAGTCGCACCGCAATCTCGGTGGCGCGGGCGGGTTCGCGCTGGGCATGCTGCACGCGCTGTCGATGGGCGCGGACTGGCTGTGGCTGGCCGACGACGACGGCCGCCCGGCGGATGAGACCGTGCTGGCGACCCTGCTTGAGGTGGCCGAGCAGCGCGGCCTGGCCGAGGTCTCGCCGATGGTCACCAACATCGACCAGCCGGAGAAGCTGGCCTTCCCGCTGCGCCGGGGCCTCACCTGGAAGCGCAGCGCGGACGAGCTGGGCACCGACTTCCTGCCGGGTATCGCGTCGCTGTTCAACGGAGCGCTGTTCCGCGCGGACACCCTCGATGTGGTGGGCGTGCCGGACTACCGGCTGTTCTTCCGCGGCGACGAGGTGGAGATCCACCGGCGCATGGTCCGCTCCGGGGTGCCGTTCGGCACCTGCCTGCGCGCGGCCTACCTGCACCCGGACGGCTCGGACGAGTTCAAGCCGATGCTGGGCGGCAAGCTGCACGCCCAGGACCCGGACAACGCGATCAAGCGGTACTACACCTACCGCAACCGCGGCTACCTGCTGTCCCAGCCGGGCATGCGCAAGCTGGGCATGCTGGAGGTCTTCCGGTTCGGCCTGTACTTCCTGGGCACCAAGCGCGACCCGAAGGCATTCCTGGACTGGCTCCGTCTGGTCCGCAAAGGCCAGCGAGAACAGTTCTTTCGGCATTGACGAAGGATCCGCACCGAGCCGGTGCGGATCCTTCGTTTCAGCAGTTCAGAGGTACTGGCCGGGGTTGCTCGGCCGCAGCGGCGACTCCGCGTCCGGGCGGGAGCCCGGCGGCAGACCGCGGCGCATCTGCTCCAGCTGCACCCTGGCCGCCATCTGCTGGGCGAACAGCGCCGTCTGGATGCCGTGGAACAGCCCCTCCAGCCAGCCGACCAGCTGCGCCTGGGCGATCCGCAGCTCCGCGTCCGACGGCGTGTTCTCCTCGGCGAACGGCAGTGACAGCCGCTCCAGCTCCTCGCGCAGCTCCGGGGCCAGCCCGTCCTCCAGCTCGGCGATCGACCGCTTGTGGATCTCACGCAGCCGGTTGCGGCTGGCCTCGTCCAGCGGTGCGGCGCGCACCTCCTCCAGCAGCTGCTTGATCATGGTGCCGATGCGCATCACCTTGGCGGGCTGCTCGACCAGGTCGCCGACCGACTCGCCGGGGGCGGGGTCGCCGTCCGGGATCCGGGCGGTGCCCAGGGGGGAGCCGTCGGGGCCGACCACCACCACGTGCTGCGGCAGCTCGTCAGGGCCGTTGCTGGGTTGTGTCACCCCTGCGAGGGTAGTCGTCGGCGGACCCGCGCAGGCGGTGGCCGGGGGCACTCTCGTACGGTGTGGCGCATGGCCTTCGACGTCGCTCGAATTCGTGGGCTGTTCCCCGCGCTGGGTGACGGCTGGGTCCACCTCGACTCGCCCGCGGGCATGCAGGTGCCCGAACAGGTGGCGACCGCGGTGTCGACCGCGTTGCGCGCCCCGGTGTCCGGGCCCGGCGGGGTGTTCCCCGCGTCGCAGCGCGCCGAGGCGATCGTGGACGCCGCCCGCCGCGCGGTGGCCGACCTGGTCGGCTGCGAGCCCGCCGGGGTGGTGCTCGGGCCGAACACCGCGCAGCTGCTGGCCCGGCTGGCCGAGGCGCTCGGCGACGGCTGGCTGATCGGCGACGAGGTCGTGCTGTCCCGGCTGGACCACCAGGCGAACACCGCGCCCTGGCTGCGGGTGGCGCAGCGGGCCGGGGCGACGGTGCGCTGGGCGGAGATCGACATCGAGACCTGCGAGCTGCCCGCCTGGCAGTACGAGAACCTGGTCTCGCACCGGACCAAGGTGGTCGCGGTGACCGGCGCGTCCGGCGCGGTCGGCACCCGACCCGACCTGACCAGGATCACCGAGCTGGCCAAGGCGCAGCGGGCGGTCGTGGTGGTGGACGCGTCCTCGTCCGCGCCGTTCGTGCCAATGGACATCCAGGCGCTGGGTGTCGACGTGGTCGCGGTGTCCGCGAGCGCCTGGGGCGGTCCCGGGGTGGCCGCGCTGGCCTTCGCCGACCCGGCCATGCTGGAGCGGCTGCCCGCCAGCTCGCTCGACCCGCGCGCACAGGGCCCGGAGCGGCTGGAGCTGGGCCAGCACGCCTACCCGCTGCTGGCAGGCCTGGTCGCCTCGGTGGACTACCTCGCCGATCTGGACGACGCGGCCACCGGCACCCGCCGCGAGCGGCTGGTCACCTCGCTCAGCTCGGCCAAGAGCTACCAGGCCGGTCTGCTGTCCCGGCTGATCAGCGACCTGCGCGCGCAGCGGCACCTGATGGTCATCGGCGACGCCATGCGGCGCATCCCCGCACTGGCGTTCACCGTGGCCGACGTGAAGGCGCAGGACGCCGTGGTTCGGCTGGCCGAACGCGGCATCTGCGCGTTCGCCGACGACACCCCCACCGGCGTGTTCGCCACGCTCGGGGTCGGTGAGGTGGGCGGCGCGGTCCGCGTGGGACTCGCGCACTACACCAACTCCGTGGAGGTCGACCAGCTCGTGGAAGCCGTCTCCGACCTCCGAACCTCTTAGACCGTCAAGACAATCTTCCCGAACACGCCGCCCTCGTCGAGCATCCGGTGCGCCGCCGCGGCCTCGGACAACGGCAGCTGCGCGTGCGTCACCGGCACCACCCGGCCGTCGGCCAGCATCGGCCACACGTACTCGGCCACCTCGGCGGCGATCGCGGCCTTCTCCGCCACCGGCCGGTAGCGCAGGCTCGTGGCGGTGACCGTCGCGTTCTTGCGCAGCAGCGCGGACAGGTCCAGCTCGCCGGTCGTGCCGCCCTGCATGCCGATCACCACCAGCCTGCCGTGCCGCTTGAGCGCCGAGACGTTGCGGCGCAAGTACTTGGCGCCCATGTTGTCCAGGATGACATCGGCGTCCACTTCGTCCTCGAACGCACTCTCGCGATAGTCCAGCGTGATGTCGGCCCCCAGTTCGGCGCAACGGCTGAGCCGTTCGGCTGAACCGGCGGTCACCGCGACGGTCGCGCCGAGCGCCTTGGCCACCTGAATGGCATGCGTGCCGATCCCGCCCGCACCCCCGTGCACCAGCAGGGTTTCCCCTTCGGACAGGTGCGCGGTGAGCACGACGTTGGACCAAACGGTGCACGCCACCTCGGGCAGGCCACCTGCGGTCACGAGGTCCACTACGGACGGCACCGGGAGCAGCTGTCCGGCCGGGACGGCGACCTTCTCCGCGTAACCACCGCCCGCGAGCAACGCACACACCTCGTCGCCGACCCGCCAATGCCCCACCTCGGGCCCGATCTCGACGATCGTGCCGGAGCACTCCAGGCCAAGGATCTCGCTCGCGCCGGGCGGCGGCGGGTAGAAGCCCTTGCGCTGCAACAGGTCCGCGCGGTTCACCGCGGTGGCCGCGACCCGCAGCACCACCTCGCCGGAACCGGCGACCGGGTCGGGCACCTCGCTCCAGCGCAGCACCTCGGGGCCGCCGGGTTCGCTGATCGTGATGGCACGCATACCGCAACGGTATCGCCGCACGGGTCGCGCGCCGCCGGTGGATAGCCGCGATCGTCCCGTTTCGACCGGTCGTCCGCCAAGGTCACAAGTCCAACCTGAACTCTTGACCAGCGGCGTGTGGCGAGCAAGAGTCACGCTCGCCGGATCGCGAGGGTCGGGTCGGGGGTCCGTCATGAGCCGGCACTTTCACCCCCACGAAGGGAAGTTGCCCATGTCGTCCCCCAGGACATCGGTTCGGGCGGGTGCGGTCCTGCTCGCCGCCTGCGCCGGGCTCGCGTTCACCACCGTGCCCGCCACCGCCCAGGTCCAGCTGCCGGATGGCCCCGCGCTGGCGCGCAACCTGACCAAGAAGGTCACCGCCAGCGGCATCAACCGGCACCTGATCGCCCTGCAGCGCATCGCCGACAAGAACAACGGCACCCGCGCCGTGGGCACGCCCGGCTTCGAGCAGAGCGTCGACTACGTCGCGGGCCTGCTGCGCGGCGCCGGGTTCGAGGTGAGCACCCCTGAGTTCACCTACCCCGTGCAGATCAGCGACGCCGCGTTCGCCGACGCGGGCGGCACCAAGGTCGACGCGTTCCCGATGGAGGAGTCCCCGCAGACCCCCGTCGGCGGCATCACCGGCCCGCTGGTGACCATCCCGCAGGACGCCACCCCTGGCTGCGAGGCGAGCGACTTCGCCGGTCTGCCCACCCAGGGCGCGATCGTGCTGGTCCGCCGCGGCGCCTGCACCTTCAACCAGAAGCAGGCCAACGCCGCGGCCGCGGGCGCCAAGGCGGTGCTGGTCGCCAACAACGTGGACGGCCAGCTCAAGGGCGTCACCCTTGGCGAGGGCGGCGTGCTGCCCACCGGCGGCGTCAGCAAGGCCGACGGCGACACGCTGTTCGGCAAGAACGGCGTGACCACCACCGTGGACATGCGGTTCCACACCGTGGAGAAGCCCGCGCGCAACATCATCGCGCAGACCACCACGGGCCGGAAGAACAACGTCGTGATGGCGGGCGCGCACCTCGACTCGGTCGAGGCCGGACCGGGCATCAACGACAACGGCTCGGGTAGCGCCACGCTGCTGGAGACCGCGCTGCAGCTGGGCGGCTCGCCCAAGGTCAACAACTCGGTCCGCTTCGCCTGGTGGGGCGCCGAGGAGCTGGGCCTGGTCGGGTCCACCAAGTACGTGCAGTCGCTGAGCTTCGACCAGCAGCTGGACATCGCGCTGTACCTGAACTTCGACATGACCGCCTCGCCGAACGCGGCCTACTTCGTCTACGACGGCGACAACTCCGACGGCGTCGGCTCCGGTGAGGGTCCGTACGGCTCCGCGCAGATCGAGTCCGCGCTGGCAGGCTTCCTGAACACCACCGGCGTGCCCACCGAGGGCACCGACTTCGACGGCCGCTCCGACTACGGCGAGTTCATCGCCCAGGGCATCCCGGCCGGTGGCCTGTTCACCGGCGCCGAGGGCATCAAGACCCAGGCCCAGGCGGACAAGTGGGGTGGCCAGGCGGGTGTCGCCTACGACAAGTGCTACCACTCCAAGTGCGACAACCTGGGCAACCTGGACCGCGTCGCGCTGGACCGCAACGCCGACGCGATCGCCTGGGTGACCGCGTCCTACGCGATCAGCACCGAGGACATCAACGGCGTTCCGCCGAAGAACGCGGCCGCGAAGGCGGCCAAGGCGGCGGCCCGCAAGACGCTGATCAAGACCCAGACCAGCCGGGTCAAGACGGCGCCCGTGGCGCACGGCGTGACCGCGTAGAAATCGTTATCTGTGCCGCGCCTGCGGCATTCAGCCTAAGGAAAGGCCCCGTGGCGACCACGCCGCGGGGCCTTTCCGCAGGAATGGGGGTCGCGCGGGCGGCCGAGCTGGTTTGGGTGGCAATGACCGACTCTTGACCAGGCCGGACCGGCAGGCGATGGTGGCCATCACGCCGGAACACGGACCGCGTCGGGGAGGTCACGCGTTGCGGTCGTGCTGACCCGTGAACGAGGGGACCCGCATGCCAAGAAGCAAGTCATTCCGCCTCGGTGCCGCCATCCTCGCGGCCACCGGCGCGGTCGCGTTCACCGCCATCCCGTCCTCGGCGGCGCCGACCGCGTCCGCCGAGCTCCCCGACGGACCCGCGCTCGCCAGGAACCTGGTCACCCGGGTGACCGGGGCGGGCGCGAACCGGCACCTGCAAGCGTTCCAGCGGTTCGCCGACCGCACCGGCGGCACCCGGGCGGCCGGGACGCCGGGGTTCGACCAGTCGGCCGAGTACGTGGAGGGCAAGCTCGTCGAGGCCGGGTTCGACGTCACCAGGCAGTCGTTCCCCTTCACCTTCGTGCAGACCTTGGCGCAGAAGCTGTCCGCGGCTGGCAAGGACGTGCCGATCTCGATCATGACCTACAGCCTGTCCACCCCGGTCGGGGGCGTGACCGCGCCGTTGGCGGTAATCCCGCTGGACGCCACCCCGGGCTGCGAGGCGACCGACTACACCGCCGTCACCGGCAAGGTGGTCCTGGTCCAGCGCGGCGGGTGCCCGTTCGCCCAGAAGCAGTCCGCGGCCGCCGAGGCCGGGGCCATCGCGGTGGTCATCTACAACAACGTGGACGGCCCGCTGTCCGGCACGCTCAGCGACCCGGCCGCGGCCAAGCTGCCCACCGGCGGCATCTCCAAGGCGGACGGTGAGGCCTTGGCGGCCTCCGGTGTCGCCACGGTGTCGGTCGAGCTGCGCGCGCTGCGCGAGGAGCGCACCACGTACAACGTGATCGCGCAGACCAAGACCGGCCGCAAGGACAACGTGGTCATGGCGGGCTCGCACCTGGACAGCGTCGTCGCGGGCCCCGGCATCAACGACAACGGCTCGGGCAGCGCGGCGCTGCTGGAGACGGCGTTGCAGCTGGGCGGCTCCCCGAAGGTCAACAACTCGGTCCGCTTCGCCTGGTGGAGCGCCGAGGAGCTGGGCCTGGTCGGGTCGACGAAGTACGTGCAGTCGCTGCCGTTCGAGCGCCAGCTGGACATCGCGCTGTACCTGAACTTCGACATGCTCGCCTCGCCGAACGCGGGCTACTTCGTCTACGACGGTGACAACTCCACCGGCACCGGCACCGCGGGCCCGTACGGTTCGGCGCAGATCGAGGCCCAGCTGGCCACGTTCCTCGGCGCGATCGGCGTCCCGACCGAGGGCTCCCCGTTCAACGGCCGCTCGGACTACGGCGAGTTCATCAAGAACGGCATCCCCGCAGGCGGCGTCGCGACCGGCGCCGAGGGCATCAAGACCCAGGCCCAGGCGGACAAGTGGGGCGGCCAGGTCGGCGTCGCCTACGACAAGTGCTACCACGCCAAGTGCGACAACCTGGGCAACCTGGACCGCACCGCGCTGGACCGCAACGCCGACGCCGTCGCCTGGGCAGTCGCGTCCTACGCCATCTCCACCGAGGAAATCAACGGCGTCCCGCCCCGCGCGGCTCGCGCCCAGGCCCGTTTGACGGCCAAGGCATCCCGCGCCTTCGCCCCGGCCGCCACCGGTGACGAATCGACCAGCTGATTAGTCCATTCAGCGCACAGGGTGCGGTCTCCCGGCGAGGAGACCGCACCCTGTGTCATTGAGGATTACGTAGTGTGCCACTAACAAACACTTGTTTGACGATATGTGCGGCGATCACTACCCTCCGGTGCGGTGTGGAAGCGATGGGTACCCACCGGAACTTTCGTCCTCTGGCTCACCGCGATCGGCATCCGCTGGTTGCTCCCGGTCCCCATCGGCATCGCGGACAACGGCGACGGCTGGCGCCTGATTTGCAAACTGGGCCTGGGCACATCGGAGTCGAGCGCGGTACTCGAAGGCTCGGTCCGCCTGTTCTACCCGACCGGCAGCATGTGCCCGAGCGACTACATCAGCTCCCAGTTCTGGATCGACCGTTTCGCCATATGGGTCGGCGGCGTGCTGGGCATGGCGCCTGGCCTGCATTTATTGCTTGTTGGCGCCATTTGCGCGGTTCTGGTCGCTCTCAGCCTGACGGTCATCACCCACTCGCTACCCGCGCGGCCGATCTACCGGGTTCTAGCCGGCATCCTCATCGCACTGGTCGCGCTGGACTCGGCGTTCTTCGGGTACTTCACGTCGATTTTGAGTGAGGGTGCCGTGTTTGTCGGCATCCTGCTGGTTTGTGCGGGCATGCTGCTGCTGCGCCGGGACGGTCTGGCTCGATGGTTCGGTGCGGCGTTGGTCGCGGCGGGTGGTGTGATCGGGGTCAATGCCAAGTCGCAGACGCTGTTGGTACTTCCACTGCTGGTACTGGCAATGCTGGCATTCATCCTGTGGGACCGACGTCGCGGGTTGGCTCGGTGGGCGCTGCCGGTGATGGTCATCTTCGTGGTGGGGGCGGGGACGGCCGCCCTGCAGGGGACCGGTGACCTTGCCAACGAGGATTATCGCGAGGCCAATGCCTACCATGCCATTTTCGATAGCATCCTCGATGGCAAGCATGACACTTATGGGGACTTGGCCGCGCTCGGGTTACCCGCGCATTTTGCCGAGTACATCGGTACCGGGTTTTGGTCGGCGCGGCCTGCTACGAAGGATCCGGACTATCCGAAGTATCGGGACAAGATCTCGAACCACAATATCCTGAGGTATTACTCGACGCATCCGCTGCGGACTTGGCAGATCTTGGATGTGGGGGCGAGTAACATGCTGGCCGCTCGGGTGCCGAATCTGGGGAACTTTCCCATGGAGGCGGGACAGGGGTGGGAGGAGAAGGAGTATCGGGTCCCTGTCCTCTCCGGCCCGACCGCGTTGGTTGCTCCACTGGGATTCTATGTCGTGATCCCGTTGTGGCTGCTCATCGCGTATCTGGGGATCCGGGCGTTGCGGGGCCGGGATCGGGGTGACCTGGGCATCCTGATCCTGATGCTGCTGGGGGTGGCAATGAGCGAGTTGGTGCTGGCATCCCTGGCAGAGGGAGTCGAGGGCGTGAAACACCAGAACCCAGCCCTATTCGCAACACTCTTAGGTCTGATGTTCGGAATCATCTCCCTGCTCCCGCGCGCATCCATCCCCGAGGAAGATCCAGCAACCAGTGCGGACCAACAAGAACAGAACCCCACCCCCGCTACAACGTGACACCCGACCTCCGCAACACGAAAATCTTCCCCGAATGGTCCGCTGTACCCGAGGGTGCCGCCGAAGTCAAGGGGCGCCCCGAGGTGCTCGACGGTGCGACTCGCCTGCCGCGGCTGCGTAGATCACCAGCAGGTACTTCGCGTAGCCCTCCCCGGGTCGGACTTGCGGGATCATGACGAGTGAGCCACCGCCGGATACCGACACAGGTCTCCCGAAAACGCCGCCCGGCGCTGTGACCGCAGGCACAATTGGCAGCATGTCGCGCTTCAAAGACCTCAACGGTCCATTGAGACGCCAGGTCGCCGAACGCCTGTGGGGTGCCTGGGAGTCCGGGGAAAACCGGGGCCTGATCCTCACCGGCGAGTCCGGCACCGGCAAGACTAGGCAGGTGGTCTGGCCACTGCTGAACTTGGTCCGCCGCTTCAAGGGGATCGCGATCTCGATCGATGTGCCGGAATCACCAGTCGACCTCGAAGCCCACCTCTTCGGCAAGCTCGAGGAGTGTGACGAGGCGATCGGCGACCCGAGGCTCAAGGAACAGATCCGCGACTCGCGCGGGTTCTTCGCCGCGGTGCGGACGTTGCTCGCCAGGAAGTCGATCGTCGTCATCGACGAGTTCCAGCGTGGCCTCGATGACAAGGCCCACCCGTTCCGGTTCTTCGCGGACAAGCTGCAAGACCTTGCCACGCGCACCCCGCGGGGCGGCTGCCTGCTCATCGTCTCGAACCGCAAGATCGACCCGTTGTGGACGGAGCCCTTCCTCACCCAGCGGCTCGACCCGCCTGCGGAGCAGGACGCGCTGAAGATCGCGCTCAGCCAGATCGCCGAGGACAAACGGGCGGACGTGCTGCCCGCGGACCGGCACGCCGAGGTCGTCAACCGGCTGGGCCGTAATCCCCGCGCCCTGCGGCTGCTGAGCGCGCTGCTGGCCGACGACCACCTGCTGGAGGACCTGCTCGGACCACCGGAACCGCTGACCGCGCCCGTGGACACCGAACTCGTCCGCGGGGTCGAGCACGGGCTCGTCGCCAAGGCCGTCCAGGGCATGCCGGACGCGGCACGAGCGGCGCTACGGAACCTGTCGGTGCTGGCGGACTGGGCCGAGGCCGGCCTCGTACAAGCCGTCACAGGCATTGACGCCCCCGTCGAGAGCAACGATCTCACGCGCCAACTGTTCAGCCGGTTCCTGGTCGAGTCCTGGACGAGGGGACCGCAGGGGCGGCGGGTCACGCAGTACCAGGTGCATCCCGCGGTCCGGGAGGTCGACCGGGTCCGGCTGCACGACGATGAGGACGCGTGGAAGGCCGCGCACCTGCGCGCGGGTGCCTGGTTCGCCAAGGGCCTCGTGGTTCGCAACCCCGGCGACCACGTCCACCAGGCACGGCTCGCCATCGCACTGGCAGGCATCCAGCGGCACTACGTCCTCGCCGGGGCACAGGCCGAGTTCGCCCAGGTGATCCAGCCGGTCGTCGCGGACATCGAACGGCGGTTCGGCACCGAGTACCGGCACGTCGTGCCGGAGTCGCGGATGGAACTTGACGCGCGCATCGAGCTGCTTACGGCGTACTTCGACACCGGGCACGAGAACGTGCACCTGCGCTACCACCTGGCCCGCCTGTTCCAGGTGCGCGAGGACGACGGCGATCTCGAACGCGGCCTGACCCACGCGGAGAAGGCCACGGAGACGCTCGACTCGTTCTACCCATGGATGCTGCGGCTGAAGATCGCCTGGGCCGCACGCGGGGATACCTCCCCCGTCGACATCGCGGACGAGGCGCTGCGCCGTGTGAAGCACGTGGCGGACGACAGCTCGGACCACCGGTTCTCGTTCTTCACGCACCCCGCCATGTGCTTGGTCGCGCTCGGTGAGACCCGCACCGCCGTCGAGAACTTGCGCCAGGCGTTCGAACGCAAGCGGGTGCGGGGCTCGAACTGCTTCCGCCTCATCGAACCCGCGATCCCGTACTGCGCCGTCGAGGCGGACGACCAGTTGCTGGCGGACCTGTGCCGATGGCTGGACAAGCAGCCTGATCTGTCCCTGCAGGCGGACCAGGCGAAGATCGCGTTCGCGATGTGCCAGGGTCGGTGGGACGAGGCGGCGAAGAGGGCCAAGATCGCACGCCGCTCCGCTCCGCGATACATCAACTTCGCGACCTACGAGTCGATCGCCCTGCTCGCGACCGGCCGCGCCAAGGAAGCCCACCAGTTGCTGATCGAGGCTCGGATTCCCGACAGCCAGCGCTACTCCAGGAGGTCGGAGTTCCGCGAGGGCAAGGCGTGGCTGGCGTCCTTCGCGGCCCTGGAAGCCGGTGAACTTGAGACCGCACACAAGTGGCTGACGGCGTACTTGGGCGAGTACACAGCGGACTGGTCGCCCGTGAAGATGAAGGCACGGCTGCTGTACGAGTGGGACAACCGCGTGGGCACGATGGGCGAGGCGAATCCCGCGTACGTAGCGCCCGTCCTCCCTGACGCGATGACCGGTTGCGGTGACGCGCGTCGACCACAGTACGGACCACCCGTGCTGCCGAGGCGCCAGGTGACCGAGGAAGAATCGCCTACGGTACCTCCCTCGCTCGGCGTGCAGATCAACGACTCGGTCGTCTACATAGGTTCGAAGCACAAAGGAGCAGCTGTGACGAATGGCGGCAGCAAGTTCACGTTCCAGGGCGAGGTCAAAGCCGGTGTGATTGGCGACAACGCCACAGTCGCGAGCGTGTCGTTCGACGCGGACGAGACCACCGCCGTCGACCCCGTGGTGCTGCTCAAGCAGCTCAAGCAGTTACGGGGTGAGATGGTGGCCAAGTCGGCGACCGGTGAGCAGAAGGACGCACTGGAATCGGTCGACGAGGCCATCGCAGCTGCTGAGGAGGGAGACGCGCCCAGGACCGAACGCAGGCTCCGGGCTTTGGGCAAGAGCGCGGGTACATGGGCCATCGGGCTCGCGACGTCGATCGGAGCCGGGGTGGCCGTAACGGTGCTGAAGTCCACGCTCGGTCTGTGACGCGATTCGTCGCGACGCGGGCAAGGCGAACTGCTACTGCTCGTCGCAGCCCGGATCTACCGCAGGTCAGCGGGCCATACGCCGTGGATGATGCCGGTAGCCATGCCGACCTCGGCACTCGGATACCCTGGTCACCGGCTGGGTAGCGTGTCCGAGCGGCCTAAGGAGTGCGTCTTGAAAACGCATGAGGGTTGATCCCCTCCGTGGGTTCGAATCCCACCGCTACCGCGCGGAACGAAAGGCGCCCCCGCGCCCGACAAGGGTATGGGGGCGCCTTCGTCTTTCAGGCGACTGGCGAACGTTTCCAGGCGGATGTACTCGGCCGCGCTGCGACGCCTCCAGCCCCTAGCCCAGGGGTCAGCTCAGGTCCAGGTGGTCGATGACCCGCTCGAACAACCCGGTGATCACCTGCTGTTCCTCCGGTGTCATCAGATCCACCAGATGCTCCCGCACCCCCTGCACATGCACCGGCGCCGCCGTTCGGAGTACGTCCATCCCCTTGGGTGTCAGCTCCGCGATGACCCCCCGGGCGTCCTCCGCGCACCCGGTGCGTCGGACCAGACCGGCCTTCTCCAGGCGGGAGATCTGGTGGGAGAGTCTGCTTTTCGACGAGGCGAGCTGTCCGGCGAGCTGGCTCATGCGCATCTGGAGCCCCTCGCATTCGGACAATCGGACCAGGACCTCGTAGTCCGGCAGGGCCAGCCCGTGGTTGTCCTGCAGTTCCCGGTTGAGCTGCTGGCGCAGGAGTTCGCTGCCGATGACGTAGGCCCGCCACGCGCGCATCTCGTCCGGTTCCAGCCACCGGGGCTCGGCTCGCAGTGATGTCACGCGTCCAGGTTACGGCGTTCACCTGACAGCCCTGGTCTTAGCCATCTTGAGCGTGCAGACTCCACTGCCTGCGTCCGGTCGCAGGGACCCGGGCGTTTCGGTGCGGAGGACTGATGAGGGTATCGGTGCGTGTCGCGGCTGCCGTGGCCGCGGTGGGGGTGGCGGTGTCGGCGTTCGCCGGGGTCGCCGAGGCGAAGCCCGCGGGGACGACGGACCTGCGGCTGATCGCGTTCAACGACTTCCACGGCAACCTGCAGCCGCCTGCCGGGTCGTCCGGTCGGGTGACGTTGGCGAACGGGACCACGGTGGACGCGGGTGGGGCCGCCTACCTGGCCACGCACATCAGTCAGCTGCGCGGGCAGGTGAGCAACTCGCTGGTGCTCTCCGCCGGGGACAATGTCGGCGCGTCGCCGCTGAACTCGGCGTTGTTCCACGATGAGCCGACCATCGAGATGATGAACAAGGTCGGCGTGTCCGCCAGTGTGATCGGCAACCACGAGTTCGACGAGGGCTACCGGGAGCTGCTGCGCATGCAGTTCGGCGGCTGCCACCCGACCGACGGTTGCCAGTTCCACAACCCGTTCCGCGGCGCCAAGTTCCCGTTCCTGGGTGCCAACATCACTTTCGACAACGGCCTGCCCGCCGTGCTGCCGGTGACGATCAAGTTCGTGGACGGCATCCCGGTCGGCATCATCGGGGTCACCCTCAAGGACCTGCCGTCGGTGGTCACCCCCGAGGCGATCAAGGGCTTCAGGTTCGGCGACGAGGTCCACGCCATCAACCAGACCTCGCGGCTGCTGGACCTGGCGGGCATCCGCACCCAGGTCGTGCTGCTGCACCAGGGGGACAGCACCGAGGGCGGTGGCCCGGACGACTGCCGCACGCTGCCCGGCCCGGCCAGGGACATCGCGGCCGCCGCGTCGCCGTCGGTGGACGTGTTCTTCACCGGGCACAGCCACCAGCAGTACAACTGCGTGATCAACGACCCGGCGGGCAACCCGCGTCCGGTGATCCAGGGCGCCTCCTTCGGCCGGTTGCTCTCCGTGGTCGACCTGAAGATCGACAAGAAGACCCGGGACGTGGTGCGCACCGCGACCGTGGCGCACAACGAGGTCGTCACCCGCACCGTCACCCCGGACCCGGCGGTGCAGGCGCTGGTGGACGAGTCGGTGACCAAGTCCGGCCCGATCGCGAACAGGCAGATCGGCACCATCACCGCGGACCTGACCCGGACCGCCTCCGCCGCCGGGGAGACCCCGCTGGGTGACGTCATCGCCGACGCGCAGCTGGCGGCCACGCAGGGCAACCAGGCGCAGATCGCCATGACCAACCCGGGTGGCATCCGCACCGACCTGACCTACGCCTCGTCACCCGCGGGTGAGGGCAACGGCGTGGTCACCTATGGCGAGGCGTTCGCGGTGCAGCCGTTCAGCAACATCATGCAGACCATCACGTTGAGCGGGGCGCAGCTCAAGACCGTGCTGGAACAGCAGTGGCAGGTACAGCCCAACGGCACGACCGTGACCCGCTTCCTGCAGATCTCGTCCACTTTGCACTACTCGTGGTCGCAGTCCGCGGCGCAGGGCAATCGGGTCTCCAACATCACTGTCGCGGGTCAGCCGGTTGATCCGGCAGGGAAGTACCGGGTGTCGGTGAACAACTTCCTTGCCGCGGGTGGGGATGGGTTTGCTGAACTGGCTAAGGGTTCCGACTTGGCTGGTGGGCCGGTGGATCTGGATGCGTTCTCTGCTTACTTGACTGGGCATCCGAATCTGGCGCCGCCGGTGGCTGACCGGGTGGCAGTCACCCAGTAGCCCACCCGCCTAACCACCCCAAACCCAGCCACCACGCGGGACCGGCTAAAGGCGATCCCGCCGCGAGGCGAAGCCGAGCCAACAAGCACTTTCGCGGTGGGACGGGGCGTGTTACACAAGTTCACCGGTTTGGGGAGTGTGCTCGGGGTTGTCCATTTGGGATGGCCGGTGCACGATGGGTGTGACGGCCGGCACGGTGTGACCCACGGAATGCCGAACCAGTTGGTCACCGAGCCCGCCGGGGAAGGTCAGGTGGTGCCGTGGCGATGCAGACAAATCCCGCAGTGGTCTGCCGCCTACCGCGCCCCCGCGGCTGAGTCGACAGTATCGAAGCAGTCGTGGACGAGGGCGGTTTTTCGACGGATCCCTTCGAGTGCGCGGCGCGCGACACGCGTCGGTCCTGCACCTCGACGATGTTGACCCCCGCATCGGGCGCGTCTCCTGACCCGCCCGGCCGGGTTCCACGCCACCCGCCGGAACGGCGGGCCGCTGCGACGTGACGGACCCTGGGTGCGGACGCCGACGAGAGGCGTCCGCACCCAGGCGCGTCCCATCCCCCTTCCCCGCCCGCGCCCACTAGAGTCCTGCGGGACAGGACCAAGCAGGCCCGGACGCGGAGTGTGCTCGTGGAGTTCGACGACGACGTAGCGCTCGACACCTCACAGGTCCAGGACACCCGCGGCTCCGGCGGTGTGGGTGGCCGGGTCGCGTTGGGCGGCGGTGGTCTGGGTCTGGTCGGTCTGATCGTGTACTTCGTGCTCTCCCAGCTGGGCGGCCTGCCCGCGAGCGTGCCGCTGAGCACCGGCGGCGTCCGCGACGGCCAGTCGCTGAGCAGCTCGGACCTGTCCAAGGAATGCCGCACCGGCAAGGACGCCAACACCAAGGACGACTGCGCGCTGGTCGCGATCATCAACTCGATCCAGGGCTACTGGACCGACCAGTTCTCCCGCTCCGGCCGCACCTACGAACCGGCGACCACCACCTTCTTCAGCGGCTCGGTCAACACCGGCTGCGGTGGTGCCACCGCCGACGTCGGCCCGTTCTACTGCCCGGCCGATGGCCGCGTGTACATCGATCTCTCGTTTTTCAAGGAGTTGCAGACCCGGTTCGGTGCCCAGGGCGGCACTTTCGCCGAGGCATATGTGCTCGCCCACGAGTACGGCCATCATGTGCAGAACCTGCTCGGCACCTCGGACAAGGTCCGTCCCGGCACCGGTCCCACCTCGGACGGCGTGCGCCTGGAACTGCAGGCCGACTGCTACGCGGGCGTCTGGGCCAACCACGCCACCACGGTGCCGACGTCCAGCGGGAAGCCGCTGATCAAGTCCATCTCCCAGGACGACGTGAACCGCGCCTTGGATGTGGCCGCCCGCATCGGCGACGACTACATCCAGAAGAACCTGGGCAACGGCCGGGTGGACGAGAGCCAGTTCTCGCACGGTAGTTCGCAACAGCGCGAGAAGTGGTTCACCGCGGGTATCAACAGCGGCAACCCCACGACCTGCGACACGTTCGGCACCCGCAACCTGGGCTGATTGGCGCACCGCGGCACACTTTCACCCGATAGAGCGAAATGGGGGTAGATCCGCTATAGTCCGGATCAACGCCATTGCGTGACCGGACGACGCGGGTTTACTGGGGACCCGTCGGGGCGTCGCAGCCGGTCTTGAACTGGGGAAGTGGGAAAACACATTGCGCCGCACCACCGTGCGCCGGACGGTTTCGCGTCTCGGCGTTATCACCGCTGTGTTCGCGCTGAGCGCGACGATGACCGCCACTGTCGCCTCGGCCGAGGAAACGGACGCCACCGGCACCACCGCGGTCGCGACGGCCGAGCAGCAGGTCGAACCGTCCACTTCGGAGTCCCCGGCTCCGGCCGAGCAGCCGGAGACCAAGCCGGAGACCAAGACCGACGAGCCCGCGCCGAAGCCAGCGGAACAGCAGGCCGAGCCTGCCCAGAAGGAGGGCGAGCAGGCTCCGGAGACCGGCACCCCGGCCCCCGCCGAGGACCCTGACAAGTCTGATGTGGACAGCCCGGCCGCCGAGCAGCCCAACGCCGGTAACGAGGCCGCGGGCGACCCCGCGCCCGCCGCGGAAGACCCGCAGCCGGTCGGCAGCTACTCCGGCCAGATCTTCGGTGACGACAACGACAACGAGGTCTTCGACGACGGCGAGGCGCTGTCGGGCGTCACCGTCACCGTCACGCGCAAGGACGCGGAACAGCCCCCGAAGTCAGCCACCACCGGGGCCGACGGCCGCTTCTCGTTCGCCGACCTGGAAGCGGGCGACTACAGCGTCAAGTACACCAACCCGCCGCACTACATCGTGCTGCACCTGGACCAGAACGGCGACAACGCCGAGAACATCACCATCTCCGCGAACGGGAACGTCACCAAGACGATCCGCGCGGTCCGCGAGGGGCAGCGGGGCAACCTGGTCGACGTGCTTTCCGGCGCCATCGCGTTGGACAAGGACAGCTACACGACGGGCGACACCGCGCACTGGACCCTCAAGCTGACCAACACGGGCACCCGGGACCTTGACGGCGTGGTCGCGATCTGCGGCATCTCCAACGACACCACCTGGATCGACACCCTCGGTGACCCCAACGGCGCCAACCTCGCGCCGAAGGAAACCCGCAGCTGGGACCGGGAATTCAAGATCAACGACGAGATGGCCGCGGACAGCGCGGTCGGCCTGGCGTGCTTCGTCATCGCCAAGGACTACGACGAGGACGAGGAGAAGGACGCGCTCCGCCTGGTCACCTCGGCGAATGTCACGCCCCCGGTGGCGCCGGTTCCGAACCCCGAGCCGCAGGGCGGCATCGTGCCCGCGGTGAACCCGGTCGCGCAGGGCTCGATCACCCCGGCCACCACCACCGCCCAGTCGCAGGACCTCGCCTACACCGGTGCGAGCGTGGGCGGCCTGTTCGGGTTCGGTCTGGCCGCGCTGGTGGCGGGCGGTGCCGCGGTGCTGTTCACCCGCCGCCGTCGCACCAACTGATCTCCAGTAGTACAAGTACGAATATGAGGGCGGTGCCGGTTCTCCGGCACCGCCCTCGTTTCAGCTGACGAGCACGAACAGCGACAACGTCGCCAGCGAGCCGAGCACGAAGCCGGTCACCGCCAGCCTGCCGAACAGCTCGGCGCGGCCGAGCAGCCACAGCACGCCGAGGCACGCGACCAGCACGCCGAACGCGATCATGGCCAGGTCGGACATGGCACTACCCCCGGATCACTCCTCTGTGGACTATTGGTCAGCGCAGCTCGTGGCCGCGGGTCTCGGGCAACCAGAACAGCGACACGAACGCCAGCGCGTAGGCCAGGGCGCCGAGCGCCATCGCGCCGCCGACGCCGTAGTGCAGTGCCAGGTAGCCGACGGCCGCCTGGAAGAACGCGCCCACGCCGCGCCCGAAGTTGTAGGTGAACGCCGGTCCCGCGCCGCGCGCGTGGCCCGGGTACAGCTCCGCCAGGTAGGCGCCGAACCCGCTGAAGATGGCCGACGAGCAGAACCCGAGCGGGAAACCCAGATACATCACGTAATCACCGGCGGACGTCGGTAGCTGTGTGTAAAGAATGAGCAGCACCGCGCTGAGCACGGCGAATATCTGAATGCTCCGCTTGCGCCCGAGCCGGTCGGTGAAGAAACCGCCGGTGAGGTAGCCGAGGAAGGCCCCGGTGATCAGGAACGCCAGGTAGCCGCCGGTGCCGACGACCGATAGCCCCCGGCTCTTCGCCAGGAAGTTGGGCAGCCAGGTCGCCAGCGTGTAGTAGCCGCCCTGGCAGCCGGTGGCCAGCAGGGACGCGAAGACGGTGGTGTGCAGCAGGTCGGGCCGGAAGATCGCGCGCAGCGAGTCGCGTGCCTTCGCCCGGTGCTCGGTGAACGCGGGCGCGTCCTCGATGCCGCGGCGCAGGAAGAACACCAGCAACGCGGGCAGCGCGCCAGTCAGGAACAGCAGCCGCCAGGCCACGTCCTGGTCGGCCACCCGGAACAGCACCGTGTAGACGATCACGGCGGCGCCCCAGCCGACCGCCCACGAACTCTGGATCACCGCCGACGCCCGGCCGCGGTCGCGGGCGGAGACGTACTCGGCCACCAGGATCGCCCCGGTGGCCCACTCGCCGCCGAAGCCGAGGCCCTGCAGGGCGCGCAGGACCAGCAGCGTCTCGTAGTTCGGCGCCAGCCCGCACAGCGCGGTGAACAGCGCGTAGGTCAGCACGGTGATCATCAGCGTGCGCACCCGGCCGAGCCGGTCGGCCAGCACCCCGGCGACCACCCCGCCGACCGCCGAGCAGGCCAGCGTCGCGGTGGACAGCCAGCCGGTCTCGGCGCTGTCCAGGCCGAAGGTGGCCGCGATGGCGGTCAGGCCGAGCGGCAGCACCCAGTAGTCGTAGGAGTCGAGCCCGAAGCCGAGGAAGGCGCCGACGAACGCGCGTCGCCCCTTGCCCGACAGTGCCCGGAACCAGGCGAGCGCGCCGGTCCCCTCCGGTGTCGTTGTCGTCATCACGCACCCCGCTCACTCGTTCACTTGTAGTGTCGTTCAGTGTGGGGATTGTTGAACAATATGACAATGGCCCGATCGGACGATTAAGCTGTGACTTGTAGGAACGTTCAACAATCCACCGGGAGGTCCGGGTGAGCACGGCGATCGGGGACCGGCTGAGCACGCTGGCGGCGACCAGGCGCGAGGCGCGCAGCACCGCCGCCGAGGCGGCCGCCGCCGCGCTCCGTGACCTGATCATGGAGGGCGGGCTGCGCCCCGGCGACCGCATCGCCGAGGAAGAGATGCTCAAGCCGCTGGAGGTCTCCCGTAACACCCTGCGCGAGGCGTTCCGCCTGCTCGCCCACGAGAAGCTGCTGGAGCACAAGCTCAACCGCGGCGTCTTCGTGCGCACCCTGGACGTCGACGACATCATCGACCTCTACCGGGTCCGCCGCATGATCGAGCTGCCCGCGTTGGCCCGCTCCGGCGAACCGCACTGGGCGCGGATGGCCGAACAGGTCCGGCTCGGCCGCAAGGCGCACGCCGAAGAGGACTGGCGCGCCGTCGGCACCGCCAACACGCACTTCCACCGCGAGATCGTGGCCGCGGCGGGCAGCCCCCGGCTGGACGAGCTGATGAGCCAGCTCAGCGCGGAACTACGGCTGGGCTTCCTGGAGATGGGCCACCCGCGCACCTTCCACGAGGGCTACCTGCACCGCAACGGCGAGATCTCCGCCGCGGCCGCCGCGGGCGACGTCGCGGGCGCCGCCCGGCTGCTGGAGCGCTACCTCGCCGACGCCGAGGCCGAGATGGTGGCGGCTTTCCGCGACAAGACCTGAACGCGTCCGGTCGACGTCCACCGATCGGGTTAGGGTGCCAGGTGTGCCGATGATCGGATGCCCGCGGTGACCTTCTGGGAAGGCGTCGCGGTGTTGCTGGTGGGCGTGTTCGCCGGGGGGATCAACACCGTGGTGGGGTCCGGCACCCTGGTCACGTTCCCCGTGCTGCTGGCTGTCGGCTACCCGCCGGTGGTGGCCAATGTGTCCAACTCGCTCGGCCTGGTGCCCGGCTCGGTCGCGGGCGCCATCGGCTATCGCGCCGAGCTGAAGGGCCAGCTGCCCCGGCTGCTGCGGTTCGGCACCGCCTCGCTGCTCGGCGGCGTCTGCGGCGCGATCCTGCTGCTGGTGCTCCCGCCCGGCGCGTTCGAGGCGATCGTGCCGGTGCTCATCGTGCTCGCCCTGGTCTTGGTGGTCATCCAGCCGTGGCTGTCGCGCAAGCTCGCCGAGCGCAGCGGCGAACGGCACCCGCACGGCGGCATCGGCCTGCTGCTCGCCGTGTTCGCCACCGGCATCTACGGCGGCTACTTCGGCGCCGCGCAGGGCATCCTGCTGCTGGCGTTCATGGGCATCCTGATGGACGAGCCGCTGCAGCGCACCAACGCGATCAAGAACGTGCTGGCCACCATCGTCAACCTGACCTCGGGCGTGCTGTTCATCTTCATCGCCGACGTCGCCTGGCCCGCGGTCGTGCTCATCGCCGCGGGCGCGACCGTCGGGGGACTGCTCGGGGCCAAGGTCGGCCGCAAGCTGTCCCCCGCGGTCCTGCGCGGGGTGATCGTCCTGGTCGGACTCGCCGCGATCGTCCAGCTGCTACTGAAGTGACTAGCGCGGGAACGACCGCGCGGCCGCCAGGAAGACATCGTTCTCGTCCGGCGTGGTGATCGTGATCCGCACGCCGTCACCCGCGAACGCGCGCACCACGACTTTCTGCGCCAGGCAGTGCTCGTTGAACTCCATCGCCCGCTCGCCCAGCGGCAGCCACACGAAGTTCGCCTCGCTCTCCGGCACCTCGTAGCCCGCCTCGACCAGCTCCGCCCGCACTCGGCCGCGCTCGGCCACGATCTCCCGGCAGCGCGCGAGCAGCTCGTCCTCCGCCGCCAGCGAAGCCAACGCCGCCACCTGCGCCAGCGCGTTCACGCCGAACGGGATGAAGACCTTGCGCACCACGTCGATCACCGGCGCGGGCGCCACCAGGTAGCCCACCCGCAGGCCTGCCAGCCCGTACGCCTTGGAGAACGTGCGCAGCACGGCCACGTTGTCCCGCCCGCGCGCCCACTGCTCCTTCGCGACCGCCACGCCGTCCGGCACCTCGGGGTTCGACACGAACTCCCGGTAGGCCTCGTCGATGACCACCAGCGTGTCCTCCGGCACCGCGGCCAGGAACCGCTCCAGCTCCGACCGGGTCAACGCGGTCCCGGTGGGGTTGTTCGGCGTGCACACGAACACCAGCCGCGTCTTCGGCGTCACCGCCGCGATCATGGCGTCCACGTCGAGCGCGTGCCCGGCAGTCAGCGGCACCCGCGTCTGCGCGGCCCCCACCACCTGGGTGACGATCGGGTACGCCTCGAACGAGCGCCACGGGAACAGCACCTCGTCGCCCTCGGCGCAGGTCGCCTGGATGAGCTGCTGGCACAGCGTCACCGACCCGCAGCCGACGGTCACCTGATCCTCGGCCACGTCCAGCTTGCGCGCCAGCGCCGCGGTCAGCTCGGCCGCCCCGCTGTCCGGGTAGCGGTTGATCCGCGCCGCCGCCTCGGCGATCGCCGTCACCACGCTGGGCAGCGGGCCCAACGACACCTCGTTGCTGGCCAGCTTGATCGCCCCCGGCAGGCTCCGGCCGGGCACGTAGCTGGGCAGCGATTCCAGGTCGGCGCGGGTACGCACGGTCATCGGGGCTCCTCGTCGCAAGGGGGCGGCACTACGATGCTACCCAGCGGACACAACCGTCCGATGGTCGTACCGCGCTCGACGGAAATGCCTGTTGTCCTGCGGACGGGTGAGCGAGTGATCACGTTGACTGCTATTAACCCCCGCATGGTTGGGTATGTCATGGCCCAGACCCGCACAGAGGACTTCCGGCTCGATGACGGCCGTGCGCTGCGCGTCACCTATGCCGAACCCGACGGGGTCACCCGCGGCGGCCTCGTCGTGCTGCACGAGGCCCGCGGCATCACCGACACGGTGACCAGGATGGTGGCCGGGCTGGCCGAGGAGGGCTGGCTGGTCGTCGTGCCGCACCTCTACGCGGGTGAGGCGGGCTCGGCCGAGGTGGGCCACGACGAGGCCCGCGACAAGCTCAGCGAGCTGTCCGGGGAGTCCGTGCTGGCCGCTACCGACATCGGCTTCGCCTGGCTGGCCCGGCACGGGCTGACGGCCGACCGCATCGGCGTGATGGGCTTCGAACTGGGCGGCGCGGTCGCCCTGGTGGTCGGCGCGAGCCGCGACATCGGCGCGGCGGTCACCGTGTCCGGTGGCGGAATCCTGGAGCCGCTGTCCGCGGGCCTGCCCGCACTCGTCGAGGTCGCAGGCGACCTCCGGGTGCCGTGGCTGGGCCTCTACCCGGAAGCGGGCGAGGCGGCCATCGGCCAGGAACAGGTGGCGAAACTCCGCGAGGCAGCGGGCACCGCCAAGGTCGCCACCGACGTCGTCCGCTACCGGTCCGACTCGGGTGCCGCCGAGGCCTGGCAGCGCGCCCTCAACTGGTTCGACGCGCACCTGCGGTGAAAGTAGCCTCCCTGACCCTGCTTGAGTTCGATCTCGTGTGGGAGTCACTCGGCCTCGCTGAACGTCCCTACCCGCTGGAGATCCCGGTCCACGGCACCACCCTCGACGACCGCGCCCGCCTGCGCACCGAGGTTGTGCAGACCCTCGCCGCCCGCGGCCTGCACGACGGCCGAGACCTGGACCGCCGCCTCGAAGACCACCTGACCCTGCTGGCCCGCAACGAGTTCAGCGTCGACGGCCTGCTCTCCATCGGTCGCCACGTCCGCGTCCTCGGCGCGGGCCGCGGCACCCGCGCCGTCTTCGCCGTCCAGACCGGCGGCCGCGTCCGCATCGGCCCCCTGGGTGGCGGCGGGATAGTCGGCGAGATCATCACCCTGCTCCCGGCCGCCGACCCCGGCCCCGGCACCGCCGTCACCCTCCCCAAATCGGTCTTCAACAACGCGGTGGACGCCTACGTCGACACCGGCTTCGGCGGCCTGGAAACGATCCTGAACCAAGCGGGCGTCAGCGGCCGCGACATGCGCACCATCGCCACCCTCGTGGAAAACTCCCGCCACGGCGGCGGCCAGGTAGCCGCCAACACCGTCGACCGCCTCGGCCGCCGAACCCGCACCGACGTCGTCAACTGGTTCGACACCACCGCGGGCCGCTACCTGGCCCTCCCCACCCACCACAACGGCACCGACTGGCTCACCCTCGCCCCCGCCGACACCCCCCGCCTCACCCAACGCCTACACACCCTCGTCGCCTCCACCCGCTGACTTTTTCACCCACCCCAGCGACAGAAGTTATCCACAGCCAAGATCCACGCCCACCATTCCAAGATCCTTTACCACCCCCACCGAGTAGAATGGCCAGCGGGGGCTCCCCCAGTGGAGCGGCGGGCTTTTTTGCGCGGCCGTCGGATTCGATCAAGGCCGCCCAGAGAAAACGCCCAGGAAAACGCGAACGGCGCGGTACCCGTCCCCGAGCACCGCGCCGCCCATTCACCCAGCCTCACCCAGCGACAGCCATCTCCACCACGTCCGCCCCCACGGTCAGCTCCGGCTCGGTCTTCTGCCGAACCTCATCCACCCCGACCCCCGGCGCCAGCTCCCGCAGCACCAGCCCCGCCGACGTCACGTCGATCACCGCCAGGTCCGTGATGATCCGCTGCGCCACCCGCAGCCCCGTGTACGGCAGCGAGCACTCGTCCACGATCTTGTACGAGCCGTCCTTCGCCACGTGCTCCATCAGCACGACCACGTGCTTGGCCCCGTGCACCAGGTCCATGGCGCCGCCCATGCCCTTGACCATCTTCCCGGGGATCATCCAGTTCGCGATGTCCCCGACCCGCGACACCTGCATCGCGCCCAGGATGGCCGCGTCGACCTTGCCGCCGCGGATCATCCCGAAGGACAGGGCGGAGTCGAAGAAGGACGCGCCGCGGCGGACGGTGACCGTCTCCTTGCCCGCGTTGATCAGGTCGGGGTCCTCGTCGCCCGCCCACGGGTACGCGCCGACGCCGAGAATGCCGTTCTCGGACTGCAGCACGATCTCCACGTCGTCCGGCACGTAGTTCGGCACCAGGGTGGGCAGGCCGATGCCCAGGTTCACGTACGAGCCGTCGGTCAGCTCCGCGGCGGCGCGGGCGGCCATCTGCTCACGGGTCAACGCCATCTCAGGCCTCCTTCGTGCGGACGGTGCGGCGCTCGATGCGCTTCTCGGCGGCCTGCTCCGGGGTGAGCGCGACAACGCGCTGCACGAAGATGCCCGGCAGGTGGATCTCGCCGGGGGCCAGCTCGCCCGGTTCGACCAGCTCCTCCACCTCGGCGATGCTGACCTTGCCCGCCATCGCGCAGAGCGGGTTGAAGTTCTGCGCGGAGTCGCGGAACACGAGGTTGCCGTGCCGGTCGCCCTTCCACGCGCGGACCAGCCCGAAGTCGGTCACGATCGCCTGTTCGAGGACGTAGTCCAGGCCGTCGAACTGGCGGACCTCCTTGGCCGGGGAGGCCACCGCCACGTTGCCCGCGTCGTCGTAGCGCCACGGCACGCCGCCGTCGGCGACCTGGGTGCCGACGCCGGTGCGGGTGTAGAAGGCGGGGATGCCGGAGCCGCCCGCGCGCAGCCGTTCGGCCAGCGTGCCCTGCGGGGTCAGCTCCACCTCCAGCTCGCCGGAGAGGTACTGGCGGGCGAACTCCTTGTTCTCCCCCACGTAGGAGCTGGTCATCCGGACGATGCGCTTCTCACGCAGCAGCAGGCCAAGGCCCCAGTCGTCGACGCCGCAGTTGTTGGACGTCACCGACAGGCCGGTCACCCCCTTGGCGAGCAGTGCCTGGATCAGCACGCTCGGGATGCCGCAGAGGCCGAACCCGCCGACGGCCAGGCTCGCGTTGTCCGGGATGTCGGCAACCGCTTCGGCCGCGCTCGGGACGACTTTGTCCATGTGCCCCTCCTTCTGGGTGTGGCGCAGCCGACTCTAGCGGGGACAACGGGTGGATCGATGTGTTCGAAATCGCCACGAATCGCCGCGTTAGGTCGGGCGTGGACACTGGTGCCGTGCGCGAAGTAGGGGAGAGCAGGCGCTGGCTGCCCAGCGATGAGTCCACGGTCCGGTTGCTGACCTGGTCGGCCCGGCTGGTCGGACTGTTGGCGGTGATGTCCGTCGTGCTGCCCGCTGGCCGCAGGCACCTGCGGGACGCGGTGAGCGGCTGGCTCGACCTGCCCACCGAGGCGACAGTCGCGGCCGGGGTGGCGGTGCTGGCCAGCGGCGTGATGCTGATCATGCTGGCCACCGCGTTGCGCAGGCGCAAGCGCCGGGCCTGGCAGGTCGCGGTGGTGGTCACCGGGCTGATCGCGGTGGCGCACCTTGGCTGGCGGCACGGCATCGGGTCGGGCCTGACCGCGCTCATCCTGTGCGGGGCGCTGGTGCTCACCCGCAAGCACTTCCGGGCCAAGGCCGACCCGGTGCACGGCAAGTGGCGCGCCCTGCGGGTCGCGATCCAGCTGCTGGTCGCCGGGGTCGTGGCCAACTCCGTGCTGCTGCTGACCGCCCCGGCCAGGCTGTCCGGTCACCCTGGCGTCGGCGACTCGCTGCTGCACTCGGTGCTCGCCCTGGTCGGCATCACCGGCCCGGTCCAGCCGACACTCTGGCTCGACGACCTGACCGCCGCGATCGGCCTGGTCTTCGGCATCGGTGCCCTCCTGCTGGGCGGCTACTACCTGCTGCGCTCCGCCGAACCGAAACCCAGCCTGGACGCCGAGGCCGAGGCACGGCTGCGCGAACTGCTGGTCAAGCACGGCGCCGACGACTCCCTTGGCTACTTCGCGCTGCGCCGGGACAAGTCGGTGGTGTTCTCCGCGTCCGGCAAGGCGGCGGTCGGCTTCCGCGTCCTCGCGGGCGTCGCCCTCGCCTCCGGCGACCCGCTCGGCGACATCGAGGCCTGGCCGGGCGCCATCGAGGTCTTCCTGACCGAGTGCCGCGACCACGGCTGGGTCCCGGCCGTCATCGGCTGCTCCGAACGCGGCGCCACGGTATGGCTGCGCTACGGCCTGGACGCCATCGAGCTCGGCGACGAGGCCATCGTGGACGTCCCCACCTTCAGCCTGGACGGCCGAGCCATGCGCGGCGTCCGCCAGGCCGTCGCCAAACTCCACCGTGCGGGCTACAGCGTCCGCGTCCGCCGCTCCGTGGACCTGCCGGACGACGAACGCGAATCCCTCGCCACCCTGGCCGAACACTGGCGCGGCACCGAGACCGAACGCGGCTTCTCGATGGCCCTCTCCCGCCTCGCGGGTCCCGACGACCCGGACTGCGTCGTGGTGACCGCGGAACGGGAGGGCGAGGTCAGCGGCCTACTCCAGTTCGTCCCCTGGGGCCCCGAGGGCCTCTCCCTCGACCTCATGCGCCGCGACCGCGCCATCGGCGACAACGGCCTCAACGAACTGATGATCGCCGAGTTCCTCACCACCTGCCGCTCCCTGGGCGTCGACCGCGTCTCCCTCAACTTCGCCGCCTTCCGCGCCGCCCTGGAACGCGGCGCCCGCATCGGCGCGGGTCCCATCGCCCGCCTCTGGGCCCGCGCCCTGCGCCTGGGTTCGCGCTGGTGGCAGATCGAGACCCTCTACCGGTTCAACGCCAAGTTCGGCCCCAGCTGGAACCCCCGCTTCCTGCTGTTCCCCGCCGTCCGAGACCTTCCCCGGGTCGCCCTCGCCGCCATGGAGGCGGAAGGCTTCGGAGGCCGCCCACCAGCACTTTTGCGTGCCCTCCGCCGCTAACAGGGGGGCGTTTTGCCTCCACAGCGACCGCCTGTGTACTCTTACCTCCCGAGCGGCCTGGGGCCCCGGGAGGCTTCGCCTAGTCTGGTCTATGGCGCCGCACTGCTAATGCGGTTGGGGTTCAAAGCCCCTCCCGGGTTCAAATCCCGGAGCCTCCGCTGTACATCCGGCCCGCCGGGTGACAACTAAACATGCGCCCGTAGCTCAACGGATAGAGCATCTGACTACGGATCAGAAGGTTAGGGGTTCGAATCCCTTCGGGCGCGCACCGGGAAATCCGCCGCGAGAGCACTCGCGGCGGATTTCTCCTTCAACTCCCATGAACACGAACGGCGCGGCATCCGCGCACGTCCGCGGGCAGGCCGCCCGACTCGAAGCCGAGTCAGCTGGTGTTCGTGAGGTCGGGCCACCAGCGTCGGGCTACGGGTGGGTGGGAGCGGAGCCAGCCGATGAGGGCGTTTTCGCCGTAGGTGGCGAGGAGTGGGTTGGCTTCGTCCTGGGTGATGCCTCTGGCGTGGGTGGCCAGTTCCTCCGGTAGGTGGAGTGGGGTGATGACCGCGTCGAGGCGGGGGGAGAGGAAGAACGGGATGGAGATTCGGTCGGTGCCCGGGGGCGGGGTCTGGACGCGGTGGGGGGTGGCGGTGAGGTAGCCGTTGGTGGCTATTTCGAGCATTTCGCCGATGTTCACCACGAAGGTGCCCGGGATGGGAGTGGCGTCGATCCAGGTGCCGGTGGGGGATTGGACCTGGAGGCCGCCGATGGTGTCCTGTTGGAGCAGGGCGAGGTAGCCGTAGTCCTTGTGCGCGCCGACGCCTTGGAGGGAGTCTGCTGTGCCGGGGTAGTGGACTATTTTCAAGTGATGGGCGGCTTCGTCGTCGAACCATTCGTTGAAATAGGTTTCGGGTTGGTTCAGGGACGCGGCCAGGGCGCGGAGGATTTCGAGGCTGGTGCGGAGTAGTTCGGCCTGCCAGGCGAGGGTGGTCGCGCGGAGGTCCGGGAAGGCGGCAGGCCACTGGTTGGGGCCGATGAGGCGTAGCCAGACCGGGTCATCGGGGCCGGTCTGGACGGGGACGCGTTCGGGTCCGACGTCCAGTTGTTCGCGCCAGTCGGGGGTGCCGCCGGTGTGTTCCTGGCCGGTTCGGGTGTAGCCGCGGAATTGGGGGGAGTGGATGTTCTCGATGGCGAGCCGGTCGGCCAGGGGGAGGGCGAAGAAACGGCGGGCGGCGGTGAACATCTCCGACATCAGCGATTCCGGGACGCCGTGGCCGGTCACATAGAAGAAGCCGATCTCGTGGGCCGCGTGGCGGAGATCGGTCAGGAACCGGGCGCGGTCGGTGCGGAACCGGGTGAGGTCCAGCAGCGGCAGACTCTGGGTGACCACGGTCACCCACGGTAGGACCCCGGGGTGGGGTTCGACAACCACGCCCACACCGTGGACAGTGGGGCGGTGGTGGACGCCGGGAACCGGGTCGACGGGGTGGTCGTCGGGTCGGTGGTGCAGGCGGACTCGGTGCACGTGCACCTGCCCGGCGGGTGGGCGCGGCCCCGGCAGCTGCCCCTGCCGCCCAATCCGTTCCATGGGCGCGAGAACGAGCTGGCCGCGCTGGACCAGGCTCTGGCCGAGACCGCGGGTGCCATGCCGATCGCGGTGGTGAGCGGGGCCGGGGGAATCGGCAAGAGCTGGCTTGCGGCCCGGTGGGCGCACCGGAACGTCGACCGGTTCCCGGACGGGCAGCTACACGTCGACCTGCTCGGGTTCGACGCGCGGGGCAAACCCATGGATGTCGCGGTCGCCCTGCGCGGGTTCCTGACCGCGCTGGGCGTGTCGCCCGCGTTCCTGCCGGGGGAGGATCACGCGCAGGCTCCCCTGTACCGGAGCTTGCTCGCGGACCGGCGTGTGCTGGTGGTGTTGGACAACGCTGCCTCCGTAGACCAGGTCCTACCGCTGCTACCTGGCTCGGACAGCTGCGCGGTACTCATCACTAGCCGATTAGCGTTAGGTGAACTGGTCAGTACCTGCGGTGCGCGGCCGGTGTTGTTGGACGTCCTGTCCGACGACGAATCCGATGCATTGCTCAACATGCGTGTGGGTTCCCGCCGGGTGACGGCCGAGCCGGACGCCGCGCGGCGGTTGGCGGAGACTTGTGGTGGATTCCCGCTGGCGTTGAGCGTGGTGGCGGGGCGTGCCGTGAGCGAGCCGCAGCTGCGGTTGGCGGAGTTGGCCGACGAGCTTCGCGATACCGGCATGAACGCGGTGCTCGACCTGTCCTACCGCGCGCTCGCTCCCGACCAGGCCCGGTTGTTCGGCCTGCTCGGCCTCCTGTCCAGCTCCGAGGTCAGCCTCTCGGCGGTGGCCGCTCTGCTCGGGGCGAGCGACCACGACGCTCGGGTCGCGCTCGGTGGGCTGGTGCGTTCCTCTCTGCTGACCCGCACGCGCGGAGACCGGTATCGGATGCACGACCTGGTCTTCGACTTCGCTCGTGAGCGGGGCACTGCGGAGATCACCATGCCGGAGTGGCAGCCCGCGATGCGCCGGGTGCTCGACTTCTACGTGCACACCGCCCTGGCCGGGTACCGCCTGCTGGAACCATTCGGCGTGGCCGTCGACCCGGGTCGGCTGGTTGCCGGGGTGCGCCCGGGGCGGTTCGAGTCGCACACCGTGGTACTGGCCTGGTTCGCGGATGAGCAGCGGTGCTTGTGGACAGTGGAGATGTATGCGGCACCCTGCGTCCGGCTCGACGCGCTCTGGCAGGTGGCCGTGGCGTTGAACGCGTTCCACAACAGGAGCGGCATGGTCGTCGAGAACCTTCTCCAATGGACAGTCACCCTGGCGGGCGTCGGCGACACTGCCGCACCCGCCGCGCGCGCCCTCATTCACCGCTACCTCGGCGACGCCCACCTGCGGGTCGGTGACATGGATGAGGCGGGGGAACACCTTGAGCTGGCTCTCGACTTGGCCGCGAAGATCGGCGACGAGGTGGCCCAGGGGCACACCCACCGGATGATCTCCGTGTTCCACGAGCTGCGCGATGACGTCGATTCCGCGCTGAAGCACGCCGTCGACGCGCTCGCGCACTTCGAGGCGGTGGATGATCCGGTGTGGAAGGCCGACACGTACTCCGCGATCGGGTGGTGCCTGGCCCGTCGCGGCGACTTCGCCCTGGCCGATGTCCACTGCCGCCTGGCCCTGAAGGTCAACGGCAATCGGTACCCGCCCTGCGCGGCGGACGCGCTCGACACCCTCGGCTACATCGCGCACCACCGAGCCCGCTGGGACGAGGCACTCACCCGCTACCGCGATGCCCTTGCCCAATACCGGGACCTGGACGACCTGCTGCACGTACCCGACACGGCGGACCGTCTCGGAAACACACTGTGCGAACTGGGAAGGACGGCTGAGGCGATCGCGGCATGGCGCGAGTCGCTGGAGATCTACCGTGCCCAGCAACGAGTGAAGGACGTGGCGCGGTTGGAGCGGAAGTTGGGCGACGCCTCGTCCGACTCCTGGCCGTACCGACGTCGTTAGGCGATCTTGAACAGCCCCCGCCGGGCGGCGGGGGCTGTCACAGTCAGTGTTTGTCGACGTGGACGGTGAAATCCGTTGAGGTGTCGCCGGTCGGGGTTGTCACCGTGACCGTGCCCCGATAGGTGCCCGAATGGGCGTAGCGGTGTTCGGGAGTCGTGATCCGCCACAGACCGGGTGCGTTGAGTGGACCCGCGAGCCGGTCGGCCGCGACCGTCCCGGTGGCGGTGGTGCCGTCGCCGAAGTCGATTCGGGCGGTGGGGGTAGTGGCGGACGGGGCGGTGAAGGTGCCGATCTCACCCTTGAGCACGCGGGCGCGCCCGGACCGGGCGGTGATCTCCGTGGTCCAGTGCACGGCCGGGCTCGGGCGGAAATTGACGCCCGCGATGGTCAGCCTGCTGCCCAGGTGGGCCAGCCTGTCGGTGAAGTCGGCCAGGTTCTTGGCCGCGCGCGGGCTCCAGGCGATCTCGGCGAGCGAGACCAGGCGCGGGTAGGTCAGCCACTGGGCCTGGGACAGGCCGCGGATCGTCTCCGACCACAGTGGACCGCAGACACCCAGGACGTCCGACTCGGCGAGGCCGTCGCGGACCGGCTCCCAGTCGTAGTAGCGGTCGAAGTCGCAGGCGTCGCGGCAGGCCCAGTTGAGGCCGATGGGCGTGGCCGCATCGTACTTCTGGTCGAGGTACGAGGTGCCTGCCGGGGACATCACGACCTTGGCACCGCGGGAGACCTGGTGCAGGACCTGTTCCAGCGAGGCGGCGCGCCAGAACTGCACGACCGCGCCCGGCGGCAGGTCGGCGGCCGCGATCTCGTTCCAGCCCATCGGGGTCTTGCCCAGCTCGGCCACCAGCGGCAGCACCCGCTGCACGTAGTCCACGTAGTTCTGGTGCCCGGTGGCCGCGGCCTCGTCGCCGCCGATGTGCAGGTATGGGCCCGGGGTCAGGGCGGCGACCTGGGTCAGCACGGTGCGCAGGAACTCGTAGGTCACCGGGGAGGTGGTGTCCAGCGTCGAGTACCCGACGTTCGCCGTGTTGTTCATCGGCTTGGCGACGCCGTCCGGGTTCAACCGCGGGATCGAGGCCAGCGCGGCGTTGGTGTGGCCGGGCGTGTCGATCTCCGGCACCACCGTGACGAACCGGGACTTCGCGTAGGCCACGATGTCCGCGTAGTCGCCCTGGGTGTAGTAGCCGCGGATCGCCGGACCGGTGCCCAGCGGGGTGCCGTTGCCGAGCTGGTCGGAACCGCCGAGCGAGCCGACCCGGATGAGCGCGCCGTAGTCCAGCCCGGACGGGTTCGCCGCGGGCTGGTCGATGGCCAGTCGCCAGGCCTGGTCGTCGGTCAGGTGCAGGTGCAAGATGTTGATCTTGAACCGCACCGCGTCGTCCAGGTACCGCTCGATCTCGGGCACGGTCAGGTAGCTGCGCGCGACGTCCAGCATGACGCCGCGGTAGGCGAACCTCGGGTAGTCGGCGACCGTCACCGCCTGGACCCGCCACGGACCGTCTACCCGGGTGGGACTCTCCACCCAGGCGGGCAGCAGCTGGCGCAGCGTCTGCACGCCGAGGAACAGTCCCGCGGGCGTGTCGGCGGAGATCGTGGCCCGGTCCCCGTCGGTGACCAACCGGTACCCCTCGTCCGCGTGCCCGGCAGGTGCCTTGCCGGGGCCGAGGTCGAGCACGATGTCACCGCGCCGCGGCGGGTGCGAGCTGACCGGCAGTCGGTAGCCGGTGGCCGGACGCAGCAGCGCGGCCAGGTAGTCGGCGACCGGGCGGGCGGCACCGCGGGCGATCACGCGCGCGTCCTCGGCGAGCGTGAACGGTGTCCGACCGCTGGTGGTCCCGGATACCGGGCGCGGCAACAGCCGCTCCACCCCTGGCAACGCGTTCGCTGCCGCCGTCACGGGCGCGGCCGCCGACGGAATGGTGAAGGTGGCCGCCGCCGTCAGCAGCGCGCTAATGATCGCGACCGTGCGTAAGGTCCGGCGCATGGGCCCTCCCGGCAAGTCGGACAATATGGTCCAGACCATAGGAAGATTGGCCGTGCCCCGTCAATCACGCGGTTGGCCCAGGTTTTCAGTTGTGGTGGACCACTTTCGTGGTCGTCAAGTATTTCCCATTCTCCTCCGGTGAACTGGGAATTCATTGGAGCACACGAGGAAAGCGCGAGTGGCGGCCGGTGTGCGCGGGAATCCGTCACAGTATTAGTAATATTCTCGGCGGGCGAGCCGGATCCCGCCGCGCCCGTGGGTACGGACGCGACGGGCAAACGATCAGGAGGCGATCACCGCATCACCGCCCACCAGCTCGGCCGTCGCCGCGGTGAGCAGCCTGCCCGCCACGTCCGGATCGCAACCCACGCGCGGTAGTCGGGCCCGGATGGCGGCCGGGCTGCGCAGTCGTTCGCCTGCCAGCGCGCGGATGACCTCGCCTGCCGGGGCGCTCGCCGGTCGGGCCAGCCACGCCTCGCGCAGCGCGCCGTCCTGCTCGGCGGTCCAGCGTTGGTTGGCGTTGCCGGTGAACCTGCGCGCCCGCCTGCCCTCGAAGTGCGAGATCGCGTCCAGGGCCTCGCGCAGCAGCCGGGCGGTCTCGGCGGCCCCGCCGGGTGGCAGGCTCAGCGCCCCCTCCGCGACGAGGGTGCCCGTATGGTCGTGTCCCGCCAGGTCGAGGCCCAGGTCACCGTCGTCGTTCGCGGTGACGGTCAGGGCGTAGCTGATGTCGTGGCGCTTGCTCGTGTACTCCAGGTTGAATCCCATGGCGGCCACGCTAGGTGGTCGGCCGGGTACCGTGCCGGAAGTTGTCCACAGGCCCGGTTCGGGCTCTTGTGCTCGGTCAGCCTGCGCTCAGTCGGACCTGCGCTCGCGCCCCGCCCGGTGCGGCTCGCCGGTCCGGGCCGCGGCGCGCGGCGCGGGGATCTCCTCGAACTCGTCGTCGAACTCCGCCGGTCCAGTGCGCTCCCGTTCCTCGCGGAGGATCGTATTCAGGGTCGTGTTGGCGCGGCGCAGCCGCCAGACGATGAACGCCCCGGCGAGCACCGCGGTCACTATCCACAGTGCGGTAGCCATCGGATCACTCCGCATCAGCCGTTGCCAACCCGCTTGGCTGGATACCCCACAGGCTCTCATTTCACACACCAGAGCGCAGCCGGGCGTCGAACATTGGCCACCTGGCCGAGTGGAATCCGCTCCAACGGAGCAATCCATCGACGGGCGGTGAGCACAAATGTCCCCCGATCGGTTAGTTTTGCGCCTCGGAGGCAACCCTCTCCTGGGTGGTCGGATGGGACCGCTCCCGCCGCGCGGGCAGGGTTTCCCGCGCGGGCAGCCACACCAGCGCCGCTACCGCCGCCAACCCGCCGGTCACCGCGAACGCCCAGCCGAAGGTCAGCCGGTCGGCCAGCAGGCCCGCGGCCAGCGGCCCCACGATGGCGCCGACGTCCGCGGCCATCTGAAACACCGCCAGCACCTGTCCACCTCGGGCAGTGCCGATGACATCGGCCACCGCGGCCTGCTGCGGCGGGGTCAGCAACCCCGTGCCCAGTCCGGCCACGACGGTGGCGACCAGGAACTCCGGCACCGTCCCGGCCAGACCGAACCAGATCGTGCCTGCCGAGGACACCCCTAATCCCATCAGGATCAGGGGTTTGCGTCCCCACCGATCGGACAACCGGCCGGAAACCAGCAGCATCAGCACATTGCCCGCGGCGAACACCGCCAGCGCCGTGCCCGCGAACTCCGGTTTGCGGTGCAGGACCTCGGTCACGAACAGCGGCACCAGCGAGACCCGCACCCCGTACACGGCCCAGCCGGTGCTGAAATTGGACACCAGCGCCGCCCGGTAGCCGCTGTCCCGCAAGGCATCGCGCAGCGGCGCGACGGCGGTCCCGTCCGAACCGGTCGTGGTGATCAATGTCGACCGGCGCAGCAGCAGCCATACCAGGCCGATCGCGACCACCAGGGCCACCGCGTAGACCAGGAACGGGGCCCGGAACGAGATCTTGACCAGGCCACCGCCGACCAGCGGGCCCGCCACTGTGCCAAGCAGGAAGCTGGTGCCCCACAGGCCGGACGCGCGGCCGCGCAGGTGCTGCGGGGTGAGGTGGATCAGCAGCGCGATGCCGGAGACGGTGAACATCGTGGACCCAATGCCGCCCACCGCGCGCAGGGCCACCAGGTGCCAGTACGCGCCTGCCAGCGCGCAGCCACCCGTGGTGACCGCGACGATGCCCAGGCCGATCAGGTACACCCGGCGCTCACCGAGTCGGGTGACGAGCCTGCCACTGAGCGGGGCGAACACCAGTCGGCTGAACGCGAACGCGCTGACCACCACGGACGCCGCCGCCACGCCGACGTCGAAGCTCCGCGCGAAGCCCGGCAGCGCGGGCGCGACCAGGCCGAACCCGACCGCGATGACGAAGTTCGCGGCGACGATCACCCATACCTCGCGGGGCAGCGAGCCCGCCCCCGGTCCGCTCGCCATTCCGCCGTCCCCCCGAGATCGCCGACGCTTAGCCATGCGAACTATAGGCGAGATGTCCCTAAAGGGTTAATAGGCGACCCGGGTGGGGCAAGACCGACTTTCGGGGGTACCTGGCAGGAGGTCACCCAGGAGAGAAGGAACCCATGTCCGAACCACTCGACACGGTCGAGGTCATCGCCCTGCTCGCCAAGCTCGCCGAGGCCGAGCGGGACGCCCGCGAGCTGGCCACCGCCGAGCCCTACCGGGAGGGCCAGGCCGCCGGGCTGGAGCTGGCCCAGCGCATCGTCCGGGAGCTGGCTGGACTGCCGGTGGAGGCGGACTCCGGTCGCGTCTGAAGCCGTTAGCCGAGGAGGCCCGGACGCCCCCTGGTCGCCCGGGCCTCCGTCACCCCCAGTATCACCCCAGGTCGCGGCGGCGGAACCCCGCCAACCCGGCGGCCACGCCGAGCGCGGCAACACCGGTCAGCCAGAACAGCGGCGTGGCCGTGAAGGGCGTGCCCGCCTGCAGCTTGGGCACGTGCACGAACGGCGAGATGTCCAGGATGGCCTGCGCGAGCCCGAGCACCGGCCCGTAAAGGGCGATCACCAGGAAGACCCCCATCACCGCCCACGACGCGGGCACGGACACCTGCGGCAGCAACCCGAACAGCAGCGCGGCCACGCCTGTCAGCACCCACACGGCAGGCAGTTCCACGACGGCCGCGTCGAGCATGTGCCCCAGTTGGTGTCCGAGGTCGCCCGCGTGCATGGCGTTGCCCAGGCCCGCGGCCAATCCGGCCACGGCCAGCAGCACGGCCGGACCGAGCACCGTGAACACCAGGTGACTGGCCACCCAGCCGGTCCGGCTCACACCGGTGGCCAGTACGGGCTCGGCACGACCACCGGTCTCCTCGGACCGCATGCGCAGCGTGGCCTGCACCGCGTAGACGCCCGCGAGCATGCCGAACAGGCCGATGATCGCGGACAGGTAGGCATCGACCAGGCCCTGCGTGCCGCCCATCCGGGCGAGGATGTCCCGCACCTGCTGGCTGTCGCCGACCAGGCCGCCGATGCCGTCGGCGAGTGAGCCGAACACCACGCCCAGCACCACCATGCCCGCGGTCCAGCCGAGCAGCGAGCCGCGGTGCAGGCGCCACGCCAGTCCCAGCGGTGAGGCAAGTGAGCCGGGCGCGGCGGCCGGTCCGGGTTTCGCCGGGAAGAGGCCCGCGCCGAGGTCGCGCCGGGGGACCAGTCGGAAGGCGATGGTCGCGATGGCGGCGGCAATGACCACTGCCATGGGGAACACCCACCACTTGTCCGCCACGAACGGCTTTGCCTGCTGTGGCCAGGCCAGTGGGGACAACCAGGACACCCAGTGCGCTGACGGTGTCGAGTCGCCGAGCGCGCGCAGTAGGAACGCCACGCCCAACGCGGCGGTAGCGAAACCATTGGCGGATCGCGAGTACTCGGTCAGCTGCGCTGTCACCCCCGAGATAGCGGTGAACACCAGACCGGTGGCCGCCGCTCCCAGACCGAACGTGACAGATCCCGCCACCGGTAGACCGTTGCCCAGCATCACCAGGGTCGACAGCAGACCAACCGCGACACTCGCGCCGCCCGCCACCAACAAACCTGACGTGAGCGCGGCATACCTACCTACTACGGCGGAGCCCAACAACTCCAACCGTCCACTGTCCTCTTCCGCCCGCGTGTGCCGCGTGACAGTGAAGATGGCCATGAGCGCGACGAACAACGCGAGGAAAGACCCGTAGCGCCAGGCAATCCAGCCGCCGGTGGTCGTCAGGTCGTAGGCAGGGCCATAGAGGACCGCAGCGGACGCATTGGTCGCCGAACCCGCATTGAGTGTGATCCGGTCGGCCATCGTCGGGTAGAGCTGCTCGTACGCCTTGGCCGTGGAACCCGGGATCACGCCGAGCAGCACGATCCAGATGGGCAGGATGATCCGGTCCCGGCGAAGAGCGAGTCGGACAAGTGGACCGGTGCCGGTGATACCGGTCATCACGACGCCGCCTCTTCCTGGTAATGCCGCAGGAACAGCTCCTCCAGCGTCGGCGGCTGGCTGGTCAAAGACCGGACCCCGGACTGGCTCAACGCGCGGAGCGCCGAGTCGAGTTCACGCGTGTCGACGTCGAAGCGCACCCGGTTGCCCTCGACCTTCAGGTCGTGCACGCCAGACAGGTCCGTGATCCCATTAGGCGGTCCGGCCAGTTCGGCCGCAATGCTCGTGCGGGTCAGGTGGCGCAGCTCGGCGAGCGTGCCGGTCTCCACCGTGCGGCCCGTGCGGATGATGCTGACGCGGTCGCAGAGGGTCTCCACCTCGGCGAGGATGTGGCTGGACAGCAGCACTGTCCGCCCGCGCTCGCGTTCCTCGCGCACGCATTCCTGGAACACCGACTCCATCAACGGGTCCAGTCCGGAGGTGGGCTCGTCCATGATCAGCAGTTCCACGTCCGAGGCCAGCGCGGCGACCAGGGCGACCTTCTGCCGGTTGCCCTTGGAGTAGGTGCGGCCTTTCTTGCGTGGGTCGAGGTCGAAGCGTTCCAGCAGGTCGGCCCGCCGCCGCTGGTCCAGGCCGCCGCGCAGCCTGCCGAGCAGGTCGATCACCTCGCCGCCGGAGAGGGTGGGCCACAGCGAGACGTCGCCGGGCACGTAGGCGAGGCGGCGGTGCAGTGCCGTCGCGTCCCGCCAGGGGTCGCCGCCGAGCAGGGTGGCGCTGCCGGAGTCGGCGCGCATCAGCCCGAGCAGCACCCGGATGGTGGTGGACTTGCCCGCCCCGTTGGGGCCGAGGAAGCCGTGGACCTCCCCGGTCCGCACCGTCAGGTCGAGACCGTCCAGCGCACGGGTCCGGCCGAAGGTCTTGACCAGGCCGGACACCGAGATTGCGGTTGTCATGGTTCAGAACGTACTCTTGCTTCACAATTTTGTGAACGTTCTAGTCGGGCTAATATTGTGAGGTAGATCGGAAGGGTGGCAGGTGGCGCAGAGACCAGACGAGGCCGACGACCGGGTGGCGCACTACGTGGAGCGGTTCGCGCTGCTTATGTCCGAGGCGGGAGTGCCGAGGATGCCCGCGCGGGTGTTCAGCGCCCTGATGGCGACCGACACGGGCAAGCTGACCGCCACCGAGCTGGCGGTGGTGCTGCAGGTCAGCCCCGCCGCCATCTCCGGGGCGGTGCGCTACCTCGACCAGGTCGGGATGATCAACAAGGGCCGCGATCCCGGCAACCGGCGGGACCACTACGCGGTGTCCCAGGACGCCTGGTTCGAGGCGATCACCAAGCGGGACAAGATGCTCGTGCTCTGGGCCGAGGCCGCGGCCGAGGGCGCCGAGACGGTCGGCCGGGACACCCCGGCCGGGCAGCGCCTGCTGCGCTCCCAGCGGTTCTTCCTGTTCCTGCTCGGCGAGGTCGACGGCCTGCTGCAGCGCTGGCAGGCCGAGGAGGCGCGGTACGCCGCCGAGACTCAGTGATCGGCGGCCTGGACCAGCCGCTTGGCCAGGTCCTGGACCAATGTGCGCAGACCGGCGCGGAACACCGGACCGGTACCGGGCACGCGCTCCACGAAGCTGCACCGCCACACCAGGTCGGTACCGCCGCCGTCGCGCGGGATGAACCGGATCTCGCCCTGGTAGTCCTTCACCGGTGAAGAAGACCGCAGGCGGTAGACGTGCCTGCGGTCCTGCTCGAACTCCACGGTCTCCTCGCGCAGGACCAGCGGCTTGCGGACCAGGACCCGCACCGCGCCCACCCCACCCGGCGCGGGGTCGCCCTCGCGCTCCAGGTACGCGTCGGAGATCACCGGGCGGGCCCACTCCACCCACCGGCTGCCATCGCTGACCATCGCGAACAGCCGGGTCGCCGAGGCGCTGCTGCTCGCGGTGATCTCGAAGGCGAAGGTGCGCTGGCGTTGGACCACTGGTGGCCTCCGGGGCTCGCGGGCTGTGGATGGCTGTCATGGTTCCACCCCGGTTTGGGCGTAGCCTCGCCAGAGTCCACCCGCGACCCGGAATGAGGCAGGCATGACCACAGGGGAAGACCGCGTGCCGTCGCTCGCCGACGAACTGCTGACCCTGCAGCTGTCCGCCGAGCCGCTGGGCGCCACCCTGCTCGGCGTGCCCGGCCACGATGATCGGCTGGCCGACGTCACCGAGGCGGCCGAGCAGGTCACCCGGGCCGCCGCGGTGGACATCGCGGCCCGGGCCGACGCCCTGGTCGCGGCCGGGACGGGCGACGTGGTCACCGCCAAGGTCATCGCCCAGCAGGCGGGCGCGCTGGTCGACCGGATCGACGCGCGGATGCCCGAGTACACGGTCACCGACATCTTCGTCGGCCCCGCCGCCTCGCTGCTCACCTACCTGCCCATGATCGTGCTGCCGGACGCCGACCGCGCGGACGCGTTCCTGACCCGGCTGCGTGCCGTACCCGAACACTTGGAGCAGGTCGCCGACCGGCACCGGGCGGGTGTGGCCGCGGGCCGGGTGCCGGTGCGCCGGGGCGTGGACGCCGCGATCGCGCACCTCGACCGCTACCTGGGCACCGACCCGGCCGCGGACCCGCTGCTCGCCCAGCAGCCCGCGGGCGAGCTGGACGTGGCGGCGTTCACCGAGGAACGCGCCCGGATCGTGACCGAGGTCGTGCGCCCCGCGCTGGCGGGCTACCGGGCCGCGCTGGTCGACGAGATCGCCGAGCACGGCCGCCCCGAGGACCGTCCTGGCCTGTGCGCGCTGCCCGGCGGCGACGCCGCGTACGCCGCGCTCTCCCGGGTGCACACCACCACCGAGCTCAGCCCGGAGGAGCTGCACCAGACCGGCCTCGACGTGATCGAGAGCCTCCGCGACGAGTACGCCGAGCTGGGCTCCCGGGTGTTCGGCACCAGCGACCAGGCGGAGATCTTCCACCACCTGACCAGCGACCCGCGGCTGCGCTGGCGCGATGCCGAGGAGATGATCGAACACGCCCGCGCGGCGGTGGAGCGGGCCGAGGAGGCCGCGCCGAGGTTCTTCGGCAGGCTGCCCGGCCAGCGCTGCCGGGTCGAGCCGGTGCCCGCCGCCGAGGCGCCCGGCGCGCCCGCCGCCTACTACATGCCGCCATCGCTCGACGGCCTGCGCTCCGGCGTCTACTTCGCCAACACCGACCGCGCGCACGAGCGGGATCGCTTCCTGGCCGAGGCCACCGCCTTCCACGAGGCCGTGCCGGGGCACCACTTCCAGCTCACCATCGCCATGGAGCTGACCGAGCTGCCGCTGGTGCGCAGGCTGGCCGACGTCAACGCCTACTCCGAGGGCTGGGGCCTGTACACCGAGCGGCTCGCCGAGGAGATGGGCCTGTACTCCGACGACGTGTCCCGCTTCGGCATGCTCGGCCTGGACTCGATGCGCGCGGGCAGGCTCGTGGTCGACACCGGGCTGCACGCCAAGGGCTGGAGCCGCGCCCAGGCGGTCGACTACCTGCGGGCCAACACCCCGCTGTCGGACCTGGAGATCGGCAACGAGGTCGACCGCTACATCGCCTACCCGGGCCAGGCCCTCTCGTACATGGTCGGCAGGCTGGAGATCCAGCGCGTGCGCGCGGCGGCGGAGGCCCGCCTTGGCGACCGTTTCGACATCCGCGCCTTCCACGACCTGGTCCTCGGCGGCGGCCCGCTCCCGCTCACCGTGTTGGCCGAGGTCGTCGAGGCCTGGCAGGGATAGCGGCGCTGCCTATTCGCGGCCCTGCCTATTTGACGTGGGCGCCGTCGAGGAGAGCGTCGATGGCGGCGGCTGGTAGGGCCTTCGGCTCTGCCGGACCGCCGCCAAGGTCCGAACTCACGACTAACAGGGCGAACCCGCGAGGTGTTGTCGGCGTCGCGTTGTCCAGGTCGACGGCCAGGATCGCGATCTCTCCCGAGTTCGCTTCACATTGTGGCTTTTGCTGCTTGGGCTGAACCGGCGCGGTCAGTACCACTGCCTGCTTGCCGTCCACCTGGGTGGCGCGCATGGTCGGCTCGCCCACGGTGGCGCCGGGGTAGTACTTCGTGGCGAACGGCGTGGCGAACGACCGCGCCGCCTTCTCCGCCGTCAGCTCGGCGTCCGATGGCTTCTGCACCGCCGCGCTGACCACGAACGCACGCGTGTAGCGGCTGCCTTCGCACTGGTAGCGGCCGTAAACGGCGGCGCCGGTGAACTCGACGCCGTCGATCTCCACCTTGGTCGACGGCGTGGCGGACCAGCCGTCCGGGACCGGGTAGGCCAGATGGGCGCCCGGGTTGTCGATGGTGCCTGGCGCGGTCGGTGTAGTCGGCGCGCCGGAGGTGGGGGAACCGCTCGTCGGTAATGGGGTGGCGCCCGCGACCGAGGGCGTGCCCGTGGTGTCGCCACCCTTGTTGAGCAGGGCGATCGTGACGACGGCGACCACCACCAGGGCAATGATTGTGATGCTCGCCACAGGGACTAATCGGGCCGCGCGTTCAGGCCCGGGGTCCTTCCGCAGCCACTCCGGCTCGTCCTGCCAGCCCGTCACGCGGCTGACGATAGCGCCAACCGGGCGGTTGTCATCGACTCAACGTCGGATTTCCGATTACTGTCCGGAGTGGATCGCTCCCGAAAAACATGAATTTGCAACACTTTGGACTCAAACCCTAACCCACTTGAGGGATGGTTTTTCTCTCTTAGTAGAGTCCGCGCACGCTGACGTGGCAGGTAGTGCTCGAACGGGTGAGTCGATCTTTCTGCTGGTCGGTGGCGGCGGGCCGCTGGGGGCTCCGCGCCGCGTACGCACATTTCGCGCTCGACGTCGGGACCACAGAGGAGAGTCATGGCGAGTCGTTGGAACCTTGCCCGTGCGGGCGCGGCGGTAGCCGTCGCGTCGGTCGCGGCCACGATCGCGGCACTGCCCGCATCGGCCGCGGACACCACGCCTGTCAAGGGCACGCTCGTGGGGGGCACGCCCAAGGAGGACACCGGCCCGGTTCTGGCGCTGACCCGGGGCGACCACGCCTGGGCCCCCACGCCCTACCTGCTCACCCTGAAGCTCGCCGACGGCACGGCCCTCAAGGTCTACTGCGTCGGCGCGGACATCAACGCCACCTTCAAGAACACCTACACCGAGGGTGACTGGGACAAGTACCCGGTCGATGGCTCGCCGTTCCACAAGAACTCCAGCAAGATCAACTGGGTGCTCCAGCACGGCTTCCCGACCACTTCGCTGGAAGCCATCAACGAGGCGGTGAAGAAGGCCGACCCCAAGTACGTCTCCACGGACGACGGGATCGAGCGGGACGAGGCCATCGCCGCGACCCAGGCCGCGCTCTGGCACTTCAGCGACAACTACAACCTGGACGAGGCGCACCCGACCAAGCGGGAGAACCACGCTGATTCCGACGCCGACATCGTCGCCCTCTACGACTACCTGATCGGCGAGGGCACCAACACCGGCGTCGGCGAGCCCAAGGCGCCTCAGCTGGCGATCAGCCCGAGCAGCCTCAGCGGTGCCGTGGGTGACCTGATCGGTCCGTTCACCGTCACCACCAACGGCACGATCACCAAGCTGGAGGGCCAGCTGCCGCAGGGCGTCACCTTCGTCGACGCCGATGGCAAGCCGCTGACCGTCAAGAACATCGAAAAGGGCGGCAAGGTCTACCTCAAGGTCGCCAAGGGCACCGCCAAGGGGTCCACGTCGTTCACCGTGTCGGCCAGTGCCCCGCCGGTCGAGATCGGCCGCCTGTTCACCGCCAAGGGCGACGACGGCAAGCCCGCGCAGCCGCTGATCGTCGCGGGCACCCAGCCGGTCGACGTGTCCGCCAAGGCCGCGGCCAACTGGGATGTGACCCCTCCGTCGACCACCACGGCCCCGCCGACCACGACCACCACGGTCCCGCCGACGACCACCGTCGCGCCGACCACGGCGCCGACCACCACGGTCGTGCCGGTGGCGCAGGCGTCCAACAACCTGCCCAACACCGGTGCGTCGATCCTGACCCCGGTTCTGATCGCGGTCGGCCTGCTGGCCGCCGGTGGCGGCGCGCTCCTCTACGTTCGCTACCGCCGCCGCTCCGCCTGAGCAGAACCTGACGGGCTGAGCGCCCGATAGCTCTACCGCCGATCCCCTCCCGGGCAGTGACCGGGAGGGGATCGGCATTTAACGTCGGCATGTGAGCACACGGGACGACCTTGCCGCGCCGCACTGGCTGCGTGGGCTACTCAGCCAGCAGCCGGTGGCGTTGCCATGGAAGCGGGCGGGGCGTGCGGCTGTCTCGATAGCCCTGCCGGCGGCGATAGGAATGGTCGCCGGTCGGATCGAATTGGGCCTCTTGGTGTCGATCGGTGCTTTGTGCGTGGTCTTTACCGATACCGAGGGCCCTTACCGGTACCGCGCGCAGCGGACAGGGTGGGCGGCTCTCGCGGGTATCTCCGGTTATCTGGTCGGCAATCTGCTCAGCGGGCAGGGCGCCTGGTTGTTGGTACCGATCGCGGGTGTGTCTGCGGTGATCAGTGCGATTGGCAGCACCGCGTCTCTCGCGGGCTTGCAGCTGCTGGTGTTCGCAGTGGTGGGTTCAGGGCAGGACAACGACTTCTGGTTGGCGGTCGGCTGTTTCGCTGTCGGTGCGGCCTTCGCGGTGTTCCTGTCGCTCGCGGCCTGGCCGGTGCGCGGTGCTGCTCTGGAGCGGGCGGCGGTGGCCGAGGTGTATGAGCAACTCGGCGTCATGCTCGCCGCGTCCGGGACCACGGACGCCCGGCACGTCCGTCGTGACCTGACCAAGGCCCTCAACGCCGCCTACGACGCCCTGCTCGGCGCCCGGTCCCGGCTCGCGGGCCGTGATCGCTCCTACCGCCGCCTGTTCGTCCTGCTCAACGAGACCACCCCGGTGATCGAGGCGGCGGTGGCGCTGGTCAACGCCAAGCGGCAGGCGCCGCCCGAGGTCGCGCGCTACCTGTTCGACGCCGCCTATCGCATCCGCGTGCGCGAACCCTTGATGGACCCGCCGGACCTGACCGCCGACTCGCGGGCCCTGACCCAGCTGCTCGCGGGCCTCCGCGCCGTGGCCGAGTTCCGTCGTGGTGACCACGACCGTGATCTGCGGCCCGCCGACGAACGCGCCTGCCTGCGCGAACGGCTGGCCGAGCTTGTAGGTCGCCGCACCTGGCCGCTGGTCATGCGGCTGATGCTGTGCATGGGCTTGGCCGTCACCGCCGGACAGGTGCTGGAGCTGGAACATGCCTATTGGGTCGAGTTGACCGTGGCGATCGTGCTCAAGCCCGACTTCGGCTCGGTGTTCGGCCGCGCCGTCCTGCGCGGCCTGGGCACCGCGGCGGGGGTGTTGCTTGGCGCGGGTGTGCTGGCGATCGACCCGGCCGGCTGGGTGCTGGTGGCCTTGATGGCCTGCGTCGCGGCCGGGTTGCCGCTGGGCCAGGTGCGCAACTACGGGATGTTCAGCACGTTCGTCACGCCGTTGGTCCTGGTTCAGCTCGACCTGGCCGCGGCCGGTGATTGGACGCTGGTGACCGCGCGTCTGCTCGACACCGCGCTGGGGTGCGCGATCGTGCTCGTCTTCGGCTACCTGCTCTGGCCGGGCGCGCGGCGCCCACGGGTCGGCGAAGGTCTGGCGGGCGCGCTCGACACCGTGGCCGACTTCCTCGAACACACTCTCTCTGGCCGCACCGGCGAGCGGTCGTCGCTGCGTCGCGACACTTACCGGGCCCTGTCCGACGTGCGCACCGCGTTCCAGCAGTCCCTGGTCGAGCCGTTCGCCGCCGGGCGCCGGGCCGCCGCCTGGTGGCCGGTGATCGTCGGGCTGGAGGGGCTCACCGACGCGATCACCGGGGTGGCCGTCGCGATCGACCGCGGTGCCGAGCCCGTTGATGAATCGGAGATCAAACCCCTAGCGGCGGCGGTGAGAGAGGCCGCGAAAGCCGTGCGGGGGAGCCGTCCGCCGAAGCGGATCACACTGCCCGAGTCGGAGCGCCTTGCCCGCGTGGTGGCCGAGCTGACCTCGGTGAACGCCACCCTGCGCGGTCCGCAGCCCGTCCGTGCCCCGCGCCGTGGCCGCACCGGGCCCACGTCGCGGTGGGTATCTTGAAACTTTGGCAGTGGGAAGTACTGGATCGGTTGGGTAACCTTCGAACCCTGGCCCAGCCGGGGCCGGAGGTCCCGGACGAGCCGGATCGCGCGTGAGGAGCACCAGTGGGCATCGACTTCAACGAGCTGAGGAACAAGGCGGAAGGCCTGCTCCAGCAGCACGGGGACAAGATCGAAGAGGGTGTCGAGAAAGCGGGCGAGTTCGTCAAGGGCAAGTTCGGCCACGAGTCGCAGGTCGACGCGGTCGTCGACAAGATCCAGGACCTCATCCCGGACAAGCCCGCGCAGCCCGGGGACAAGCCCGCCGCGCAGCCGGAGGGTGGCGCGGAGCAGCACAAGGGCGACCAGCGTGAGCACTGACGCTACGACCGACCGGGTCGCGGACGGCGGCACCCGACTGCGCAACCCGGCGGTTTACACCTGGCAGGGCGCCCGGCCCACCACGCTGGAGTCCGTCCGGTTGCTGCTCGCCGACGGCCGCCTGCGCGCGTCCGGCAGGCTCATCGCGGTCGGTGACCCGGCTGTGCAGGCGGAGCCGTTCAGCGCCTCCTTCGACGTCTACCTCGACCGCGGTGAACAAGCCTGCAGGCTGCTGCTGCGCACCACCACGGCTGCCCAGGAACGGCAGATCTCACTGAGCCGCACCGAGGACGGGCCCTGGCTGCTCGACCGCGGCGACACCTCCCAGCGTGACGACTTCGAGGGTTCGGTCACCCTTGGTGTCGCGGGCGTGGTCACCCTGGCCTCACTGCCGATCCGACGGTTCGGCCTGCACCGGGAGGTCGGCGAGCACGAGCTGCCAGTCGTCCTGGTGTCCCTGCCCGACCTGGAGATCCAGCTGGTGCGGCAGACCTACCGGACGGTGTCGGTGAACGAGTCCGGCGCGGTGATCGCCTTCACCCAGGGCGAGTTCACCACCGAGCTGACCGTCGACACCGAGGGCGTCGTCATCGACTACCCCGGCATCGCCAGTCGCGTCTAGGCGCTGTCCTTGCAAGGACGGCGTCTAGCCCGCGACCTGGAACGACGCGTAGTGGACGGCGAAGGCGACGGTGCCGTCCACGCTGATCAGCTTGATCTCGGTGGTGTGCTTGCCGGGGGGCAGACCGGTGGTGCTCAGCGCCAGCCGCCACACCCCGCCCGCGCCGGGGCCGTCGACCGTGGTCGGGATCCCGGCGATCCGGTTGCCGTCCAGCCGCACCTCGACGCCTGCCAGCCCGGCGAGACGGCCGTTGACGCGCTGCCCGGCGGCGCCGTCGGTGCGCACCTCCAGCACCAGCCTGCCCCGCGCGACCTCGGTGTTCTCGCCGATGGGGTTGCCCGCGGCGTCGTAGAAGGTGGCTGCTGGACGGGCCAAAGCGGGGCGCGGGCGCGGTAGCGGTGCCTCGGTGCCCGCCCCGGACTGCGGAGACGTGGCGCCCTCCGGCGCGATCAGTTCGACCGAGGCGCTGACCACCCGGGTGGCCGCGCGTTTCTCGTGCTGCGGGCCGTGCACGCGCAGCACCAGCGTCCTGCCGTCCGGCCCGAACACCAGCGAGTCCGCGGGCACGTCCACCACGATCGGGTAGTGCACGCCCCGGATCATCGGCTGGCCCACCACGGCGGGTCGGGCCGGGAAGGACGCGCCGCCGATCTCGACCGTGTAGGTGTCGTCGGCGGGCTCGCCCGGGGCGTTCTGCGGGATGAGCGCCAGCCGGATCTGGGCACCCTGGTTGCCGGTCAGCCGGGTTCCGCCTGCCGAGGTCGCCAGGTCGGCCTGCGGGGCGACCACCACCCGTCCGGGGTCCACCGGCGGGGGGACCACGAGCACCGGTGCCGTGGTCGGCGCGCCGACGAAGCCGATCATGCTCACCCCGGCGTACAGGCCGTTGGCGTTGCCGACGAACCCGAACAGCGCGGTCGCCTCCCGCCACGCGGGCGCCACGTCGCCGCCGCCGACCACGACCCCGTCGCGCAGCACCCGGACGCCGTCCACCCGGAACACGACCTCCCAGCGCACCGACATGCCGATCTCCGCGCACGGCGCGGACTGGTCGATCGGCACCGCCGCGCCCAGCCGGGGCGTACCCGGCGCGACCACGACCTGTACCCGGGTCTGCTCCGGCTCGGCGGCGAGCCGGATCCGGATCGCGCCAGGCGGCATCGCCACATCGTCGACCGCCCGCCCCGGCTCACCCGGCAGTGGCGGCCCGTTGGGCGACCCGGCGATCTCGTCCGCGGCCCCCGGGACCAGGTCAAGCTGCAGCTCACCGCCCATGCTCGGATGGTCGGTCTCGATCACCAACCGGCCCAGCTCGCCATCGACCGGGGTATCGCGTAGCCGGAACGGGGGACGGGCCCGCAACACGGCCGGGTCGTTGCTGCACTGTCCGCTGACCACCAGGTGGGTGCCGTCCTCGCCCTCGCCCCGGGTCGCCCGCGCGCAGTCGTTGCTCGCCATCCGCCAGTTGACCGGATCGGGGATCACCCGGGAGGTGAAGTGATCCGCGAACGTGTAGGGCTGCGCGTCCGGCGCGGCGCCGGGCGTGGCGGTGGTGTGGGCGGGTTCGGAGCGCTGGCCGTAGGAGTCGACCGTGCGGACGGCGACGTCGTAGGGGGTGCCGTCGGTCAGCGCGTCGAGCTGGATCGACGGCTGGGCCACCAGCCGGGTGAACTCGGTGGACCCCGCCCGCCCCCAGGACACCTCGTATCCGACGGCGCCCTGCGGCTCCGGCACGTTGGTGGCCTTCGCCCCCCACCGCAGCTGGAGCCGCTGCGCGCCCGGCTGCACGGCGATCTTGCCCGGCGGCTGCGGCCGCGGACCGGGCGTCGGCACCACCACGTTGTCCGCCGCGTACTGCTTGACCGTCGTCTGCGGGGGCGGGGGTGGGGCGCTGGTCGGCTTGGACTCGTCCGGCGGTGTGCGCAACACCAGGATGGCCCCGACGAGCACCGCCAGCCCCGCCGCGATCGCCACCGCGCGGCGGGCCCGGTTCGGGCGCGCCGGGCCCGGTAACGGCTCGGGGAGATCCACGCGCTCAAGGTAAGGGTGGTTGAGACCTGACTCACAACTTCGTTAGCGAGCCGATACCTGGCAGGCCGAATTTCGGGTTCGCACCAGGTCAGTCGGGTAGTACGGGCAGTGCGGCGACGGCCATGTCACCGTCGAAACCGACGATCCGCCCGCCCTGGGCACCGATGAGCCGCAGCTCCTCGAACGGGTCCGCGCCGGTCAGGTCGACCATCGCGCGCGCGTTCGCGGCCGCCCGATGCGTCTCGTAGGCCGCGCGGCCCACGTGCCCCGCGCGCACAGTGGCGCCGAGCGCGCCGGTCGACGCGAGAGCGCCGCGCGCCGCGCCGAGCTTGCCCAGCGCGTCGTCCACCGCGGCCAGCAGCGCCGACCGGTTCCCCTCGCACATCGCCAGCACCAGCTCCGGGCGGCTGCTCGCGACCCGGGTGCCGTCCGCGAACGAGCCCGCGGCCAGCGCCATCGCGAGCGGGCCGCCGTCCGCGCCGCACGCCGCCAGCACCGCGGCCAGCACGTGCGGCAGGTGCGAGATCCGGGCCACCGCCGCGTCGTGCTCGGACGAGGTCGTCGGCACCACCGCGGCACCGCAGTCCAGGGCCAGCTGGGCGGCCTCGCGCCAGGCGGGCAGCTCGGTGTCCTCGTCGGCGGTGACCACCCAGGCCGCGTCCGCGAACAGCCGGGCCGTGCTCGCCTGCCAGCCGGACTCCGACTTGCCTGCCATCGGGTGCCCACCCGCGAACCGGGTGTTCGGCGCGTATCGGGCGACCGCGTCGGCCACCGGGCCCTTCACGCTGACCACGTCGGTGAGCGCGCACTCCGGCGCCAGGTCGCTGATCTTGCGCAGCACCGCGTCCACCGCCGTCAGTGGCACCGCGATCACCACTAACGCGTCCTCGGCCGCGGCCCGGCGCAGCGCGGAATCCACGTCCACCACGGTGAACCCGTCGGCCAACGCGCCGTGCACGTCCTCCTCCGCGCCCGCGGTGCCGAACACCGTCCGGCCAGCCGCGGCCGCCGCGCGCAGCACGGAACCGCCGATGAGCCCGAGCCCCACCACGCACACCGATCGCATGGTTCTGATAGTGCCCTATCGATCACCCGATCAGCGCAGCGCGTCCAGCGCGAAGGCGGCGTAGGTGGCCACGCCGTAGGGCAGCGCCGACTCGTCGAACTGGACCCGGTTGGAATGGTTCGGCGGCGCGTCGGCCGGATCAAGGCCGGGCGGGCAGGCGCCCAGGAAGGCCATCACGCCGGGGACGCGTTGCAGCACATAGGACCAGTCCTCGGCGCCCATCAGCGGGTTCGGCATCAGGCCGATGTGGTTGGCGCCGAACGCGGCGGTGGCGATGTCGTGCAGCCGGGCGGCCACGTCGTCGTCGTTGATCGTCACCGGGTAGCCCGCGTCCACGGTGAACTCGACCGTGCAGCCGTGCGCGGCCGCGACGTGCTCGCAGATCCGGGGGATCTCGGCCAGCATCGTCTTGCGCGAGGCCTCGGACACCGCCCGCAGCGTGCCCTCCAGCTCGGCCGTCTCCGGGATGATGTTGGACGTGGTGCCCGCGGTGATCCGCGCGATGGTGACCACCACCGGCTCGAACACGCTGATCCGCCGGGTGACCGCGGTCTGCAGCGCGCCCACCATGGCCGCCGCGGCGGGCACCGGGTCGAGCGCGTCGGCGGGGGTCGAGGCGTGCCCGCCGCGGCCGGTGACCCGCGCGGTGAAGGAGTTCGCGCTCGCCATCATCGGGCCCGGCCTGCAGCGCAGCACGCCGGAGGCCTCCTTGGAGGTGATGTGCAGCGCCAGCGCCCGTTCGACCGGCTGGCCCGCGGCGTCCAGCACGCCCTCGTCCAGCATGAACTTGGCGCCGTAGTGGCCTTCCTCGCCGGGCTGGAACATGAACACCACGGACCCGGCCAGCTCGTCGCGCCTGCCCGCGAGCAGCCGGGCGGCGGAGGCCAGCATCGCCACGTGCGTGTCGTGCCCGCAGGCGTGCATGGTCCCGTCGACCTCGGACGCGAACTCCAGACCGGTGTCCTCCTGGAGCGGGAGCGCGTCCATGTCGCCGCGCAGCAGGACGGCGGGGCCGGGGCGCGCGCCCTCCAGTACGCCGACGACCGAGCCCACCGCGGTGCCCTTGTGTAGGCGCAGGTCGAGGCCGTCCAGCGCGTCCAGCACGGCTGCCTGTGACCGGGGCACCGCCAGCCCCTGCTCGGGGTGTCTGTGCAGCTGCCTGCGCAACGCGACAGTCTTCGGTTGGAGACTGTGTGCGGCGTCAAGGAGACCGCTGAGCCGGGGATCACCCGCCAGCGTGGAGGTGGGCAGCGCCTGTGTCGTCATTTCTCGATAGTGTCATCACGCGTCGGTATGGGGGACTGCTTCTTCCGGGTGACCTCACGGCGGAATACGGTGTGTGCATGTCGGGACAGGAGCCGGTACCGGGCTTCGGGGTTGCGGTCGTCCGCGAGGACGGCAAATGGCGGTGCGCGCCCATGGACGTCACCGCGCTGCGGGAGCTCGACGCGGCGATCACCGAGCTGCGCAAGACCCGTTCGACGGGCGCGGTATTCGGATTGTTGGCCATCGACGACGAGTTCTTCCTGCTGCTGCGGCCGAGCCCGGGTGGGGTCTCGCTGCTGCTGTCGGACGCGGCCGCCGCGCTCGACTACGACATCGCCGCCGACGCGCTGGACGTGCTGCGCGTCGACCCGCCGGAGGACGACGAGGAGCTGTGGCCGGAGGGGTCGCTGGACATCCTCGCCGATCTCGGGCTGCCCGCGCCGGAGCTGCAGGTGATCATCGACGAGACCGACCTGTACCCGGACGAGCAGCTGCAGATGATCGCCCAGCGGCTCGGCTTCGCGGCCGAGTTCACCAAGCACCTGGACACGATCCTGCAGTGAACCCGGACGGGATGGTCCGCGCCGCACTGGCGGCGGCCCGTCGCGCGGAGGAGTCCGGGGACGTCCCGATCGGCGCCGTCGTGTTCGGTCCGGACGGTGCGGAACTGGCCTCCGCGCACAACTCCCGCGAGGCCCTCGGCGACCCCACCGCACACGCGGAAATCCTGGCCCTGCGCGCCGCCGCCGCCCGTCTGGGTGACGGTTGGCGGCTGGTCGGCTGCACCCTCGCGGTGACCGTCGAACCGTGCACGATGTGCGCCGGAGCAGCGGTTTTGTCCCGAGTCGCCCGCATCGTGTTCGGTGCGTGGGAGCCGAAGACCGGCGCTGTTGGCTCATTGTGGGACGTGGTCCGGGACCGCCGCCTGACCCACCGCCCCGAGGTCTACGGCGGCATCCTGGAACCCGAATGCGCGGCCCTGCTGGACGAGTTCTTCACCCACCGCCGGTCTTTGTGACGCGCGTCACATTCACGTTGATTGTCGGGCCGCACCGGTCACTCCTGCTTCGAGCACACGAGAGGGAGGAGTGCCGATGAGCGTCTTCGACAAGGTCAAGGACAAGGCCGAACAGCTCGCGGGCGAGGCCAAGGAGAAGCTCGGCCGCGCCACCGGCAACGAGGACCTGGAGAACTCCGGCAAGGCCGACCAGCTCCACGGCGAAGCCAAGGAAGCCGGTCACGACCTCCGCGACAAGGCCGCGGGCGCCGTTCACGACGCAAAGGACCGCCTCCGCGGCGACCACTGACTTCGCGAGCACCCGCTCCTTGTCACCGAGCCCGCCTCCTATCCCCTGGGAGGCGGGCTCGCCCATGATCAGGGGGTCCGTTTTGGCCCACCCACCCCACCTCTGTACTCTCTCTCGCGGTGGCGTGTCCGAGCGGCCGAAGGAGCGCGCCTCGAAAGCGCGTGACGGTTCACCCCGTCCGTGGGTTCAAATCCCACCGCCACCGCCATGCACACCCCTGGATGAACTCATCCAGGGGTGTTCTGTTTCCGGGATGCTTCCTCCCGGGCGGCCCGCGCGTCTATCTCGCCCAGCCATGACGACAGGTCACATGCGTGTTCGTCCCGACCATTGTGTAGAGCTGTTCCGCACGCTGGACGCCGTGCGTGACTCCAAGAATGTGGATGGACCCGAACTCGCCGTGGATGCGCGGCGGCTGGTGCTTGCCGTGAAGGGTGAGCGGCTCGCGCGCGGTTGATCCCACACACAGTGAACGCCCCTGGCCTGTCGTCGGGGGCGTTCTTCGTTCTCCCGGCTATACCCTCGGTAGGCAGGTGCACGTGCCTACCAGGTGAAAGAGGGTGTCCAGGATGAGCGACCGCCCGGCTCGGCGTGATCCGTCGAAGTTGGTGGAAGCCGAAGGGTTCCGTGAGTTCGTGCGTGACGACTGGGGGCCCGCGGATCGGCGGGTGCGGGCCGTGCAGGGGGCGGCCGACGCGGCTGCCGCGCACCGGGCCAGGTTGTCGGCGGCGTTTCCGGGGCGGCGGTTGGCGTTGGCGGCGGGTTGGGCGCCGGTGCGGTCCAACGACACCGACTACGAGTTCCGTGCCGACAGTGACTTCGCCTGGTTGACCGGCTGTTACGCCGAAGGTGCCGTCCTCGTCATGACCCCCGACGGCCACAGCCACGACGCCGTCCTGCATCTCCGCAAGCCCGCGGGTCCCGGCGAGGCCGACTTCTTCGCGAACGCGCGCGATGGTGAGCTGTGGATCGGTGCCGCGCCCGGTCTCGACGAGTGGTCCGAGGCGTTGGGCATCGAGTGTCGTCCACTCGAAGACCTGCCTCGGCTGCTGCGCGGGCAGCTTCCCGAGGTGCATGCCGCCAAGGGCGTCGACCCTTACCTCGACTCACTCGTCGGTGCGCATAGTTCCGAGTTGCGGCGCACGCTCGCCGAGTTGCGTCGGATCAAAGACGACTGGGAGATCGGACAGCTCCGTGCAGCTGTCGATGCCACCGTGCTCGGGTTTGCCGATGTGGCGCGAGAACTGGGCGAGGCCGTGCGCGGCGGCGGTGAGCGTTGGCTCCAGGGCACGTTCGACCGGCGCGCCCGCACGCTCGGCAACGGTCCCGGCTATGCCTCGATTGTCGCCGCTGGGGAGCACGCGCCCGTTCTGCATTGGACTCGGTGCGATGGCCAGGTGCCGGAGGACGGTGTTCTTCTCCTGGACGCAGGCGTCGAGGTGAGCACCCTCTACACCGCCGACGTCACCCGCACGTTCCCCGTCTCCGGCGAGTTCAGCGCCGCGCAGCGTCGCGTCTACGACCTCGTCTACGACGCGCACCTCGCCGGTATGGCCGAGATCCGGCCCGGCCGCGACTACAGCGCCTTCCACAACGCCGCCATGCGCGTGCTCGCCGAGGGGCTGCACGACTGGGGGATGCTGCCCGGCTCCGTCGACAAAGCACTCGAAATGGACGGACAGCACCATCGGCGTTACATCGTCTGCGGAGTGGGGCACTTCCTCGGCATGGATGTGCACGACTGCGCGCGGGCGAGTGCCGAGGCGTACCACGAGGGCACGCTGGAGGTCGGCATGGCGTTGACCGTCGAGCCCGGCCTGTACTTCCACCCGAACGACCTGACCGTGCCGCCGGAGCTGCGCGGTATCGGGGTGCGCATCGAGGACGATCTGGTGGTCACCGAGAGTGGCGCGGAGGTCATCTCCGATGCGCTTCCGATCACCGCGGACGGTATTGCCGCATGGGTGCGTGCGCACCGGGGGTAATCTCGGACGCGCTGTACACAGGGGAGTGAAGGAGAAACGTCGTGACCGAGCCCGATGAGCGTCCGGAGGGGACCGGAAGGCACGCGGCACCGGAGGGTGCGGAGCGGCACCCGCTGATCGACCTGTCGCGCGACCCGAACCCGGGTAGGCCCGATCACGCGGCCGCCGAAGAGGACTAAGGTCGTCACGAGTCGAGCGGGTGGTGCCGAGTGCACCACCCGCTCGACTCGTTGTGGACCCGACCGGGGCCGCAAACGTTTGCTACCAGGGTTGCCGCGCGGCTGCCGACGCGGCCGTGCACTATGACCCCATGCGAACATATGATCGATGAGGGGTTGTCGCGCATGGTTGACTCCGTGGCCCTGCTGGCCGCCCGGCTGACCGAGGCCGCCGCACTCGGCGACATGGCCGCGGCCCTCGATCGAGCGCGTTCGGTCGCCGCGCTGGGGCCGGAGATCGCGTCAGCTGCCGCCGAGTCCGCGTTGGGGCGGGCGGTGGAGCTGCTGTGGCAACGCGGGTGGCAGCCCGGCGAGGTCGTGACCGCGGTGTCCCGCCCGCTGACCGCGCTGGCTACCCGGGCGGTGGCCGCGCAGTGTGCCCGTTATCCGGAGCCCCGGCTGCATCCCGTGTGGCGGACCCAGCTGACCGAGTTGGCCGCAGGCCCGCTGCTCATGGGGTCGATCGAGAAGTCTCTGCACCAGGTCGTGGCGTTGATCGCCGAACTGATGGCGCTGCCGCAGCTGCCCATGCTCGTCCCCGGCCCGACGGACCCCGCGGCCGCCACCGCCACCGCGGGCGTCGACCGCCGGGTGCTGGCCCGCGTGCGCGGGCTGCTGGCAAAGGCGGAGTCGACCGCGTTCCCGGCCGAGGCGGAGGCACTGTCGGCCAAGGCGCAGGAGCTGATGTCCCGCTACGCCTTCGAACAGGCCGTGGTCACGGCCGCCGAGCCGCAGGAGGCGGCGGCTCGGCGGCTCTGGCTGCGCGGCCCGTACCTGACCCCCAAGGCCCAACTGGTCGACGCCGTCGCGAGCGCCAACCGCTGCCGCACGGTCTTCTACCCGCGCCTGGGCTGCGTCGGTCTGGTCGGCCACGAGACCGACCTGGAGATCACCGACCTGCTGGCCACCTCGCTGCTGGTCCAGTCCACCCGCGCACTCACCCACGCCGCAGGCTCCGGCCGTGCCTACCGCCACGCGTTCCTGGTCGCGTACGCCCACCGTGTCCGCCAACGCCTGACCGAGGCAGGCGACCAGGTCCGCCCCCGGTCGACCGAGTTAGTCCCGGTGCTCGCCGCCCGACAACAGGCAGTCGACAGCACCTTCACCACTCTCTTCCCCGGCGTCCGCACCCGCCGCACCACCGCCACCGACCCGGCAGGCTGGGGCGCGGGCATCGCCGCCGCCGACCTGGCCGACCTGCACCCACACCGCCGCGTCGCTGGCTGACACCCTCTGGAAAAGGCGAAACGCCCGCCGCCGGAAATACCGAGCGACAGGCGTTTGGCCACCTTGCGGAGGATGCGGGATTTGAACCCGCGAGGGTTTTAACACCCAACACGATTTCCAATTCTGGAATCCCACGTTCCACGCTGTCCTGTATCGCCGAACAGGCTGATCAGGGCTACCCCAGCAACAAGTGAGACAGGCTGAACCGGTCGGGACTGAGCCCCCGATTGAGCCCTTGGAGCCGAGTGCTAACGCGCGACAGTGCGTGGTGTCCTCTGGCGTAGACGGTGTCACCGCAACTGGTCACGTCCCCTCGGGACTCAGGCCTAGCCGTGAACACGTTGGGCCGTGCCTGCGCCCTTCGCCACTGGCAGCAACAGCACTGCGGTGGCATCGTCATGCACTTTCCCGCGTAGCTTGCGCGTCCGCCGGTCATCCTCGGTTTCGAGCATCTCGGCTGCACGCACGCGTTCAATCAACTCGCCGGGGCCGGACATTTCCATTACATTCAAGAGTCCGGACCAGTCGGACAATCCAAACCGGTCAACATAACGTGCGCTGCCATCACTTAGGATTGCCAGCCTGGACACGTCCGCTGTTCGCAATGTGCCAACAACCGCCTGGTATGCGGCGTCCGGAACTGTGCTGGCAACCCAGAATCCGCCCGGACTATTTCGCGCTGCACGTACATCCTCGGGCTTGTAGCTAGGCAAGTGTGCCGTTCGGTCATCTACGATCGCATGAGCCCGCCCATTGTGTGCGCCTACAACGATGGGGCTATCCGCCAAAGTCAGATACTCAATCGTGGAGCCATCGTATCGCGCCATTGCCACGGTTGACGAGGGGCTGGCGGGATTTCGGGTATCGCAGGTGTCGGCATGGCGTGACGTGGTCTCCTCTATCGCGGATGCGAGGATATCGGCCAAGTCGGAAGACTCAGTACACAACCGTGAAGCCAGGCAGCTTGCAAGATTGCCCACCAGCCATGGCACATTATGAATGCAGCCACTTTCGATCCCGGTCGGCGCCGTGGCGCCGTCGAGCACCAGTGCCCAGTCAGGGCCGACGGCAACGTAGTCCTCGTTCAACCCGCCAGGTGTTGGGACTGTCGCGAATGATACAAAAAAGGTCATTCGGGTGCCTCGAATTCGTATCCGAAAATGTGTCTGTCGCCAGCCATAACAGATCGAAAGAACTCTACTACCTCTCCCGATTCGCTATAGGTGATCCTGTGTAGCTCCGCAACTGGCGTGCCGCCAGCAAGGTGAAGATCATGTGACTCCTGCGCCGAAGGCATCCGAACTCTGATTTCCTCGCGAAAACGCGAAATCCGGTAGCCTTGTTCTTCCAACCGCGCATGCCCCCCGCCTGGCCCGGTGTTCTCCTGTTGGATCGCGGTCCCGGAAACGACTTCCAGACGATAGAATGAATCGGCCAACTGGGTCGGTTCTCCCTCGGCCCAGGTTCGTCGCCGACGTACCCAAACGGGGGTTCCTGGCTCAACATTCAGCCAATGCGCGACCACGTCATCGGCTGGTACCTCGGCAAGCTCCAAGATCTCCTGCCGCCACTCGATTCCCGCGTCTTCCATCTCGGCTTGAAACGGCGCCTTCCCGGCGTCACGACGCCAACGTGCATACCTGTCTGATCCCACACGGACCAGCTGCCGGGGCACTCTCACGAACCTCCCTGCCCCCGGGCGGCTTACCACCAGGCCCTCGTCTCTAAGGCGCTCGATCGCTCGGACCGCTGTAGTGGTGCTCACGCCATAGCGCTCTGCCAGCTGACGCTCGGAGGGAAGGCGCGCCCCTGGCGGCAATGCCCCCGTGCCGATCTGGTCACGCAGTTGATCTGCAATCTGCTCCGCTGGGGTGCGCGGGTCGGCAGGGTTGATGCTCATGCGCCCACTCTACTCACCTCAGTACTGAGGTATTGCGCTCGTCTCTCGCGTGCGCTAGCGTCTACTCCAGTACCTCAGTACTGAAGTACTGGAGCCGTGAAGTGGCAAACCCCGCCCGGTGGTGCAACACCGGGCGGGGCGACGCATCGAACCTTGGGAGTCACGATGCAGTACCAGCGTAACGCGTTGTACCGGGTCAAGGCAGTGGCCGAGATGCTCGACGTGTCGCCGCACACGATCTACCGCGCTATCGGTGACGGTCGTCTAGATGCCGTCCGGATCGGCAGGGTGGTACGCATCACGGCCGAAGCGCTGGCGGTGTTTCTCGACGCGTGTGGTGAGGACGCCTACCAGGCGTTTGTGGTGGCGGGCGAGTCGGTTTCCGCTGTTGACGAGGGGGACGTGACCCGCATTCCGGGCCGCCCGGCCACTACCGCCCCACAAGCCGCCGGGGGGCCGCTGGTGTTCGAGGGGCTGACCGAGTCGCAGGTGCACGGGCAGGCGTGCGTGCTGTGCGGCCTGAGCTACGTGCAGTCCGGCGGGTTCGACGTCGAGCACTTCGCGGTGGGCCAGTCCCCGGACGGCAGCGAGATGTACGCCTGCCGCCGTCACCCCGCGACGCGGGAACTCAGCGACGCCTACACCGCCACGACCACCACGGGGGTGACCCGATGATCCGTTACCCGCACGCTTCGGGTGCGATGGCCCGGGGAGAGATCCGTACCGGTCGGGGCAGTGTTTCCGGGCCGGTGGAGTTCATCTCGGGACCTCGGGAGGGTGCGCGGGATCCGGCGACGGTGACGGTGGCCTTGACGGTGTCGTTGTCGAGGTTGGATGTGGTGGCGTTGTTGTGGGAGACCATCCGGGACGGAGGGGACTGGGACCGGGGTCTGGAGCCGTTCGAGACCGATCCCGGGTACACCCATCGGATCGTGTGCGAGTGCCTGGTCGCGGTCGCGGGTACCGAGATCGCCGATGCCCGGTGCGCGATCGTCAACGGCGGACACGGCGCCCCGCCAGCCGACATCGCCGAACGCCTGTTCGCCCTGGTGGACCGCCTCTACGGCGACCCCGCCCCTCAGCCCGCGCGTGCGGCCCGGTTGCACCTGGTGGGTGCGCGATGACCCGCACCCTGGACCGTCCGGCCGCTGCCGCCCCACTAGCGGCCAGGGGGCTAGTGGGGCGTCCGTCCGCCCGGGACCGGGGGCAGGTCGTGGTGTCTTGTCTGGGCCGGGATCGGGTCGTGCTGGCCGGTGAGGGACAGGCTCCGGTGGTGCTGTCCTGTCGCGAGGCGGCCATCGCGCTGGAGTTGTCCGGTGTCCCGGTCGATCCGGGCGCGGACGTGCCCGCGATCGCGGCGTTGGTGCTGGACGCGGTGGACCGACTCGGTATCGACGCCGTACGCGGCCGTGACACCCGCGACCCGATGTGCGCGGTACTGGCGGTCGACCTGTGGCACGGCACCCGCGCCCGAGACCGCCTCCGCCGCTGAACCCACCCCGCCCCTTCCGGTTCCAGCCGTCTCCCGCCCGGCTGGAACCGAGGGGGCACACCCGCCTCGTCGTCGACTACAGCCGGGCTCGGAGAGCACAAAAGCGGCTGTAGCAGTGGGGGCACGCGCCCTTCTCGCCCCCCCACTGTTCCAGCCGCCTCCCGCCCGGCGGGGACGAGCGGGGACGTGACACCTCATTCCCCAGTTCATCCCGCCCGCGAACCCGGGTTCGCGGGCGCCCGCGAAAGGACTTCCGCCGTGCGTACGAACAGCCCCCGAACCGCCCTGGACGGCGGGTCACCCACCGTGGACACGGTGGCGGCCGTGCTCTACCTGCTGCCCTACACCCAGGCCCAGTGGCACCGGTTGGGGCCCGCCGGGCTCGCCCGCGTCGTCGCCGGGGTCATCGCGGACCCGCTGTTCCGCGTCCCGGAGGTCACCGCCCTGGTGCTGGCGGCCGAACAGGCGGGCACCCTCGCGCTCCCGCAGCTGCTGAACGATGCCCGCCTGACTGCCCGCCGCGTGCTCGCGGCCACCGCCTGACCCCCGCCCGTCCCGGAGGAACCGTGAGCACGCCCCGACCGAACCCACCCGACCCCACCACCCCGGCCGGGCCGGGTCGCAGGCTCTACCCCGTCCCGGCCCCTGTCCACGGTGGTGACGGAAGCGACCAGGACGCTTGCGTCACCGGTGACGCAACCGCAGAGCGCGAGCTCAGCGCTTCCGTCACCGACCCCATGGATATGGCCGGTCAGGTGGCACAGATGCGGCAGTGGCTCCCGCAGGCCGATCCGGCGGTGTTCACCACCTTCCTCGGCCAGGTGGCCACCCACCTGGACCCGTTCACCGAGGCCGACCCCGTCAACGTCCTGGCCACCCTGCTGGCCGCCTCGGGCACGGCGATGGGATCCGGACCGCACGTGGTCGTCGGCGGGTTCGAACGCCACCCCCTGCTCACCTGGCCCATCGTCATCGGCCACACCAGCACCGGGCGAAAAGGCACCGGGTTCAACGTCGCCCGCGCCGTGCTCGCCCACGCCATCCCCGCCTTCGTCAACGAGAACATCAAATCCGGGCTGTCCTCCGGCGAGGGACTGGCCGCCGTGTTCGCCACCGACGACGACCGACCGACAGCCAAGGCCAAAGGCAAGGGGAAGCCCGGCGGGCTGCTCCCGGCAGGCGACACACGGCTACTGGCCTTCGAATCCGAATGGGCGTCGGTCATGGCGCGCATGAAGCGTGAGGGCAACACGCTGTCCGCCACCCTGCGCGCCGCCTGGGAAGGCGGGGACCTGTCCACCCTGAACGTCGACGCCCGCACCGCCCGCGACACCCACATCGGCATCGTCGCCCACATCACCCCCCAGGAGTTCTCCGCCAAAGTCTCCGCCACCGACATGGCAGGCGGCACCTACAACCGCTTCCTGCCCGTCGCCGTCGCCCAATCCAAGTTCCTGCCCATCCCCGAACCCGTCGACCACACCCTCCTGCTCCAGTTCGGCGCCGCCCTGGCCGACCGACTCACCGCAGGCTCACGCCTGGACCGCATCCAGATCGCCCCCGACGCCATCCAGACCTGGCAACGGTTCTACCTGGAGTTCGGCGGCCCCGGATCCGACGGGGACGGTGACCCCGTGCTTGCCCAGTTCACTTCCCGGGCCGTGCCCAACTGCCTGCGCATCGCCGCCACCTACGCCGCACTCGACCGCACCCCCCACATCACCACCCACCACCTGCACGCCGCCGCCGCACTCGTGCGCTACAGCATCGCCTCCGCCCAAGCGATCCTGCGCCCCGACACCGCGCTGACCGCCCTGCTCGCCTACATCACCGCCGCCGGGCCGCAGGGCCGCACGAAGAGGGACGTGACCACCGACCACTACCAGGGCAACGCCAAACGACGCGGCATCGACCCCGACGCCCTTCTCGCCCGCCTGGTCGACGCCGGTCGCGTCACCCGCACCACCCGACGCACCACCGGACGACCAACCGAGATCTACACCGCCACGACGAACCTGACGAACTAACGAACTATGCCCGCCACCAGCACAAACCCGAACACCTTAGTTCGTCACGACGAACTAACCCCCCGACAAAACCCCAGGTCACACCCATAGTTCGTTAGTTCGTCAAGTTCGTCAGCCCCGCCACCGGACACGCGGGACCCCGCACGGGACCCCCGCCCCCGGTACGGGACTAGTCCCGCCCCGGTCCCGTACCGGACTCCCGCGCCCCGACCAGCACGAACACCGCCAACGGGACCCACGGGACCCCCTCCCGCCGGCCCGCGAAAACCGCCCCGAACAAGCCCTGGGCACCCCGCCCGACCGCTTCCCGCGCGCGGCTGCGCGTAGAGAACCAGGAGAACCCCGGATGATCTTGTCACGCGACTGTCACGGCACCCCTCACGCGAGTGTCACGTCCCCTGTCACGACCGGTGTCACGCACCTGTCACGACTCGTGACACCGCCCCTGACCTGTCACTCTCCACCCCTACCCCGCCCCCCGCGTGCCGGGCCGGGGAGAGCGCGCAGGAGCCGCTAGACCTAGCGGCCCGCCCCGCTAGACCTAGCACCCCCACTAGCGGCCCGCACCCGCCACCACCAGCGCCCTAGCACCTAGCGGCACCCCGCCGCGTTCCCCGGGCCGCACCACCCGCCGGACCGCTCGACACCCCCGCCCGCACCGACCGGAAGGAATCTCCACAGTGGACACCACTACCCCCGCCGCCCGCGTCCTGCACACCGTCGAAGCGGCCGCCGCGCAACTGTCCATCAGCCGCACCCGCATGTACGCGCTCATCAAGACCGGCGACATCCACACCGTCCGCATCGGACGCCTCCGCCGCGTCCCTCACGACGCCCTCACCACCTTCACCCAACGGCTCAGCCGCCAGCCAGCCGCCTGACACCACCCCGCACACAGCGGGGAAGAACACGGGGAAGCAGGTGGGGAAGCACCCGAACCGGGGGGAAAATCCCCTCCTGCTTCCCCACCCACCTTCCCCGCCCTCACCAGGCACAACACCACCCGGGGAAGATCAACACCATCTCCCCCGCCGCTGGCCGAACCCCCGAAAACCGGGGTTTGCTCCCCCGCCCGCTCCCTCCCCACGCCACCGCAACCGGCCCGCCGAACGCCCCGCACCCCCCAGGGACGTGACAGGGAGACCAGCAGGGAGCCACCAGGCAGACAGGGAGAACTCCCTACCCGCCTCCCTGCCCCTGCCTCCCCACCCTCAACAGCACAAACACCCCCGACAGGGAGGCCAGGGAGGCAGACAGCGCCCCCCGGCCACACAGCCCACCAGCCCGGAAACACGCCCCCATCCCCACTGCCGCGTCCCTCCCCGCC
>NZ_KB894414.1 GCF_000374445.1 Actinokineospora enzanensis DSM 44649 | reverse complement strand
CGGGCGGGTCTGGGGTCGCACCCCAGAAAAAACAACGAACGACCCAGTTCGCGCTTTCCGCGAACACAGGTCGCCCAGAGTGAGTGCCCCCGGGCAGGCTCGTACAGCATCCACACGAACCAGCACCCGTCGTGAGCTGCGCGTTTCTGCCACGATGGGAGTTATGCGCCGACGACGCTCAGGTCGCGATGCGCAATGACCCTTGGGCGATTCGTACCTGACTGACGCTCTGCAGCGACGCGGGCCGACCGCGAGTCAGCCAGGTCGGCCAACCCTGCACGAACCCCCGTGCCGCGCGGTACCGGCGCTGTCCGCGCGGCACGGGGAGTCACTACCAGACGAGATTTGCCGAGACGTGTCCGCAGTTGCCCGACGACATCTGCCCGAACTAGAGATGCGACACGACCAGCCGGACTTGCGTGGGGCGGGTATCAGGAGACACTAGTGAAACCGGGATCGAGAAGGACATCGATGTCCACGCCGCCATCGCCGTAGACCACGGTGTCGCTGTCCCAGTGCAGCTCGACATCGTCGAGCCCGCGGCTGCGAATGAGGTTGTCGTAGTTCTTCAACGCGATGCGGGTTTCGTCGGTCATGACACAGACAGTAACAACCTTGCTCATCCCTCAGCGTCGTTGTCTGGAAGCATCCGTGTCCGGTTGCTGACGCTCGCTCGGTCAACTGGGAGCAAGGTCTTGCTTCGCCATCAAGTCTGCTGCGACTGCCTGCACAGATGCATAGAGCGAATCGTGAGGTTCGGTGGTGTCGCTGAGGATCTTGGCGCAGTGGAACAGCGCCATGAGTCGTCCTGAGGGGTTGGCGAGGTCGGCTAGGCGTTCCTGGTGGATGCGTTCGGCCAGGTCAGGGACACTTAGTGAGGTGATCCACAGGGTTGCGGCGTCCAGGCCGCGTGGGGCCAGCCCGAAGTCCTCCCAGTCGATGATCGCGCAGTCGGGCGCGAGCAGGTTGGACCAGTTCAGGTCGGCGTGGGTGGGGACCCAGTCCAGGATGTCCAGTCGGGTGTCGACCTGTCCGGGGAAGACCTGATCGATGGTGGTCGTGACTAGGTCTTGGGTGATGAGTTGGGTGTCCGGGGTCGCGGTGCGGGTGGTGTGGTGCGCGGCTAGGGCGTCGAGTGACTGGTTGAAGGTGTGCCACCAGGCGGGCGACAGGGTGGACGCGGTCGCCAGTGACGCGCCTTGGCGGATGGGTGTGCCCTGTACGTGGTCGACTTCGTCGGCTCGCCAGACGGTGTCCTCGTCCAGCCACGTGACCGCTGCGTGCCAGCGAGGTTTAGCGACGCCGTCAAGGTGGGCGCTGGCCTCGATGCCGTCGCCGGGTTGTCCGTGGGCGATGATCCGCACGAGTGGGCGGGCCTCGATTCGGACCCAGGTGTCTCTGTCGCTGCGTGCGCCGAGTGTGCGTCGTTTGCGGACCAAGGTGGTGGGGTCGAGTTGGGTGCCTAGTCGCTGCTCGACTGTGCGGACGATGTCGTCGATGGGTTGTTTGCGCAGGTCGCGGCGGTGGGCAGGCTCGGTGGTCAACGGTCGTGCTCCCGGGTGAGTCCGCGGTAGGTGGTGACGGCCTCGGGGATGATCGGCAGGTTGGTGGCCGCGACGAGACTGCGGAGATGATCTCGGTTGGTGGTGCCTACGGCAACCCGTGTGACCGGTGGCAGGTCGTAGGCCACGCGGAACGCGATGTCGGTGTTCGGGGCGCTTGCTGGCGTGAAGTCGGTGAGGTCGACCTCTTGCCATGCCGCTTCTCGTGCGTCGCCACCGAAAGGGGACATGCCCCACACGTTGGTTGCCGGTAGGTCGCATAGCTCGATGAGGCGTTCGCACGCGGTCAGGATCGGGTGCGCGACGGACAGGCCGGATCGCAGCAGCAACACTGACGGCAGCGTCGGTGGTGGGGCTGTGATGAGTGAACGCGGGTCCCAGGTGGCAATGCCCCAGGCGCGGCACAGCCCAGCGCGCTGGGCGTCGGCCAGGGTGATGCAGGCTGCATCAAGAGCTTCCTCGGGAGCGCGGCCGGTTAGGCTGCGTTCGGGGGAGTGGAGGAACACCACGTCGGGCACGCGACCCAGGCTCTCGGCTGACTGCTCGACGGCCTCACGCAGGCGGCGCGGGTCGAGTGAGTGCAGCGCGCACGCCGCCGGGTCGCTCCCGGGGAAGAACCCCACCTTGGTGGAGATGGTGAAGTCGTCCAGGAGATCGCCGGCGACGTGCGCGAGGTGGCGGTGGGAGTTGAACCGCTGGTAGTTGAAGGCGGTGTCGATGCCCACCACGCCGAGGTCACGCGCGGTTTCGATCAGTTCCCGGGTGGGAGCAGATCGGTACAGGCCGAGGACAACGCCTCGGTCAGTTCCGCGCACAACCCCTCCTTGATCAGTACTTGCACCAGGTCGGTGACGCTCGTGCCCGCTGCTTCCGTGGCCGCAGTGACGGTGACCGGTCGGCCGCTGAGCAACAGCCGTAGAGCGGGCTCGACGGTGTCGGTGAAGGTGATCCGCCGCCCGGCTGCAGAGACGGTGAGCATGGTTCCTTCCCGCTCGATGTGCGGCGGGAAGTCGGTCACGCAGATCACCGCTTCAGGTGGTCCGAACACGCCGCCCGTGGCCACGTGGCGGGGTGGCTGTCGCTCCTGCTCGCGGGCAGCCAGGTACGTGTCGATGGGGTAGGTCTTGAGCAGGCCGGAGACGCCATCGGCCAATCCGCACTGCTGGGCGAACTGGTCGTCGGGGCTGCCCCAGCGGTCGAGGTCGTGGCGGAACCACTCCCGTTCCCGGCTGCGATCTGCCACCCAGTTCAGCCAGTCGACACCGGTGCGCTTCACGAACCCGAACGTGACGTGGAGGCTGAACCCCTCGCCGCAGTCGGTGCGTGTCGCTTGGTGCCAGTAGCCGCGCGGGATGTGCATGACGTCCCCGGCCTGCATGGTGCCCGACCAGACGATGTCGGGACTGGGCTCGTCGTTGGGTTCGGCGTCGCGGTACATCGGCGCCACCCGGGACGAGCCCCGCACCTCCCAGGACTTCTCCCCGGCCAACTGGACGATAACCACGTCGTGGTCGTCCCAGTGCAGGGAGAATCCGGCCGCGTCGTTGGTGGTGAGGTAGGTGTTGACCTGTGTCAACTCCCGTGACCACCATTGCAGCGCCCGGCAGGCGATCTCCATCGTGGGGTCGAACGAGTCCAGCGCGTCCAGCACCAGGGTGCACCCCGACTTGAGCAGTTGGCCCAGCCGGTCCATGTTGGCCACCGGCAGCGTCTGACCTCGTCGGGTCACCTGATGGGTGAGGTAGGCGTCCGGGTGCAGTTCGTCGCCCTTGCGGAAGCACCGCAACTGCGGCGGCGCGAGGCTGCGCCGCATCACGGTGTCCAGCAGCCGTGTCGGGGTCAGCAGCCGTCCGCAGATGGCGGGATCGTCCATCGCGCCGCGGACGAATCCCTGCCCGAGCCGGTCCGGGCCGGACCAGTCGAGCGCCTTCTCGATCGCCTGAACCAGGAGGTGTCGCATGGCGGCCTCAGATCAGGACGACTCGGGGATGTTCAGCCCGTCGCCACCGGAACTGCCGTGGCCGTCGCCGCCCGCGTCCTGCGCGCCGTCGGAGTGCTGGGCGTCCATTCGACCCCGGATGGTGCCGAGTCGCTGGACGGCGACGACCACGCCGCCGCCGGTCTGGTTGTCGGTCTCGTTCATGGGCAGGTTCCTCCTCGTGCGAGTTGCTGACGACCGTCGAGTGCGGTGTCAGGTCGCGCCCGTTCGTTTCTCTTGTGGAGACAAGGCCAGCGGCGGAGGCGTACAGGGGTCGGCACGGCTGGCCTTGTCAATTCGGGGGCGACGAGATCAATTCCACCAACCAGCGGGGCTGTGCCCAACCACTTCGAGCGCCCACCTGCGGGACGGTCGTGGGACATTGACGGGACATGCCTGCCCCGGCGCGTTCTGGCCTCTACGGTGGGGATGTGTCCATGCCTGCTCGCGTGCCTAACGCCGCGTTGAACCAGCTCCGGGAGAACGCCGGACTCTCGCAGCAGGAGCTGGCGGACGCGCTCAACAACCACGCTGCCCAACGACACGACCAGCACCCTCAGATCACCCGCAAGACCATCAGCCGCTGGGAACGCGGCGAAGTCGTCTGGCCCCAACCGTTCTACCGGCGGCTGCTGGCGGAGTACTTCGACGTGGCAGCCGACGAACTGGGCTTCCGAAAGACGGGACAACCAGCTTCGCCAGTGGTCGGTGTGCCGACCGAACCGCTGATGTTCCCGGTCGCCGCCGACCAACCGGACCCTCGGGTCGAGGCCGACCAAGCAACTTGGCGGGCCACCCGAGCGGCGCTGGGTCGCAACCGCCAGTCACTTGCTTGCCTGGCCGAAGGGCTCTACCCGGACTTTCGAGTACCAGGACTTGAGCACTCTGGGGTGATCGCAGCGCCAGACTGGCTGCCGCAGAAACCGATCCCGCTGGACCGCATTTCCCTCGTGCTCGACCCCGACGCACCACAGTCAGCGGTGTCCGGAACCGAGAACGCGACAGCGTTGCTACGCCCACTGCTCAGCTCTGAACGACGCTTCCGCAGCTACCACGCTGCGGTGCGGGACTTGGCCGCCCCGCGGCTGTTCGAGAACCGACTCTGCTTCCGCACGGTCGCCCTAGATTGGTCGGTCCCAACCTTGCGCATGTCGTTCGGACAGATGGGCTTCTTCGACGCCATCGACACCAACGAAGCCCTCGCCCACGAGTTCGCAACCCAACACCTGACCGGCGAAACCCTGGTCCCCCGAGCATCCTGGCGGCGCCTGCCCTTCCGCAAGCTGATCGGAAACCCCTTCGACCTGACCCGCCGACCCGTCATGGGCGCGGTCGGCACCTTGACCATCCGAGGCGGCGAAAGCCCCTGCGTCGTGCTGCACCAACGCGACAGCGACAAGGTGGCCGGAGGCGGCGGCATGATCCACCTGCTACCCGCCGGTATCTTCCAACCATCGTCGGTGATCCCAGAAGCCATCGCCGAAGACTTCTCCCTCTGGCGCAACATCCAACGCGAGTACGCCGAGGAACTGCTGGGACACGACGAATACGACGGCAGCGGCAAACCCATCCGGTACGGGCAGCTTGAACCTTTCGCCACCATGGACCAGGCCCTGGCCGATGGCCGCATCCGCGTGTGGTGCCTGGGCCTCACCCTCGACGCCCTGACCCTCGCCTGCGACATCCTCACAGTGGCCGTGTTCCAACCCGAACTCTACGACCAACTCTTCGCCGACGCAGTAGACTCCAACACCGAAGGAACCGTACCGAGCCGCGCGCTGCCCTTCGAGGAAAACACCCTCACCTGGCTACGAGACTCCCAGCGACTGTCACCGGGAGCCGCCGCGGCACTCGAACTAGCGTGGCGCCACCGAATTGATCTTCTCAGATAGGCGTGGTGCCCGACTAGCGATCTACTAGCGGTGCAGGTCAAGAGACGTTTCAGGCAGACTTGGCCGATCTCTGACGACGACGGAAACCGGCAGCGGATGCCGCACTGCCGTCTATTCACGGCCCGTCTTTCATAGATCGACGCCGACTCGGCGGCCTCTCGTCTCACCCCTCCTCCGCCTACTCCACCGACGCCTCCTCCCATTAGGTGAGGGGAGGGCAGGGATTGCATAGTGCCTGGCAGGCGGGGGTGTGGGGTCCTCCCGTGCGTCGGCCAACTCGGCATCAGAACGAGTAGTGTCGGGCCGATTCGACTGCCGCGCCGGGCTGGCTCCGCGGCGTCAGAAACTCACAGGAACCGCCGTGTCCAAAAACGGCGTTACGATTGGTTTTCAGGGATGTCAGTTCGCCGAAGGCGAACCCGCCGTGTTCGCTGGAGGGCGTCCCGTTGTCTGCTCAACCCGCTCCACGCCACCAACCACCCTCAGTCAGGTCGTGGCCATCCTTGCCCGCCGCCCGTTGGTCCACACTGGCCGCTGCGCTGGCGGTGCCTGACGGTGGCTTCGTGGTCGACCCTGCCACCGGGGCCGATGTGGTCGAGGGCTACGCGGTGTCGGTCGATCCGTACTGGGAGCGGGTCTACAACGAACCCGTGATCGCTGACGACCTTGTCCGCTACCTGACCGACGCGGACCGCGCCCTGGCGTTGCCCGGACGCGTGCTCAGTGGCTGGCGCGACCTCGCGTCCGGGCAGGTGTGGCTGTTCGTGGCGGTGGTTGTGCGGACCCTGTCGGATGCGTTGACGCTGGGACGCGCTGCCGGTCAGGCCGCGGTGTTCGATCTTGCGAACGGGAAGTCCGTTCCTGTGCCGGACGGTCCGGACGCGACTGTCATCCCACTCGGTAAGTCGTATGCGCTTGATGACGCCAGTAAATGCGTGACCGATGGGGGTGTATGGCGGTATCATGAAAGGCGGCGCGGGAAGTCAGGCCGAATCTATTCCGGCCACGTCTCCCGGGTGAATGGCGGCGAGGGTAAGCGTATTCGAGGCGAGCTTGCCGCTGCTGTTCTTGACTTGCTGAATTGGGCTGACGCCCGGAGATCATCTGATGAAAGGAATGCGGCATGAGGCGATCAGATGATCCGGTGGTCAACCCGCCCGCTCCCGGCTTGACGAGACGGGCTGTGTCGCTGGCGGCGTCCGTGCCAGTGTCCGGCCCATCCGGCTTGTCCGACTACGCGGTGTCGCCGCTGGGTGCGCCGCTGGCGCTCATGCGTGACGAGATCCGGGTCGCGTGGCTCGGGCGGACCTCGACCGACGACCAACAAGACCCGCGCCAGTCGGCGATGCGGCAGTTGGGCAACAGCCGTACGGCGATCCCGGAGTCGTGGGTGATCGTCGCCCACTTCTACGACGTCGAGTCCGGGCGGCTCGAACTGGACGCGCGCGGACAGCGCACCGACTACGAGAAGTACGACATCCCCATCCCACGTGACGGTGGTGTGGCCGACCTGCTGGCGGAAGCGGCGCATCCTGGGCGGCGTTTCGATGTGGTGATCTGCGAAAGCGTCTCTCGGGTGGCGCGGCGCACGTTCGAGGGTCTGTCGATCGAGCGGGAGTTGGAAAACGCGGGCGTGCCGCTGTTCGCGGCCAACGAGCCCATCACGCTCACCGGTAGCCGTGCTCAGCGGATTCTGCAACGGCGCATCAACCAGTCCGTCGCCGAATACGAGGTGTTGAACACCCTGGAGCAATCGTGGGGCGGGCTCTGTACCCACGTGCGGGAAGGGTGGAACATCGGCAAAGCCCCCTACGGCTACAAAGCGAAGACCTTCCGCCACCCCAACCCGACGAAAGCCGACAAGGGGCAGACCAAGACTCGGCTTGAGCCCGACGGTGTGCTGGGTGAAACGGTGACTCAGATCGTGCTGTGGCGGTATCACGAGGGCATCGGCTATGACACCATCGCCGACCGGCTCAACGCCGACCCGGTGAAGTACCCGCCGCCGACCCCGCCCGGTGGGCGGCGTGCGCGTGGCGCGTGGGGGAAGACGTCGGTGTACGAGATCCTGCGGAACCCCAAGTACACCGGATACCAGGTGTTCAACCGCCGCGCCTCACGCTCACGCGGAGGGAAGGTCAACGACCCGGCGCTGTGGGTCTGGTCGCTGGAACCGGCGCATGAGCCGTTGATCCCGAAATGGATGTACGACGAACTCAACGCCCGCCGCACCGCCCGACGCGGCTCACGCGACGCCAACACCCCGAACGCCCACCCGGAAACGCTACGGACCTACGTGTTCCGAGGTCTGCTGTTCTGCCACTGCGGTAGGCGGATGAACGGCAACGTCCGGCACCAATCCGCCTACTACATGTGCTGGCCGAAGAACAACAACCGAGGACGCCCGGACAAGTACGCAGGTCACCCGAAAGCGGTCTACCTGCGGGAAGACGCCGTGTTGGACGCGGTGTCCCGGTTCTTCGCCGACAGGGTCCTGGGACCGAACCGCCGCACCATCCTGGCGGCTGACCTGTCCACCGTGGATGACCGGGAAGCCCAAGCACGAGACGCCGAACGCGACCGGTTGCGGCGGGTATTGGCGGACCTGTCCCGACGCCAGAACTCGATCATGCGACAGGCACAAGATGGCGATCCTGACGACCCGTTCACCAGGGCACTGCGGGGCACCTACAACGACCTGGAAGCTGAACGCCACGCGGCCCTGTCCCTTGTCGCTGCCCTAGACGCTGCTGACGACGCGGAACCTGCCCGCCCCGACACGGCGGACGTAGATCTGTTGGACGCGCTTCCCTACCTGGTAGGACATCTGTCCGAGGCGCCGGAACCGTTGCTGCGCCGTCTGTTCGAGGCGGTCAGTCTGTCCGTCACTCTCTCTGACGATGGTGACCACGTGACCATCAGCGTTCGCCTGCCGGGCGACAACCTTCCGGAGATCATCAGCACGGCGGAATCCATCAACACCATGATCGACAAACACGAAACGCCTGGCCAGGGCGGCTCAGGCGCTTGTGTGGATGCTGTACGTGCCCCCGGCAGGATTCGAACCTGCGACACACGGTTTAGGAAACCGATGCTCTATCCCCTGAGCTACGAGGGCTGGCAGCCCACACCCTACCGGGTCCGGGGTCCGGGTGTGGCGGGTGGGCCGGGGTGGTCCACTAGGGGTGATACCGGATGTCGGTCCGCTTGCGGGCGGGCAGGATGTGCGCAGGTCAGGGTCGACGTGGGAGGGGTGGCTGCCAGGTGGAGCGGCGGTTGGAGATCGATCGGGTCTCCAAGAGGTACGGGGACGTCGTGGCGTTGCGGGAGATGGCGTTCGAGGTCGCGGCGGGGGAGTTGTTCGGGTTTGTCGGGTCCAACGGGGCCGGGAAGACGACCACGATGCGGATTGCGTTGGGGGTGCTTGCGGCCGATAGTGGGGTGGTTCGGTGGGGTGGGGAGCCCATTACCCTCGAAACTCGGCGGCATATCGGGTATATGCCGGAGGAGCGGGGGCTTTATCCCAAGATGAAGGTGGGGGAGCAGCTCGTCTACCTGGCTCGGTTGCACGGTTTGTCAGCTGTGACGGCTAAGCGGTCCGTGGTGGAGTGGACGGAACGGCTGGGGGTGGCGGAGCGGCTCGGGGATGAGGTGCAGAAGTTGAGTCTGGGGAATCAGCAGCGGGTGCAGCTGGCCGCGGCGCTGGTGCATGATCCGTCGATTCTCGTTCTCGATGAGCCGTTCTCCGGGTTGGACCCGGTGGCCGTGGATGTGATGAGTCGGGTGTTGTTGGACAAGGCGGCGGAGGGGGTGCCGGTGGTGTTCTCCAGTCACCAGCTGGATCTGGTCGAGCGGCTGTGCCATCGGGTCGGCATTGTCCGGAGTGGACAGATGGTGGCCTGTGACACCGTGGACGCGTTGCGGGCCGGGGGGACCGTGCATCTCGTGGTTGAGGCGCCGGGGGCGGTGCCGGGGTGGGCGGATGGGGTGCCGGGGGTCACGGTGACGGAGCATCTCGGTAGTCGGACGGTGTTGGAGTTGGCGGACGGGGCCGATGACCAGGCCGTGTTGCGGGCCGCGTTGGCGACCGGGCCGGTGGTGGAGTTCAGCAGGCGGCGGCAGTCGTTGACCGAGTTGTTCCGGAATGTCGTCTCGGAGCACACCGAGGAGGTGGCGGCGTGAGCGCGTCGGTCGATGTCAAGGTGGGAGACTGGGAGGCTGTCGGGCTGGTCGCCGGGCGTGAAGTCCGGACTCGGCTGCGGTCCAAGGCGTTCGTGATCACCACGGCGGTCACGCTGCTGTTGCTGATCGGGTTCAGCGTGGTCATGAAGTTCGTCTCCACCAACGGCTCCGACGCCACGGTCGGTGTGTCCGGTGGCGCGACGGCCCTGTCGGCGCCGCTCAAGGGGACGGCGGCCGCGATCGGGCAGACCGTGGATGTCGAGCAGGTCGACGAGGCCGCCGGGCGGGATCAGGTGGCCAAGGGTGACCTGGACGCGCTGTTGGTCGGTGACGGCACCACGGTCACCGTGGTGGTCAAGAAGGACATCGACCAGAAGCTCCGCAACGTGCTCAACGTGCTGGCCGGGCAGGTCGCGCTGAACCAGCAGATCACCGCCATCGGCGGTGACCCGGCCGAGGTGGGTCAGGCGGTCTCGGACGCCCGCGCCGTGGTCGAGCCGATCGAGCAGCCCTTCGACTACAACGGCCAGCAGGTGGCGCTCGGCGCGATCGCAGGCGTGCTCATCTACATGTCCCTGCTGATCAACGGCCAGGCCGTGGCGCAGGGCGTGGTGGAGGAGAAGTCCAGCCGGGTGGTCGAGCTGCTGTTGGCCACGATCCGGCCATGGCAGCTGATGGCGGGCAAGGTGCTCGGGATCGGCATTGTCGGGTTGATCCAGATGGTGGTGATCGGCGGTGTCGGTGTGGCCGCGGCGTTGACCACCGGGGTGTTGACGGTCTCGGTCTCGGCCGCGTTGGGCACTGTGATCTGGCTGATCGTGTGGTTCCTGCTCGGCTTCTTCGCCTACTCGCTGGTGTTCGCCGCGCTGGCCGCGCTGGTGTCCCGGCAGGAGGACGTCGGCGGGGTGATCACGCCGCCGCTGATGTTCGTGATCCTCGGCTACGTGCTGGGCATCTCGATCCTGCCCAGCGACCCCGGCAACCAGCTGGCCGAGGTGCTGTCGCTGGTCCCGCTGTTCGCCCCGACGCTGATGCCGATCCGGCTGGCCATGGGCGGGGTGCCGGTCTGGCAGGCGGCGGTCTCCGTGGTGCTGGTGCTGGCGTTGATCCCGGCCCTGGTCTGGTTGTCCGGCCGGATCTACCGCAACGCAGTGGTGCGCGGCGGGGCCAAGGTCAAGCTGTCGGACGCACTGCGCGCGGCCTGAACACGTCTCACGTTCCCATTCCCACCCGCACTGTGGCTTTCCCATTCCCACCCGCTCTGCCGCTCTCCCATTCCCACCCGCCCGATGCGGGTGGGAATGTTCTTTTCCGGGGTGATGGTCGTGCGGCGGTGGTCGGGTATCGGACGGTAGAATCCAACGTTATATACATATTGTTGGTGACAGGTTGACGTCAACCGGGGAGGCGCGTGTGATCAAGGTGCTGGTCGCCGACGACGAGGACCTCGTCCGATCGGGGCTGCGGACCATCCTGTCCGGCGCGGGCGACATCGAGGTGGTCGCGGAGTGCGATGACGGTGGGCCGGTGGCCGAACTGGTCCGTGTGCACCGGCCGCGGGTGGTCCTGCTGGATATCCGCATGCGCGCCGCCGACGGCATCGATGCGCTGCGCGAACTGATGATGTTGCCCGAGCCGCCCGCCGTGTCGATGCTGACCACCTTCGACGTGGACGAGTACGTGCGCGAGGCGCTGCGGGTGGGTGCCAGCGGGTTCCTGCTCAAGGACACCGCGCCCGGCCACCTGGTCCAGGCCGTGCGCGACCTGGCTCGCGGCGGTGCCGTGCTCGATCCCAAGGTGGCCGCGCGGCTGGTCAACTCGGTCGCGGTCGGCGCGCGGGCGGCCGAACCGGCGCGGCGGCTGCTGGCGATGTTGTCCGACCGCGAGCTGGAGGTCGTGGGCCTGGTCGGCGAGGGGTTGTCCAACGCGGAGATCGGGCACCGGCTGCACCTATCTGAGGCGACGGTGAAGGGTTATGTCTCCGCTGTGCTCGGGAAGATCGGTGCGGCTAACCGTGTGCAGGCCGCCCTGGTGGCCTATCGCGGTGGCCTGATCGCGTAGCCCTCGTCGGGTGTGTGTACCTCGACGCGGTTACGTCCACGGCGTTTCGCCCGGTACAGCGCCACATCCGCGTTCGCGAACAACCGTTCCAGGGTGTCCTGGCCAGTCGCCACCCCGACGCTGACGGTCGGCCGTTGTGATCCGCCGAGTACCGCTGTCCAGTCGTGGTGGTCGACCGCGATGCGGATCCGTTCGGCGACGGCAACACCCACTGGGCTGGTGCGTCCCTCCGAGTGGTCCAGCCGCGCCTCGGTGAGCAGTACTACGAACTCGTCACCCGCCCACCGCGCGATCACGTCCCCACCACGGCATTCCGCGCGCAGCAGCTGCGCGATCTCACGTAGTGCGGCGTCACCGGCCGCGTGTCCGGCGGCGTCGTTCACGCCCTTGAACCAGTCCACATCAATGAGCACCAGCCACGGCACCCGTCCGGTCGCGACCGCGCGCTCCAGGATGCCCGGTGCCATCCGCTCCAACCCGAGCCGGTTCGACAGTCCGGTCAACGGGTCGCGCGCGGCAGCCTCCTGCGCCGCAGTCGCGAGTCGTTGCGCGCGAATCGCCAGTCGCCGCTGCTCCAGCGCTTGGCCGAGCCCTTCCTGCAACGTCTCCATGGCGGTCTGGCGCGCGGTGATGTTGCAGCGCAGCGCGGCCGCCTCGCCCGCCGCGTCCTCGTTTTCCCGGCAGATGTCGGCGAGGTCCTGGGAATAGCGCTGGAGCAGCGAGGTGTCGTTGATCCGCGCCGCCTCGTCGACCGCGATCCGGCCGTGCTCGGTGGCCTCCCCGAGGGCGCCCTGCCGGTGCCGGATCCGGGACAGCACCCAGTTGCCGACCGACCGCGCCCACCGGTTCTCGTGCCGGGCGGCCAACTCCAGCGTCTCGTGCGCGATGCCCTCGGCCCGGTCGATCTCGCCGACGCCTGCCAGCGCGGCGCCGTAGGCAGCCAGCAGCGCAAGATGGATGCGGCCCTCGGAGACCAGCGCCAGGCCCTCCTCGAACAGCGGCACGGCCTCGGTGTAGGTGACCAGCGCGTCGTCCGGCGGCTGCTCGCAGGCGCGGAAGTTCAGCGTGCCCGCCAAGCCTTGCAGGCAGTGCGCGAGGGTCTCGACATCGTCCCCTGTTCGGGCTACATCGACTGCCACCCGAGAGATGTCCAGTGACGCTCGGCGGTGGCCGATTCCCTCCAGCAGGTAACCCAGACGGCCCAGTGTGTCCGCCGCGAACGAGCCGTGCGGCTGGTCGGCGTCGATATCGCTCCAGCCCTCCGCGGCCAGCTCCAGGGCCAGCGGGATGCGCCGCAGCCGCCACGCCGCGACCGCCCGTCTGGTCAGCAGCGCGGCCCGGGTCCACGCGTCCAGGCCCGGTGGGATCTTGGCCAGCAGCTGGTCGAACAGGGTGTTGGCCTCGTCCGTGCGGCCCGCGTCGATGAGCAGTCGGACCTCTTTGTCCGCCCGCAGCGCCTCCGAGGCGGCGATCCGGTCATCCTGCCCCACGGTGCCCCACCCGTCCCTCGAACGTTCCATCGAACGGCGGCCCGTCCGCGGCCTGCGACACGGCGACGGCCAGATTACAAGGGGCTTCCGTCGTGACTCGATCGGAGTGGTCCACAACCGAACCCCGGGTTAACGGAAGGTGATCAAGTCACCGCGACAGGTCAGACCTGGGTGGTGCCGTCCGGGGAGTCCCGCCACTGCGTGAACGGGCGCTCCAACCGCCACCGGCCATCGGCGTCGGTCAGTATTCGGTGGTCGCAGTGCGGCGGGTTGGACAGGGACTCGAACAGCTCGATGCTCCACGAGAACAGGCGCCTGCACAGCAATCGCATGGTCAGGCCGTGGGTGACCACGAGAGCCGTGTCGGGGTGGTCGGGATCGTGGCGTACCCGGTTCTCCAGTTCGGACAGGAAGCTGGCCACCCGGTCGTCCACGTCGGCACCGGACTCGCCGTGTTCGAGGCGGTAGAAGAAGTGCCCGAACTCGTGCCGCTTCTGCTTCTGCACCTGTTGGCCGACCGGGTCCTGCAAGTTGCCCCAGTCCTGTTCGCGCAACCGCGGCTCCTGGATCCGCCGCTCTATCGGGAGCCGCAACAGTTCGAAGGTCCGCATGGTGCGCACGTACGGACTTATGTACGCGGCGACAGGGGTGTCTCGCAGTAGCGCGCGCAACCGCGCACCCTCGGCGTCGGCCTGTTCCTCACCGCGTGGCGTCAACGGCAGGGCGTGGTCGGGAATGCGGCAGTAGGCGAGTTCGTCGATGTTGCCCAGACTCTCGCCGTGCCGCAGCAGAATGATCCGCACACTCACTATCGTGCCCAATGTCCACGAGGCAGTGTGGCCCCACCGAACCTACCCGGGAGTTCGACCGTGATCACAGACCCAGTGCGCGAACCGCCGCGAACCACCCCGAACCCGGGATCCCGGGCGTGAGCGGGGTTCCGGCCGCGGTCGCGGTAGTCGGTGGCGGGACCATGGGCGCGGGCATCGTGCACGTGTTCCTGGCCGCGGGCAGCGCGGTCACCCTCGCGGAGGCGGACGCGGACCGCGCGCGGGTCGGCGCGGCCAATGTCGAGGCGTCGCTGCGCAAGGCCGAGGAGCGCGGCAAGCTGGCCGAACCCGCGGCATCGCTGCTCGCCCGTCTGTCCGTTGTGGACGACCTGGGCGCGCTGCCGACGGACACCGCGCTGGTCGTGGAGGCGGTGCCGGAGAAGATCGAGCTCAAGCTGGCGGTGTTCACCGCGGTCGCGGCCAGGTGCCCGGACGCGGTGCTGGCGTCGAACACCTCCTCGCTGTCCATCGCCGAGTTGGCCAAGGGGCTGCCCGGTGCGCGGGTGATCGGGATGCACTTCTTCAACCCGGTCCCGGTGCAGGCGCTGGTAGAACTGGTTGTGCACGATGGTCTGCCCGATCGGGTGGTGGCCACCGCGCGCAGGTGGGCGGAGGCGCTGGGCAAGACCGTGATCGAGGTCCGCGACTCGCCCGGGTTCGCGACCTCGCGGCTCGGCGTGGCGGTAGGCTTGGAGGCGATCCGGATGCTGGAGGAGCGGGTGGCGTCCGCCGAGGACATCGACACCGGGATGCGCCTGGGCTACGGCTGGCCGATGGGCCCGTTGCGGCTCACCGACCTGGTGGGACTGGACGTGCGTCTGTCGATCGCCGACCACCTTGCCACGCGGTTGGGCCCGCGCTTCAACGCGCCACAGCTGCTGCGCGACAAGGTGGCCAGGGGCGAGCTGGGGCGCAAGAGCGGACAGGGGTTCTTCACATGGTGACCATTCGCCCGTTCCAGGACGACGACCACGAGCTGGCGTACCGGGTCGCCCGGCTCGCGTTCGGCGGACCGCCGCGGCCGACGGGGATCCCGGTCGATCCGCCCGGGGCCTGGCACGGCCTGGTCGCGGAGGATGGCGGCGCGATTGAGGGCTTCTTGCGCGTGTGGCGGTACAACCAGTTCTTCGGCGGCCGGGCGGTGCCTACGGGTGGCGTGGCCAGCGTCGCGGTGTCCCCGCACGTGCGCAGGCGCGGGATCGCCGGACGGATGCTCGCCGAGGCGTTGCAGGTGATGCGCGAGGAAGGGCAGTGCGTTTCGGCGCTGTACCCGTATGTGGTGCCGGTCTATCGCGCGCGGGGGTGGGAGCTCGTCGGCACTCGGCGTGAGGCGGTCGTACCGTTGTCCGAGCTTGCTGCTGTTGCGGACACGGATGTTCCACTGCGCCAGGCGACCGCCACTGACCTGGACAGCCTGCACGCGTGTTATTTGCGGACGGCGTCGCGGATCGACGGGATGTTCGATCGTGCGGCGCCCGCGTTCGATGTGTCCCGGGTACTTGAACTGGACGTTGTCACGGTCGCGCCCGGAGAGAGTGGTCTGCGGGGTTATCTGAGTGCGAACCGCCCGGATGGCAAACGTTTGCAGGTCTACGACCTGGCCGCGGACGACGTGGACACCGCGCGTGCCCTGCTGCGCGGGATCGCCAGCTGGGCGGGTGCGCTCGCCGACGCGAGCGTCCGGATCCTCGACGGCGCCCTGCTGGAGCTGATCTTCCCGATGCGGCTGTCGTACACCACCGAGGCCTTCATGCTCCGCGTGGTCGACCTGCCCGCCGCCGTCGCCGCGCGCGGCTGGCCCGCGGTCGCGTTCGCCCGGCCGTTCCGGGTGGACATCGAGGTGATCGACCCCTGGGCGCCCTGGCAGGCGGGTCGCTGGCGGCTCGCGGTCGAGGACGGTGTGGTCACCTGCGAGCCGGGTGGTGCGGGCGAGGTGACCCTGCACGCCGGTGCGCTCGGTCCGTGGTTCGCCGGATCGACGACCACCGACAGCCTGCGCCAGGTAGGACTGCTCACCGGTGATCCGGCTGCCGCGGCGGCGTTGGACGCGTTGACCGGCGCACCGCATCCGGTGCACCTCGCCGAGGCGTTCTAGCCGGTAAGGGCAGGTCTAACGGCAGTCGGGGCACTGGGTAGCGTGCGCTCTCGTGCTTGTCGTCGTCCTGGAACTGGCGGGGCTCGCGGTGTTCGCGGCTTCCGGGGCGCTGGCTGCTGTGCGGGCACGGTTGGACGTGTTCGGTGTCGTGGTGTTGGGGCTGACCACCGCGCTCGGCGGCGGCGTGATCCGGGACGTGCTGCTGGGCATCCACCCGCCGACGAGCCTGCGCAGGTGGCCGTACCTGCTGGTCCCGGTGGTCGCCGCGCTGGTGGTGTTCGTGTTCCACCCGCAGTTCGCCCGGCTGCGGCGTGCGGTACTGCTGGCCGACGCGGTGGGGCTCGGACTGTTCACCGTTTCGGGTACGGCTACCGCGCTGGCTACGGACGTGCCCGCGTACACGGCGTGCCTGATCGGGATGACCGCGGGGATCGGCGGCGGCGCCCTGCGCGACCTGCTGCTGCGGGAGATCCCGATGGTGCTGCGGCGGGAGATCTACGCGTTGGCCGCGCTCGCGGGCGCCGTGTTCGTCGTGGCGGCCACCAGGGCGGGCTTGCCCGCGGCCCTGGTCACGGTCATCGGCGCGGCGCTGGTGGTCACGGTCCGGTTGGTGACGGTGTGGCGGCAGTGGAACGCGCCGGTCGCTCGGGGCGGGTGGGAGTGAGATCCGTGTTGGGAATTGACGGGTTGCTCTCAGGCGCGTCTCAGCAGCAGGGGGAAGACTGACGATATGCGCATTCTCGTGGTCGACGACGATCGGGCCGTCCGCGAGTCCCTCCGGCGGTCGCTGCAGTTCAACGGCTACCAGGTGGACCTCGCCACCGACGGTCAACAGGCGTTGGAGTCGGTGCTCGGCACCGGCGCCGCGGCCGAGAATGGCGGCAGGCCCGACGCGATGGTGCTGGACGTGATGATGCCCAGGCTGGACGGCCTGGAGGTGTGCAGGCGGCTGCGCGGCATCGGCGACGACCTGCCGATCCTCGTGCTTACCGCGCGCGACCTGGTCTCCGACCGGGTGGCAGGCCTGGACGCGGGCGCCGACGACTACCTGCCGAAGCCGTTCGCGCTGGAGGAGCTGCTGGCCCGGCTGCGCGCGCTGCTCCGCAGGGCCACCCCGGAGCAGGCCGCGGGCAGCACCGCCGCGCTGCGCTTCGCCGATCTGGAGCTGGACCCGGGCACCCGCGAGGTGCGCCGGGCCGACCGCGAGATCAGCCTGACCCGCACCGAGTTCGCGCTGCTGGAGCTGCTGCTGGCGCACCCCAAGCAGGTGCTCACCCGCGGCCGCATCCTGGAGGAGGTCTGGGGCTACGACTTCCCGACCTCGGGCAACGCCCTGGAGGTCTACGTCGGCTACCTGCGCCGCAAGACCGAGTCCTCCGGCGAGCCCCGGCTGATCCACACCGTCCGCGGCGTCGGCTACGTGCTGCGCGAGACCCCGCCCTGATGGCCCTCCCGCACGCCGGGGAGCGGCCGCACCAGCGGGTCTCCCTGCGCTCCCGCATCACCCTGCTCGCCGCGTTCTGCGTCGGCGGCGCCGTGGCCCTGGTGTCGCTCGGCGCCTACATCACCGTCTACCGGGGCATCTACCAGCAGGTCGACGACACCCTGCGGGTCAGGGCCGCGGCCCTGGTCAGCAACACCCAGGTGGTCTCCGAGGGGCGCACCCAGCTGCCCACGTTCTTCCTGAACCTGTCCGACATCCGGTTCGACGTGATCGACCAGACCGGCCAGTCGATGATCAACCGGGCGGTGGTCAGCCCGCCGATCAGCACCGAGGAGCTGCGCGTCGCCGCGGGCCAGAAGACCGAGTTCTACCGCACCGACGAGGCCACCAACACGCGCGTGTTCTCGTTGCAGTACCCGTTCCTGCGCGGCACCGCGCTGGTGCTGGCCCAGCCGCTGGCCACGACCAAGAGCACGCTGAGCAAGCTGGCCGTGGTGCTGATCGTGATCGGCGGGTCGGGCATCATCGTGGCCGCGCTGGCTGGCACGGCGGTCGCCCGCGCCAGCCTGAGACCCGTCCAACGGCTGAACGCCGCCACCGAACGCGTCACGCGAACGGGTGAACTCCGGCCGATCCCGGTGGCGGGTGACGACGAGCTGTCCCGGCTCACGCACAGCTTCAACACCATGCTCGGCGCGGTCGCCGAGGCCCAGGAGCGACAACGCAGGCTCGTTGCCGACGCGGGCCACGAGCTGCGCACCCCGCTGACCTCGCTGCGCACCAACCTGGAGCTGCTGCTCGCCTCCGAGGCCCCGGGCGCGCCCCGGCTCTCCGCCCTGGACCGCACCGAGATCCAGGACGACCTGCGGGCCCAGCTCGGCGAGCTGACCCAGCTCATCGGCGACCTGGTCGAGCTGGCCAGGGAGGACGCCGCGCCCGCCGAGCAGGAGCACGTCGAGCTGGTCGAGGTGGTCGAGCAGGCGCTGGACCGGGCCCGGCGGCGGGCGGGCGACGTGCATTTCGACGTGCGGTTGCAGCCATGGCACCTGGTCGGGCATGCGGCCGCGCTGGAGCGCGCGGTGCTCAACCTGCTGGACAACGCGGTCAAGTTCAGCCCGCCCGGCGGCACCGTCCGGGTCGACCTCGCCCCGGCGGGCGACGGGTACGCGTTCCTGCAGGTCGCCGATGCCGGGCAGGGGATCAACGATGTCGACCTGCCGCACGTGTTCGACCGCTTCTACCGCTCCAGCGAGGCGCGCACGCTGCCCGGGTCCGGGCTCGGGCTGGCCATCGTCAAGCAGGCGGCGGAACGGCATGGCGGCACGGTCTTCGCGGGCCGTTCGGCCGACGGTGGCGCCTTGATGGCGATGCGGTTGCCGGGCAGCGGCGAATGAGTGTGGATCGTGTTCACACGCACACGACCACAACAACATCGCGCGTTTGACTGCGTAGAATTGTGTTGTGCTCGCTCGTCAGCGTCAGGAAGTGATCCTGGAGGAGATCCGGCGCACCGGCGCCGTCCAGGTGCACGCCCTGGTCGCCCGGCTCGGCGTGTCCGACATGACCATCCGCCGCGACCTGGACGCGCTGGCCAAGCGCGGCTTGGTGGAGAAGGTCTACGGCGGGGCCACCTCGGTGGTCGGCCGCCCGGCCCAGGACGGCGCGGGCGAGCCGCGCTCGGTGCGCGCGTTGGCCGAGAAGGAGGCGATCGCCGCGCATGCCGCGCGCCTGATCCGCCCCGGTACCGCTATCGGCGTCTCGGCAGGTAGCGCGACCTGGACCTTCGCCCGGTTCCTTGAGGACGTGCCGGACCTGACCGTGGTCACCAACTCGATTCGGGTCGCCGACGTGCTGCGCACCGGCGGCCGTGGCGACCGCACGGTGGTGCTCACCGGCGGTGTGCGCACCCCGTCCGACTCGCTGGTCGGGCCGGTCGCGGTGCGGACGCTGCGCTCGCTGCACCTGGACATGGTGTTCCTCGGGGTGCACGGCATGGCCGAGGGGCCGGGGTTCACCACACCGAACATCAACGAGAGTGAGACCGAACGCGCGCTCGTCGAGGCGGGCCGCAAGCTGGTCGTGCTGGCCGATCGCGGGAAGTGGGGCGTGGTCGGCATCTCGACGGTCGCCGCGCTGGACGAGGCGGACGTGCTGGTCACCGACGACGGGCTGCCGCCGGAGGCGGTCGAGGTGCTCCGCGACCGGGTGGGTGAGCTGGTGATCGTGGAGACCGTCGCGGCCGAGCTGCCGGAGCTCGCCGAGGCCGAGGCGTGAGGCGGACCGCCGCCCGGCTCGCGGACGGTCGGGAGATCGTCTACTTCGACGACACCCCTGGTGCTGCCCCGCGTGTTGCCGTTGACGAGCGGGATCTGCCGCGTGCGGAGTCGGTGTCGCAGATCCGTCGTGATCCGTTGACCGGCGAATGGTCGGTGCTGGCGGCGTTTCGGCAGACGCGCACGTACAAGCCGCCTGCGGGGCTGTGCCCGTTGTGCCCGTCCACGCCAGGTCGTCCTACCGAGATTCCGGAGGCGGACTACGACGTGGTGGTGTTCGAGAACCGGTTTCCTTCGTTCTCCCAACACGCCATGGGTGAGCCTGAGCCTGGGCTAGTGGCGCGCGCGCCGGGGCTGGGGCGATGTGAGGTGCTGTGCTTCACGTCTGACCACACTGCTTCGTTCGGAACGCTCAGTCCTGAGCGGGTGCGCACGATCATGGATGTGTGGGCGGATCGCACTGCGGTGTTGGGGGCGTTGCCCGGTGTGGAGCAGGTTTTCCCGTTCGAGAACCGCGGTGACGAGATCGGGGTGACGCTCGCTCATCCCCATGGGCAGATCTACGGGTATCCGTTCGTGACGCCGCGCACCGAACGCATGCTCACGGTCGCGCGAGAGCGGGGCGGGTCGCCGATGGGGGAGGTGCTCGCGGCCGAGCGTGCCGCGGGGACCCGGGTGGTGGCCGAGTCCGCGCACTGGACGGCGTATGTGCCCACGGCCGCGCGGTGGCCGGTCGAGGTGCATGTCGTGCCGCATCGGCAGGTGCCCGACCTGCCCGCGTTGACCGCGGCCGAACGCGCCGATTTCGCCGACTTGTACCTCGGAGTACTCGGTCGCCTGGATGGTCTTTATGACCGGGAACTGCCTTATGTCGCCGGTTGGCACCAGGCGCCGGTCCGCCTGGACCGTGAGCTGGGATGGCTGCACCTTCAGCTGTTCTCGGTGCTGCGGGCCGCGGACAAGCTGAAGTACCTGGCAGGCTCCGAGTCCGGTATGGCGGTCTGGATCAACGACGTGGATCCGGACGACCTCGCTGCCCGCCTCCGATCTGCTCCGCCGCGTTATAGGCGTTGATCGCTGGGTACCCCGGACGGGTGCTGAACCCGAAAATCTCGATCGGCGGCGGAATCTCGGCTTTCGCACAGGACGGTCTCAGGTGCTTCTCAGTCGGGGGGCGCAGGGTGGTGGCATGACGGAGAACAAGCCCGACGACGCGACCGGCGAGGTCAGCCCGTGGTCCGCGCGAGGGGCGGCGCACTCGACGCCGCCGCGCGCGAGCGGGGAGTCGGGTTACCGGACGCCGACCGGGGAGCAGGGCCCCGGCCGACCGGAGTCCGGCCCCCAGGCACGCGGGGAGCAGGGCCCCGCGGCGCCGGGGGCCGGAGACTCCACCCCCGCCCAGGCGACCGGTCACCCGGCCCATGAGCACACCCAGGACACCGCGGGCCCGGACGGGCGTGGGGTGTCAGGACAGACGACAGGACAGCAGGCAGTGGGGAGCACATCAGAGCAGGGAACACCGGAGCAGGGTGTACCGGGACAGAGTGTTTCGGGGCAGAGTGTTTCGGGTGAGGCCGCGCTGAGGCACGGCGGACCGGACCAGGCAGCCTCGGGAAACGCGCTGCCGGGCCAGGGCGCGGCGGGCCAGGGTGTGCCGGGGTCAAGTGCGCAGAGCCATGATGGGTCGGCGCAGCCGTTGGGATCGGGCGCGGCCGGGCACATCGCGCCTGGGCAGGCCGTGCCGGTCCAGGCGCCGCCTGGGTTGGGTGGTGTCGGGCATACCGGGGAGTCCTGGCCGCGAATGTGGCAGGGGGATCAGGGGACTGGTTCCTGGGCGCGGCCTGGAGACCAGACGCACGGGGCGCAGCACGGCCACGGGCTGGGCTGGCAGTCCGGCACCGGTGAGCACAACTTCGGTGCCGCCACTGGTGAGCACCGTTTCGGGTCCGCGCACTTCGCGGGTGCGCCGCAGCAGACGCAGACCTTGGTCAAGCCGCGTGGGGAGTCGCGGCGGAGTACCGGGTTGATCGTCGGGTTGACCGCGCTCGCGCTCGTGGTGGGTGGGGCGGCGGGGGCGGCCGGTGGCTATCTTGCCGCCGACTCGCATTCCTCGTCGGTGACCGCGTTGGACGCGGCGCCGCCCGCCAAGCAGACCGCGGCCGCGCCCGCCGGGTCGGTGGAGGCGGTGGCGCAGAAGGTGTTGCCCAGTGTCGTGCAGCTGCAGGTGCAGGGTCGGTCCTCCGCAGGGGAGGGGTCCGGCTTCGTGATCAGCGCCGACGGCCTGATCGTCACCAACAACCACGTGATCGAGGGCGCGGTCAACGGTGGGCAGATCGTCGCGGCGTTCCAGGACGGGCGCACCGCCAAGGCGACCATCATCGGTCGGGACCCCACCTCGGATGTGGCCGTGGTCAAGGCGCAGGGCGTGGACAACCTGACGGTGTCCGAGCTCGGGCGGTCCGACGACCTGCGGGTCGGGCAGGGCGTGGTGGCCATCGGGTCGCCGTTCGAGCTGTCCGGCACGGTGACCTCGGGCATCGTCAGCTCGCTGCAGCGGCCCACCAGGGCGGGCGGCGAGTCCGGCACCCAGGCCACGGTCATGGACGCCATCCAGACCGACGCCGCGATCAACCCGGGCAACTCCGGTGGTCCGCTGGTGAACACGCAGGGCCAGGTGATCGGCATCAACTCCGCCATCTACAGCCCGCAGACCAGCGCCAACGGCACCGGAGGCTCGGTCGGCATCGGGTTCGCCATCCCGATCGACCAGGCCCGCCGCACCGCGGACGAGATCGTCAAGACCGGCAAGGCCACCCAGACCGTCCTCGGCGTCTCGGTCCGCGACAACCAGCAGGGCGGCGGTGCGCTCATCTCCGAGGTCGTCGGTGGTGGTGCGGGCGAGAAGGCGGGCCTGAAGTCCGGCGATGTCGTCACCAAGCTCGACGACCGGCGCATCGACGCCTCCGACGCCCTCGTCGCCGCGGTCCGCTCCAAGGCGCCCGGTGACAAGGTCACCCTGACTCTCGCCGACGGCCGCACGGTCGACGCGACTCTCGGCGGCCAGCCCGTCGACCCACAGTAGAAGACGCTCGGGTGCTCCGCGCCCGAGACCAGCCCCGGTTCGCTGCCCCCGAACCGGACAGGGCCCCGGAACCCGGAGCCCGACCCAGGAGCCGCACGCGGATGGCAATCCCCTCGCCTGTCCGCTGCGGCTCCTGTCGTGTCCACCCCTGGGTCGCCGATGCGGGTCGGGTCACACAGTGTGGTCGGGTGGCGAGGTGGGGTGTGGTTGAACCAGTGCGAGACGGGCTCGTGTTGGTGTGAAACCGGTTCATTGCCGTGGGTGTACGGGCAGGCGGGATGTCTTCCCAGTTTGGGTCTCCGCAGGTAGATCGACTCGTCGAAGGGTTGTTCCCACTCCGTTTCACTAGGGTTCGCGCGAAGTTCCACTGTGGAGTCGCCGGGTTGGGAGCGCGACCAATGGGCCGTTCCGGGGATTCGCTGGTTCTGACGTGGACGGTCAAACCGTTGTTGTGGTGTACAGCGGGAGATCACGAATCGGGGGCTGCGCGCGGAAGGGGGAGCGTGGTCGTGACAATGGGGTCATGGCATCGCCGTTGCGGAGACTGCGCGACACCCTCGGGGGTCCGGTGCGCCTGCCGGTCGGGCTGGTCGCCGCGGCGGTGTGTCTCGGGGTGGCGTTGTTGCACGCGACCGTGTTGAGCGTGCGGATGCCGGACGGGTTGGCGCCCGCGCATGCCTTTCTCGTCCGGTGGGCGCATCCGGCCGTGTGGGTGGTGTTGGCGCTGGTCTGCCTGGAGTACGCGCTGCGCGCGGAGCGGGTCGTGCTGTCCCGGACGGCGATGGTGGCGGTGGGGCTGTACCTGGCTTTCCTGCTCGGGTTGAGCTTCGCCTGATCGTCAACGCCGGTGGACGAACCGGCCCGGCGCGGGCAGTAGACCGAACGGGTGGTGGGTTTGGTGATGATCAGTCCACATCGGCCGTCCGGATGCGACGTTTTCGTGAGGCGGGCACGCGTTCGGGCGGGTGGCGACGCGCTGTGACCGGGTCCACCTCCGAGGGCTCCTGGTCGGCCCGGCGGCTACGGTGGAGCGCATGGAACGCAGCGCGCAGCGGCTTGGCAGGGCACTGGTCGTGATCGTGGACGACCGGGTGGCGCATCGGGAGCACGAGGACACGTTCGGCCCGCTGGTGACGGAGCTGCTGGAGGAGGCGGGCTTCATCGTCGACGGTGTGGTCTCCGTGGTCGGCGAGACCGTGGCGATCCGCAACGCGCTCAACACCGCCGTGATCGGCGGGGCCGACCTGGTGGTCACCGTCGGCGGCACCGGGGTGTCCCCGCGCGATGTCACCCCGGACGCCACCCAGGGCGTGCTGGACCGGCCGGTCCCCGGCATCGCCGAGGCCATCCGCTCCTCCGGCCTGGCCGCGGGCTCGGTGGACGCGGGCGTCTCCCGCGGGCTGGTCGGCGTCTCCGGCAGCACCCTGGTGGTCAACCTGGCGGGCTCCCGGGCCGCTGTCCGGGACGGTATGGCCACCCTGTCCGCCCTGGTCCCGTACGTGATCGGCGAGCTGTCCGGTCTTGAGGGCAACTGACCGACGGGCATGGCGAGCACCGACGACACCCCACCGCCCGACGGCCAAGAGCTGGCCGACGGCCAAGAGCGGATAGCCGCGGGCGAGGCGGGCGCGGGCGACGGCGAGGACGAGACCGGGCAGGCCCGGCCGCGGGTATCGCGGCCGGACCTGGACCGGATCTTCGGGGACGTCCTCCCGGACACCACGTCCGACGAGCGCGGACCGGGCCGGGACTCCCGGGGCACCGACGACTGGTACCTGGGCAACCGTCCGCCGCACCACGGCGGTTGACCGGCGCCCCGGATGGTCAGCGGCTCTGCTGGTGCTTGAGCAGGTCGCGGATCTCCTTGAGCAGCTCCACATCGGTGGGCTCGGCCGGGCCGGGCTCCTGCCCGCGCTTGCGGCGCTCCTGGATGTGCTTGACCGGCAGCACGATCAGGAAGTAGATGATCGCCGCCACGATCACGAAGTTGATCGCGGAGTTGATCACACCGCCGAAGTCCAGGAACGTCGTCTCCTTGCTGCCGATGATCCGGAAGCCCAGCCCGTCGGCGGCGCGCGCGCCGCCCGCGGAGTTGAGCAGTGGCTTGAGCAGGCCGTCGGTGAACGACTTGACGACGTCGGTGAAGGCCGCGCCGATCACCACGGCGACCGCGAGGTCGATGACGTTCCCGCGCATCAGGAAGTCCTTGAAGCCCTTCAGCACGTCTGCGCTCCATTCTCGGCGAGGACGGTGGGTAGCCGTCCGGGGTCCAGGGCTACCGGAGCGTAACCGCCACCGGACCGGCCAACGCCGCCGAGGCGACCATGGTCGCGGACTCCCTGGGCAGCGCCAGGACCACCAGGTTCCCCGGCTCTCCCGGCCGCCCCGGGCGGACCGTCACCACGGCCGCGTCCCGGGCCAGCACCGCCGCCCGGCCGCCCGGATCGGCGCTGATCACGTCGACCCGGACGCCGGGCCGCAGCAGCCCGGCCACATCGGGGTCGGCGAGCCGGATCGCCACCGCGGCCGCGCCCGATCCGGCGGTGGCGGTGGTGTTCTCCGCGCCGACCAGGCGCAGCCGGGTGATCGGCTCGCCCGGTCCGATCGCGGCGGCGGGCACCCGGCCGATGGCGTCCAGCGGGTCGCCGAGCGCGAACTCCGGGCGCAGGTCGGGTGGGGCGCGGAGTACCCGGACATCGGCGGCGGTCAGCGCGGTCCCTGGCGCGAGCACACGGGTGGCGACCAGCAGCGGCTCGGCGGGGGACGGCGGGCGCAGGGCCAGCGCGGTGGCGGCGGCGCACAGCAGGACCGCCAGTACGCGGCGGGGCCGCAGGGCACGCGGGAACTTGCGGATGGTGGCGCGCACGCGGGCCACGTCGAAGCCGGACACGGGGTTCCTCCACAGGTCGGGTCGGGTTTACGACTCGACGTTAGGAAGGAACCCCGGCGGCGGGCACTCGGCGTCGTCCGGCTGTGGACAACTCCGGGGGATGTGGATAACTCAGGAGGCCTTGGCGGCCGTCGTCGTGGTGCTCGCGGACTTAGCCGTACTCCCGGACTTGGCCGTACTCCCGGACTTGGCCGTACTCCCGGACTTGGCCGTGGTCGACGACGAACCGGAGTCCGAGGAGGTCGAGGACGAGGACGACGACGTGGACTCGCTCTTCGCCGTGGACGGCGAGGACTCGGCCGAGGTGCCGGTGGTCGCTGACGTGCTCTTGCCGCCGGACCGGCTGTCGTTGCGGTAGAAGCCGCTGCCCTTGAACACCACGCCCACGGAGCCGTAGAGCTTGCGCAGGCGTCCCGTGCATTCCGGGCACTCGGTCAGCGCCGAGTCGGTGAACGACTGCACCGCCTCGAAGCGGTGCTCGCATGCCGTACAGGCGTACTGGTACGTGGGCACGGGGTGGTCTTCCTTTCCGACCTTGGCACTCGATCCGAAAGAGTGCTAACCGATTCTGCGGCAACGCGCACACGTAGCGCAAATGTTCCTGACAGAAGTCACAGCAGCACGGACACAACCTGTTACGGACCGCGCGCGTGCACCGGGTTCACCGCAGCCGGAGTAAGCCCCGTCCGGGCGTGAGAACACCGGTCACCATCACGTCGTGCGGTTCCGCGGGCAGCTGGTCGAACAGCTCCGGGTCGCGCACCACCGCGACCAGCGGTGTGCCCGGCGTCGCCAACGACAACGACCGGTCGTAGTACCCCGCCCCGCGCCCCAACCGCGTGCCGTTGCGATCCACTGCCAAGGCAGGCACCAGCACCACATCCGCGATCCGCAGCGCCGACTCGCCCAGCCGCTCACCGCTCGGCTGGTACAGCCCGTACGGTCCCGGCCGCAGGTACTCCCGGCCGTCGTACCAGGCCCAGTCCAGCGGACCCCGCCCGGACACGATCGGCAGCAGTATCCGCACCCCGTGCTCGGCCACCTCGTCGAGCATCTGCACCGAACCCGGCTCCGACCCGATCGGCACGTACGCGCACAGCGTCTGTCCGGTCCCGACCACCCGCCCGCTGGTCAGCAACGCCGTCAACCGCATGGCCTCCGCGAAGCGCACCCCGGCGGGCACCCGGCGGCGCTCGGCGAGCAGGGCCCGCCGCCATTGGTCCTTGGTCCACGCGCGAGTCGCATCGAGATCATTCCCAGGCCCGGCCACAGGACTGAGGTTAGGCTGCGTGTCCATGAGCGCGTCGACCGCATTCACCGCCGCCATCGTGCCCGCGGCGGGTCTGGGCACCCGATTCCTGCCCACCACCAAGGCCGTTCCCAAGGAGCTCCTGCCGGTGGTCGACACCCCCGGCATCGAGTACGTCGCCGCCGAGGCCGCCGAGGCGGGCGCCGAGCGGCTGATCATCGTCACCTCGCCCGGCAAGGACGCCGTCGCGCAGTACTTCCAGCCCCGGCCCGACCTGGAGAAGACCCTCGCCGACCGTGGCAAGGCGGCCCTGCTCGAAAAGGTCCGCCGAGCCCCCGGACTGCTCGCCGTGGAGACCGCGATCCAGGAGGAGGCCCTCGGTCTCGGCCACGCGGTCGGCTGCGCCGAACCCAACCTGCGCCCCGAGGACGAGGCTGTCGCCGTCCTGCTGCCCGACGACCTGGTGCTGCCGACCGGTGTGCTGGCCAGGATGGCCGAGGTGCGCGCGGCGAAGGGCGGCACCGTCCTGTGTGCCTTCGACATCCCGCGCGCGGAGATCTCCGCCTACGGCGTGTTCGACGTCGAGGAGACCGGCGACCCGGACGTCAAGAAGGTCAACGGGATGGTGGAGAAGCCGCCAGCCGACCAGGCCCCGTCGACCTTCGCCGCCGCGGGCCGCTACCTGCTCGATCGGGCGATCTTCGACGCGCTCAAGCGGATCACCCCGGGCGCGGGCGGCGAGCTCCAGCTCACCGACGCCATCGCGCTGCTGATCTCCGAGGGCCACCCGGTGCACGTGGTCGTGCACCGGGGCGGCAGGCATGACCTGGGAAATCCTGGCGGTTTCCTGCGCGCCGCCGTGGACTTCGCGCTCGACCATCCGGAGTATGGGCCCAGCCTGCAGGCTTGGCTGCGGGAACGAATCGGCTCCCAGTGAACGAACATAAGGTGACCGGATGAGGTCTGTCGACGAGCAAGTCGCACGGGCGTTGGCCGCCGCGGTGCGGCCAGCTCCGGTGCGCGTCGCCATCTCCGAGGCGCAGGGCCTGCTCTGCGCCGAGGAGGTGGTGGCCGAGCGGGCATTGCCCGGGTTCGACCAGGCGGCGGTGGACGGGTACGCGGTGCGCAGCGTGGACACCCAGGCCGCCGGGGTCGAGCCGGTGGTGCTCCCGGTCGTCGGCGAGATCGCCTCCGGATCCCGGCAGCCGCGCCGGTTGCAGCCCGGCCAGGCGGTCCGGGTGGCGACCGGCGCGCCGCTGCCGACCCTGGCCGACGCCGTGGTGCCGACCGGGTTCACAGACGGCCACCACGCCCGGGTGACGATCAACCAGCCGGTGCCGTCGGCCGCGTACGTCCGGCGCACCGGCGAGGACGTGCAGACCGGCGACGTCGCCGTGCGGCGCGGCGCGGTGATCGGCTCCGCCCAGGTGGGGCTGCTGGCCGCGGTCGGCCGGTCCAAGGTGCTGGTCTACCCGCGGCCCCGGGTGTCGGTGATCTCGCTCGGCGACGAGCTGGTGGACATCGACCGCACCCCGGGCGAGGGGCAGGTCTACGACGTCAACTCCTACGCGCTGGCCGCGGCCGCGCGGGACGCGGGCGCGGAGGTCAACCGGGTCGGCATCGTCAGCACGGACACCCGGCGGCTGCGCGAGGTGGTGGAGAGCAGGCTGCTGCTGTCCGAGATCGTGGTGATCTCCGGCGGGGTGGGCGGCGAGCTGGCGCACGAGGTCCGCGCCGCGCTGCGCGACCTCGGCGAGGTCGACCTGACCCGGGTCGCCATGCACCCCGGCTCGGTGCAGGGCTTCGGGCGGCTGGGCCCGGACGCGGTGCCCACGTTCCTCCTGCCCGGCAACCCGATGAGCGCCCTGGTGGTGTTCGAGGTGGTGGTGCGGCCGCTGATCCGGGCCGCACAGGGCAAGCGCAACCCGCACCGGCGGGTGGTGAGCGCGCGGCTGCTGTCGCCGGTCAGCTCCACCAAGGCCAGGCGCGGGTTCCTGCGCGGGCAGCTGCTGCGCGACGAGGCCAACGGCGAGTACCTCGTGCAGCCGCTGGGCCAGTCCGGTTCGCACCTGCTCGCCTCGTTGGCCGAGGCCAACTGCCTGGTCCTGGTCGACGAGGAGACCACCGAGATCTCCGTCGGCGAGCAGGTCCGGGTCACCTTCCTCGCCCAGCGTGGCTAACGGCCAACCGATCGGGCGACACCCCGGCTGGCCCGCCCGGCTGGGGCCGCTGACGGTGCCCGGTGGCGTGGTCGAGGTGCGCGCGCCCAGGCTGCTGGACGGTCGCGCGTGGAGCCGGGTACGCCTGCGCGACCAGGCCTACCTGCAGGAGTGGGAGCCCACGGCGCCCGGGACGTGGGCCGAGCGCAACGCCACCTCGGCCTGGCTCGGCCAGTGGTCCACGCTGCGCGCGCTGGCCCGGCGGGGCATGTCGCTGCCGTTCGTGATCACCGTGGACGGGCGGCTGGCGGGGCAGGTCACGGTGGGGAACGTGGTGCGCGGCGCGCTGTGCTCGGCGTGGGTGGGCTACTGGGTGGCATCGGACGCGGGTGGCGGGGGCGTGGCCACGGCCGCCGCGGCCCTGGTCGTGGACCACTGCTTCGGTCCGGCGGGGCTGCACCGGATCGAGGCGACGGTCCGGCCGGAGAACATCGCGAGCCTGCGGGTGCTGGCCAAGCTGGGTTTCCGCGAGGAGGGCCTGTTCCGTCGTTATCTGGACGTCGCGGGTGCCTGGCGTGATCACCGGTGTCTGGCCCTGACTACTGAGGACATTCCGACCGGTTTGGTGAACCGCCTGGTCACGGCCGGAAAAGCGGTTATCCCGCAGCTCGGTTCAGGTTAATCTGCGGACAAGTTCGATCAGTGCCGTTACGAGACATGGTCCACAAGCGAACTACCCGATCGGGTGGGCCTGGTCGGCGCGCCTCCGCCACACGTGTGACTGTTGTGACTAACGTGGCGAAGGAAGGCTGGGGGAGACGGAGCAAGGGGGAGGTGCCGGGACATGCCGAGCTCGTTGATCGTGGTCGGACTCGTGGTGGCGTGGCTCGTCGTGCTCGTCCCCATGGTCGTGCGCAAGCGCCAGGAGATCGCCCGCACCACCGACACCGCCCTCTCCGCCCGGGTGGTCCGCAGCGGTGCCGCCGTCGACCAGGACGCCGGGCCCGCCCCGGCCGAGGAGTCCGACGGCGAGCCCGAGGAGGAGTTCGCCATGGCCGAACCCGAGCCGGAGACCCCCGCGACCGACCCCGACACCCGCCGCTACCGCCCCGGCCGCGGCGGCTACGACCCGGAGGCCGCGGCCCGCACCGCCCGCGCCAAGTACGGGTTCCGCCAGCGCGTCGTGGTCCTGATGCTCGTGGCCGCCATCGCCACCGGCGTCGGCGCGGGTCTGGTCGCGCCCATGCTCTGGTGGGCGCACGGGCTGCTGGACGCACTGCTGGTCGGCTACCTCAGCTACCTGCGTCGCCAGGTCCGCATCGAGGAAGAGATCCGCGACCGCCGCGCCGCCCGCATGCAGACCACCCGTCGCTCGCACGCGCGCCCGGCACCGGAGCACGCGTACGAGGACGACGAACCCGTCACCGCGATGCCTGCCCGGGCCATCCACCCGGGCGCGGTCGTGGTCGAGCTCGACGACGAGGACCCCTGGTTCGACGAGCTCGGCGAGCCGGGAACCCCCACCTACCGCCGCGCGGTGGGCGAATGAGGACCCCGGTGCACGAGGCTGTGCGAGCGGACTGCTAAGCTCTGCGAGCACAACCAAGGGGCTGTAGCGCAGTTGGTAGCGCGTCTCGTTCGCATCGAGAAGGTCAGGGGTTCGATTCCCCTCAGCTCCACGCACTCAGCACGACCCTGCTCGCCGTTTCGCGGGGTCGTGCGTCATTATTTCTGGGGGCCGAGCCCTCAGACCCCCACGGTGCGGTCGGGTCCGACCCAGCGGTGTTGGGTAAGTGGGGCTTTTTCTCACCGCTTCGCGGTATCGCTTAGCCTGCGTTCGTTTGTGGCTTGGGTGTTCGCGGTTGCTGCTAAGGATCTTGTTGTGGCTATCTGGCTAGGTCCGGTGCGGGTGATCTGGTTTGGGGTGGGTTACTGGGGGTTGTGGGGTGTGTGCGGAGGGTTGGTTGTGGGGGTTACCGGTGGGTAACGTATTGTTGGCGTAGTTAGAACCACGTACGGGGTGGGGCGGGTAGGTTGCCTACAATGGAAGGCATGGCCCACAGCGAACCAGCACGAACAGCGGCCCACCGCACGTCATCGCTGGCGTCCGCGTCCGCCACGGCCGCCCCGGCAACGGGGATCACGATCTATGGGTGCTGCGCGGACGAGGCCGTCCTGTTCCGGGAAATGGCGCCCCGCTTCGGGATCGTGCCGACCATCAGCTCGGCGGCGCTGGCCGAGGACAATATCGGGTTGGCCATCGGGAACCGGTGTATCAGCATCGGGCACAAGACCAAGGTGACCCATTCCATTCTGCGTGCGCTCAACGAAGCGGGTGTGGACTATATCTCCACGCGCAGTATCGGGTTCAACCATATCGACGTCGAATACGCGGAAAGCATTGGGATTTCCGTCGGGAATGTGGCCTACTCGCCGGACAGTGTCGCCGACTACACGTTGATGCTGATGCTGATGGTGGTGCGCAATATCAAGGCCATGCTCCGCCGGGTCGAGGTGCACGACTACCGGCTGGACGAGGTGCGCGGAAAAGAGCTGCGCGACCTGACCATCGGGGTGGTCGGCACCGGGCGAATCGGGGTCGCGGTCATGGACCGGCTGCGCGGGTTCGGCTGCCGGGTGCTGGCATATGACAGCTACCCCAAGGCCGACGCCCATTATGTCCCGCTCGACGAATTACTCCGGCAGAGCGATATCGTCACACTGCACACCCCGCTCAACCCGGAAAGCCACCATCTCCTCGACCGGCACCGCATCGAGCACATGCGCCCCGGCGCGTACGTCATCAACACCGGGCGCGGTCCCCTCATCGACACCGAGGCCCTGATCTCGGCCCTGGACAGCGGCAGGCTCGGCGGCGCGGCGCTGGATGTCCTGGAGGAAGAAGAGGGCATCTTCTACGCCGACTGTCGGGACAAGGCCATCCCGAGCAAGCTGCTGCTGCGGTTGCAGGAACTCCCGAACGTGCTGATCAGCCCGCATACCGCCTATTACACGGACCATGCACTGAGTGACACCGTGGAAAACTCCATCATCAATTGCCTGGAATTCGAAAGCAGGAAGCAGCATGGGTAGGTTGAAAATCGGAATCATCTTCGGCGGTTGTTCCGAGGAGCACCCTATCTCTGTCAAGTCCGCACGCGAGGTCGCCAAGAGCCTCGACACCGGGAAGTACGAACCGTTCTACATCGGGATCACCAAGGACGGGTCGTGGCTGCTCTGCGACAGCCCGGAGGGCGACTGGGAGACCCGCGACACCCGCCCGGCCGTGCTGTCGCCGGACCGCGAGGTGCACGGGCTGCTGGTCCTGGACGAGGGCAAGTACGAGACGGTCCGCCTCGACGCGCTGGTGCCGGTGCTGCACGGCAAGCTCGGCGAGGACGGCGCGATGCAGGGCCTGATGGAGATCTCCGGCGTCCCCTACGTCGGCTGCGACGTTCAGAGCTCCGCGCTGTGCATGGACAAGTCGCTCGCCTACCTCGTGGCCCGCAACGCCGGGATCCCCACCCCGGACTTCTGGATCGTCGTCGCGGACCAGGAGGTCGACGCGGACGAGCTGACCTACCCGGTGTTCGTCAAGCCTGCCCGCTCCGGCTCGTCCTTCGGCGTCACCAAGGTGACTCGCAAGGAGGAGCTGGCGGAGGCGCTGGCAACCGCCCGCGAGTTCGACACCAAGGTGCTGATCGAGGCCGCGGTCGTGGGCAGCGAGATCGGCTGCGCCATCCTGGGCAACGGCGCGGAGCTGTTCGCCGGTGAGGTGGACCGGGTCGCGCTGACCCACGGCTTCTTCAAGATCCACCAGGAGAAGGAGCCGGAGAAGGGCTCCGAGAACTCGACGTTCATCGTGCCCGCGGATATCCCGGACGAGGCGCGCGACCGCGTCCAGGCGACCGCGAAGCTGCTCTACCACGCCCTCGGCTGCCGGGGCCTGGCCCGGGTGGACATGTTCCTCAAGGAGGACGGCGAGGTCGTGCTCAACGAGGTCAACACCCTGCCCGGCCTGACCTCCTACAGCCGTTACCCGCGGATGATGGCCGCCGCGGGCGTGCCGCTCGGCGACGTGGTCGACCGGCTGGTGACGCTGGCCCTGGCCGGACAGCCCGGATGAACGACGACTTCGCCTACGTAGACGAGCTGGTACCCGGGATTCGCTGGGACGCCAAGTACGCCACCTGGGACAACTTCACCGGCAAGCCGGTGGACGGCTACGTGGTGAACCGGATCGTCGGCACGAAGGCGTTGTGCGCCGCTCTGGCGCTGGCACAGGAGAAGGCCGCGGCCCTTGGCTTCGGTCTGCTGCTGTGGGACGGGTACCGCCCGCAGCGCGCGGTGGACTGCTTCATGCGCTGGGCGGAACTGCCGGAGGACGGCCGGAAGAAGGCGCGGCACTACCCGAACATCGACCGGCCCGACATGTTCGAGCAGGGTTATGTGGCCACCAAGTCGGGGCACAGCCGCGGTAGTACCGTCGACCTGACGATCTACCACCTGGACTCCGGTGAACTCGCCGCCATGGGCGGTGACCACGACGTGATGGACCCGATCTCGCACCACGGCGCGAGCGGGGTCACGGCGGAGGAGGCGGCGAACCGTCAGCACCTCTGCGCCATCATGGCGGAGAGCGGGTTCGCCCGCTACGACTACGAGTGGTGGCATTACTCGCTGACCGGCGAGCCGTATCCGGACACGTATTTCGATTTCCCCATCGTCTAGTCGCGACGGGTGATCGCAGGTGACGCCCTGGTCCCGTAAAGTCGGGACCAGGGCGTCACTTTCTCCGTCGGTAATGTCCATATCGGACAGTGCTTTGTGGACTCTCCCGATCAGTGTCCGCTGCCTGTCCGGCGGTGGGCGGCACCGTCGAGCAGGTTGGCGACGGTTCGACGCGGGACATCGGGGGCAGCAGGCAGGCCGGTCTCGGCGGCGGTCGCGAGAAGAACCGCGTCGAGCCGTAGGAAGTCGGCCAGGGCCTGCTGGGCCGGGGTGAGTGAGCCCAATCCGGGCGGCACCGGCGGTTCCAGGTCGCCATCGGCCTCGTCGTCGAAGGCGTCCTCGTCGCGTTCCCAGGTGCCGTAGGCGGCCAGCCAGGCCAGGTAGAGCGGCCGGAGATCGCCTGCCGCCAGCTCGCCCCGGACACCGACGATCGCCGACAACAGCGACTCGGGCTCGCGATCGATCTCGCTGTCCTCGTCCTCATTGGCGAAGTCGAGCACCACGAACTCGTCCACGACCCAGGCGCTCACCTGCTCCCCGACGCAGTACTCCGCGACGGTGTCGGGATCGAGCAGATCGCACGGCAGCCGGAACATCACCCGGTGCATACCCCAGTTCGCCAGGTACAGGTGGACGTCGTAGTAGCTCTCCATCAGCTCGTTCGGATCGCCCTTGAAGTCGCCGAAGTCGTACTCGTTCACGAACCGGGTCGATGTGATCGTCGCCCTGGACGACAGCGCCTCGATCTCGGCCCGCTCGTCGTCGTCCAGCGGACGGTCGATCGCTACGAACTCGTAGTACTGGTACTCGCTCACTGCCTGTCCAGTCCATCGGCGTCGGGAACAATGCGATGCCGATAGTACGACCGGCCGCTCAGCCGAAGGTGGAGTGCTTGTCCCAGAGGGAAAGCACGCCCGCATCGCCGCTGGAGACCACCGGCGTGGCAGGGGGGCGGTGGTAGAGGGCCAGGAGCAGGGAGAACAAGGAACCCTCGATGGTCGCCGTAGTCTCGGTGGCCTCGGTGGGGCGCGAGTACGTCATGGTCGTCCCGGACAGGTCCAGCAGCCAGGGCGCGGTATCGGGAGTGCGGAACAGAAGCGTTCGGCCAGGAGCGAGCAGCTCCCGCCGCGCTGGGAAGAAGTCGAACATCTCGGGCAGGGTGGCCAGGTCGAAGTACTCGTCGACGGCGTCCTCCAGAACTCCCGCCGGAACCGGGAGGTCGGCCGTGGACTGGCGCACGGCCTGCGCGGCGTCGACCCGGTGCATCAGGGTTTCGTGGGTGAAGCGACGGGCGTAGAAGGACGCCGTGGGGTCGCGGGGGACCGGGGACCAGACAGGGGTGTCCGGGGAAGTGGAGCCGAGGGCCTCGGTCAGGGCGTCGGCGCCCTCGCGGAGCCAGGTGGCCAGGTCGGCGGGGGACTTGGTGATCTCGGCGGGGAGCACGCGCAGAGCGTTGTCGGGTAGTGGGTCGGTGGCGCGGGTGCGGACCACCTCGGCGGCCCAGCGGTGGCCCTCGCCGATGTGGTGGAGGAGCTGGTGGAGGTTCCAGTCCGGGCAGGAGGGGACGCGGGCGGTGAGGTCCGCGGTCTGGATCTCGGCGGCGAGGGCGGCGGTCTGGGCCGTGATCTCGGTGCGGTACCGGTCGTAGCGGAGCGGCATCCGTGGTCTCCTGTTCGTGGGTCGCGGTCGCAGACATGACGGAGCCGCGGCGGAGTCCTCGACAGGGAGGGTGACGTGCGGGAGCGGTGGGTTTTCTCGGGGCCGGTGGCGCACCGGGGGCTGCACGGCACGGGGGTGCCGGAGAACAGCCTGGGCGCGTTCGAGGCCGCGGCGGCCGCCGGGTACGCGATCGAGTTGGACGTGCACCTGTCCGCGGACGGGCAGGTGGTGGTGATGCACGACCCGAGCGCGCTGCGGATGACCGGGAGAGACGTGTTGATCTCGACCGTGGCCGCGGCGGAGCTCGGCGGGCTGCGGCTGGACGGCACCGAGGAGGGGGTGCCGGTGCTGCGGGAGGTGTTCGACCTGGTGGCCGGGCGGGTGCCGGTGCTGGTGGAGGTCAAGGCGGGCAACCCGGTCGAGCGGATCGGGGCCGCGGTGGTCGCGGAAATCCGTCGGTACCGCGGCGAGGTGGCCGTGCAGTCCTTCGATCCTCGTATCGTGCTGTGGCTGCGTAGGCACGCCCCGGAGGTGGTGCGCGGGCAGCTGTCCGGGTCGATGCGGGGCGAGGGGTTGCCGTTGACGCACAGACTGTTGCTGCGCAGCATGCTCCTCAACGTCCTGACCCGGCCCGACTTCCTGGCCTACGAGGTCACCGCCCTGCCCAACGTCTTGGTGTCGCTGTGGCGGTGGCTGCTGCGGGCGCCGCTGCTGGCCTGGACCGTGCGTACGCCCGACCAGCTGGAAGTGGCCCGGCGGACCCGCGCCACGCCGATCTTCGAGGGCTTCCGGCCCGGATGAACCACCTGGCCGAGTACGTCGACGAGGTCGGGGTCAACCTCGTCGCCGTCTTCGTGGTGTTCGTGGCCCGCGTGCTCGGGTTCGACGTGTACGCCCGCGCCATCCGCGGCCGCCGGGCCCTGGGCACCGGGGTGCGCAGGCTGTGGCGCACCCGCACTGTCCTGCTCTACACCGACTGCAACGACGAGCTGCACACCAGCAAGGCCCTCGCCGCCCGATTACAGGAGGACCTGCTGGCTGCGGGTTTCCGGGTGCGGGTCCGGATGGCCCGCGACGGCGCCGACCTGGCGCGCTGGTCGTTCTCCCGGTCGGTGGTCGGCATCATCCTGCTGATCACCGACGTGACCCAGCTCAGCGTCCGCCCGCGCGACCGCGACCGGCTGCAGAAGCGCCTGGTCCGCTACGTGCACCGGGGCGGCTGCCTGGTGCTCGGCCACGACGTCATCTGGCGGCGCAGCCGCAACGAACGGCTGCAGAAGCTGGCGGGCTGCAGCCTGGACACCTTCGAGCGCAGCACCGAGCCGATCCGCTACACCCGGGTCGACTCCGGGCCGCGCGCCTCCGACCACACCGACCTGCTCGCCGCGCTCCCGGAGACCATGGAGCTGGGCGACAACGAGGTGGTCATCGGCAGGTGGAACCGCGACGTCGACTTCCTCTACTGCTGGGCCGACCGGCCCGACACACCGCTGGTGACCCGCCGGAGCATCGGCGACGGGCGGGTGTACTGGGTCAACAGCGGTGATTCGGACAGCAGTGGCCCGCCGAGATCCCTGGCGCGGCCGGAGCGGCCGTTCATCATCTTGCTGGCCGCCCTGATCCGCCTGGCGTGACGCACGACCTTGGCGATGGTGCCCTGCCGAGTCGGGGACGATGCCGGGCGGGGAAGTGGGGGCGGGAGGAGGCGGACACAGCCCGTCCGTGGGAAACTTGTAGGTGGCGCCGGGGTGTATAGCGGACACCCCGGCGCCCCTTTTTCGTCCGCATGCCAGCGCGCGGCGGGCGGAATACGTCGACCGTATTGTCAACAGTTCCTGTGTGGTGCTGTTAATCGACGGTCGTGGCGTTCACTTATTCGGCGGAAACGGCGACCGACGCGGAGCTGACCTCGGTTTCCTCGCCATGCGGGCCGAGTGTGTACACCTTGGCCCAGGTGGGCCCGTGCAGGCAGGCCAGCACGAAGGTGTCGGCGTTGCCGCGGAAGTGGATCGGCGAGCTGGTGTGCGGCGCCGGGTCCGGGCACAGGGCGCGCAGGATGAAGGCGCCCTCGCCGAAGCAGCCGCCCATGACCATGCCGGGCATGTGCGGGTCGAAGCCGACAGCGCAGTCGATGCGCGGGTGGTGCGGCGGCGGGGGCAACGGGTCGTCGTCGGCGTTGGCGCTCGCGGTCAGGCCCGCCATTCCGGCGGAAACCAGCAGCGCACCGGCGCCGAGGAATCCGAGTGCGCGTTTGGTGATGCCCACGTGCGTATCCTCTCGTCGGGGTGGTGGATTTACGAACCCCCGCCGCGATGCCGGCGGGGGCCGGTCGCTGGGACCTCTCGAAAACTTATCATCAATCGCTATGTGACCCGGTCGGTGTGAATTTCACCAACGGGATGGAGCCATACTGAATTCATGTGCCGGAAATGTCTGGGTCGAGCCGTGCGCGGTTTCCCGGCGGGCGGCTGGACAGCGGGCACCCGGAACCGCCAGGGTGGGCCGACACGATCTTTGTGAGGTGCGGTGACGCAGAGCTGGATCCCGCGCGAGCCGGTGCGCCCCAGGCCGGACGCCTCGGCGGTGATGGGATTGGTGTTCGGGCTGCCCGCGTTCGTCAGCAGCCTGGTCGTGGTCGGGCTGCTGCCGTCGCTGCTGTGGCCGGGCCGGACCTGGGTGCTCTGGCTGGTGATCGGTCTGTGGCTGGCCTCCGGGGCGCTCACCTTCCTGCCCGCGGTGGAGAGCCTGCTGGCCCGCGCCATGTTCGACATGCGCGCCCCGAGCGTGGGCGAGATGACCCGGCTCGCGCCGCCGTGGGAGCGGGTGTGCGCGGCGGCCGGGGTCGACGGCCGCCGCTACTCGCTGTGGGTCGAGCAGTCGCGCGAGTTGAACGCGTTCGCCGCGGGCGGTCGCACGGTCGCGGTGACCCGGCGCGCGCTCGAACTACCGCCGCGCGCGCTGGAGGCGATCCTGGCGCACGAGCTGGGGCACCACCTCTCCGGCCACTCCCGGGTGTCGCTGCTGGCTTGGTGGTACGAGCTGCCCGCGCGCGCATCGATCTTCCTGGTCCGGTGGGCGGTCCGGTTGGTACTCATGGTCGGCAACGTCTTCGCCCGCTTCGGCAGCGGCGCGGGCGCGTTGGCGTCGGTGTTGCTGGCGCTGTTGCTCGTGTTCGGGTTGGTCGTGCTGAACCCGTGGCTGCTGCTGATGCCGTTGCTCAGCCCGCTCCTGGCCTGGTCAAGCCGGTTGGGCGAGTACCGCGCGGACGCCACCGCCGCCCGCCTCGGCTATGGACCGGCGTTGGTCGACGTGCTCTCCGGCTGGCTCGCCGCGGAACGGGGAAAGCGGTCATTGCGGGTGCGCATGCTCGCCAGCCACCCGTCGACCTCGGACCGCATCAGAAGGTTGCACGGCACCCGCTAGCCCGATCTGGCCCGGGCCGAGGCACTAGGGTGGGGCGCCATGGGGGTCCTGCGGCGAGTGCCGCCCGCCGCGTTGTTGCTGGCTGCCGCGTTCATCGGCCTGGCCGTCTGGAGCTGGTCGATCAGCCGCGGCCTTGGCGTGGACAGTGTGGTCTACCGCGCGGGCGCGTTGACGGTGTTAAAGGGCGACCCGTTGTACGCACCGCTCACCACGGAGGACTCGTGGGCGCCCGCGCTGCCGTTCGCGTACCCGCCGGTCGCGGCTTTATTGTTTCTCCCGCTCGTGGTCGTGCCGTCACAACTGGGCTGGGGGGCGCTGGCGGTGCTGTCCACGCTGGCGCTCGCGTTCGTGCTGCGGGGGAGCCTGCCGGAGTCACTGCGCACCGGGTGGAAGTTCGGTGGCCTGTTGGTGGCCACGGTCGTGCTCGAACCGGTCTGGCGCTCGCTGGGCCTCGGGCAGGTCAACCTGATCCTGATGGCGATGGTGTTCGCCGATGTGCTGTTCCTGCGCGGCAGCCGCTGGTCCGGGTTGCTCATCGGGGCGGCGTCGGCGATCAAGCTGACCCCGCTGATCTTCGTCGGCCACCTCGTGCTGACCCGCCGCTGGGCGGACGCGGGTCGCGCTGTGGCCGCCTTTGCCGGGTTGAACGTGCTGGCCGCGTTGGTCCTGCCGCGCGACACAGCCGAGTTCTGGGCAGTGGGGCTTATCGACGGCAACGACGCCACTACCAACTCCTGGATCGGCAACCAGTCCCTCAACGGCATCTTCCAGCGGCTCACCGGTGAGGGCCATGCTGCCCTGGCGCTGTTCGCGATCACCGCGCTGCTCGCGCTGGTGGTCGGCGCGTTGGTGGTGCGCGCCCGGCACCGTGAGGACGACGACCTGGGCGCGTTGCTGGTCAGCGCGTTCGCCGGGCTGCTGGTATCGCCGGTCAGCTGGACCCACCACTGGGTGTGGGTGGTGCCGCTCGCGGGCTACCTGCTGGCGCGGCGGCGCTGGTGGGAGGTCGCGCTGCTGGTCGTGGTGTTCACCGGCTGGCAGTTCCCACTGGTCCCCAGCGGCTCGAAGAATGAACTGCGTTGGACCGGTCTCGACGCGCTGCTCGGCAACGCGTACATCGTGGCGGCACTGGTGGCCGCGCCCGTTGTGGTGATACTGGCGCTGCGCGGCCGCGTCCGCCGTGCTGGGGTGGACGTGGAAACGGCGACGAGGAGTTGATGCGCGTGTCCGGCACGGAAATCTCGGTCGAGGTGGCGGTCGTCGGTCTCGGACCCGGCGGAGAGGCGCTGGCCACCCGGCTGGCGCGGGCCGGGCTGTCCGTCGCGGGCATCGAGTCCCGCCTGGTCGGCGGCGAGTGCCCGTACTACGCGTGTGTCCCGACCAAGGCCATGATCCGCGCCGCCGACGTGCTGGCCGAGGCGCGCCGGGTACCGGACCTCGCGGGCGAGGTGGACCTGCGGCCGGACTGGGGCCGGGTCGCCGCCCGGGTCCGGGACGAGATCACCGACGACTGGAACGACCAGGTCGCGGTGGACCGGCTGGCAGCGGCGGGGGTTCGGGTCGTGCGCGGGCGGGCGAGGATCACCGCGCCGGGCGTGCTGGACGTCGACGGTCAGGTCGTCCGGGCGAGTCGCGGGATCGTGCTGAACCCGGGCACCGACCCGGCCGTGCCGCCGATCCCCGGCCTGGCGGGCACTCCGGTGTGGACGAACCGGGAGGCGGTCCGGGCCACCGCGGTGCCCGCGTCGTTGATCGTGATCGGCGGCGGCCCGGTCGGCTGCGAGTTCGCCCAGGTCTTCGCCCGGTTCGGGGCCGCGGTGACGCTGTTGCAGGCCAACGACCGGCTGCTGCCGCAGGACGAGCCGGAGTCGGGCGCGCTGCTGGCCGAGCGGTTCGCCGCCGAGGGTATCGACGTGCGGACCGGGGTCAGGATCACCGCCGCCCGGTACGACGGGGAGCGGTTCACCCTCGATCTCGACGGCACCGAGCCGGTCACCGCCACGCAGGTCATGGTCGCCGCCGGGCGCAGGTCCGACATGGCCGCGCTCGGTATCGGTGCCTACGGCCTGGACGAGTCCGCCCGTGGCGTGACCGTGGACGAGCACCTGCGCGCGGCCGATGGCCTGTGGGCCATCGGCGACATCACCGGCGCGGGCGCGTTCACGCATATCTCGATGTACCAGGCGGGCATCGCGGCCGCCGACATCCTGGGCGAGGGCGGTCCGGGCGCGGAGTACCACGCGGTGCCAAGGGTGACATTCACCGACCCGGAGATCGGATCGGTCGGTCTATCGGAGGCCGCCGCCCGCGCCGCCGGGCTGACCGTGCGCACCGGCAGCGCGCAGATCTCCGCGTCCACGCGCGGTTTCCTGCACAAGGCGGAGGGCCTGATCAAGCTCATCGAAGACGCCGACCGGGGTGTCCTGGTCGGGGCGACCTCGGTCGGGCCGACCGGCGGCGAGGTGCTCGGCGCGCTCGTGGTGGCCGTGCACGCCCAGGTCCCGGTGGACCGGCTGCGGCAGATGATCTACGCCTATCCGACGTTCCACCGCGCCATCGAGGCCGCGCTGTCGGATCTGCGCGGGTAGGTGCTCGCCGACGTCCTGCCTTACCTGGTCTGTCCACATTGCTCGGATGGACTCGACCAGGTGGGCAACACCTTGCGCTGTGCCAACCGGCACAGCTTCGACATCGCCCGTCAGGGTTATGTGAGCCTGCTGCGCGCCGCGACCGCGTTCACCGGCGACACCCCGGCGATGGTCGAGGCGCGCGCGGCGTTCCTCGGTGCCGGTCATTACGCGCCGATTGAGCGCGCGCTCGCGACAGTGCAACCGGGGCCGGGGTGTGTGGTCGATGTCGGCGCGGGTATCGGGCACTACCTTGCACGTGTGCTGGACGCGCGCCCCGATCGCGTCGGTATTGCCTTGGATGCAGCCAAACCGGCCTTGCGGCGGGCAGCCAAGCATGCACGTGTGGGCGCGGTCCTCGCGGACGCTTGGCAGCCGCTGCCGATCCGGACGGGCTCGGTCGGGTTGGCGCTGAACGTGTTCGCCCCGCGCAACCCGGCCGAGCTGCACCGGGTGCTGCACCCCGAGGGGCGGCTGGTGGTCGTGGCGCCGACCGGGCACCACCTGGCCGCGCTGGTGTCCACTGTGGATATGGTGACCGTCGCGGCGGACAAGCGTGAGCAGGTGGCGGCCCGGTTGGCGCCTGGTTTCGAGCCGGAAACCGAGGTGGTGTGCGAGTTCGAGCTTGTGCTGTCCCATCGCGACGCCGCCGCCCTGGTCGGGATGGGGCCGACGGCGTTCCATGCGGACGCCGACACCATCGCCGCACGGGTGGCAGTACTACCGGAACCGGTAGCCGTCACCGCCTCGGTCATTGTCAGTTCGTTCCGGCCGGTGCCCAGTCCGCCTGCCGACCGGTGATCGCGAGCAGCCGATCGTGCGCGGACGACCCCTCGGCGACCGGCAACCGTCCGGCGAACGCGGCGTCCGGTCCCCACACGTCCGGCGTGTTCGGGAACGCCTCCAGCGTCTGGACCATCTGCTCGGCCAGCTCCTCCTCGAACCGCACCTCCACCCCGATGGACCGGCCGAGGTCCCAGCCGTGCACGAGCACGTCGCCGAACATGATGCCCAGCACCTCGCCGCCGGTGCGGGACTTGCCCGCCAGCTCGTAGGTCGCCGACAGCGCGGCGCCGTCGGCGAACGCCGCCTGGGTCGCGTCAGTGGCCCTGCGGTACCCGACCCGCACGTCGTCGGCGGTCTCCGGGGCGGTGCCGCCGAGCGCCGCGATCAGCCGCGTGTGGTTGTCCACCATGTGCCCCACGACCTCCCGGACCGTCCACTTGGAACACGGCGTCGGCAGGTCGAGCTGCGCGTCGGTGAGCCCGTCGACCAGCTTGCCGGTGGCCTCGACCGCCCGTCGGTGCAATGCGCGAACGCCCATCGTTACCCTCCCTGATGTTGACCGAACGTTCGGTCAAATAGTTCCACGGGACAGGACGCCACGTCCAGGTGTCGGCGATCTTTCGTCAGGATCAGCGGGGCGGGGAATACCCCGACTGCTGCGGATACCAGGGCTGCGGCGGGTACTGCTGCTGCGGATACCCGTGCGGGTAAGGCTGCTGCGGGTGGCCGGGCTGTTGCGGATAGCCCTGCGGGGGATACGGCTGCTGGGGATATGGCTGCTGCGCGCTGGGCTGTTGCGGATAGGGCTGCTGATAGGCCGGTTGTGGGTACTGCTGCGGCGGGTACGGCTGCTGATAGGCCTGCTGCGGCACAGGTGCCTGTTGCGGATACGGGACCGGCGCCTGTTGCGGGTACGCCTGCGGCTGCTGGTAGCCCGGTTGTTGCGGGTACTGCTGCACCGGCGGTTGCCCTGCCTGACCGGGAAGCAGCGGCACCAGGTACGCGAGTGCCTGGAGGCCGGACAGGATCATCTCCGGCTTCGTCGCGGGAATCATGTGCTTGCGCGTGTACAACACATCGGTGCCGAGCAGTGACAACGAGTCACCCTCGCCGTCCCGCAGCCACGCCTGCACCCACGGCGTCAGCACCTGGCCCGCCGCGTACGGATCGGTGTCGACCAGCCGGAACTTCTTGTCGAACTTCTTGTCCCCGGTCGCCGGGCGCGGGTTGGAACCGTTGTCCTCGTGATAGGTCCACCGGCGCGCGATCTGGAAGAACGGCATCCGCGGCAGATTGTGGAACACCCACACCGTGTCGATGTCGTACTGGTCGCGCTCGGAGACCTTGATGCCCAGTTCCTTGCGCACGATCACCGTCGGCCTGCGGAAGAAGTCGACCACGGTGAACGACATCCCCTGGAACGCCCCGGTCATCACGCCGTAGGCGTGCCGCATGTCACCGCGCTGCGAGAACGGGATCACCGGCCACCGTTCCGGTAGCCACGGCGCCTCCTCCGCGAACTGCCAGCCGTACGCGCGCGCCAGCTCGGCCCGGCCCTCCAGTGCCTTCCTGATGCCGTACCGGTGCCCCCAGTTCGGCTTGCCCCGCTCGTCCACGGGCGACAGGCTATCCGGCCATTCCCGCAGCTCGTGGCCGATTGGGTTCCGGTGTCCGATTAGATTGGAGCCATGGACGGACGACGAGCCCGCGGCGCGGAGACCAGGCGCGCCATCCTCGCCCGTGCGATGGACATCGCGGGCGTGGACGGCCTGGAGGGGCTGACCGTGGGCAGGCTCGCCGCCGACCTGGGGTCCAGCAAGAGCGGCATCTTCGCCCAGTTCGGCTCCAAGGAGGAGCTGCAGCTGGCCACGGTCGCCTTCGCCGAGGAGGTGTTCACCGGCAACGTCCTGGCCCCCGCGCTGAGTGAGCCCCGCGGCGTGCCGCGGCTGCTGGGCCTGTTCGAGCGGTGGATGGTTTTCTCCCGGGCACGCGTGTGCCAGGGTGGCTGCTTCTTCTCCGCGGTCAGCGCCGAGTTCGACGCCCGCGACGGCCGGGTGCGCGACGCGCTCGCCGAACGCAGCCAGGGCTACCGCGACCTGCTCGTCCGGCTGGCCACCGAGGCCGTCGAGGAGGGGCACCTGCCCGCCGACACCGATGTCGTCCAGCTGGTCTTCGAGATCGTCGCGTTCGGCCGGGCCGCCAACCACGAGGGCCTGCTGACCCGCGAGGATGCCCCCTACGAGCGGGCCATCGCGGCCGTGCGCGCCCGGCTGGGGCGGTAATCGGGCGGGAATGTTTGCCGCCCGTGCCTCGTTGGTAGGGCTGTAGCGCGCACACCGGGGGACCCGAGCACCGGACACAAGGAGGCACTGTGGCAACGGTCGAGCTGACCAGCGAGAACTTCGACGAGGTGGTCGGTGGCGGAGGCACCGTGCTGGTCGACTTCTGGGCATCCTGGTGCGGACCGTGCCGTCAGTTCGCCCCGGTCTACGACGCGGCCTCGGAGAAGCACGGGGACGTCGTGTTCGCCAAGGTCGACACCGAGGCCCAGCAGCAGCTGGCGCAGGCGTTCAACATCTCCTCCATCCCCACCGTGATGGCCGTGCGCGAAGGTGTCGTGCTCTACGCCCAGCCCGGCGCGCTGCCCGCGCCCGCGCTGGAGGACCTGATCACCCAGGTCAAGTCGGTGGACATGGCCGAGGTGCACGCGCAGGTGGCGGCCGCGCGGGACGAGGCGGACGCGAAGCTCGCGGGCCGCGAGGACTGAGTCCAGGATCTCCCCGATGGGCCCCGGCGACGAGCCGGGGCCCATCGGCGTTCAGTCGACCTCGCGCACCTCGTAGCGGCCCTTGATCTCGTGGTTGAGGTACGAGCCGAGGCTGGGCGCCGAGGCGAACTGCCAGTAGACCTTCTTCGGGACCGACAGGTACTGGAAGACGCCGCCGTGGTGGAACTCGACCTCCAGCACGTGGTGGTCGGCGTCGTAGCCGACGGCGGCGATGCTCGCGGACGCGACGGGTCTGCGGTGCACGGGACCTCCGATCGCCTTCCCCCGGCTTCACTGTGCCACTGGCAGTGGCGTGCCACCGAGTATCACCCGATTCCGGGAAACGTGAACCGGACCCCGGTTCGTGCCCGGATGACCACGATCCGTCAACGATCCGGGCGCCCAACCGCCCTGGGGTGCTACCCCGGGCGGATAAACTGGGTGCCGCGGGTGACTGCGTGGGCGAGGCCACCACAACCCGGGCGCCCCGGTCCGCGTCGTATAGACGACGAGCCGGGGGCCCGGTCACAGCTCGACCTACTCCGTGACCGGTGCGCCGGTACCCGGTCGGATGTTGTCCGGTTGGACGAGAAAGGAGCTGGTGGACGCGGTGCTGGAGCTCGCTGCCTCACTGTTGTCGTTCGCGCACACCGTGTTCGGACCGGGGTTCTGCCCCGGCGACTGGGTGTGGGCGACCAGCATGGCGGGCGCGCTGGTCGCGCTGCTGCCGGTGCTCGGCACGGTGGTGATCGCGATCGTCCGTAAGGGGACCGGCAACACATACAACGCCACGACGCTGACGGTGTTCGGCATCATCGGCGGTCTCACCGCGTTCCTGTTCCCCTGGCTGCTGTTCAACGGCATCGGCAGCGTGTACCGCAGCGTCTTCGCCAACGAGGGTGTCGTCGACTTCACCAGGGCGGAGCTGGCGTCGTTCAGCGAGAGCCACTGCGTCGGCACGCAGAGCTCCTTCCTCGGCGGCCAGGCCACCGGCTACGAGCTGCTGTTCCACCCGTACGAGGACTGGCCGATGTACCTGCTGCGGCTCGGCGGTCTCGTCGTCGTGCCCGCGGTGTGCCTGCTGTTCGTGATGCTCCAGGCCAGGATGGCCCTGCGCCGCGGCCCCAAGTGGCCCGGCCGGTTCGTCTGGATCCCGTTCGCCGCGTTCGCCCTGCTGAGCCTGCCGGTCGAGGCCAACACGGCCGCGTTCCTCTGGCTGGGCTTCCTGCCGATCAGCGTGCTCGGGCTGGTGCCGGTGCTGGTGATCGGACCGCCGAGCTGGTCGACGGTCGAGCGGAACTACCAGAAGCCGGAGGGGGCCCAGCACCCGCAGCCGGTCGGCGCGCAGCAGCCGGGGCAGCAGAAGCCGCCGCCGTACCAGCCCCCGCCGCCGGTGCCGAAGTACGTGCCGCCGCCGCAGTCGATGCGCCAGCCGCCGTTCCCGCCGCTCAACCCGACCCGGCGCGAACCGGAGCCGGACCGTGCCGCGCTCGCCCGGCTCGCCGCCGACCCTGGCCCGCTGCCGTTCGCCCCGCGCGGCGCCGCCCCGCCGCCTCCGCCGATCAAGCCGTCCGGCAGCCGCTTCCGCAAGGTCCGGGCGCTCGGGCACGGCGGTTTCGGCACGGTCTGGCTGGCGGTCGACACCCAGCTGGACCGCACGGTCGCGGTGAAGACCGCGCACGCGCCGGACGCCGAGACCGAGGAGCGGATGCTCCGCGAGGCCCGCGCGCTGGCGGCCGTGCACCACCCGAACTGCGTGCGGGTCTACGACATCGTCTCCGAGCCGGACGGCCTCGGCCTGGTGATGGAGTACATCGAGGGCCAGCCGCTGGCCGACCGGGTCACCAGCGGCGGCCCGCTGGACGATGTGGCGGTCGCCCGGCTGTGGATCACCATGGCGGGCGCGCTGTCCGCCGCGCACGCCAAGGGCGTGCTGCACCGGGACGTGAAGCCGTCGAACATCATCATCGACCCGGACGGCAACGCGCACCTGATCGACTTCGGCATCGCCCGGTCCAAGGGCGACTCCACGCTGACCGCCACCGGGATGATGGTCGGCACACCCGACTTCCTCGCCTCGGAGACGGCCGCGGGCGCCAACGCCACCCCGGCCTCGGACGCCTGGCAGCTGGCCGCGACGGTGAGCTACGCGCTCACCGGGAAGCCGCCGCGCGGCACGCGGGACAACGCGATGGCCGCGTTGATGGCCGCGGCCAAGGGCGAGCCGTTGTCGGAGCTGCCCACGAAGAGCGCGCACCAGCGGCTGCTGCGGGCCTCGCTGGAGGCAGACCCGGCGCGCAGGCCGACGCTGAACGCGGTCGCCAGGGAGCTGAGCGACTGGCTGGCGCGGGAAGGGCACACCGAGACCGGCCCGGTCACCCAGATCGTTCGGCGGCAGCACATCGAAGCCGAGGAACGCACCCGTCCAATGCGCTGACACCCGAGGCGAAACCCGAGCGCCGGTTACGTTTTCCCGCTGCTTGACCGGGGGTGTTCGGGGTAAGACACTGGGCGGGCAGAGCCTTGGGTGGGAGTGCGGATGATTCTCGGTGGCTTGCTCTTGGCCGTTCTCGGGGTGGGCGGCCTGTTCATCGACAAAGTCATCACCACCATCCCGCACGAGGTCATCCCCTACGTCCACGGCGGCGCCATCGCCTTCATCGCGGTGGGTGCGCTGATCTTCGCGATCGGCGCCACCGAGGAATACGGCGCGGGTTTCTGGGCGCTGGCGGTCGTCGGTTTCGGCGCCAGTGAACTGTTCGGGCACTGGCTCTCCCCGCAGCTGCGCCCCTGGGTCCTGTGGACGACCTTGGCGATCATCGTGCTCGGCGCGCTGATCGGCGTCGGCGTCGGCCTTCTGGTCCTGGACGAGGAGTTCGGGACCGAGGCGTCCGGCGGCGTCGCCGCCACGGTCGGGCTCATCGCGGTCTTGGTGGGGGCCTTCCTCGACCTGGGCCCGGGATGGGATCCGTCCCTGGACGGGGTCGGCGTGTCCCTGTTGGCAGGCGGTGTCACCGCGGTACTCGCCGACGGAATGCGGTATTCCGGCCAGGCCCAGCCGATCGAGCCGATCTTCCCGGCGCTGCTGGCCGGGCTGGCCGGTGCGGCCGCCGTGGTGGTCGTGGCGGGACCGGCGGCCTGGGTGACCGCGCTCGTCTGGCTCATGGGCGCGGCCGCGGCGGCGGCCGTGCTGGGTCTCGCCTTCGCCGCGCTGTTGTGGTGGCGCCATCCTGTCCAGACGAAACTCGACCTGGGTCAGTACCTGCCATTGGGGATTGTGGCGGCGGGTGTGGGTATTTACGCGGTCGTCCTCGCGTTGTGCGGTTGGCTGCTCTGGTTGTTCATCCCGCTCGCCGTGGCGGGTTCCGGTTCGGCGTATTTCGCGGGTCGGAGAGTCTGGTGGGACTGGGTGGCGGCAATCGGCGAGATACCGCCGGTGCGGCGGTTGTCCGACCACCTCCTCGATCTCTCCGCGCGTACCGATCCGGTCTACCGATTGCTGCCGCGCGAGTGGTAGGCATTCGCCCGGTATCCGGATAGGCCGTTCAGGAGGGCCTCGGCCTGGGCGGGCTTGCCCAGCACCGCCAGCTCGTGCACCGCCTGGTGCCGGGCCTTCTCGCTGAGGCCGAAGGCGTGCAGGGTCATGGCCATGAGCAGACCCCATACCTGGTCCGGGTCGTCCGAGCCAAGCACCGGGTCGATGTCCCAGCTTGGGGACATCGCCGCGTACCAGGCGTCGTGGTCGTCCAACAGCCGCAGGAACGCGGCGACCGCCGCCCACTCCGGCCGGATGCTCGGATCCCGGTCGAACGAGGTCAGCAGGACGGAGGCGACCGCGGGCCCGAGCACCAGGCCTGCCTTGTGTACACAGTGGATCCGCAACAGGATCGGCAGCCGGAGGTCGCCTGCCAGCGTGGTGAGCGCCTGCGCGATCTCCGGCGCGCCTGCCAGCGAGGCCAGCTCGTCCACCGCCGCCATCCGGCTGCCCAGCTCAGCGGCGGGGTCCAGCGCCCGCGACCGGGTCAGCTGCCAGCGCGGGATCTGCGCGGGAATCGCGACCACCGGTGTGGCCGAACGGTTGCGGACCAGGGCGAGGTTCTCCGCGGTGTTGGTGTTCAGCTGCTTGGGCGAGGGCAGGCCCTGGCGCAGCAGCCTGCGGTTCAGGTCGCGGAAGATCGTGTGCATGGACAGCAGGTCGCCTGCGTCGGGAACGCCGGTGCGCAGCAGGTCGATCAGTTCGCCGGTGAACGCGGTGTGCCGGGCGCCCGGCGGGGCCACCGCGGGGTGGTACTTGGAGGCGGAGGCGAGCGTGTAGGTGCCGACGATCTCCAGCTGTGCGTCCGTCGGCCCCATCGCACCGAGCTCACGCAGGGCGCGCTCGGAGTAACAGCTGTCCAGCACCAGCACGCAGACCCGGGCCGGGCTGTTGGTGATCGCCGAGCGGAGCTGTCCGACCGTCCACACGTTGTAGTCCGCCAGGTCGCTCTCGGTGTTGCGCATCGCGAAGGCGATCTGGCCCTGCGAGGTGAACACGCTGTGCCCGGCGAAGTAGATCAGCAGCAGGTCCTCGGCCTCCCGTGCCAGGCGCTGCACCCGGGTGGTCTGGTCTGCGGTGATGTCCAGCAGCACGTGGCAGGACTCGGGCGCGAGCCCGCCCAGCGCGGGGTCGGTGAACACGGCCGCGAGGTCGGCGAGGTTGTTGGCCACCGCGGGCAGGGCCGCCAGCCGCGCGTCCTCGTAGTGCGCGCTGCCGACCAGGATCACCCGCGAGCGTCGCGGATCACCCAGCTGCATCCGGCCGCCCCTCGATCCGCCCCGGTGCCCCGTGCGCTTGCTGTGCGCGTTGCATCGCCTCGATCGCCGCCGTGGTCAGCCGGAGCACGGCCGCGGGGTCGGCGTTGAGCTGCTTGGCGTCCAGCACCAGTTCGTCCCCGCCGATGGTCAGCCTGATCGACAGGTCCCGCCGCTTGCTCTGCAGCCAGCCGAACAGCGACTGCACCAGCACCGTGACCGCGCCGCCCGCGCCCGCCGCGACCACCAGCACCTCCCACAGCGACCCCATCTCGCCCGGTCGTGGCGGTGCGGACCGCAGATCGATCCGACCGCGCAGCTCGTCCTCCAGGCGCAGCCAGGCGGCGATGTCCGCCAGGGCGTCGGCGTCCCTCGGGTCGGCCGTGATCGGGGTCACCAGGATATCCATGCTGGAAACGTACCTAATCCGTCACCCGCGGTTAGCCGGTTTGGCCTGCGAAAGTGCGCCGGTAGTCGGTGGGGGACACACCGACGATGCGCTGGAAGTGGTGGCGCAGCAGGGCGCCGCTACCGAACCCGCACCGGCGGGCCACCTCGTCCACGCCCAGCGTCGTCTGTTCCAGCAGCCTGCGCGCGTGCAGGATGCGCTGCGCGGACAGCCACTTGTGCGGGGTCGTGCCGGCCTCGGCCACGAAGTGCCTGGCGAAGCTGCGCTCGGACATCCGCGCCCGCCGGGCCAGCGCGGCCACGCTGTGCTCCTCGGCGAGGTTCTCCACCAGCCAGGCCAGCACCGGCTGCAGGCTGTCGCTGGAGCACTGCGGGATCGGCAGGTCCACGAACTGGCGCTGGCCGCCGTCGCGCTGCGGCGGCACCACCATCCGGCGGGCGATCGCCATCGCCACCTCCGAGCCCAGTTCGCGACGCACCACGTGCAGGCAGGCGTCGATGCCGGAGGCGGTGCCCGCGCTGGTGACGATGTCGCCGTCGTCCACGAATAACACGTCCGGGTTGAGCCGGGCGGCGGGGAACCGCTCGGCGAACAGGGACGCGTACCGCCAGTGCGTGGTGCACGCGCGACCGTCGAGCAGCCCGGCCGCGCCGAGGATGAACGCGCCGCTGCACTCGGACAGCAGCGTCACCCCGCGCGCGCTCGCCTCCCGCAGCGCCGCCAGGACGGCGGGCGGGTACTTCTCGCGGATCACGGTCGCGGGGACCGCGATCAGGTCGGCACCGGCCAGCGCGTCCAGCCCGTGCGGCGGGATCAGCGGGACGCCGATGCTGGTCGGCAGGGGCGCGCCGGGGTTCTCCCCGCACACCCGGAACTCGATCGGCGGCACGCCGTCCTCGGTGCGGTCGATACCGAAGATCTCGCACAGCACGCCGAACTCGAACGGGGCCACACCGTCGATCAGGACGGCCGCCACGGTGGTCAGCATGCGGTCAGGGTAACTGGCAGGATCTTTGCGGACAAGGTCGTAACTGCCACTGTTGGCGGGATTTCGGCCAACGCAAACTTAGTGCCATGACCGCATCTGACCTGATCGGAGGCCTGGTCCTCATCGCCATGGCGGCCCTGGTGATCTACCGCCTGGACCGCGTTCACCAGCACTCACGCCACACCCGACAGTCCACCCGCACCCTAACCGGCACCACCGACATCGAGGACCGGGACGTGATCCGGGTCGCCGACGAGATCCGGGCGGCCCAGGTGGTCGGCCACCCGGACCGCCCGGCGGAGCGGACCGCTCAGCTCACCGCCAGGACGGCAGCCACAGTTCGGCCTGCCAGCGCCATTCGGTGATCGAGTCGCCGTTGAGGATCGGCCACAGCCAGACGAAGTTGGCCACCACCAGGCCGACGTAGAGGGCGAGGGCGAGCAGACCGGTACGCCGCCGTTCCGGTCCATCGCCCTCCTTGCCCAGCAGGTGCCCCGCGCACAACGTCAGCCCGAGCACCAGGAACGCCGCCATCGGGGTGGCGTAGAAGAAGTACATCTGCCGGTCCAGGTTCAGGAACCAGGGCAGGTACCCGGCCAGGTACGCGGTGACCACCGCGGCGTAGCGCCAGTCGAAGCGGGTGACCATCCGCCACAGACCCCAGCCCAGCATCGGCAGCGACAGCCACCACAGCGCGGGCGTGCCGATCAACATCGTCGCCGAGACGCACTTGGCCTCGCCGCAGCCGAGCGTCGAGCCGTCGTAGTAGTAGAGCATCGGCCGCAGGCTCATCGGCCACACCCACGGCTTGGACTCCCACGGGTGCTGCTTCTCCGGGTTCGTCTTCAGCGTCTCGTGGAAGTTGAGCACGTGCTCGTGGTAGTTGAACAGCGAGCCGATCGCGCCCTTGGTCACCGACCACGGGTCCGTGCCCATGGTCTCCACCAGGTGCCGGTCGATCCCGGTCTCGCTGCCGAACCACGCCCACCAGCAGGCCAGGTAGGTGATCACGGCCAGCACCAGGAACGACCAGAGCGCGGGCAGCAGGTCGCGCAGCAGCACCGCGACCCAGGGCTTGCGGACCCCGGCGGTGCGGCGCGCGGACAGGTCGAACGCGAGCGTCAGCAGCCCGTAGGCGGCCATGAAGTACAGGCCCGACCACTTGACCCCACAGGCCAAGCCGAGGGACACACCGCCCGCGACCCGCCACCAGCGCACACCGAGCCGGGGGCCGTAGACGGACTCGTGCAGCCAGCCCTCGTCCAGCGCCCGGCCCAGCCGGTCGCGCACCTGGTCGCGGTCGAGCAGCACGCAGGCGAACGCGACCAGCACGAAAAAGGCCTGGAAGATGTCCAGCATGCCCATCCGGGCCTGCAGGTGCGAGACGCCGTCGGCGATCAGCAGCACGCCGCCGACCGCGCCGAGCAGGGTCGACCGGGTCAGCCTGCGGGCGATGCGCACCACCAGGATGACCATCAGCACGCTGCACAGCGCGCCGGTGAACCGCCAGCCCCAGCCGTTGTAGCCGAAGAGGTACTCGCCGATGGCGATCATCGTCTTGCCGAGCGGAGGGTGTACGGTCAGCTCGTAGGCCGGGTTGTCCTCGACCCCGCCGTTGCGCAGCATCTGCCACGCCTGCGGCACATAGTGCTTCTCGTCGAAGACCGGCGTCCCCTTGTCGGTGGGGAAGCCAAGGTTCTGGAAGCGGATGATGCCCGCGAGCACGCCGATGAACGCGGTCACCAGCCAGCCGCGCAGGCGGTCGGTCGGCATGGGTCTGCCGAGCAACCGCGCGCGCGCGACGTCGGCAGGGTCGGCCGCCGGGGTCACCGGTTCGGGTGACGGGGTCCGGCTGGCCTCGTCGTCGGCTACGAGGGCGCTCACGGGGGGAGATCGTAGGGTGCGCGGTGTGCGGTCCGCGTCGGAACTTCCCGTTCGGGTGGTCCGGCGGCGCGCGGTCACCGTCCGCATCATCTGATCGTGTAGTTGTTTGCCCAGTTCAGGCGCGGTACAAGAGATCATAAGCCGCTGTCGTACGGGGACGTCGGCGCGAGGAACGGGCGGGGGACGAGGTGCCTCCTGGACGGCCGACCATCCGGTCCCGGCAGGTCGCGGGCGAACTGCGGCGACTGCGCAAACAGGCCGGCTACACCACCGGCGAGGTGGGCGCCCGCCTCGGCCTGTCCCAGGCGAAGGTCAGCCGGGTGGAGACCGGCACCAGCGGCCTGCGCCTGCGCGACGTGGAGGCGATGCTCGGCCTCTACCGGGTGCCCGAGCCGCGCCAGGAGGAGATCCTCGACCTGGTCCGGCAGGCCGCCGAACCCGGCTGGGTCCAGGTGCACGGCCGCGGCCTCCCCGACCAGTGGCAGACCCTGATCGACTGGGAGTCCAAGGCGATCGCGCTGCGCGTCCACCACCCGGTCCTGGTCCCTGGCCTGCTGCAGACCGCCGACTACGCCCGCGCCGCCATCCGCGACACCGCCCCCACCATGCCGTCGGCGGCGGAACTGGACGGCAAGGTCGCCGCCCGCCTCGCCCGCCAGGGCATCCTCAGCCGCGAGTACCCACCGACCCTGCACGCCCTGCTCGGCGAGGCCGCGCTGGGCATCCCGGTCGGCGGCACGGCGGTGGCCTCCGCCCAGCTGCGGCACCTGCTGGAGATCATCCGCAAACCGCACGTCCTGGTTCGCGTGGTGCCCCAGGACGTCGGCGCGCACCCCGGGCTGGAGGGCTCGTTCGTGGTGATGGACCTGCCGCAGGGGCAGACCGTCGTCTACACCGAACACCGCTCGCGCAGCCTGTTCCTGGACGAGGTGCTGGAGGTCGAGTCCCATCGGCTGGCGTGGGAGCGGGTCTCCGAACTGGCCCTGTCGGTCGAGGACTCGGCCAAACTGATCACCGACCTGGCCGACCGCGCGGGCTAGCGGCTTGGGTTATCGAACGTCAGCCGGGTGCGCATCAGGAACACGTTGTACGGACCCCACTGGGACATCGTGAAGTAGACGTCCGGGCCGGTCGCGGACACCGGATGCAGGAAGCCGCCATACAAGGCGGGAAACTCCTGGCCGGTGACCAGCGGCAGCGGATCAGTCCACGGACCGGCGAGATCCGTCGCCGTCCGCAGCACCAACGCCGCCAACGACTCATCGAGGTGGATCGCCAGCCACCGGCGGGCATGCGCGGAGTAGATCACCGACAGCTCACCCACGGGCCCGCGCATTACCGGTTGCGCGCGGTATTCGTCGCTCGGGTGCCAAGTCGCTCCGGTCCAGTATTCGTAGGCACGTCGGTCGAGAACATGATCGGGCGAGACCCTGGCCAGATAGGCGTGACCGAGACGCCCGCTCGGAGTGCCGAGCAGGTACAGATGGTTGTCGGCCCGTGCGAAAGCTCCCATCTGGAACGGGCTGTCACGCCTGGACCGTCTACGCCAGAAGGATCTGATGTGGTTGCGCCAGATCGCGGACGACGGTTTGTCCCAGGTAGCCCCACCATCGCTGGACACCGCTATCCCGCCATAGTTGGTGTACCAGCGCCTTGGCCCACTCCAGGTCCGTACGGACATGTACTGCAGATAGTGCTTCCCGCCGATCGAGATCCCGGAACAGGGAATGACGGTCTCCTCTTTCACCCGCGGATCTCGTTCGATGATCTGCCGCGCATGCCCATCCGGGCGGGCCACCATCGAGTCGATCGTCAGACCGGCGGAGAGATCCCGGTTCGTGCAGTAGCCGAGCACATTGCAGCGCCAGTCCGCCTCGCGCGGCCCAGCGCCATGGCCGCCCCAACGCTCGCCATAGGTGTCGCCGAAGACGATCAGGGTGCGGCCGTCGTCGGCGTCCCAGGTGATGCCCAGGTCGGTGCCGTGCACACCGAACCGGTCGGTGCGGTTCGCCGACCCCGGCCCGGTGACCCGGGCGACCAGCTCGGTCTCAGTCAGCACTTGTCCTCCTAGGCGCTGTCCGGCAAGTCCGGCACGCGCTATCCGCGCCCGCGCGGCCTCTGGCCGCACGGGCGGAAAGCCCAAGTACAACCCGGTACGTGCGGCTTCCCGCCCGCACGCCCAGAGGCCACGCGGATCACGAATCCCGCGCACCAGACTTACAGGACAGCGCCTAGGCGCGGCTCCCCGCGCGCACGGCCGCGTCGTACAGGGTCTTCTTGCTCACCCCGGTCGCCGCGGCGATCTCACCGGCGGCGTCCTTGAGCCGGGCGCCCGCGTCGGCCAGCTCGCGTACCCGCTCGACCAGGGTGTCCAGGTCGACCGCGCGCGGCTCGGCCCCGGCGAGCACGACCGTGATCTCGCCGCGCACGCCCTCGCGCGCCCACTCCGCCAGCTCAGCCAGCGTGCCCCGGCGGACCTCCTCGTGCGACTTGGTCAGCTCCCGGCACACCGCCGCCCGCCGCTCGCCGCCCAGCACCTCGACGGCATCGGCCAGCAGGTCGTCGATCCGGTGCGGGGCCTCGAACAGCACCGCCGTGCGCGGCTCGTCCAGCAGCGCGGCCAGCCACTTGCGTCGCTCGCCGGACTTGCGCGGCGCGAACCCCTCGAAGCAGAACCGGTCGCACGGCAGGCCGGACAGCGCGAGCGCGGTCGTCACGGCCGATGGGCCGGGCAGGCACGTCACCGGCAGGTCTTCCGCCACGCACGCGGCGACCATCCGGTAGCCGGGGTCGGACACGCTGGGCATACCCGCGTCGGTGATCAACAGGACCGTCTGGCCGTCGCGGACCGCCGCCACCAGGCCCGGCGCCCGGTTGGCCTCCACCGCGTCGTAGAAGCTGACGATGCGACCGGTCGTGGTGACCCCGAGTGCGGAGGCGAGGTTGCGGGCGCGGCGGGTGTCCTCGGCGGCGATCACGTCCGCCGAGCCGAGCGCGGCCACCAGGCGGGGCGAGGCGTCGCCGATCTCGCCGAGCGGGGTGGCGGCCAGGATGAGCTGCCCGGTCATCGGTCTCCCAACGCCACACCGACCGGCGAGGTCCGCCAGTCGCGGAAGTACCGGGAGATGAACACCCGCCGTTGCGCGTCCCGCCTCCGCAGTCTGCGGTCCATCCGGCGGTTGGGTCCCCCGTTGGCGAACTCGACCTCGCCGTCGGTGAACCACAGCTCGACCCGCCCGTGCGAGCGCTCCCGCACCCGCTCGAAGTCCGTCCAGCGCACCGTGACGCGCGAACCGCTGCCCTCGACGAAGACCCCGGCCTGGGTGATGCACAGGACCCGCGTCCGGACCATGTAGGCGAGGAACCCACTGGCAACGACCCCGGCGGCGAGCTCACTCCAGCGGAACCCCGCCCACTCCCACGGCAGCAGCGCCATCAGCGCGAACAGGCAAGCCATCATGGCGAGGTACAGCAGCGTCATGAGAAACACGTACGACCAGCGCGGCCTGTGCTCCGAGATCACCCTCACCGGCCAAGCGTAGCGAGTGCGGTCCACGCGACCCCGCGAATATCAGGCTCTAGCCTGGTGTTTCAAAACCCGACCGGTGGAGGCTGGATGTCGGCGGCGCGAATGCTGGCGTTGGGCGTGGTGCACTGGGCCAAGCGTGCCCACATGTACCAGATCCGGGCCGAGCTGCTGAGCTGGCGAGCGGACGACTGGGCCCGCGTCAAACCCGGCTCGCTCTACCACGCGCTGCGCAAGGCGGTGGCCGACGGTCTGCTGGTCGACTCGCACGAACCCGGCCACGGCGGTCCCGACCGGACTGTCTACACGATCACCGGCAAGGGCCGCGCGGAACTGGAACGCCTGGTCACGAACGGCCTGCGGGAGCCGGGCGACCCGTTCATGCTGAACGCGGCCATCGCCATGCTGCCCATCTTGGACAGTCCGACCGCCGCGCGGATCCTGCGCGAGCGGGTGGCCGCGCTGCACCGGCAACGGGCCGACCTCGACGAGCGGCTGGTCGAGCCGGTCAAGCCCGCGCACGTGGCCGAGCAGTTCCAGCTGTGGGCGGGCAACGTCGACAACGAGATCGCCTGGGCGAACCGCCTGATCGACAAGCTGGACGCGGGCACCTACGCGACGTTCGAACCCCCGGAGTCCTGAGGGCGCCCGGACCACCGGACGCCCTCAGGTGTCTACGCGTCCTCGCGGCGGAACGCGCGCGTGCCCCACAGGAGACTGAGCGCGGCCAGCGCGATGAGCACCAGAGACCCGGTTAGCAGCGCGTCGGTGGTGAACTCACCACGGAAGGACGCGCGCTCGGCGTCGACCACGTGCGTGAACGGATTCCACCGGGAGACCGTGTACAGCCAGCCCGGCGCCAGGCCCTGGGTGATCGGGATGAAGATCCCGGACAGCAGGAGGATCGGCAGCAATACCGTGTTGAGCACTGCGGGGAACGCCTCTTCACTGCGCAGCGCGAGTGCTAGGGCGTAGGAACAGGAAGACAGTGCTACCGCCAGCATCGCGACCATCACGAGGGTGAGCACTACCGCGCCCACAGACGCGCGCAGGTCGAACACGGTGAACGCGAGAATCAGAATCAGGCTCGCCTGTACGAGGGTGTGCACGGTGTCCCGCATGACCCTGCCGAGTAGCAGCGCTGAGCGGCTCACCGGAGTGACGCGCAACTGTTCCAGCACACCCATGCGCAGCTCGGCCAGGAGAGAGAAGCCGACGAAGGACGCACCGAACAGCGCCAGCTGCACGATGAGCGCCGGGGTGAGGATCTGCCAGGACGTGCCGGTCGGGAAGCCTGGGGTGTGTTCGGTCATCCGTTCCAGGAGGGGGCCGAAGAAGAAGAGGTACAGAACGGGCTGCATCAGCCCGACCACGGTCCAGGTCGGGTTACGCAGGGACAGCTTCATCGCCCGGGAGAACACAAGCCAGGTGTCACGCGGCATGGTCGGCCTCCGCGAGGGTGCGCCCGGTCAGGATGAGGAACACGTCGTCCAGCGTCGGCCGCTGCACACTGAGCGAGGTCGTGCTGATGTCGTGCGCGTCGAGGGCGCGGAGCAGCTCCGGCATGACCAGATCGCCGCGCGGCACCCGGAAACTGACGGTGTCCGGTTTCGTGTCGACCTCATCGGCGAACTTGCCCGCGATATCCGCCGTCTTCACCAGATCCACCGCGTCGACCCCGACGGTGACGAGGTCACCGGAGATCCGCGCCTTGAGCTCCGTGGGCGAGCCGGTGGCCACGATCCGGCCGCTGTCGATCACGAGCACGCGGTCGCAAAGGGCGTCTGCCTCGTCAAGGTAATGAGTGGTGAGGAAGACGGTGGTGCCCAGCTCGGCGTGCATGGTCCGGATGTGCTGCCACACATTCGCCCGACTCCGCGGATCCAACGCGGCGGTCGGCTCATCCAGGAACACCAGCCGCGGCCCATGCACCAGTCCTTTGGCGATATCCATCCGCCGCCGCTGCCCGCCTGACAGGGTCTTCACCGGCCTGGCCAGCAGATCGTCCAACTCGAACTGCCCCGCAAGCGCTTTCGCCCGCTCTTGTGCCTTGGCTGCCGACAGGCCGTAGAGCCTCGCCTGGGCCGCCAACTCCTCGCCGACCCGGGCGTCGAACTGCGCACCACCCGCCTGTCCGCGTACCCGATGTTCCGTCGCACCCCGACGGGATCCGTCGCCAGATCGCATCCGGCCACGGTGGCGGCTCCCGATGTCGGCCGGAGCAGGGTCGTCAACATCCGCAACGTGGTCGTCTTCCCGGCTCCGTTGGGGCCTAGGAAGCCGACCAGCTCCCCAGCCGCCACATCGATGTCCACCCCTTGAACGGCCTGCACAGTCCGACCTCTACCGGCGAACTCCCGCGCCAACCCGCGCGCCTCGATCATGCCCACCCCTCTAGTCAAGTTTGAATACTTGAGCCAGACGAGGATGGCCGACCGAGGTCCAACTAGTCAAATTTGAATACTCGGTGGTGGTCCGGTGTTCCGAAGTCGGAAGCGAGCTGGGCCCTCAGGCCGGGAAGCGCCAAGGTTTGTCCCCGGCGGCGCGCGGGCGACTACCGGCGCGCCTGATCCCGGTCGCGTGAGCAGGGGATAACCCGGTGTCCCCCACCCGCCCGGGCTCCGTACCCTAGGCAACCATGAGTGCCCCCGTGTTGACCGCGGTGGCCTGGCCCTACGCCAATGGCCCCCGCCACATCGGTCACGTTTCCGGATTCGGTGTCCCTTCGGACGTCTTCTCCCGCTACATGCGCATGTCCGGGCACCGCGTGCTCATGGTCAGCGGTACCGACGAGCACGGGACGCCGATCCTGGTGCAGGCCGAGAAGGAGGGGCTGATCACCCGGCAGCTGGTCGACAAGTACAACCGGGTCATCGCCGAGGATCTGCATGGGCTCGGGCTCTCCTACGACCTGTTCACCCGCACCACCACCGGCAACCACTACCAGGTGGTGCAGGACCTGTTCCTCGCGCTGTACCGCAACGGCTACGTGCAGGCGAAGGTGCAGATGGGGGCGATCAGTCCGTCCACCGGCCGCACGCTGCCCGACCGCTACATCGAGGGCACCTGCCCCATCTGCGGTTACGACGGCGCGCGCGGCGACCAGTGCGACAACTGCGGTAACCAGCTCGACCCCGTCGACCTGAAGAACCCGCGGTCGCGGATCAACGGCGAGATTCCCCAGTTCATCGAGACCGAGCACCTGTTCGTCGACCTGCCCGCGTTCACCGAGTCGCTCGGCAACTGGCTGTCCACGCGCACCGAGTGGCGGCCGAACGTGCTCAAGTTCAGCCAGAACCTGCTCGACGACATGCGGCCGCGCGCCATCACCCGGGATCTCGACTGGGGGATCCCGGTGCCGTTGGACGGCTGGCGGGACGCGCCGATGAAGCGGTTCTACGTGTGGTTCGACGCGGTGATCGGGTACCTGAGCGCGAGTGTCGAGTGGGCGCGGCGCACCGGGGACAAGGACGCCTGGAAGGAGTTCTGGACCGACCCGGCCCAGGGCTACTACTTCATGGGCAAGGACAACATCGTCTTCCACTCGCTGATCTGGCCCGCGCTGCTGCTCGGCCAGAACGGCGCGGGGGACAAGGGCGGGCAGCCGGGTGCGTTCGGCACGTTGAACCTGCCCACCGAGGTGGTGTCCAGCGAGTTCCTCACCATGAGCGGCTCCAAGGTGTCCACCTCCCGCGGCACCGTGATCTACGTGCGGGACTTCCTCCGGGAGTTCGGGCCGGACGCGCTGCGGTACTTCATCGCGGCGGCCGGGCCGGAGAACCAGGACACCGACTTCACCTGGGACGAGTTCGTCCGGCGGACCAACTTCGAGCTGGCCAACGAGTGGGGCAACCTGGTCAACCGGTCGGTGTCGATGGCGCACAAGAACGTCGGCGCCGTGCCCGCGCCGACCGCGCCCACCGCGGCGGACGAGGAGCTGAAGGCGCTGGCCAGGGGTGCGTTCGCGACCGTGGGCGACAATCTGCGCCGGTCCCGGTTCAAGGCGGCCATCGGCGAGGCGATGCGGGTGGTCGGTGCGGCCAACAAGTACCTGTCCGACGAGGAGCCCTGGAAGCGCAAGGACGACCCGGCGCGCCGCGACACCATCCTGCACACCGCGCTGCAGGTCGTGTCCGACGCGAACACGCTGCTGACCCCGTTCCTGCCGCACTCGGCGCAGAAGGTGCACGAGGCGCTCGGCGGTACCGGCGTGTGGGCGGCGCAGCCGGAGGTCCGTGAGGTCGAGGACCTCGACAACGCGGGCATCGACTACCCGGTCCTCACCGGCGACTACGCGGGCGAGCAGGCGCGCTGGGCGTCGACCGAGATCGAGGTCGGCAGGCCGTTGGACAAGCCGGTGCCGTTGTTCGCCAAGCTCGACGCCGAGCTGGGCGAGACCGGTCCGGAGTGGGCGCCGATCGTCAAGTGACCCCGCGCAAGGGCGAGCGGCCGCCGGTGCCGGAGCGGCTTCCGGCGCCGGTGGTCGACGCCCACACCCACCTGGATGCCTGCGGTGCCAAGGATGCCGCCGATGTGTCCACAATGCTCGACCGGGCCGGGGCGGCCGGGGTGGACCGGGTGATCACCGTCGCGGACGACCTGGCTTCGGCTGGCTGGGCGGCCGAGGCGTCCACCTGGGACAGTCGGGTGTTCGCCGCGGTCGCGGTGCACCCGACCAGGACGAAGGACTTCTCCGACGCCGACAAGGCCGTGCTGGAGGAGCTGTCCCGGCGGCCGCGGGTCGTCGCGGTGGGGGAGACCGGGCTCGATTACTACTGGGATTACTCCCCGCCGGAGGCCCAGCACGAGGCATTCCGCTGGCATATCGACCTCGCCAAGCGGGTCGGCAAGCCGTTGATGATCCACGACCGGGACGCGCACGCGGACATCCTGCGCATCCTCACCGAGGAAGGCGCCCCGGAGTCGGTCGTGTTCCACTGTTTCTCCGGTGATCTGGAGTTCGCGCGGGCCTGCGTCGAGCGCGGTTTCGTACTCTCCTTCGCCGGTCCGGTGACCTTCCGCAACGCGGCGCCGCTGCGCGAGGCGGCCGCGTTCACGCCCGTCGACCAGCTGTTGGTGGAGACCGACGCGCCATTCCTCACCCCGCACCCGTTCCGCGGCAGGCCGAACGAGCCGTACTGCGCCGCGTACACGCTCCGCGACCTCGCCGCGCTGCGCGGTGCCGACGTGGCCGAGCTGGCGAGCGCGGTGTCCGCGACCGCGGACCGCGTGTTCCGACTGCGGAACGTGACATCCGACGATGCGGGCAGTGCATGACTGGGCTGTTCGAGGGATGTCCAGACGCCGCCAGAGGTGTGATGGGACTCACGAGATCGCACGATGTGTTTGCGCAACCCGCCGGTCCTCGTTACTGTCCCGTGACCGTACGACCAGGGGCAGACCGCCCCGAGTCGGCCCGGAGCGGGTCAGTACACGTCGGGGTGGCTGGCAACGGGTCGTCGGACGCACTTGAAAGCGCTGGAACAGGCACGAACGTGAGGGAGTGGGAGTCGCTGGCAGACAGCTGAGCCGACAACCACCACGCGCGGGCCACGGGTCCGGCGCCTTCTGGAGGAAACGACCCTGTGAGCGGTAAACAGACCGGCGGTTCCGACCGCCCCGGCTACGACGACGGCTTCGCCGACACGGACTGGTTCAGACCGGTGACCGTGCCTGGCACCGCGACCCTGGACGACGACTTCAAGGCGTGGCAGGCCGAGTTCCCGCCGGAGTACCGATCCTTCCCGGCCAGCCAGTCCACCGGCTTCTATGACGTCCGTGCCGAGTTCGACGGAGACGGCTACTCCTCCTCGCTCGCCATCACGGACCACGACGTTCGGCACGCCCTCGGCCCGCAGGCCGACGAGATCATGGCCACCGCCGGTGTCGACGTCGACGAGCTGATCCGGCTCATCAACGCCGAGACCACTGTCCTCCCCGCCCTCCCCGACGAGCTGTCCGCGGAGCCGCAGCCGCTCAAGGTCGGTATCGCCGACCCCGACGCGCCCGCTCCCGGCCTCATCGCCGCCGTCAAGCGGTGGAAGTCCACCTTCCTCAAGGCCACCATCGCGGCCGTGCTCGCCACCCTGATCGGCGGCGGCAGCGCGGCCATCGCGATGAACAACACGGTGACCGTCGACGTCGACGGCCAGACCCACCAGGTGCACACCTACGCCGACACGGTCGGCGAGGTCCTGGCCGAAGAGGGCATCACCGTCGGCGCGCACGACACCCTGAGCCCCTCGCCGAGCGCCGAGATCGGCGACGACGGCAAGATCGTCCTCCAGCGCGGCCGCCTGCTCCAGGTGACCGTGGACGGCGTCCAGCAGGACCACTGGGTCCGCGCCGACAACCTCGGCGACGCCCTCCGCCAGCTCAACGCCCCCACCGCGGGCGCGTGGGTCTCCCAGGGCGCCGACGCCCAGGTCCCGCTGAACGGCCTCGCCGTCGAGATCCGCACCCCCAAGAACATCACCCTGTACGACGGCGGCAACGAGCCGGTCGCGTTCACCACCACGGCGCTCACCGTCGGGGACCTGCTCGCCGAGCGCCACCTGAGCCTCGGCCCGGCCGACGCCATCCTCCCCGGCGCCGACCTCAAGATCACCTCGGGCGCCGAGATCCGGATCAGCCGCACCGGCGTGACCGTGATCAACCAGGCCGAGCCGATCGCCATCCCGGTGCAGAAGGTGGACGACCCGGAGGCCGACAAGGGCACCGAGACGGTCGTCGACCCGGGCGCGGCGGGCCAGCGCATGGTGACCTACCGGATCACCGAGAAGGACGGCAAGGTCGTCAAGCGCGAGGAGATCGGCTCCAAGACGCTGACCGAGGCCAAGCCGAAGATCGTGAAGGTCGGCAGCAAGAAGCCGCCGCAGCCGGTCATCTCGGACGGCGAGGTCTGGGACCGGCTGGCTCAGTGCGAGGCCACCGGGAACTGGGCCATCAACACCGGCAACGGGTACTACGGCGGTCTCCAGTTCGACGCGGGCACCTGGCGGTCCAATGGCGGCACCGCGTACGCGCCATTGCCCAACCAGGCCAGTCGGGAACAGCAGATCGCCATCGCGACCAAGGTCCGGGACGCCCGTGGCGGCTACAGTGCCTGGCCTGCCTGCGCTCGGAAGCTCGGCCTCCCCACCTGACCGACTCGGCAAGAAACGAAAGCCCCGGCCTGGACTACCAGGTCGGGGCTTTTCTTTGCCGAGTCCTGGCCTGTTTCTTGTATCGCCGACTCGAAATCGGGAATAGGAAGCTCATTACGCATCACCGGTGGGCAGCCACCCCGCTGCCGTGCGCGTAGCCCATTGCGTGGCGGGCTGTCGGACGGGTCGGGCGGGGCTTCCCGTATCGTTCGGTCGGTGAGTGGATCGGGATTGTTGGGACCTGCCGACGTGCGCCGGTTGGCCGCGGATCTCGACGTCCGCCCCACCAAGAAGCTGGGCCAGAACTTCGTCCACGACCCCAACACGGTCCGCCGCATCGTCACCACGGCCGACCTGGGCGACGACGACATCGTCCTGGAGGTGGGCCCCGGCCTTGGCTCGCTGACCCTCGCCCTCCTCCCGGCGTGCGCCGAGGTGGTCGCGGTGGAGATCGATCCGGTGCTGGCGGAGCAACTCCCCAAGACCGCCCAAGAGCGCACCCCGGAACTGGCCGACCGCCTCCGGGTCGTCAACGCCGACGCGCTCAAGATCACCACAGCGCGGCTGGGCGTCGCTCCCACCGCCTTGGTCGCGAACCTCCCCTACAACATCGCGGTCCCGGTGGTGCTGCACCTGCTGGCCGAGGTCCCGAGCCTCCACACAGTCCTCGTCATGGTCCAGGCCGAAGTGGCCGATCGGATGGCCGCCCCGCCCGGCAACAAGGTCTACGGCGTGCCGAGCGTCAAAGTGGCCTGGTACGCGGAAGCGCGGCGAGTGGCCACTGTGTCCCGTTCGGTCTTCTGGCCGGTGCCCAATGTCGACTCCGCCCTCGTTCTGTTGCGCAGGCGGGAAACACCGACCGGCATCGACCGTGACGCTGTGTTCTCCGTTGTCGACGCGGCGTTCTCGCAGCGGCGGAAGACGTTGCGGGCGGCGTTGGCGGAGTGGGCCGGGTCGGCGGCGCGGGCCGGTGAAGTGCTCGAAGCGGCCGGGGTCGAGCCGGGCCTGAGGGGTGAGCAATTGTCCGTACGGGAGTTCGTCCGGATAGCCCAGGCTGTCACGCGGGTGTAGTAAGCCGTTCACGTCGGCATTACTCCCTCCGTGTGACGTGGCGGACGTCAAACCTCATCTTGACCTCTCGCTCTTGCGTTCAGGTGTGCTGGTCAGGTCTACTCTTGGGGCAATCCATCCCGAGCGGCTGAGAGACCTGGCTCGTAGACGCCGCAGCAACCACCCACCGCGGGCAGGTGCTACCGCCAGGAGCGATGGAGGAGTTGAGAACGATGGGGATGCGGGTCCTCACCGAGCGTCGGGTCATCGACCAGTGCAGGCGAACCGTGACGGCATGTCGTCCGATGTGCGTTGCCAGCTGATCTTCTGCCAGCACCACGTCACCTTCGCCCCTGATCATCATCGGCACCGCCGAGCACCGGACTGTCCATAGTGGACTTCCGTAGTTGCCGCGTGCCGTCGCGCCCGCTTGGAGAGAACCACCGTGATCACCGTCGAGAACCTGAGCAAGTCCTTCTGGGGCAACGCCGGTCCCGTCGTCGCGCTCGACGACGTCACCCTGGACGTGCCCACCGGCACCATCACCGGCGTCGTCGGGCCCGCGGGCTCCGGCAAGTCGACCCTGGCCCGGCTCGTCGCCCTGCAGGAGCGCCCGGACAGCGGCGTCATCCGGGTCGACGGGTTCAACACCGCCGCCCTCGACCCGCGCAGACTGCGCGCCGCGCGCCGACGAATCGGCGTGGTCACCCAGGGCGACCTGCTGCCGCAGCGGACCGCGGCCGGGAACATCGCGCTGCCGCTTGAGCAGGCGGGCGTGGACGGGCCGCAGCGCCGGGAGAAGGTCGGCAAGCTGCTCGACCTGATCGGGCTCACCGACAAGGCCGCCCGCTACCCGGACACCCTCACCCCCGGCCAGCGCGCCCGGGTCGAGGTGGCCCGCGCCCTGGTCGGCGACCCCGGCCTGCTGCTCGCCGACGACCCCACCCGGGAGCTGGGCACCGACGCCGCCGCGGGCGTGCTGACCGTGCTCGACCGGGCGCGTGCCGAGCTGGGCGCGACCGTCCTGGTGGTCACCAGCGACGCGGGCGTGGTCCGCCGGATCGCCGACGACGTCGCCCTGCTGGACGGCGGCCGGATCGGCGAGAGCGGCCACCTGCTGTCCCTCGTGCAGGACCCGACCAGCCAGGTCGCGCAGACCCTGCTGCCCGCGGTGGACGTGCCCAAGGGCGCCACCGCGGCGCACGACCGGGTCGCCGAGGTCGTGCTGGTCGGCTTCGCCGCGGTCGGCGCGCTGCTGCCCGAGGCCACCGCCCGGTTCGACGTGTCCGTCTCGGTCATCGGCGGCGGCCTGACCCGGGTCGGCGAGACCCCGGTGGCCCGCTTCCTGCTCGGCCTCACCGGCGGCCGGGCCGACCAGGCGCTGGGCTGGATCGGCGAGCGCGGCGGCGTCGTCCGCCAGACCACCGGCCCGCGCGCCGTTCTCGCGGCTTAGTGGTGGGTTGCACCACTAGTGTCTCCGGGTCCTGCCTCGCCCAGGGGACGGGGCAGGGCCCGGTACTCGGGGGTGCCGGGCGGCCCGTCGGACCCCCGTAGGCTGGTCTGGTGCTCGCTGTCGTGCCCACCCCGGTGACCGTCCGCGTGCCGTCCAAGGTCAACCTGCACCTAGCGGTCGGCGACCTGCGCCCGGACGGCTACCACGACCTGGCCACCGTCTTCCAGGCCCTCTCGCTCACCGACGAGGTCACCGTGGCGGTGGCCGACGAGCCAGGGGTCGAGGTGCACGGCGAGGGCGCGGACGCGGTGCCCACCGGGGCCAGCAACCTGGCCTGGCGGGCCGTGCAGGAGCTGGCCAGGCATGTCGGCCGGGACGCGGACGAGCCCAAGGTGCGCATCGTCATCCGCAAGGGCATCCCGGTGGCGGGCGGCATGGCGGGCGGCAGCGCGGACGCGGCCGCCACCCTGGTCGGCCTGGCCGCGCTGTGGCGGCTGGAGATCGGCCGGGACGAGCTGGCCAGGATCGCCGCCCGGCTGGGCAGCGACGTCCCGTTCGTGCTGCACGGCGGCACCGCGCTGGGCACCGGCCGGGGCGAACGGCTGGTGCCGGTGCTGACCAGGCACACCTACCACTGGGTGCTGGCGTTCGACCGGCGCGGCCTATCCACCCCCAAGGTCTTCGGCGAGCTGGACCGGCTGCGCGCCGAGGGCGACCCGCCCCGCATCGGCGAGGTCGAGCCGGTGCTGGAGGCCCTGGTCACCGGCGACCCGCGCCAGCTGGCCCTGCTGCTCGGCAACGACCTGCAGGCCGCCTCGGTGTCGCTGCGCCCCGGCCTGCGCCGCACCCTGCGCGCGGGCGTGGCCGCCGGGGCGCTCGCAGGCACCGTCTCCGGATCCGGCCCCACCTGCGCGTTCCTGTGCGCCGACGGCGAGTCCGCGCTGCACGTGGCGGCCGAGCTGTCCGGCGCGGGCGTGTGCCGCACGGTCCGTGTGGCACACGGACCGGTCCCCGGCGCCCGAGTGGTCAGCGGCGACGACGCCCCACGGACCATCCCACCCGAGGCCCACGCCTGACCAACCTCCGGGGCCCATGCCCACACAGCGCACCGACCGCCATGGTCTCGGGCCGGGACTGCTTTACCTCGCATCGTTCCCGACGCCCTGGTGGCCGTGCCCTGTCGAGGCGGGGACCGTGCCGGGCGGGGATGAGGGGGTGGGCGGCGGGAGGAAATGTCTCAGTACGCCCAACTCCATCCGGTGATGTCTTTGGGGAGGTTGTGCGGCTTGTAGATCAGGGTGCCGTGGTCACTGGCCGAGTCGATCAGCACGACGCCGTAGTAGCCGGAGTCGGACAGGTAGAAGTCGTCCGGTAGGTAGCGGTGCTTGGGCAGGCAGGACGTCAGGATGCCCTTGCCGGTGACCTTGCCGTCCTTGTCCTCGGTGGTGAAGTCGCCCGCGCTCATCCACCAGCCGGAGTCCGGTGTGTACTCGTCGGTGGTCTTCAACACGATCGTCGCGGCCAGGTAGTGGCCGCTGTTGGGGGGCAGGCTGCCGGGCTCGGTGCAGTTCACCACGACCACGCTGTCCAGCCAGAGCGTGGCGAGCACCGGGCTGGCACCGGATCGGATGTCGATCTGGCGGCCCATCCGCATCGACCGGGTGCCCTCGGCACCGGGCTGCTCCTCGGATGACGGCGCGCTCCCGCAAGCGGTGAGCAGCAGGGCACCGGCCGCGAGGACGGCGGGGATCCGCGCCCACCGGCGCACATACGACATTGAACCTCCAGACAACGTGTAAGTCGTAATTAGTCGATTTCCGTTACCAGGTCAAAAGAATCACACAGAGAGTGGCGAAGTCGTCGCGGAGAATGCGATTGGTCACCCCCGGTCGTCGGGCAACCGCGCTCGATATTCGGTAATACTGTGAATGTGATGTGACTGGTCACACCGTTGCGGTCGACCGCGGCCGGACGACCACCCGACGCGCTCGATAGGCTGGCGGACGGCAGTGGCGGCGGGTGAGCGGAAGCGCGGGTAGATGGCCAACCTGGTCAACCTGGAAAATGTGGGCAAGAGCTTCGGCGTGCGGCCGTTGCTCGACCGGGTCTCCCTGGGGGTGGCGCAGGGCGACCGGATCGGCGTCGTCGGCCTCAACGGCGGCGGCAAGACCACCCTGCTGGAGGTGCTGGCCGGGCTGGAACCCGTGGACGAGGGCCGGGTGAGCCGCAACCGCGACCTGCGGATGGCGGTGGTCACCCAGCGCACCGAGCTGGCCCCCGGCTCCACGGTCCGGCACGCCGTGCTCGACCCGCTTGGCATCACCGAGGAGCACCAGTGGGCGGCCGACCCGCGGGCCCGCTCCATCCTGGACGGCCTCGGCATCCTCGGCCTCGGCCTGGACAGTCCGGTGGACACCATGTCCGGCGGCGAGCGGCGCCGGGTCGCGCTGGCCGCGGCCCTGGTCCGCGAGCTGGACCTGGTGGTGCTGGACGAGCCGACCAACCACCTGGACGTGGAGGGCGTGCGCTGGCTGGCCGACCACCTGCTGGCCAGGGGCACCGCGCTGGTGGTGGTCACGCACGACCGGTGGTTCCTGGACACGGTGTGCACGCGCACCTGGGAGGTCGTCGGCGGCCGCGTCGAGCAGTACGAGGGCGGCTACGCGGACTGGGTGTACGCACGCGCCGAGCGGGCCCGGCTGGCCGACACGCTGGAGGAGAAGCGGCGCAACCTGGCCCGCAAGGAGCTGGCCTGGCTGCGTCGCGGCGCCCCCGCGCGCACCTCGAAGCCGCGCTACCGGATCGAGGCGGCCGAGGCGCTGATCGCCGACGTGCCCGCGCCCCGGGACAACGTGGAGCTGCTCGCGTTCGCCAAGCGCAGGCTGGGCCGGACGGTGATCGAGCTGGAGGACGTGACGGCCGCGGCCGGGGACAAGCCGATCCTGGACGACGAGACCTGGCGCATCGGTCCCGGCGACCGGGTCGGCCTGGTCGGCGTGAACGGCTCCGGCAAGACGACGCTGCTGCGGCTGCTGGCGGGCGACACCGAGCCCGCCGCGGGTCGGCGCGTGCAGGGGCAGACGGTCCGGCTCGCCCACCTGACCCAGGAGCTGCAGGAGCTACCGGCCGCGCAGCGGGTGCTGGAGGCGGTCGAGGAGGTGGCCAGGCGGGTCACGCTGGGCAAGCAGGAGCTGTCCGCGTCCCAGCTGGCCGAGCGGTTCGGCTTCCCGGCCAACCGCCAGTGGACCCCGATCGGCGACCTGTCCGGCGGCGAGCGCCGTCGGCTCCAGCTGGCCCGGCTGCTGATGGCCGAGCCGAACGTGCTGCTGCTCGACGAGCCGACGAACGACCTGGACATCGACACCCTCCAGCAGCTGGAGGACCTGCTCGACTCCTGGCCGGGCACCATCGTGGTGGTCTCGCACGACCGGTACCTGGTGGAACGGGTGTGCGACCGGGTCGTGGCCCTGTTCGGCGACGGCAAGGTGACCCACCTGGTGGGCGGCATCGAGGAGTACCTGGACCGCCGCGAGGCCGCCATCGCCGCACCCGCGGCGACCGGGGCCCCGGTCAAGCCGGTCAAGCAGGCCGCCGAGGCGCCGAAGGCGAGCGCCGCCGACCGGCGGGCCGCGCAGAAGGAACTGGCCCGACTGGAGCGGCAGATCGACAACCTGGGTAAGAAGGAGGCCGACCTGCACACCGCGCTCGCGGGCGCGGCCACCGACGCGACCCGGCTGCTGGAGCTGGACGCGGAGCTGCGGAAGATCGTCGCGGAGAAGGCCGACCTGGAACTGCGCTGGTTGGAAGTGGCCGACACCGCCGAGTAGAGCGCCTTGCCCGACCTGGCACACATGGTCCAAGGTGCACTGGGGCCGCACTAGGCTGCTGCCCATGAGCAGGTTCGTCGACACGCTCCTGGACACCGCGCGCGCCAGGGGAGACCGCAAAGGCATCACCACCGGCGAGCCCACCGCCCCGGTCCGCCACACCTGGGGCGAGATCCACGACCGCGCCCTGCGCATGGCGGGTGCCCTGGTCGCCGGTGGTCTGGACCGGTACGGTGCGGTCGCGGTGCTGGCGACCACCCCGGTCACCATCGCCCCGGCCGTCCAGGCGGTCTGGCTGGCAGGCGGCAGCGTCACCATGCTGCACCAGCCCACCGCCCGCACCGACCTGGCCGAATGGGCGCATGACACGGTCCGGGTGCTCAGCATGATCGACTCCCGGCTGGTCCTGCTCGGCGAACCCTTCGACCAGCTGGCCCCGCTGCTGGACGAACACGGCATCGCCTACCGCAAGCTGGCCGACCTGGACGGCGACCCGCTCGCCGAGGTGGTCACGGTCGACGAGGACGCCCCGGCGCTGCTCCAGCTGACCAGCGGCTCCACCGCCGACCCGAAGGCCGTCCGCATCACCCACGGCAACCTGTACGCCAACCTCACCGCGATGGCGGAGCGGGCGGCGCTGGACGCGGAGACGGACATCATGGTGTCCTGGCTCCCGCTCTTCCACGACATGGGTATGGTCGGCTTCCTGACCATCCCGATGACCGTCGGCCTGGAACTGGTGAAGGTCACCCCGGTCGAGTTCCTCGGTGGCCCGCTGCTGTGGGCCGACCTCATTTCCCGCCACCGGGGAACGATCACCGCCGCGCCCAACTTCGCCTATGCGCTGCTGGGCCGTCGACTGTCCGGTGTGGACGAAGAGGACAAGTACGACCTGTCGTCGCTGCGGATCGCGTTGAACGGCGCGGAACCCATCGACGAGAAGGCTGTTCGCGCGTTCACCGAACAGGGTGGCCGGTTCGGTCTCCGGGCAGAGTGCGTGTTCCCCGCCTACGGGATGGCTGAGGCGACGCTCGCGGTGTCGTTCGCGCCGTTGTTCACCGGGTTGACGTTGGACCGGATCGACGCGGAGAAGCTTGAGGCGGAGAACCGGGCTGTTCCTGGGGAGGGACGGGCGTTCGCAGTCCTTGGGGAGCCGTTGCCCGGGATCGAGGCCAGGATCGTCGGGGATGACGGGGCTGTGCTGGGGGAGCGCTCCGTCGGGGAGATCCAGCTTCGGGGCGAGGCCGTGACGCCCGGATACCTGACGGTCAACGGGCCGGTGCCCACGCAGGACGCCGACGGCTGGCTGGCCACCGGGGACATCGGGTACCTGGTGGACGGGCAGATCGTGATCTGCGGGCGGCGCAAGGATGTGATCATCCTGGCCGGGCGGAACATCTACCCGACGGATATCGAGCGTGCGGCATCCACTGTGGAGGGTGTGCGGGCGGGGAACGCGGTGGCCGTGCGGATCGACGCCGGGTCGCGGCGGGAGCGGTTCGCCGTGGTGGTGGAGTCGCGGTTGGCCGGGGATGAGAACGCGGTGAAGGTGCTGCGGAAGGATGTCGGGGCGCGGGTGTTCGAGGCGGTGAACGCGCGGCCGGTGGCTGTTGTGGTGCTGGCGCCCGGATCGTTGCCCAAGACGCCTTCGGGAAAGCTTCGGCGAGCCGCCGCGGGCGCTTTGGTCACCGACGTCTAGCAGAACGTACTTCTCGCCCACGAAACGGGCCCCTGTGCACAAGGGGCCCGTTTCGTATGTCTAGACGGCGGCTGGAGCCGGGGTGACCTCCAAGGAGGACAGGAACTTCGCACACCAGTCCAGCAGGTCTTGGTCCCGCAGCACCGGTGCGCCGATCCGCCCGCCCGCGGGCCCTTCCGTAGGCCGGGGAACAGTGACCGTGTTGGTCACGGCCTTGTGCCCGGCCTTGGGGTACAACCGCTTCAACCGCACCAACTGCGAATCCCGCAACGGCAACGGCGCGAACCGGATAGCGTTCCCCTGCGTCACGACCTCGGTAACTCCGTGCCTGCGGCACAACTGCCGGAACCGGGCCACCGCCAACAGGTTCACCACCGGCGCGGGCAGCTCCCCGTACCGGTCCACCAGCTCCTCCCGGACGGCGTCCAAGGCGGCTTCATCCACCGCGGCGGCAAGCTTCCGGTAGGCCTCCAACCGGAGCCGCTCGCCGGGCACGTAGTCATGCGGGATGTGCGCGTCGACCGGGAGGTCGACCCGGACCTCCGCCAGGTCTTCCTCGTCCTCGGCCCCGGGCGCCCCGGCGTGCTTCCGGAACGCCTCCACGGCTTCGCCCACCAGCCGCACATAGAGGTCGAACCCGACCCCGGCGATGTGCCCGGACTGTTCGGCACCAAGGATGTTCCCGGCGCCCCGGATCTCCAGGTCCTTCATGGCGACCGCCATACCCGCGCCAAGTTCGGTGTTCTGCGCGATGGTCGCGAGCCGGTCGTGCGCCGTCTCGGTCAACGGGGCCTCCGGCGGGTACAGGAAGTACGCGTACCCCCGTTCCCGACCACGCCCGACCCGGCCGCGCAGCTGGTGCAGCTGGGCCAGCCCGAGCATGTCGCCGCGCTCCACGATCAGCGTGTTGGCGTTGGAGATGTCCAGGCCGGTCTCCACGATCGTCGTGGAGACCAGGACATCGTGTTCCCGCTCCCAGAAGCCCTGAATGATCTTCTCCAGGCGGTCCTCGTTCATCTGGCCGTGTGCGGTGACGACGCGGGCTTCCGGGATCAGTTCACGGAGCCTGCGGGCCGCCTTCTCGATCGAGGAGACACGGTTGTGGACGTAGAAGACCTGGCCGTCGCGGAGGAGTTCACGGCGGATGGCGGCGGCCACCTGCTTGTCGTCGTAGCCGCCGACATAGGTGAGGATCGGGTGCCGGTCCTCCGGCGGGGTGAGGATCGTGGACATCTCGCGGATTCCCGCGAGGGACATCTCCAGCGTGCGCGGAATCGGGGTGGCCGACATGGTCAGCACATCCACGTGCGTGCGCAGCGCCTTGATGTGTTCCTTGTGCTCCACACCGAACCGCTGTTCCTCGTCGACGATCACGAGGCCCAGGTCCTTGTAGCGCAAGCCCGTCTGCAACAGCCGGTGCGTGCCGATGACGATGTCCACCGAACCGTCCGCCAGACCCGCCACGGTCTGTTCGGATTCCTGCGGGTCGGTGAACCGGGACAGGCCGCGAATGGTCACCGGGAACGAGTGCATTCGACCGGCAAAAGTGTTCAGGTGTTGCTGCGCCAACAGGGTCGTGGGCACCAGCACAGCCACCTGCTTGCCGTCCTGCACGGCCTTGAAAGCGGCGCGGACGGCGATCTCCGTCTTTCCATAACCCACGTCACCGCAGATCACGCGGTCCATCGGGACGCCGCGCATCATGTCGGCCTTGACCTCGTCGATGGCGGCCAGCTGGTCGACGGTCTCGGTGAACGGGAACGCGTCCTCCAGCTCGCGCTGCCACGGGGTGTCCTGGCCGAAAGCGTGGCCGGGGGCGGCCTGGCGGGCCGCGTAGAGCTGGACGAGCTCGGCGGCGATCTGCTTGACCGCCTTCTTCGCCTTCGCCTTGGTGTTCTTCCAATCGGAGCCGCCCAGCTTGTTCAGCGTGGGCAGTTCACCGCCGACGTAGCGGGAGATCTCGTCCAACTGGTCCGTCGGGACGAACAGGCGGTCGCCCGGTTGGCCGCGCTTGGAGCTGGCGTACTCCAGCACCAGGTACTCGCGTGTCACCGGGGCGCCGGAGGTGTCCTTGATGGCGCGCTGGACCATCTCCACGTACCGGCCGATGCCGTGCTGCTCGTGCACGACGTAGTCGCCCGCCTTGAGCGCCAACGGGTCCACCGCGTTGCGGCGGCGGGACGGCATCTTGACCGTCATGTCCTTTGTGGACGTGCCGTGCCTGCCGCCGGTCAGGTCCGTCTCGGTGAGCACCACCAGGCCGGAGCCGGGCGCGATGAAGCCGTCCTCGATCGCCCCGCAGACCACCGTGACCATCCCGGCGCGCGGCGGCTCGGGCAGCCCGTCGTCGGCGAACACCGCCGCCACCTCGGCCTCGGCCAGCTGCTCCACCGCCCGCTTCGCGGTACCCGCACCGGGCACGACCAGCACCGCGGCCCCGCCGGCCGCGGTGTGCGCGCGCAGGTCGGCGAACGCGCGGTCGATCTCGCCGCGGTAGGCCTCCACCGGGCGGACGTCCAAGACCATCGCGTCCGCGTCGGGGGTGGTCAGCTGGGAGAGGGTCCACCACGGGTGGTCGTGGTCGCGGGCGTGCGCGGCCACCTCGCCGAGATCCCGGTACGCGGACGCGCCCAGGTCGATCGGGGCCTTGCCGCCGCCCGCGGCCGCCATCCAGGAGGCCTCCAGGAACTCCTGGCCGGTGCGCACCAGGTCGTGCGCGCGCGTGCGGATCTTCTCCGGGTCGTTCAGCAGCACGTGCGTGTCCGCCGGGACGACGTCGGTGAGCAGCTGCATCTGCCCCGGCACGAGCGCCGGGATGAGCGCCTCCATGCCCTCCGACGGGATGCCCTCGGACAGCTTGGTGAGCATCTCGTGCAGGTGCGCGTCCGCCTGGTGCAGCTCGGCGAGCGCGCCCGCCCGGCCGCGCACGTCCGCGGTGAGCAGCAGCTCCCGGCACGGCGGCGCGGTGACCTCGGCCACCTCGCCGGGCAGCGAGCGCTGGTCGGCCACCGCGAACGGGCGGATCTCGCTGACCTCGTCGCCCCAGAACTCCACCCGGACCGGGTGCTCGGCGGTCGGCGGGAACAGGTCGACGATGCCGCCGCGCACCGCGAACTCGCCGCGCTTCTCCACCATGTCGACCCGCGCGTAGGCCAGGTCGGCCAGCCGGGCGATGGTCTCCTCGAAGTCGGACTCCGCGCCGGTCTTGAGGTGCACCGGCGCCAGCTCGCCCAGTCCGGGGGCCATCGGCTGGATCAGGCTGCGCACCGTGGCGACCACCACCCGCACCGGCCCGGCCGGGTGCTCCTCCGGGTGAGCCAGTCTGCGCAGCACCGCCAGCCGGGCACCGACCGTGTCCGCGCGTGGCGACAGCCGCTCGTGCGGCAGCGTCTCCCAGCTGGGGAAGTCGACCACGACGTCCCGGCCGAGCAGGTCGCCGAGCACCGAGACCAGGTCGCTCGCCTCCCGCCCGGTGGCGGTGATCGCCAGCACCGGGGCCTTCGCCGCCAGCGCGGCCACGACCAGCGGGCGCGCCGCGACCGGCCCGTGCAGTGTCTGGGTGGGTGCCCCCACGGCCCCGGTGACCGCGGCGGCGGCAGGGTCGGCGAGCAGTGTTTCGAGCAGGCCGTGCAGCTTAGACACGAGAGCAGCGTCCTTGTCGGCTGGCTTGGTCAGGATCTTCCCGCGGAGAGGGCGGCACCGACCAGCCTACGACCTGGGACCGACAGCCGTCTCGCCGTATAGCGTGCCGACCATGCCGCTCGGACAGTGGACCGCGTTGACCCGCAGGCTCGGCCTCACCGCCGACGACCTGGGCCGGAGCCTGCTGGCCAGGTGGTCGGAGCCGGGCAGGCGCTATCACGATGTCGACCACTTGACGACGGTTTTGTCGGGTGTGGACGACCTGGTGACGCACGCCGCCGACCCGGACCTGGTCCGCCTCGCCGCCTGGTATCACGACGCGGTCTACCTCGGCCGCGCCGACGACGAGGAGGCCAGCGCCCGGCTGGCCGAAACCGAGCTGCCCGCGGTGGGCCTGTCGGCCGAGGCGACCGGGGAAGTGGCCCGGTTGGTGCGGTTGACCGCGGGCCACCGCACCGCGCCCGGCGACCGCAACGGCGAGGTCCTGTGCGACGCCGACCTGGCGATCCTGGCCTCCGCCGAGTACCGGGCGTACGTGGACGCGGTCCGCGCCGAGTACGCGCACGTGCCCGACGACCAGTTCCGCGCGGGCCGGGCCGCCGTGCTGCGTGGCCTGCTGGAGCTGCCGCAGCTCTACCGGACACCGCAGGCCCGCTCGCGTTGGGAGACAGCCGCCCGCGCCAACATGACCGCGGAACTCGCCGAACTGAACTAGTGGTGCGACCCGCTACTAGCGGCTTGACCAGGCTCAGAACTGCGGAGAGCGCTTCTCCAGGAAGGCGGACACGCCTTCCGCGTAATCGGCGCCGCCCACGGAAGCCGCGTACAGCAGGTGCACGGCGTCGTCCTCGTCGTGGCGCCCGTCCACGATCCGCCCGATGATCTCCTTGGCGCCGCTGATGGTCGTGCGCGAACGCGCGGCCATCACCCCGGCCAACTCCACCGCGCGCGCCCGCGGATCCGCCTGGAGCTCGTTCACCAGCCCGATTCGCAATGCCGTTCGAGCGTCCAGGATGTCGGCGGTGAAGAGTATTTGTTTGGCCCACGCCGGGCCGACCGCGTTCACCAGCAGCCGGGTCGACGGCAACGCGAACACGATTCCCAGCTTGGCCGGGGTGATTCCGAACCGGGCGTCCTCTGCGGCCACCCGGAGATCGCAGGCGAGCGCCAGTTCGCAGCCGCCGCCGATGCAGAACCCGGTGACCGCGGCAATGGTCGGCTTGGGCAGCGCGGTCAGTGCCCCGGTAGCCGCCTCGATCGCCGCCGCGTAGTCGCGCGCGCCCGCGACGTCCCGGCGCACGGTGCCGAACTCGGTGATGTCGGCGCCCGCGGAAAACGATTCCGTGCCCTGGATGATCAGCGCGCGGAGTGTGTCATCAGCGGCGACCTGGCGCACCAGGTCGGGGAGCGCGCGCCACATTTCGTAGCTGAGCGCGTTCTTTTTCGCGGGGCGGTCGATGGTGACCGTGGCGACCGGGCCGTCCGTCGTCAAGATCAGGTTCTGGTCCACCCGGTAACGGTAACTGGGAAACGATCGGGGTAAGCCCAGTTCGCCCGATGTTCCCATGGGCGGTTTCCGGTCGCCGTCCAGTGGCAATGGATGTTTTGCGGCACTCTGCGGTCATGCGCCTAATCACCTCCACTGCGATATCGGTGATGTTGGTCCTCTCGGTCGGGTACGCCACGGCGGACGGTTCGCCACAGGCACCCGGCGGGACAGCCGGGGCGACCGCCCCGGCGTTGACGGTGCAGACCGTGGCCGCCGGGCTCACCCACGGCTGGGACGTCGGCTTCCTGCCCGACGGCAAAGTCCTGGTGACCCAGCGGACCGGGAAGTTCGCGTTGCTGTCGTCCGCCCGGCCCGGCGCGACGGTGACCACGCTGCGGGCCGACACCAGCTCCGTGCGGGTGCTCGGCGAGGGCGGGTTGATGGGACTGGTCATCCACCCGGACTTCGCCACCACCCGGGAGTTCACCGCTTGCCAGACCTACCAGCAGAACAACAAGCCGGTCGACATCCGGCTGGTCACCTGGAAGCTGGGCACCGACAACCGGAGCGCGACCAAGGTCAAGGACCTGCTCACCGGGCTGCCCATCTCCCAGCAGGGCAGGCACTCCGGCTGCCGCCCGACCATCGGTCCAGACGGTGCGCTGCTCGTCGGCACCGGGGACACCGCCAACCCGACCGTGGCCCAGAACAAGAACAGCTTCGGCGGCAAGGTGCTGCGGATCGACCTGCACACCGGGAAACCGTTGCCGGACAACCCGTTCCCGGGCTCGCCGGTCTACAACTACGGCCACCGCAACGTCCAGGGCGTCGCGGTCCGGTCCAACGGGCAGGTGCTCACCGCCGAGCAGGGCCCGGACAAGGATGACGAGGTCAACCTGCTGGTGAAGGGCGCCAACTACGGTTGGGACCCCTCGCGCGGCGGGACCAGCACCAAGTACGACGAGACCGTGCCGATGACCGACCTGACCCGGTTCCCGGACGCCGTGCCTGCCAAGTGGTCCTCGGGCACCCCCACCGAGGCGACCTGCGGGGACACCTTCCTCGCAGGCAAGCAGTGGGGTGAATGGGACGGCGCGCTGGCCATCGTCGCGCTCAAGGGCGCCAAGCTGATCGTGCTCACCCTGGACGAGCAGGCCAACGTGGTCTCGAAGGCCATTCCCGCCGAGGTCAACGGCAAGTTCGGCAGGCTGCGCGCCGCGCGCACCGGCCCAGACGGGGCGCTGTACGTGACCACGTCCACCGGCTCCAACGACAAACTGCTGCGCATCGCCCCGACCGGCAGCTGACGCCACCGACCGGATAGGAGCAAACCACCAGGTAAACCGGACCGGGCCGGTAAGTCCGCAGTGGACTTACCGGCCCCCGACCGTCCCGGGCCGCTCGCACAGCTCCGGGCTGCCGTCCAAGTTGGACAGGCCATTCCAGGCCAGGTTCACCAGGTGCGCGGCCACCTTGTCCTTGCCCGGCTTGCGCGCCTCCAGCCACCACTGGCCGGTGAAGGCCACCATGCCGACCAGAGCCTGGCTGTATAGCGCGGCCAGCCTCGGCTCGTAGCCGCGCTTGCCGAACTGCACGCCCAGGATGTGTTCGACCTGGCTGGCGATGTCGTTGAGCAGGCTGGAGAAGGTGCCGGTGGAGGTGGCCACCGGCGAGTCCCGCACCAGGATGCGGAACCCGTCCGTGCTGCCCTCGACATAGTCCAACAGCGACAGTGCGGCGCGCTCAAGCAGCACCCTGGGGTGCGCGTCCTCGGACAGCGCGCGGCTCATGCCCTCCAGCAGCGAGCGCATCTCCCGGTCGACCACGACCGCGTAGATGCCCTCCTTGCCGCCGAAGTGCTCGTACACCACGGGTTTGCTGACGTGCGCCCGGTGCGCGATCTCCTCGACCGAGGCGCCGTCGAACCCCTTCTCGGCGAACAGGGCGCGCGCCACGTCCAGCAGCTGCTGCCTGCGCTCCTTGCCGGTCATTCGCACGCGCGTCGTCGGGGATGTCTCGATCCTTCTCGCCGCCACCGATCCAGCCTAGTGGCGCGAACCGGCGTTGCGCGGTAGAGCGCGGTTTCGCGTGTGGAAAGCGCGGTGGGGTCAGTCCTTGGCGACCGCGAGCTTGGCCAGCCGGGCCTCGCTCGGCCAGCGCACGTCGCTCACCCAGCCGAACTTCTCGAAGATCCAGATGAGTCGGGCGGAGGTGTCGATCTGGCCGCGCTGCACGCCGTGCCTGGCGCAGGTGGGGTCGGCGTGGTGCAGGTTGTGCCAGGACTCGCCGAAGCTGAGGATGGCCAGCGGCCAGAAGTTGGCTGCCTTGTCCCGGCTGGCGAACGGGCGCTCGCCGATCATGTGGCAGACCGAGTTGGTGGACCAGGTGACGTGGTGCAGGAACGACACGCGCACCAGGCCCGCCCAGAAGAACGCGGTGAACGCGCCCCACCAGGACCAGGAGATGAGCCCGCCGAGCACCGCGGGCATCAGCAGGCTGACCGCGGTGATCAGCGGGAACAGCCGGTTGACGCGCATGATGTCGCGGTCGGCGAGCAGGTCGGGGGCGAAGCGCTCCTTGTTGGTCACGTCGTGGTCGAAGATCCAGCCCATGTGCGAGTGCCAGAAGCCCTTGGCCAGCGCCACCGGCGAGGTGCCGAACAGCCACGGCGAGTGCGGGTCGCCCTCCCGGTCGGAGAAGGCGTGGTGGCGGCGGTGGTCGGCGACCCAGGTGACCGGCGGGCCCTCGGCAGCCATGCTGCCCATCACCGCGAGCACGATCTTCAGCGGGCGCTTCGGCTTGAACGAGCCGTGCGTGAACAGTCGGTGGTAGCCGACCGTTACGCCGAGGCCGGAGAGGTAGAAGAAGGACACCGCCAGGATCACGTCGGTCCAGCCCAACCCCCAGCCCCAGGCGAAGGGCACCGCGCCGACCAGCGCGACGAAGGGCAGCAGGATGAAGACGTACACCCCGATCCGGGTGGTGAGGTTCCGCCTGCCCTCGATGAGGGGCTTGGGCCCCTTCTTCTCGTTCTCGGCCACTCCCGCTTTCGCGTCGAGCGTGCTCGTCATGGATGTCCCTACTTTCCGACCGGCGCGACCAAGGCGAGGCTCACCTACGCCTCCGTAACCTACGACAGCGTAAGGACTCGGTCGGGCGTGGCGCCAGTACCCCGAGCCCCTTGTCCCACTGGATATTCGCCACTGGACGGCGGTGTGGCGTGGTCGTGAAGCGGACATAGTGTGGCGGTGAAGTCGACGCTGGCCAAGACCTCCGGAGTGCCGGTTGTCGGCCGGACAAGGAACTGACCGCACCCATATCGCCTCGTTGCGTAACGCCGTCTCGATTCTTGTGACCCCGCTAACACCCGAACGGACGCGAGCCAGGGCCAATCGCGCGGGTAGTGCTGCCCGTACCGCCACCCGCATGCCACGATGTTCCCCACTGTGAGCGAACCTCGCTCGCGGTCCGCCGTGGTGTAAAGGCAGCACCTTGGATTTTGGTTCCAATGGTTCAGGTTCGAATCCTGGCGGCGGAGCACGGTCGTCGAATGCCCGGACCGGTCGGCAGCACGCAGGCCGGGACCAGGGCCCGCGCCGGGCGGGCAGCCGGTCCCCGCGTCGACGACCCGGTGGCCGAGGGCCGAGGCGAACCCGGTGGCACGACCGAACACGCACCTAGGGGGGTGTCGCGGCGCAGGTGGACGACGAGCGGCGGGACGAGGGCGAGCTGCCCGCGTTGGAGGAGCGCTCCGACGCCTGGCTGGTCGGCCGCGCGCGGGAGCTGCTCGCCGTCATCCAGGTCAGCGGCAGACCGGAGCGGGCCAGGCACGCCGAGGAGGTCGACCGGCTGCTGGCCGAGGCCCAGCACCGCGGCGAGCCCAGGATGGTCGCGCAGCTGCTGCGCTCCGCGGTGGCCGTGCGGGTGTTCAACCCGGAGCTGGTCGACTCCGCCGAACCGCTGCTGGACGAGCTGCTCGCGCACACCCGCAGGCACGGTCTGGTGGTGCTGAAGGCCGACGCGCACGCGCTGCGCGGGCACCGGCTGCTGCTCGCCTCCGCCGAGGACCCGGCGCTGACCGAGGCCGCCATCGCGCTGGCGATGCTGGACGAGGACATCACCCCGGACACCCAGTTCGGCCGCCGCAGCTGGGACATGATCATGGCGACCACGCTGATGGACATCGGCACGCTGCTCACCCAGCTGGGCGTCTACGAGATCGCCGACCAGGTGATGAACCGGGCGGCCAAGAGCATCCGGGCGGGCGCGGGCCCGCACCTGATCTCCGTGCACATGATCAACCGGGCCCGGCTGCTGGTCGGCTGGGGCCTGCGGCTGGAGCGGATCAGCGAGGACGAGCGGGCCGCCGAGCGGTTCGCCACCGCGGCCGCCATCGCGGTCGCGGTGGAGCCGCCGTTCCGCGAGTCGCTGTTCCCGCGCGACTCCGACCTGGCCGCCGCCGACCAGAACCCGGTCGTGGGCGCCGCGCTGGCGCTGGCCCAGCCGTCCGCGGTGCACCTGACCCGGCTGCGCGCGCTCGCCGAGTCGCCGCGCGAGCTGGTGATCGTGGCCATCGCGCTGGCCCGCTGCCTGGAGCACGAGGGCCGCGAGGAGGACGCCGTCGAGGTGCTCGCCGGGGCGCGCGCCCGGATGTACGACGAGCACGAGACCTCCGAGCAGACGCTGCGGCTGTGCCTGATCCGCGAGTACGCCCGGCTGTCCGGCACGGAGAGTACCGAACGCACCACCAGCGCCCTGGAGCACTACGCCACCGAGCTTGAGGCGCAGCTGTGGGACATGCGGGAGTCCCGGATCGCCACCCTGAACACCCGCCGCGAGCACGAGCGCCTCTCCGCCATGCACGGCACGGTCGCCAGGCAGGCCATGCAGGACCCGCTCACCGGCCTGCCCAACCGGCGCGCGCTGGATGAGCGGCTGGCCACCCTGGCCGCCTCGCCGACCAACCACCCGTTGGCCATCGCCCTGGTCGACCTGGACGGCTTCAAGGGCGTCAACGACCGCATGTCGCACGCCGAGGGCGACGACGTGCTGCGTGTGGTCGCGGGCACGCTGCGGGACGCGTTGCGCGGCAGCGACATGGTGGCCCGCTACGGCGGCGACGAGTTCATCGTGCTGCTGCCCGGCGCCCCGCTGACCGCCGCCGAGGCCGCGCTGCGCCGCGCGGTCACCGCGGTGGCCGGGCTGCCGCCGGACCTCTCGCACGGCGTCACGCTGTCCATCGGCGTGGTGTGCCTGCGCCCGCAGGAGACCGCGGTGCGCGCGCTGGCCCGCGCGGACGCGGCCATGTACGCGGCCAAGCGCAAGGGCGGCAACGGCATCGTCGCGGTCACCGGCGGTGCGGGAGCCGAGCCCGAGGACGGGACGACCGGTGCGGAACCGGGCGATCGCGGCGGCCGGGAACGTACCAACGGCAACCGGTCCACCCGCCCGGACGACCCGGCGTGGGTGCTGCCGGAGACCACGTAGGATCGTGCCCCGGCGGCGTCGACCCAGCGACCCCCGTCCCGCGGGCGAGCCGTCCACTCCGAGCTTTCGCCGACGCTAGGGAGCGCGATGTCTACAACCTCCCCCGATCAAGCGCGCCCGGGCGCGGTCACCACCGTCATCCTGGCCGCCGGGGAAGGCACCCGGATGCGGTCGGCCACTCCCAAGGTGCTGCACCCGGTCGCGGGCAGGCCGCTGGTGGAGCACGCCGTGCGGGCCGCCGCCGGGCTCAAGCCAGAACACCTGGTCGTGGTCCTCGGCCACGGCCGGGACGCGGTTGGCGCGCACCTGGCCAGGGTCGCCGGGGTGCTCGGCCGGGACGTGACCACCGCGGTGCAGGAGACGCAGGACGGCACCGGGCACGCGGTCGCCTGCGGGCTGGCCCCGCTCGGCGCGGTCACCGGCACCGTCGTGGTCACCTACGGCGACGTGCCGCTGCTGGACACCGCCACCCTGGCCGCCCTGCTCGACGAGCACGCCGAGCAGGGCAACGCCGTCACCGTGCTGACCGCCCAGGTCCCCGACCCGACCGGCTACGGCCGGATCGTGCGGGCCGCGGACGGCACCGTGCAGGCCATCGTCGAGCACAAGGACGCCACCGAGGCCCAGCACGCCATCGACGAGATCAACTCCGGGGTGTACGCCTTCGACGCGGCCGTGCTGCGCGACGGGCTCACCCGCATCTCCACCGACAACGTCCAGGGCGAGCTGTACCTGACCGACGTGCTGGGCATCGCCCGCGGCGACGGCCGCCGGGTGGGGGCGCTGGTGTGCGCCGACCCGTGGCTGGTCGAGGGCGTCAACGACCGGGTGCAGCTGGCCAGGCTGGGCGCCGAGCTGAACCGGCGCACGGTCGAGGCGTGGATGCGCGCCGGGGTCACCGTCATCGACCCGGGCACCACCTGGATCGAGGCGGACGTCACCCTCGACCGGGACGTGCTGCTGGAGCCGAACACCCAGCTGCGCGGGGCCACCTCGGTGGGCACCGGCGCGGTGGTCGGCCCGGACACCACGCTCACCGACGTGGTCGTGGGGGCGGGCGCGCAGGTGGTGCGCACGCACGGGTCGTCGGCCGAGATCGGCGCCGGGGCGAGCGTTGGGCCGTTCGCGTTCGTCCGGCCGGGCACCCGACTGGGTGATCACGGCAAGATCGGCACCTTCGTCGAGACCAAGAACGCGCAGATCGGGACGGGTAGCAAGGTCCCGCACCTGTCCTATGTGGGTGACGCCACGATTGGTGAGCACAGCAACATCGGGGCGGCTAGCGTGTTCGTCAACTACGACGGGGTGAACAAACACCACACAGTCGTCGGCTCCCACGTGCGCATGGGGTCCGACAACATGTATGTGGCGCCGGTCACGGTCGGGGACGGCGCCTACAGCGGTGCGGGCACGGTCATCCGGCGCGACGTGCCGCCCGGCGCCCTCGCGGTGTCCGGCGGTCCGCAGCGCAACGTCGAGAACTGGGTGGTCCGCCGCCGCCCGGGTACCCCGGCCGCCGAGGCCGCCCAGCTCGCCAAGCGCGCCGCTGAGACCAGCGGTGATCCAGACAACGAGGACAGCCCATGAGCACCAAGGTCGGGACCCCCAAGAAGAACCTGATGCTGTTCTCCGGCCGGGCGCACCCGGAGCTGGCCGAGGAGGTGGCCAAGCACCTCAATGTCAGCATCACCCCGCAGTCGGCCTACGACTTCGCCAACGGCGAGATCTTCGTCCGGTTCGAGGAGTCGGTGCGCGGCTGCGACGCGTTCGTCATGCAGAGCGCGTGCGCCCCGATCAACCAGTGGGTCATGGAGCAGCTGCTCATGGTCGACGCGCTCAAGCGGGCCAGCGCCAAGCGCATCACCGTGATCATGCCGTTCTACCCGTACGCCCGGCAGGACAAGAAGCACAAGGGCCGGGAGCCGATCTCCGCGCGGCTGATCGCGGACCTGTTCAAGGTGGCAGGCGCGGACCGGATCATGACCGTGGACCTGCACACCGCGCAGATCCAGGGCTTCTTCGACGGCCCGGTCGACCACCTGTTCGCCCAGAGCACGCTGGCCAGGTACCTCAAGGACAACTACCCGCAGTCGAACATGGTCGTGGTGTCCCCGGACGCGGGCCGCACCAAGCTGGCCGAGAAGTGGGCCGACGACCTCGGCGGCGCGCCGATCGCGTTCATCCACAAGACCCGCGACCCGCTGCGGCCGAACGAGGTCGTCGCCAACCGGGTGGTCGGTGACGTCGAGGGCAAGCTCTGCGTGGTCATCGACGACATGGTGGACACCGGCGGCACCATCGCCAAGGCGGTCCGCCAGCTGCTCGACGAGGGCGCCGCGGACGTGGTCATCGCGGCAACGCACGGCGTGCTGTCCGGCCCGGCGCGGGAGCGGCTGTCCGGCTCCGGCGCGCGCGAGGTGGTCTTCACCAACACCCTGCCGATCCCGGACGACAAGCGGTTCCCCGGCATGACCGTGCTGTCCATCGCCCCGCTGCTGGCCCGCGCCATCCAGCAGGTCTTCGAGGACGGCTCGGTCACCTCGCTGTTCGACGGCGACGCCTGATCTCACCCGGTCGGGGCGCGGGCGGACCCCCGGGTTCGCCCCGCGCCGCGGCCGTGCGTAGACTATTCAAGTTGCCTCGGCGAGGCGGGCATCGCGCCTGGCGTGATCGACGTGGTGGTTTTCGGGCCGTAGCGTCTCACGCCCTCCCGTGCCCCTTGCCGCAGGCTGCCGCCCCGACATCAAGAAGTCGCGCCCCCGCCGCACTGTGATCGCAAGGAGAGCACCACCGTGTCCGAGGTACGTCTGGCCGCCGAACAGCGAACCGAGTTCGGCAAGGGCGCCGCCCGTCGCACCCGCCGCGCCGGGAAGATCCCCGCCGTGCTCTACGGACACGGTTCCGACCCCAAGCACCTGGCCCTGCCCGGCCTGGAGTTCGCCCGCGTCGTGCGTGAGCACGGCCAGAACACGGTGCTCACGCTCAACATCGGCAGCGACACCGAGCTCGCGCTGACCAAGACCGTGACCACCCACCCGCTCAAGAACTACATCGAGCACGTCGACCTGCTGCTGGTCAAGCGCGGCGAGAAGGTCACCGTGGACGTGCCGGTCGTGGTCTCCGGCGACGCGGTCCCGGGCAGCCTGGTCACCCAGGACCTGACCACGCTGCAGATCGAGGTCGAGGCCCTGCACATCCCGGAGCAGGTCGAGCTGTCCATCGCGGGCGTCGGGATCGGCACCCAGATCACCGCCGCCCAGGTCGAGCTGCCGCGTGGCGCCAGCCTGGTCACCGACCCCGAGGCGCTGGTGCTGGCGGTCAACGCCGCGCCCACCGCCGAGCAGCTGGAGGGCGAGATCGACGCCGCCGGTGCGGGTGTGGTGGAGGAGCCGAAGTCCGAGGCCACCGCGGGCTGAGCTAGCTTTCCGGTGCCCCGGTCCCAGCCATGGGGCCGGGGCACCGGCCTGTCAGGAGCAGGAGCATGGTCGACACCGACGCACCGATGATCGTGGTGGGCCTGGGCAACCCCGGCCCCCAGTACGAGGGCAACCGGCACAACATCGGCTTCCTGGTCGCCGACGAGCTGGCCGCCCGGGTCGGCGGCCGCTTCAAGGCGCACAAGGCGGGCGCCGAGGTGCTGGAGGGCAGGCTGTCGGGGGCCAGGGTGGTGCTGGTCAAGCCCAGATCGTTCATGAACCTCTCGGGCGGCCCGGTGGCGGGCGCCATGAAGTTCTTCAAGGCGGGCCCGGACCGCCTCGCCGTGGTTCACGACGAGCTGGACCTCCCGTTCGGCGCCCTCCGGCTCAAGCTCGGCGGCGGCGACAACGGCCACAACGGACTCCGCTCGATCACCAAGTCGCTGGGTACCAAGGACTACTACCGCGTCCGCTTCGGCATCGACCGCCCGCCGGGCCGGATGGACCCGGCCGACTACGTCCTGCGCGACTTCGGCACCCTCGAACGCAAGGAGCTGGCGTTCGAGATCGACCGCTGCGCCGACGCTGTCGAGGCCCTGCTGACCCAGGGCCTCGAAGCCGCCCAGAACTCCTTCCACGCGAACTGACGGGACCCGACCATGCCCATGACCGCGGAAACCGTCCGCTCCGTCACCTTCGACAAGGCCCCCTTCGGTCGGCGCGGCTACCACGAGGACCAGGTCGACGAGTTCATCGACCGCATCGAGGCCGCGTTGGACGGTCGGTCGCGGATGACGGTGAAGGAGGTGCGGGAGGCCGAGTTCGACGCGGCGCCGTTGGTGAAGCGGGGCTACCACGAGGACCAGGTCGACGAGTTCCTGGACGACGTGGCCACCGAGCTGGAGAACCGGACACGGGAGATGGACCCGCCGGAGCCCACCCATTCCGAGGTGCCGTATCTGCCGTTACCGCCCGCGCCCACCGGTGTGCGGGGGTATCACCCCAGTGACGTGGAGAGGTTGGCGCATCTTCTGGACCGGGCGGCGGTGGAACACAATGCAGGCCCGACCGCCGAGCAGATCGAGGGGATGCAGCTGGGGTTGTCCGCCTATCCGGGCCAGGGATATCACCCGGACGCCGTGGACGCGGTGCAGGCGGCCTGGGTGGAAGAACTGCGCCGTCGAAGCAAGAAGGCCGAATAGTTTCCCTGGGGGAACGGCCTTTCGGGCACGCGAACGCTCTCGCCGGAAGCCCGTGCCACGGATGATTCCCCTCTGCCACTTGCCGTACGCGGGTGAACGCGCGACGGCAGCCGTGTGACCCCACCCGGCCTGCGGTAACACCCCGCGACCACCCGGCGACACCCCAGGCGATCATGCGTCGGGTCCGGAGAGGGGTCGCCTGGTGGCGGGGTATTTCGCCATTGAGCCTGATGCGGCGCGCGAGGCCTTCCGCCTCTGCATCGCCCAGATCGAGCGGGTCCGCGCCCTGGTGGCCGCCGTCGAGGTCTCGACCAGGGCGGACTGCGGGGACTGCCGCCTCGGCCAGGGCCTGACCGGCAAGTTCGCCGGGAAGATCGAGGCCGAGCACGGGTTCCTCGGTCGGATGCGGCAGGTCCAGGACGGCCTGGTGGCCATGGCGACCCGGTTCAACGAGGCGGGGCGGTGTGTCGAGTCCACCGAGGAGCTGAACCGGCTCCTGTTCGGACCGGGAGGCGCCGGTGTGGTCTGACAGCCCGGAGGTCGACCCGCCGGAGATCGTCGAGCTGGACAACTGGTGGGTGTGGCGGCACCGCGATCTCAAGCGGATGGTCGACGGTATCGACCTTGAGCCGCTGGTGGCGGCGCGGGACATGTGGCAGCGGGCGGCCGAGGAGATCGGGCGGGGGTTCGCCGAGTTCGGGGCGCGGTTGGACGATCTGCTCGGGACGGCATGGGTCGGGGAGTCGGCGGACAGCGCGGCGGGGGCGGCGCGGCCGTTCCGGGACTGGGCCATGCGGATGGCCGACGCGATGGAGGGGACGGCCGCGCGGACGCAGGATGCCGTCGAGGCCGTGCAGCAGACGAAGGCCGCGCTGCCCGAGCCGGTCGAGTTCTCGTGGCGGCGGAACCTGGACGCGATGATCCGGGGCGCGGCGACCAGGGGAGTCGGTGGGCCGCAGGCGGCCGCGCTCGGGGCAAGTGCGGCGGGCACTTTCGACCTGTGCCAGCAGTTCACCGAGCGCGAGAACGCGCTGGCTCGGGCGCGACAGGTCATGCTCACCCATTACACCGCGCCCTATCTGGCGATCGACGCCGGTGTGCCTGCCTTCCCCGAGCCGCCCGTGATCGGTCGCTCGGATCCGCATGTGGACACTCGTGTCGATCCACAGTGGACGCCCTACCAGTCGGCCACCGGTGGCGGCGCGCCCACGCACGCCCGGCCCATCACGTACACCCCTTCGGCCGGGTACCAGGCGCAGCCCGTCTCCCAGCCCACCACTCAGCAGTACGCGCCGCCTGCCTGTTACCTGCCGAGTGCGGCGGCCTACGCGCCGACCGAGCCGAACATCACCGCCCGGGCGGAGCTGACGACACCCAGCACTGTCCTACCGGGCAGTACGGCTTCGACTGTCACACCGGGCGAAAGCGTGTCCCCGCCGGTACCCGGTCCACCCGTGGGCGGTGCCCAGTCCACGGGTGGACCCCTCGGTGACTACCGGCGCGGGGCGTTCGGACCACCGGGAGTACCGCCGACCGTGGGACCACGCTCCGCGAGCGGGCCACCAGGGCAGTTCGGCCCTACCGGATCGGTCGGTCCGGGTCCAGTGTCCGCTCAGGCGTCCCGCCCCGGTTCGGCGGTGACGCCGGGACCGGTCGGGGCGGCCGGGGCCGGGCGCGCGGACGAGGAACTCGACCACCGCAACCGGTACCTGATCGAGGTGGACAGGAACGAGATCTTCGGCGCCGGTGGAACGGCCGCGCCGCCCGTGATCGGGGAGCAGCAGTGACGCTCACGACCCAGCTCGGCTGGACGCTGAGCCCGGACGAGTTCGGCCATGTCTGGGACCAGCTGGGCATCGACACCTTCCCGTACCCGCTGCAGGTGGCCCGCGCCGGGCTGACCGCGCGCGAGCAGGCCGTGGTGGCCGACCGGGTACGGGCGCGGCTGCGCACCTCCGGGGTGCTCGGTCGCGGCGACCGGCTGGACCCCGAGCTGGAGGCGAGCCTGCGCATGCTGCACGCCCCGGACGTCTCGGTCGACTCCGTGTGGATGGCCGAGGACGGGTCCGACTCGCCGCACCGCGTGCTGGCCGCGCGGGTCGGCCGCCGGGCCGTGATCGCCACCCAGGAGCCGGGGCCGAGCGAGCACGCGGGCGGCGACGTGCTGATCCGGGACGTCGGGATCGAGGCGCTGGCCGCGGCCGTGGTCGCCGAGCTGCCCGCGGACCGGGCCGGACGCCGGGCGGGCGGCAGCTGGCGGGCCGAACACGCCGAGCAGGTCCCGGTACTCACCGAGCTGCTGGCCGCGCGCAGGCTGCGCGCCGGGCAGCTGGGCGTGGCCGCGCGTGGCGAGCGCGGGCCGTCGCTGTTCTGGTTCGACGTCGCCGACGACGGCCGCTACGCGCTGATGCGGACCGTGCGCGCCGATGGCAGGCAGTGGGTGGGCCTGGCGCCCGCGGACACCGCCCTGCTCCGCGACCAGCTGGCGCACGTGCTCGGCCAGACCGCCGCTGATCACGGGCGGTAACCCGAACGGGTCCTCGCGAGCGTGGTCGCGGCGCTGTGAGAGGCTTGGCACTGTGACCACCGTCATCCGTCGCCGGGGCCCGTTCGTCGCGCTGCTCGGCACGCTCGGGCTGCTGCTCGGGGCCTGCGCCTCCGGGCCCAGCCAGGTGAACGCCGCCGCCATCGTCGGCGGCAAGACCATCACCGTTGACCGGATCCAGGACCTGGTGGAGCGGGCCGTCAAGGCCGAGCCCGCCGCCCGGTCGCTGGCCGACCAGCGCAAGCTGGGGCTGTTCTCCCGGGAGGCGCTCAAGCAGCTCGTGCAGCACGAGCTGGTCGAGCACTACGCGGCCAAGGAGCACATCACCGTCGACCCGGGCAAGGTGTCCGAGTTCGCCAGGCAGATGCCCGCCGCGTTCCGGCAGTTCCCCACCGACGGCAGCGTCCCGGCCAACACCGTGGTGAGCCAGGCGATCGCTCGGGTGTTGGACCCGGAGATGATCGCCCGCGACTACCTGCTGATGGCCGAGATGGGCGACCGCGAGGCCGCCAAGCTGACGGTGACCTTCGACTTCACCGTGGTCTCCCCGCCCGAGCAGGGCAAGCCCGCAGGCTCCACCAGGGACCGGGCGATGGCCAAGGCCCAGCAGCTGGCCGCGGACCCGAAGCAGGCCACCAAGCTGATCGAGGCGGACGTGGCGGCAGGCCAGCAGGCGGCCACCGACCAGGTGCTGACCCCGGCGATGGCCTCGGACATCGCGGGCACGGTCGTGTTCGGCGCGCCCGCGAACTCGGTCGCGGTGTTCAAGCCGAGCCCGGAAGAGGACAACTGGGTCATCGCGATCATCCGCAAGCGCAACCCGGACGGCAAGCCGTCCGACGACCCGCAGGCCCAGCCCACCGCCCAGCTCGCGCAGACCCTCGGCCCGCGCCTGCTGGAGAGCAGCGTGGCCGAGGTCGGCGTGCAGATCAGCCCCCGCTACGGCGTGTGGGACGAGGTCGCCATGGACATCGCGCCGAGCGCGGCGGAGACCTCGGGTGCGGTGCTGCCGATGAAGAACCCCGTCGCCGCTCCGTGACCCCGCACCCCGGCACCGCCGTGGTGCTCGTCGGCGGTGGGACGGTGCCCGCCGCCGCGCTGCCGCTGCTGCGCTCCGCCAAGCGGGTCTACGTGGCGGGAACGGCCGACCCGGCACTCGGTGACGGCCCGCTGCCCGGCTCCGCGCTCGACGAGCTGGCGGGCAGCGCGGTCGTGGTGGTCGCCGACGACCTCGCCGAGGTGGCCGAGCTGGTCGAGGCGGGCGTGCCGGTGTACCGCGCGCCCGGCGTCGGTCTGCTGTCGGCGATGCGGGTGATGGACACACTGCGCTCGCCGGGCGGCTGCCCGTGGGACGCCGAGCAGACCCACGACTCGCTGCGCCAGTACCTGGTCGAGGAGGCCTACGAGCTGCTCGACGCGATCGAGGACGGCGACCGGGCGGCACTACGCGAGGAGCTGGGCGACGTGCTGCTCCAGGTGCTCTTCCACGCCAGGGTGGCCGAGGAGCACCCGCAGGACCCGTTCGACGTGGACGAGGTGGCCGAGGCGCTGGTGACCAAGCTGGTCGGCAGGCACCCGCACGTGTTCGCTGGCGGCGACCCGGCGGTGCGCGACGCGGCCACCCAGGAGCACCGCTGGGAGGAGCTCAAGCAGCGGGAGAAGCGCCGCGAGTCCTGTGTGGACGGTGTGGCGATGGGGCAGCCCGCGGTCGCGCTGGCGGCCAAGCTGGCCCAGCGGACCCGGCGCGCCGGGCTGCCCGCCGACCTGCTGCCCGCCGGTGACGAGCCGGGGGAGCGGCTGTTCGCGCTGGCCGCCGAGGCCCGGCTGGCAGGCCGCGACCCCGAGGACGAGCTGCGCCTGGTGGCCAGGAGCCTCGCCGCCCGGGTGCGCGCGGCGGAGGTCTCGGCGCGCGCGGCGGGCCTGGACCCGGCCCGGATGGGCCACGACGACTGGCGCGCGCACTGGTCCGCGTGACAGCGGTCCGCCCGCCCGATGTCACGGGGCGAGCCGCTAGCCGGCTCTCGTGTCCGCGTCGTCCGAGGGTGTCCGGCTAACCGGACCGGCGTCCTCTGTGTCCGATGTTCACCCGAACCGGTCGTCGTTTCCGAGCGTCGACCGGGGCGGATCCGGGTCCGGAGCGTCCCGAATGGACGGTCGACCCCGGCCGGACGGTGGTGCGGGCGGCGGCGAACCCGGCACCCGGATTACGACAGTTGGCGGGTCCCGCAGGCCAGGCCGGTGAAAGTGGGGGCGGGGCGCGGGGTCAGTGGCTAACTTGACAGGGTGACCGACGCCTACCTCAGATTCCCCCACCTGCACGCGGACCTGATCACCTTCGTCGCCGAGGACGACGTGTGGCTGGCGCCCGCGGCCGGTGGGCGGGCCTGGCGGCTCTCGGCCGACCAGGTCCCGGTGACCAACCCCCGGTTCTCCCCCGACGGCACCCGGATCGCCTGGACCAGCACCCGCGATGTCGAGCCCGAGGTGCACGTCGCCCCGGTGGAGGGCGGCCCGAGCCAGCGGCTCACCCACTGGGGGGACGTCAACACCGCGGTGATCGGCTGGACCGCCGACGGCCGGGTGATCGCCCGCAGCACCTGGGGGCGCTCCTCGCTGCGCCAGACCTGGGCGCACGCGGTGCCGCTGGACGGCGCCCCGGCGGAGCGGCTGCCCTACGGCCCGCTGGCCTCGCTGGAGACCAACCCGGCCGGGGCCGTGCTGCTCGGCACGGTGATCTCCCGGGAGCCCGCCTCCTGGAAGCGCTACCGCGGCGGCACCGCGGGCAAGATCTGGCTTGACCCGACCGGCGGCGGCGAGTTCCACCGCGTGCTGTCCGATGTGGATGGACACATCGTCCGCCCACAGTGGGTCGGCGACCGGATCGTGTTCCTGTCCGACCACGAGGGCATCGGCAACCTCTACTCCTGCACCGCCGACGGCGGCGACGTGCGCAAACACACCGACCACGCGGACTTCTACGCGCGTAACCCCACCACCGACGGCACCCGGGTGAGCTACCACCGGGCGGGCGAGGTGTGGGTGCTGGACGCGCTGGACGCCGAGCCGCGCCGGGTCGAGGTGAAGCTTGGCGGCTCCCGCAACCCCCGCCAGGTCCGCCCAATCGGCGTCGGTCGCAACATCGGCCACGTCGGCCCGGACCGCACCGGCCGCGCCAGCGCCATCGAGGTCCGCGGCACCGTGCACTGGGTGACCCACCGCGACGGCCCGGTACGCGCACTCGCCGTGGAACCCGGCGCCCGCGCCCGGTTGCCGCAGGTCCTGGGCAGCACCGGGCAGGCGGTGTGGGTCACCGACGCGGACGGCGAGGACGCCCTGGAGTTCGGCCCGGTGGAGGGCCGCGAGCCGGGCGTGAGCCCGCGCCGGGTGGCCACCGGCGAGCTGGGCCGGGTGCTGGAGCTGGCCGCCGCCCCGGACGGCAGGCGGGTCGCCGTGGTCACCCACGACGGCAGGCTGCTGCTGGTCGACGCGGACGACGGCGAGGTCCGCGAGATCGTCCGGGTGCGCGAGGGCGACCCGACCGGGCTGGCCTTCTCCCCGGACTCGGCCTGGCTTGCCTGGTCGCATCCGGGCCCGGACCCGTTGCGGCACATCAGGATGGTGAACACGACCAGCCTCACCGTGGTGGACGTGACCCCGCTGCGGTTCGTCGACTCCGACCCGGCGTTCACCCTGGACGGCAAGCACATCGCGTTCCTGTCCTCGCGCAGCTTCGACCCGATCTACGACGTGCACGTGTTCGACCTGTCCTTCGCCAACGGCAGCAGGCCCTACCTGGTCCCGCTGGCCGCGACCACGCCGTCCCCGTTCGCCCCGCTGCGCGAGGGCCGCGCGTTCGGGGACTCGGACGACAAGGACGAGGACAAGGACGAGGACGACAAGACCCCCCGTACCTCGGTCGACCTGGAGGGCATCGCCGATCGCGTGGTCGCCTTCCCGGTGCCCGCCGCCCGCTACTCGCGGCTGCTGGCGGTCAAGAGCGGTGTGGCCTGGCTGCGTGACCCGCTCACCGGCTCGCTCGGCGACGACCTGGACGAGTCCGGCGCGGCCGCGCCCCGGTCCGTGCTGGAGCGCTACGACCTGGCCAAGCTCAAGGTCGACACGCTGGTGGACGGCCTGGACGAGGTGTGGCCCAGCGGCGACGGCAGCCGCATCGTGGTCCGCGACGGCCGCGCGCTGCGGGTGCTGCCCGCCGACCGCAAGGCCGACTCGGAGGAGGGCTCGGAGGACAACATCTCCGTCGACCTTGGCCGGGTGCGGGTGCACGTCGACCCGGCGGCGGAATGGCGGCAGTCCTACGACGAGACCGGCAGGCTCATGCGCGACCACTTCTGGCGTGCGGACATGGGCGGCGTCGACTGGGCCGCCGCGCTGGCCCGCTACCGCCCGCTGGTCGACACCCTCGGCTCGCACGACGAGCTGGTCGACCTGCTTTGGGAGGTGCAGGGCGAGCTGGGAACCTCGCACGCGTACGTGATGCCGTCGGGCGGCGGCGCGGACCACCGGCGCCGGATGGGCCTGCTGGGCGCCGACCTGGTCCGGGACGCCGACGGGGTGTGGCGGGTGCGCGACATCGTGCCCGGCGAGAGCTCCGACCCCAAGGCCCGCTCGCCGCTGCGCGCGCCCGGCGTCGGGGTGCGCGACGGCGACGCGGTGGTCGCGGTCGACGGCATCCCGGTCGACCCGGTGCGCGGCCCGGCCACGCTGCTGGTCGGCACCGCGGGCAACCCGGTCGAGCTGACGATCGTGCCCAAGGGCGGCGGCGCGACCCGGCGGGTGGTCGTGGTGCCGTTGCTGGACGACCTGCCGCTGCGCTACCAGGCGTGGGTCAACGACCGGCGCGCGCACGTGCACGCGGCCACCGACGGCCGGGTCGGCTACCTGCACGTGCCGGACATGATCGCCAACGGCTGGGCCCAGTTCCACCGCGACCTGCGGCTGGAGATGCGCCGCGACGGCATCGTGGTCGACCTGCGGGAGAACCGCGGCGGCCACCTGTCCCAGCTGGTCGTGGAGAAGCTGAGCAGGCGGATCGTGGGCTGGGGTCGCGCCCGCGACGGCTACTACGAGGAGACCTACCCGCTGGACGCCCCGCGCGGCCCGGTGGTGGCGGTGGCCAATGAGTTCTCGGGCTCGGACGGCGACATCGTCAACGCCGCGATCAAGGCGCTGAAGATCGGTCCGGTGGTGGGTACCCGCACCTGGGGCGGGGTCATCGGGATGGACATGCGCTACCACCTGGTGGACGGCACGCTGGTCACCCAGCCCCGGTACGCGTCCTGGATGGAGGGCCCCGGCTGGGGCATCGAGAACCACGGCGTCGACCCGGACGTGGAGGTCGTGACCACGCCGCAGGACTACGCGGCCGGACGCGACCCGCAGCTGGACAAGGCCATCGAGATCGCCCTGGAACGGCTGTCCGCCCGGCCAGCCGCGACCCCACCGGAGTTTCCGCCGCTCAGCTAGCTGTTTTTCCGGTGGCACCCCGGCACAGGGCAGGATGACGATCATGGCATTCGACCCCGAGACCACCCGCCGGATCGCGGCCAACGAGGCGAACTGGGACGCGCGTACCCCGATCCACCTCGCCTCGGCGTTCTACGACGTCGCCAACCGCGATCCGGAGGTGTGGTTCGCCGATTTCGAGTGGACCGACCTCGGCGACCTGACCGGCAAGGACGTGGCCCACCTGCAGTGCCACATCGGCGCGGAGACCGTCGCGCTCGCCCGGCGCGGCGCCCGCGTCGTCGGCTTGGACATCTCCACCGAGTCCGTCCGCGCCGCCACCGACCTGGCCGCCGCGCAGGGCGTGGACATCCGATATGTGAAGTCGGATGTCCACGACGCGGCCGCGGCCCTGGGCCACGAGGCGTTCGACATCGTCTACACCGGCAAGGGAGCCATCTGCTACCTGCCCGACCTGCCCGTGTGGGCCGCGCAGGTCGCCACGCTGCTGCGACCCGGCGGCCAGGTGTACATCGTGGAGTTCCACCCGCTGCTGAACTCGCTGAGCCCGGTCCCGCCACCGGACGGCAGCGAGGACCTGCTGCTGCGACACGACTACCTGGGCGGTCGCGCGGTGGAACGGGACGGGACCCGCACGTACACGGACGGCCCGGAACTGCCGACCGCGCGGGAGTCCTACGAGTGGCCGCACGGGGTGGGCGAGGTGGTGAACGCCCTGGTCGGCGCCGGACTGCGGATCGTGCACCTGCGCGAGACCGAGCAACTCCCATGGCCCCGCTGGTCCACCATGACCACCACCGGCGGCTGGTTCAGCCTCCCGGCCGCGGCCCCGCGCATCCCGTTGATCTACGCACTGCGCGCCGAGAAGCCGTAACACCTGGTCAGCCTGGCCCGAAAGGCCGAGCCGACCAGGGAATGGCGGCGGTCGGCGGTGGAGCACGTAGCCTGGATTTCGTGGCCGCATCCCCAACGCCCCCGCCGACCACGCTCGCGATCCCCTTACAGCCGCTCCGGGAACCCCCGCGGCGGCGCCGGTGGAAGCTCGTGGCCCGGCTCCTGGTGGTGACCGCGCTCGTGACCCTGGGCGCGGTCACGGTGGTGCTCCTGGACGACGCGGGCAACGACCCGAAACCACCCCCACCCTTCACGGTGACCAGCCTGGACGTCCGCCCGGGAACGGCGGTGCCCCCGGTACCGCCGGTCCCATCCGGCCCGGAACTGGACGACTGGGCATCGAAGGTATCCCGCGCGACGGACATCCCGGCCCGGACGCTGATCGCCTACGCCCGCGCGGAGACACAGATGCGCGGACGGCTGCCCGACTGCAAGCTGACCTGGATCACCCTGGCGGGGGTGGGACGGGTGGAGTCCCACCACGGGAAGTACGGGGGGACCCGGGTGGGCGAGGACGGGACACTGTCCAAACCGATCATCGGGGTACCGCTGGACGGGTCGCCCGGGGTACGGGCCATCCCGGACACGGACCAGGGTCGGCTCGACGGCGACGCCCAGTGGGACCGCGCGGTGGGGTCGATGCAGTTTCTGCCATCCACCTGGCAGGAATGGTCCCTGCGCGCGTCGGGAGACGGAGCGGCGCCGGACCCGCAGAACGTGGACGACTCGGCTTTGACGGCCGGGCGGTATCTGTGCGAGAGCGGGGGGGATCTGTCCACGGGGGAGGGGTGGTGGAAGGCGGTCATGACGTACAACGAGTCCACAAAGTATGGACGGGATGTGTATAGCGGGGCGGCCGCGTATGCGCGGAAGGCGGCGGAACTGGCTTAGCGCCAGGTGATGCAGGTGGGGATGGCGCGGGTCTCCAGGAACTCGGTGATGGCGTCGGTGAGCTGGTCGGTGGTGATGCCGGAGCCGGGCGGAAATTCGTCATCGTCGTACTCGACCCCTGGTGATTCCGAAGCGCCGACCGAGTAGCACTTGCCGATCGTCGAGTCCTGGAAGCTGATGTACCCGTAGCCGCCGTGGACGGCGACGAACATGTCGTGGTCGGTGATCCCGTTCGCCTCGTCCCACATCGGCCGATCTCGATGATCGAGCCAGGCGGCCGTCGTGCCCGGCTCGATCAGTTGTCGCACAAGAGCGGCCACGTCCTCCGCAGACACGAGTCGCATGCCTGCACCGCAGAACGCGCCATCCGCATTCTCGATGCCCCACCCAGCCTGGATACCCGCTCTCAAGCGAAAGCCGCCGGCTTCCAGGCGAGGCACCCGGGCCGCTCGCTGGTCACCAGGAACTCCGTGATGGCGTCGGTGAGTTGGTCGGTGGTGATCCCGGAGCCGGGCGGAAAGTCGTCGTCGTCGTACTCGGCGCCGGGAGAATCGGGGCTGCCGACAGAATAGTGCTTGCCGATCACGTAGTCCTGATAGCTCAGGTACGCATAGTCACCATGGATCGCCGCGTAGACGGCATGATCGAAGTAGCCTTCTCGCTCTTCGAACCACGGCCGTCCCCGGTGAACGACACGTGTGTGGAGTGCGCCGGGCTCAGCTAGCCGTCGCACGAACTCCGCCACGTCGTCGGGGGTGGTGAGCGTCATGACCACTTCCTCGCAGAAGCCGTCCGCTCGATCGACATCCCACCCGACCTCGATAGTCATTCTGGTTTCCGTCCTGTATAGACGCGTCCCTGCGGGGACGAGCCGTCTTTCACGGTCAACCTGGCACCTTCCGGTAGGAAATAGGGGAGCTGCTTATCGCAGGTCTCCGGCCAATCCCGGTCCCGCGACCTGGTCCCGCACACTCGCCGGTTGATTTCGATGGTTTCGTCTCGTAGCCCTTCTGCCGCCATCCGGCAGGCGAACTGTATTTCCACATGCCGGACGATGGCCGGTTCGGCGGTCGTGTTTCCCTGAGGGAGCCCGATCTCTCGGGCTCGTGCGATCGCCGAATCGAAGTACTGGCTGCCTCGCCCGCTGGTGAGGATGACCGTATGCCCCTGGCCATCGATCCACCGACCATGTGTTTTCCCTGGGGCAGGTGGCTTCGGTAGAGCGGCCCTGGTATTCGCCGAGGCAGCAGACGCTGCCGTTCTCGCCGCGCCGTGATGGTCCGCGGCCTGGTCGAGTGCCGTCCGCAACTGCTCCAGCACCCGCTCCAGCAGCTCCGCGCAAGCCAGTGCCGCCCGGAACGTGCCCACCACCGCGTGCTCGCCGACCAGCTCCGCGACTGCCTGACCGCACGTCTCGATCTCCCCCGTGAGGGATCTCGCCACGGCGATCGGGACGGCCAAGGCGCGTAGCCGGTCGGCGGACTGCGGGATCAACCGTTGAGGTGGTGGTGGGCCGCGTTGGTGATCTCGGTGCGGGCTTGTTCGAGCAGGCCGCCCAGGTCGTTCACGACGCTCTGGGCCTGGCCGAGGATGGAGCGGACGGAGTTCGCGCTGGTGGTCTCGCCGAGGATGCTGGAGACCTGGTTCGCGAGGTCGGACAGGTCGTTGTTCAGCTGCTGGATGTTGGCGGTCGGCACGCGGTCGGCGAGGCCCGCGAGCTGGTTGGCTTGCTCCTGGATGCTCATCCTCCGGATTCTCCAAGTCGCCCGGGTCGGCTGGTGGTCGGGGATATCTTCGCCGAGACCGGCCGGGTACTCACGGTGATGACCGGTATCCGCCGACTACCGGTCGCGTTCGACCGCCATTCGGGCGTTGACCTCGCCCAATGCTTCCTGGTACTCGGGCAGCGGGTTCATCGCGACGGCCATCCGCAGCTGGGTCTGGGCTTCCGGGAGCCGACTCTGCCGTTGCAGGGTCTTGCCGAGCGCGAAGCGGGCGTAGTGGTCCGTGGGGTCCAGCTCCAGCACCCGCAGGAACGCCTGTTCGGCGCGGCGGAGCTGGGCGGATCCGAGGTACGCGCGGCCTGCCAGCAGGTGCACGCTGGGGGCGTCGGGGGCGGCGTCGAGCACGGGGCCGAGGGCCGCGAGGGCGTCCAGCGGCCTGCGTTGGGCCACCAGTGACTCGGCGTGGCGGAACGCGTCGAAGGTGTTGGCGGGCTCCTCCGTCATAGTCAGATCAACACTACGCGGGAAAACGCTGTTCCTCGACCCCGCATTGTGAGCGATCCCCCCTCGTGGGCGCGGCCGGACGCGCACCGGCACCGCTAGGCTCACCCTGGAGTGGTACGTACGCGGTGTGAGGAGCAACTACGTGGCAGTCATCGAGCAGGTCGGTGCCCGAGAGATTCTGGACTCGCGGGGCAACCCCACCGTCGAGGTGGAGGTCATGCTGGACGACGGGACACTGGCCCGCGCCGCGGTGCCCTCCGGCGCCTCGACCGGCGAGCACGAGGCCGTGGAGCTGCGCGACGGTGACGCCAACCGCTACTTCGGCAAGGGCGTGGAAAAGGCCGTGACCGCGGTGCTCGACGAGATCGGGCCCGAGCTGTCCGGTGTCGACGCGGTGGACCAGCGGATCGTGGACCAGAAGCTGGTCGACCTGGACGGCACGCCGGACAAGTCCCGGCTGGGCGCGAACGCCATCCTGGGCGTGTCGCTGGCGGTGGCGAAGGCGGCCGCCGAGTCCTCCGGCCTGGAGCTGTTCCGCTACCTGGGCGGCCCGAACGCGCACGTGCTGCCGGTGCCGATGCTGAACATCCTCAACGGCGGCGCGCACGCCGACACCGAGGTGGACATCCAGGAGTTCATGATCGCGCCGATCGGCGCGGAGAGCTTCCGCGAGGCGCTGCGCTGGGGCACCGAGGTCTACCACTCGCTCAAGTCGGTGCTGAAGTCAAAGGGCCTGGCCACCGGCCTCGGCGACGAGGGCGGGTTCGCGCCGAGCCTTGGCAACAACCGCGAGGCGCTTGACCTGATCCTGCAGGCCATCGAGAAGGCGGGCTACACCGCGGGCCGCGACATCGCGCTGGCCCTGGACGTGGCGGCCACCGAGTTCTACTCCGACGGCGCCTACAGCTTCGAGGGCGCCAAGAAGAGCGCCGAGCAGCTGGCCGCGTACTACACCGAGCTGGTCGACGCGTACCCGCTGGTCTCCATCGAGGACCCGCTGGCCGAGGACGACTGGGACGGCTGGGTGCGGCTCACCGCGGAGCTCGGCGAGCGCGTACAGCTGGTCGGCGACGACCTGTTCGTCACCAACCCGGACCGCCTGGAGGAGGGCATCGCCCGCCGCGCGGCGAACGCGCTGCTGGTGAAGGTCAACCAGATCGGCACGCTGTCCGAGACCCTGGACGCGGTCACCCTGGCCACCTCCTACGGCTACCGCAGCATGATGAGCCACCGCTCCGGCGAGACCGAGGACACCACCATCGCCGACCTGGCCGTGGCCACCGGCGTCGGCCAGATCAAGACCGGCGCCCCGGCCCGCGGCGAGCGCACCGCGAAGTACAACCAGCTGCTGCGCATCGAGGAGACCCTAGGCGACGCCGCGCGTTACGCGGGCGACCTCGCCTTCCCGCGCTTCACCGCGGAGTCCTGAGCCGATGGTCGGGCGCGGCACCGAACGCGGCGGACGAGCCGCCAAGCGCGCCACCGTGGCCCGCCGCCCGGAGCGAACCCGGCGCACGCGCCCGACCACCGCGCAGGCCCGGTCGGAGTCCCGACCGGGCCAGCAGAAGAAGTCCCGCAAACGCGGCGGCGTCCTCGGCCTGGCCACCACCCGCCGCGCGGCCGTCGTCGCCACGGTCGTCTGCGCCCTGGCGTTGAGCGTGGCGGTGCCGTTGCGCAACTACCTGTCCCAGCGCACCGATCTTGAGGCGATGGAACACCGCCAGGCCGAACTGCACAAGCAGGTCGACGACCTGACCAGGCGCAAGGAACAACTGGCCGACCCGGAACAGATCCGCGTCCAGGCCCGCGAGAGACTGCGCTACGTGATGCCCGGAGAAACCCCCTACATGGTCGAACTGCCGCCCACCGCCAACCAGGGCGCGGGCGACCAGGCAACGACCCAGCCGATCCCGCAACAGGCCTGGTACCAGTCGCTGTGGGACTCGGTCACGGGGGAGCGCCGGTGAACCTCGAACCCGTCACCGAACTCGACCGCGACACCGTCGCCGTCCAGCTGGGCCGCCCGCCCCGCGCCATCCGCGCCATCGCCGCCCGCTGCCCGAGCGGCCACCCGGCGGTGATCCAGACCAGCCCGCGGCTGGAGGACGGCACACCGTTCCCCACGCTGTACTACTTGACGTGCTCCCGACTCGCGGCCGCGGTGAGCACCTTGGAGACGACCGGCGTCATGAAGGACATGACGGACCGGTTGTCCACCGACGCGGACCTGGCGGCCCACTACCTCCGCGCCCACGAGACCTACCTGGCCGAGCGCGACGCCATCGAACCCTTGGGCACCCAGGTGACCGCGGGCGGCATGCCCGGCCGAGTCAAATGCCTGCACGTCCACATCGCCCACTCGCTGGCCGCGGGCCCAGGCGTGAACCCGTTCGGTGACGAGGCTCTGGCCCTACTCGGTACCTCCTGGCCCACCGGCGACTGCGCGGCCCCCAGCACCAACTGACGTCGGGTGCCTCACGAGTGTCGCAGTTCGTTCGCGGCTGGTTGGCCTTCGGCCCCACCAGAAGCGGGTGAGCGCCGCGCCGAGCATTCCGCCGGTAACGTTCAGGATCACGTCATCGACGGCTGTGATCCTGCCGAGCGGGAGGAGCCATTGCAGAGCTTCGATGGCGCAGGAAGCTGCCAGCAGGATCAATCCGGAACGGATCCACGTGCGGGCGGCGGGGTAGCGTATGGGCACCAGCGCGCCAATCGGGGCCAGGAGGGCCAGGTTTCCCAGTGCTTGCCAGAGGTTCGACTCTTCCGCGAAGACCTTCGAGATCTCCGCTCCTGGCACGAGGCTGACTGAATGGTTTTCCGTCGGACCGAAAACAGGAAACGCGACGAGATAAAGAACCGGCAGGATAGACAAGAGCGAGAGCATATCGAGCACTGACTTCATGAGCGCCGCACGAGCGGGCATACGGCGCTTCCTGTGCAGTGTCAATACCAAGCCGACTATCAGCAGGATCGGCAGGATCGCCCAGGTCAACGGGATGACCTTGCCGAAGCTCCGCCAGAGTTGCTCCATCCGACACCCCTCGACGTCCGGTGATCGACCCCTTGCTCAGGGTAGCAGCTCGGATTCTCGCGCCGAGAGGTATCGACAGTCGACTGCAATTTGCGGCTTGGTATCAGTTCGGCGTGATTCGGTCGACCAATCCCCGAATATCCACCCCCCGAGGTAACACCCCCATCACCCGGCCAGTCCCCGCGAACCGGCTGGCGAGGAATCCTTCCGCCACCTCAGGCGCATACCGAACCAACAAACTCCCCTGCAAGCACAACGTAACCTGCTCGGCCAACAACCGAGCCCCCTCCGCCCTAGCCCCGGCAACCAGAGCGCGCAATCCCGCCACAGCCCCATCAAGCCGTGAATCCAGGCCATCGGTCAAAGCCAGCTCGGCCATCAACGCATCCACACTGGACGGAGACCGATCAACCGCGCGCACCACGTCAAGCGCGGTCACATTCCCCGATCCCTCCCAGATCGACATCAATGGCGCCTCCCGGTACAGCCGGGGCAGCTCCGACTCCTCCACATACCCATTGCCGCCCAGGCACTCCAGCGCCTCGGCCACCACTCCCGGCGCCCGTTTGCACACATAGAACTTCGCCGCGGGCAACGCGATCCGCAGCAGCTCGCCGCCTGAGTCCACTTCGGACGCCAGGCGCATGGCAAGCACGGTCGCCGCGTCAGACTCCAGCGCCAGGTCGGCCAGGACCGCCGTCATCGCGGGCTGATCGCGCAGCATGGAGCCGAAAGCCGATCGATGTGCCGCGTGATGGGCTGCATACGTCAACGCCGCCCGGATGTTCGACGTCGATCCCAGTACACAATCCAGCCGCGTCAACGTCACCATCTCGATGATCGTGCGAACCCCTCGCCCCTCCTCTCCGACCCGCCACGCGATCGCCCCCATGTACTCCAGTTCTGCGGAGGCGTTGGACTTGTTCCCCAACTTGTCCTTCAACCGCTGCAACCGCACCGCGTTGCGCGTCCCGTCGGGCAACACCCGCGGCAGCAGGAAACATGTGAGCCCGCCAGGCGCCTGGGCGAGGGTCAGGAACAGGTCGTTCATCGGTGCCGACGTGAACCACTTGTGCCCCACCAGCGAATACGTCCCGTCTCCCACGGGAGTCGCGGTTGTCGTGTTTGTCCGGACGTCGGATCCACCCTGTTTCTCAGTCATCGACATACCCGCCAGCAGCCCGGCTTTGTCCGAAGGGGACCGAAGTCCCGGGTCGTAGACGGTCGACCGCAGGCCGGGTTCGAACTGTTCCGCCAGTTCCGGCGCGTGCCGCAGGGCCGGGACAGCCGCGTACGTCATCGAGATCGGGCAGCCGTGGCCTGCCTCCATCTGGGACCACAGTGTGAATGCCGCCGCCCGGCGTAGATGCGCGTGCGGGCCCGCGTCCGGGGCCCATGGTGCCGCGTGCAGGCCATGGGCGACGGCGCGGTCCATGAGCCAGTGCCAGGACGGGTGGAACTCGACCTCGTCGATCCGGTTGCCGTACCGGTCGTGCGTACGGAGGGTCGGTGGATGGTCGTTGGCGAGCCTTCCCTGTTGCCGGCTTTCCACCGCCCACGCCTCTTTCGCGACAGGCTCCAACGAGGACAGTACCGCCCCGGATCCGAACGCCCGAACCGCGCTGACCAGCGTCGGGTCACACGCGAGCGGGTCGAGGCGATGCACGGGTGGTGCCTGGTTGGCCACCTCGTGGGTGTGGTCCAGCGGGCGCGTCGCGGTCATTACCGGAGAGTAATACCCGTGGCAGGGGCAACCGGGGCGATCTAGCGTTACGTCCCAGGCGTGGCCCGGCGGTGCGCCGCCGGGGACCGCTGCCCCCCGGCCGGGGCGCTCGGTTTGACGGTTGGTTTGACTGTTGGTTTGACGACAGAGTTAACAACGGACGGACGAAAGGGCGGAACGTGAAGACATCTGGCCCCATCTCCGCGTTGACGATGACTCGGCGCCCGAGATGCGGCAGGGTAGATGGCCGGGACGCGAGTACGGGTCGGCGCGAGCCGGCGGACACACGATGGTCGAGGGGCGGGGTTCAGGGTGAGTGCGCGCAGAACCGGAGGTAGGAAGGTCGGGAAGCACCGGCAGCAGACCAAGCGCAGGCGCGGGGCGGTCGCGGCCGCGGGCGCGCTGTTATTGGTCCCCGCCGTCGGCGCGGGCGCCCCGGTGGCGCTCTACGACATGCAGACCGCCTCGGCGCTCGCCGCGCAGGCGGGTGGCGGCCTGAACGGCATGACCGACCCGGCCGAGGTCGGTGTCGACGGTTCGGCGCCCGCCGACGACAAGCTCGGCCAGGAGGTGCTCGACCTGGCGGGCAACCCGGATCTGCTGGCCTACACCGCCGGTCCCCCGATCCCGGTCCCGACCGGGACGAACAACATCCCCGGGACCATGCTGCAGGCCTACATGCGCGCCGCGCAGACGATGGCCACCACCACGCCGAACTGCCACCTGGACTGGCCGCTGCTGGCCAGCATCGGGCGCATCGAGTCCAACCACGCGCGCGGCGGCCGGGTCGACGCCACCGGGCGCACGGTCGCGCCGATCCTGGGCCCGGTGCTCAACGGCGGCGGGTACGCCGCGATCGCCGACACCGACGGCGGCCGCTACGACGGCGACGCCCGCTGGGACCGCGCGGTCGGCCCGATGCAGTTCATCCCGTCCACCTGGCGCGGCTACGCCTCGGACGGTAACGGCGACGGCCAGACCGACCCGAACAACGTGTTCGACGCGGCGCTCGGCGCGGCGAAGTACCTGTGCTCGGGTGGTCTGGACGTGTCGAACCCGCAGCAGCGGGCGGCGGCGGTGTTCCGCTACAACCACTCGGACAGCTACGTGCGCACGGTCCTGGTCTGGGCCGACGCCTACGGCAAGGGCGTCACGCCGGTCGCCGACTCGCACGCCGGGCCGGTGCAGCAGTTGGCGCTGCCCGCGCCCGTGCTGCCCACCGCCACCATCACGCCGGGCCCGTCGCCGGTCCCGCCGCCGGTGGACGGGGTGAGCCCGTCGCAGAACCCGAGCGTGCCGCCGTCGACGACGACGCAGCCGGGTGGGTCGAGCACCACCGCGCCGAGCAGCACGGTCACGCAGACCACGCAGACGACACAGCCGACGACGACCACCGAGCCGTCGACGACCACCCCGCCGGTCACCACCACGCCGTCGTGCACCGAGGTCGTGCCCACCACGACCCCGACCACCACCACGACCCCCGCGGGCGCCCCGACCACGCCGGAGCCGTGCGTCACCCCGACGACGACCCCGGCGGCTGGCGCCACCACGACCGGTGCGGTCGGATCGGCACTGCCGACCACCTGATACCGGACAAGCGATCGACTGGAAGCCGCCCACGCCACGGTGTGGGCGGCTTCCGACGTCCATACCGGACCGAGCGCGTGACACACCCCATCCCTAGGCTGCTGGGCATGAACAGGGTCGCCGCCATCGATTGCGGTACGAATTCGCTGCGGCTGTTGGTCGCGGAGGTCACCGAGCGGCACGACGGGTCGTTCTCGCTGCGTGACCTGCACCGGGAGATGCGCGTGGTCCGGTTGGGCCAGGGCGTTGACGCGACCGGCCGATTGGCCCCGGAGGCCTTGCAGCGCACCGCGGACGCGCTCGCCGACTACGTGGGTGTGCTGCGCCGCAAGGGAGTCGAGCAGGTCCGCATGGTGGCCACCTCCGCCACCCGGGACGCGGCCAACCGGGACGAGTTCTTCGCCATGACCCATGCGGTGCTCGGTGTCGAGGCCGAGGTGATCAGCGGCGCGGAGGAGGCCCGGCTGTCGTTCGTGGGCGCGGTGGGAGAGCTGGCACCCGAGGACGGCCCGTTCCTGGTCGCGGACGTCGGCGGCGGCTCGACGGAGCTGGTGCTGGGCGACTGGGACGGCACCCGCGCCGTCGTGCGGGCCGCCAAGTCGGTCGACATCGGCTGTGTGCGGCTCACCGAGCGGTGCCTGCGCTCCGACCCGCCCACGGCCGACGAGATCGCCGCAGCCGACGCGGTGGCCGTGGAGGTGCTGGCGGAGGCCTTCGCCGCGGTCCCGGTGGCCGAGGCGCGCACCTGGGTGGGCGTGGCGGGCACGGTGACCACGCTGTCCGCCATCGCGCAGGACCTGCCCGCCTACGACCCCGACCGGATCCACCTGAGCGCGCTGTCCGGCGCGGACATCGAGGGGATCACCGGGCGGCTGCTGGCCGCCACGCACGACGAGCGGGCCGCGATCCCGGCCATGCACCCGGGCCGGGTCGACGTGATCGCAGGCGGGGCGCTGGTGGTGCGCGCGCTGGCCCGGCACATCATCGGCACCGCGCCGATCGAGCGGTTGTCGGTGAGTGAACACGACATTCTCGACGGAATCGCCTTGTCCATCGTGGAAAACGCCGACCGTCCGTGACATAAACTGGATAAAACGTTGTTGTCACAACCAGGACTCGTCACTCGACCGTCACAGAATTGGTGTTCGATTACCGGTCATTCCCAGTTTTAACCATCCCCCGAATGGATGAATCTGGGATGATTGTGACTGCTTTGTGACGTCCGCGAATGCTCGGCGCCTCATGCCACCGGTTAACTTCCTCTCACTTTCGGAGCGGGCTTCCGCTCCGGGATCGGCGCGGCGGTCGGCAGAACCGGCCGACCACGTCGAACTAGTCTCGGGAGGGAGACCCATGCGCAGACCGCGCTGGATAGCGGTGTCCGTGCTGCCGGTGGCACTCGCGCTCACGATCGCCGGGTGCGGCGCGAGCGGGGACAGCGGTGGCGACGCCGGCTCCGGGAGCGTCGACCCGAACGGCGCGTTGTCCGCCTTCGACACCGAGCCGCAGCACCCGCTGGTGCCCGGCAACACCGTGGAAACCGGTGGCGGCAAGGTCGTCCGCGCCCTGTTCACCGGCCTGACCAGGTACGACCCGCTCACCGCCGAGTCAACCAACGCGGTCGCGGACAAGATCGAGACCACCGACTCCAAGGTCTACACGATCACCCTCAAGCACGGCTGGAAGTTCCACGACGGCACCGAGGTCAAGGCCAAGAACTTCGTGGATGCCTGGAACTACACCGCATACAGCCCCAACGGGCAGCTCGCCGCCAGCTTCTTCGAGCAGGTGCAGGGCTACGAGGACGTGCACACCTCGGACCCGGACGGCAAGGACGGCCCGCAGCAGGCGCCGACGCCGGTGGCCAAGGAGATGTCCGGCCTCAAGGTCCTCGACGACTACAGCTTCCAGGTCACGCTGAGCTCCCCGTTCTCGGTGTTCGCCATCAAGCTGGGCTACAGCGCGTTCTTCCCGCTGCCGGACTCCTTCTTCGCCGACCCGAAGGCATTCGAGAGCAAGCCGATCGGCAACGGGCCGTTCAGCTTCGTCTCGCGCAAGCCGGGCACCGAGATCAAGCTGACCCGTTTCGACGGCTACTCCGGCCAGGACAAGCCGAAGTTCAAGGACCTCACGTTCAAGATGTTCCAGACCAACGAGGCCGCCTACACCGCGGTCGTCTCCGGTTCGCTGGACTTCCTGGACAAGATCCCGCCCACCGGCATCGCGGGCGGCCAGTACAAGAAGGACCTGGACAAGCGCAACGGCTCGCTGCCGTACATGGGCAACCAGGCCCTGATGTTCCCGCTGTACGACCCGACCTACCAGAACGTGGACCTGCGCAAGGCCATCTCGATGGCGATCAACCGGGACGAGATCGTGAACAAGATCTTCGAGGGCACCCGGGTCGCCGCCGACGGCTGGGTCAACCCCGCCGTCCCCGGTTACGCCAAGGGCCAGTGCGGCGAGATCTGCACGTTCAACCCGGCGAAGGCCAAGGAGTCGCTGGACAAGTCCGGCTACCACGGCCCGATCACGTTGATCGCCAACGCCGACGGCGGCCACAAGGAGTGGATGACCGCGGCCTGCAACAGCATCAAGAACACGCTCGGCCTGGACTGCACCTACCAGCCGATCCCGACCTTCGGCGAGACCAGGACGCTGATCGACGACCGGAAGATGACCGGCCTGTTCCGGGCCAGCTGGATCGCGGACTACCCGTCCATCGAGAACTTCCTCAGCCAGCTCTACCGGACCAACGCCTCGTCCAACGACTCCACCTACAGCAGCCCCAAGTTCGACGGGCTGATGGACCAGGCGGACGCCGCGCCGACCGTCGAGCAGGCGAACAAGCTGTACCAGCAGGCCGAGCAGGTACTCCGGGACGATCTGCCGACCATTCCGCTGTGGAACGAGACCGCCCAGTTCGGCTGGTCCCAGCGGCTCGGCGACGTCCGGCTGAACACCCAGAAGGAGCTGGACCTCACCACGGTGACGGTAAAGAAGAAGTAGTCGCCACCAGTGCCTGTCCGGGCCGGGCGCGCGGTCACCCCGCGCGTCCGGCCCGGCGCCGGGTTGGGAGATTCCGATGGGACGCTACGTCCTCCGCCGTCTGCTGCAGCTGGTCCCGGTGTTCGTCGGGACCACGTTCCTGATCTACTGGCTGGTGTGGAGCCTGCCCGGCGACCGGTTCGCCGGGAAGTGCGGCGAGAAGCCGTGCGATCCCACCTACATCGCCAAGATGACCGAGAAGTTCAACCTGGACGACCCGTTGGTCCTGCAGTACCTCAAGTACCTGGGGAAGCTGCTCACCGGTGACTTCGGCGAGAACTCCAGCGAGGTCGCGATCGGCTCGCTGATCAACGAGGCATACCCGAACACGCTGCGCCTCGCCCTGGTCGCGCTGCTCATCGAGGCGGTCATCGGGCTGGCCGCGGGCATCCTGTCCGGCCTGCGTGGGCGGGGTTTCGTGGACAGCCTGACCCTGGTCTCCACGCTGTTCCTGATCTCGCTGCCGGTGTTCGTGACCGGGTTCGCGCTGCAGATCCTGCTCGGCTACGAGCTGCAATGGATCACGCCGACGGTGACCGACTCCCCGGCCCCCTGGGGGCAGCTGATCGCGCCAGGGTTCGTGCTCGGCAGCCTCTCCATGGCCTATGTGGCCCGGCTGACGCGCACCTCGATCGCGGAGAACAGACGCGCGGACTACGTGCGCACCGCGATCGCCAAGGGGCAGCCGCCGCGCCGCGTGGTCGGCGTGCACCTGCTGCGCAACTCCGCCATCCCCGTGGTGACCTACCTCGGGACCGATCTCGGTGCCCTGATGGGCGGTGCGATCGTCACCGAGGGCATCTTCGACATCAAGGGCATCGGCTTCCTGGTCTACGACGGCATCCTCGGCAAGGACGGCGCGACCGTCACCGGCGTGGTCTCGCTGCTGGTGGTCGTCTACCTGCTGGCGAACCTGCTGGTGGACCTGCTCTACGCCGTCCTCGACCCAAGGATCCGCTATGACTGACCCGAGCACCGCGGCCTCCGGCGCGGCGGTGTCCGCGAGCGAGTTCGTCACCGGCGCGGAACACGTCCAGACCAAGCCGGGCAAACCGCGCAGCCTCGCCTCCGACGCCTGGTACGACCTGCGCAGGCGGCCCCGGTTCATCATCTCCGCCGCGTTGATCCTGCTGGTGCTGCTGATGGCGGCGTGGCCGTCGCTGTTCACCTCGGTCGACCCGAACTACGCCGACCTCGACCGCAGCAGGCTGGGCCCGTCCGCGCAGGCCTGGTTCGGCTACGACAACCAGGGCGCGGACATCTTCGCCCGCACCATCTACGGCGCGCGCGCCTCGATCGTCGTTGGCATCAGCGCGACGGTGTTCACCGTGCTGCTCGGCGGCACCCTCGGGCTGCTCGCCGGATACCACGGCGGCTGGGTGGACGCGGTGATGTCGCGCGTCGCGGACATCTTCTTCGGACTGCCGTTCGTGCTCGGCGCGATCGTCATCCTGTCCAGCTTCCGGGCCACCGGCGGCTCTTCGGCGACCGAGATCACGCTGCTGGTGATCCTTTCCATCTCGGTGCTGTCCTGGCCCGCGTGCATGCGCATCACCCGCGCCGCGGCGATCACGGCCAAGCAGCAGGACTATGTGAAGGCGGCCCGCGCGCTGGGCGCGAGCACGTCCCGGATCATCCTGCGGCACCTGCTGCCCAACATCCTGGCGCCGGTGCTGGTCTACGCGACCATCGCGCTCGGCGGCTTCATCGGCGCCGAGGCGACCCTGTCCTTCCTGGGCATCGGGCTGCACGCGCCGGTGGTGTCCTGGGGCGTGATGATCGCCGACTCGCGCGACTTCCTCCGGATCGCCCCGCACACCCTGCTGTTCCCGGCGGCGTTCCTGACCGCGACCGTGCTGGCCTTCGTGATGCTCGGCGACGCCGTGCGCGAAGCGCTCGACCCGAAGACGAGGTAGGACCCAGGTGACAGTCGAGTCCATAGTGGACAGCGAGGCGGCCGGGCCGCTGCTGGCGGTCGACGAGCTGTTCGTCGAGTTCCGCACCAGGGACGGGGTGGCCAAGGTGCTCAACGGGGTGAGCTACCGGGTCGAGGCAGGCGAGACGCTGGCCGTGCTCGGCGAGTCCGGCTCCGGCAAGAGCGTGACCGCGCAGACGATCATGGGTATCCTGGACACGCCGCCCGGCGTCATCACCGGCGGCGAGGTCCGCTACCACGGCGAGAACCTGTTGGCCGCCTCGGCCAAGCGGCGCCGGGAGGTGCGCGGCTCGGGCATCGCGATGATCTTCCAGGACGCGCTGTCCGCGTTGAACCCGGTGTTCACCGTGGGGTTCCAGATCGAGGAACAGCTGCGGGTGCGCCGGGGAATGTCCCGTCGGGACGCGCGCAAGCGTGCCGTCGAACTCCTCGACCAGGTGCGGATCCCGAACGCGCGGGACCGGGTCCGGCAGTACCCGCACGAGTTCTCCGGCGGCATGCGGCAGCGCGCGATGATCGCCATGTCGCTGGCGCTGGACCCGGAGCTGCTGATCGCGGACGAGCCGACCACCGCGCTGGACGTGACGGTGCAGGCGCAGATCATGGACCTGCTGCGGGAGATCCAGCTGGACCGGCACATGGGCCTGATCCTGATCACCCACGACCTTGGCGTGGTCGCCGAGGTGGCGGACCGGATCGCGGTCATGTACGCGGGCCGGATCGTGGAGCAGTCGGACGCGGTCTCGCTCTACCGGCAGCCCGGCCACCCGTACACGCAGGCGCTGCTGGACTCGTTGCCGCGCCTTGACCTGAAGGGCGCGCGGCTGAACACCATCAAGGGCCTGCCGCCCAGCCTGATCGACATCCCGGCGGGTTGCCCGTTCCACCCCCGCTGCCCGCGGGTGCGGGACGTGTGCCGCACCGACGTCCCGCCCGCCCACCGACCGGCCGCGGGCAGGCTCAGCGCCTGCCATTTCGCCGAGGAGCTGATCTCCGGTGAGTGACCCCATCCTGGAAGTCCGCGACCTGGTCAAGCACTTCCCCGTCCGGATGGGCGTGGTGTTCAAGCGCACCGTCGGCCACGTCCGCGCGGTGGACGGCGTGTCGTTCGACCTCGCCCGCGCCGAGACCCTTGGCGTGGTCGGCGAGTCGGGCTGTGGCAAGTCCACCCTCGCCCAGGTCCTCATGCGACTGGAACCCGCTACCGCGGGCGCGGTCCGGTTCGAGGGTCAGGAGGTGCTGGACCTCAAGGGCGCGGCCCTGCGCAAGCTGCGCCGCGACATCCAGATCGTGCTGCAGGACCCGTACACCTCGCTCAACCCGCGCATGACGGTCGGCGACATCGTCGGCGAGCCGTTCGAGATCCACGCCGAGGTCGCGCCGAAGGGGGACCGCCGCAAACGGGTGCAGGACCTGCTGGACGTGGTCGGCCTCAACCCCGAGCACATCAACCGCTACCCGCACCAGTTCTCCGGCGGCCAACGCCAGCGCATCGGCATCGCCCGCGCCCTCGCCCTCCGCCCCAAGGTCATCATCTGCGACGAGCCGGTGTCCGCGCTGGACGTGTCGATCCAGGCGCAGGTGATGAACCTGCTTGGGGAGCTGCAGCAGGAGTTCGGCCTGTCCTATGTGTTCATCGCGCACGACCTGTCGGTGGTCCGCCACCTGTCGGACCGGGTGGCGGTGATGTACCTCGGCAAGATCGTGGAGATCGGCACCGAGGCGGAACTGTACGAACACCCGACCCACCCGTACACGCAGGCCCTGCTGTCGGCGGTCCCGGTACCGGACCCGGACCTGCGCGGCCAACGCCAGATCATCCGACTGGAGGGCGACGTGCCGAGCCCGGTGGACCCGCCGTCGGGGTGTCGCTTCCGGACTCGGTGCTGGAAGGCGCAGGAGGTGTGCGCCACCGAGGAACCGGAGCTGATCACCCGGGTCGGCGGCCACCCGAGCGCCTGCCACTTCGCGGAGGAACGCTCCGTCGTCCCGTGACCGGTGGTCATGGATTGTCGGCCAAGAGCCGGGTGACGCGGCTGTCCAGGTCGGTGAGCTGTCCGGACGATCGAGGCTGGGCGCGGACCTGACTCCGCAATACGCGAAGACGCTCGGTGACGCGTGCCGATGTCATCGTCGTCGCTGTGCGGACGGCGGTTCGCCCGAGGCTCGCGGCCTGCTCGTGCTCACCGGTGACGAGGTAGGAGGCGGCCAAGTCGGCCTCTATGATGCACCGGCTGCGTACCCGGTGTGGCGGGTTGGTGTCGAGGGCCCGGGTCAGCTCACGCACGCTCTCCTGGCCGTCACCGATGTCCCGCAGACATCGCCCGAGGTCCGCAGCGAACTGCCCTTCCGCATAGTGGAGGTGATCCGGCTCGGCGCTTGGCCGTGTTCGGGCATAGGCAAGTTCGGCTGCCCGCATCGACCGGCGTGTCTCGACCGCGTCGTCGAGAAGGGCGTGCCCGCGGGCTTCAACGGCGTGCAATGCCGTGGTCAACGTCGGAATAGGAGCGGTACCCGCGAGTGAGCGACCCGCGCGAGCAAGCGCCAGACCTTGTCGTGCGTTGCGGCGCCTGCCGTCGGTCGTCGGCGCCCCCTGCCCGACTAGTACGGCCATGTGGCTCATGCGAACCAACACGTCAGCGGCGAACATCCGGTCACCCGCGCCAACAGCCAGGTTCAGCGCCTGGATCTGGTGGCGCTGGGCCAATGCGTGCCTGCCGATATCGATGGACGTACCGGCGGCCAAGTCCGCGAGCCGGGCCACCGCGCCCAGCAGCGCGCGGCCGGTTGTCTCCGAGTAGGAGCCCTGACGGGCCCTGGCGGCCTCGTGACCGAGCAACCGCACCACCTGTTCACGCACCCGCCCTGAGCCGTACTGGTGGTCGAGCCGCCGAAGGTGCACCACGTTCTCATGGACGATCTCCGCCTCCGCCAGGCCGATCCGTCCGCCCGTCGCCCGCGCCACACCCTCCACCTGCGGCGTGGTGAGTGCGAACAGTGCGGGCTCGGCGAACGCCGCAGCGGTGAAAGCGGATCCCACCAGGAAGTTCCGTCGCTTCATGTCCCGTCCTGCCAGCATCCGCTTGACGGACGTCGGGCCAGTACCGAGGTGGATGCCTTCCCGCCGCCCAGCGGCGACCACGGCACGGCCAGCGCGGTGTTGCTGATCTCCACCTCCGCCATCAACTCGCGGAGCTTCGCGTTGTCCACGTGGGCTCCCTGGTTGTTCGGTGAGGAATCATCGATAGTGGACTCGCGTTCCAGTGTCCATTTCAGATGAACGTCGAATATCCACAATGTCCGTCCACACTGGATGGCAGCGAGCCCCGCCAGGACCACCGACGGGACCCGCTGCCGTTGCGGTGGCGGGGTTATTCCATGGTCAGCACGAACTGCGGGCGGTTGACGCGCACCTGTCGTGCCGTCTCTTCCAGGGCCGCGGCCAAGGCATCGGCCTGCTCGGGCGAGGCCCAGCCGATGATCAGACCGGAGGCGTAGTCGCGCAATCGTGCGGGTAGCGTGTCGAGCTTGGCGGCTAGCAGGACGAGCGCCCGTGCCGTGTCGACCTGCTCCGGGGTCGCCGTCAAACCGCGCCACCCCTTTTCCGGATCGCGGACCCGATCTCCCCGACCACGTCCATCACCTCCTCCACCGCGGTCAACGGTAGGAGCGGGCCGACAACGCCCCTTGCCACAGTGGCAAGGTCCCCCGTTCGGCGCAGGCAAGGTCTGGACAACCGGGCATGACTACGTCAGGAGACCGGATCGGTAGGCCAGGCCGCGCAATTCCCGGCCGATGGCGTCATCGCGGGCGCGAGCGAGGAGTTCGGAGAGGATCGAGTGTATGAACGGGTGCCGGTGTACCCGGGCCGGGGAAATGCGTTCGGCCTTGCGCAGCATCATCACCGCGTCGTCGCGGCGGTTGGGCATGCGGGCCAGGGCTCGGCCGTACTCGCGCCAGTAGGCGGAGCGGCGGGTGGGGGAGGGTAACGCGTCGGGGTCGATGGTGGCCGCGATCCGGGCCGCCTCACCGTGCTCGCCCGCCTCCAGGGCCACCGACATCCGCCACACGCCGACGTTCGCCGGGCCGAAGCCGAACCACATCGCGTTGCCCTCGCCCGCGAACCGGGCCAGGTCCTCGGCCTGGTCGAGGGCGGCGACCCGCTCGGACTGGTTGCCCCGGGAGGCGGCGACCAGCGAGCGGGCCAGCGTGAGCATGCCCGACATCTGCAGCTCGACGTTGTCCGTGGTGCCCGGGTCGGTGGCGTCCAGCACCTCGTCGGCCAGCTCGAAGCCACCCGCCCCGATCAGCCCGAACGCCATGCCGAACCCGCTGACCGCCAGCGCCACCGGCTCGGCCAGCCGCTGTGCCGCGTCCGCGGCCATGGTCGCGGCCTGCCAGGCGAGGTCCTGGCTGGCGCCGATGTCGCCGAGCCACGCCTGGGTGCCCTGCACGTGCGTCGTCACGAGCAGCCGCAGCACGTCGCGGGTGTGCGCGCCCGACTCCAGGGTGGTGTGCAGGTCGTTGATGAGCCCCGGTAACCGGGTACCGACCGTCGCGTAGTCGCAGTCGCGCTGCCGGTTCAGCAGGTCCGTTGCGCGGGCGTCCAGCTCGTCCGCCCCGCACACCCGCCCGCGCGGGGCGTGCATGCTCGCCGCGAACAGGGCCAGCCGCACCGCGCCGAGGGCCCGGTCCTCCTCGGCCTCGCCTGGCGTGGTCAGCGCCGCGTTGGTGATCTCCGTGGGGGCCACGTCCAGCGCCCTGGCCAGGGCGACGATCAGCGATCGCCGGTCCAGCGCGCGGTGCCCCGACTCCAGCCTGCTCAGGTATGACGGCGAGATCCCGGCCAGACCCGCGACCACCGCCAGCGACTTGCCGCGGGCGTTGCGGATCTGCCGGAGCCTTCGTCCGATGTCGCTCACGCTCGACCCCTTCGCCGAAGGGAGGCTTGAGACCGCGCTCCCGGCCACCGGGCCGGGAGCCTCGGCCCCAGGTTACGGCGTCGGGGTCGGCGTGGGCACCGCTTAGCGGCTGGTGCTTCGGTTCACGAACGCCGCGATGTCCTTCGACTGGCGCAGCCGGGACGGCTCGTGGACGTACATCATGTGTCCGGCCTCGTAGTAGGAAACCTCGATGTTGTCCCGCAGCTCGGCCGGAATGTCCAGCTGTGCCAACGAGTGCTCGGTGGCGAAGTAGGGGGTGGCGCCGTCGGTGTACCCGGATGCGACATGGACCCGCAGCGCCGGGTTGGCCCGCATGGCCGCGGCCAGCTTGTCCAGGACCGACACGTAGGCGTTCTCGAACTCCTTGTACGACCAGGCCCGGTTCACGTCCATGCTCAGTACCTCGTACGGCAAGTCGTTGGGGTAGGCCAGTTCCGTGTGCAGGTAGTGGTTCATACCAGCGGTGTAGGCGCCGATGATGCCGGAGATCGACGGGTCGTCGGTGAACCGGTCACGCACGTAGTCGGCCTCCCAGCCGAGGAACCGACCGTCCATCCGGCCGACCGTGCGTTTGCGGTCCCGCAATATCTCGGTGAAGAAGCGAACGTGTTCGATCCGCAGGTCCGAGCGGTCCACGTAGTCCTCGGACAGCCCGGTCAGCCGGGCCAGCGTGGCCACCGCCCCGGCCCGCTCCTCAGTGGACAGGCGGCTGCCCCGGGCCAGCAGGTACGGGTAGTCCCGGGCGGCGTAGGACTCGGCCTCGTCCAGCACCTCGCGCAGCGACCGGTCCCCGTGCAGGCCGTGGTGGTGCGCGATGGCCGCGTAGGTGGGCAGGTAGAGCGGGTACGGCAGGTCGTTGCCGCTGGTGAACTGCAGGGTCGCGAAGTCGAGCACGGCCGAGACGAGGATCAGACCATTCAGGTACAGACCATGCCGGGTCTGCAGGTGGTGGGCCAGCCCGGCGGCCCGGGTGGTCCCGTAGGACTCGCCCGCCAGGAACTTGGGCGACAGCCACCGGCCGTTGCGGGTCGTCCACAGCCGGATGACCTCGCCGACCGACTCCAGGTCGGCCTGGAAGCCGTGGAACTCGCCCGGCTTCTCCCCGCGCGCCGCCCGCGAGTAGCCGGTGCTGACCGGGTCGATGAACACCAGGTCGCTGTGCGCGAGCAGCGTCTCCGCGTTGTCGACCAGCCCGTACGGCGGCTCCGCGAGCTCGCCCGCGTCGCCGGACACCACCCGGCGCGGCCCGAGCACCCCCAGGTGCAGCCAGATGCTGGCCGCCCCCGGCCCGCCGTTGAACGCGAAGGTCACCGGGCGGCGGGCCGGGTCGGCCCCGTCCAGGGTGTAGGCGGTGAGGAACACCTCGGCCTTGGGCTGGTGGCCCTCGAACTTGCCCTCGGTGACCACCTCCTTGCGCAGCACGAGCCTGCCCGTGGTGGCCGTGTAGTTGAGCTTGCGCCTGCGCACGGTCAGCGAGTGCGCGGTGGTGACCAGGTCGTCGGTGGGTTCGACGACAGCCGTGGGCTGGTCGTCGTCGGAGTCCGTGGATGCCATGTCCAGACCTTAGTGGCGATCCGTAGCAGTATTGGCGGGGTGAGCAGCCTCGCCGACCTCGACCGCGACGTCACCGCCTGCCGCGCCTGCCCCCGCCTGGTCGCCTGGCGGGAGGAGGTGGCCAGGGTCAAGCGCGCGGCGTTCCGCGACCAGACGTACTGGGGCCGCCCGGTGCCCGGCTTCGGTCCGCCGGACGCCGCGATCGGCATCGTCGGGTTGGCCCCGGCCGCGCACGGCGCCAACCGCACCGGCCGGATGTTCACCGGGGACAAATCGGGCGAGGTGCTCTACGCCGCCATGCACGCGGTGGGCCTGGCCTCGCAGCCGACCGCCACGCACATCGGTGACGGATTGGAGCTGTACGGCACCCGGATCACCGCGCCGGTGAAGTGTGCGCCGCCCGCCAACAAACCGACCACGGAAGAACGGGACAACTGCCGGTCCTGGCTTGTCCGCGAACTCGCGCTGCTCCGCCCGACATTGCGCAGCGTGGTCATACTGGGCGCGTTCGGTTGGCAGGCGTTGCTACCGATCCTGCACACGGCGTGGGTCGTCCCGGTACCGCGCCCCCGGTTCGGCCACGGCGTCCGGTACGACCTGGCTGCCCGGGACGACGGCCCGCCGCTGTCGGTGTTCGGGTGTTACCACGTCAGCCAGCAGAACACGTTCACCGGCAGGCTGACCCCGGCCATGGTCGAGGACGTGCTCACCGCCGCCAAGACGGCCGCCGGACTCGCCTGACCGCCCGCCATTCCGGCTGGTCGGGAGCGGTCTCGCCGGGCCGATTGTCCGGTGGGCCGTGCCAAAAGTCCGCGACCGTACCCGGTGAAATCCGTGGTCGTCGCGGTGTCCGGGCGGGTGTCCCGGCCGGACGATTTTCCCCCCATTCCGGGAAACCTTCACCGGGTGATCACGTGCTGGTCGAGAAAACGAGACCGGGAATGCGGTGGTCAGTTCTCGCCGAGCAGACCGCGCAGCAGCGTGACGGTCTCGGCCTCGGTGAGCGCCGACTGCTCGATGGCGAGGAACCGCTCCCACGCCGCCGTGACCACGTCACTGTCACCGTTGGCCAGGTAGTCCTTGCCCGCGGTCTCCTCGAACAGGACCGTGTCGCTGATCTCCTCGTCCAGCTCCAGCAACACGAACGCGCCTGCCAGCCCCGGGTGCGCGCCCGCGCCGTAGGGCACCACGCGCACGCAGGTGGTCGGCTCGGACGTGCGGACCAGCAGGTGGCGCAGCTGCTCGTGCAGCACCTCGCGGCCGCCGATCTCGCGCCGCACCGCGCCCTCGTCGATCAGCATGACCAGCCGCGGCGGCTCCTCGGCCAGCCGCTGCTGGCGCTGCATCCTGGCCTCCAGGGCCAGGTCCAGCTCGGCGCCGGAGTACACGGTGGCCAGCACGGCGCGCGCGTACTCGCGGGTCTGCAGGTGGCCTGGGACCAGCAGCGGGTGGAACTGGTGGATGGCCACCGCGGAGCCCTCGTAGGCCAGCAGCCTGCGGAAAGGCTCGCTGGTCACCGAGTCGAACTGGGCGTACCAGGGCTGCTCGCGGCTTTCCTTGGCCACGTTGGTGAGGTCGGTGACGAGCTCGTCGTCGTGCATGCCGTACTCGGTCAGCAGCGCCCGCAGGTCGGTGGTGGACACGCCGACCGCCGCCTTTTCGATGCGAATCAGTTTCGAAACGGACCAGTCCATCCGGGCGGCCACTTCGGGCTGGGTCTTGCCCGCCTGCTCACGGAACGTGCGCAGCAGCCTGCCGAGCTGCCGCTTGGAGAACCGGGGGTCCCGCTGTCTGGTCATCGTGGCTCCGCTCGGACGATCACTTCGACTACCGGCTGTCATACTATCGAGGGAGCCGTCAGGTAGCTGTCTGCCACGTGGCCATCTGCCAACTTCCCAGGGGTGGACCGGCGTTTGGCAAGGTAGCACGGTTGGGCGCGGACGCGCTGCCCCATTCGGGCGCAGCGCCGGCGGTTATCGGCCACCGAAACGGGTTCACCCGAATACGCGGAATAACTACACAGCGTAGAAGAACCGGCAAGTGTGAATTGCGGCCCGCTGCGGATCTCCGCGAGTGTGAGTTACCCGAGAAGAGGATTCACGTCCTCCTCTCCTTCGCGAATAATCGCCGGGTGTCTGCTCCCGGAGGGGAGCTTCAACTCGGAGGGGCTTAGATGAGTGTCGTACGTCCGGAGTGGCGAAAGAGTTCGTACAGCGACAGTCACAATTGTGTCGAACTCGCCAGGTCAGCGGGCGGTAATTTGGTAAGGGATTCGAAGAACCCGACCGCGAAATTGGACATCTCGACCCGGTCGGTGCGCAGGCTGATCGCCTTCGCCCGCGGCTGAGCGGCGGTCGCGGGCCCGCGACCGATCGACGCAGGCCCGCCGGTGGGGCACGCTGGCGGCCATGCCCTCGCGCCTGCCGCCGCCGCTGGTCGTGACCGCGTTGCTGGTGCTCGCGGTCGTGGCGGCGCGGGGCGAGTCGGCCATCCCCACCGGCACCGGCGATTCGCCGCGCCCGGACCCCGCGCCCGCACCGGTGGCCACCCCCGCCGAGCCCGTCGACCGGCACCCGGTGCTGGACCTGATCAGCGGGCTCAGCGCGGGTGTCCTGCTGCTGGTCGTGGCCGCCATGCTGGTGGTCGGCCTGGCGGGCATCCTCGCCGCGCTGGCCGGTGTGCGCAGGCGTCGGGTCCGCCTCGCCCTGCCCGAAGCGGGCCCGGTGGATCTTGACGCGCCCGCGGACGGCACCGCGACTGCACGCGCGCTCGCGGGCGCCGCGCACACTGCTCGGCTGAAGTTGTCCGAGCATGCCGATGGTGTGGAAACCGCTGACGCGATCATCGCCGCGTGGCTGGTTCTCGAACGCGCGGCCGCGGGACTGGGAACGCCGCGCGCGCCGCATCAGACGCCGACCGAGTTCACCGCCGTCGTGCTCGCCGAGCACGATGCAGATGCGGATGCACTTGCAGATCTTCGCGGCGTCTACCAACGCGCGCGGTTCGGGCGGGCGAACGTGATAACACAGTCCGACGTTCTCGCCGCGATCGACGCGCTTAACCGGGTCGAACGTTCATTGGTGATTTCCCAGTGAGGTTCCGGCGTGTGTCCTGCCCCCGGAATCACTCAATGCCCGGTCGAGTTGTGCACATGGTGCCGAGTTTGTCCACAGGCGTCGTCGACCCGGTTGTTTGCCCAGGTCAACGGGAGATACTAGGACTCGTCCCAGGCGGAGGATCGTGACCGGATCGTGAGGGAGGACAGCCGTGGACGGGGCGCGGAGCGTGGTGTTCGGGGTACTGGCGGGCGCCGTCGTGGTCGTGGTGGCGTCGCGCGCAGGCGGCGTTCCGCCGTTCTGGGCGGTCGCTCTCGGTGTTCCCGCCTGCGCGCTGGTGTGGCTGGCGACGCGGTTGGCCGGACCGTTGGAACCGCTGTGGACAGCCGTTCCCGACGAGTCCGGTCCGGCCACGTTGTCACAGGCAGCGACACTCGCCGCCCGACTCGCCGAAGCCGAAAGAGATCCACATAGGTTCCGCACCAGGGTCCAACCCAGACTCCGCGCGCTCGCCGCCGCCCGATTACGCGCGCACGGGGTGTCCGATGTGGAGAGCGCGCGGGCGCGTGACCTGCTCGGCCCCGATCTGCACCGGCTGATCACCTCACCCACGGCGACTTTGCCGGAACCGAGAGTGGTCGCCGCCCTGCTCGACGCCCTGGACCGCCGATGACGGTCCTGGTGGGATGGTGCCCGGCCGGATCGACGGGAGCGACATGACCGAGTCCACTGTGGAGCAAACCGCAGCCGCGCTGCGCGCGGTGACCGCCGCCGTCGGCGAGGCCGTGGTCGGCCGCGACCGCGCTGTCCGCCTGGCCCTGGCGGGCGTGCTGGCGGGCGGACACGTGCTGCTGGAGGACGTCCCCGGCCTGGGCAAGACGCTGCTCGCCCGCAGCCTCGCCACCGCCCTCGGCCTCGACTTCACGCGCCTGCAATGCACCCCGGACCTGCAACCGGCCGACGTCACCGGCTCGTTCGTCTTCGACCCGGCCCGCCGCGAGTTCGACTTCCGCCCGGGTCCGGTGTTCACCGGCCTGCTGCTCGCCGACGAGATCAACCGGACACCGCCCAAGACCCAGGCGGCCCTGCTGGAAGCCATGCAGGAGCGCCAGGTCACGGTGGAGGGCCGCACTTTCCCGCTGCCACCCCCGTTCCACGTGCTGGCGACCGCGAACCCGGTGGAGTACGAGGGAACGTTCCCACTCCCGGAAGCCCAACTCGACCGCTTCCTCCTCCGCGTCGACATCGGCTACCCGCCCGCGGACGAGGAGATCGAGGTACTGCGGCGCAGACTCGCCCGCCGCACCGAGGACACGAAGGTGCCCCCGGTCGTCGACGCCGCCTGCCTGGCCGCACTGCAGTCATCGGTGGAACACGTCGCCGTCGACCTCGACGTGATCCGCTACTGCGTCGACCTCGCCCGCGCCTCCCGCGACCACCCAAGCGTCGAGGTCGGCGCCTCGCCCCGGGGTTCCCAGGCGGTGCTGCTGGTCGCCCGCGCACTCGCGGTCCTCGACGGACGGGACTTCGTGCTGCCGGAAGACGTGAAGGACTGCGCCATCCCGGCCCTTGCCCACCGACTCACACTGCGCCCCGAGACCTGGAGCTCTGGCGTCAGCACGACAGAGGTGATCGCGGAACTGCTCACCAGCGTCCCCGGACCGGTGACCACCCGGTCCTGAAGGCTTTCCCTTGGCAGTGACCATTCGGTCCAGGGCATGGGTGTTGACCGGTCGGGTCTGGAGTGGAGAGCATCCAGAGCATGAACCGCGTCCTGGCTTGGGCCACCGCGCGCCGGGCGGCCGGTCGGGCCGGGTGGCGGGGGACCGACGCGCTGTTCCGGGGTGCGGTCGGCGGGGTCGGGCTGGTGGCGACGGGTGTGGTGCTGCACCACGTCGACCTGGTGTTCATCGGCGCACCCTTGTTGCTCGGCACCGTGTTCGCGCTCGGCGCCCCGGTCGGCCGGTCGCCGGCGGTGCGCGCGGAACGAGTGAGCAACATCGTGACAGCGGGCGATCGCGGGCGGCTGACGGTCACGGTCGTGGCGTCGCCGGGCGTCGAGTTCCTGGCTGTCCGCATGCCTTTGCCGCCGGGCAACGGAACGCGCTCGCCCGGCCCGGTGCACCTGTTGCCCGGTTCGACGCGGGAGATCCGGGCGGCGGTGCAGTGGAACGCGTGGGGTGAGGGGCTCGACATCCGTCCCGATCACCTGGCCGCGGGCCGGGACGGCCTGTTGATCCACGGTCCGATCGTCGGCGCGGAAAGCAGACGGACCGTCCTGCCGCCGGTGCTGCCGTTGGAGCCTGGCCCGCTGCCACCACGCGCCGCCGGGTTGGTCGGGGCGCACCGGTCACCGCGCGCGGGTGACGGCACCGAGCTACGCACGGTCCGCCCGTTCCGCCCCGGCGACCGCCTCCGCCGCATCGACTGGCGCGTCACCCTGCGCGCGGGCGCAGCCACCGGCGACCCGCTGGGCACCCCGCACGTCCGCGAACGCCACGCCGAAGCGGACGCCGACCTGCTGCTGGCCCTGGACTCCCGCGCCGACCCCACCGCCACCCTCGCCGACTGGTCTCTCTCCGAACCCGGCATCGCCACCCGCCCCGGCGGCAGCCTCGACATCGCCGTCCGCGCTGTCGCCGCCCTCGCCGCCGCTTGTCTCCGCCAAGGCGACCGCGTCGGCCTGGTCGACCTCGGCCGCCCCCACCTGGGCTTACCTCCCGGCGTCGGCCACCGTCAACTCCTGCGCATCCGCCACCAGTTGGTCGCCTGCTGTCGAACCGCGGGCTGGGCCCCGAGACCCCTGCTCCCCACCCGCCGCCTCCCGCGCGGCGCGGTCGTCGTCCTGCTCTCCCCGTTCCTGGACGACGACATCACCGACCTCACCATCCGCACCGCCCGCGGCCACCTGGTGATCGCCGTCGACACCCTCCCCACGCCACTGACCGCCGACCCCGACGAACCCTGGGGCGAGGTGGTCCGCCACATCCTCACCACCGAACACCAGAACCGCCTCAACGCCTTGCGCACCAACGGAATCACCGTCGTCCCCACTCCGGACGAGATCGCCCCCACCCTCCGTCGCCTCCGCCACCGCCGCTAGCGGCTCGGTCATGCGTTCAGGGGCCGATGTGGACAGCCCGGATCCAGGCTTGGCAGTGGGACCGGGGGGCGCGATCATGCCTCAGCGACCAGGGGGTGATCTTTGACCGAGGGCAACGACGCAGGCGAGGACGGCCTCGACGTCGGCAGAGGGGTCTCCGCGTGGTGGTTGCGAGCCGGGGCAGGCGCCGCCGCCGCGGGCATCCTCATCGACCTCCTGACCCACCACGCCTCCCTCTTCCTCCTCCTCACCGCCGCACTCCTCTCCCTCGCCTGCGTCCTCCTCCCCGCCTCGCCCGCCCCCCTCGTGCTCATCGGACTCGCCGCACTGGTGATCACCATCGACGGCGGCTCTCCTTTCCGCCCCGGCGTCCTGGTGCTCATCCCCCTGACCCACCTCCTCCACCTGAGCTGCTCCCTGGCGGGCCTGCTCCCCGACGGCGCCCGACTCGATCCGCGCGCGGTCAGGCCGACGCTCCGCCGGGCCGCGATCGTCCAGGTGATCACGTTCACCATCGTCGGGATCGCGGCCCTGGTGCCCCTCGGCCGTACACCCGAACCGGTGGAGTTGATCGCGTTACTGTCGATCGCGGGCCTGGCACTCGCCGTGATCGTTCTTGACCGATCCCGCTGAACGGCGGCGACGGGCGTCACACCTGCGAAAACGTGTCGGCGACCCCGGTCACACCAGTGTGGGGGCGCCTCGCGGCGAGGTAAAACCAGTGCCACCATTGCGGGTATGGCGCAAGGAAAGTCGGAGCCCACCCGGATCCTCATCCTCGGTGGCGGCTACGTCGGGCTGTACACGGCGCTCGGGCTTCAGCGGAAGCTGCGTTCCGGGGAGGCCTCGGTCACCGTGGTCGACCCGCAGCCGCACATGACCTACCAGCCGTTCCTGCCCGAGGCCGCGGCCGGGGCGATCGAGCCGCGGCATGTGGTGGTGCCGCTGCGCCGGGCGCTCAAGCGCTGTCACGTGATCACCGCGCGGGTCACCGGGATCGAGCACGGGCGCAAGGTCGCCACCATCGAGGCCCCGGACGGGCACAGCGAGGAGCTGGGCTACGACGTGCTGGTCGTGGCGCTCGGCTCGGTGGCCCGGCTGCTGCCGGTGCCCGGCCTGGTCGAGCACGGCATCGCCTTCCGCACCATCGGTGAGGCGATCTACCTGCGCAACCACGTGATGAGCAAGCTGGACGAGGCGGACAGCACGCTCGACCCGGAGCTGCGCAAGCGGCTGCTGACCTTCACTTTCGTCGGCGGCGGGTTCGCGGGCGTGGAGGCGCTTGGCGAGCTGGAGGACATGGCCCGCTTCGCCACCCAGTACTACAAGAACGTGCGGCCGGAGGACCTGCGCTTCGTGCTGGTCGAGGCCGCGGGCCGGATCCTGCCCGAGGTGCGCGAGAGCCTCGGCGTGTACACGGTGATGCAGCTGGAGAAGCGCGGCATCGAGGTCTACCTGTCGACCCTGGCGAAGTCGTTCGAGGGCGGGCGCGTGGTGCTCTCCGACGGCACCGAGTTCGACAGCGACACCATCGTCTGGACCGCGGGCGTCAAGTCGAACCCGGTGCTCGCCGCCTCGGACCTGCCGCTGACCAAGCAGGGCAGGCTGCGCGCCACCGCGGCGATGCGGGTGGAGGGCCTCACCGACGCCTGGACCGCGGGCGACTGCGCGGCCGTGCCCGACCTGTCGCGCACCGACGACGACCCCACCGCGATCTGCGCGCCGAACGCCCAGAACGCGGTGCGCCAGGCGCGGCTGCTGGCCAAGAACATCGTCACCGCGCTGCGCGGCCACGAGCCGAAGGACTACTTCCACAAGAACATCGGCTCGGTGGCCAGCCTCGGCCTGCACAAGGGCGTCGGCGACGTGTTCAACATCAAGGCCAAGGGCTTCATCGCCTGGGCCATGCACCGCGCCTACCATGTCAAGGCCATGCCGACGTTCAACCGCAAGGTCCGGATCACCCTCGACTGGTTAACTGGTGGATTGTTCCGGCGTGAGGTCATCTCGATGGGGCAGATCAACGACCCGAAGGCGGAGTTCACCCGGGTCTCCAAAGGCTGACGGCAAACGGCCCAACCCGAGTTGGGCCACCCGGCCGGAAGTTGTCACAAACACGTCCCGAGACCGGTTGGCGCGCCCTAGGCTGCGGCTGCCCCCGTAGCCCAACAGGCAGAGGCAGCCCCCTTAAAAGGGGTCGAGTGCCGGTTCGAATCCGGTCGGGGGCACGAAAGCGGGACAGGTGTCCGGTGAGGACGTCTCATGACGATTGTCCACACGGTCCCGGTCCCGGTGGTGATTCACGGTGCCCGGCGCGGCAGACATGGGATGTCCGCGCCGGGACCGCACTCCGGTGGACGATCGTCCACTCCTCGCGATATGCGGCGGATTGTTGGAGTTTGACGAACCGGTTTCGCTCGCCGGTCGAGGTTCCCGATTGTGTCCATAGTGGAAGCGCGGGCACCCCCTAAGCTGCCCGCGTGGCCGAGTACCGGATCGACGACCTGGCTCGGGCGGCGGGCACGTCGGTACGCAACGTCCGCGTCTACCAGGACCGAGACCTGCTGCCGCCGCCCATCCGCCGGGGCCGCGCGGCGGTCTACGGCGACGCGCACCTGTCCCGGCTGCGGCTGATCCGCAACATGCTCGACCGCGGCTACGCGTTCGCCCAGATCAAGGAGATGCTGGACGCCTGGCAGGCCGGGCACAGCCTGGCCGACGTGCTCGGACTGGAGGCGGCCACCGGCGCGGCCTGGTCGCACGAGCCGCCCGCGGTGCTGTCCGTGGCCGACCTGGCCCGGATGTTCGGCGCCGAGGTCACCCCGGCCACCCTCCGCACCGCGCTGCGCCTTGGCGTGCTGGAACGGCGCGGTGGTCGGTTCGTCGCGCCGAGCCCGGGGCTGCTGGAGGCGGGCCGCGAGCTGGTCCGGCTCGGCGTGCCCCTGGCCGAGGCGTTGGCGCTGGCCGCCGAGCTGCTGGCCGAGACCGACCGGGTGACCGCGCTGCTGGTCGGCCTGGTCCACCGCTACGTGCTCGACCCGAAGGGCCCGGACTGGCTGCCCGCGGGCGACGAGCTGCCGCACTACGCGGACGTGATCTCCCGGCTGCACCCGCTGGTGATGTCCGCGCTGAGCGCCGCCGTCGACCGCTCGGCCCGACGGGTCATCCCGGAGGTGCTGGGCGACCGGCTGATCGCGCTGGCGGAGCGGGCGCGGGCCGGGAGCTGAGCGTTGCATCGTGACAATGGCGGTTGTAACGTTCGCCATTGTCACCGAATAAACCCTGTTCACCTGCCGCCCCGGGTGGGTGTCGCCCTGCCCGGGAGCCGCCCATGGCCAGCGAACCGACCCGCCTGCCCACCTCGATCCACGCTCCACGACGGCGGACCGTGCGTGGCGACGGCGTCGACCTCGCCGTGTTCACCCAGGGCGACCCGGACTCACCGACAGTGCTGCTCGTGCACGGCTTCCCGGACACCCACCGCCTGTGGGACGCCGTGGCCGACCAGCTGACCGAGGACTACCACGTCGCCCGCTACGACGTACGCGGCGCGGGCGAGTCCGGCGCACCGCGAAAACTGGCCGCCTACCGCGTGGAGACACTCGCCGAAGACCTGTTCGCGGTCGCCGACGCGGTCAGCCCCCGCCGCCCGGTGCATGTGGTCGCCCACGACTGGGGATCAATCCAGTCCTGGGCCGCCGTCACCGATCGACGCGCCAAGACCCGGATCGCCTCGTTCACTTCGATCTCCGGCCCCAGCCTCGACCACGTCGGTCAGTGGATGCGCCGCAGGCTCGCCCGCCCGACCCCGGCCAACCTCGCGCAGATCCTCCGCCAGCTCGGAAAGTCCTGGTACATCTACCTGTTCCACATCCCCGTACTGCCCGCACTGGCCTGGCGCACACTCATCGGCCCGCGTTGGGGCGCACTACTGCGTCGCGCGGAAGGTGTCCGCGCGCGCCCGGCCCCTACTGTCGGTTCTGATGCCGCGCGCGGAATCCGCCTCTACCGCGCCAACACGTTCTCCGGTCTCGGCAGGCCCAAGCCGCGCGAAGCGGAAATCCCCGTACAGGTGGTGATCCCGACCCGCGACCGGTTCGTCAGCCCCGCGCTCGCGGAGGACCTGGAACGCTGGATCGGCCGGTTATGGCGGCGGCGGGTGGTGGCCGGGCACTGGGTGCCGCTGTCGCGCCCGGGCGTGGTCGCCCGCGTGGTCGAGGAGTTCGTCGCACACATCGACGGCGCGCCGATGACGCGCGGTCTGCAACGCGCCCGGGTCGGCGCTCCGGATCTCGGGTTCACCAACCGGCTCGTGGTGGTCACCGGCGCCGGGCACGGCATCGGCCGGGCAACCGCCGCCGCGTTCGCTGAGCGCGGCGCCGAGGTCGTCGTCGCCGATCTGGACCTGGACGCGGCGAACCGCACCGCGGCGGAGATCGGCCCCGCCGCCTACCCCTACCGCGTCGACGTGTCCGACGCGGAGGCGATGCGCCGCTTCGCCGAGGACGTGGCCGATGAGCACGGGGTGCCGGATGTGGTGGTCAACAACGCCGGGATCGGCATCGTGGGGCCATTCCTGCACACCACCGCGGCCGAATGGCGGCGGATCACGGACGTCAACCTGCTCGGCGTCGCACACGGCTGCCACGCTTTCGGCGCGCTGATGGCGGCGGCAGGGGAGGGCGGGCACCTGGTCAACCTGGCTTCCGCTGCCGCCTACCTGCCGCACCGGTCATTGTCGGCGTACGCGGCTACCAAGGCGGGAGTGCTGATGCTGTCCGACTGCTTGCGTGCCGAGTTGGCCGAGCACGGCGTTGGTGTCACGGCGGTGTGTCCGGGGATCGTTGCCACGGACATCACCAATACGACCCGGTTCGCCGGTACTTCCGAGGTGGAACAGCGCCATCTGCGGGCCAACGCGACCCGTGCTTACGCCCGTCGTGGGTTCGGGCCGGATCGGGTCGCCGGGGAAATCGTGCGGGCTGTCGAACAGGAGTTGCCGGTGGTGCACGTGACACCGGAGGCCAAACTGGCCCGCCTCCTATCCCGACTCAGCCCCGGCCTGCTCCGCCGCACCGCTCGGATCACAGGGCACACCCCCTCCCTCCCGGGGGGCTGACCCGCCCTATACGTGGAACCCTAGGCGGTCCGGCTCGCTGTCAATATCGCCTAACTGTCCCGTCCTGTGGCCCGCCCCCTGGTCGGGCGGGGCCTGGCTTGCAGCTTGCGGTGGATCATCGCTGCCGGCTTGAGGCTGGGGACTGCTCGCCTGCGCCATCGCTGGGTTTCGGCTCGCCTGCGGCATCGCGTTGGCGGGGCGTGTCGCGGTCTTGTGCTGGCCGATCATGCGCATAGGCGGAAAGGTGTTGTTCCCGTCCAGGCCGGTTGCCGTGTGGTCCTGGGCCGATGAATCGGTCCATAGAGGACTCAAAGGCGGGCGGGCCGCATCAGGCTTGCGGCCAGGATGATGAGGCTGCCGAACAGTGCGTTCCAGGCGCCCAGTTGCAGGTCCTTCAGGTCGATCACGTCCAACACCTGGCTGATCCACACACTCACCGACGCCACCAACAGCACGCCGCCGAGTTGCATCAGCCCCCGGGCGCGGAACATGCCGACGACCGTCAGCAGCACCCCCAGCGCCAAGGGGACGAGCATCGACGAGACTGCCGGTGCGGTGTCCCGGTGCACCCCGGTGAACAGGTCGCTCAGCGGTCGGGTGTCGCCCGTGCGGTCCTCGTACCAGGCGTGGAACGTGCCGTAGCCGAGGAGGACGACACCCGCGAGGGTGAGCAACCAGGAGATGATCGCGCGCACCCCTGCACTCTACGAAAGAACGGGGCGCCCGGCGGAAGTTCGCCGGGCGCCCCGTTCGGGTCGGGCGCTGATCAGTCGCTGCTCTGCAGCATCCACAGCAGGCGCAGGATCTCCAGGTACAGCCACACCAGGGTGGTCATCAGGCCGAAGGCGACGTACCAGGCGAACTTCGCCGGGGTGCCGCTGCGGATCATGCGGTCGGCCATGTCGAAGTCGAGCAGGAAGTTGAACGCGGCGATGCCGATGAACAGCAGCGAGATGCCGATGCCCAGCGGGCCCGCCTCGCGCAGGCCGGTGTGCACGCCGAACGCGGACAGCAGCAGGTTGACCAGCATCAGTCCGGCCGCGCCGACGGTCGCGCCGATGATCCACTTGGTCAGCTTCGGGGTGACCTTGACCGCGCCGGTCTTGTAGACCACCAGCATGGTCACGAACACGATCGCGGTGCCCAGGATGGCCTGCACGCCGATGCCCTGCGCGCCGCGGATCTGCTCGACCACGCCGGTGATCGCGCCGAGGAACAGGCCCTCGGCCACCGAGTAGCCCAGCACCAGCGCCGGGTTCGGGGTGCGCTTGAAGATCACCACCAGGGAGAGCACCAGGCCCGCGACCAGGCCGGTGATCATCAGCGGGTACGGGCTGACCGCGTGGCTGAGCACCGCGATGGCGGTGATGATGCCGGTGATCAGGCCGACGCCGAGGGTGACCGCGGTCTTGGTGACCACGTCGTCGACCGTCATCGGGCGGTCGGCGGAGGTCGGCGGCGCGGGGTGGCCGCCGTAGCCGGGCGGGCTCTGGTCGTAGCCCTGGGTCTGGGTCTGGAAGCCCGCGTACCCGCCCGAGGGCAGGTTCCGGAACGCGGGGTTGCTGGTAGAACGCACCTGATCCTCCATGGGCCTTCAATGGCGCCTGCACGACGGTAACGATCGAAGCGGCCGACCGGTTCCCGCTGGGGTAAAGCTCACTTTACCCACACCCACCCCAACGCGGACGTCGCACCGCCGATTCCCGCCGCGACCGCTCAGCGTGAGCATCGACCGTGCGACGTACGCCGATCGGGCGGCGACGACCGCACCCGGTTCCGAGCCTACCTGGGCCGATGACGTGGTGTAACGACGATCTTCGCACTGTCTGGCGGATTGTCACCCGCCCTAGGACATACCAGGCTCGCGGAGGTACGCGCCACGTAGCCGATCAGCTCCCCTCAGCCAGCAGATGTCCCCCGGACGTGGCCCGTGCGCAGCAGCGGAGATCCGAGATCCAGCACTTCAAGCGTCGCGGGCGTGCGCTGCCGCGGCGCGGCAAGGAGCCGACCGACCCATGCGGCGAACCACTCTCCTGGCCCGGCTGACCACCCTGGCGGCAGGCATCGCGACGATCACGGGGTCCTTACTCCTGGCGGCGGGCCCCATCGCGGTCGCCGCGCCCGCCCAGGCGCCGAACTACAAGGAGGGCTTCGGCATCGGCGTCCCGCCGCAGCCCTACAAGGGCTATAAGGCGGACAAGCCGGACTGGCTGGGCTCCTACGAGGTGAACGGGCAGCTCGTCTGGTGCGTGCGGTTCGCCTACTGGGAGCCGTCGATCAACGAGCAGTTCGGCGCGAAGCAGGAGCTGGGAACCAAGTTCCCCGGTGTCGCGCTCGACCCGTCCGCCGCCGCGGACATCTCCTACCTGCTGCTCAAGTACGGCGACACCAAGGACCCGAACACCTCCGCCGCGCTGGCGCACCTGCTGCACACCTGGACGGCCCCTTCGGGCACCGGCCACGACACCAACCCCGCGCGGGACTTCCGCAGCGTCGCCTATGACCCCGTCTTCCACGAGAACGCGTTGCCCGCGCCCGCCAAGAAGGCGGTCAACGACATGCGCGCGGCGGCCGCGGCGAACCGCGGGCCGTGGAAGGTGGTGCTCACCAAGCCCGCCAAGCCGCAGATCATCGGCACCCCGGACAAGTGGACCGTGGAGGTCCGCAACGCCGCGAACAACGGCGTGCCCGACGTGGAGGTCAAGGCGACCGTCCAGGGCGGCACGATCGACGGCAAGGAGACCGGGACCGCGAAGACCAAGTCCGACGGCTCCGCCGCCGAGCTGGCGGTGACACCGACCAGGGCCGACGTCTCGGTGGCGGTCACGGTGAAGACCCCGGCGGACAAGCCGGTGATGCTCCCGCCGACCAAGGACGACGTGCAGGCCGTGGTCACCACCGGCGGTGAGAAGGAGGTCGGCGCCAACGCGCAGGTGACCGCCGTGACCGCGCCCGGCTCGGTGGCGGTGACCAAGGTCGACGAGAAGACCGGCAAGGGCATCGCGTCGGTGTCGCTGCGGCTGACCGCCGCGGACAAGGCCTCGCCCGCGGTCGACCAGGACGGCAAGCCGCTGGCCGGGGCGGACGGCAAGCCCGTGGTGCTGGTGACCGACGCGGACGGCAAGGCCGCGGTGCCGAACCTGCGCACCCCGCAGGAGCTGTGCGTCACCGAGGTGGCCGCGCCACCCGGCTACGAGCAGTCGTTCGATGCCGCGTCCCCGCCGCAGGCCTGCGGCACGCTGGACGCCGGGAAGACGCTGGAACTGCGGGTGGTCAACAAACCCAACGTGCCGACCGTGCCGCGCACGATCCCGGCCGGTGACGGGCCGATCGACAACGCGGCCGCCGTGCTGGACCAGGACGGCCCGTCCGGCGGGCTGCTCGCCGCGCTGGGCGCGCTGTTGCTGCTGGCCGCGGGTGTCGGCACCACGCTGTACCGGAAGGGCCGGGGCAAGCAGGTGGTCGGCCGCCGGATGCGCAAGGACTGGGGGCACTGACGAGCATGGCTCGCCGAGGTTCCCGGCTCGCCCCGCCCGCCACCGCGGCCGGGGCGGGCCTGCTCATCGCCTTGATCAGCGGGTTGGCGTTCGCGGGCCCGGTACACGTCGAGGGCATGCCGTTACCCGGCCGGGCCGGACTGGCCCAGGGTGACGTGCGGCGCGCGGCGGACGAGAGCTCGACCACGCTGGCCGAGATGCGGCTGCAGGTCGGCCCCGCCCCGACCACCCCTACGCCGCCCGCGCCCGGGGACGCGCCGCCGCCCACCCGGGCGCCCGCGCCGCCACCCGTGCCCGCCGCCGGGCCCGCCGAGCAGCGGCCGGGCACCCTGCGGCTGGCCAAGGGCGGCACGGCCACGTTGGTGCGCAAGGAGTTGTCCGCCGACGCGACCCTGCCGGTGCCCACCGGCGTCCACGAGGCCACCTGGTGGGGCGCCGGTCTGACGGCCGCGTCGGGCGCCACGGTGTTCGCCGGGCACGTGAACTGGCGCGGGCAGACCGGGCCGTTCGCGGAGCTGTGGGACGCCAGGGTGGGCGACCCGGTGTCCGTGGTGGACGCCGGTGGTCAGCGGTTCCGGTTCCGAGTGTCCCAAGTGGAGACCGTGCACAAGGACGACCTGCCGAACCGGGCCGAGGAGTTCTTCGGCCAGACCGGGCCGCACCGGGTGGTCCTGGTCACCTGCGGCGGCCGGTGGGTGGGTGGTCACGACGGCTACGAGTCGAACCGGGTCGTGGTCGCGGTGCCGGAATGACCTGGATAAGCCGGGTGTGCGCGGATCGGGTGCCCGGTTGACGCTGAATCGTGTCGTTCACCCGGAACTGGTCACACCAAAATTACGGTTGGCAACGCGTACTGGCCGGTGCGCGTCTACCCGTCGGGAGGAACGAGCGACCGCGTTGATCTGAAGGGGAGGACGGCATGGCGGCCCGCAGGCGTTGGGATCGGATCGTGTTCGGGGTGGGGCTGGTGCTCGTCGCGGTCGTTTTAGTCGTGTTGGGCACCAGACAACCGGACCGGTCTGACCAGGCCGGATTAGCGACCACGACCTCGGCCACGCCGAGCCCGCAGGCGGCACCGCCCGCCCCGCCGCCGTGGATGCACAAGCTCGCACCGGGGGAGAAACCGCCGCAGTTCGTGCTGTTCTCCTTCGACGGCGCGGGCTCGCACGACCACTGGCAGCGATTCCTGCCACTGGCGCACAAGGTCAACGCGCACTTCTCCGGATTCCTGTCCGGCATCTACCTGCTGGACGACTCGCAGAAGGCCGATTACACCGGCCCTGGGCACAAGCCGGGCAAGGCGTCGATCGGATTCGGCGGTTCACCGGAGGACGTGCGAAATCTGGTAAACGACCTGAACTCCGCCGTGGAACAGGGCCACGAGATCGGCACGCACTACAACGGCCATTTCTGCCAGGGTGCCGAGCCCAGTGTCGGCCGGTGGACCACCGCGCAGTGGAACGACGAGATGAACCAGTTCTTCTCCTACGTCGACCGGGCCAAGGCACTGGGTCTGCGGATCGATCCCAAGGCCATCAAGGGCGGCCGCACGCCCTGCCTGGAAGGCCGGTTCGACCAGTTGTTCCCAGCGCTCACCGCGCGCGGAATGGACTACGACACCAGCAAAGTCAGCGATGGACTCGCCTGGCCCACGCTGGATAACGGGGTGTGGGAATTTGCCATGCCCTCGGTTCGGGTGCCGGGCCTGAACTACAAGAAGACAATCATGATGGACTACAACTTCTGGTTCACACTCAACAAGGCCAAGGACGAACCGGCGCGGGCCCCGGAGTTCACCGCGATCGTCCTGGAGACCTACGAGCGCGCCTACCAGGCCGCGTTCGACGGGAACCGGGCGCCGATGGTGGTGGGCAACCACTTCAACCAGTGGTCCGGCGGTGCGTTCGTCAACGCGACGGAGAAGTTCATGGGCGAGGTGTGCGGGAAGCCGGACACGGTGTGCGCGACCTACAGCGAGGTCATCCAGTGGATGAAGCTGCAGGACCCGGCCGTGCTGGACGCCTTCCGCAAGCAGCCTGCCGCACAGGTCGCCGCGCCGAGCTGATCACATTCGGGTGATGCGACTTGCCCCGGATAATGAAAACCGATACCAGTAGTGGGGTCCCCCTCCGTCAGCCCTAGACCCGGAGACCCACGTGAAGATCGCCTTCGTCGGCAAGGGCGGCAGTGGCAAGACGACGCTCGCGTCGTTGTTCCTGCGCCATCTCGCCGCCGAGACGCCCGCACCACCCCTGCTGGCGCTCGACGCCGACATCAACCAGCACCTGGCCGCCGCGCTCGGTGCCCCGGAGTCGCTCACCATGCCGACCCTGGGCGCCGAGCTGGCGGCGATCAAGGACTACCTGCGCGGGGACAACCCGCGCCTGCGCTCGGCCGCCGACATGATCAAGACCAGCCCGCCCGGCCGCGGCTCTCGGCTGGTCGGCATCGCCGAGGACAACCCGCTCTACGACCGGTTCGTGCGCGAGGTCGACGGCGTGCGGCTCGCCGCAACCGGCCCGTTCGCCGAGGCCGACCTGGGCGTCGCCTGCTACCACGCCAAAGTCGGCGCGGTCGAGCTGCTGCTCAACCACATGGTCGACGGCGCGGGCGAGTACGCCGTGGTCGACATGACCGCGGGCGCCGACTCGTTCGCCTCCGGCCTGTTCACCCGCTTCGACGTCACGTTCCTGGTGTGCGAACCGACCGTGCGCAGCGTTGGCGTCTACCGCCAGTACCTGGAGTACGCGCGCGACTTCGACGTGCGCGTCGCGGTGGTCGGCAACAAGGTCATCGACGACGAGGACCTGGCGTTCCTGCGCGAGCACGTCGGCCCCGACCTGCTCACCTGGGTCGGCCGCTCCGACCACGTGCGGGCCGCCGAACGCGGCGAGGTGCGCCCCATCGCCACCCTGGAACCGGCCAACCGCGATGCCTTGCGCGCCATGCGCGAGCTGGTCGACGGCGTGTCCAAGGACTGGGCCAAGTTCCAGCGGCAGACCATCGAGTTCCACCTGCGCAACGCCCACGCGTGGGGCAACGACCGCGCGGGCCGCGACCTGGCCGACCAGGTCGACCCCGGGTTCGCCATGGGCCCGGTGCCCGCCGCGTTCTGACCGCGCGGCGGTGATGCCACCGGCCTGGCATCGCCCAGTCGGGCATCACCCGCTCGTCGGACATGGCGGGAATGGACCGGGCTTTTCCCCGTTATGGCCGGGAACGTCCTGCTCGTGCGAGTGAAGTCTCACCTGATCGTGCGGCGGTTATGTTGCCGATCGTGGCAACCCCGGTACGGTCGTCGCCATGGTCTCGCAACCGGATCGTGATCCCGCGCGCTTCCCCGTGGTGCGCCATGGTTTCGACAAGGCCCAGGTGCGCAGGCACATCGAGGCGCTGGACGTGGAGATCCTGACCGCGCGCACCGAACGCGACGCCGCGAAGACCGAACTGGACGAGACCAAGGGTCAGCTCGAACTGGCGCGCCGGGAGATCGCGGCGCTGAACGAGCGCCTGGACAAGATCGGCAACAGCGCGGCCGCCGGATCCGCGCCGCACGCCGCCGAGCGGGCGGCGCGGGTGGTGGCCACGGCCGAGTCGCAGGCGGCGGAGATCACCGCTCGGGCGCAGGCCGCCGCCGACACCGCTTGGTCCGCCGCCGAGTCCGCCTCCGCCGAGCTGCGGGAACGGTACCGGGGGTTGCTGGCCGAGCTCGACCGACAGCACGAGGAGCTGCACTCGGCCCACCGGCGGGTGATGGACGAGGCGGCGGCGAAGGTCAGGGACATGACGGCCGTCGCCGGGCAACGGCAGAAGAAGGTCGACGACGAGGCCGAGCGCGGCAGGCAGCGCCAGGAACAACAGTTCCAGGAGGAGCTGGCGGGCCGCCGGTCGGCGCTGGCCGAGGAGATCGAGGCCGCGCGCGCCGAGTCCACCGCCGAGTCGGCCCGCCGCGTCCGCGCGGCGACGGACGAGGCGGACAAGCGGATCGCGACGGCGACCAGCCAGGTGGAGCGGCTGACCGCGCTGCGCGAACAGCTGGCCGGACGACTGCGCGGCACCTCGGAGCTGTTGAACCAGAGTGAGCGGCTGCTGGAGCCGTTGGAGGCCGAGGTCGAGCTGGAGGGACCCGCGTCCCCGGCTGCGGCGGAGGCTTCCACGACCAAGCTGCAGCCCGTCCGGGCGCCGCAGCAGCGGTCCGCGAAAGCCGCCACCTCCTGACCCGGCCGCGGCCTCCGGAGTGTCGGCTCAGTCGATCAGCTCAGTCGCTCGATGACCATCGCCATGCCCTGGCCGCCGCCGACGCACATGGTCTCCAGGCCGATCTGCTTGTCGTGCCACTGCAACGAGTTGATCAGCGTGGTGGTGATCCGCGCGCCGGTCATGCCGAAGGGGTGGCCGACGGCGATGGCGCCGCCGTTGACGTTCAGCCGGTCGTCGGGGATGTCCAGCTCGCGGGCCGACGGGATGACCTGGGCGGCGAAGGCCTCGTTGATCTCGACGAGGTCGATGTCGCCGATGGTCATGCCAGCGCGGGCCAGGGCCCGGCGGGAGGCCTCGACCGGGCCCAGGCCCATGATCTCCGGGGACAGCCCGGACACGCCGGTGGCGACGATCCGCGCCAGCGGGGTCAGGCCGAGTTCGGCCGCCCTGGTGTCGGACATGATCACCAGGGCCGCGGCGCCGTCGTTGAGCGGGCAGCAGTTGCCCGCGGTGATCCGGCCGTCGGGGCGGAAGACCGGGTTGAGGGTGGCCGTCTTCTCGTAGGTGATGCCGGGGCGGGGGCCGTCGTCGGTGTCGATCACGCGGCCGTCCGGGAGGGTGACCGGGGTGATCTCGCGGGACCAGAAACCGTCCTTGATGGCCTGTTCGGCGCGGTTCTGCGAGCGGACGCCGAAGTGGTCCATGTCCTCGCGGGTGATTCCCTTGGCCAGGGCCAGGTTCTCCGCGGTCTGGCCCATGGCGATGTAGGCGTCCGGCACCAGGCCGTCGGTGCGCGGGTCGTGCCACTCGGGGCTGCCGGACTCGGCCACCGACCGCGTGCGGGACTCGGCCTCGGCGAAGATCGGGTTGTGCGTGTCCGGCCAGGAGTCGGAGCTGCCCTTGGCGAAGCGGGAGACCGTCTCCACGCCCGCCGAGATGAACACGTCGCCCTCGCCCGCCTTGATCGCGTGCAGGGCCATGCGGGTGGTCTGCAGGGACGAGGCGCAGTAGCGGGTCACCGTGCAGCCGGGCAGGAAGTCGTAGCCCAGCAGTACGGCCACGATCCGGCCCATGTTGTTGCCCTGTTCGCCGCCGGGCAGGCCGCAGCCCAGCATGAGGTCGTCGATGTCCGCCGGGTCCAGAGCCGGGACCCGGTCCAGCGCCGCCCTGATCATCTGCGCGGTCAGGTCGTCGGGTCGGATGTCGACCAGCGAGCCTTTCCCGGCGCGGCCGATGGGGGAGCGGACGGCGGAGACGATGACGGCCTCTGGCATGGCGAGCACTCCTTGGCGGTGATCGGATCGATCCGGCACCGAGGAGGTTACCCACAGGTAGAGCGGGGTGAGAACGGTCAGCCGGGTGTCACCGCGCTGTTCCACACCCCCGCCGCCGCACACAGCGGAGCGAGGATGACGCCCGCCGCCAGCGCGTAGCCCGCGCCGTTGGGGTGGAAGTGGTCGGCGCTGAACAGCTCGGCCGGGCGGGTCATGAAGTCGCGGGTGAGCAGGGTCAGCGGGACAACCGTGGCGGGGGTGCCGCGCAGGGCACGGGCCTGGGCACGGCCGAGGGCGCGGCTCCACCGGTGCGCGACCGAGCGCAGCGGCTGCGGGATGGGCTGGATGGCGCCGAGGTCCGGGCAGGTGCCGACGACCACGGCCGTGCCCGCCTCGATCAGCCTGCGCACCTGCACGGCCAGCAGGGCCGCCGAGGCGCGCACGCTCATCCTGGCGGTGACGTCGTTGCCGCCGATCAGGATCAGGGCCACATCCGGCGGGTCGGCCAGGGCGCGGTCCACCTGCTCGGCCAGGTCCATGGTGCGGGAGCCGCTGACCGCGTAGGTGGTCAGCCGCACCGTGCGGTGCGACTCCGCCGCCAGACCGCGCGCGAGCGTCACTCCCGGTAGCCGATCGGGGGACTCGGCACCCAGCCCGGCCGCGCTGGAATCGCCGAAAACGCCGAAGCGGAGCGTGGGGGCGTGCGGGTCGGTGGTGGTCGAGAGGTACTCGCCGTCGGCGTTGAACGGCAGTTCGGTGGGTACGCCGATGATCTCGCGGGCATGCCGCGACTGGCTGCTGAGCAGCGAGTACGCCGCGCCGGACAGGCCGCCGACCGATCCGGCGGCCACCGCGGCCACCCACACCAAGCCTCGAAAGCGGAACATCGTCAGACCCCCTCACCGGATCGGGCGTCCACGGGTTCACTCACCGTGTCTTTGTGCTATCGCCCGCTGCCGTCAACTCCTTACCAAAGAGCGCGACAAACCTGGTGCCGATACCGGCCGGGATAGGCTTTCGGCGCGGTCCAGGACGCCGGTCCGGATGTCAGAGCCTGAAGGAGCCCCGGTGGAGTACGTCGAGCACGTCTTCGATCTCGTCGGCGACACGCCGCTGGTCAAGCTGAACTCGCTGGCCGCTGGCCTGGCGCCGACGGTGCTGGCCAAGGTCGAGTACTTCAACCCGGGCGGCAGCGTGAAGGACCGGATCGCGGTGCGCATGATCGAGGCGGCCGAGCGCTCCGGCGAGCTGCGGCCCGGCGGCACCATCGTCGAGCCCACCTCCGGCAACACCGGCGTCGGCCTGGCCATGGTCGCCCAGCGCCGGGGCTACAAGTGCGTGTTCGTCTGCCCGGACAAGGTCAGCGAGGACAAGCGCAACGTGCTCAAGGCCTACGGCGCCGAGGTCGTGGTCTGCCCGACCGCGGTCGCCCCGGAGCACCCCGACTCCTACTACAACGTGTCCGACCGGCTGGTCCGGGAGATCGACGGCGCCTGGAAGCCCAACCAGTACGCCAACCCGCAGAACCCGGAGAGCCACTACCACTCCACCGGCCCCGAGCTGTGGAAGCAGACCGAGGGCCGGATCACGCACTTCGTCGCGGGCGTCGGCACCGGCGGCACCATCTCCGGCACCGGCCGCTACCTCAAGGAGGTCTCCGGCGGCCGGGTCCGGATCGTGGGCGCCGACCCGGAGGGCTCCGTCTACTCCGGCGGCACCGGCCGCCCCTACCTGGTGGAGGGCGTCGGCGAGGACTTCTGGCCGGACACCTACGACCGGGACATCGCCGACGAGATCATCGCGGTCAGCGACGCCGACTCGTTCGACGTCACCCGCAGGCTGGCCCGCGAGGAGGGCCTGCTGGTCGGCGGCTCCTGCGGGATGGCGGCCGCCGCCGCGCTGCGCTTGGCCGAGCGGCTCGGCCCGGACGACGTGGTGGTCGTGCTGCTGCCCGACGGCGGCCGCGGCTACCTGTCCAAGGTCTTCAACGACTCCTGGATGGCCCAGTACGGTTTCCTGCCGCCCGAGCACTCCGGCGCCACCGTGGGTGACGTGCTGCGCCGCAAGAGCGCCTCGGGCACGGTGATCCCGGACTTCGTGCACGCGCACCCGACCGAGACCGTCGCCGACGCGGTCGCCATCCTGCGCGAGTTCGGCGTCAGCCAGATGCCGGTGGTCAACGCCGAGCCGCCGGTGATGGCCGCCGAGGTGGTCGGCGCGGTCAACGAGCGCGACCTGCTCGACGCCCTGTTCACCGGCAAGGCCGCGCTGGCCGACCGGCTCGACCGGCACATGTCCGGACCGTTGCCCACCATCGGCGCGGGCGAGCAGGTGGCCGCCGCGATGGGCGCGCTGACCAACGCCGACGGCGCCCTGGTCCTGGTGGACGGCAAGCCCGCGGGCGTGGTGACCAGGCAGGACCTGCTGGGCTTCCTCGCGGGCCGCTAGCCGTCCCCGGTCATCGTCCGTGCCGATCAGTACACCCGGACGGCGCATCCGATAGCGTTACCCTCAGTGTTGTCCGCGACGTGAGTCGATAGCCGGGACACGTCCCGGCCATAAGGGGTGGGTAAACCCGATGAGCGCTCCCCAGCCGCCGAACCAGCCCTGGCAGGGCGGTCAGCCCCAGTGGTCCGGCCAACCAGGTCCGGACCAGGGCCAGCAGCCCGGCGGGTTCCCCCCGCCGCCGCCGTTCACCCCGCCGTCGGGTGACAACGCGGGCGCGGACGGGGTCGAGCGCACCCAGGCGATCCGCCCTGGTCAGCAGCCCCCCGGCCAGGAGGGCGAGGACCGCACCCAGGTCGTGCGCCCCGGCCAACAGCCCCCCGCCGGGGACGCCACTCAGATGGTGCCGCCCGGCTCGGTGCCGCAGTCCCCGCCGTACGCGCCGCCGCCGAGCGCGGCCGACGCGTCCCAGCCCGGCTACGGCCAGCCCTACGGACAGCAGCCGCCGCAGCAGTTCGGGCAGCCGCCGCAGGGCGGGTACAGCCAGCCCGGCTACGGCCAGCAGCCCCCCGGCTACCCGCCGCAGGGCGGCTTCGCCCAGCAGGGCGGTCTCGGCGCGGGCCCGAACTTCGGCGGCCAGGGCAACAACACCGGCATGATCGCCCTGATCATCCAGGGCGCGGTCGCCCTGCTCGGGCTGATCACGCTGATCATGGGCATCACGTCGCTGTCGGACTTCCTGTCCTACTCCAGCTACTGCGGCGACATCCCGGGCTGCAGCTCGGGTACCGGCCTCGCGGTGTTCTACTCGCTGCTGATCATCGCGGGCGGCGCGGCCGCCGGGACCGGCGCGGTGTTCCTCTACCTGCGCAAGACCACCTACGCGCACCTGCTGGTGCTCGGCGGTGGCGCGCTCCTGTTCCTGGTCTCGATCCTGCTCGGCGCCAGCTACATCTTCGCCGGACGGGTCGTTACGATCCTGCTGTTCGGCCTGATCATCGGGGCCGCCGGGGCCATGTTCTTCTTCCCGCAGACCAAGCAGTTCCTGGTCGCCAGCCAGCCGCTCGGCTCGGTCGGCGGTCAGGGCGGGTTCGGCGGTCCGCAGCAGCCGGGCGGGTTCGGCCAGCCCCAGCAGGGTTTCGGTCAGCCGCAGCCGGGCTACGGCCAGCCCCAGCCGGGCCAGCCCGGTCAGCCGCCGCAGGGCTACGGGCAGCAGCCCGGTGGGTACAGCCAGCCGCCGCAGACCCCGCCGCCCGGGTTCGGCCAGCCGCCGCAGCCGGGCCAGGGCTACGGCCAGCCGCCGCAGGGCGGGTACGGCCAGCAGCCGCCCGGTCAGCAGCCGCCGCAGTGGTGACGACCACCGGCTGAGGAATCGCACGGGCCCCGGCAACCGCCGGGGCCCGTTCGCGTCTTCGGTATCACAGACAACCCGAGCACCGGGCTGACAGACTGTGCGCGAATGCCAGGTGAGGGGGAAGACATGAGCTATCCGCAGCAGGGTCCCGGTGGCTACCCGGGGCAACAGCAGCCCCAGGGCTACCCGGGCTACGCGCCGCCGCAGACCCCGCCGCCCGGGTTCGCCGCGCCGGGCCAGCCGTACGCGCAGCCATACCCGCAGCAACAGCAATACGGCTACCCGGCCCAGGGTGGCGGCTACCCGCAGCCGTCCGCGTCCTCGGCGACGGCGATCATTGCGGGCATCCTGTCGCTCGCGGTGGCGGTGTGCCTCGGCGGCGCGGGTGTGGCGTTCCTCAGCGACGTGCCGTTCGATCTCGGCAACCTGCCCGGCGGTGCCGCCGCGATCCTCTATGGACGGTTCGCGCTCGCGGCCCTGGCACTGCTCGGCGCCATCCTGATCTTCGCCAGGCAGACCGCGGGCGCGGTGCTCGCACTGATCGCCGCCGCCCTCGGCGCGCTGTCGATCGTGCTGGAGCCGATGATCTCCGAGATGTACTCCTTCCGCGGCGTGAGCATGGACCTCGGCACCTTCCTGGAGGCGCTGTTCAAGTTCAAGGTCGCCTGGGCCTCGCTGCTCGCGGTCGGGCTGGTCGTGGCCCCGCTGACGATCGTGTTCTGCGCGCTGCCCACCACTTTCCGGTGGTTCCGGGCCAGGCACGCCGCCTACCCGCAGCCCTACTGAGCCACCCGCGCCCAGGTCGGCGGCCGGTTATTCCTCATCGTGGGATGACTCCCACATGCTGGTCGAGTCGGTCGCCGGCCGTAGCCTGGGGGCATGGCTGAGGACACCTCCCGCTGGGGCTTCGAGACCCGGGCGATCCACGCAGGTCAGGCGCCGGACCCGCGCACCGGGTCGGTGATCGTGCCGATCTACGCCACCTCCACCTTCGCCCAGGACGGCGTCGGCGGGCTGCGCGAGGGCGGCTACGAGTACTCCAGAACGGCCAACCCCACCCGCACCGCGCTGGAGGAGGCGCTCGCCGCGCTGGAGGGCGCCAAGCACGCGCTCGCCTTCGGCTCCGGCATGGCCGCCGCGGACACCGCGCTGCGCGCCCTCACCCGCCCCGGCGACCACGTCATCCTCGGCGGCGACGCCTACGGTGGCACGTTCCGGCTGCTGGACAAGGTCCTCAAGCTGTGGGGCGTCGAGCACACCGCGGTCGACCTGGCCGACCCGACCGCCACCCGGGCCGCGATCCGGCCGAACACCAAGGTCATCTGGGCGGAGACGCCGAGCAACCCGCTGCTGGGCATCATCGACATCGCCGCGCTGGCCGGGGTGGCCGCCGAGTCCGGCGTGAAGCTGGTCATCGACAACACCTTCGCCACCCCGTACCTGCAGTCCCCGCTCGGCCTCGGCGCCGACGTGGTGCTGCACTCCACCACCAAGTACCTCGGCGGCCACTCGGACGTCGTCGGCGGCGCCCTGGTCACCTCGGACGACGACCTTCGCGAGCAGTTCTTCTTCCTGCGCAACGCGGTCGGCGGTGTGCCCGGCCCGTTCGACTCGTGGCTGGTGCTGCGCGGCGCGAAGACGCTGGCGCTGCGCATGGAGCGGCACAGCGACAACGCCGAGCGGGTGGTCGAGGCGCTGGTCGGGCACCCCAAGGTCACCAAGGTCTACTACCCGGGCCTGGCCGAGCACCCCGGCCACGAGACCGCGGCCAAGCAGATGCGCCGGTTCGGCGGCATGGTGTCGTTCAGCGTGGCGGGCGGCGAGGCTGAGGCGCTGGCCATCGCGAGCCGCACCAAGCTGTTCATCCTGGGCGAGTCGCTCGGCGGCATCGAGTCGCTGATCGAGCACCCGGGGAAGATGACCCACGCCAGCACCACCGGTTCGCCGCTGCAGGTCTCCGGCGACGTCCTGCGGCTGTCGGTGGGCATCGAGGACGCCACCGACCTGGTCGACGACCTGCTCACCGCACTGGGCTGAGCTGAGAAGGCACGGTCCGCGGGGCCGGGGCCGCCGGGGACGCCTACGGGCTGATCTGGTGGAACCGGTCCACCGCGCGGCCGGGCGTGCCCGCGGGCTGGGTGCCGGGGGCGGGCGGCAGGTCGGCCGGGTCGACGCACCCGCCGACCAGCTCCACCTGACCGTCGTGCTGGACGTACTCGCCCGCGCTCGCGCAGCCCGCGTTGCTCACGGTGAAGACCGCCGTACCGGCGAGCACGAGCGCCGCGGCCAGGGCACCGGCGAGCGGCATCGCCTGCTTCTTCCGTGTGCCGGCCATGAAAGTTTCTCCCCTGATGGATACGCCCTCTGCCGAGCGTACCCGCCCGGTCCGGCGCGTACCTGAGGAGTAGCTGAGTGTGGCCCCCGCCGGGAGAAAACCGACGGGGGCCACACGGGCGTTCGGGTAGTGCCTACAGGTTGCCGCGCCGGTCCTGCTCGCGCTCGATCGCCTCGAACAGGGCCTTGAAGTTGCCCTTGCCGAAGCCGAGCGAGCCGTGCCGCTCGATCATCTCGTAGAACACCGTCGGCCGGTCGCCGGTCGGCTTGGTGAAGATCTGCAGCAGGTAGCCGTCCTCGTCCCGGTCGACCAGGATGGCGTTCTCCTTGAGCACCTCGATCGGCACCCGCACGTTGCCGATGCGCGCGCGCAGCTCCGGGTCCTCGTAGTAGGAGTCCGGCACGTCCAGGAACTCCACGCCCGCGGCGCGCATGGCCTGCACGGTGGCGATGATGTCGTTGGTGGCCAGCGCGATGTGCTGGCAGCCGGGGCCGCCGTAGAACTCCAGGTACTCGTCGATCTGCGACTTCTTCTGCGCGACCGCGGGCTCGTTGAGCGGGAACTTGACCCGGTGGTTGCCGTTGGCCACCACCTTGCTCATCAGCGCCGAGTACTCGGTGGCGATGTCGTCGCCGACGAACTCCGCCATGTTGACGAAGCCCATGACCCGGTTGTACCAGGCCACCCAGTAGTCCATCTTGCCCAGCTCGACGTTGCCGACACAGTGGTCGACGGCCTGGAAGACGCGCTTCGGCGCGCCTGCGGGCTTGGTGTACGCGCCCGCCTTGGCGACGTAGCCGGGCAGGTAGACGCCGTTGTAGCGGGAGCGGTCGACCAGGGTGTGCCGGGTCTTGCCGTAGGTGGCGATGGCGCCGACCCGGATGGTGCCGTGCTCGTCGGTGACGTCGTGCGCCTCCTCCAGCACGATCGCGCCCTCGCCGCGGGCGTGCTCCAGGCACTTGTCCACGTCGGTGACCTCCAGCGCGAGGTCGACGACGCCGTCGCCGTGCTCGCGGTGGTGGTCGAGCAGCGGGCTCTTCGGGTCCACCCCGCCCTTGATCACGAACCGGGCCGAGCCGGAGGTCAGCACGTACGCCTTGTGGTCGCGGTTGCCGGTCTCCGGACCGGAGTACGCGACCTGGGTCATGCCGAACGCGGACTGGTAGAACAGCGCGGTCTGGGTCGCGTTGCCGACCACGAAGACCACCGCGTCCATCGCCCGGACCGGGAACGGGTCCCGGGACTCGTCGTACTCGACCAGGCCGACGAGCTGGCGGAGCTGGTCGTAGCTCACCTCGTCCAGGCCCTGCTCGTTGCGTCCGAGCGTCCCCGTCATGTGCTCCTCCTGCGTCCGGTCGGCTTTGACTCTGCGATACATCTCTGCGGTACAACGAGGATGGAATCCACCGGGCATACTGTGCAAGAGACACTGATTTTGCTGGACACAATGCCTAGTGTTTAACCGGTAGTGTTCGACAAAGTGGACACTCTGACCAGGAGGTGGCGGGTGCCGGAGGAGACCGACCTGGACGCCCTCGACGCGCGCCTGCTGTTGTTGCTCACCGATGAGCCCCGGCTCGGCGTGCTGGAGTGCTCGCGCAGGCTCGGCGTCGCCCGCGGCACCGTGCAGGCCCGGATGGACCGGTTGGAGCGGCGCGGCGTGCTGACCGGCTTCCCGCCCGCGGTCGACCTGGCCGCGATGGGCTACGGGCTGACCGCGTTCGCCGTGCTGGAGATCGCCCAGGGCAGGCGCAGCGAGGTCGCGGAGCGGCTGCGGGCGATCGCGGAGGTCTGCGAGGTGCACGCCACCACCGGGCAGGGCGACCTCCTGGTCCGCATGGTGGCCCGGGACAACGACGACCTGCAGCGGGTGATCGACGCGGTGGTCGACGTGGAGTGGGTCCGCCGGACATCGACCGCCATCGCGCTGTCGACGCCGGTCCCGACCCGCGTCCGGCCGCTGCTGGAACGCGCCGTGCAGGGTTAGCGGCCGAGTGGTCCATGATCAGGGCCGTGACGACTGAGTCCAAGCCCGACCGGTCCGCTGGGGTGTCCGAGGCGCGGGCCGAGTGGAACTCCGCGCTGCTGGCGACTGTGCCGACGTTCGTCGTGCTGATGTTGCTGGTTCTCGCGAACGATCCCGTGCTGCTGCGCGTGCTGGGGGCGCGCGGCGACCTCATCGGGCTGTGGGTCGTCGTGGTGAGCCCGTTGTTGTCGGTGTTCGTCACTGTCGTGCTCGTGTTGCTCGCGATCCGCATCGGCAAGGGCCTGCACGGGGGCACGGCCCTGGCGGCGGTCGCCGTGGGCGCGCTGCTGCTCGCCACCACCACGCCGGTCGGTGTCACGTTGTGGGTTGTTCCGGCGCTCGCGCTGGTGGCGGGTGGTGTCGCGGTGGTCCGCGCGCGGCGGAAGTCCGAAGGTGAGTGGATCGGGGCGTCGCCGTGGCTGGAGCGGGGATTGACGACGGTGATGGGCCTGGCGGTCAGCCTGCTGACGTCGGCCCAGGTCGTGGATGGGTCCGTGGGGCTCGCGGACGCGGCGCGGAACGTAGTGGTGAGCGGCTTACCGGTCGAGGTGATCGGCGTGGCGCCCGGCCAACGCGTGGAGATCTTCTACGTCGTGCAGGCGGGCGACCAGGTGACCACGGTGGTCGACCACGCGGGCCAGGTGGAGAACCTGTGGAACGCGGACCTGTCGTTCCGGGTCCCCTGCGACGACCGCGCGGACTGGTGGGAACGCCCGCTGGTCACGTTGGTCCTGGGCGGCCCGCCCGGCACTCCGGACTGCCGGGCGGTCGTGCGCACTCCGCCGCCCTGGCGGGGCTGAGACCGGAAGCAAAAGGACCGGCCCCCAGCGGCACCCGGGGACCGGTCCTTCGCGCACGTCGAGATCAGGTCTCAGCCGCCGTAGGGGACCGCCTTGCGCAGGGTGACCTTCTGCGTCTTGCCGTTGGGCAGCTCGTACTCGCGGGTCTCGCCCTCCTTGGCACCGAGCAGGGCGCGGCCAAGCGGCGACTCGGGGGAGTAGACCTCCAGCTCACCCTCGCCGCCCTCTTCGCGGGTGGCCAGCAGGAACCGCTCCTCGTCGTCGTCGCCCTCGTACCTGACGGTCAGCACCATGCCCGGCTCGGCGATGCCGTCGTTGGCGGGAGCCTCGCCGACCTTGGCACCGCGCAGCAGCTCCTGCAGGTGGCGGATGCGCGCCTCCTGCTGGCCCTGCTCCTCGCGGGCCGCGTGGTAACCACCGTTCTCCTTGAGGTCACCCTCCTCGCGGCTGGTGTTGATCTTCTGCGCGATGACCGGGCGGTTTTCAATCAGCTCGTCGAGCTCGTGCTTGAGCCGGTTGTAGGCCTCCTGGGTCAACCAGGTCACCTGGGTGTCGCTCACGGTCACCAACTCCTCGTCGTACTCCGGGCCCGTGGTTACGGGTCGGCGTCCCGGGCCGTAGTGCACCCGGAATGGAAAAACACGGCCCGCCTAGGGGCCGTGCAGGTCTACGAGGGTACCACGAACAGGCGTGCTAAAGCGCCGGAAATATCCGGTTCGCACTGTTCAACAGTGTAGTTCACCCCGTTGGCGGCTGGGATGTGGACAGGTAAACCGGCACCTGATAGGAGCACCCGAACACGTCCGCCGTCACCGGTTCGGACGTGCCGCGCACCACCGTCGTCAGCCGCGTCGACCGGCCGCCCGGCGGCACGTACACCTCCTTGCGCCCGCTCTCCTGACCGTCCGCGCCGCGCACCCGCACCACGCACACGGCGGGCCGGTCCGGGGTCTGCCTGGTCACGTCGAAGGTCATCCGCATCCGGTTGCCCGGCTCCCCGCTGAACCCGGCCCGCTCGGCCTCGATCGGCGCGGAGCCCAGGTTCACGTACCCGAGGTAGGCGACGAACCCGCCCGCCAGCACCCCGCAGACGGTCAGCACCAGCGCGGTCCGGCGGGACCGCCGGGCCTTGGGCGCGCCGTAGCGGCCCTCCGGCAGTTCGCGACCGGGCACGGTCATCGCGGGGCCTCCTGGCGGCGGTTGTCCGACCGGCGGGAACAATGGGCCCGACCCGGTGCGTTCTGGCTATCCGGGGTCGAGTATCCGCCCCGGGGGCGGACCCAGGACCAGGAGGGGGCCGAGGAGGACCATGTCCGAGAAGCTGCGGTTGATGGCGGTGCACGCCCACCCGGACGACGAGTCGAGCAAGGGCGCGGCCACGATGGCCAAGTACGTGGCCGCAGGCCACGAGGTCATGGTGGTCACCTGCACCGGTGGGGAACGCGGCGACATCCTCAACCCGGCCATGGACCGGCCCGAGGTCGTCGCCGACATCCCGGCCGTGCGCAGGCAGGAGATGGCCAAGGCGGCCGAGATCCTCGGGGTCGCGCACCGCTGGCTTGGCTTCGTCGACTCCGGGCTGCCCGAGGGCGACCCGAAGCCGCCGCTGCCCGATGGCTGCTTCGCGCTGGTGCCGCTGGAAGAGTCGGTCCCGCCGCTGGTCAGGGCCATCCGCGAGTTCAAGCCGCACGTCGTGCTCACCTACGACGAGAACGGCGGCTACCCGCACCCCGACCACATCCGGTGCCACGAGGTCTCGATGGCCGCGTTCGATGCCGCGGGCGATCCCGACCTGCACCCGGCCGAGGGCGAGCCGTGGACCCCGCTGAAGCTGTACTACATGCACGGCTTCTCCCGGGCCCGGCTGGTCGCCATGCACGAGGCCCTGCTGGCCGCCGGGCTGGAGTCGCCGTACGAGGAGTGGCTGGCCAACTGGCCCGCCGACCGGGGCGACAACGCGCACCGGATCACCACCAGGATCGAGTGCGCGGACCACTTCGAGACCCGGGACGCCGCGCTGCTCGCGCACGCCACCCAGATCGACCCGAACAGCCGCTGGTTCGCCGTGCCGCTGGACATCCAGCGCTCGGTGTGGCCGTACGAGGACTACGAGCTGGTGCGCTCGCTGGTCGACAGCACGCTGCCCGAGGACGACCTGTTCTCCGGCATCAGCGAGAAGGTGACGTTGTGAGTGCCGCGTTCGCCGTCGTCCTGCCGTACACGGCGGCGGACCCGGTGGCCGCCCAGCCCACCTCGGTCACCCCGCCGCCGCCGGGGCCCGCGGACAAGGGCGGCCAGGGCGAGGACTTCGGCAAGTCCTCGCCGCTGGGCTTCCTGATCCTGGTCCTGTTCTTCGTCGCGGTCGCGTTCCTGATCCGCTCGATGACCAAGCACCTCAAGCGGCTCCCGGCCAGCTTCGACGAACCGGCCGAGGGTGCCCGGTCCGCCGAGGGCACTCCGGACCCGGACGGCGCGGACAGCGCCGAGAAGAAGCCGGAGAACGGGGACGCCACGTCCAAGCCGGTCAGCTGACGCCTGTGGTCCCGGTCACCTGAGGTCACGTCCGCCGCGCGCGGTCTCGTCATGTGCTCGTCCTTCGACGAGAGAGAGGCGAGACCGATGCGCGAGATCGTGATCCTGGGTGCCGGGTACGCGGGGCTGACCGCGGCGGTGAGCCTGGCTGGCCGCACCAAGCGGCGGGACGACGTGCGGATCACCCTGGTCAACGCCACCGAGCGGTTCACCGAACGGCTGCGGCTGCACCAGGCCGCGACCGGTCAGGACCTGGCCGACCTGCGGGTGCCCGAGCTGCTGGCGGGTACCGGCGTGGAGTTCGTCGCGGGCTGGGTGACGGCCGTGGACGCGGCCGCGCGGACCGTGCGCGTCGACGACGACCGGATGCTGACCTACGACACGCTCGTGTTCGCCCTGGGCGGCGTCACGGACACCACGGTGCCCGGCGTCGACGAGCACGCCTACACCTTCGGCGGCCTCCAGGACGCCGAGGCGCTGGCCCGCCGACTGGGCGCGGGCGGCACTGTCGCCGTCTGCGGTACGGGACTGACCGGGGTCGAGGCCGCTGCCGAGATCGCCGAGCGGTACCCGGATCTGGACGTGCTGCTCCTGGGCCGGGACGAGCCCGGGGCCACGCTGGCCCCGCGGGCGCGGGACCACGTTCAGGCCGTGCTCGACCGGCTCGGGGTGCGGGTGCGTGCCGGTGTGGAGATCGTCAAGGTGGCGGCGGATTCGCTGCTGCTGGCCGACGGCTCGACAGTGCCGGTCGACGTGGTGTTGTGGACCAGCGGTGTGCGGGTGTCGCCGCTGGCGGCCGCCGCCGGGTTCGATGTGGACGAACGCGGCCGGATCATCACCGACCCCGCGCTGCGCTCGGTCTCGCACCCCGACGTGTACGCGGTCGGCGACGCTGCCGCCGTGCAGCAGGCTTTCGGCCTGCTGCACGGCACCTGCCAGGGCGGCATGCCCACCGGCGTGCACGCGGCCGTGTCGATCGAGCGGCAGCTGCGCGGCAAGGAGCCCAAGCCGTTCCGGTTCGGCTACCTGCACGTCCCGGTCAGCCTGGGCCGCGGCGACGCCGTCGTGCAGTTCACCCACCCCGACGACACCCCGAAGCGGCTGTGCCTGACCGGTCGCCGCGCGGTTTGGTACAAGGAGACGGTGAGCTCAGCGCCTTGGCCGTCGTTCTGCCGCATGCTGACCTTCCCGGCATCGGGATCGCTGGCGTGGCGGCGCGGCGGGCGGTACACGCGATGACCACCGCTGAGGTCTTCGCCGACCACCGTGACCTGCTGTTCTCCGTGGCCTACCGGGTGCTGGGCAGGGTGGCCGACGCCGAGGACGCGGTGCAGGACGCGCTGGTGAAGTGGTTGTCCGCGGACCGGTCGCAGGTCGCGGACCCCAAGTCCTACCTGGTCCGCATCGTCTCCAACGCGGCCATCGACCGGCTGCGCTCGGCCCAGCACCGGCGCGAGACCTATATCGGTCCGTGGATCCCGGAGCCGGTGCGCACCGACCCGGACACGGTCGAGGTGGCGGAGTCGGTGTCGATCGCGCTGCTCATGGTCCTGGAGACGCTGAGCCCCATCGAGCGCGCGGTCTACGTGCTGAAGGAGGCGTTCGGCTTCAGCCACGCGGAGATCGCCGACGCCGTCGACCGCACCGAGACCGCGGTGCGGCAGGCGGCGCACCGGGCCCGCGAGCACGTGCAGGCCCGTCGTCCCCGGTTCACCGCCACCCGCGCCCGGCAGCGCGAGGTCACCGAGAGGTTCCTGGCCGCTGTCGGCGGCGGTGACATCAACGAGCTGATGGACCTGCTCGCCCCCGACGTGACACTGTGGACGGACGGGGGCGGCAAGGTCCGCGCGGCGGTCAAGCCGGTCAGCGGCGCCGATCGGGTGGCGGCCTGGTTCGCGGGCATCGCCACCCGGCCCTACCAGGGCGTGCTCCCGGCGGAGATGTCCGTGCAGCTGGTGGATCTGAACGGTGCGCCAGGGGTCGTGTTCTCCGGCGCGGGCCGGGTTATCGCGACCCTCACCTTCGATCTCGCCGAGGACGGGCGCGTCACCGCCATCCACAACGTCGCCAACCCGGACAAGCTGGGCGCGACCACCACGCCCCGGGCGCTGCCGACCTGATCACAGCCGCGGGTCGACCGGCTCCGATTCCAACGCCAGCACGGCGAACACGCACTCGTGCACCCGCCACAGCGGCTCGCCGCGCGTCAGCCGGGCCAGCGCCTCCAGACCCAGCGCGTACTCGCGCAGGGCGAGCGAGCGCTTGAAGCCCAGCTTCCGGTCGCGGAACCGGGGGAGGTGGTCGGTGTAGTCCGGTCCGTAGATGATCCGCAGGTACTCCCGCCCGCGGACCTTCATGCCCGGCTGCGCCACCTTCCGCCCGTCGCGCACGAGGTTCGCCGCCGGTTTGACGACCATCCCCTCGCCGCCGGACGCGGTCATGTCCTCCCACCAGGCGACGCCAGCGGCGACCGAGGCCGGATCGGTCGGATCCACCGCCAGGCGGCGGGTCTCGACGAAGAACTCCGGGTCGGCTCGGCGCAGACGGTCGGCGATGTCCAGGTGCCAGGCGTGCGGGCGGGTCTCGAACGTCCCGCTTTCGGCGGCGAGCACCTGGAACGGCGCGAGCCGGACGCCGTCGAGATCGGTAGTCGGCCAGCAGTAGCGGCGGTAGGCGTCGCGGAACAAACCGGCGTTGCCGACCCGGGTTCGCGTTCGTGCCAACAGGTCTGCGACGTCCACGCCCCGCGCGGCCGCGGACTCCAGGACCGAGACCGACGCGGGCAGCGCGGTGTGTGCTGCGGCGCCGACGGCGGCGAACTGGCGGGTGATCAGGTCTGTCGCCTTGGCGTTCCACGGCAGTAGTTCCGCGTCCAGCAGCAGCCAGTCCGTTTCCAGTTCATCCCACAGATCCGAGGCGGCGGCCCGCACACGGGTGAGCAACGCGTTGTTGGCCGTGTCCTCGAAGAACGGCCTACCGGTGCGGGTATAGACCGCGCCATCACCCTCGATGCCGAAGCGGCGTGGGGCAACCTCGGGGGAGCGGGTCACGAGCACGACCGCCCGCGAACCCATGTGCTTCTCCTCGCACAGCAACGGCATGGCGCCGTACCCCGCGAACGCCTCGCGCGGGTGTTCCAGCACCTCACCTTCCTGCGCGGTCGCCGCGGGCGACATCGTCGGCGGCAGGTACACCAGCCACCGCGGGTCGACCGAGAACCGGCTCATCACCTCCAACGCCGCCGCGGCCTGGTCCTCGCGCACGGTGACCTGCCCCTGCACGGCCGTTTCCACGACCCGCTTGCCGATCACGTCGTCCAGCGCCAACGCGGTCGGTTCGCGATCGGCGGCCGTCGGGCCGAGCGGGCGCACCGGCTCGTACCAGACCTGCTGCGCCGGAACCGAGACGACCTCGCGTTCCGGGTAGCGCAAGGCGGTGAGCTTCCCGCCGAACACGCAGCCGGTGTCCAGGCACATGGTGTTGTTGACCCACTCCGCCGCCGGGGTCGGCGTGTGTCCATAGAGGACCATTGCGCGGCCGCGGTAGTCCCGGGCCCACGGGTAGCGCACGGGCATGCCGTACTCGTCGGTCTCGCCGGTGGTGTCGCCGTAGAGCGCGAACGAGCGGACCGTGCCACCGGACCGGCCGTGGAAGTGCTCCGGCAGACCCGCGTGCGCGACGACGAGCTTGCCTCCGTCGAGCCGGTAGTGCGGGGACAGCCCGTCGCAGAACTTCTCGGCGCGGGCGACGAAATCGGGGTCCTCCGCGCCCAGCTGCTCCAACGACTCGACGATCCCGTGCTTCATCGTCACCTGTTTGCCGCGCAGCGCGCGAACCAGCTTGCTCTCGTGGTTCCCGCACACCACCAGCGCGGTGCCCGCCTCGACCATGCCCATGGCCAGCCGCAACACACCCGGCGTGTCCGGCCCGCGGTCCACCAGGTCGCCAACCAGCACCACCCGCCGCCCGGCCGGGTGTGCGGCCCCGACAGCGCGGCCCGCGTCGTCGCGCTCGATCGCGTAGCCGAGCGTGGTGAGCAGCTCCTCCAACTCGGCGCGGCAGCCGTGCACGTCACCGATCACGTCGAACGGACCGGTCTCCGCGCGCAGGTCGTTGCGCAGCGGCTCCATCACGATCCGGGCCGCGTCCACCTCGGCCTCGCCGCGCAGCACGTGCACCCGGCGGAAGCCCTCCTTGGCCAGGTGCCGCAGCGACCGGCGCAGCGAGTCCGCCTGCCGTTTCACCACGTGCGCACCGAAGTCCCGGTCCGCGCGCTCGGCGTTGCGCCGCAGGCATACCGACTCCGGCACGTTCAACACGATCGCCACCGGCATCACGTTGTGCTCGCGCGCCAACCGCACCAGGTCCGCGCGCGGCTTCGAGTTCACGTTGGTCGCGTCGACCACCGTCACCCGACCCGCGCGCAGCCGCTTCGCCGCGACATAGTGCAGCGCGTCGAACGCGTCGGCCGATGCCTCCTGGTCGTTCTCGTCGTCGCTGACCAGGCCGCGGAAGAAGTCGCTGGAGAGCACCTGGGTGGGCGCGAAGTGCCTGCGCGCGAAGGTCGACTTGCCCGAGCCGGACGCGCCGACCAGCACGACCAGGGACATGTCCGGGTCCATCACGCCTCCGTCCGGGAGAACACCGCGAGCTGCGTCGGCGCGCCGACACCGAGGTCCTCGGGGCCGACCGGGCCGAACCGCGTGGTGTAGCCGTGCCGCTCGGCGACCGCCGCCGCCCAGGCGCGGAACTCCGCGCGGGTCCACTCGAAACGGTGGTCCGAGTGCCGGAAGCGGCCCGCCGCCAAGGCCGGGTACAGCACGTTGTACTCGGAGTTCGGCGTGGTCACGACGACGTGCGTCGGCCGGGCGGTGCCGAACACCGCCCGTTCGAGCGCGGCCAGCCTGCTCGGGTCCAGGTGCTCCACGACCTCCATCAACACCGCCGCGTCGAACCCAGCCAGCCCCGGGTCGGTGTAGGTGAGCGACGACTGCCGCAAGGTGAACCGTTCACGCACCCGATCCGGCAGCCGCGCCAGCTTCCGCTCGGCGGCCGCGAGCGCGTCGGCGGCCACATCCGTGCCCGTGACCTCGGTGAACGTCGGGTCCTCGGCGAGCGCCGCCAGCAGCGCGCCACCGCCGCAGCCCAGGTCGAGAACCCTTCGCGCGCCCAGCTCGCGCAGCGTCGCCATCACGGTCTCCCGCCGCGTGACCGCCAGCGGCCGGGTCGTCTCCTCGGTGTCGCTGATCTCCGGGCCGTCCAGCTGCGCCAGCGCCGAGCGCGTGTATCCGCACTGGTGGGCGAGGTAGCGGGCACTGATGAGGGTGCGCTCGGGGTGCACGGGTAGCCAGTCGCCACCCGCGCGGACCAGCTTGGCCACCTCGTCCTCGCCGACCCAGTAGTGCTTGTTGTCGTCCATGACCGGCAGCAGCACGTAGAGGTGGGACAGCGCGTCGGCCAACCGCAGCTCACCCTCCAGTCGCAGGTCCACGTACCGCGAGTCGCCCCACTCCGGGAAGGCCGGGTCCAACGGCACCGACCGCGCGTCCACCTGCCACCCCAGCGGTGCGAACAACCGCTCCGCCAACTCGCGACCACCCAGACAGGCCGCCGCCGGGACGTGGATACGCAGCGGGATCGCCGTCGCCGCCAACTCGGGGCGCTCGTCGCAGCGGCCGTTCATCGCGGTGCGGAACAACGCCCCCAACGCCACGGCCAACATCGAACCCGCCGCGTACGGCCGGTCGTCGACGTATCGACCACCGTGTTTGTCCCGCGCCACCGCGACCGGGTCGATATCGAGCAGCAGCGCGGCAGTGCACTCCTCCTCGGTCGCCACCGGGTAGAAGACATGCGCCGTGCCGCCCGACACGGAGAACTCCTGCGCCCGATCGGGGTGTTTGAACAGCAGGTATCCCAGGTCGGTCGCCGGGTGCACAGTCGTGGACAGGGTCATCAGCACGGTCGCATTGTTGCTCAGCCCGGCGGCCCGCTCACCTCGGTTTATGGAAGGCTGGGCACATGGCGAACCGGCTGCGCGAATCGACCAGCCCCTACCTGCTCCAACACCAGGACAACCCGGTCGACTGGTGGGAGTGGGGCCCGGAGGCCTTCGCCGAGGCCCGCGCGCGCGACGTGCCGGTCCTGCTATCCGTCGGCTACGCCGCGTGCCACTGGTGCCACGTCATGGCCCACGAGTCCTTCGAGGACGCCGAGACGGCCCGGCTGATGAACGAGTCGTTCGTGAACATCAAGGTCGACCGCGAGGAACGCCCGGACGTCGACGCCGTCTACATGACCGCCACCCAGGCCATGACCGGCCAGGGCGGCTGGCCGATGACCTGCTTCCTCACCCCGGCCGCCGAGCCGTTCCACTGCGGCACCTACTACCCGCCCACCCCGCGCCCCGGCATGCCCTCCTTCCGCCAACTCCTCGAAGCCGTCCACGACGCCTGGACCAGCCGCGACGCCGAGGTCCGCGAGGCAGGCTCGCGCATCGTCACCCAACTGCGCGCCCAGACCGGACCGCTTGAAGTGTCCATTGTGGATGCTGAGGCACTGACGGGCGCGGCCACCTCGCTGCTGGGCGAATACGACCGCGTCAACGGCGGTTTCGGCGGCGCGCCCAAGTTCCCCCCGACCATGGTGCTGGAGTTCCTGCTCCGCCACCACGAGCGCACGGGTTCGGTGGAAGCACTCTCCATTGTGGAGGGATCGGCCCTGGCAATGGCCGATGGCGGGCTCAACGACCAGCTCGCGGGCGGCTTCGCGCGGTACAGCGTGGATGCCGGATGGGTGGTGCCGCACTTCGAGAAGATGCTGTACGACAACGCTCTGCTCCTGCGCTTCTACGCACACCTCGCCCGCCGGACCGGCAACCCCCGGTACATCGAGGTCGCCCGCGACACGGCCCACTTCCTGCTCAACGACCTCCGCACCCCGGCAGGCGGCTTCGCGGCTTCTCTGGACGCGGACACCGACGGCGTCGAGGGTCTGACCTATGTGTGGACCCCTGCGCAGCTGACCGAGGCCCTCGGTCCGGAAGACGGCCCATGGGCGGCCGACCTGCTGGGCGTCACCTCCGACGGGACTTTCGAGCACGGCGCGTCAACCCTGCGCCTGCTGCGCCCCGTGGACGACCTGGCCCGATGGACCCGGGTGAAGGCCGCGCTGCTGGCGGCCCGTTCGACCCGCCCGCAGCCCGGTCGTGACGACAAGGTGGTCACGGCCTGGAACGGCCTGGCCATCTCGGCCCTGGCCGAGGCGGGCGTGGCCCTGGCCGAACCTTCCTGGATCCTCGCCGCCGAACAGGCCGCCACCCTGCTGCTCGACCTGCACCTGGTCGACGGCCGCCTCCGCCGCACCTCCCGCGACGGCTCGGTCGGCACCGCCGCAGGCGTCCTGGAGGACTACGCCTGCCTGGCCGAGGCCCTGCTGGTCCTGCACCAGTCCACCGGCCGCTGGCTCCCCGAAGCGCTCTCCCTCCTCGACACCGCCCTGACCCACTTCGCCGACCCGACCGCACCCGGCGCCTACCACGACACCGCCGACGACGCCGCCCCCTTGGTCTGGCGCCCCGCCGACCCCGGCGACAACGCCAGCCCCTCCGGCGCTTCCGCCCTCGCGGGTGCGTTGCTCCTGGGCAGCGCCCTAGCGGGCCCTGCCGACGCCGACCGCTACGCAACTGCCGCCACGGAAGCAGTCGCCCGCACCGGCTTGTTGGCCGCCCGAGCCCCTCGCTTCGCTGGCCACTGGCTCACCGTCGCCGAGGCCATGGAATCCGGCCCCATCCAGGTAGCCATCGTCGGCTCATCGGACGAACTACTCGCCGCCGCGATCGCCCACGCCCCTGGCGGCGCGGTCATCCTTTCCGGCGCCCCAGACTCAGCTCCCCTGCTGGCAGACCGCCCCTTGGTCGACGGCCAACCGGCCGCTTACGTCTGCCGTGGCTACATCTGCGACCGCCCAGTCACCACGGCTGAGGAACTGATCGCAGCCCTTGCCTGACCAACATGGCCTGCAAGCGCGCTGGACCTGCCCGATCCTGACCAGAGCCCTGGTGTCCCAGGAATAGACCCAGTACATCGGGCCGGGTCGGAAACCATGCTTGGACCATCCCCGCACGCGGGGACGAGATTCGAGCGCGCAGGACGCGGCCTGCATCTCGATCGGGTCATCTCCGCATGCAGGGACGAGATACTTGCTGACCTGCGGCGTCGTTGATCGTAACGCCGTTTCTCCTTCACCTTCTCCGGCCCTCGTGGATCACTTGCTGTTGCAACGACCCCCCACCTGCCTACGACCCGCCCTCCCTGGGGGGCCGCCACCTCTTCCGACCCTAACCAAGATCACGTTCTGTCAATAGGGGTGTCGGAGCGGCTGTGGATGGATCGCGAACCTTGTGGATAACCGCGAGCAACGCGCGTAACGTCGACAGTACTGTAATCATGTAAGCAAGGGAGTGGACATGCGCAAGCACTGGCGGCCCCGGGCGGGCGCCGACGTCCCGTCCGCCGATGACGCCGCCGCCTGGTTCTCCGGGCGGTTGCCCGACACCTGGTTCACCGAGCAGCCCGAGGTCACCGTCGACCGCGAGGAGATCCTGATCGTCGGCACCCTCCCCGACCTCGCCGACGAGTACTCCGACGACGCCGCCCGCGCGGCCGCCGAGAGCGGGCGGATCGCGCGGTGGCGGGAGGACACGCGCGAGGAGCGGATCGAGATCGCGCGGCAGGCCGAGTACCGCTACGACCGCAAGGTCGCCTGGGGTGCCCAGCTCGGTCAGACCCGCGAGTTGTTCACCACGCTCTCGGTCCCCGTCATGACCCGCCTGCGCCAGCCCGAGCGGCTCGTGCTCGACACGCTGGTGGACGCGGGTGTCGCCCGGTCGCGGTCGGACGCGCTCGCCTGGGCGGTCAAGCTGCTCGGCAGGCACGCCGAGTCGTGGCTTGGCGAGCTGCGCGAGGCGATGAGCAAGGTCGACGACCTGCGGGCGAAGGGGCCCGAGCTGTAAAACCGGTGGCCGTCATCGCCGCCCTTCCGCCATGGTGGGGCGGTGATGACCGGCGAGCGAGTGCGATTGCGGGCGATCGAGCCCGAGGATGCCGACGCGTTGTGGCGTTGGCACAACGACCCCGAGGCCATGCGCTGGCTGGAGACGTCGTATCCGGAGTCGTTGGCGCAGATCCGCAAGCGCATGCAGGACATGGCGCCGAACAGCTACGAGCGCACCCGGTTCGCCGTCGAGACCGTCGCCGACAACCGATTCATCGGCATTGTCTGCCTCCGCGACGCGCGGCCGGAGACCGGGCGCGCGGAGATCGACATCTATTTCGGCGAGAGCCGCAACGAGGGCTACGGCAGCGAGGCCCTGCGGCTGCTGTGCAAGTTCGGGTTCGACGACATGCGGCTGCACGCGATCCAGCTCTGGGTCGCCGCCGACAACGAGATCGCGCGGCACGTGTACCGCAAGATCGGCTTCGTGGAGGAGGGCCGGTCGCGCGAGGCGTTCCGCCGCGACGGCAAGCTGTACGACATGGTGCTGATGAGCATGCTCGCCCGCGAGTACTACGAACGCTACGCGTAGATCGCCAGCCAGATGGCCACGTAGTGCGAGACGGCCGCGAGCACGGTGGCGGCGTGGAAGAACTCGTGGTGGCCGAAGGTGCGCGGCCACGGGTTCGGCCACTTCGTGGCGTAGAAGACGGCGCCGACGGTGTAGAACGCGCCGCCCACGAGCAGCAGCACCAGGGCGGCCACACCCGCGTGCGAGAGCAGCTGCGGCAGCACGAAGATCGCGACCCAGCCGAGCGCGAGGTAGATCGGGGTGCCGAGCCAGCGCGGCGCGTGCGGCCAGATGAGCTTGAGGCCGACGCCGAGCAGCGCGCCGCCCCAGACGATGGCCAGCACGATGTAGCCGGTCGGTTTGTCCATGGCGAGCAGGCTGAACGGGGTGTACGTGCCCGCGATGAACAGGAAGATCATCGAGTGGTCGAGGCGCTTCATCATGGTGCGCGCCCGCTCGGTGGTCCACCAGCGCCGGTGGTACAGCGCGCTGACGCCGAACAGGCCGAGCACGGTGAGGCCGTAGACCGAGGTGGCGAGCGCCGCCGTCGGCGAGACGGTGGCGGCCATCGAGATCAGCGTGCCGCCGGTGGCGATCGAGATGAAGAACGACCAGAGGTGGATGACGCCGCGCATCCGCGGCTTGGTGCCGGCCCGCGGCCGGGTGGGGGTCGCTGCCGTCACGTACGCCACGTTACGGGCCCGTAGGTTATTCCGCCGGGTGACTGTGCCGTGGGTCACGACCAGCCGACGACCTCCCGGTGTTCGACACCCAGGCACCGGTCCATCACCACGTCCAGCCCGGCATCGGCGGCCGCGCGCGCCGCGTTGTCGTTGATGACGCCCAACTGCAGCCAGAGCGCGCCCGCGCCGACCGCGATCGCCTCCGCCGCGACGGCGGGCACGTGCTCCGGTTTGCGGAACACGTCCACGATGTCGATGTGCTCGGGCACGTCAGCCAGCGACGCGTACGCGGGCCGCCCCTCCCACTCGGTCAGCGCCGGGTTGACCGGGTACACCGTCAGGCCCGCCGACACCAGGTACCGCGCGACGCCGTGGCTGGGCCGCTCCGGGTTCGCGCTCAACCCGACGACCGCGACCACCCGCGATTCCCTGACCAGGCGTTCGATCACCGCGAGGTCCTGCCATATCGGATCGATCTCGGTACGGTGCACACACCTAGTGTGCCCCCACTCGGCCGGGGGCGGCGTACTCTCGTTGGCCGTGAGTCTCCGCAGGCGCGTGGCCGACCTCGTGTACGGCCTCTACGAGAAGCGGCTCTTCCAGCAGGCGGGCGGGCGCATCCCACGACACGTCGGGGTGATGCTCGACGGCAACCGCCGGTGGGCGCGCGAAGCGGGGTTCACCGACGTCAACGACGGCCACCGGGTCGGCGCCCGGCGTATCGCCGACTTGCTCGGCTGGTGCGACGAGGCAGGCGTCGAGGTGGTCACGTTGTGGCTGCTGTCCACCGACAACCTCAACCGCGACGAGTCCGAGCTGGCCCCGCTGCTGGAGATCATCGGCGACGTGGTGGACGAGCTGGCCGAGCCGGGCGCGCCATGGCGGCTGCGCATCATCGGCGCGCAGGACATCCTGCCGGTGGACACCGCCACCCGGTTGCAGGCCGCCGCCGAGCGCGCGGCGGGCCGGGAAGGCATGCAGGTCAACATCGCTGTCGGGTACGGCGGCAGGCGTGAGATCGCGGACGCGGTGCGCAAGTTGTTGCAGCAGCACGCCGAGGCGGGCACCAGCATCGAGGAGCTGGCCGAGGTGCTCGACGTCGACCACATCGCCGAACACCTCTACACCTCCGGGCAGCCGGACCCCGATCTGGTCATCCGAACCTCCGGTGAACAACGGTTGTCCGGCTTCCTGCTCTGGCAGTCCGCGCACTCGGAATTCCACTTCTGCGAGGCCTACTGGCCCGATTTCCGCCGCACCGACTTTCTCCGCGCACTGCGCGCGTACGGAATACGACACCGCCGTTTCGGGTCGTAGTCCGCCCGCGTAAACGATTTCGGACGTCCGACGGCGTTTTCCGCCCGGCCGCGCCGCGACCTCCGGTCGTGCGGCAGGCCGGATACGGGGCGTCACCGCCACTAGTACGCGCGGTGGCCGCCCCCGGCCACTCGGCGATCACGGCCGAACGGGCGCTGCCGCAGGTCACGGACTGTGGTAAGTGGACTGGACGGGCATAACGCGGCGCGGTCGCGTGGCTGCGGGATGTCACGATGATGACGAAATAGAAAATCACCGGGTTGGCAGCGTGCCGTTTGTCGTAGTCCGCAGGTACTTTTCGAAGTGTCGGACCGTGTCCACTGCGGGCCGACCCGGGAGGCCCTGGTCGTGAGCGTGACTATCGCGAGGGGGCAGGCACCCGGCCCCCGTGGGAAGCGGGGTGGACGCCGGTAGGCAGTGCGGCGTCATACCCGAGCGACCCAGCCAGGGGCCGGTTGCCCGGCCCACCGAGGAGCGGACGCGGTGCCGTGTCCGCGAGGAGTTGCCGTGACAGCTTCGCGTTCGTCCAGGCGCACCGCAGGCCTTTCCTCAGGCTCGTCCGCCTCCCCGGAGGCCGACTCAGCCCGGCGCACCTACGTCCTCGACACCTCCGTGCTGTTGTCGGACCCGTGGGCGTTGACCCGGTTCGCCGAGCACTCGGTGGTCGTCCCGCTGGTGGTCATCAGCGAACTGGAGGGCAAGCGGCACCACCCCGAGCTGGGCTGGTTCGCCCGCGAGACCCTCCGGCTGCTCGACGACATGCGGCTGCGACACGGCAGGCTCGACAAGCCCATCCCCGTCGGCGACGCGGGCGGCACCCTGCACGTGGAGCTCAACCACTCCGACCCCTCGGTACTGCCCCCCGGCTTCCGCACCGAGGGCAACGACGCCCGGATCCTCGCCTGCGCCCTCAACCTGGCCGCCGAGGGCCTCGCGGTCACCCTGGTCACCAAGGACATCCCGCTGCGCGTCAAGGCGGGCTCGGTCGGCCTGGACGCGGACGCGTACCGGGCGGGCGAGGTCACCCCGTCCGGCTGGACCGGCATCGCCGACCTGGAGATCCCCGCCGACGCCATCGACGCCCTGTTCGCCGCCGAGCACGGCACGATCGACCTGGCCGACCACGGCTTCCCGGTCGCCGACCTGCCGACCAACACCGGCCTGCGGTTACTGGCAGGCACCAGCAGCGCCCTCGCCCGGGTGACCGCCGACAAACGGGTCCGCCTGGTCCGCGGCGACCGCGAGGCGTTCGGCCTGCACGGCCGCTCCGCCGAACAGCGCATCGCCCTCGACCTGCTGCTCGACCCGGACATCGGCATCGTCTCCCTCGGCGGCCGCGCGGGCACCGGCAAGTCGGCCCTCGCCCTGTGCGCCGGGCTGGAGGCGGTGCTGGAACGCAACCTGCACAAGCGGGTCATCGTGTTCCGCCCGATGTACGCGGTCGGCGGCCAGGACCTCGGCTACCTGCCGGGCTCCGAGAGCGAGAAGATGCAGCCCTGGGCCCAGGCCGTGTTCGACACGCTGGGCGCGCTGGTCGGCAAACCGGTGATCGAAGAGGTCATGCACCGGGGGATGCTGGAGGTCCTGCCACTGACCCACATCCGCGGCCGCTCGCTGCACGACAGCTTCGTGATCGTGGACGAGGCGCAGTCACTGGAACGCAACGTGCTGCTGACCGTGCTGTCCAGGTTGGGGTCCGGATCGCGCGTCGTGCTGACGCACGATGTGGCACAGCGGGACAACCTGCGGGTCGGACGGCATGACGGGGTGGCGGCGGTGATCGAGAAGCTGAAGGGCCACCCGCTGTTCGCCCATGTGACGCTGACCCGGTCGGAGCGGTCGCCCATCGCGGCACTGGTGACGGAGATGCTGGAGGACCACTCGCTGTAGCTCGCGGGTTCGCGCTTGTCGGGTGGCGGTTCGGTCGAGCCGCCACCCGACAAGCACGCGCGGTGTCTGATGGTCCACAAGGGACAGCGCGAACCGAAGCATCGCCGGTACGTTCTCGCCTGCTCTGCATCGACCTCGGGATCAGCAGGGAGAACGAGGCCCACGCCACGGTGTGATCGGCCCCCGGGGCGCGAACCTGGACATCGTTGCTCGGCCAAGTGGCTAGAGATCAATCCCCCGCCCGTCCCCCACACAAAACCCACCGCTCCCAGGGGGATCCCCCTCGGCCATTCTATCGGGTGGGGGTGGAAAAGGATCTTGGGGGAGGGGTGGGGAGGGGTGGGTTGTGGATAACTTCTGTCGCTCGGATGGGGGAAGTTTTCCGGGTGGGAAAGGAAGATCCGCTGGTCGCCCGGGTGTGGGCGGCCAGCGGATCTTGAGGTGGGAAAGTCAGTCGAGAGCGCGGCGGAGGAAGCCGCGGATGCCGAGGGTGCCGAAGAGGCCGCAGGCGGCGACCAGGACCAGCAGGCAGATCCACACCGCGATGTGCGGTACCTGGGGTACCAGCTCCGCGCGCATCGCCTCGCTTACGTACGTGAGCGGGTTCAGGGCGCAGATGACCTGGAACCAGCGCAGGTGCGCCAGGCCCATCCAGGGGAACTGGGTGGAGCCGGTGAACATCAGCGGCATCAGGATCACCGCGAACAGGATGTTGATCTGCCGTGGCTGTACCGACGTGCCGATGGTCATGCCGATGGCGGCGCCGACGAGGGCGCCGAGGATGACGATCAGCAGGACCGGCAGCCAGGCGGCGGCAGGCCAGTGCACGTCGTCCAGGATGAGGAAGCCGATGGGGATCATCACCAGGGCGGCGACGAAGCCGCGCAGGGCGCCGAACAGCATCTTCTCCACCGCGACCCAGGCGATCGGGATCGGGGCGAGCAGCCGGTCCTCGATCTCGCGGGTCCAGGAGAAGTCGAGGATCAGCGGCATGGTGGTGTTCTGCAGCGCGCCGAGGAAACCGTTCAGCGCGACGATGCCGGGCAGCAGGATGGCGGCGTAGTTGCCGCCGACGTAGCCCAGGCTGGTCAGCACCTTGCCGAAGATGAACAGGGTGAAGAACGGCTGGACGATCACCTGGGCGAGGAACGGCAGCAGGTCGCGGCCGGTGACGAAGACGTCCCGCCACAGCACCGAGCCGAAGGTGCGCAGCGGGGTGCTCGGCCGCGTGTCGACGGCGGTGGTCATCGAAGTTCCCGTCCGGTGAGGTGGATGAAGACGTCTTCCAGGCTGGGGGTGCCGATGGACAGGTCGGTCACCTCGCAGGCCGAGTCGCCCAGCACGCGCAGCACGGCGGGCAGGATTACCGCGGCGTCCAGGCCGGTGTAGAGCCGGAACTGGCCGGTGCCCGCGGCACCCGCGGACTCGGCGGCCTTCGCCGCGATCGCGGCCAGCGCGGCCGGGGGCAGACCCGCGGGCAGCGCGCCCGGGGGCGGACCGCCTGCCGCGGCGGCGATCTTCTCGACCCGTTCCACGCCCTCGATGCCCGCGAGCGCCTTCTCCACGACCTCCGCGTCGGAGGCAACAAGGTTCACCGTGACGCTCACCGTGGTGCTGCCGGGCAGGCCACGGGTCAGCGCGGCCGGGGTGTCGAGGGCCAGCAGCTTGCCGTGGTCGACGATGCCGATGCGGTCGCACAGCTTGCCCGCCTCGTCCATGTCGTGCGTGGTGAGCACGACCGTGACGCCCTCGGCGCGCAGGTCGCGGATGCGGTCGTGCACGAACAGCCGGGCCTGCGGGTCCAGGCCGGTGGACGGCTCGTCCAGGAACATCACCCTGGGCCGGTGCATCAGCGCGCGGGCGATCATGATCCGCTGCGCCTGCCCGCCGGACACCATCTCGATCCGGTCCTTGGCCCGGTCGGCCAGGCCCATCCTGGTCAGGATCTCGTCGGCGCGCGCGGTCCGCTCGGCCCGGGGGACGCCGTGGTAGGCGGCGTGGAACAGCAGGTTCTGCCGGATGCTCAGCGAGCGGTCCAGGTTGTTGCGCTGCGGCACCACGGCCAGCAGCTGCCGCGCCCGGCGCGACTCGCGCAGCACGTCGACGCCGTAGACGCGCGCGGTCCCCGAGGTGGGCAGCACCCGGGTCGTCAGTACCCCGATCGTGGAGGTCTTGCCCGCGCCGTTGGGGCCGAGCAGGCCGAACACCTCACCGGGCTCCGCGGTGAAGCTCAGGCCGTCCACCGCGGGTTTGGGATTTTTCTTGTACACCTTCACCAGGTCGGTGACCTCGACGGCTTTCACCATTCCACCTTAATGTCATGGTCAATGGGATTTCCGCGACTTCCGGACATTTCCGACTACGCCATGGGCGAAATCTTTCACCAGCCGGACGGAAGTGGCCGCCCTTCGGCGAAACCGGCCGCGGACTGCACGCCGACAACCGCGCGCTCGTGGAATTCCGCCACGGTTCGCGCGCCCGCGTACGTGCACGCGGAGCGCACGCCGGAGCAGATGGCGTCCAGCAGGTCCTCGACCCCCGGGGCCTGCGGATCCAGCCGCATCCGCGACGAGGAGATGCCCTCCTCGAACAATGCCTTGCGGGCCCGGTCGAAACCGTTGTCGGACCGTGTCCGCGCGGTTACCGCGCGTTTCGATGCCATGCCGAACGACTCCTTGTACGGCCTGCCCTGCTCGTCCCGCAGCAGATCGCCCGGCGATTCGAACGTGCCTGCGAACCACGAGCCGACCATCACGCTCGCCGCGCCTGCCGCCAAGGCCAGCGCCACATCGCGCGGGTGCCGCACGCCGCCGTCGGCCCAGACGTGCTTGCCGAGTTCGCGCGCCGCCGCCGAACACTCGGCCACCGCGGAGAACTGCGGCCTGCCCACGCCGGTCATCATCCTGGTCGTGCACATCGCTCCGGGCCCGACTCCCACCTTGATCACGTCGGCGCCCGCCTCGACCAGGTCCCGCACGCCTTCCGGGGTCACCACATTGCCCGCCACCACCGGCACCGCGGGATCGACCGAGCGCACGGCGCGCAGCGCGGCCACCATCTTCTCCTGGTGCCCGTGCGCGGTGTCCACGACCAACGCGTCCACTCCGTACGCCAGCACCGCCGCGGCCTTGGCCGCCACGTCGCCGTTGACGCCGATCGCCGCCGCCACCCGCAACCGGCCCTTCGCGTCCGCCGCGGGCGTGTAGGTCTCCGACCGCACCGCGCCCACCTCGGTCATGATCCCGGCCAGCACGCCTGCACCGTCCACCGCCAAGGCAATCTTGGACGGTCGGCCGTGCAGGGCGTCGAACACCTCGCGCGGGGCGGAGTCGATCGACAGTGTGACGATGTCCGTCGCGGCCACCTCGCCGACCCGCGTGAACCGGTCCACGCCCAGGCAGGCGGCCTCGTCCACCACGCCGACCGGCTTGCCGTCCGCGTCCACCACGACCACGGCGCCGTGTGCCCGCTTGGGCAACAGGTTCAGCGCGTCGGCCACCGAGTCGCTCGCGGCGAGCACCAGCGGCGTGTCCCACACCCGGTGTCGCGCCTTGACCCAGTCCACGATGTCGCCCACCGCGCGCGGGTCGACGTCCTGCGGCAGCACTACGAGCCCGCCGCGCCGGGCTACCGTCTCGGCCATCCGCCTGCCCGCCACCGCGGTCATGTTCGCCACCACGATCGGGATGGTCGCGCCTGTTCCGTCCGAAGTGGACAGATCGACGTCGAACCGGCTGGCCACCGCGGACCGGCCGGGCATCAGGAAGACGTCGTCATAGGTCAGGTCATGGGCGGGTTCGCCGTGATAGAAGCGCACGAAACCACGTTACGGCCTCAGCTCCACTCCAGCGAGATCCCGGCAAGACCGCGGTCGACGCCCGGGTAGTACGCGCTGACCACGTAACCCCGATCGCAGTACAGGTCGGCCGACACCGACGGCGGACGCGCCTCCGTCGTGCGCACTTCCTGCACACAACGCGCGGGCAGGTCGTCGGCGGGCAGCTCCAGTTGGAGCAGGAACGGGCCGGATGGGGCGCGGAAGATGCGGAAGTAGCCGGGGCACTCCACGCCGGACCCGTCGTCCACCGCGTAGCTGATCACCACGGTGTCGCCCTCGGTGAGCGCCCGGTCGAACATCAGCTCGAAGACCACGCAGATCTCCCGGCGCCGCACCCGACCGAGCCTGCACCCGTCACCCGCGGTGATGCGCACTGACTCCACGCTGCTGCCGGTCTCGCTGTGGTAGACGGCGACATACCGGTCCACCCCGGCGTCGCGGGCCCGGCCGACCAGGCGGGTGTGCACGCGGCCCTGCGAGCGGTCCGGGGAGATGGTCACCCGTTCATGGGCCATCTGCAGGTCGAGCGCGGAATTGCAGTTCTCGGGATCCACGCCGAGCTGGGCGAGGAGGTCCCGTGTGGTCGGGCCCGCGGACACCAGCTCGGCGAACGAAGCGGAGGGTTTGCGGCGGCGCTGGGCGCGTTCGCGCGGGCCGAGAAGCACCACCAGGGAGTCGGCGGGGAGCCCGAGCACGGTCTCCAATCCGCGCACGGCGGTGAGGGCGTGATGCACGTCAGGGTGACGCAAGCCGCGCTGCCAGTAACTCAGCGTGGACTCGGCCACGGTGATGTCGATCCGCGAGAGGTGTGCCCGCAACCGGGCCAGGGACAGCCCGCGGTGCTCGATCGCGGTGCGCAGCGCCACATGGAACGGGCCACGCCGCAACGCGTCGGCGAGGGCGTCGGCGGACACGGGACCTCCGCAAAGCGTTCACGGACGGGTGAAAGCTGGTGATTGTTCACCCTAACCACCCACTACGGGTGGGTAAAGGTGCCGGTCCCGGACGAGTTCTTCCCAGACGACAAACCGCCGCATGGGAGGTGGTGGACCAGGCGGCCCACCACCTCCGGATCAGTTGTTCTCGCTCTGCGCGATCAGGTGCCCGATCAGTCGGGTGATCTCGGCCTGCCCGGCCGCCGTCGCGTCGAGCACGCCCCGGATGGCGGTGAACGACCGGTCTACCGCGGCGAAGTTCTGCTCGATGGTGGCGAAGTTCTGGTCGATCTTCGTGAAATTCTCATCCAACCGCGCATCAACCGCCGCGAATCTCGCATCGACCGCCGCAAATCGCGCATCGATCCTCGCGAAGCCGTCGATCATATCTTCGCGCAAGGTATTGATCATCATGTTGTTGGTCGTACGGAATTCCCGAAGTTCGACGCGGAGTCTCTTGACGCGATCGTTGGACCGCTTGGCGTTGATGTTGGCCTGCCGTGCATTCGTGTCGGCTTTCTCGGCCGCCTGTCGGGTTACGGTCAAATCCCGCTCCACAATGGAGATTCTCCCCCCGAAGTCGTTGAACCGCGCATCCAGATCATCTGGCGATGTCATGCGGCCAGACTAGCGGGTTGTCGGTCCGGAATACACCTTGTTGTCACTACCGAAACAGTGAGCGATGTGCGTCACTCCGCCGATAGCTGCATAATCCGATGAAATTCCCGCCGAGCGCGGAAACGGTCATCAATTCTCGACAGCCTCGGCCCGATCGGTGGTCTCGCCTTGCGCCGATCCTCCCCCGACGAGTAGGGACCGCACGGTATCGAGGGTGTCCGCGTCCGCCGGATCCTTGTCGGGCCGGTAACGCACGACCCGCGCGAACCGCAGCGCCACCCCGCCCGGGTAGCGCGTGCTGACCTGCACCCCGTCCAGTGCGATCTCCACGACCAGCGATGGTCGCAAATAGACGGTCCAGTCATCGCGGTGCGACTCGTGCGCGGGGAACTCCGCCGTCTGCCACCGCAATAGTTCGTCGGTCAAGCCTTTGAACGTCTTGCCCACCATCACCGGCGGCCCGCCGTCCGGGTCGCGCGCCCCGAGGTGCAGATTGGACAGGAACCCGGTCCGCCGCCCGTGCCCCCATTCCGCGCCGAGCACCACCAGGTCCAGCGTGTGCACCGGCTTGACCTTCTGCCACGCCTTCCCGCGCCGCCCGGCCTGGTAGACCGAGTCGAGGTCCTTGACCATCACGCCTTCGTGCCCGGCCGCCAGCGCGGCGTCCGTCAACGCCGCCGCGTCCTCGCCGGTCGGCTCGACCGCGCCCGGGATCACGTGCGGCCCGACCGCCTCGCGCAGCGCGGACACGCGATCGCGCAGCGGCAGGTCGATCAGGTCCCGGCCGTCGAGGTGCAGGCAGTCGAAGAAGTACGGCCGCAGCAGCAGGGCCTTGACCTGCTCCTCGACCGTGCTGCCGAACCGGCTCATGGTCTCCTGGAACGGCCGGGGCCTGCCGTCGTCGGTCAGCGCGAGGGTCTCGCCGTCCAAGACGACCGTTCGGCAAGGCAGGTCGCGGACCAGCTCGACCAGTTCCGGCACGCTGTCGGTGATCTCCCGCAGCGTCCGCGTGTAGACGCTCACCCGCGCGTCGTCCTTGTGCACCTGGATGCGCGCGCCGTCAAGCTTGTACTCGACCAGGCACGGCGTCAGCTCCTCCAGCGCCGCCGCCAGCGACGACCCCGGCGAGGCCAGCATCGGCCGCACCGGTCGGTGCAGCTCCAGCCCGAACGCGGCCAGCGCCGCGACCCCGCCGTCGAGGGCCGCCGTTGCCGTGGCGGGCAGCCTGCCGGACAGCATGAACGCCCGCCGCACGGCCGCGCCCGGCACGTCGGCCGCCCGCGCGATCGCGTCCAGCATCACCCCTTCGAGTGCTCCTTGCCGCAGTTCCCCGGTGAGCAGCACGCGCAGGAACGCCTGTTCCTCCTCGGTCGCCGCGCCGAACAGCTCGCCGAGCAGCGCCGCCCGCCGCGCCGCCGAGCCCTTGCCCGCGGTGACCGCGATCTCGCCAAGCAGCTCGTCGACCGCCCGCACGGACAGCCGCGGCTCGGCCACCGGATCCGGCCGCACGTCCACGATGGTGCGCCAGCCCGCGCCGATCCGGCCCTGCCGCGGTGTGCCCGCGAGGAACGCCACCAGCGGCGCCACCTCGTCGGCCGCCGCCCGGCGCAGCAGCGCGGCGAGGGCGTCCACCTTCGCCAGGCGGGACCGGGTCGCCCCGACCTCACCCGACACCGCCACCATGTCCGCGAAGCTCAGCACGCCCCCATGGTGCCCCGGGACACCGACAGTCGGCACTGTCGATCATTCCCGGGGATTTCGATCAACGCGGGCAACCTCCGGCACGCCCACCCGTCCTGATCACTGAGCCCCTCGTACCCAGTGGAGCGCCTCGATGCGTGTTGTCCTCGCCGTCGTCGGTCTGGCGATCCTGGCGTCGGCCGGGTGTGCCGACCGCACCCCGCCCACCGCCGAGCCCCGGCCGGTTCGCGTCGCGATCCCGGTCGCGCCGCCCGTGCAGGTCGCCAGTGAGGCGGTACCGACGTCGAGAAGTACGGTGTGGACAGTCAGAGTCCAGGCGCGCTGACCGCGGCGATCTCGCCGACGGCCGCGCGCAGCCGGTCGACCGACAGCGCGGCGTAGCCGACGACCAGCCCGGGGAACGGACTCGCCGACAGCGCGTACCGGGACAGCGCCGGAGCGTTGATCCCCCGTCGCGCCAACTCGTCCTGCAGCGCCCCGTCGTCGGTGCCCTCGGGTAGCCGCAACACCAGGTGCAACCCCGCTGCCACGCCGTGTGGTCTCCAGCCGGGCAGTTCGTTGGCCACTGCCGCCAACAGGGCGTCTCTACGACGCCGGTAGAGCTGCCTGCTGCGGCGGAGATGCCTGTCGTAGCCGCCTGAGCGCAGGAGGTGGGCCAGCGCGGCTTGCGGTAGAGGCGAACAGCCCAGGTCGGACAATCGCTTGTGGTCGACCACCCGTTCCCGCAGCGTTGCGGGGACGACCATCCAGCCGAGCCGGATCGCGGGGGCCAGCACCTTGCTCACGCTGCCGAGGTAGATGACCCTGTCCCGGTCCAGAACCTGCGTTGTTCCCACCGCGGGGCGGTCGTAGCGGTGTTCGGCGTCGTAGTCGTCTTCCAGGACGTATCCGTCCCGTTCGCGTGCCCATGCCACCAACGCCCGCCTGCGCTGTGGACTGAGGACCACGCCGAGTGGGAACTGGTGGGCCGATGTCACCAGTACCGCTCGACAACCGGTGTTCGGCAGCAAGTCGACTCGCATGCCGTGCTCGTCCACCGGAACCGGTACCGGTTTCAGTCCGTGCGCGGCCAATGCCTCCGCGGATCCGGGATGGGTCGGGTCCTCCACGGCGATCGAGCGATGCCCGTCCGCTTTGAGCACGCGTGCGATGAGCGACTGGCTTTCGGCGACACCGTGCGTGATTACCACGTCGGCGGCTTCGACTGCTCGGACCCGGCCGAGATAGGCAGCCAGTTCGGTTCGCAGTGCCGGTAGACCTGCCGGGTCCGGATAACCCAGGTCGTCATCTGTCAGTTCAGCCATTCCTGCTTTTGTAGCCGTGTGCCATTCCGCGCGAGGGAAAGCACTCAACGCGGGGACGCCTGGCCGCAGGTCATAACGCCAGCGCGGTCTGTTCTCGACTGGAGCCGGCACGGCTACCGTGGCGGCGGCCGGTGTCGCGGCGACAGTAGTGCCTGAGCCATGTTTCGCGCGCAGGTATCCCTCGGCGACGAGTTGCGCGTATGCGGCGCTGACAGTCCCGCGTGACAGCCCGAGCTGCCCCGCGAGATCCCGTGTCGACGGCAGGCGCGTCCCGTGTGGCAGCCGTCCGTCCCGGATGGCGGCGCGCACAGCCGCCTCCAGCGCGCGCCCGCGTTTGCCGTGGCCTGCCTCGGCCAGGTCGGGTATCAGCAGCTCACGCAGGGTGGACATGGCGTCAGCCTACAGATCCGCGCGCGGTGTCCGCAGAAAAGTGGACCAGTCTAGATAGGACAAAGTGGAGCTGTTTGTGAGGCCACTTCGCGGTCATGCTCGGTCCCGTGACGTTCTCCGAACACCGGTTCGCCATTACCGGCGGCCTGCTCGCCGCCGCCATGGTCGGCGGATCGGTCCCCATCTCCGGCCTGCTCGTCGACTTCCCGTTGTTCACCGGGCAGTCGGTCCGATACGCGATCGGCGCTGTCCTCATCGCCCTGTGGGCGTACGGCAGGCGTGCGCGGATCAAGCTACCGAAGTTGAGGGACGTTCCGGCGCTCGTCACGGTGGTCGTCGTGGGCATGCTCGGGTTCAACGCGGCGATGATCGGTGCGCAGCGGTTCGCGGAACCGGGCCTGGTCGCTGCAGTGCTCGGCGGGAGTCCGCTGGTGTTGGCGACAGTCGCGCCGTTGCTGACGCGGCGACGGCCTGCGGTGCGGACGTTGTTGGGTGCCGGAGTCGTCGTCTCGGGAGTGGTTGTGCTGTCCGGTGGTGGCAGTTGGACCGGGCCTGGCTTGGTTCTCGCTGTCGTGACCATGTTGAGTGAAGCGGGTTTCACGTTGTTCGCGGTCGGGGTGGTCGGCAGGCTCGGCGGCTTGTCCGTGGCGTTGTGGTGCCATGTGATCGCGGCTGTCGGGGGAGCTGTTCTCGCGGGGGTGTTCGAGCCGGTGCGCGGGCCGTCCGGGCGTGAGACGGCCGCGCTTCTGACGGTCGCGGTATTGACCGTGGTGGCGTTTGTCCTGTGGTACCAGTCGGTCGCAGTGCTGGGGGCGGACCGGGCGGGTGTGCTGATCGGGATGATGCCCGCGGCCGGGTTCGCGGTGTCGGTCGTGGTGGGCGCGCAGTCGTTCCGGTGGTCCGGTCTCGCGGGTGTGGTGATGGTAGGTGTCGGTTGTGTCATCGGGCTCCTGGCTCCTCGGCGACGCGCGGAAGTCGTTGCCGTTGCGCCGAAGCAAAACGATGTCGGGGTGTTGCGAGTTGACACTGACGGGTGAAACCTTGTTATCTCAAGGAAATCTCAGCTTCGACCGGTAGCTTGGCGGTGTCGAGTCGAGCGGCGAAGGAGTCGAGATGCGTTACGTGGCAATGGTTCTTGTGGCTGCCGGTGTGGCGGGGACGGTGCTGAAGGCCGTCCGGCACCGAGCTGTCGAGCGGACGAATGACGCGCCGGGCGTGCTGGGCCCGGACGGGCAGGCGGAACGAGCAAAGCCCGCCGATGACTCCCGTGGCGGCCAGGCCCGGGACGACAAGGCCAGGCATCGAGCCCGACAGCCGAGGCGAGCCGGGCCGGTCGCGATGTCACATGATGGGGAAAGTCGGGTGGCGGTGCCGGACGGCCGGACCCGCACTCCCGCGCCGTCCCAGCTCCACCGTGGACACGGCCGTCACCGGCTTGTCCCGGGCAAGAGTGATCGGCGCGGTGCCGATGTCCTGGCGCACCGGGGTGGTCGTCTTGACCACGCGGGTGTGCTCGGCCGGAAGCACATCGGCCAGGCGCTACAGCATTGCCTGGCGCGTCCTTTCCTGCCGTCACTGTCGATCCCGACCGCGTTGTCCAGCCGTGCCACGACACCGGCGATGGCCGTGGTTTCCCGTCGTCCTGCTCTCGCCTCGACTTCCGGCGTGCGATGGCCGGTGGTCGACCGGCTATTCGGCGTTGCTGGAGTGGCCGGGGAACAGGTGGGCCTCCGGGTTCAGGGCCACCGCGATGTTGTTCACCGCGGTCGCGGCCTCGCCGAAGCCCGTCGCGATCAGCTTCACCTTGCCCAGGTAGGCGGCCACGTCCCCGGCCGCGTAGACCCGCTCGCGGCCGGTGCGCATGGTCGAGTCGACCGTGATCGAGCGGTGGTCGATCTCCAGCCCCCACGAGTCGATCGGACCGAGATCGGCGGTGAACCCGAGCGCGGCCACCACCGCGTGCGCGGGCAGCACGACGGGCTCGGCCGCACCCTTAACCGCGACCTCGACCTCGCGCAACCCGTCCGCGTCCCCGCGCAGGGCGGTGACCTCCGCGTCGGTGATGATCCGGATGCCCAGGGCCTCGACCTGGCGCACGGTCGCGGGCATGGCGCGGAACCTCGCCCGCCGGTGCACCAGCGTCACGCCGGTGGCGATCGGGTGCAGGGCCAGCGCCCAGTCGAAGGCCGAGTCACCGCCGCCGACGATCACCACGTGCTGGTCGCGGTGCACCTCCAGGGACGGCACGAAGTGCACCATGCCGCGGCCGAGCCAGTCCTGGCCCGCGGGCAACGGGCGCGGGGTGAACTCGCCGATCCCGGCGGTGATCAGGACCGCGCCCGCGCGCACGACCGCGCCGCCGTCCAGCTCCACCGTGAACAAACCGTCCACTTCGGACAGGGTGAGCGCCCGGCGGCCCAGCAGGTAGGTGGGTTTCCACTGGTCGGCCTGCTCGACCAGGGCGGTCACCAGGTCCCGGCCGCGGACGGCGGGGAAGCCGGCCACGTCGTAGATCATCTTCTCCGGGTACATGGCGGTGATCTGACCGCCCGGCTCGGGCAGCGAGTCCACCACGGCGGTGGACAGCTCCCGGAACCCGGCGTAATAGGCGGCGAACAGGCCGGTCGGGCCCGCGCCGATGATGAGGAGATCGACTTCGGTCGGAGCGGTCACGGCTGCACCTGCTCTCCGCGTGGTGGGCGTCCGACTCCACCCTATTGTGGGGAAGCTGACCATGCCCAGACCCCGGAACCGGACGACACTGGCGGCATGGCCGACTTTCGCGTTGAGCACGACACCATGGGCGAGGTCCGGGTCCCCGCCGACGCACTCTGGCGTGCGCAGACCCAGCGGGCCGTCGAGAATTTCCCAATTTCCGGGCGGGGCCTGGAACGGGCCCAGATCCGCGCGCTGGGGTTGCTCAAGGCCGCCACCGCCCGGGTCAACGACCGGCTGGGGGTGCTGCCGCACGAGGTCGCCGAGGCCATCGCGGCCGCCGCCCAGGAGGTCGCCGACGGCGGGCACGACGCGCACTTCCCGATCGACGTGTTCCAGACCGGGTCCGGCACCTCGTCGAACATGAACGCCAACGAGGTCATCGCGACCCTGGCCAGCCGGGCCCTGGGGCAGGACGTGCACCCGAACGACCACGTGAACGCCTCGCAGTCGTCCAACGACACGTTCCCCACCACGCTGCGGGTCGCGGCCACCGAGGCCCTGGTCACCGACGTGGTGCCCGCCCTCACCGGGCTGGCCGACGCGCTGGCGGCGCGCGCGGGGGAGTGGGCGGAGGTGGTCAAGTCGGGGCGCACGCACCTGATGGACGCCGTGCCCATCACCCTGGGACAGGAGGCGCGGGCCTGGGCGGCCCAGGTCCGCTATGGCGTCGAACGCGTCCAGGCGGTGCTTCCCCGGCTGGGTGAACTGCCGATCGGCGGCACCGCCGTGGGCAGCGGGCTCAACGCGCCGCCCGGGTTCGGCGCGGCCGTGGCGGCCGAGCTGGCGGCGGTGACCGACCTGCCGCTGACCGAGGCCCGCGACCACTTCGAGGCACAGGCCACCCAGGACGCCGTGGTCGAGGCGTCCGGCCAGCTCCGCACGGTCGCGGTATCCCTCTACAAGATCGCCAACGACCTGCGCTGGCTGGGCTCCGGGCCGCGCACCGGCCTGGGCGAACTGGCGCTGCCCGACCTGCAACCAGGGTCGTCGATCATGCCGGGGAAGGTGAACCCGGTGATCCCGGAGGCGACGATGATGGTCGTCGCCCAGGTCATCGGCAACGACGCGGCCATCGCGTTTGCGGGCAGCCAGGGCAACTTCCAGCTCAACGTGATGCTGCCGGTCATCGCCCGCAACATCCTGGAGTCCGCGCGCCTGCTGGCCGCCGTCGCCCGACTGCTGGCCACCAAGGTCGTCGAGGGTGTCACCGCCAACACCGACCGGATGCGCGAGCTGGCCGAGTCGTCCCCGTCCATCGTGACCCCGCTGAACAAGTACCTCGGGTACGAGGAGGCGGCATCGATCGCCAAGCAGTCGCTGAAGGAGCGCAAGACGATCCGCGAGGTCGTAGTGGAACGCGGGCATGTCGCCGCGGGCAAGGTGACCGAGCAACAGCTGGACGAGGCACTCGACGTGCTCCGAATGGCCCACGGAAACCGCTGACCGGTTGCAGGCAACGAAGATATCGAGGTGTCGACTTAACAAAACGGGAATCAGAGCGGTGTACTCGCTGACAGTGATCTTCGGTGTACCGGAGGTGGTTTGTCAGTGGTCGAGGTCATGGGCCTGGGCTCGGAGCCGGTGGCGTTCGCCAGGGACGTGGTAGCCCGGTACTACCCGGACGAGCTGGAGATCTTCGACGACATCGTCGCCGACTACGCCGACGACCCCGTAGGCACCGTGCGCGGGGTGCGGGGTGGGGGGTGCGGCTGGAGGCACCTGTCGGCATCGGCGTCGACCTCGCCGCGATGACCCCGTACGTGCTGTCGCCGGTCGGGGCGGTCGGTGGGATCGTGCTGGAGAAGACCGCGAGCGGTGTCTACGACGCGGCACGCGAACGGCTGCGCAAGGCATGGATTCACCACCGGTCGGGCAGGAAACCCGATGCGGATACCGAGCCGGACGTGACCGGGGCCGAGACCGAACAGGTCGTCCTGACCATCACTGTCAAGCTCACCGGTCGGGTCGTGACCAGTTGCTGGGTCCGGACGAGTGACCCCGGCGGGGGTTCGCGAAGCCCAGGCCCGCACGCCCTGCAGCTCGCACTCCCGATCCTCGCCGCCTGCTTGTCGGCTCCTGCATCTATCAACAGGCGTTCACCCGCACCTACGCCGATGAACGGAGGGCTTGCCTCACACCACAGACCGATCCGTTGCCGGGGGACCCGACGGCCCACTGGGAGGTCGTCAACGACTGCCCTGCCGTTGCCTCGCGACCGCAGTTCTTCCTGGCGATCGCGTTCGGCGTCATCGCATGTCGTGCGGTCTCGCGCTGCTGCGCTGGCTCCCCTACCGCATGTATCGACGGGCAGGCCGATCGCGGACCGCGGGCGAGCGATGGCAGACCCTGGCCATGGCGGCGGTTCGGAGATGGGCGGCAAGGCGATCCCGTGGGGCGTCGTGTTCGCCTCGCGTACCAGGGAGGCATTCACCGTTCGGATCCACGGCCGGTACCGCGTCGTGCTTCCCAACGGCATCGTCCGACTCCCGGCCGACCAGGCCGAAGACCTGGTTCGGCATGAATGCGCGCGCACATCGTCGTGGGAGACGTCGGCCGGGTATGGCTCACCAGGGGCGTCTGGTGGCCCCACGGTCATCACCCGCAGGGTGTGATCAGGGCACGACCTGCACGGTGGCGCCCACCGACAGCGAGTTGTAGTACGCCTTCGCCGCGGCCGCCGACAGGTGGATGCACCCGTGCGACTGCACCGACAGGCTGCCCTGGTGGAAGGCGATGCCACCGTTAAAGAACACCGAGTACGGCATCGGCGCGTCGTTGAACTCGTGGCTCTTGTGGTCGATGTCCTTCCACTGCACGTGGAAGGTGCCGGGCGGGGTGACGTGACCGGGGCGGCCGTGCGTGATCGGCACCGGGCCGTAGACGACCTTTCCGTCCTTGAGCAGCCACGACTTGTTCGCCGACAGGTCGATGCACGCGTCGACCGTCGCCGCGCACGGGGTGCCCTCGGCGGGGCCCGCTGGCGCGGGCGGCTTGGTCGTGGTCGGCGTCGGCTTCTTGGTCGTCGTCGTGGTGGTCGTCTTCTTGGTGGTGGTCGTGGTCGGTGCCGCGGTGGTCGTCGTGGTGGTCGGCGCGGTCGTGGTCGTCTCGACCGTGGTCGTGGTGGCCGCCGTGGTCGGGGCCGCGCTCGACGCGCTGCTCGGGAAGGTCGGCACGGCGGCCTGCTGCTTCGCGGGCGCCCCCTCGCTCGTCCCGCACGCCCCAACCAGGAGCGCGGAAGCCGCCACCGCCACGCCCAGGACCAGCCTGTTGACCTGCATTAACCGGCTCCCGCCTTGAGCCAAGGGGGTTCCAGGCGGAACCCCTCACCCTGCTCGACGCCGGACCCCACCTCGGGGTTGCCCGTCGCTACCAATCCGTTACCGGTGCGGGGCAGGCCCGCACCGGTAACCCCCGACTACGGGAGCGGGGGGATGGCGTCGACGTCCTCGGCGCCGTGCCGGTCGAAGTCGACCGACGAGTACGCGCGCAGCTTGTTCAGCCGGTGGAAGCCGTCGATCATGCGCACGGTGCCCGACTTGGAGCGCATCACGATCGACTGCGTGGTGCAGCCGCCGGAGCGGTAGTGCACGCCGCGCAGCAGGTCGCCGTCGGTGACGCCGGTGGCGCAGAAGAACACGTTGTCCCCGCGCACCAGGTCGTCGGTCAGCAGCACCCGGTCCAGGTCGTGCCCGGCGTCGATCGCCTTGGCGCGCTCGGCGTCGTCCTTGGGCCACAGCCTGCCCTGGATCGCGCCGCCCATGCACTTGAGCGCGCACGCGGCGATGATCCCCTCCGGCGTGCCGCCGATGCCCAGCAGCAGGTCGACGCCGGTGTTCGGGCGGGCGGCCGAGATGGCGCCCGCGACGTCGCCGTCGGAGATGAAGTGGATCCGCGCGCCCGCCTCGCGGACCTCCTTGACCAGGCTGTCGTGCCGGGGCCGGTCCAGGATGCACACGGTCACGTCGGAGACGTCGGTGCTCTTGGCCCGCGCCACCCGGCGGATGTTCTCCGCCACCGGCGCGGTGATGTCGACGACGTCGGCTGCCTCCGGCCCGACGGCGAGCTTCTCCATGTAGAACACGGCGGACGGGTCGAACATGGCACCCCGCTCGGCCACCGCGAGCACCGCGATGGCGTTCGGCATGCCCTTGGACATCAGCGTGGTGCCGTCGATCGGGTCGACCGCGACATCGCAGTCCGGCCCATCCCCGTTGCCGACCTCCTCGCCGTTGTAGAGCATCGGCGCCTCGTCCTTCTCGCCCTCGCCGATGACGACTACTCCGCGCATCGACACGGTGCCGACGAGCTTGCGCATCGCGTCCACCGCCGCCTGGTCGCCGCCGTTCTTGTCACCGCGCCCGACCCACCGCCCGGCGGCCATCGCCGCCGCCTCGGTCACCCGCACCAGCTCCAGCGCGAGGTTACGGTCGGGTGCTTCCCGGCGACGCCCGGCGTTGCCGCTGGTGGGCGTGATCGGCGTGGTCATGCTGCCTCCCGGATCGGCTGGGGACCGGCTGCGCGGTGCGCAGACCAATTCGCATCCTCCCAGATCAGGGTGTGTACCTGGGCACGAGCGCCGCCGTGCCGCTCGTCACTCGCCGCCATTTGCGACGATGGTGCGCGTGGCCGCCGCGAACCGCCTGACCCATGGACCACGCGACATGCTCCTGTCGCTGCTGGCCCTCCTGTTGATCATCGGCGCCATCCTGGTGGCCAACCGCGCCTGCTCGTTCAGCCCCGGCGCCCCCCAATCCGACCCGGCCACCGCCCCCAAGGTCGACGTCGCCGCAGGCCTGCGCCGAGCCGACGCCCCGTTCACGGTTCGTAACCCCTCGGTCCCGATCACCTGGCAGGGCAACTCGCTCAGCAGCGCCCCCATCGACACCGCCCGCGTCATCCGTTCTGGCTGGCTGACCCCCACCAACTACATCCAGCTGAGCCAGTCCAACGGGAGCATCATGGACCTGGTAGCCGCCGAAACCGGCTCCTCTTCCGGCGCCACCGGCACCGTCGACATCGCAGGCGTCCAATGGACGATCTTCCCCGCCCGCCGCTCCGAACAGGCCTGGGTAACCGACCTGGGCCCCTCCCGCCTCCTCATCACCGGCGACGCCCCCGACCCCGACTTTCGCACCCTGGCAAGCGCCGCCACCCACTAGTCCACAGCCAAGATCACCCCACCCCACAAACCCGCCCACCCCGATAGAATTGATTTCGGGGGTTCCCGGCGAGTTATCCACAATGGCTCAAATCATCCACAGCCGGAGGCTCGGTTCTAGGTTGATCATCCGTGCGCCGATAGCGTGGAATCTCGGGGATCCCCGGGCGGCTATCCACAAGCGTCGAAATCATCCACAGCCAGCCCGAGAGGGCTCGACCACGCACGTCAGCGCGCGGTAGCATGGAATTTCAGGGGTACCCTGGGAAGTTGTCCACAGCCCCCAGGATTCACCCACAGCCCCCAGCCCACGGCTATGCACACGTCGCCAGGCCCAGTAGCGTGGAAACCGGGGATCCTTGACCTCATGTGGTCATTGCGCCACCGTGTCTGAGCAGGAGTTCGTTCATCTTCTCGACGGGTTTGTAGCCGCCGAGGGTCTCACGGGGACGGCCGTTGAGTTCCCGGGCGACCGCGTCGAGGTGAGCCTGGGAATGGACCGACAGGTCGGTCCCCTTCGGAAAATACTGGCGCAGCAGTCGATTCGTGTTCTCGTTCGTGCCCCGCTGCCATGGGCTGTGCGGGTCACAGAAATAGACCGGCATTCCGGTGGCCATGGTGAAGTACGCGTGATCGGCCATCTCGCTGCCCTGAT
>NZ_KB894413.1 GCF_000374445.1 Actinokineospora enzanensis DSM 44649 | reverse complement strand
CGGGTTGTGACGACCGACATTGACACCCTCGCGACCGCACTCTACGTCAGAACCGACGACCTGCTGAAGGACGCGCCGCATCTGGCGCCGTGGCGGCCGCGGGTCGGTCTCAAGCCGCGGTTGACCGACGCGGAGCTGGTCACCCTGGCGATGGTGCAGGCCCTGCTCGGGTTCACCAGTGAGGCGCGGTTCCTGCGCCACGCCCACGCCCGCCTGCACCATCTGTTCCGCTACCTGCCCGGCCAATCCGGCTACAACAAGCGGCTTCGTAACGCCGCCGGTCTGGTCAAGGCCGTGATCCGCCTCCTGGCGGCGGACACCACACTGTGGACCGACGACGTGTGGCCGCTCGATTCCACCCCGGTGGAATGCGGCCGGTCCCGCCAGACCACGAAACGTTCCGACCTGGCCGGATGGGCCCAGTACGGCTACTGCGCCTCCCACACCCGCTTCTTCTGGGGCCTGCGCCTGCACCTGGTCTGCACCCCCGGCGGGCTGCCGATCGCGTTCGCGTTGACCGGCGCCAAGGCCGACGAGCGCACCACCCTGCTCGACATTCTCGACACCGACCCCGCGTTGGTCGAGCGACGCCCCGGTCAGACGGTGATCGCGGACAAGAACTACTACGGCCGCGACTTCGAACACGCCTTGGCCGAGGCCGGCCTCGTGCTGCTACGACCTGCCCGCAAACGCGAGGCCGAACGACCCGGCGCGACACTGTTCAAGCCGCTGCGCCAGGTCATCGAGTCGATCAACCAGACATTCAAGGCCCAACTCGACCTGGAACGACACGGCGGTCGCACCAAACCCGGCGTGATCGTCCGGGTCCTGCAACGCATCCTCGCCCTGACCGCCGCCATCTGGCACAACGACAAGACCGGACAACCCGTCAAGCGATCACTGACCGCCTACGACCACTGACCCCATGGAATCAATCATCTAGGCGTGGAACCGGCTCGGCGGCGTCGCGGTCGAGGCGGCGCCGAGCCGGAACCCGGGTGTGCGAACAACATGGTGAACGCCCTCGGCCGACCGGGGTTCATCCGCCGTTCGCCTGCCCGTCCGGTCCCCGGCGGCTTCGTGGGAGGCAGGCGAACCAGGCCGCGGCACCCCGTTACCCTGCTCGCACGCTCGTGTGGTCGATGCGAGCACGTTCCCGTTGAAGGAGTACCGAGAGCCGTGAGTGAGCGCACCCTGGTCCTGGTCAAGCCCGATGGCGTGAGCCGCGGTCTGGTCGGCGAGGTCATCTCCCGCATCGAGCGCAAGGGGCTGACGCTGGCCGCGCTGGAGCTGCGGGCCGTCGAGCGCGGGGTGGCCGAGGAGCACTACGCAGAGCACAAGGAGCGGCCGTTCTTCGAGTCGCTGCTGGAGTTCATCACCGGCGGGCCGGTCGTCGCGCTGGTGGTCGAGGGGCCGCGGGCGGTCTCGGCGTTCCGGCAGCTCGCGGGCGGGACCGACCCGGTGGACAAGGCGACCCCGGGCACCATCCGCGGGGACTTCGGCCTGGAGGTGCAGTACAACCTGGTGCACGGGTCGGACTCGACCGAGTCGGCCGAGCGGGAGATCAAGATCTGGTTCCCGAACCTGTAGTGCCACGGCTTTCCCCTCTCGTCGTCGGGCCGTCCGCGTTCACCCCGAACCGGGCGGCCCGTTCACGTCCATGGTGTCCGGAGGCCAAGGGGCGCAACAGGAACCGGCCCGGACCTGTGGACAACTCCGGGCCCCTGTGGATAACCGATTCCGGCTGTCGGTGGCTGCGGTTAGTGTCGGGGTCATGAGCGGAAACGGCGACGGCGGGCTGGTGCGGGCGCGTGGCCTGGCCAAGCGGTTCGGCGACTTCGCCGCCGTCCGGGGGATCGACCTGGACGTGCGGCCGGGCGAGGCGTTCGGCTTCCTGGGGCCCAACGGCGCGGGCAAGTCCTCGACCATGCGGATGGTGGCCTGCGTGTCGCCGCGCACCGAGGGCGACCTGACCGTCCTCGGGATGGACCCGCTCACCCAGGGGCCGCGGATCCGGGCCCGGCTGGGTGTCGTCCCGCAGCAGGACAACCTCGACACCGAGCTGACTGTGCGGGAGAACCTGTACGTCTACGGCCGCTACTTCGGGCTGTCCAAGTCCGTCGTGCGCGCCAAGGCGACCGAGCTGATGGAGTTCGCCCAGCTCGCCGACCGGGCCGACGACCAGGTGGAGCCGCTGTCCGGGGGCATGAAGCGGCGGCTCACCATCGCCCGCTCGCTGATCAACGACCCGGACCTGCTGCTGCTCGACGAGCCGACCACCGGCCTCGACCCGCAGGCCCGCCACCTGCTCTGGGACCGGCTGTTCCGGCTCAAGCAGCAGGGCGTCACCCTCATCGTGACGACGCACTACATGGACGAGGCAGAGCAGCTTTGCGACCGCCTGGTGGTCATGGACGGCGGCCGGATCGTCGCCGAGGGCAGTCCCGGCGAGCTGATCTCCCGGTACTCCACGCGCGAGGTGCTGGAGCTGCGGTTCACCCCCGGCGACCAGGACCCGGCGGCCGTCGAGGGGCTGGCCGAGCGGGTGGAGGTGCTGCCCGACCGGCTGCTGCTCTACACCGCCGACGGCGAGGCCACCCTGGCCGCCGCGCACGCGCGCGGGGTGACGCCGCTGTCGAGCCTGGTGCGGCGCAGCACGCTGGAGGACGTCTTCCTGCACCTCACCGGCCGGACCCTGGTGGACTGACATGACCACCACCGACCCCACCGGGACGAACACCCGGACCGCCGCGCGGGTGCCGGGCACGGTCCGCGCCGCCTGGCTCGTCGTCGAGGGCAGGTGGATCTGGTACCGGCGCAACTGGCGCTCGTCGGTCTTCTCCACCGTGCTGCAGCCGGTGCTGTTCCTGGTCGCCCTCGGCCTGGGGCTCGGCTCGCAGGTGCGTCCAGGCGCGGCCACCGACGGCCTGCCCTACCTGCAGTACCTGGCGCCCGCGCTGCTGGCCTCGTCGGCGTTGCAGACGGGGTCGGGGGAGTCGACCTACCCGATCCTGTCGGCGTTCAAGTGGCAGCGCACCTACCACGGCATCACCGCCACCCCGATCAGCGCCACGCAGGTCCTGGCCGGTCAGCTGCTGTGGATCGCGCTGCGCGTCGGGTTCTCCGCCGCCGCGTTCCTGGTCATCGCCGCCCCGCTGGGCGCGCTGCCCGGCCCCGGGGTGCTGCTGTCGCTGGTGTTCGCGGTGCTCACGGCCATGGCGTTCGTCGCGCCGATGGTCGCCTACTCGGCCACCATCGAGACCGAGGTGCAGCAGTTCAGCGTGGTCATGCGGTTCATCGTGATGCCGATGACGATCTTCGCGGGCACCTTCTTCCCGGTCGCCCAGCTGCCCGTCTGGGTGCACCCCCTGGTGTGGCTGACCCCGCTCTGGCACGGCACCGAGCTGTGCCGGGACGCCGCCATCGGCGCCCTGGAGCTCCTGCCCGCCCTTGGCCACCTGGCCTACCTGGTCGCCCTCGTTGCCGCGGGCGTCCACCTGGGCAGGCGCACCTTCGTCCGGCGGCTGGAGATCTAGATGACCACCACCGAGTCACGTCCCCTGGTGCCCGAGCGCGCCGGTCTGCTCCTGCGTGTGTTGCCCACCGGCATGTACGCGGGCCGCGCGCGGGTCCTGGTCGAGCGGTCCCTGCTGGTCAACCGGCGGGTCTGGCTGGCGATCGCGTCCGGGTTCTTCGAGCCGCTGTTCTACCTGTTCGGCCTGGGCTACGGCTTCGGCGCGCTGGTCGGCGACGTGGTCGGGCCGGGCGGCGAGCCGATCCGCTACGTGGCGTTCGTGGCGCCCGCGCTGCTGGCCGCCTCGGCCATGAACGGCGCGGTCTATGACGCCACCTTCAACATCTTCTTCAAGTTCAAGTACGCCAAGCTCTACGACGCCATGCTGGCCACCCCGCTCGGCCCGCTGGACGTGGCCATCGGCGAGATCTCCTGGGCGCTGATCCGGGGCGCGCTGTACGCGGGCGGGTTCCTCGCGGTCCTGCTCGGCATGGGCCTGCTGACCTCGGGCTGGGCGCTGTTCGCGCTGCCCGCCGCGGTGCTGGTGGCGTTCGCGTTCGCCGCCCTGGGCATGGCGGCCACCACGTTCATGCGGTCCTGGCAGGACTTCGACCTGGTCCAGCTGGCCGTGATGCCGATGTTCCTGTTCTCCACCACGTTCTTCCCGATCACCGTCTACCCGGAGGTCGTGCGGTTCCTGGTGCGGTGCTTCCCGCTCTACCACGCGATCGAGATCATGCGGTCGCTGTGCACCGGGTACGTGGACCTCTCGATCCTCGGACACCTGTCCTATTTCGTGGTGATGGCGGCCGTCGGCGTGGTGGTGGCCTCGCGGCGGCTGGGGCGGCTGCTGCTGTCCTGACCACGGGGTCCCGCGCCGGACGGGTTACCCTGGTTCGTCGTGAGCGTCGAGTCCGTTTTCCCCCAGCTCGAACCCCTGCTGCCCCGGGTGTCCAAGCCGGTCCAGTACGTCGGCGGGGAGCTGAACGCCACGGTCAAGGACTGGGATGCCGCGACCGTGCGCTGGGCCTTGATGTACCCGGACGCCTACGAGGTCGGGCTGCCCAACCAGGGCGTCATGATCCTCTACGAGGTGCTCAACGAGCTGCCGGACGTGCTGGCCGAGCGCACCTACTCGGTCTGGCCCGACCTGGAGAAGCTCATGCGGGAGCACGGCGTCCCGCAGTTCACCGTGGACGGCCACCGCCCGCTCGGCGCGTTCGACCTGCTCGGCGTCAGCTTCTCCACCGAGCTCGGCTACACGAACCTGCTCACCGCGCTGGACCTGGCCGGGATCCCACTGCACGCCGCCGACCGCACCGAGGATCACCCGGTCGTGGTGGCGGGTGGACACGCCGCGTTCAACCCGGAGCCGATCGCCGACTTCGTGGACGCGGCCGTGCTCGGCGACGGCGAGGAGGCGGTCGGCGAGATCACCGACATCATGCGCCGCTGGAAGCACGAGGGCCGTCCAGGAGGCCGGGACGAGCTGCTGACCCGGCTGGCCGAGACCGGCGGCGTCTACGTGCCGCGCTTCTACGACGTCGTCTACCGCCCCGACGGTCACCTCGACACCGTGCGCCCCAACCGCGAGCGGGTGCCGGAGACCGTGGCCAAGCGGACCACCATGGACCTGGACGCCTGGCCGTACCCGAAGAAGCCGCTGGTGCCGCTGGCGGAGAGCGTGCACGAGCGGATGAGCGTGGAGATCTTCCGCGGCTGCACCCGCGGCTGCCGCTTCTGCCAGGCCGGGATGATCACCCGCCCGGTGCGCGAGCGGTCCATCGAGGGCATCGGCGCGATGATCCAGAATGGCCTGGCGGCCAGCGGGTTCGAGGAGGTCGGCCTGCTGTCGCTGTCCAGCGCGGACCACTCGGAGATCGGCGAGATCACCAAGCAGCTGGCCGACCGCTACGAGGGCACCAACACCGGCCTCTCTCTCCCGTCCACCCGAGTCGACGCGTTCAACATCGACCTGGCCAACGAGCTGTCCCGCAACGGCCGCCGCTCCGGGCTCACCTTCGCCCCCGAGGGCGGCAGCGAGCGGATCCGGCGCGTCATCAACAAGATGGTGTCCGAAGAGGACCTCATCAAGACGGTCAGCGCCGCCTACGCCAACGGCTGGCGGCAGGTGAAGCTGTACTTCATGTGCGGCCTGCCCACCGAGACCGACGAGGACGTGCTGCAGATCGCGGAGATGGCCAAGAACGTCATCCGCGCGGGCCGGACCGCCAGCGGCCGCAAGGACATCCGCTGCACGATCTCCATCGGCGGGTTCGTGCCCAAGCCGCACACCCCGTTCCAGTGGGCCGCGCAGACCGACCCGGACACTGTGGACTCCCGGCTGCGCAAGCTGCGCGAGGCGGTCAACTCCGACCGCGACCGCAGCCTCGGCCGCAACATCGGCATGCGGTACCACGACGGCAAGCCCAGCCTGATCGAGGGACTGCTGTCCCGGGGCGACCGCCGGGTGGGCCGCGTGATCGAACGCGTCTGGCGCGACGGTGGCCGCTTCGACGGCTGGAGCGAGCACTTCTCCTATGACCGCTGGGTGTCCTCGGCCGCCGCCGAGCTCGAACCGCTGGGCGTCTCGCTCGACTGGTTCACCACGCGCGAGCGGACCGAGGCCGAGGTCCTGCCCTGGGACCACCTGGACTCCGGCCTGGACAAGCAGTGGCTGTGGGACGACTGGATGGACGCCCTCGACGCCCGCGAACAGGACGACTGCCGCTGGACCCCGTGCTTCGACTGCGGCGTCTGCCCGGCCATGGGCACCGACATCGAGATCGGGCCCACCGGCCGCAAGCTGCTGCCGATCAGCCCGGTCGGCGTCGGCTCACCGGTGCGCAACCCCGCACTGACCCAGTGAGGATCCGGCTCGCCACCGACGCGGACGCCCCGGCGCTGGCCCTCCTCCGTCGACTGTGGACGGAGGAGGGCCAGGCCGGGCCGCCGACCCCGGCCGAGAACGCCGACTACGAGACGGCCTTCGCCGAATGGTGGGCGGCCGAGCGGGACCACCGGCTGTTCTGGCTCGCCGAGGACCCGGGCACCGGCGAGCCGCTGGGATTCATCAACCTGCTGGTCTTCACCCGCATGCCCCGCCCCGGCCGGACCACCACCGGCTGGGGCTATATCGGCAACGCCTTCGTCCGCGCCGACCGGCGCGGCGCGGGCGTCGGGACGCTGCTGATGGACGCGGTGGTCCGGTACGCCGACGACCGCGGGCTCGTCCGGCTGGTGCTCAGCCCGACCGAGCGGGCGGTGTCGTTCTACCGGCGCGCGGGCTTCGGGCCCGCGGACATGCTGATGAGCCGCCTGCCCGAGTGAGTCAGGGACGCACGGCGGCGAGCGCGTCGACCAGGCCGTGGCCGTAGAAGCTGTTGAACGGGGCGTACCCCGAGCAGTACGCGTCCTGCTGGCCGGTGCCGTCCAGGTCGTAGTCGGTCGGGCAGGCCACCGCCTCCGCCTCGCCGGTGACCAGGCGGGCCAGCTGCTGCGGCGACGCGCCCGGGTGGGTGGAGACCAGCAGGGCCACCACGCCGGACACGTGCGGAGCCGCCATGGACGTGCCGCAGGCCGTGGCGTAGCCGCCGGGCACGGTGGAGAGCACGCAGCGGTCGTCGCGCTGCTCGCCGCCCGGGGCGGCCACGTCGATCACGCCCAGGCCGTACGCGCTGTAACCGGCCTTCGCTCGGTCGGGGCCCACGGCCGAGACCGCGATGACCCCGCGCAGGCCCGCGGGCAGCACCCGGCAGTCCGAGTCGAGCGTGCGCCACTGCCCGTCCGGCCCGGCCGTGCGGCCGCCCGGCGCGGTCAGGTCGCTGCCCTCGTTGGAGGCGGCGGCCACGGTCAGCACGCCCTTGCCGGTGGCGTAGTCGGTGGCCCGGCGCACCGCCTCGTAGACCACGTGCTCGTCGCCGTGGTCGCAGGTGCGCGGCCACGGGTCGACGTAGTAGCTGCTGTTGGCCACGGCCATCCGCTGCTCCGCCGCCCACATCAGCCCGCAGACGACCGACTCCGGCCGCACCGTGCCGTCGTCGTCGACCACCTTCACCGAGGCCAGCCGCACGTCCGGGGCCACGCCGGTGATGCCGCGGCCGTCGTCGGCGGCCGCGATGATGCCCGCCACGTGCGTGCCGTGCGGGGAGTTCGTCGGCCGCCAGGCCGCGGGCGACGGGTCCGCCGCGCCGGTCAGGCAGCCCGCCGAGCGCGTCGGGTCGACCGCCCGGACCAGGTCGGGGTGGGTGTCGTCGATGCCGGAGTCGAGCACCCCGACCAGCACCCGGGGGTCACCGAGGGTGACCGCGTGTGCCTCTTTCGCGTGGATCATGTCCATGTCCCACTGCTCGCCCGTGCGGTCCGTCGCGCCCGCGTCGGCGCCGGTGCGGACCGGTGGCGCCTGCTTGGCGGCCTTGGTCAGCGCCGCCTCGGTGCTGAACGCGCGGTCGCGGCCGACCAGGTCGGCGAACGCGGGATCGGGCGAGGTGGCCACCGCGACCGCGATCTCCGGGTAGTAGGCCACGGTCTCCCCGCAATCCCCGGTGATCTCCTCGGTCGCGCCGGACCGGTCGGTCCCCGTGGCGAACAACACCAGGTAGCGCAGCTGGTGCCCCTCGGTCGAGCAGACGGGAGCCGCCTGCCCGAGGGGGTCGCCCAGCGCGACCGCGGGTACGGCGACGGCCGCCGCGACGACCGCGGCACCGACCGCCGCGGCCCTGGTCAGGCGGGCCAGGGGCACGGGCGACCTCCAGTGCTGGTGTCCCTCTGCGCTGGTTTTCTCGGCACGCGCGCCGCAAACCGCGCGCGTGTCCGCTGGGTGCGGACGCTAGCCAGGCTCGGGGAACGAAACAAGCGCGCGGGCCGAATTGGCGCTCCCGGTACGGTGCCACTGTCCCGGTGTGCTCACCACCGGAGCAGTGCCACACCACCAGAAGGAGTAATCCTGAGCCGCCAGGACCAGCCCAACCCGTCGGCCTCGCCGGTGCAGAAGATCCGGCTGCGCTACGCCAAGCGCGGCAGGCTCCGCTTCACCTCGCACCGCGACGTCGCCCGCGCCTTCGAGCGCGCGCTGCGCCGCGCCGGGGTGCCGATGGCCTACTCCCAGGGCTTCAACCCGCACCCCAAGATCTCCTGGATCGGGGCCGCGCCCACCGGCGTGGCCAGCGAGGCCGAGTACGTGGAGATCCAGGTCGTCACCCCGGTCGACCCGGACCGGCTGGCCGCGGTGCTGGACGCCGCGCTGGCCCCCGGCCTGGACATCCTGGAGGCGGTCACCGCGGGCCCCGGCGGCCTGGCCGACCGGATGGAGGCCAGCGACTGGCGCGTGGAGCTGCCCGGGGTGCCGCCCGGCGAGCTGCGCGCGGCACTCGACCGGCTGCTCGCCGAGGAGCACGTCGAGGTGGAGCGGCTCACCAAGGACGGCAGGCGGACGATCGACGCCCGACCTGCGGTGATCCGCGCCGCGGTCGAGTCGGCGGACGACGCGCCGCGCGGTGTGGGCCTCGACATGTCCTACCCGGAGCGTTCGTGTGGGATACTGCGGGTGGTCGTCCGGCAGACAACACCGGCTGTGCGACCCGACGACGTACTGAGCGCGCTTCGTGTCGTCGCCGCCCTGGAACCACCGGTGCCCGCTAAGGCGACTCGACTGGCCCAGGGACGGCTTGACGACGAAGGCGGTCTGTCCGATCCGTTGGCCCTCGACAGGCAAGCGGGCCTCGGGTAGTCCATCGGGGAGACGAAGCGGGTCACCGTGGTCGAACGACCTGCCGTCCGCGGGCTGGGGTCAGCACGACCCACAGCGGCGGCGGTGACGGGCGAGGATTCCCGCCGCCACGCGCGGCGGAACGAACAACTAGGCCCCTGAGCGGCCGCGTCTGGGACGACGCGCCCGGGGGCGGAGGAGCTACATGTCGGATATGTCTACCCCTGCCGGAAGCACCGGCGGGGCTACCACCACACCTGTCGAGACGGTGCTGGCGGAACTGCCCGCGAAGGTCCGCGTGCACGCGTTGGCCAAGCTGCTGGAGGTGAGCAGCAAGGACGTGCTGGCGACGCTGGCCGACCTGGGCGAGGCGGTGCGGGGCGCGCAGTCGAGCGTGTCCCGGGACGTGGCCGAGCGGGTCGCCAGGGTGCTGCTGGACGAGTCCGCGGACCCGGCCGCCGACCCCGCCGACCCCGCCGAAACCACAGTGCCCGCCGAACCCGCCGAGCCGGTGGAGGAGCCGGTCGAGGAGCAGGCCGCCGCGCCGGAGCCGGTGCGCCGGATCCCGCCGACGCCGGTGTTCGCCTCCGCGTCGCCGCTGTTCCTGCCGCCGGAGCCCGCCACCGCCCGGCCCGTCCGCGCCCCCGAGCCCGCGCCCGCGGTGGTCGACGAGGTCGACCACGAGGACGTCGAGGAGACCCAGGACACCCGCGCGGCCGAGCCCGTCGACGACCACGCCGACGACGACGACCCGAGCGGCAGCAGGCGCCGCCGCCGTGGCCGTCGTGGTCGCGGCCGGGGCAAGGGCGCCGTCGACGACGTCGAGGCCGCCGAGGACGAGCCCCGCGCGCAGCAGGCCGAGGAGACCGCCGGGGCCGAGCCCGAGGAGCAGGCCGAGCCGGAGGCGGACGAGGCAGGCGACGCCGGTGACGCGGGCAACCGCAGGCGCCGCCGCCGCCGTCGCCGCAAGGGCGGCGAGGACGGCGACGCCGACGTGGGCGACGACCCGCCCAACACCGTCGTGCACGTGCGTGAGGCACGTGAGGAGAAGCCCGAGAGCAACGCCCGCGACGAGGTGCGCAGCGTGCGCGGCTCCACCCGGCTGGAGGCCAAGCGGCAGCGCCGCCGGGACGGCCGGGAGGCGGGCCGCAGGCGCGCGCCGATCCTGTCCGAGGCCGAGTTCCTCGCCCGGCGCGAGGCCGTCGACCGGGCCATGATCGTGCGCGAGCACGGCGACCGCACCCAGATCGCGGTCCTGGAGGACGGCGTGCTCGTCGAGCACTTCGTCACCTCCTCCGGCAGCGGCTCCCTGGTCGGCAACGTCTACCTGGGCCGCGTGCAGAACGTGCTGCCCAGCATGGAGGCCGCGTTCGTCGACATCGGCCGCGGCCGCAACGCCGTGCTCTACGCGGGCGAGGTCGACTGGGACGCCGCGGGCCTGGAGGGCAAGGCGCGCCGGATCGAGCAGGCACTGTCCACCGGGGACAGCGTGCTGGTCCAGGTCACCAAGGACCCGGTCGGCCACAAGGGCGCCCGGCTGACCACACAGATCAGCCTGCCCGGCCGCTTCCTGGTCTACGTGCCCGGCGGCGGCGCCACCGGCATCTCCCGCAAGCTGCCGGAGAACGAGCGGCGCAGGCTCAAGGACGTGCTCAAGCGGATCGTCCCCGAGGACGCGGGCGTGATCATCCGCACCGCCTCGGAGGGCATCAGCGAGGAGGAGCTCGGCCGCGACGTGCGCCGCCTGCAGGCCCAGTGGCAGGTCATCAGGGAGAAGTCCGGCAACGGCAACCGCCGCTCCGCCGCGCCCGCGCTGCTCTACGAGGAGCCCGACCTGCTGGTGAAGGTCGTCCGCGACCTGTTCACCGAGGACTTCAGCTCGCTGGTGGTACAGGGCGACACGGCCTGGGAGACCATCGACGCCTACGTCCGGCACGTCGCCCCCGAGCTGCTGGAGCGGGTCCGCAAGCACGTCGGCACCAAGGACGTGTTCGCCGAGCACCGGGTCGACGAGCAGCTGCTCAAGGCGCTCGACCGCAAGGTCTGGCTGCCCTCCGGCGGCTACCTGGTGATCGACCGCACCGAGGCGATGACCGTCATCGACGTCAACACCGGCAAGTTCACCGGCTCCGGGGGCAACCTGGAGGAGACGGTCACCCGCAACAACCTGGAGTCGGCCGAGGAGATCGTCCGCCAGCTGCGGCTGCGCGACATCGGCGGCATCATCGTGATCGACTTCATCGACATGGTGCTGGAGTCCAACCGGGACCTGGTGCTGCGCAGGCTGACCGAGTGCCTCGGCCGCGACCGCACCCGGCACCAGGTCGCCGAGGTCACCTCCCTGGGCCTGGTGCAGATGACCCGCAAGCGGGTCGGCACCGGGCTGCTGGAGGCGTTCAGCAGCACCTGCGAGCACTGCAAGGGCCGCGGCGTGGTGGTCTCCACCGACCCCGCCGTCCGCGCCCCCGCGCCCGCCAACGGGCAGAACGGCGGCGGCCAGGCCGAGAAGGCCCAGCCGCAGTCCGACAAGGGGCAGCAGCAGGGCGGCGGCAGGCGCAACCGCAACCGCGGCGGCGAGGACAAGGCCCGCGCCGAGGAGGCCCGGCCGCGCGAGGACGAGACCAGGGGCCGCGAGGACGAGGTCAAGTCCGAGGTGGCCAAGGTCGCCGTGCGGGACATCGCCAAGGCCACGGTCCGGCCGGAGGACGCCGTCGAGACCGTCGACGCGCCCGCCGGGCACGGTGCCAACGGCCAGGGGTCGCGGGCCGGGCGGGACGCCGTCGCCGAGGTCGTTGCCGAGGCCGACGAGCGCTCCGACCGGCGGTCCGACACCCGGGCCGCCCGACCGGCGCGCGCCGAGGCACCGGCCGAGGAGGCCCCGGCGGCCCGCGAGCCGCGCAGGCGGCGGGTCGGCAGGCGCGCCCAGGGCGCGGCGGCCAACTTCACCGCGGGCGAGGACTGGTCCGCGGAGACCACGGTCCGGTCCGCCGAGCCTGTCGAGCGCGCCGGGTCGGTCGAGCCCGCTGTGTCTTCCGTGCCTGCCGTGTCTTCCGTGCCCGCCCGGTCGGCCGCGGAGGTCCGCTCCGCGTCCGAGCCCCGGTCGGTGGCGGCTCCCGAGCCGGTCGAGCCGGTCGTGCCGCGCCGTCGGACGCCCCGACGGTCCGCGTCCCGGCCCGCCGGTCCGCCCGTCGACGCCGCACACGAGGGGTGACGCCGGTCACCCGATCAGGGTTAGCCGACCCCGGTTTGACCCTGGTTCACGCAGACACGTAACCTGTAACGCGGCCCGCCTTTCGGTGGGCTGCGTCGTGCGAAGCCCGACCCGCCGCGATTACCCCAGCGGGTCAGGGCACGCAGGACCCCCACCGTCTAGTAGCAGGAGACTTCCGTCCCGATGTACGCGATCGTCAAGACCGGCGGCAAGCAGTACAAGGTGGCTGTCGGCGACGTCGTCGAGGTCGAGAAGCTCGAAGGCGCGCCGGGCACCGAGCTCAACCTCGCCGCGGTGCTCGTCGTCGACGGCACCGACGTCACCACGGACGCGGACGCCCTGGCGAAGGTCTCGGTGACCGGCAAGGTCGTCGAGCAGACCAAGGGCCCCAAGATCCGGATCCACAAGTTCAAGAACAAGACCGGCTACCACAAGCGGCAGGGTCACCGTCAGAAGCTGACCCGCGTCGAGGTCACCGGCATCACCAAGTAGAGGACCTGAGCAGCCATGGCACACAAGAAAGGCGCGTCCAGCTCCCGCAACGGACGCGACTCGAACGCCCAGTACCTCGGCGTGAAGCGCTACGGCGGCCAGGTCGTGAAGTCCGGCGAGATCCTGATCCGCCAGCGCGGCACCAAGTTCCACCCCGGTGTGAACGTGGGCCGCGGCAAGGACGACACGCTCTTCGCGCTCGCCGCCGGTGCCGTCCAGTTCGGCGCCAAGCGCGGCCGCAAGACGGTGAACATCGTGCCGGTCGAGGCCTGAGGCCCACCGCCACGAGCTAGCTAGACCCCGGACGAGGGGCGGGTCGGAGCGCATCCGGTCCGCCCCTCGTCCTGTGTTCGGAGAGGATTCCTGGTGTCAAAGTTCGTCGACCGGGTGGTCATCCACGTCGCCGCGGGTGGCGGGGGCAACGGTTGCGCCTCGGTGCACCGGGAGAAGTACAAGCCGTTGGGCGGCCCCGACGGGGGCAACGGCGGCAACGGCGGCGACGTCGTGCTCGTCGTCGACAACAACGTGCACACGCTGCTCGACTTCCACTTCCGCCCGCACGCCACCGCCACCAACGGCAGGCAGGGACAGGGCGCCAACCGCGACGGCGCCACCGGCGAGGACCTGGAGCTCAAGGTCCCGGACGGCACCGTGGTGCTCGACGGCGCGGGCGAGATCCTGGTCGACCTGGTCGGCCACGGCACCCGGTTCGTCGCGGCCCGGGGCGGCCGGGGCGGGCTGGGCAACGCCGCGCTGGCCTCCAAGGCCCGGCGCGCGCCCGGGTTCGCCCTGCTCGGCGAGCCGGGCGAGGCCAACGACCTGGTGCTGGAGCTGCGCTCGGTCGCCGACGCGGGCCTGCTCGGGTTCCCGTCCGCGGGCAAGTCGTCGCTGATCTCGGTGCTGTCCTCGGCCAAGCCCAAGATCGCCGACTACCCGTTCACCACCCTGGTGCCCAACCTGGGCGTGGTCACCGCGGGCGAGTCGGTCTACACGATCGCCGACGTGCCCGGCCTGATCCCGGGCGCCAGCGAGGGCAAGGGCCTCGGCCTGGACTTCCTCCGGCACATCGAGCGCTGCTCGGTGCTCGTGCACGTGATCGACTGCGCCACCTACGAGCCCGGCCGGGACCCGCTCTCGGACATCGACGCGCTGGAGGAGGAGCTGGCCCGCTACACCCCCGCGCTGGGCGGTGACCTGGCCGGACGCCCGCGCCTGGTGGTACTCAACAAGCTCGACGTGCCCGAGGCCCGCGACCTGGCCGAGCTGGTCCGCCCGGAGATCGAGGCGCGCGGCCTGCCGGTGTTCGAGATCTCCACGGTGACCCGCGCGGGCCTGCGCGAGCTGACCTTCGCGCTGGCCAAGGTCATCGAGGAGGACCGGGCGAGCAAGCCCGCCCCCGAGGCCACCCGCATCGTCCTGCGGCCCACCGCGGTCGACGACGCGGGCTTCACCGTCGACCACGACCCGGACGACGACACCGGCTTCGTCGTGCGTGGCGAACGCCCGGAGCGCTGGGTCCGGCAGACCGACTTCAACAACACCGAGGCCGTCGGCTACCTCGCCGACCGCCTGGCCCGGCTCGGCGTGGAGGAGGCGCTCGCCCGCGCGGGCGCGGTCCCCGGCTGCCCGGTCACCATCGGCGGCGTCACCTTCGACTGGGAGCCGTCCACCCCGGCCGGTATCGCGGTCATGATGCACAACCGCGGCAGCGACCCGCGCCTGGAACGCAACGAGCGCGTCGGCGCCGCCGAGCGCAAGGTCGCCAAACAGGCCCGCCGCGTCCACCACGACTGGGAGGGCGAGGCAGGACTGGACGGGGACGGGTGACCACCCGCGCCACCGTCGCCGCCGCCCGGCTGCTGGTGGTCAAGGTCGGCTCGTCCTCGCTGACCACGGCGGCGGGTGGTCTCGACCCGGCCCGCCTGGACGCCCTGGTCGACGCCGTCGCCACCCGGCGGGCCGCGGGCACCCAGGTGGTGCTGGTCTCCTCCGGCGCCATCGCCGCGGGCCTGGCCCCTCTCGGCCTGGCCCGCCGCCCCCGCGACCTGGCCACCCAACAGGCCGCCGCCAGCGTCGGCCAGCTCGCGCTCGGCCACGCCTACGTGTCGTCGTTCGGCCGCCACTCCCTGCGCGTCGGCCAGGTCCTGCTGACCGCGGATGACGTCGTCCGCCGTTCCCACTACCGCAACGCCCAGCGCACCCTGACCCGGTTGCTCGCCCTCGGCGCCGTCCCCGTGGTCAACGAGAACGACACGGTCGCCACCGACGAGATCCGCTTCGGCGACAACGACCGCCTGGCCGCCCTGGTCGCCCACCTCATCGGCGCCGACGCCCTGATCCTCCTGTCCGATGTGGACTCCCTGTACGACGGCGACCCCCGCCTCGGCGACGCCCGGCGGATCGCGGAGGTGGCCAGCCCCGCCGACCTGACCGAGGTCCGCGCGGGCGCGACCGGGGCCTCGGGCCTGGGCACCGGCGGCATGGCCTCCAAACTCGCCGCCGCCCGCCTCGCCTCCGCCGCGGGCGTGCCGGTCCTGCTGGCCGCCGCCTCGGACGCCCTCCGTGCCCTGGACACCGCCGACGTGGGCACCGCCTTCGCCGCCAGTGGCCGCCGCCTCACCTCCCGCCGCTTCTGGCTCGCCTACGCCGCCGACGCCAACGGCACCCTCACCCTCGACAACGGCGCCGTCACGGCAGTCGTCGACCGCCGCCGCTCCCTGCTGGCCGCGGGCATCACCGCCACCAAGGGCGAGTTCGTGGCGGGCGACGTGGTCGAACTGGCCGATCTCACGGGCCGCGTCATCGCCCGGGGCGTCACCAACTTCGACGCCACCGAGCTCCCCGCCCTGATCGGCCACTCCACCCACGACCTCCCCGCCGACCGCCGCCGCGAGGTAGTCCACGCCGACGACCTGGTCCCCCTGCGCCAGGCTTGACTCGCTGCCCTGGCGTGCGATCTCGGCTGTGCGGGCCTGGCATCCTGGCGTGCTCGGTCGTTCCGGCCCCCGGTTCCTCAGCTGGTCGTCGCCAACGCGAACGGCAACACCCCCCGAGCCCCGCTTTCACACAACAAATGCCCGGCAAGCGTCATGCTCCACCCACTATCAACCCGGTCGCCAACCAACAAAACCGGCCCCGCCGCCCCCCGAACCGCCTCCGCCAACTCCTCCGAAACCCCCATAGCCCCGCACAACCGCGCCAACCTCTGCGCACTATTCGACTGCGGAACGCCCCCTCCGCTCACCCGAACCTCTCCCAACAACGGCAACCGTCCGAGCGAGGAAATCCGCTCCCCAAGACTCCGGGCCAACCGACCGGACCCCACGGTCACCACCCCCACAGGCCGTTCCTCCCATCCCCAGGCCGCCAACACCTTCACACAGGCCTGCACCAAATCCTCCGGAACCTCCTCATCCCCGGAAGCGAACAACTCCCGCAGCCGATTCCCCCACCCGATATCCGTAAGCCGCCCCACCGCCCGCCCGGGCAACAACGGCTGGGGGATCTTTCCCGACAACCGAATACCCAACGCGGCCATCCCCGTCGGCCAGAGCTTCTTGGGCACGATCTCCACCCCGGGCCGCCGCAACCGCTCCTCGGCCTGAACCACCCCGGCCTCGGACACCGAAGCGCTCAACCGTTCCCCGGTGCAGTTGTCGCACCGCCCACAAGCGACCGCGTGCGGATCGTCCAACTGCCGCAACAGGAACTCCATCCGGCACCCGGATGTCTCCTGGTAGTCCAGGATCGCCCGCTGTTCCGCCTCCCGAGCCTGCGCGATCCGCCCGTACCGTTCCGCGTCGTACTCCCAGGCCTGCCCGGTGGACTCCCACCCACCGCGCATCCGACGGACCGCACCGTCCACATCGAGCACCTTCAACACCATCTCCAGCCGCCCCCGAGACAGGTCCACCAACGGCTCCAACGCCTGTGTGGACAACGGGCGCCCGGCATCGGACAGTGCCGCGATCACCTCGCGCACCACCCGTTCCGCCGGGAACGCCAGTGACGCGAAGTACGCCCAGATGTCCTTGTCCTCGCGTCCCGGCAGCAGCACCACGTCCGCGCGCAGCACGCCACGACCCGCGCGGCCGATCTGCTGGTAGTACGAGATCGGTGACTGCGGCGCGCCCACGTGCACCACGAACCCGAGGTCCGGCTTGTCGAACCCCATGCCCAGCGCGGAGGTCGCCACCAGGGCCTTGACCCGGTTGGCCAGCAGGTCGTCCTCGGCCTTGAGCCGGTCGGCCTGCTCGGTCCGTCCGGTGTAGGCGGTCACCTCGTAGCCGCGCTCGCGCAGGAACGACGCCAGCTCCTCGGCCGCGCTCACGGTGAGCGTGTAGATGATCCCGGAACCGGTGAAGCGGGCGAGGTTCTCGCCCAGCCAGGCCAGCCGGGCCTGCGCCGTGGGCAGCCGCAGCACGGAGAGCCGCAGGCTTTCCCGGTCCAACGGTCCGCGCAGGACTATCGCGTCCTCGCTGCCCAGGCCCAGCTGCTGCGCCACGTCCCGCACCACGCGGTCGTTCGCGGTCGCCGTGGTGGCCAGCACCGGCACGCCCGGCGGCAGCTCGCCCAGCAGTGTCCGAAGTCGACGGTAGTCGGGCCGGAAGTCGTGTCCCCAGTCCGAGATGCAGTGCGCCTCGTCGACCACCAGCAGACCCGCCGACGCGGTCAGCCTGGGCAGCACGGCGTCGCGGAAGTCCGGGTTGTTCAGTCGCTCGGGGCTCACCAGCAGGACGTCGACCTCGCCCTCGGCGACCGCCTCGTGGATCCGCTCCCACTCCTCGGGGTTGCCCGAGTTGATCGTGGCCGCGCGTACCCCGGCGCGCGCCGCCGCGTCGACCTGGTTGCGCATCAGCGCCAGCAGCGGGGACACGATCACCGTGGGGCCCTCGCCGAGTTCGCGCAGCAGCGCGGTGGCGAGGAAGTACACCGCCGACTTTCCCCACCCGGTGCGTTGCACCACCAGGGCCCGCCCGCGATCGGCCACCAGGGCCGAGATCGCGGTCCACTGGTCGTCCCGCAACCGCGCCTCGGGGCCCGCCAGGGCCCGGAGCCGCTCCTCCGCCGAATGTCGCAATGCCACGTCGTCCACACGACATGGATACCGTCCGGCGACGCCCGCCGTCGACCCCGCCGCGCGGGCCTGTGGACAACTCGGGCCCGTTGTGGATGAACGGATGCGGACACCCGATCAGAACACTGGAAGTTCGATGGTCGGGAACCTGGACGACCAGGATGACCTGCCCCGCGCGGACGCGCACCATCCGCGCGAGGCAGGACCCCGGCATGCGGAGACCGGGGTTCCGGACAGGGAGGTCGTGACCTCCCGCCGGAGTCCTAGAACCGGACCAGGACCTGGTCGAGGTCCTTGCGCACCAGCTGCGGCACCGTCGCGTCGTCCGCCGGGTAGCCCACCGGGATCACCGCGAAGGCCTTCTCGTTGCGCGGACGGTTCAGTACCTCGGAAAGGAACTTCATCGGGCTCGGTGTGTGTGTCAGCGCCGCCAGCCCGGACAGGTGCAACGCCGTGAGCAGCATGCCCACCGCGATGCCCACCGACTCGTCCACGTAGTAGTGCTTGTGCTGCGAGCCGTTGTCGTCCAGGTAGTACCGCTGCTGGAACACCACGATCAGGAACGGCGCGTCGGTCAGGTGCGGCTTGTTGTGGTCCGTCCCGAGTGGTCGCAACGCCGAGAGCCACTCCTCACCGAGCCTGCCCGCGTAGGAGATCTGCTCCTCCCGCTCGGCCTCGGCCCGGATCTTCGCCCGGATCTCCGGATCGGTGACCAGAACGAACGTCCAGGGCTGCTGGTGGGCCCCGGACGGGGCGGTGGCCGCCACCGCGATCGCGTCCACGACGACCTGCTCCGGCACGGGCTCTTTCGAGAACGCGCGCACGGTGCGCCGTTGGTCCATCATGGCGCGCAGCTCGGCGGCCGCCCGTAACGACTCCTCCGCCGTCACCTTGGACGGCCGGTACGGCACCGGGTCGTACGGCTGATCGTGGATCGGTATCCAAGCCATGCCGGCAGTCTCCCGGTCGAAAAGCCGCCGAAGGTCATACCGATCCGGTCATAGGACCCGCGTCATGACCCGAACGGTGGTGTTCGGAAGTCGATCGCGCGGGGAGACATCGCCCACAGAAGTCGAGTATCCCCGCATGTCAAGACCCCCGCGCGCGGGTCGCGCCCGTACGCTCCGGACATGGCGCGGCGGATTGGGGTGATGGGCGGCACCTTCGACCCGGTGCACCACGGACACCTGGTGGCGGCCAGCGAGGTGCAGGCCCGGTTCGAGTTGGACGAGGTCATCTTCGTGCCCACCGGCGTGCCGTGGCAGAAGGACGAGCGCGAGGTGAGCGCCGCCGAGGACCGCTACCTGATGACCGTGGTGGCCACCGCGTCCAACCCGCGCTTCTCGGTCAGCCGGGTCGACATCGACCGCGACGGCCGCACCTTCACCGTGGACACCCTGCGCGACCTGGGCGAACGCTACCCGGACGACCGACTGTTCTTCATCACCGGCGCGGACGCGCTGGAGCAGATCCTGTCCTGGCACCGCGCCGACGAGCTGTTCACCCTGGCCCACTTCGTCGGCGTCACCCGACCGGGATACAACCTGGCCGACACGCACCTGCCGTCCGGTTCGGTCAGCCTGATCGAGGTCCCCGCGCTGGCCATCTCCTCCACCGACTGCCGCGCGCGGGTCGCGGCGGGCCAACCGGTCTGGTACCTGGTCCCGGACGGGGTGGTGCAGTACATCTCCAAGCGCGGTCTCTACGCCGCCGAGGCATGACCGGTGGCGGTCGACCGGTACCCTCAAGAGGTTCGCCCTGGCCAGGTGGCCGGGCGAGGTGGCACGGACAGTGCCGGATCGGAACCGCAGCAAAAGGAGTGACGTGGCAGCGACGCACGAGGCACGCGAGCTGGCACTGGTGGCGGCCGCCGCGGCCGCCGACAAGAAGGCCGGGGACGTGGTCGTGCTGGACGTCTCCGACCAGCTCGTGATCACCGACTGTTTCGTGATCGCCTCCGCCGCCAACGAGCGGCAGGTGGGCGCGATCGTGGAGAACGTCGAGGACCGGATGCGCGAGGCGGGCACCAAGCCGGTGCGCCGCGAGGGCGCCCGCGAGGGCCGCTGGGTCCTGCTCGACTTCGTCGACGTCGTGGTGCACATCCAGCACGCGGAGGAGCGTTCGTTCTACGGCCTGGAGCGGCTGTGGAAGGACTGCCCGCGGATCGAGTTCGAGGCGGACCCGCCCGCCGACGAGGACGGCGCCGAGTGACGCTGCGCAGGCTGGTCCTCTGGCGGCACGGCGAGACCGACTACAACGCGTCCGGCCGGATGCAGGGGCACATCGACTCGCACCTGACCGAGATCGGCCGCAACCAGGCCCGGTTCGCGGTACCCGCGCTGGCCCGGTTCTCACCGGACGTGATCGTGTCGTCCGACCTGCGCCGGGCGATGGACACCGCCACCACGTTCAGCACCGCCGTCGGTGTGCCGCTGCGCGTGGACAAGCGTTTGCGCGAGACCAACCTGGGGCTCTGGCAGGGCAAGACCGGGGCCGAGATCGACGTGGAGTGGCCGGGCGGGCGGGCCGAGTGGCAGACCGACGCCACCTGGACCCCGCCCGGCGGCGAGTCCAGGGTGGAGGTCGCCGCGCGGGCCACCGAGGTGGTCGGCACGCTGGACGAGGGCACCGACGAGACGGCCGTGCTGTGCGCGCACGGCGGCCTGATCACCGCGCTGACCGGCAGCCTGCTGGAGCTGCCGGTGGCCAACTGGTGGCAGCTGGGCGGCATCGGCAACTGCCACTGGACGGTGCTGGCCCGTCGCGAGACGAGCGGCATGGCCTGGCGCCTGATCGGCTACAACGTGGGGATCACCGGGTAGAACCGATGGCGCCCACGGTGCTGTTGTTCGGCGACTCGCTGGGCTTTCACGGCCCGGACGGTCCCCACCCCGCCGACGATCCGCGGATCTGGCCGAATCTCGCCGCCGCGGCCCTGGGCGGTCGCACCGAGATGTTCGCCGGTTTCGGGTGGACCGCGCGGGACGCGTACTGGTCGCTGGTGGGCGACCCTCGCGTGTGGAGCCAGCTACCGCGCGCGGACGTGTTGGTACTGGCCGTGGGTGGCATGGACACTCTGCCGTCGCCGTTGCCCACGTATCTGCGGCAGGGGATCCGCTATCTGCGTCCGGACACGTTGCGCAGGCGCGTGCGTAAGGCCTATCTCGCGGCGCAGCCGTATTTGGCGCGGTTGACGCAGGGGAGGCCGGTAGCGCTGCCGGCGCGGCTCACGGTCCGGTACTTGAACGACACTCTCGTCGCGATCCGTGCGTTGCGTCCGGACCTTCCGGCGGTGGTCATGCTGCCTGCCGTGCACCGCGCGCCCGCGTACGGGTACGTGCACACCGCGCGCACGCACGCGGTCGCGTCGGTCCGCGCGTGGGCGGCTCGTGCGGACGTGACGGTGTTCGACGTGGCATCCGTGGTGGGTGACCATGTCCTGGGCGGCCACGGCAACGCGGACGGTCTGCACTGGGGATGGGCGGGGCACGAACTGGTAGGCGAGGCTCTCGCGGACTTGATCCGGCCCCTGCTCGGTCGGGCACCCGGGGCGGCCGCCAACTAGGCTCCCGGCACGTGCCGCTCGCCGTAGTCACCGACTCGACCGCGTACCTGCCGGAAGGCCTCGCCGACCGGCACGCCGTCCGGGTCATCCCGCTGCTGGTGCGGGTCGACGGCCGCGAGGGGCGCGACGGCATCGACCTCGGCCCGGCGGAGCTGGCCCAGGCCCTGCGCGAGCGCCGGATGGTGACCACCTCCCGGCCCAACCCGGCCGAGTTCGCCGCGCAGTACCGGCGGCTGCTCGACGAGGGCGCGGACGGGGTGGTGTCCGTGCACCTGTCGCGGGAGCTGTCGGGGACGTGGGAGTCCGCGCGACTGGCCGCCGCCGAGTTCGGTCCGGGCGTGGTACGCGTGGTGGATTCGCGGACCACGGGGATGGGGCTGGGGTTCGCGGTGTTGCGTGCCGCGTCCGTGGCCACTGCCGGAGGTGGGGGAGCGGAGGCTGAGGCTGCTGCTGTGGCGGCCCGCACGCGGAGCTTCTTCGTCGTGGAGACGCTGGAGTACCTGCGCCGGGGCGGTCGGATCGGCGCGGCTGCCGCGTTGCTGGGGACGGCGTTGGCGGTGAAACCGATCCTGCACGTGGACGACGGCCAGATCATGCCGCTGGAGAAGGTCCGCACGATGAGCCGCGCCCTCGGCCGCCTGGTGGACCTCGCGGTCGACGCCGCCGGTGGGGGACCGGTCGACCTGGCCGTGCACCACCTGGGCGCGCCGGAGCGGGCCGCGGAACTGGCCGCCCGGCTCCGTGAGCGGGTATCCGACGTCGGCGAATGCCTGGTGTCGGAACTGGGCGCGGTCATCGGCGCCCACACCGGCCCCGGCGTCCTGGGGGTCGTGGTCTCCCAGCGCTAGGCCGTCGGCTGTCCGTGACGGCTCGTCCCGCGACCCTCTTGGTGCCGTGGCGGCGGTTGCGGTTGCCAGGCCGGGGACGGTGCCGGGCCGGGATGACGGGGTGGGTGGCGGGAGGAAGACCAGCCAGTTATCCACAACCCTCGGAATCCATCCACAGGCTCCTCGCCTGGCTTTCCGTTGCCCTGCCGGGTTTCTAGCGTCGGAGACATGGCAGACAACGAACGCACCGCACAGATGGACACCGTCCTCGACCGCCTCGCGGCCGTCGCCGGGCGGCCGTGGGACCGCGCGGAGGAACCCGAGCCCCGGGGTCCCTCGCTGCTGAGCCGCTTCCGGGAGCGCCGGATACCGGTGTTCGTGGGGATCGGGGTGGTGGTCGCGGCCGGGCTGGCCACGGCCGTGCTCGGCCTGTCCGGGGCGCCGCCCCGGGAACCACCGCCGGACCTGGTCGCCGCCGTCGTGACCGAGCCAAGCACGGCCTCGATCGTGGTCGACGTGGTGGGCAAGGTGCACGAGCCGGGCCTGCGCACCCTGCCCGAGGGAGCGCGGGTCGACGACGCCCTGCGCGCCTGTGGTGGAGCGCTCCCGGACGCGGATCTGTCCACACTCAACCTGGCCCGCAGACTCGTGGACGGCGAACAGATCGCCGTCGGCGTGCCCGCGAGCGAGGCCCTGCCGTCCCAACCGGGCGGCAAGGTCAACCTGAACACGGCCTCCCTGCCCCAGCTCGACACGCTCCCCGGCGTGGGAACCGTGACCGCCCAACGCATCCTCGACTGGCGCACGGCCCATGGTCGCTTCAGCCGCGTCGAACAACTCCGCGAGATAGAGGGCATCGGCCCGACCCGATTCGACAAGCTCCGCGAGCAGGTGACCATCCGATGACCAGCCCAAACACCCACGAACCGCTGTCCCCGGCCTGGGACGACACTTATGCGTGCTCCTCGTCGGAGGGCAGCGGAGTGTTCGTCCTTGAGGTCATGGAGATCCTTGTGCCTGGGCAGGGGGATCTCCGATGACACAGGATGTCGGCGGGACCCGCTCAGGTTCGAGCGAGCGTCCGGCGATGAACTCGGATGACCGTGTAGGCGCATCGGCTGATCCGGTGCCGATGGGTTCGCGGGCCGGGCAACAGGCATCCGCCGCGCGGCTTGCGGCGGTGGGGCTGTTGCCGGGTGGGTCGACGTCTCGGCTGGGTGTGTTGCGGGCCAAGTGGTTCGACACGCGACCTCGGGAGTCAGCCCCGGCCGACTGGCGGTTGGTGCCCGCGGCGCTGGCTGTCTGGCTGGGTGCCCTGCTTGGTCTGCTCGTGCACTGGTCGCTGGCCGTCGTGGTGGGTGTGCTCGCCGTCGTGGTCGGTGGCCTGCGGGGGCTGCGAGCCCATGGCCCCGTTCTCGGCGCGGCTTGGCCGTTGGCGGTCTGCGGCACGCTGGTGATCTGGCCGATCGCCAGCCGGATAGAGGGCGCGGCGAGTGATCCGTTGCGGGTGGCGGCGGCTCGATCGGACGCCGTCGAGCTGCGGCTCACCGTCGCGGAGCGGCCGAAGTCGGTGCGGGGGAGCGGGTTCGGGGCGCAGCCGTCCGGGGTTCAGTCGGTCGTCGTGCCCGCGGCGACCGGGAGCAGTCGGGTTCTGGTGTTGGCGCCGGTCGAGCGATGGGCGGAGTTGTTGCCGGGACAGGACTTCTCCGCACGCGGCAACCTCGCGCCTGCCCGGCCGGGGTCGCTCACCGTCGCCGTGCTGCGCGTCCGGGGTCCCCCGAACCGGGTCGGTCCGGCGCCGTGGTGGCAGGGCGTCGCGCAGCACCTGCGGGCCGGGCTGCGGGCGGCCGCGGGCGTGCTCGACCCCGACTCGGCCGGGCTGTTGCCCGCCCTGGTCGTTGGCGACACCGACGGGATGACCCAGGCCGTCGAGGGCGAGTTCCGGGCGGCCGGGCTGACCCACCTGCTGGCGGTCAGCGGCGCGAACCTGGCCATCGTCTGCCTCGCGGTCCTCTGGCTGCTCGGCCTGGTCCGGATCGGCCCACGTGGGTCCGCCGCGGGCGCGCTGGCCGCGCTGGTCGGGTACGTCGTGCTCGCCGGGCCGGAGCCGAGCGTGCTGCGGGCGGGTGTCATGGGCGCGGTCGGGCTGCTCGCCCTGGCTTTCGGCCGGGAACGGTCGGCGTTGCCCGCGCTCGCCACGGCGGTGGTGGTGCTGGTGGTGCACGACCCGGACATGGCCGTCAGCGTGGGGTTCGGGCTGTCGGTGCTGGCGACCGGGGCGCTCGTCCTGTTGACCCCGCCGTGGGTGGAGGCGCTCGTGCGACGGCGGGTGCCGAGGGTGCTCGCCGAGGCGTTGGCCGCGCCGGTGGCCGCCCACCTGGTCACGGCGCCGGTCGTGGCCGGGGTGAGCGGTCAGGTGAGCTTGGTGGCGGTCGTGGCGAACCTGGTGGCCGCGCCGGTGGTGGCGCCCGCGACCGTGCTGGGGCTGCTGGCGGCCGTGGCCGTGCCTGCCGAGTGGTTCGCGCGGGCGGCGGGACCGGAGGTGGACTGGCTCGTCCTGGTCGGCAGGCACGCGGCGGCCGTGCCCGGCGCGGTGCTCGACTGGCCCGCGGGCTGGTGGGGTGGCGCGTTGCTGCTCGCGGCGCTGGGCGGCCTCGTATTGCTGTTACGCGGTCGCCGGGCACGGGTGTTGGTTGCGTTGGGCCTGGTCGGGGTGGTCGTAGTGGTCGTCCCGATCCAGGTGATCGCGCCCGGGTGGCCACCGCCGGGGTGGGCGGTGGTCGCGTGCGATGTCGGGCAGGGGGATGCGTTGGCGTTGTCCACCGCCGACAAGGGGCGGGCGGTGCTGGTCGACACGGGTCCTGATCCGGCGCCGGTCCGGGCCTGTCTCGATCGGCTCGGTGTGCGGCAGGTGCCGTTGGTGGTGCTCACGCACCTGCACGCCGACCACGTCGGTGGGTTGTCGGCGGTGCTCGCGGATCGGGCGGTGGGCGCGGTCGCCGTCGGGTCGGGGCGCGCGCCGGACTGGGCGTGGCGGCAGGTGCGGCGGGAGACCCGGGACGCGGGTGTGCCGCTGGTGCGGCTGAGTGCCGGGCAGCGGATGGCCTGGCCGGGACTGGCGCTGGAGGTACTGGCGCCTGCGGGCGACAGGGAGGGGAGTGGCGAGAGGACAGGTGACGACAAGGACGGTACGGCGATCAACAACCAGTCCGTGGTCCTGCGGGCGACGACGGCCGCGGGCCGGGTGCTGCTGACCGGCGACGTGGAGCTGGCCGCGCAGGCCGACCTGCTCGCCGCGCACCGGGACCTGGCCGCCGACGTGCTCAAGGTGCCGCACCACGGCTCCCGCTACACCGACCCGGCGTTCCTGGCCGCGGTCGGCGCCCGGGTCGCCCTGGTCAGCGTCGGCGCGGGCAACCGCTACGGGCATCCCAGCCCGCGCACGCTGGCCGAGCTCGCCAGGCGCGGTGTCCTGGTGGCGCGCACCGACCAGGACGGGGACAGCGCCGTGGTCGCCGATGGCGGGCGGCCCGTGGTGGTGGCGCGCGGTGCGGCGAGAGCACCTCCGGGGCGGTGAGAAGGGCGGGCGGCGTGGACAATTCGTGGTCATTTCGTCGTCGTCGACGAAATGTGGTTGTGTGGTCCGGCGCAGGTGGTGCAAAATGGAGAAGCCAGCGGAGCGGGTTCCGCTTACTCGGCGGGTGCATGATTATCGCCCGTGCGTGAGCGTGCCTGCCTCAAGTTGTACCGGATCGCCTCCTGACGGCACAGACGGGCATTCGGGCTTCGGGCGGCTCCCCGGCTGTTCACCGGGGAGTTCCCTCCGCGCGGTGATCATCCCGTCGACATTGTCGACGCATTTCGGGTGTGGATTCCCCGAAATGGTTGCGGTCCTCCCGCCTTGCTGCCATCGTCACCGTGTGCACATCCACCCCCGCGTGAACAACGGGATCGTGGTGTGCGCGCAAATCGAGATCCGCGATTCGAGTCCCGTCTGTGCCGAACAGGGAGGAGAGGCGCCGGTGTTCGCTGCTCGCGAGCTGGTGACCTGCTGGATCGTCGTGCTGTACCCGCTGCTGGTGATCGAGCTGCTGCGTCGGGGTTTCCCGACGCGGGAGGCGGTCACCGCGGCGGGGGTGATCTGCCTCGGGATGGCCCACGTCGTCGACCGCGTCGGCGGCGACCGGCGGGGGCCGCGCCGGGGCGGACCCCGGAAGCAGCTCCGGGGCTGATCACCACCGACCCGGGGGCGCCCGCCGGGGCGTCCCCGGGTCACCGGCCGGCCTTCCTCCCGCGAGGGGAGCGCGCATGACCCAGTACCAGCAAGCCATCACCGATTTCGTCGCCCGGCTCCGGCAGGCGCACCGCGGCGCGGGGGCACCCGCGCACCGCAGGCTGGCCGCCGACATGGGCTACTCGGTGGCCACCGTCACCAGGGCCTTCCGCACGGACGGCCCACCGTCCTGGAAGGTCGTCACCGCCATGCTGACCGCGCTCGGCGTCCCCGAGGACCGCATCGGCGGGCCGTGGCGCAGAGCCTGGACCGACATGATGGACGTCGTCGACCCGATCACCGCCCCGACCGTGCCCGCACGGGTGATCGGGCTGCGCGCCCAGGAACCCGTCGAGTGCGACCTGTGCGGTGCCCTGGTCGCCGACCGGGAGCGGCACACCCGCTTCCACCGCGAGTTCGCCCCGCGGGCGGCGCTGGCGGGGTGATCGACTCGGCCCGCGTCCGGACAGACCGTCCTGTTCGGACGCGGGCCGTCCACAAAGGTCAGCCGCGGTTCAGTACCTCGCGCACGGCGGCGGCCGACGGCGGCACGGTCGCCCGCGGGCCGATGTGGTCCTGCACCGCGTCCAGCGTCTTCAGGCCGTCGCCGGTGATCAGCAGCACGGTCTCCGCGTTCGGGTCCAGCTGCCCGGTCTCGATCAGCTTCTTCGCCGTCGCGACGGTCACGCCGCCCGCGGTCTCGGCGAAGATGCCCTCGGTGCGGGCCAGCAGCCGGATGCCCTCGACCACCTCGGCGTCGGTCACGTCCTCCACCGCGCCCCCGGTGCGGCGCACCGAGTCCAGCACGTACGGGCCGTCCGCCGGGGCGCCGATGGCCAGCGACCGGGCGATGGTGTCCGGCTTCACCGGGCGGATCACGTCCTGGCCCGCCTTGAACGCCGCCGCGACCGGCGAGCAGCCGGTGGCCTGCGCGCCGAACACCCGGTACGGGGTGGCCTCGACCAGGCCCAGCTCGCCCAGCTCGCGGAACGCCTTGTCGACCTTGGTCAGCTGCGAGCCGGAGGCCACCGGTACCACGATCTGCTCGGGCAGCCGCCAGCCCAGCTGCTCGGCGACCTCGTAGCCCAGGGTCTTGGAGCCCTCGGCGTAGTAGGGGCGGACGTTGACGTTCACGAACGCCCAGTCCTCGTGCTCCGCGGCCAGCTCGGTGGCCAGCCGGTTCACGTCGTCGTAGTTGCCGTCCACGGCGATCAGCGCGCCGTCGTACACGGCGGTGGTCAGGATCTTCGCGCGCTCCAGCGAGGACGGGATCAGCACGACCGAGTCCCAGCCCGCGCGGGCGGCCGCGGCCGCGACGGCGTTGGCGAGGTTGCCGGTCGACGGGCAGGCCAGCACGGTGAACCCGAGCCTGCGGGCGGCGGCGAGCGCGACCGCGACCACGCGGTCCTTGAACGAGTGCGTCGGGTTGCCGGTGTCGTCCTTGACCCACAACGACTTCACGCCGAGCGCGGCGGCCAGCCGGTCGGCCTTCACCAGGCGGGTCAGGCCCGGCTCGGTGTTCGGGTACGAGTCGACGTCGGCCGGGACCGGCAGCAGCGCGCGGTAGCGCCAGATCGACCTGGGGCCCGCCTCGATGTCCGCCCGAGTGACCTTGCCGAACTCGTAGGCCACCTCAAGCGGGCCGAAACACTCGGCGCAGGCGAACTCGGCGGCGAGCGGGATCCGGTGGCCGCACTCACGACACGCCAGGGCGCGCGCGGGGCCCAGGTCGAGGGCGGTGGAGTTCTGGACGTCGACGGACGTGGTCATCGCGAGGCATCTCCTCATCTATCCCGCGTGGCGGGTCGGAATTGGCACCGTGGTCGTCCGCCTCCTCGCGATGAGGAAGTGACGCGTAACGCCGGTTGCCGGGGCTTCTTCGGGCCGATCCCTCTGCCCCTCTGGATGAGCGGTATTCGGTTGTGGTCCGGGCGCTCGGTGCCCAGGACGTGCCGACAACGGTACGGCACGGCAGGCCGGTGAGGCCAGCCCGCTTCCCGCCGCCCCGGTGTCGGCGCGGCGTGGCAGGATCGCGGGCGTGAACTCGCCCGCGGTCACCCCGCCCCCGCTGCAACTCGTGCTCGGGGAAGAGGAACTGCTCGTCGAGCGCGCCATCCGCACGATCCTGGAGACGGCCCGGCTGGCCGACCCGGCGGCGGACCTGACCCGGATCCGGGTGGCTGAACTCACAGCCCCGGAGCTGGCCGAGCTGGTCAGCCCGTCGCTGTTCGCCGAGGGCCGGGTCATCGTGCTGGACGCCGCGCACGAGGCCACCCAGGACATCGCCGCCCTGGTGATCTCCTACGCCAAGGCGCCCGCCGACGGCATCGTGCTCACCGTGGTCCACAACGGCGCGGGCCGCAAGGCGGGCAAGGACATCGTGGCCGCGTTCCGGAAGGCTGGCGCGGTCGTCGCCGACTGTCCCAAGATCACCAAGGCGGCGGAGCGCGAAGCCTTCGTGCGCAACGAGATCCGCCGCGCGGGCGGCAAGACCGACCCGGCCGCGGTGGCCGCGTTGATCGACTCGGTCGGCTCGGACCTCCGCGAGCTGGCGGCGGCCGCGGCCCAGCTGGTCGCCGACGCGGCGGGGGAGGTCACGGAGGAGGCGGTGCGCCGGTACCACCGGGGGCGCGCCGACGTGACGGGCTTCGCGGTCGCCGAGAAGGCGGTGACCGGCGACCTGCCGGGCGCCATGGAAGCACTGCGGTGGGCGATGCAGCTGGGCGTGCCGCACGTGTTGGTCGCCGACGCGCTGGCGGACGCGGTGCGGACAGTCGCGCGGGTGTCGGGGGCCGGGCGGGCGGATCCGTTCCGGCTCGCGGGCGAACTGGGGATGCCCGCGTGGAAGGTGAAGAAGGCGCTGGCGCAGGCGCGGGGGTGGAGCCCGGCCGGACTGGCGGTGGCGATGCGGACGGTGGCCGAGGTCAACGCGGACGTGAAGGGCGTGGCGGCGGACGCCGACTACGCGTTGGAGCGTGCGGTGCTGCGGCTCGCCCGCGCTCATCAGCGGGACTGAGGGGCGCGTCCTTCGCGCGTCACGCGCTTGCGTGATCGAGATTCGATCGGCTCGGGGGAGTTTCGCGTGCGGTGCAGGAAGCCTGCTGGCCGCTGGCTGCCGTGACCGGAATCGGCCCCCACTGCTCGCCGCAGAACTTCGGCTTCGCCCCGCGACGCTCGTCCGGCCCCCCAAAAAAGCCCGCCGCTCCCAGGGGGATCCCCCAGGGCCCATTCTAGTGGGTGGGGGTGATAGTGGATCTTGAATGTGGGGTGGGAGGGGGTGGGGTGTGGATAAGTTTTGTCGCTGGGGTGGGTGAATTCGGGAGGGTGGGGCGAGGCCGAAGGGGATATTGATCTTGGTGGGGGAAAGTCGGGTCAGGAGGGGTGGTGGGTGCGGCTGGCGAGGATCTCGTCGCGGCGGGTGAGGCGGTGGTGGCGGCGGATCTCGGCTTCGCGGAGGCGGCGTTGGTCCTCGTCGGTCTCCGGGGTGACCGGGGGGATGGGGCGGGGGGTGCCCTCGCTGTCGACGGCGACGAAGACCAGGTAGGCGGTGGCGACGCGGGTCGGGGGGATGCCCGCGCGGTCCCAGGGTTCGGCCAGGACGCGGACGCCGACCTCCATCGAGGAACGGCCTGCCCAGTTGACCTGGGCGTGCGCGTGGACCAGGTCGCCGACGCGGACCGGGTGCAGGAAGGTCATGCCGTCCATGGCGGCCGTCACCGCGGGGCCGCCGGAGTGGCGTTGGGCCACCGCGCCCGCGACGTCGTCGACCATCTTCATGATGACTCCACCGTGGACGGTGCCGAGGAGGTTGGTGTCCACGGCCGTCATGATGTGCGACAGCGAGGTGCGGGCGGCCGAGGTGGGCTTCGGGTCCAGGGGGCTCACCACCGCAGTGTGGCCCAGACGACGGCGGCGCCGCTCCCCGAGGGGGGCGGCGCCGCCGGTAAGCGCAGTGGTCAGCCGAGCTTGTTGGCGCGCAGCGCCATCGCCGACTTCTTGTTCGCGGCCTGGTTCGGGTGGATGACACCCTTGCCCGCGGCCTTGTCCAGCTTGCGGCTGGCGACCGCCAGCAGCTCCTGGGCCTTCGCCTGGTCGCCTGCGTCGGCGGCCTCGCGGAACTTGCGGATCGCGGTCTTGACCGAGGACTTGACGGACTTGTTGCGCAGGCGCGCCTTCTCGTTCGTCTTGATCCGCTTCAGCTGGGACTTGATGTTGGCCATGCGTGTCTCCTCTAGGTCAGTCCGGATCGCGCGCCGCGAACTTTCGGTGGCCCTGCCGGGGCAGGTCTCCTCCAGGGCGGAGTGCCGTACGGCGCGACGAACCAGGCTAACAGCCGGTGGTCACTCGTCGGGTTCCGGGTCCTTGCGCGGACGGCCCCGCGTCGCAGGGCGGCCCGCACCGTCGGGGAGCCTGCCCGCCTCGGCCAGCGCGCGGCGCAGCATGAACTCGATCTGGGCGTTGGTGCTGCGCAGCTCGTCGCCCGCCCACCGGGCCACGGCGTCGTGCACGGCCGGGTCGAGCCGCAACAGGATCTTCTTGCGCTCCATGGGTCACTGGTAGAGAGACCCGGTGTTCACCACCGGCTGGGCCTCCCGGTCACCGCACAGCACCACCAACAGGTTGCTCACCATCGCCGCCTTGCGCTCCTCGTCCAGGTCCACCACATCGTGCTCGGCCAGCCGCGCCAGCGCGGACTCGACCATGCCGACCGCGCCCTCCACGATCCGCTGCCGGGCCGCGACCACCGCCCCCGCCTGCTGCCTGCGCAGCATGGCCCCCGCGATCTCCGGCGCGTACGCCAGGTTCGTGATCCGCGACTCGATCACCCCCACACCCGCCGCCTCGACCCGCGCCGCGATCTCCGCCGATAGCCGCTGCGTGATCTCCTCCGCGTTGTCCCGCAGCGACAGCGTGGCCTCGGTGTCGTGCGCGTCGTACGGGTAGGTGGTGGCGATGTGCCGGACCGCGGTCTCGGTCTGGATGCCCACGAACGCGATGAAGTCGTCCACCTCGAACACGGCGCGCGCGGTGTCCTGCACCTGCCACACGACCACCGCGGCGATCTCGATCGGGCTGCCGTCCGCGTCGTTGACCTTCAGCACCGCGGTCTCGTGGTTGCGGATCCGGGTCGACACCTTGCGCCGGGTGGTGAACGGGTTGACCCAGCGCAGCCCGTCCAGCCGCACGGTGCCCACGTAGCGGCCCAGGAACTGGATCACCCTGGCCTCGCCGGGCGCCACCACGGTCAGCCCGGACGCCACGATCGAGGCGCCCACGAACACCAGCACGCCCAGCACCAGGGACGCCACCCCGGTCCCGTGCGCGAGGTCGAGCGCGCCGCCGAGCGTGGCCCCGCCCAGCCCGACCAGCGCCGCACCCCCCAACCCGACCACGAAGGTCGCGGCGGCGATGGGCAACCCGGTCGCCCCGAACGCGGGCTTCTCCCGCACGGTGGGCGCGGGCAGCTGTGGGTGGTCGATGACGTTGATGGTGGTCATGGGTGCCTCCGGCGCTAGCTCGAATCTAGCAAAGTGATATCACTTTTCCGTCGAGCGCGCCACCCACCCCCCGGCTGCGTGCGGGGGTGGGTGGCCGGTTGTAGCGTGCGGTTCGTGCACTCGTTGATCGCGTGGGCGGGGTTTCTCGGTGCCTGGCTGCTCGTTGCCGGGCCGATCTATCAGGCCGCTGTCGAGCTGCGGGAACAGGACCTGGAGGAGGACCAGTTCGCCCACGTGCGGGATGAGATGGAGCAGCTGCCGCGGGTGTCGCCGTGGTGGTGGCTGTTGCCGCCCGCGCGGTACTGGGTCGGGCGTCGGCGGCGGAAGCGGTACATGGCCGCGGCGTTGGCGGCGATGACGGTCGAGCAGCGGGACGTGCTGGCCACCTTCAAGAACAAGGCCGTCGGGTGGATGTTCGTCGGGCTCGGCGGCGCGCTCATCGCCACCAAGGAGACCTGGGAGCTGGTCGAGCACCACGAGTGGCCGCACTGGCTGTTCTGGGTGCTGACCTTCGGGATGCTGTGGCTGTGCCTGCTCAACACCGTGTGGCAGATGGCGAACAGCAGGCAGTTCGTGGCTGGTGAGTTCAGCGCCAGCCGTAGCGAGCGGCGAGGGCGTCGGCGACCAGCGTGAAGCGGTCCGGCTCCAGGATCGAGCCCTCCCGGCGGATGTCGTGCTCGCCCAGCTCGAACAGCCGGTTGAGGCGCAGGTAGGACTTGCGGCCGTCGCGGTCCCACTCGCCCGAGCCCAGTTCCAGCCAGTCGTCGCGCTCGTTGTCGTGCGGGTGCTTGCTGGACAGCATCATCGCGCGCAGCGTCCGGCCGGTGCGGCCGACCACCAGCAGCGGGCGGTCCTTGCCGCGGTCCGGGTCGTCCTCGTAGGGCACCCAGGCCCAGACGATCTCGCCAGGGTCGGCGTCGCCGTCCAGGTCGGGGGAGTAGCTGATGTGGTCCGGCCGGTCGCTGGTCGGTACCTGCCACACCGCGCCGCGGGCCGGGCGGGGGTCGTCCTCCGAGAAGTTCCGCACGACCCGGCAGCGTAGCGCCGACGACGCGCGGGTGGCGGCGACTGGCGGTAGTACTGAAGGGTGGAGTTCCTCAGCGGCAGGGTCGTCATCCACCCCCGGGACCGGGCGCGGTCCCTGGCGTTCTACCGGGACGTGCTGGGGCTCGCCGTGTACCGGGAGTTCCCCGGCGGCACGGTCTTCTTCCTCGGCGGCGGCTACCTGGAGCTGTCCGGTCAGGGCGACACCGAGCCGGGGCCGGACGTCGCGCTGTGGCTGCAGGTGCGGGACATCGCGGCGGCGGCCGACGAGCTTCGGACGCACGGGATCGCCGTGGAGCCGAGGCTGGAGCCGTGGGGGCTGCGCGAGGCGTGGCTGGCCGATCCCGACGGTGTGCGGATCGTGCTGGTCGAGGTGCCGCCGGACCATCCCATGCGGCTGGACTCCCGGCAGCCCGACTAGTCCACCCGGCTAGTCCATCGTGTCCAGGTGGCGTTCCAGGCGGTCGAGGCTCTCGCCCCACAGCCGCCGGTAGGGCGCGAGCCAGGAGTCGATCTCCACCAGCGGTTCCACGCGCAGCTCGTACCAGCGGCGCTGGGCGTCCCGGCGGACCCGGACCAGCCCGGCCTCGCGCAGCACCCGCAGGTGCTTGGAGGTGCCCGGCTGGGTCAGGCCCAGCTCGTCGACCAGCTCGCCGACCGAGCGCGGCTGCTCGCGCAGCAGGTCGAGGATGCGCCGCCGGGTCGGCTCGGCCAGCACGGTGAAGGTGGTCGCCACGCCTCGAACATAACCGACCGGGCATATAGGGGCAATGCCCGGACACCCCGAACGGCCAGGACGGGCGGTGGCCATGGGACCATGGGGGTACCCCTTGACCATGCGAGGACCTGAGTGACTTTCGCCGACAAGACGTTCACGGCCCCGGAGCAGATCCGGAACTTCTGCATCATCGCGCACATCGACCACGGCAAGTCCACCCTGGCCGACCGGATGCTGCAGATCACCGGCGTGGTCGAGGAGCGGGCGATGCGCGCGCAGTACCTCGACCGGATGGACATCGAGCGCGAGCGCGGGATCACCATCAAGGCCCAGAACGTGCGGCTGCCCTGGGAGGTCGACGGCTCCCAGCACGTCCTGCACATGATCGACACGCCGGGCCACGTGGACTTCACCTACGAGGTCTCGCGCGCCCTGGACGCCTGCGAGGGCGCCATCCTGCTGGTCGACGCCGCGCAGGGGATCGAGGCACAGACGCTGGCGAACCTGTACATGGCGCTGGACCGGGACCTGCACATCATCCCGGTGCTGAACAAGATCGACCTGCCCGCGGCCGACCCGGACAAGTACGCCGCCGAGATCGCGCACATCATCGGCTGCGCGGCGGACGACGTGCTGCGGGTGTCGGCGAAGACCGGCGTCGGCGTGCGCGAGCTGCTCGACGAGGTGGTCCGGGTGATCCCGGCCCCGGTCGGCCAGGCCGACGCGCCCGCCCGCGCGATGATCTTCGACTCGGTCTACGACACCTACCGCGGCGTGGTCACCTACATCCGGGTGGTGGACGGGAAGATCACCCCCCGGGAGCGCATCCGGATGATGTCCACCGGCGCCACGCACGAACTGCTGGAGGTCGGCATCATCTCGCCCGAGCCCAAGCCCAGCGCGGGCCTGGGCGTCGGCGAGGTGGGCTACCTGATCACCGGCGTGAAGGACGTCCGCCAGTCCAAGGTGGGCGACACCGTCACCGCGGAGCGCAAGGGCGCCACCGAGCCGCTCGCGGGCTTCCGCGAGCCGCGCCCGATGGTCTACTCCGGCCTGTACCCGGTCGACGGCTCGGACTACCCCGACCTGCGCGAGGCGCTGGACAAGCTCCAGCTCAACGACGCCGCCCTGGCCTACGAGCCGGAGACCTCCGCCGCGCTCGGCTTCGGCTTCCGCTGCGGCTTCCTCGGCCTGCTGCACCTGGAGATCACCCGCGACCGGCTGGAGCGCGAGTTCGGTCTTGACCTGATCTCCACCGCGCCCAACGTGGTCTACCGGGTCGTGCTGGACGACGGCCGGGAGCTGACCGTGACCAACCCCTCGGACTGGCCCGTCGGCAAGATCTCCGAGGTCTACGAGCCGGTCACCAAGTGCACCATCATCGCGCCATCGGACTACATCGGCGCGATCATGGAGCTGTGCCAGGGCAAGCGGGGCCAGCTCGGCGGCATGGACTACCTGTCCGAGGACCGGGTGGAGCTGCGCTACACCATGCCCCTCGGCGAGATCATCTTCGACTTCTTCGACGCGCTGAAGTCGCGCACCCGCGGCTACGCCTCGCTGGACTACGAGGAGGCAGGCGAGCAGGGCTCCGAGCTGGTGAAGGTCGACATCCTGCTGCAGGGCGAGGCGGTCGACGCGTTCAGCGCCATCGTGCACAAGGACTCGGCCTACGGGTACGGCACCCGGATGGCCACCAAGCTGCGCGAGCTGATCCCGCGCCAGCAGTTCGAGGTGCCGATCCAGGCCGCCATCGGCTCCCGGGTGATCGCCCGCGAGACCATCCGCGCGATGCGCAAGGACGTGCTCGCCAAGTGCTACGGCGGTGACATCAGCCGCAAGCGCAAGCTGCTGGAGAAGCAGAAGGAAGGCAAGAAGCGGATGAAGATGGTCGGCCGGGTCGAGGTGCCGCAGGAGGCCTTCGTCGCCGCGCTGTCCACCGACGAGTCGCCGGACAAGGCCAAGGGCAAGAAGTAGGCCCCGTCCGGCGGCGCCCGGCTACGCCAGGTCGTAGTCCAGGGTCCAGGTGTGCGCGCCGGACTCGTCCCGGGTGATCGTCAGGGTGCCGGTGATGCCCGCGAGGTCGCCGGTGCCCATGTCGGGCACGACCCTGATCTCCAGCGAGTCGGCGGTGCTGGTGGCGAACGCCGAGTGCAGCAGGACGAAACCGCCCCGCTTGCCCGCGAGGGTGCCGCGGACGTGCTCCAGGGCGACGTAGGCGGCCGACTTGTGCTCGGGCAGCGCGACGCTGGTCATGTGGACCTCGCTGGTGCCGTCGAGATCGCCCGCGAACGTCTTGCGCAGCACGACGTGGCCGAGCGAGACGTCGCCCTCCTGGTCGTACGGGGCCTCCGGCTGCCAGTCGGTGACCTCGAACGTGCCGGTGGCGGTGGCCATGGCGGCTCCCTTGCTTGTGGACTGTTCCCCGGGGATTCTGTCCGGTGGTCCAGGTCGGCGGAAGGGTGGGGCGTGGGGCGGTTGCGGGAGCTGTGCATGGGGTTGCCGGAGGTGACCGAGCGCGTCAGTCATGGGGCGCCTGCTTGGTTTGTCCGGGACAAGAAGATGTTCGTGATGTGGGTGGGGTTTCATCACGGCAATTCGCGGGAGGCGTTCTGGTGCGCGGCGCCGGTGGGGGTGCAGGAGGAGATGGTGGGCGAGGATCCGGAGAGGTTCTTCCGGCCGCCGTATGTGGGGCATCGGGGGTGGTTGGGGGTCTATCTGGATGGCGAGGTGGATTGGACGGAAGTGGGGGAGATCGTCCGGGACGCTTATCGGGTGGTGGCCCCCAGGAAGCTGGCGGCTGAGATGTGACGGTGCGACCGGGTGGGGCGCCGGTTGCCTTGCCGGCAGGCAGTGGGGCGGGAACCTGATGGGCAGGTGGGCGTCTAAGGCTGGTGTGTGGGTGGCCTGCCCGCCAGGAAGGCGAGGGCGTGGACGTACTTGGCGCTGAGGCGTTCGCGAGTGGGGGCGTCCAATGTGGCCAGGCGGGCGGGGGAGGAGTTGTCGGCGATGTCGGCGTGTTTGACGGCGAGGGCGAGGGGGTTGGCGGCGACCCGGGTCAGGTAGTCCTCCTGGGACTCTCCGGGGCGTTTGCTGATCGCGATGACGGCGGTGACCACGTCGGACGGACAGCCCGCGGCGCGGAGGTCGTCGGCGGTGACCGGGGTGTCCTCCAGGACGTCGTGCAGGATGGCGATCATTTTCTCGTGTTCGCCGGAGACGGCGGCCATCACCCGGAGGGGGTGCTGGATGTAGGGGCCGCCGGATTTGTCCAGCTGGCCCTCGTGGGCGTCGTGGGCGATCCGGATGGCGTCGTCCAGGGTGAACATGCCCGGAATGTAACTCGCTTGGCGTGAAGCGCATGTCGATCACACGATGGTGTTGCACACTGGGCGCGGCGGTGTGAGGAGGGTTCGATGGGTGATCCGTGGGGTTTATCCGGTCCGGAGTTCCTGAGGATCTACTGGATCTCGATCGCGGTGGTCTTCGGGCTGTGCGTGGTCGTGGCCGTGGCGCAGCGGTTGGGCGGCGGTCGGGCCGCGCGGGACGAGCGGCGGTTGGACGACTACGAGCTGGCGTTGCTGGCCGGTGGGCACCGGCGGGTCGAGCACACCGCGTTGGCCGGGTTGTTGGCGCGCGGGGTGGTGCGGGTCAGCCGGTCGGGCAAGGCATCGCCGACCGGGTCGGGGTCGCCCGCCGACGCCGTGCAGAAGCAGGTGCTGGACCGGATCGGACGGTCGCGCACGCTGACCACCCGGGACTCGCTCGGGGTGCAGGGCAGCGAACTGGGCAAGCGGTTGGCCGACGGGCTGGTCGAGCGGGGGTACCTGACCAACGGGAAGGTCGGGTTCCGCCGGGTGCACTTCTTCTTCCTGGCGATCTTCGTGATCGGTCTGGTGCGGCTGATCAACGGGTTGACCCTGGACCGGCCGGTCGGCTACCTCGCGCTGTCGCTGCCCGCGACGCTGGTGATCTGGCTGGTCGCGCGGCTGCTGCTCGGCCGTTCCCGGCAGCGGCCGACCCGCTACGGGGCCGCCGCGCTGGCCATGGCGCGGGCGAGCGTGTCCCGGCGGCCGCCGATCACGAACCTGGCCCTCGGTGCCGCCGTGCTCGCGCCGGTCGCGCTCTACGGCCTCATGGCCTACCCGGACGACGACGTCAGCGCGATTCTCACCCAGTACGTCCCGCAGTCCTACACCGGCTCCGGCAGCTCCAGCAGCGACTCCGGCGGCAGCAGTTGCAGCAGCAGTAGTAGCTGTAGCAGTGGCAGCAGTTGCGGGGGCGGCAGCAGCTGTGGCGGCGGAGGCGGGTGCGGCGGCTAGTGGTGCGACCACTAGGCAGTCGGCAGTCCCCGGTGGCTCGTCCCGCGACGTAGCTCGGTGCCACGTCGGCAGTGCGGTTGCCAGGTCGGGAATGGTGCCGGGCCGAGGTGGCGGGTGAAGTGAGCCAGTACGGTGGTGGGTGTGATCACCAAGCTCGCTGTGCCGATCATCGTCGCACCGATGGCGGGTGGGGTCAGCACGCCTGCCCTGGTCGCGGGGGCGGTGGCGGCGGGTGCGTATGCCTTCCTCCCCGCCGGGTACCTGACGCCGGAGGCGTTCCGGGAGCAGGTCGAGCAGACCAAGGCGCTGACGGGTAAGCCGTTCGGGGTCAACCTGTTCACGCCCGGTGCTCGGTCCACTGCGGACACCACCGGCTACCGGGACCGGGTGCGGGCCCAGGCCGAGCGGCTCGGGGTCGACGTGGGTGAGCCTCGGTGGGACGACGACCACTACGCCGCGAAGGTCGACATCGTGGTGGCGGCGAAGATCCCGGTGGTCTCGTTCACGTTCGGGCTGCCCAGTGCCGAGGACGTGCGTCGGCTCAAGGCGGTGGGCAGCACAGTGGTGGCCACCGTGACGACCCCTGCCGAGGCGCGCGCCGCTGCCGAGCGAGGCGCGGACGTGTTGTGTGTGCAGGGGGCGGCGGCCGGCGCGCACCGTGGGGCGTTCGAGAACGACGCGGCTTACCCGGGTGGCGCGCCGCTTTATGACCTCCTGCCCGCGATGCGTGTGATCGGGACCGAGACCGGGCTGCCGTTGATCGCGGCGGGCGGGTTGACCCATGGCGCGGACGTCGCCGCCGTGCTCGCGGCCGGGGCGGTTGCCGCGCAGTTGGGGACGGCGTTCCTGCTCTGCCCTGAGGCAGGCACGTCGGAGGCGCACCGGAAGGCGCTTGTCGTCGCGGAGCGGGAGACCACGTTGACGCGGGCGTTCACCGGTCGACCGGCGCGCGGGTTGGTCAATTCGTTCATCGCCGAGCACCAGGACGCGCCCAATGCGTACCCGGACGTGCATCACGTGACCAAACCGGTGCGGGTGGCAGCGGGACGGGCCGGGGATCCGGAGGCCATGGCGCTGTGGGCGGGGCAGGCGTACCCGCTCGCCGTCGAGGCGCCGGTGGCCGAGGTGATCGGGATACTGACCGCGCAGGCCCGGGACGCCGTGGCGGCGTTGACCCGGCGGTGGCCGGTCGCGGACTGACTCGCGGCGGGTGTGCCGTCGCGCACACAATGGCGATGGTGATCGGCTCGCGCGGTTACGTTACTCCGGAGTAGGTATCGGGAGGTCGCCGTGCTGGACAGCGTGCGGGAGGCCGCGGGCAACGTGGCCCAGCGGTGGCTGTTCGGCGGGCTCGCGGACCGGCGACCGATGCCGTCCACGGTGATCGATCGCGGTCGTACACGCGCGGTCCACGCGTTCGACGTGCCCGGGGCGAGGCAGGGCGACCCGGTTCTGCTGGTGCCGCCGCTCGCGGTGTCGGACAGCTGTTTCGACCTGCGGCGCGGGTGCAGCCTGGTCGAGCACCTGGTCACCGCGGGCAGGCCGACCTACTCGGTGTCCTACGGCGAGATCCGCTCCGACGACCGTGACCTGGGTCTGGAGCACTGGGTCGACGACGTGCTGCCCGCCGCCCTGGGCGCGGTCCACGATCACTGCGGCGGACGGCCGGTTCACCTGGTCGGGTGGTGCCTGGGCGGCATCCTGACCGCGCTCACCGCCGCCCGCCACGCCGACGGTCCGATCGCCTCGCTGACCGTGCTCGGCAGCCCGTTCGACTTCACCGCGATCCCACTGCTCACCGCCCTGCGCCCGCTCGACACGGCCACCGGCAGGCTCGCGTTCCCGCTGCTGTATCGGGCCTTCGGAGGCGTCCCGGCGCCGCTGGTGCGGCGGGCGTTCCAGATCAGTGCCCTGGACAAGCACCTGACCAAACCGTTCGCCATCGCCCGCAACCTCACCGACCGCGACTACCTGGCCCAACTGGAGGCCGTCGACGGCTTCACCACCGGCATGCTCGCGTTCCCCGGGCGTGCGATGGACCAGGTCTACCGCCGGTTCTTCCGCGCCAACGCCCTCGCGGACGGCGTGGTCATCCTGGCGGACACCCGGATCGACGTGTCCACGATCGACGTCCCGACCCTGGTCGTCGCGGGCGCGGGCGACACCATCGCGCCACCCCGCTCGGCCCGCCGCCTCCAGGATTTGGTCCCGCACGCCGAGTTCGTCACGGTCCCGGGTGGTCATCTCGGTGTCCTCACCGGCCGCGCCGCGCGCGAGACCACCTGGCCGCTGATCGACCGCTTCCACGCCTGAGCGTCAGACGAACTCGTCCCGACCTCCCGGGCCCACGCGGGATGGCCGGTGACCGCTGCACGCCATTGGTGATCGTGGGACGCCCACGGACTCGGCGGAGATCGCAGGCAGCGTGGCCATAGTCTGCTCGGGCATCGAGGGCGGCCGGGTCGGCTCGTCGACCGCGAGCGACTGCCCAGCGCCTGACCGACCTGTTCGCCGACGTCCCGCAGGCGCGGCGACCCCGGCCCGGTGATCACCTGTCGACGGGAGGGGTGGCGTTCCGAGGTCAGCAGCTCGGCGACGACATCGTCGAGGTGGATCGGGTCGACCTGGGAGTCCGGTACGCGAGGCGATGTCGCGGACGGTTGTCAGCGGGTGAAGACGATCTTGCCTGCGGTGTCGCCGGAGAGCATCGCCGTGAAGCCCTCGCGGGCCCGATCCATCGGCAGCTCGGTGCCGACGCGCGGGCGTACGCCGGTCAGGGCGCAGAAGCGGAGCAGGTCGGCCAGCTCCTCGCGGGTGCCCATGGTGGAGCCGACCACCCGCAGCTGCAGGAAGAACAGCCGTTGCAGGTCGGCGTCGGCGTCCGGGCCGCTGGTTGAGCCGGACACGACGATCACGCCGCCGGGTTTGAGGGCGCGCATCGAGTGCTGCCAGGTGGCCTTGCCGACGGTCTCGAACACGCCGTCGACCCGTTCCGGCAGTCGGGCGCCGGGCTCGAACGTGTCGTGCGCGCCCAGCCCGGCGGCCACCGCCCGCTTCTCCTCGGTGCGGCCGGTGACCCAGACACGCAGGCCCGCCGCGCGGCCGAGGGTGACCAGGGCGGTCGAGACGCCGCCGGAGGCGCCCTGGACGAGCATGGTCTGGCCGGGGCGCAGGCCGGACTTGACGAACAGCATGCGGTAGGCGGTCAGCCAGGCCGTGCCCATGCAGGCCGCCTCGGTGAAGGTCAGGTCGGCTGGCTTGGGCAGGGCGTTGCGGGCCGGGACGACGACGGTGTCGGCGAAGGTGCCCTGGTGCTTCTCGGTCAGCAGCGTGCGGCCCGGGTCCAGGGTCTCGTCGCCGTACCAGTCGGGGGTGCCGACGACCGAGTGCAGGACCACCTCGGTGCCGTCCGGCAGGGTGCCCGCGCCGTCGCAGCCGAGGATCATCGGGTAGCCCTCGGGTTTGAGGCCGACCCCGCGCAGCGTCCACAGGTCGTGCATGTTGAGGCTGGCGGCCCGGACCCGCACCGCGACGAAGCCGGGCGGGACCTCGGGATCGGGGCGTTCGCCGACGGTCAGCGACGCCAGCGGGTCGTCCGGGTTCGGGGCGGTGGCGTAGACGGCGAACATGAGTTCGACCATAGTCACCTCGGAGAGGCGGCGCCGGTGGGTCTACGCTCGGACGCGTGTTACAGGGGCTCTCGGACTGGTGGAACGATGTCGAGCTGTGGTTGATCCAGCTGTCGTTCCCGCTGCAGTTCGCCCTCGTGATGGCGATCCTGCTGCCGCTGTGCGTGGTGGTGGCCTGGCTGATCGACCGGGTCGTGGACTACGCGTCGGCCCGGGTGGGCAAGTCCCGGGACGAGACGCCGCTTGGCGCGCGGCCGGACCATGATTCCTAGGGTGGGCTCGCGCAGGCGCATCACGGTCGCGCTGGTCGGACTGGTCGCGCTGGTGTTGGCCGGATGGCTGATCCAGCGGGGCAGCGGCGCCGACCCGCTGCCGGTCCAGGGGTTGTCGACGCTGCCGGTGGAGGCGGCCGCGACGTGGCACCTGATCGAGCGCGGCGGACCGTTCCCATACCCGGGCAACGACGGCGTCCCGTTCGCGAACCGCGAAGGACACCTGCCCGCGCAGCGTTCCGACTACTACCGGGAGTACACCGTGCCCACACCGGGCAGCCACGACCGAGGCGCGCGCAGGCTGGTCACCGGGTCGGGCCACGAGCTGTACTACACCGGCGACCACTACGTGACCTTCGTCGCCGTGGACCCGAGCCGATGACTCGCTTCGAGGTCGACGGGCGCGAGGTCCGGGACAAGGCGGGGATGCTGGCCGCACTCGCCGACGCACTGTCCTTTCCGGACTGGTTCGGCCATAACCTGGACGCGTTGCATGACTGTCTGATCGACCTGTCGTGGCTGCCTGCCGGGGAGATCGTGCTGGTGTGGACACATCCGGAGGTGTTGGCCGAGGCCGATCCGGTTGCGTATCGGGCGATCCGGGAAGTGTTGACGGACGTGGTGGAGCACTTCGCGGCGCCGGGCCGGGAGCTGACCGTGGTCATCGAGGATCTGCGCGCCTGAGCTTTTACCGTGTGCCCGGCGACGTGGGGAGATCCGTTTCCCTGAAGGTCCACGCCGAAGGTGGTGGGCCAGGGCCCACCACCGTGGCTGTGGCGTCAGGCGCCGTCCGGCGGCGTTGACTTGCAACCATTCCAGTACCGGCTGATCACTGGGCATTTTCGATATATCCTCGGCAGGTGAGCGCTCGCGATATGCCCGGCGAGCGACTCGGCTATCTCGCCGGTGTGGTTCGCGAATGTTTCGGTCAGTGCCGTCCTGTGGTCGTCCGGGAGTGAGTCCGGCACTGTCGACCACCATCCTTCGCTCCCTTGCGGCGCCTGGCGAGGAGTAGTCTGGTGACTGCCAGGAGTGACGAGTGGGGCGGTCGTCTGCGTGCCGTATGCACGCCGTATACAAAGGTGGACGTCGTGGACGGTATCGCCGGGATCTTGCGGGACGCTCGACTGGAGGCTGGTCTCGGCCTTGCCGCCATGGCTCGTCGAACGGGCTACAGCAAGCCGTACCCCGGTCGGCCGGAAACGAATCCCGGCGCGCAGGATTCGATCAGTGAGGACTACATCGTCCGGACTCGCGCGCGGATGCGGGAACTTCTGGCGGTCGATGCCCGATACGGCGGCAACGAAGCATCGAAGCAGGCCCTACTGCTCTTTCGGTCAGTGCAAAGGACGGTGGGCGTCGCCCACTGTCCGCCTTCGATCGAGCGGGAGCAGTATTCCACGGTCGGCGAGTTGGCGGAGGTGGCGGGCTGGTTCTTCTATGACGCCGATCGGCAGGACACGGCTCGACGGTTCAACCAGGAGGCTCTGTACTACCTGCGGTGGGCAGGGGACAAGAGTCTGGAACTCCTGACCTTGCAGAACATCGCGATGCAGGCGGAGTACCTCGGTCGTCCGGCCGAGGCGCTCAGGATATCCCGTGATGTTCTGGCAAGGGAGAAACTGCCGCCCCGGTTGCGGGTGCTGTTCCTCGCGCGGAGTGCGCACGCTCTGGCGTTGCGGCAGCAGCGGGGGGACGCGTTGCGGGCGCTCGGGGAAGCCAAGTCGCGCTACCTGGATGGGCCCTCGGGAGACGAGCCTGCCTGGGCGTACTGGGTCGATGATCGGCAGATGGCCTGGTTCGAGGCGATGGTGTGGACCGCGTTGCACGATCACGGCAAGGCGGCCGACATCTTCCACGCCGCCCTGGAGTCCAGTCCCCAGGAGCGGGTCCGGGGGCTCTACAGCAGATCGGCCTACCTGTTCGCCAGTTTCACGGCTCTCCGGGGCCGGCGCGATGCCGAGGACCTGCTTCCCTCCCTCGCCACGTACGTCGCCGAGGTCGGGTCGGGCAGGACGGCGAGCATTCTCGATCGGGCATTGCGGCAGGTCCCGGTCGACGAGGTCCGGCCGAGTTTCGCGGAAGGAGTCTCCTGTCTTCGGGACCTGCTGGCCGCGAGAGCCTGAGAGCCTCAGAGAGTCCAGTCGGGCTTGCGTTTCTGTGTGAACGCGGTGATGCCTTCCCGGCCTTCGTCGCTCGCGAAGTAGCCCGCTGAGAGGTCGAGCATCTCGGCGAAGTCCGTCGACATGTCGGTCGGGCGGGTCCGGCGGAGCATCTCCTTGGTGCCCGCCAACGCTTTCGGGCCGCCCAGGGCGAGCATGTCGGTGTAGCGGTCGACCTCCGCGTCCAGCCGGTCCGCGGGTACGGCCGCGTTGAGGAGCCCGATCTCCACCGCGCGCGGGGCCGTGAACTGCTCGCCGGTCAGGAACAGCTCGTGCGCGGCGCGGGGGACCAGCCGGGGCAGCACGGTCACCGAGATGATCGCCGGGACCACGCCGATGCGGACCTCGGTGAACGCGAACGTGGCGGTGTCCACGGCGATCGCGATGTCGGCCGCGGCCACGATGCCGACGCCGCCCGCGCGGGCGGGACCGGCCAGGCGGGCGACGACCGGCTTGGGGCTGGTCCAGATCTGTTCGAGGATCGCGGGGAACTCGCGCACGCCCTCCGGGGTGGTCGCCGCCTCCTTCAGGTCCATGCCCGCGCAGAAGACCGGGCCGGTGTGGTCGAGCACGATCACGCGGACCGCGTCGTCCGCGATGGCGGTGGTCAGGTGGGTGCGGAGCTCCCCGCGCAACTGCGTGGACAGGGCGTTGCGGTTGTGCGGGGAGTCCAGCGTGACGCGGGCGATGCCCTTCTCGACCGCGTAGTGCACCAGTTCAGTCATGGGGCACACGTTAACGCGCGTTCAGTGGTGGTACTCGTGGACGACCGCGTGCCCCTTTCCCCGGCCGATGAGCCACTTGTTGACCGGCACTGTCAGGACGAAGGCCACCACCAGGGACAGGGCGAGGGCCAGCCAGAACAGCACGTCGCCCAGGCCCGCGTCCATGGCGCCGGGCACGGTCAGCATCACGGCGTTGTCCAGGATCTCCATGACCACGATCGACACCGTGTCGGCGGCCAGGGCGACCCCGATCGCCCGACGCACGGGGACACCGGCGCGCAGGACCGGGCTGATGGTGAGCGTGTAGCCGAAGACGAATGCCAGCGCGATCGACAGCAGCACCACCGGCAGGTTCGACCAGCCGAACGCGATCCCCAGGACCATGCCGAGCACCTCGCCGATGGCGCAGCCGGTGAGGCAGTGCAGCGTCGCGGCGGCGGCCTGGCGCCAGGAGTTCGACATTCCCGCGTGGTGGTGGTGTTCGTGGGTGTGTTCCATGGCGGCGACTATACCCCTGGGGGGTATCGATACGGCCTGTCGCGGTGCGGTCTCGGTCACATCCGACAGGTGGTCGCCCCGGGGAAACAGGTCGGCCGCACGGTGCCCCCAGGGGTGCCGTGCGGCCGAACGTGTCGATGATTCGGATGTCGGGGCCGCTGAACGGGGAGTCGCCCGGTGACGGCAAGCGGGATCAGGCGGAGCGGAGTTCCGCGGCCCGGACCTCGTCGTAGCGGTCCAGCACGATCTCGGCGACGGTCGTGCCCAGCGGAGCGGCGACCACCGCGGCACCGGCCAGGCTTCGTACGCGGTCGGGGAGCAGGCCGGGCGCGAGGAAGTACGAGGCCACCGCGATCCGGCGGGCCCCCCGCGCGCGCAGTGCGGCGATCGCGGCGGGTACATCGGGTTCCGCCGTGGACGCGAACGCGGCCCGGACACCCGACCAGCCCAGTGTGGACGACCAGCGTTCGGCGATCTCCACGACCCGTGCGTTGGCGGGTGCGTGCGACGAACCGGTCGCCGCCAGCACGACCCCCACCCGCGAGTCGCCCGGGTGGACACCCGCCTCCGCGAGCCGGGTCAGTGCCGCCTCTTCCAGCTTGGGGTCCGGCCCCAACACATCCGTGACAGTCGTGCGCAGGTGCGGCAGGCGTGTGTGTGCGTCATCGAGCAACGCGGGCAGGTCCACACGCGCGTGGTAGGCGCGGCCCAACAACAGTGGCGCCACAACGATTTCCCGGTGCCCCTCCGTGTGCAGCTCCGCCAGCACGTCGAACACCGGGGGAGTGGACAGGTCGAGGAACGCCGCGCGGACGTCCAGTCCGGGACGCCGTTCCCGCACGGCCGCCACCAGCTCGCGCACGGTGGCCGCCGAACGGGGGTCCCGGCTGCCGTGCGCCACGGCGACCAGGGGCACGGTCCATCCCGGACTGGACGGTCGCATCGCTACATGGCTCCGTTCAGTCCACGGGCCCGCAGCACCGCGCGCTCCAGCGGGCGGAACACCGCCAGCTCGATGCCCACGCCCACCAGGAAGATCAGGATGATGCCCGCCAGCACCATCGACATGTCCGACAGCGACATGCCGTTGTGCAGGTACTGGCCGAGGCCGACACCCAGCTCGGGCGAGGTGGCGATCAGCTCGGCGGCCATCAGTGACCGCCAGGAGAACGCCCAGCCCTGCTTGAGCCCGGCCAGGTAGCCGGGCAGCGCGGCGGGCAGCAGGATGTAGCGGGCCGAGTCGAGCCTGCCCGCGCCCAGTACCTTGCCCACCCTGGGCAGGATCGGCGGGATCTGGTCGATGCCCGCGACCAGGCCGTTGGCGATCGAGGGCACCGCGCCAAGCAGCACCACGGTGTAGATCGCCGCGTCGGTGGTGCCGAACCACAGCACCGCGGCGGGCACCCAGGCCACCGACGGCAGGCTCTGCAGGCCGGAGATCAGCGGGCCGATCGCCGCGCGCACCACCCGCACCTTGGCCAGCAGCAGCCCCAGCGGGGTCGCCACCGCGACCGACACCAGGAAGCCGATCACCGCGCGGTGCACCGAGACCCAGAGGAACTCCCAGACCTCGCCGCTGTCGACGACCTTCAGGATCTGGTCCCACACCGCGATCGGCGCGGGCAGCTGGAACTCCGGCCAGAACGCCTGCGACCACAGGAACTGCCACACCGCGATGGCGATGGCCATCGCGATGATCGGCGAGGCGATCGCGCGGAACAGGTTCCGCCCGGTGCGGGCACCCGTGGGCGGGGTGTCCAGCGCGTCCAGACCGGCACCGACCGCGGCGGCCGCGTCGGTGGGTTTCGCGCCGGGTGCCGGGTCCACCCCGGACGCGGGCAGCGCGCCGTTCTCGGTCGGCTCTGGCCCGGCGGCGTCGTTGGCGCCGGGCAGGGTCTCACGCCGCATGGCTGCTGATCACCTCGCGCAGGCGCGTGTTGATCCGGTCCACCGCGGCCAGCTCGTCCGGCCCGGTGAGGCCCTCGACGTCCCACTCCTGCACGACCCGGCCCGGCTTGGACGACAGCAGCACCACCCGCTGTCCCAGCCGGACGGCCTCGCGCACGTCGTGCGTCACGAACACCACCGCGGTGCCGGTGGCCTGCCACACCCGCAGCAGCTCGCTCTGCAGCACGTCCCGGGTGATCGCGTCGAGCGCGGAGAACGGCTCGTCCATCAGCAGCAGCGAGGCGGCCTTGCCCCGGTTGCCGTCCAACGCGGACGCCAGCGCGCGGGCCAGCGCCACCCGCTGCCGCATGCCGCCGGACAGCTCGTGCGGGCGCTTGTTGCCCACGTCGCCCAGCCGCACCAGGTCGAGCAGCTCGCGGGTGCGCTCGGCGCGGGCGGGCTTGCGCACGCCCGCCAGCCGCAGCGGCAGCTCCACGTTGCGCGCGGCGGTCAGCCACGGCATCAGCGCGGCCTCCTGGAACATCACCGCCGGGCGGCCGGTGGTCAGCTCGATCTCGCCGGAGGTCGGCGTGTCCAACCCGGCGATCAGGTTGAGCACGGTCGTCTTGCCGCAGCCGGACGCGCCGAGAAGGCAGACGAACTCGCCGGGCGCGACCGCCAGGTCGATCCCGTCGAGCGCGGTCACGGCGCGGGCGCCGTGTCCGAAGGTCTTGCGCACGCCGTCCAGCCGGACGGCCGTCCCGATCGCCTGCAGAGTCGCGGTCATGGTTCCCTCGCCTGCCTTCCTCGCCTCGTCAGTCCGCTCGCTACTTCTTGTCCAGGCCCGCCGCGTCCGCCTCCGGCTTGCCCGCCGCCTTCAGCACCGCGTTGAGCGCGGTCAGGTCGACGAAACCGGCCAGCGGGGTCTCCTTCTCGGCGACCTTCGCGGTGACCGCGTCCTTCGCCAGCTGCGGGAAGGTGGCCGCCAACGGGTCGGTGTCCAACGAGATCGAGGTGAACGCGCGGTCGATGGTCGCGGCCGCCAGACCCTTGCCGGTAAGGGCCTCCAGCTGCTTGTTCACCGCCGCCTTGGCGTCCGCCGAGTTGTTCTGCGCGTAGTCGTTCGCCGCGAGCAGACCGCGTAGCACCGCCTGCACGGACTGCGGGTGCTCCTTGAGGAACTGGGTGCGCACGAGCACGACCGTGGTCGGGAACTTCCCGCTCGGCCACAGCTCCTTCTCGTCCACCAGGACCTTGGCGCCGCCCTCCAGCACCAGCCGGGAGGACCAGGGCTCGGGCAGCCACGCGGCCTGCACGGTGCCCTTCTTGAACAGGTCCAGGGTCTGCGCGTTCTCCTGGTTGGTGATCTTGACCTGGCCGGTCAGGTTCTTCTCCGCCAGCCACTTCTTCAGCGCGACGTCCTGGGTGTTGCCCAGCGCCGGGGTGGCGATGCTCTTGCCTGCCAGGTCCTCCGGCTTGGCGATGTCCGCGGTGGTCACCAGCTGCGCGCCGCCCGAGGTGGCGCCCGCGATCAGCCGCACGGCCTCGCCGTTCGACTTGGCGAACGCGTTGATGGCCGGACCCGACCCGATGAAGCCCACGTCCAGCGAGCCGCCGAGGAACGACGCGACCTCGGTCGGCCCGTCGTTGAACTTGGTCGGCACCAGCTTCGTGTTCCCCAGCTCCTTGGCGAACAGCCCCTTCTCCAGACCGATCAGCGCGGAGGCGTGCGTGACGTTGGGGAAGTACCCCAGCCGCAGCTCGGCCGCCGGGCCCTTGTCGGCGGCCGCGTCGGCGGCGGGGGCCGGGTCCTTGGACTCGGCACGGGAGCAGGCGGCGGCGAGGAGGGATAAGGCGATGACGCCTGCTGCCAGGACACGGGAGCTGCGGACGGTGCGCTTCACGACAAGGGCCTCTCAGGTGGATCGGTTAACGGGGGTACATCAAGGACCGGGGGAGACGAGATCCCCGGTGGTGGCGGCGGTGCCGCCCCAGTTCCGGTCGGTCTCCAGGGCCTGCAGCCCGGCGCCCACCAGGCCGGCGGCGAGGGTCGAACCGTCCCCCGCGTCGATCACCAGGAAGGCGCCGGTCCGCCGGTTGACGGCGTAGTCGTCCACCGGCAACGGCTCGGCCGTGCGCAGCCGCACCCGGCCGATCTCGTTGAGGTCCAGGGTCTGCGGGGCGGGCACGGTGGCCAGCTTCTGCTCGTCGAACCGCGCGCTCAGCTCGCCGACCACCGCCTGCACGGTGCGCGCGCCGTGCTTGACCAGTACGCGGGCGCCCGCGCGCAGCGGCTTGTCCGACAGCCAGGCGAGGGTGGCGTCGAACTCGTCCACCGGCACGGGTGCCTCGGTGGCGGTGGCGATCAGGTCGCCGCGCGAGATGTCGATCTCGTCGGCCAGCACCAGGGTCACCGACCGGCCCGCCTCGGCCTCGGTCAGCGCGCCGTCCGGGGTGTCCACCCTGGCCACGCTGGTGCGCCGCCCGGCGGGCAGCACCACCACCTCGTCGCCCGGCCGCACCGTGCCCGCGGCCACCTGGCCCGCGTAGCCGCGGTAGTCGGTGTGCTCGGCGGTGTTGGTGCGGATGACGTACTGCACCGGGAAGCGGAACGCCGCGTCGTGCGGGTCCGGCTCGACCGGCACGTCCTCCAGGTGCTGCAGCAGCGTGGGACCGGTGTACCAGGGGGTGTGCGGGGAGCGCTCCACCACGTTGTCGCCGACCAGCGCGGAGACCGGGATGGACAGCACCGAGCCGACCGGGTAGCCCAGCGCGGTGGCGTGGTCGGTGAACTCCTTGGCGATGACCTCGAACCCGGCCTCGTCGTAGTCCACCAGGTCGATCTTGTTCACCGCCAGCACCAGTCGCGGCACGCCCAGCAGCGCGAGCACCGCGGCGTGGCGGCGGGTCTGCTCCAGCACGCCCTTGCGCGCGTCCACCAGCAGCACGGCCAGCTGCGCGGTGGACGCGCCGGTGACGGTGTTGCGGGTGTACTGCACGTGCCCGGGGGTGTCGGCGAGCACGAAGGACCGCTTGGGGGTGGCGAAGTACCGGTACGCCACGTCGATGGTGATGCCCTGCTCGCGTTCCGAGCGCAGGCCGTCCACCAGCAGCGACAGGTCCGGAGTGGACAGTCCCTTGTCCACGCTGGCGCGGTGCACCGCGTCCAGGGTGTCGGCCAGCACCGACTTGGTGTCGTAGAGCAGCCGTCCGACGAGGGTGGACTTGCCGTCGTCCACACTGCCCGCCGTGGCCAGCCTCAGCAGATCACTCATCAGAAGTAGCCCTCCCGCTTGCGGTCTTCCATGGCGGCCTCGGACAGCCGGTCGTCGGCGCGGGTCGCGCCGCGCTCGGTCAACCTGCTCGCCGACACCTCGGCGATGATCTCGTCCAGGTCGGCCGCCTCGGACAGCACGGCACCGGTGCACGACCCGTCGCCGACCGTCCGGTACCGGATGGTCAGCTCCTGGGTCGGCTCGTCGGCGCGCGGCCCGAACCACGGACCGGCCGTCAGCCACATACCGTCGCGCTGGAACACCTCTCGGCGGTGCGCGAAGTAGATGGACGGCAGCTCGATCGCCTCGCGCTTGATGTAGCGCCAGACGTCGAGCTCGGTCCAGTTGGACAGCGGGAACACGCGAACATGTTCGCCGGCGCGGTGCCTGCCGTTATAGAGGTTCCACAGTTCGGGACGCTGGCGCCGCGGCTCCCACTGGCCGAAGGAATTGCGTAGGCTGAAAATTCTTTCCTTCGCCCGGGCGCGCTCCTCGTCGCGGCGGCCGCCGCCGAACACGGCGTCGAACCTGTTGCCCGCGATGGCATCCAGCAGCGGGACCGTCTGCAAAGGATTTCGCGTTCCGTCCGGCCGCTCTTCGAGCCGACCGTCGTCGATGTAGTCCTGGACGTTGGCCACGACCAGTCGGAGGCCGTAGCGCTCGACCGTCCGATCGCGAAAGTCGATGACCTCGTCCAGATTGTGCCCGGTGTCCACATGCAGTAGCGGGAATGGGACAGGTGCGGGCCAGAACGCCTTGACGGCCAAATGAAGGAGTACGGTGGAGTCCTTGCCGCCGGAGAACAGGATCACCGGTCGGTCGAACTCGCCCGCCACCTCGCGGAAGATGTGGATCGCCTCGGACTCCAGGCGCGCCAGGGCATCCAGGGGCTCGGTGGCGCTCGGTTGTCGTGTGGGGACTGGAGTCTCGGTCATCTCAGTGGTCATCTCGTTTCCCTTACCCGTGCAGTCCGCACTCGGTCTTGGCCTGGCCTGCCCAGCGGCCGCTGCGGGCGTCCTGCCCGGGCAGCGGCTTCGCGGTGCACGGCGCGCAGCCGATGGACGGGTAACCGGCCTGCACCAACGGGTTCTCCAGGATCCCGTTCTCGGCGATGTAGGCGTGGAACTCCTCGTCGCTCCACGCCGCCAGCGGGTTGATCTTCACCAGCCCGTTGCGCTCGTCCCACTGCACGATCGGCGTGGTCGCCCGGGTCGGCGCGTCGACCCGGCGCACCCCGGTCACCCACGCGTCGTAACCCGCCAGGGTCTTGCGCAGCGGCTCGACCTTGCGCAGGAAGCAGCACTTGGCCGGATCGGTCCGGTTCAGCAGTCCGAACTCGGCCTCCTGGTCGGCCACCGACTGCTCGGCGGCGGCGTTGACGATCCGTGCCTCCGGGTAGACCAGGTCGACCGCGTCGCGGACGCCGATGGTCTCCGCGAAGTGGTAGCCGGTCTCCAGGAACAGCACATCGATATCGGGCTTGGCCCGATAGGCCAGATCGATCAGGACGGCGTCCTGCATGTTGGAGGCGACGATGAACCGGTCGCCGAAGTTCTCGACCGTCCAGGCGAGCGCCTCGGCCGCGGTGGCGTCGGCGAGATCGTGCTCGGCCTGTCTGGCCAGGTTCTGGTAATTGGTAGTGGTCCCAGTGGCAGAGGTGGTCACCGTGGTGCCTTCCCCGTGAGGTTCAAACCGACGAACTTGACCGTGAAGACGCGGCGACAGGCCGTGCACAGCCAGGCCGCGTGCGGTTCCTCCTGCGGGCGCAGGTCCTCGTCCCCGCAGTACGGGCAGTAGAACGGTGTCGCGCGCTCGCTCATTCCCGCCCTCCGCTTGGTTCCCATTTAATTACCGGGCGCGCGTTCCCATTCCCATTCCCAGCTTCATTGCCATTGTTCGCCGGGAAAACGTAACCGCGACTATTCATCGTAGGTGGTTTTCGGCCGCGCGGACCACCCACTGGGCGAATCGTTCTTCACCGTCCCGATCGGCGACGAAGTTGCGCACCACGCGCTCCACGTAGTCCGGTAGTTCCGCGCTGGTCACCTTGTGCCCGCGCAGTTTGCGGCCGAACCCGGCGTCCAGGCCGAGACCGCCGCCGAGGTGCACCTGGAAACCCTCGACCTGGTTCCCGTCGTCATCGGTGACGATCTGTCCCTTGAGTCCGATATCGGCGGTCTGGATACGCGCGCACGAGTTCGGGCAGCCATTGATGTGGACGGTGATCGGCGCGGTGATGCCGTCGGTGATATCGGCCAGCCGGGACTCCAGTTCGGACACCAGGTCGTGCGCGCGCGCCTTCGTCTCGACGATGGCGAGCTTGCAGAACTCGATACCGGTGCACGCCATGATCCCGCGCCGCCACGGCGACGGCGTCGTCTGCAGGCCCAGCTTGGTCAGCTCCGCCTGCAGCGTGGGCACCTCGCCCTCGGGCACGTCCAGCACGACCAGCTTCTGCTGCGGGGTGAACCGCACCCGCTTCGACCCGGCCCGCTCGGCCGCCTTGGCGACCTCCACCAGGGTCGACCCGGACACCCGGCCCGCGATCGGGGCCGCGCCGACGTAGAACTTGCCGTCCTTCTGTGGGTGCACCCCGACGTGGTCGATCGGCTGCGCGGGCACCTCCGGCGCCGGGCCGTCGACCATCTTGCGGCCGAGGTACTTCTCCTCCATGACCTCGCGGAACTTCGCCGCGCCCCAGTCCTTCACCAGGAACTTGATCCGCGCCCGGTGGCGCAGGCGGCGGTAGCCGTAGTCGCGGAACACACTGATCACCGCGGCCCACACGTCCGCGACCTCGTCCGCCGGGACCCACGCGCCCAGCCGCTGGCCCAGCATCGGGTTGGTGGACAGACCGCCGCCCACCCACACGTCGAACCCGGGGCCGTGCTCCGGGTGCAGCACACCGACGAACGCGACGTCGTGGATCTCGTGCGCCACATCGGACAGACCGGACACCGCGGTCTTGAACTTGCGCGGCAGGTTCGCGAACTGCGGGTCGCCGATGTAGCGGCGCTTGATCTCGTCGATGGCCGCGCTGCCGTCCAGCACCTCGTCCCGGGAGATGCCCGCGACCGGCGAGCCCAGGATGACCCGGGGGCTGTCGCCGCAGGCCTCCATGGTGGTCATGCCCGCGCCCTCCAGGCGCGCCCAGATGGCGGGCATGTCCTCGACCCGGATCCAGTGGTACTGGATGTTCTGCCGGTCGGTGATGTCCGCGGTGTCGCGCGCGTAGGTCTGCGACACCTCGCCCAGCACGGTCAGCTGCTCGGTCGTGACCGCGCCGCCGTCGAGCCGGACGCGCAGCATGAAGTACTCGTCGTCGAGCTCCTCCGGCTCCAGCGCGCCGGTGCGGCCGCCGTCGATGCCGGGCTTGCGCTGGGTGTAGAGGCCGTACCAGCGGAAGCGGCCGCGCAGGTCGCCCGGGTCGATGCTGTCGAACCCGCCGTGGGCGTAGATGTTCTCGATCCTGGCCCGCACGTTGAGCGGGTTGTCGTCCTTCTTCGACCGCTCGTTCGGATTCAGCGGCTCGCGGTAGCCGAGCGCCCATTGACCCTCACCCCGGCGCGCGGGGGCGCGGCGAGGCGTGGACTCGGTGGGGGGAGTGGTGGGAGACACCGGTTGTTCCTCCGGGGTCGGGGCGCTCGCGCGCACCACCGGGACCCCGGGCGGCGTTGCGGGGAGTCACTCAGCGGCGCGCCCGACGCCTGGCTGAATGCGAGAAGAGGCGCGACGGGTCAGCTGTTCGGCCGGCACATCGCGCTGGACACGCGCTGGAAGTCGACGTGGCGGCGGGCCACCAGGAAGACTTCGGTCGCGGACATGAACCCAGCGTGCCATGTGTCCACCTTGTGGTCTACAGCCATCCGGATGCTGGGACGAGGCTCACGGCGGCGACGCCCACGCAGCGGGATGGCCCATTCGGACCTGGGATGATGTCCGGGTGGCCGCCGCACTCCCCGAGGGGGATCCCGCTCCGCCCGATGGCGCATTGCCCGCGCCCGCGTTGTCCGGACTGGGTGCTCGCCCATTCGGCGTCTACGTGCATGTGCCGTTCTGCGCGAGCCGCTGCGGCTACTGCGACTTCAACACCTACACCCCCGGTGAGCTGGGCGGATCCGCCTCGCCCGAGTCCTGGCTGGCAGGTCTGCGGCACGAGCTGGCGCTGGCGGGCCGGGTGCTGGGCTCCGCGCCCCGCGCGGACACCGTGTTCGTCGGCGGCGGGACACCCTCGCTGCTCGGCGCGAACGGCCTCGCGGCGGTCCTGGATGTGGTGCGGGACACGTTCGGGCTCGCCGACGGCGCCGAGGTGACCACCGAGTCCAATCCGGAATCGACCTCCCCGGCGTTCTTCGCGGAGCTCGCCGACGCCGGGTACACGCGCGTGTCCCTGGGCATGCAGTCCGCCGCCCGGCACGTGCTGACGGTGCTGGACCGCAAGCACACCCCGGGCCGCGCGGTGGCCGCCGCGAAGGAGGCGCGCGCGGCAGGCATCGGACACGTCAACCTGGACCTGATCTACGGCACCCCGGGTGAGCGCCCGGAAGACCTGGCCGCCTCGCTGGACGCGGTGCTGGAAGCGGGCGTGGACCACGTCTCGGCGTACGCGCTGATCGTGGAGGAGGGCACCGCGCTGGCCCGCCGGGTGCGCCGCGGCGAGCTGCCGATGCCCGACGACGACGTGCTCGCCGACCGGTACGAGCAGGTCGACGCCGCGCTCACGGCCGCGGGCCTGCACTGGTACGAGGTGTCCAACTGGGCCGCGTCCGCACCTGCCCGATGCCGACACAACCTCGGCTACTGGCTCGGCGGCGACTGGTGGGGCGCGGGCCCCGGCGCGCACAGCCACGTCGGCGGCGTGCGCTGGTGGAACGTCAAGCACCCGGCCCGCTACACCGCACTGCTCGCCGAGGGGCACTCGCCCGCGGCGGGACGAGAGACGTTGAGCGCGGACGACCGGAGAGTGGAACGGGTCCTGCTGGAGCTGCGGCTGGCGGAGGGGCTGCCGGTGACCGCGCTCGACAGCGATGCCGTGACCGAGGCGCGCGCCGCCGTCGTGGACGGGTTGCTGGACGAGCGCGCGTTGGCGGCGGGCCGCTGCGTGCTCACCTCACGGGGTCGACTGCTCGCCGACGCCGTGGTCCGCCGACTGACCTGACCGCTGCTGTTGTTCGGAGTGGGGCGGCCTGTCCGGGTCCACGTCCGGGCGCAGGCCCGCGAGCATCCGCCGCAGCACCGCGCCGTACTCCGTGCGCAGCCGCGGCCGGTCCGCCGGGTCCGCCTCGGCCATCCGGTGCCCGGCGGTGCCGATCGCGTGGAAGGTGACGTCGGCGGCCGCGGCGGTGGGCAGCGCGGCCAGGTACCCGTGCTCGACCAGCTCGCCGATGATCGACTCGACCAGGCCGTAGGCGTACTTCTCCTCGCTGTGGTGCCAGCCCTGCCAGCCCATGGCGATCGGGCCCTCGCGCCACACCACCCGGCTGTAGACCGGGTCCAGGCACTGGTCCAGGAACGCCTCCAGCGCGGCGAGCGCCCCGCTCCACGGGTCCGGCGCGGCCCGGTAGGCGGCGCCGAGCCTGCTGGTCGCCCGCTCCTCCTGCTCGTCCAGCACCGCCTCGAACAGGGCCTTCTTGCTGCTGAAGTGGTGGTAGACCGCGCCCCGGGTGGCCTGGATGTCGGCGGCGACGTCCTCAAGGCCGGTGGCCGCGTAGCCGAGCGTGGCGAACCGGTGGGTGGCGGCCGCGAGCAGGGCCGCGCGGGTCGCCTCGGAGTACTGCTCGCGCCTGCTCTTCACGACTGCCACAGCGGGAGACCCTACTGACATACACTGTGTATGTGACCGACGTCGGATACGTCAAAGACGTAGCGAAGGTCGAAGAGGTGGGGTCATGACCGAGGCTGTCTTCAACCCGGAGCTGTTCAACCCGTTCGCGCCGGGTTTCACCGACAACCCATATCCCGAGTACGCCCGGCTGCGTGACAACCATCCGGTGCAGGAACACCCGCTCGGGTTCTGGGTGACCACCCGACACGCGGACGTCACCGCCGTCTTACGGGCCGGACTGTCGGTGGAGAACCGCAACCTCGCCCCGAACCCCGTCCGCCAGCAGGTCTCGGACGCCATCGGCACCAGCGACTCCTGGCGCCGCCTGTCCATGCTCGACCGCGACGCCCCCGACCACACCCGCCTGCGCGGCCTGGTGACCAAGGTCTTCACCCCGCGCGCCATCGGCGCCCTGGAACCGCGCATCGTCGAGCTGGTGGACACCGCGCTGGCGGGCCTGGCCGAGGCGGGCGGCGGCGACCTGGTCGAGGAGCTGGCGTTCCCGCTGCCGTTCACCGTGATCACCGAGATGCTCGGCATGCCGCCCACCGACTCGACCCGGGTCCGCGACCTGGCGGGCCTGCTGGTCCGCTCGTTGGAACCGATCGCCGACCTCGACCTGGCCTGCCGCATCGGCGAGGCCGACCGCGAGCTGTCCGGCCTGGTCGGCGAGGTGATCGCGTGGAAACGCGCGAACCCGGCCGACGACCTGCTCACCGCCCTGGTCCGGGCCGAGCACGACGGCGCGATGCTCAGCGACGAGGAGCTGGTGGCCCAGGTCGTGCTGCTCTACGTGGCGGGCCACGAGACCACGGTCAACCTGGTCTCCAACGGCACCGTCGCCCTGCTGCGCCACCCCGACCAGCTCGCCGCCCTGCGCGCCGACCCCACCCTGATCGACAACGCGGTCGAGGAGCTGCTGCGCTTCGACAGCCCGGTGCAGTCCAGCAGGCGCGTCACGACGGCGCCGTTCGTGCTCGACGGGCACGAGATCCCGGTCGGCAGCTTCGTCATCGCCACTCTCGCGGCTGCCAACACCGATGAGCGCTTCTGGGGCCCGGACGCCGCTGAACTGCGGCTGGACCGTGCCAACGCCCGTCAACACGTGTCCTTCGGTGCCGGTCCGCACCACTGCCTCGGTGCCGCCTTGGCTCGGATGGAGGGGCGGGTCGCCATCGGTCGGCTGGTCGAGCGCTTCCCGAACCTGGCCCTGGCGGGTGAGGTCACCTGGAACGGCCGCATCAACCTGCGCGGCGCCGCCAAGGTCCCGGTCTCCGTCTGACCGGACCTGGTCGTTCCGGGTGTCCCGGACACCCGGTCGCTTTGCCGAGCAAGTCCGAGGGGCTGGCGTCGGCGGGCCGGAACCCCGGCTCGCCGACGCTCTCCGCCACCACCGGGACGGACGAATCGGGTCCTAAGACCCGACTTGCTCCCGACTTCCGCCGCAGGGCGTATCTGGCACCGCCGATCCCCCTCTTGTGGGCAGCACCCGCCCGCCGACCCGAGGAGTCCGGATGCCGATCACCCTGCAGGACGTGCGGCGACGACTCGCGGGCGCCGTCACCGACTTCGACGCCGCCAGCGAGCTGGGCCAGGCCGCGTTGCCGCACCTGGCCGAGTTAGCCGCCGCCGATGACACCGTGCTGGCCTGCAAGGCCGTGTACCTGGCAGGCCGGATCGGCGGGCCGGGATCGGTCGAGATCATCACCGCCGCGGCCGAGCACACCGACCCGATCATCCGGATCGCCGCGTCGGCCGCGCTGCGCACGCTGGAGCACCCGGAGCACCGGGACGGGGCGGGGGCCAGGTGATCCTCGCGAAACCGGTGGTGGACCGCACCCCCGGCCATCGGCCGCGCTCCGTAAACTTGGGCTGAGGCGCGTCGACCGGGACGCGGCCGCGGCGTGGGATGCGAGGGGGTGGCGCGTGGTCAGCACGGACGAACGCCGGTTCGAGGTGCTGCGCGCCATCGTCGCCGACTACGTCAGCAACCACGAGCCGGTCGCCTCGAAGGCCATCGTGGACCGGCACAACCTGGGCGTGTCCAGCGCGACCGTGCGCAACGACATGGCCTCGCTGGAGGAGGACGGCTACATCACGCAGCCGCACACCAGCGCGGGCCGCATCCCCACCGACAAGGGCTACCGGCTGTTCGTCGACCGGCTCACCGAGGTGAAGCCGCTCAGCTCGGCCGAGCGCCGGGCCATCCAGACCTTCCTGGACGGCGCCATCGACCTGGACGACGTGATGCGCCGCAGCGTGCGGCTGCTGGCCCAGCTGACCAGGCAGGTCGCGGTGATCCAGTACCCGACGCTGACCACCTCCACCGTGCGGCACGTCGAGCTGGTCGGCATCACCCCGGCCCGGCTGATGATGGTGCTGATCACCGACACCGGCCGGGTCGACCAGCGGGTGGTCGACCTCGGCGACGTCGTCACGGACGAGACCGTCGCGCGGCTGCGCGCCATGCTGAACTCCCGGCTGGCGGGCAAGCGGCTCACCGACGCCGCCGCGGGCGTGGCCGAGCTGACCGACACCACCCCGGTCGAGCTGCGCGAGGTGATGGTCCGGGTGGCCACGGTGCTGATCGAGTCGTTGGTCGAGCACCCCGAGGAGCGGCTGGTGCTGGGCGGCACCGCCAACCTGACCCGCAACGTCGCCGACTTCCCGAACTCGCTGCGGCAGGTGCTGGAGGCGCTGGAGGAGCAGGTCGTGGTGCTCAAGCTGCTGGCCGCCACGGCCGACCCGGGCACCATCACGGTGCGTATCGGCGAGGAGAACGAGGCCGAGGAGATGCGCAGCACCTCGGTGGTGTCGATCGGCTACGGCACCAGGGCCGCGCTGCTGGGCGGCATGGGCGTGGTCGGGCCGACCCGGATGGACTACCCCACGAACATCGCCGCGGTCCGCGCGGTGGCGAACTACGTCGGCGAGATCCTCGGCCACTAACGAGGGTCGGCTCTGAAGTAAAACGACTGGTCCCGGGTGCCCGGGGCAGGAGGACTGGACACGGTGGCGAGGGACTACTACGGGACGCTCGGGGTGCGGCAGGACGCGACCTCCGAGGAGATCAAGCGCGCCTACCGCAAGCTGGCGCGCGAGCTGCACCCGGACGTCAACCCGGACGAGGCAGCGCAGACCCGCTTCCGCGAGGTCACCGCCGCCTACGAGGTGCTCTCCGACCCACAGAAGCGCAAGATCGTGGACCTTGGCGGCGACCCGCTGGGCGCCATGGGGGGCGGCGGCGGTGGCGGCCGCGACCCGTTCGGCGGGTTCGGTCTCGGCGACATCATGGACGCCTTCTTCGGCGCGGCGGGCGCGGGCGGCGGCGGGCGCGGCCCGCGCAGCCGGGTGCAGCCCGGGTCGGACGCGCTGCTGCGCATCCAGATGACCCTGGAGGAGTGCGCCACCGGCGTCACCCGCGAGATCGCGGTGGAGACCGCCATCCTGTGCGACCTGTGCCGCGGCTCCGGCTGCGCCGCGGGCAGCGTCCCGGTCACCTGCGACACCTGCGGCGGGCGCGGCGAGGTCCAGTCCGTGCAGCGCTCCTTCCTCGGCCAGGTCGTCACCGCGCGCGCCTGCCACACCTGCCGCGGCCTCGGCGAGGTCATCCCCGACCCGTGCAGGCAGTGCCAAGGCGAGGGCCGGGTGCGCGCCCGGCGCACCATCGCCGCCAAGATCCCGCCCGGCGTCGCCGACGGCATGCGCGTCCGGCTGTCCGGACAGGGCGAGGTCGGACCGGGCGGCGGCCCGGCAGGCGACCTGTATGTCGAGGTCGAGGAGCTGCCGCACGCCACCTTCGAGCGCGCGGGCGCCGACCTGCACTGCACCCTGCGGGTCCCGATGACCACCGCCGCGCTCGGCGCGGTACTGCCGCTGGAGACCCTGGACGGCCCGGTCGACCTGGAGCTGGAGCCCGGCACCCAGCCGGACACCGAGCTGGTCATGTCCGGCCGCGGCCTGCCCCGGCTGCGCTCCACCGGCCGCGTCGACGGCCGTGGCGACCTGCACGTGCACGTCGAGGTGGAGATCCCCACCCGGCTCGACGCCCGGCAGACCGAGCTGCTGCGCGAGCTGGCCGCGGTGCGCGGCGAGGAGGAACACACCCTGGCCGGTGCCAACGGGCGCGCGGGCGGGCTGTTCTCCCGGCTGCGCTCCCGCCACACCCGATGACCCTGGCGCTGTTCCTGGTCGACGCGCTGCCCGCGGGCGACACGCACGTGCTCGACGGCCCCGAGGGCAGGCACGCCGCCGCCGTCCGCAGGCTGCGCGTCGGCGAGGAGCTGCTGATCGCCGACGGCCGCGGCGGCACCGCCCGCTGCGCCGTCACCGCCGCCGCCCGCGACAGCCTCGAACTGGACGTGCTGGAGCGGTGGACCGAACCGGCGCCGGAGCTGCGCGTGGTCGTGGTCCAGGCGCTGGTCAAGGGCGACCGGGGCGAGCTGGCCGTGGAACTGGCCACCGAGGCGGGCGCCGACGCGATCGTGCCATGGCGGGCAGGCCGCAGCATCGCCAGGTGGGACGACGGCCCGCGCGGCGACAAGGCACTGACCCGCTGGCGCGCCACCGCCCGCGAGGCCGCCAAACAGGCCCGCAGGCCCTGGATCCCGGACATCGCCGACCCGGTCGGCCTGCCCGGCCTGCTCGACCTGACCCGGTCGGCGGCCCTCGCCCTCGTCCTGGAAGCGGACCGGGCCACCCGGCTGGCCGATATCCCACTACCCGAAACGGGTGATCTTGTCGTGGTGGTCGGACCCGAGGGTGGCATCGCTCCCGACGAGCTCGACGCCCTTGAACAGGCCGGAGCCCGCCCGACCCGGCTCGGACCCGCTGTACTGCGCACGTCCACCGCCGCCGCGGTCGCCCTCGGCGCCCTCGGCGCCCTCACCGCCCGCTGGCGCTGAGTCAGCCGAGGGTTTACCCTTTATCCGCAAAGCGTTTCAAGTATTGCGAAGCGCATTCACCCGACTACCGCCGGACACCTCCCCCCTCGGTCCGGCGGCGCCGCGCGGGGCGGTGGAGCGACCCCCAGGCTTCACCGCCCGCGCGGCTTCCTGTTCGTAGCCCTGCGGGCTTCTTCCCTGGGCGGGCGGTTCCTTGTTCTGGGGGCCGAGCCCCCAGGCCCCCACGGTGCGAGTTCCTCGCGTTGGCGGGCGCTGGGGGCGATGGCGTTGGACCAACGGTGCGAGCTCCTCGCGTTGGCGGGCGCTGGCCATGGTGGCGCTGGACCAGCGGTGGCTGTCGTTTCTGCCTCCCGCCTCCTGCCTCTTGCTCCCTGTCCCTCGCCCCTTGCCGCTTGTCCTTCGGCCCTCGTTTTCGTTCTTCTTCCTTCTTTCTTGCCTTTTGTGCTTGTGTTGGGGGGTTTGGGGTTAGCGGCCGAAGTCGGTGAGTTGTTCGCCGCCCAGGACGTGTAGGTGGGCGTGGAAGACGGTGCGGCAGGCGTCGTCGCCGGTGTTGAAGACGAAGCGGTAGCCGGAGTCCTTGATGCCTTCGATGTCCGCTACCTCGACACCTGCCTTCAGGAGGGCCGCGAGCAGGTTCGGGTGGTTCGCCAGCTCGTTCGCGTCCTCGTGGTGGTTCTTGGGGACCACCAGGACGTGGACGCGGGATTGCGGGTTGATGTCGCGGAACGCGTAGGTGGTGTCGGTCTCGTGAACCCCGGTGGACGGGATGTCGCCAGCGATGATCTTGCAGAACAAGCAGTCGGCCATGGGACGGCACACTAGGCGCTGTCCGGTAAGTCTGGCGCGCGGGCGCGGATAGCGTGTGCCGGACTTGCAGGACAGCGCCTAGTGGCGGGGGCGCGGTTTTGTCGGTGCGGTGGGGGCGGGGTGGGGGATAGCATCGGTGGGGTCGGGACGTGGGGCGCGCGAGCGCCTGGGTGAAGGTGGGGCAGAGGGCGCGTGACGGGTAGAAGTGAAGTTGGGGGTACGCCCAGTCCTTCTGGTCCTTCCGTACACGAGGCGCAGTCGCGGTTCGCGATTCCCGAGGGGGCCGTGCTGGCGCTGCTGGGGTCCCGGGACGAGAACCTGCGGGTGGCCGAGGAGCTGCTCGTGGCCGACGTGCACGTGCGCGGCAACGAGGTGACGCTGTCCGGGGCACCCGCCGACGTGGCGTTCGCCGAGCGGGTGTTCACCGAGCTGGTGACGCTGGCGGCGCGCGGGCAGCAGGTCGGCCCGGACGCGGTCCGCCGGACGGTCGCCATGCTCTCGGCGGGCACCGCCGAGTCGCCTGCCGAGGTGCTGAGCCTGGACATCCTGTCCCGGCGCGGGCGCACGATCCGGCCCAAGACGCTGAACCAGAAGCGGTACGTGGACGCGATCGACGCCAACACGATCGTCTTCGGCATCGGGCCCGCGGGCACCGGCAAGACCTACCTGGCGATGGCCAAGGCCGTGCAGGCGCTGCAGGGCAAGCAGGTCAACCGGATCATCCTGACCCGGCCCGCGGTCGAGGCTGGGGAGCGGCTCGGTTTCCTGCCCGGCACGCTCTACGAGAAGATCGACCCGTACCTGCGGCCGCTCTACGACGCGCTGCACGACATGATCGACCCGGAGTCGATCCCGCGGCTGATGCAGGCGGGCACGATCGAGGTCGCCCCGCTGGCGTACATGCGCGGCCGGACCCTCAACGAGGCGTTCATCATCCTGGACGAGGCGCAGAACACCACGCCCGAACAGATGAAGATGTTCCTCACCCGGCTGGGGTTCGGCTCCAAGATCGTGGTCACCGGCGACACCACCCAGATCGACCTGCCCGGCGGGCAGAAGAGCGGGCTCAAGGTCGTCCGGGACATCCTCGACGGCGTGGACGACGTCCACTTCAGCGAGCTGAGCAGCGCGGACGTGGTGCGGCACCGGCTCGTCGGCGACATCGTGGACGCCTACGAGCGCTGGCAGGTCAACCAGGACGCGCAGGAGGCCCAGCAGAAGAGCGGCCCGGTGCGCGCCGGGGGCAGGCGACACGGCCGCTGAGCCGACCGGCGACAATGGCCCGGTGAGTATCGAGATCGCCAACGAGTCGGGGGTGGCGGTCGACGAGGCGTCGATCGTCGCGGCGGCCCGGTTCGCCCTGGACCGCATGAACGTCAGCAAGCTCGCCGAGCTGTCGGTGCTGCTGGTCGAGCTGGACGTGATGGCCGACCTGCACGAGCGGTGGATGGACCTGCCCGGTCCCACCGACGTGATGGCGTTCCCGATGGACGAGCTGGACTCGGCGCGCCGCCCGGACGCCTCCGAGTCCGGGCCCGCGCTGCTCGGCGACATCGTGCTGTGCCCGGCGTTCGCCAAGGACCAAGCGCGCACCGCGGGCCACAGCCTGCTCGACGAGCTGCACCTGCTGACCGTGCACGGCGTGCTGCACCTGCTCGGCTACGACCACGCCGAGCCCGCCGAGGAGCGGGAGATGTTCACCCTGCAGAAGCGCATCCTCGCCGACTTCCGCACCGCCGCCGCGGACGCCCGGCGCCGGGCCGCGCAGCGGGTGGAGGACGACAAGCTGCTCGGCGCCGTCGGTCTCGCCGAGCAGCCCGAGGACTGACCCCGGTGCCCGCCGACTCGGTCGGTCTGCTCGTCGTCGCGGTCCTGCTGGTGCTGGCCGCCGGGTGCTTCGCCGCCGCCGACGCGTCGCTGTCCGCGGTGTCCAAGGCCAGGGTGGAGGGCCTGGTGCGGTCCGGCCGCACCGGCGCGAAGCAGCTGATCGCGGTGGTCGACGAGCGGCCCCGGCACATCAACCTGCTGCTGTTGCTGCGGCTGGGCTGCGAGCTGGCGGCCACCGTCCTGGTCACCTTCGTCTGCGCGCGCTCGATCGACCCCGCCTGGCTGGCCGGGCTGGTCGCCGCGCTGGGCATGATCGTGGTGTCGTACGTGCTGGTCGGCGTGGGCCCGCGCACCATCGGCCGCCAGCACCCCTACGGCGTCGGGTTGATCGCGGCCGGGCCGGTGCGGGTGCTCGGCTCGGTGCTCGGCCCGCTGTCCCGGTTCCTGATCCTGGTCGGCAACGCCATCACTCCGGGCAAGGGCTTCCGCGAGGGCCCGTTCTCCTCCGAGGTGGAGCTGCGCGAGCTGGTCGACCTGGCCGAGGAGCGCGGCGTGGTCGACGCGGACGAGCGCGAGATGATCCACTCGGTGTTCGAGCTGCGCGGCACGATCGCCCGCGAGGTCATGGTGCCGCGCACCGAGATGGTGTGGATCGAGCAGACCAAGTCGGTGCGGCAGGCGCTGGCCCTGTCGCTGCGCACCGGCTACACCCGCATCCCGGTGATCGGCGAGAGCGTGGACGACGTGGTCGGCGTGGTCAACCTCAAGGACCTGGTGCGCAGCGCCCTGCAGGCCGGGGAGACCGGCGGCGCGCCGGTGAACCTCACCGAGGTGATGGCCGCCGCGGGCTTCGTGCCGGACACCAAGCGGCTCGACGACCTGCTGCGCGAGATGCAGGTGTCCAAGAACCACCTGGCCATCGCGGTCGACGAGTACGGCGGCACGGCGGGCCTGCTGACCATCGAGGACATCCTGGAGGAGATCGTCGGCGAGATCACCGACGAGTCCGACACCGACGAGCGGCCGCCGGTCGAGCACCTGGCCGACGGCGCGGTGCGGGTCAGCTCCCGGCTGCCGGTCGAGGACCTCGGCGCGCTGTTCGGCCTGGAGCTGGCCGGTCAGGACGTGGAGACGGTGGGCGGCCTGCTCGCCCAGCGACTGGGACGTGTGCCACTGCCCGGTGCGGAGGCGGAGATCACCGGGCTACGGTTCCGGGCGGAGGGCGGCAAGGACAACCGCGGCCGGGTCCGGATCACCTCGGTGGTGGTGCGGCCGGGCGAGGCGGAGTCCGACGGCACCACCGTCCCGGACAGTGCCGCGGAGCACGCCCAGGAGCGACACCGAGAGAGGAGCGGCGAGCGTGGCTGAGCTCGACCCGGAGGACGCGAAGATCGTCACCCTGGCCCGGTCCAGTCGGGCGCGGACGGGGGCCGCCGAGGGCGCCGCCGTGCGTGACCTGGACGGCCGCACCTACGCCGCCGCCACCGTCGCCCTGCCGTCGCTGCGGCTGACCGCGCTGCAGGCCGCCGTGGCCGCCGCGGTGGCCAGCGGTGCCGAGGGCCTGGAGGCCGCCGCCGTCGTCACCGAGGCGGGCGAGGTGGACGCCGACTCGGTCGCCGCCGTGCGCGACCTCACCGCGGCCGCGCCGGTGCTGCGCGCCGACCCCACCGGCGCCGTCGTCGACGTGCTCCGGTGAGCGTGCTGCTCACGGTCTGCCGCGACTGCTGCTGCGGGACGGTCAAGAAGCACCCGACCGTGAACCACGGACGCCAGCTGGCCCGCTTACGCGAGATCGCCGCGAAGCACGGCGGCACGGCCCGGGTCGCCGAGTGCCTGGACACCTGCGAGACCTCCAACGTGGTGGTCGTGCAGGCCCCGGGCGCCAAACCGGTCTGGTTCGGGTTCGTGCTGGACGACGCGGTGCTCGACGACATCGACGCCTGGCTGGCCGCGGGCGGACCCGGCGGCGCGCCGCTGCCCGCCACGCTGGAGCTCAACCGCGTCCGCGCGCCCGGCAGGCCCGCCTGAGCAGGCCGATGCCGGAGTCGGATCGTTGCCAATGCACAATGTCTTGGTGAAGAGCACCGACCCGGTGGACAGCACGACCGAAGGTCACCGTTCCGGTTTCGCCTGCTTCGTCGGCAGGCCCAACGCGGGCAAGTCGACCCTGACCAACGCGCTGGTGGGCACCAAGGTCGCGATCACCTCCAACAAGCCGCAGACCACCCGGCACGCCATCCGGGGCATCGTGCACCGCGCGGACGCCCAGCTGGTCATCGTGGACACCCCCGGCCTGCACCGCCCGCGCACCCTGCTCGGCCAACGGCTCAACGACATCGTCCGGGAGACCTGGTCCGAGGTCGACGTGGTCGGCCTGTGCGTGCCTGCCGACCAGAAGATCGGGCCGGGCGACCGGTTCATCGCCGCCGAGCTGCGCAAGGTCGCGCAGAAGACGCCGGTGGTCGGCATCGTCACCAAGACCGACCTGGTCGCTCCCGAGCAGGTCGCCGAGCAGCTCGTGGCGCTGCAGGACGTGCTGGACTTCGCCGAGCTGGTGCCGGTCTCGGCGGTGGACGGCTTCCAGGTGGGCACGCTGGCCGACCTGCTGGTGGCCCGGCTGCCCGAGGGCCCGCAGCTCTACCCGGGCGGCGAGCTGACCGACGAGCCGGAGGCCACCCTGGTCGCCGAGCTGATCCGGGAGGCCGCGCTGGAGGGGGTGCGCGACGAGCTGCCGCACTCCATCGCGGTCACCATCGAGGAGATGGTCCCGCGCGAGGGCCGCGACGACATGATCGACGTGCACGCGCTGCTGTACGTGGAGCGGCCCAGCCAGAAGGGCATCGTGCTCGGCCACCGCGGCGAGCGGCTCAAGCAGGTCGGCTCCACCGCGCGCAGGCAGATCGAGGTGCTGCTGGGCAGCCGGGTCTACCTTGACCTGCACGTCAAGGTCGCCAAGGACTGGCAGCGCGACCCGCGCCAGCTGCGCAGGCTGGGTTTTTGAGCCCGGTCCGGTCGGTGGCGCGTGGCAGGATGGCCGGGTGAGCCTGTACCGCGACACCGGGGTCGTGCTGCGCGTGCAGAAGCTCGGCGAGGCCGACCGGATCATCACCCTGGTCACCCAGAAGCACGGCAAGGTGCGCGCGGTGGCCAAGGGCGTGCGCCGCACCACCTCCCGGCTGGGCGCCCGGGTCGAGCCGTTCGCGCACGTGGACGTGCAGTTCTACACCGGGCGCACGCTGGACGTGATCACCCAGGTGCAGACCCTGGACGCGTTCGGCGCGGGCATCGTCGGCGACTACCGCCGCTACACCGCGGGCTGCGCGGTGCTGGAGACCGCCGACCGGATGTCCGCCGAGGAGGGCGAGCCGGTGCTGCGGCTCTACCTGCTGGTCGTGGGCGCGCTGCGGGCACTGGCCGACGGGCAGCGGGACGCCTCGCTGGTGCTCGACGCGTTCCTGCTGCGCGCGCTGGCGTTCGCGGGCTGGTCGCCCGCGCTGACCGAGTGCGCCCGCTGCGGCGACCCGGGCCCGCACCGCGCGTTCAACGTGCACGCGGGCGGCTCGGTGTGCCCGCGCTGCAAGCCGCCCGGCTCGGCGAGCCCGCCGCTGGAGGTGCTCAACCTGATGGACGCGCTCGCGCACGGCCACTGGGACGGCGCCGAGCGCAGCACCGACGCGGCCCGGCGGGAGGCCAGCGGGCTGGTGGCGGCCCTGCTGCAGTGGCACCTGGAGCGCCAGCTGCGGTCGCTGCCGCTGGTGGAGCGGCGCCCGCCTGCCGAGCGGCAGCCGGTGGCCGGTCCTGCCGAGTAGCGCCCGGACTGTCCACAGAGGAGTGTGGGGTGCGGGCGGCCGGGCCGCCCCGCCCGGTCAGTACTGTTTCCAGGTCCCCCGGTAGGTGTGAAGGAGTAGTGCGGTGCTGCGACGTCGTCGGACTGGCGGGCGGGAGACCGGCGGGCCGGTCCGCGTGCCGGAGCCGCACCCCTCCGGTGCGCGCCCGCCCGCGATCCCGGCCGAGTTCGTGCCACGGCACGTCGCCATTGTGATGGACGGCAACGGGCGGTGGGCCAACCAACGCGGCCTGACCCGGATCGAGGGCCACAAACGCGGCGAGGCCCAGGTGGTCGAGGCGGCCAAGGGCTGCATCGAGATGGGCGTCAAATGGCTGTCGCTGTACGCGTTCTCCACCGAGAACTGGCGGCGCAGCCCGGAGGAGGTCCGCTTCCTGATGGGCTTCTCCCGCGACGTCATCCGCAGGCACACCGTGGAGCTCGGCGCGCTCGGCGTGCGCATCCACTGGGCGGGCCGTCGCCCCAAGCTCTGGCAGAGCGTCATCCGCGAGCTGGAGATCGCCGAGGAGCGCACCCGGGACAACGACGTGCTCCACCTGGCCATGTGCGTGAACTACGGCGGTCGCGCGGAGATCGGCGACGCCGCCCGCGAGATCGCCCGGCTCGCCGCCGCCGGGAAGATCAACCCCGAGCGGGTGGACGAACGCGTCCTGGCCAGGTACCTGTACCGGCCGGAGATGCCGGACGTGGACCTGTTCATCCGGCCGTCCGGCGAGCAGCGCACGTCGAACTTCCTGCTCTGGCAGTCCGCCTACGCCGAGCTGGTGTTCCAGGACCACCTGTGGCCCGACTTCGACCGGGTGCACCTGTGGGAGGCCATCGAGACCTACGCCCGCCGCGACCGCCGCTTCGGCGGCGCCGCCGACTCCGCCGAGGTCGCCGCCCGGCTGGACCTGGACCGGAAGGACCCCGAATGACCGACCAGCTGCTCACCCGCGCCCGCGAGGCCCTGGAGAGCTACCACGACGTGACCGTGGACGACGACGGCGCGCTGACCTTCCGGCACGGCGACGTGCCGTGCGCGGTGCAGGGCATGGAGCTGGCCGAGGGCCTGACCGTGCTGAGCCTGACCTGCGTGGTGGCCTGGGACCTGCCGGACACCCGCGACCTGGCCGTCTCCGCCGCCGAACGCGCGGGCCAGGGCCTGTTCGGCACGCTCGGCGTCGTGCACACCGAACGGGGCATGGACGTCACCCTGCGCTACGCCTTCCCGGCCGACGGGCTGACCGCGCCCGCCCTGGGCACGCTGCTCATGCTGGTCGTGTCCACCGCGTCCCAATTGCGCACTGAGCTGCTCGGACAGGCGGCAGAACACAGTTCAACACCCGGCTCCCCCGGCTGATCCCGGGCCGGCATCATTCGGCGGGTGAGGTATCCACCCGCGTGCGCTCCGTCATCACCCCGGGACTCGTCGGCCGGGGACACCGCCGATGAGCGCTGACCCGCCGTCCCGCCCCGAGTCGGCCGACCTGACCGACGCTCCCGAGCTCGCGACGGCCCCGGGCGGGTCCGTCGCGGTCGCCGACGTGGCGGCCGGGCCGGGGAAGCGCCGGTACCGGGTCGGGTCGCTGGAGGTGCTCTGCGCGATCCTGGTGATCGCACTGGTCGGGCAGGGCAACCTGGTGTCCTGGCTGGACGCGCCCATGCTGCGCACCGGTGCCACCGTGTTCGTCGCCGTGTGCGTGCAGGCGCTGCCGTTCCTGGTACTCGGTGTGCTGATCAGCGGCGCCATCGCCGCGTTCGTGTCCGGCAAGGTCCTGGAGCGGCTGCTGCCCCGGCGTCAGGCGCTCGCGGTGCCCGTGGCCGGGTTGGCCGGGGTGGCGCTGCCGACGTGCGAGTGCGCGGCCGTGCCGGTGGCCCGGCGGCTGATGCGGCAGGGCGTGCCCACCTCCGTCGCGCTGGCGTTCCTGTTGACCGCGCCCGCGATCAACCCCGTCGTGCTGGTGGCCACCAGCGTGGCGTTCCCGAACAACCAGGGCATGGTCCTGGCCCGGCTGCTCGGCTCGCTGGCCACCGCGCTGGTGATGGGCTGGCTGTGGGCGCGGTTCGGGAAGGCCGAGTGGATCATCGAGCGGGCGCTGCGCAGGCTGCCCGAGCCGGACGGCCGGTCCCGGTGGCGGATGTTCTTCGAGACCGCGCGCGCCGACCTGGTCGACGCGGGCGGGTTCCTGGTGCTCGGCGGGCTGATCGCGGCCACGCTCAACGTGGCCGTGCCCCGGCACTGGGTCGACGCGCTCGGACAGCAGGTCGTGCTTGGCGTGGTCGTGCTGGCGGTGCTGGCCCTGCTGCTGGCGTTGTGCAGCGAGGCGGACGCGTTCGTGGCGGCCTCGATCAGCGGCATGCCGCTGCTGCCCAAACTCGTGTTCCTGGTGGTCGGGCCCGCCGTCGACGTCAAGCTGTTCGCCTTGCAGGCAGGCACGTTCGGCCGCTCGTTCGCGGTCCGGTTCGCGCCCGCGACGTTCGTGGTCGCGGTGGTCTGCGCGGTGCTGTCGGGTCTGTTGGTGTTCGGCGGCGCGGGATGAGGCGGGAGACCCAGAACATCCTGCTGGTACTGGTCGGCGGCGCGCTGCTGAAGATCAGCCTCAACGGGACCTATCTGCAGTACGTCAAGCCGTCGCACCGGTACTGGCTGATCGGCGGCGGCCTGGTCATGGTGCTGCTCGCCGGGATCTCCATCGCCCGCGAGCTGTTCGCCCGCGCGCCGCACGAGCATGACGACGGCGACCACGAAGGGCACGACCATTCCGCGCGCAGTGCGTGGCTGTTGATCCTGCCGGTGCTGACGATCTTCCTGATCGCCCCGCCCGCCCTGGGCGCGGACTCGGTGCGCGCGGACGCCAGCAACCGGGCCGCCACCACGCTGTCCTCCGGGGCCGACGACCGGATGCTGTTCTCCCCGTTGCCCGCGGGGGATCCGTTGCCGGTCAAGCTGAGCGACTTCGCCGCCCGCGCGGCCTGGGACTCCGGCAACTCCCTGGACAACCGCCGGGTCCGGCTGACCGGGTTCGTGGTCGTGGACGGGCAGAACACCTACCTGGCCCGGCTCTCGATCACCTGCTGCGCCGCCGACGCCTTGCCGGTGCGGGTCAGGCTCGACGGACCCAGGACCACCGGCTACCAGAACGACACCTGGCTGAACGTCACCGGCACGCTGCGGCCCGGCTCGGCCACCGAGGACGACGACTACGTCCCCACGCTGTCCGCGACCGAGCTGACCAAGATCCACCAACCAGAAGACCCCTATGAGCACTGAGTTCGATTTCTCCCACCACCCACCCCCACATCCCCACCCGGCATCGTTCCCGGCCTGGCAGCCGACCCTCACCAGGTCGTCACGGGAACCGTCGCGGAGATCGAGGCGTTGGCTAACCGCAACTCGCGCACGTGCCGAAGATCTCCACGGTATGGCTGATCTGGGAGAAGCCATTCTCCGCGGCCACCTTGTCCGCCCAGCGCTCCACCGCGGGCCCCTCCACCTCCACGGTGTGGCCGCAGGTGCGGCACACCAGGTGGTGATGGTGGTGGCTGGAGCAGCGGCGGTAGATCGCCTCGCCGGAATCGGTGCGCAGCACGTCGATCTGGCCCGCGTCGGCCAGCGACTGCAGCGTCCGGTACACCGTGGTCAACCCGATGCCCTCGCCGCGCTTGCGCAGCTCCTCGTGCAGCTCCTGGGCGGAGCGGAAGTCGTCGAGCTGGTCGAGCAGTTGTGCGACGGCCGTGCGCTGACGCGTGGAGCGCCTGCCGGGTACGGTCGCCGAGGTTCGGTCCGTCGTCACCGGTCGCCTTCCTCAACGTGGGCAACTGCGTCCACGACGATATGCGACAAATGCTCATCCACAAGGCGGTAGACCACCTCGCGCCCGTGGCGCTCCCCATAGACCACACCCGCGGACTTGAGTACCCGCAGGTGCTGGCTGATCAGCGGCTGCGCCACGCCCAGCGCCTCGACCAGCTCGTGCACGCAGCGGTCGGCGACCCGCAGCTCCAGCACGATGGCGATGCGCACCGGCGCGGCGAGCGCGCGCAGCAGATCGCCCGCGGCGGTCAGGGTGGCCGAGGACCGGCGGTGCCCGGTCGCGAGCGCGGGCCGGTCCGGTGAGTGGTCCAGTGAATGGTCGGGCGCGTGGTCCGGGTGTCCCGGTGAATTTCCGGGTGGGTGGGTGGGCGAATGATCGTGCTGCTCGGCGGCTGCCCGCAGCCCGTGCGACGCGGCTCCCGAGGTCACGGTCGACATCGTCCTCTCCTGGTCCCGGCGGCGGACGGCCCGCAGGGTGATGGTTACCGTGTTCATCTTAGGCTGCGTTCCCAGTTCACGGGGGCCTGTCGCGGGCACGGCACCGCACGCGTTCACAGCACGGAGACCGCGATCGCCACCAGCACCCCGAGAATCAGCACCCGACCCGCGCGCTGGGCGGGTGCCAGCACCGACCAGGTCGCCACCAGCAGTCCGACGACGGCCAGCGCCAACAGGCCCAGCAGGGCGGCGCCGATCGGCCCGCGGATCAGCACACCCGCCACGAACAGGCCGATGACCAGGACGAACACCAGCACCGGCGGGACCTTGGACAGCGGTCCCCGCCCCTGAAGCAACGGTGTCCTGAGCGAGCGCGTCCGCCGCACGGGTGCCTCCCGATCTCGATGGGGCTGCCGACAAGGGGTTACCGTGCCGCATCCTCGCACTGTCCCGTGCGGGCCCGCCCGTGCCCCGCCGCCAGGAAGGCCGCCGCGTGCTGCTGATCGCCAGGTTCACCGTCACCGACCCTGGGCCGTTCGCCGACCGGGCCCACCGGGCCCTGGAGCTGTTGCTGGCACAGCCCGGCTGCCTGCGCGGGCTGTTGGTCCGGTCCACCGAGTCCGCCACCGCCTGGGTGCTCACCGTCGAGTTCGCCTCCGTCGCCGCGTACCGAAAGTCGCTGTCCCCCTTCGACGTAAGAACCCTGGTGATCCCGTTGCTCGCGGAGGCGGACACGACCGAACCGGCGGCATACGAGGTGGTTGTCGAGGCGGGCCCGGACGGTGTCCGGCGGCATGCCAGCCTGCTCGCCGCGGACGCGGACACGGTCCGCCTCGGCGAGGCCGCGGGGCCCACGACCGCGCGCTGACCGGCGGGTCCGGCGTGGGTGTCCCCCGGACGGAGCAGGGCGGGGCGCGGACTACCCTTGGCTGTCCCGCCTCTCTCGTTGTTCCTCTCATGGAGGGTCAGTGCCAGCCGACCGGATCGATACCGTCGTCAGCCTCTGCAAGCGCCGCGGCTTCGTCTACCCGTGCGGGGAGATCTACGGTGGCACCCGGTCGGCGTGGGACTACGGCCCGCTCGGCGTGGAGCTGAAGGACAACATCAAGCGCGCCTGGTGGAAGACCATGGTGCAGGGCCGCGACGACGTGGTGGGCCTGGACTCGTCGGTGCTGCTGCCCCGGCAGGTGTGGGTGGCCTCCGGGCACGTCAACGCCTTCCACGACCCGCTGGTCGAGTGCACCTCGTGCCACAAGCGGTTCCGCGCGGACCAGCTGTCCGAGGAGTACGCGGCGCGCACCGGCAAGGAGGTCGCGGAGAACGACGTGTCGGACGTGCCGTGCCCGAACTGCGGCACCCGCGGCCAGTACACCGAGCCGCGCGAGTTCAACATGATGCTCAAGACCCACCTTGGCCCGGTGGAGACCGACGAGGGCCTGCACTACCTGCGCCCGGAGACCGCGCAGGGCATCTTCGTCAACTTCCTCAACGTGCAGACGACCGCGCGCCGCAAGCCGCCGTTCGGCATCGGCCAGATCGGCAAGTCGTTCCGCAACGAGATCACGCCGGGCAACTTCATCTTCCGCACCCGCGAGTTCGAGCAGATGGAGATGGAGTTCTTCGTCGAACCGGGCACCGACGACGAGTGGCACCAGTACTGGATCGACGAGCGCACCCGCTGGTACACCGACCTCGGTATCGCCAAGGACAACCTGCGCGTCTACGAGCACCCGCGCGAGAAGCTGTCGCACTACTCGAAGCGCACGGTGGACATCGAGTACCGCTTCCGCTTCGGCGGCCAGGAATGGGGCGAGCTGGAAGGCATCGCCAACCGCACCGACTTCGACCTGACCACGCACTCGAACCACTCCGGCGTCGACCTGTCGTACTTCGACCAGGCCACCAACTCCCGCTACCGCCCCTTCGTGATCGAGCCTGCCGCGGGCGTCGGCCGCCCGATGATGGCCTTCCTGCTGGACGCCTACGTCGAGGACGAGGCCCCGAACGCCAAGGGCGGCGTCGACAAGCGCGTCGTGCTCCGCCTGGACCGCAGGCTCGCCCCGGTCAAGGCCGCCGTGCTGCCACTGTCCCGCAACGCCGACCTCTCCCCGAAGGCCCGCGACGTCGCCGCCACCCTCCGCAAACACTGGAACGTCGACTTCGACGACGCGGGCGCCATCGGCCGCCGCTACCGCAGGCAGGACGAGATCGGCACCCCGTTCTGCGTCACGGTCGACTTCGACACCCTCAACGACCACGCCGTCACCGTCCGCGAACGCGACACCATGTCCCAGGAACGCGTCTCCCTGGACCGCCTGGAGTCCTACCTCGCCGCCCAGCTCATCGGCTGCTGACCCACCCGGTGGTGGTCGCCCCACCGCGACCACCACCGACCCGGCCTCGCCCGCTGCCCGGACAGGGATGTCGAGCCAGTGGCTTGACCATCACCGGCTCTGCCGCTTGCGTTGGCAGTGGATGTCGGGCCAGGTGGCGCGGCCCAGGACGGCGCCCGAGTCTCGACCCGTCCGCGACGAGTCCGGCGGCGTCGCCGAAACGCGGGGTGTCCGGCGTCGTCGGCTCCCTCGGTCCGATCAGGACATGATCACCTCCGGCTTCGGCCGCCCGGCCGCTTCGCCATAGGCGGCCCGGAGTTCCCGCGCCACCCCCGCCGGGTCCACCCGCATCCGTTCGGCATCGGTCCGCACCGCAACGATCCCCGCTGCCCGCAGCCGGGTCACGCGGGCGAACGCGCGGGGCAGGCTGTCCGGTGTCCAGGCCCGGTGCAGGTCCGCGTCCCAGGCGAGACCCACGTCGTCCCACCACGCGTCCACGATCGCCAGGTGGACGTCGTCCGGTGTGCTCAGTCGGGCGGTCCAGTTCGGGGGTGGCAGCTCGGCCAGGTCCACCACCCCGGTCACCCGCCGGGCCGCGATCGAGCGCACCCCGCGGTCGATCTCGGCCAGCGCGCGCCGCAGCAGGGTGGTGCCGTATCCCGGGCTGTGCACCAGTTCCGCGTGCAGCTCCCCGATGGTCGCCCCACCCCGCTCCACCGCCTCCCGCGCCACGGCCCGGACCTCGGCGATGGTGAAGCCGCGGCGGCAGGCGTCGACCGTCGCGCGGGGGAGGGGGGCCGTCGGGAAACCCCGGCGCCAGCGGGGGTCCGGCATCCGGTCGGTGCGCTCGACCACGACCGAGCCGTCCGCCCGACCCGGTTCGCGGCTTGGCGCGACCAGGTGGATCGCGCCCCGCGGTCGGATCGGGATCCCGTTGAGCCACATGGCTTCCCGGCCCGTGACCACCGCGTCGGTCGGGGCGAGGTCGAGCGCGGCGCGCAGTCTCCGCTCGCGGGCGGCGGGCCGGTCGGGCAGGGGCACCGGGTCGGTGGCGGGCGTCGGCGACGGGAGCGCGCCGGGGCGGGCAGGCCGAAGCTCGGTGTCGATGTCGATATTGCTGTCGGGGCGGGTGATCAGGTGGTTGGTTCGCATGGGTTCGAGGTAACCCCGGATCGGACGCGGTGGGCAGTCCTCGGGCCGGGGCTGTGGATGAATCGGCGACACGCCGGGGCGCCTGTGGACAACCCGGCCCGGGTTTCCCGCCGCGGCCGTGAATCGCGTACCGTGCCGAGTTCCCGCGACACCCCTCTGGAAGGATGCGGAGCGTGCCTCCCCACCCCCGCCCGTTGCGCCGGTTCCTGCGCAGGCTGCTGGTCGGCATCGTGCTCATGGGCGTCCTGGTGGTCGGCGGCACCGCGTTCCGGGTCTGGCAGGTGGCCCGCGTCGACGACCGCGACCACGCCGACGTCGTGGTGGTGCTCGGCGCCGCGCAGTACGCGGGCAAGCCGTCGAAGGTGCTGGAGGCGCGGCTGCGGCAGGCGAAGGCCCTCTACGACCAGCACGTGGCCGACTACGTGGTCACCGGCGGCGGCCGTCGCGCGGGCGACAAGTACACCGAGGCCGAGGCGGGCCGGAAGTGGCTCATCGACCGCGGCGTCCCGGCCGACCGGGTGATCGGCGTCGGCGAGGGCAACGACACCCTGGGCACGTTGAAGGCCGTGGCCACCGAGGTCAAAGACCGCGGCTGGGAGACGGCGGTCATCGTGAGCGACCCGTGGCACTCGTTGCGCGCGCGCACGATGGCGAAGGACGCGGGCCTGGACGCGTGGACGTCGCCCACACACACGGGCCCGATCGTGCAGACCCGCGAGACCCAGGCCAAGTACATCCTCCGGGAGACCGCGGCGCTGCTCTACTACCGGTCCACCAACGCCTCCGCCGACGGCATCGCGATCGACGAGGAAGTCGGCTAACCCACGTACAGTCCGGGTGTGCGACCTGGTTACACCGAACACGACGAAGCACGCCTGCACCCGGAGCCGCCCAAGAGCGCCGGGTTGGCGGGCGCGCGGCCGGACGCGCGCAGCCCGTTCGACCGCGACCGCGCGCGAGTGCTGCACTCCGCCGCGCTGCGCAGGCTCGCGGGCAAGACCCAGGTCGTCGGCCCGAACGAGGGTTCGGAGGTGCACGGCATCCCGCGGACCCGGCTGACGCACTCGCTGGAGGTCGCCCAGATCGGGCGCGGTATCGCGGACGAGCTCGGTTGTGATCCCGATCTGGTGGACACCGCGGGCCTCGCGCACGACATCGGCCACCCGCCGTTCGGGCACAACGGCGAAACCGCGCTCGACCTGGTCGCCCAGCCGTGCGGCGGCTTCGAGGGCAACGCGCAGACACTGCGGATCCTGACCAGGCTCGAACCGAAGGTCCTTGGCGAGGACGGCACCGAGCACGGACTGAACCTGACCCGCGCCGCACTCGACGCGGCCACCAAGTACCCCTGGGCGAGACGCGCGGGCATGGTCAAGTTCGGCGTCTACGAAGACGACCTCCCCGTGTTCGAGTGGTTACGCGAGAACGCTCCCGGTGACCGTCGGTGCATCGAGGCCCAGGTGATGGACTGGGCCGACGACGTGGCCTACTCCGTGCACGACGTCGAGGACGGGGTCCGCTCGGGCCGGATCTCCCTGGCCGCGCTCGCTGATCCGGCCGAGCGGGCCGTAGTGGCCGGTCTGGCCGCGAAGCTCTTCTCCAGCCAGCCGCTGTCCGCGATCGAGGAAGCCGCTCACGGCCTGCTGGACCTGCCGGTGCTGGCAGACCTGGTCACGCGCGAGTACGACGGCTCGCTGGGCGCGCAGGTCGCGCTGAAGCGTCTCACCAGTGAGCTGGTCGGCCGGTTCGCGGGTGCGCCGGTGGCGGGCACGCGCGCCGCGCACGGCCCCGGCCCGTTGACCCGCTACGCCGCCGACCTCGTGGTGCCCGACCGGGTCGCCGCCGAGGTCGCGCTGCTCAAGGCGATGGCGGTGCACTACGTGTTGAGCGACGCCGACCGGCTGGCGTTGCAGGCCAGGCAGCGCGAGGTCGTCACCGCCCTGGTCGAGGTGCTGGTCGAGCGGGCCCCGACGGCGCTGGAACCGGCGTTCCAGCCCGCCTGGCAGGCGGCGACCGACGACGCCGGGCGGCTGCGGGTGGTCGTCGACCAGGTCGCCTCGCTGACCGACGCACAGGCCGTCGGTTGGTGTCAAGGCCTTGTGGACGACTTCCGGAGCTCGGGCGGCTGAGCCGGCAGACTCGGCGTCGCGGTCGACGACCGTGAACGAGAACGCCGTGCCAGTCGGGAGGTCCGCCGTGTCGCACCTGGATTTCACCCTTGCCCTGCATCGCGTGCTCGCGCCGGGGCAGGTGTGCTGGTCACCTTTCTCGGTGGCGGGCGCGCTGGGCCTCCTCGCCAGGGGCGCGCGCGGCCGAACCCGGGACGAGCTCGTCGCGCTCGTCGGTGATCCCGACGAGGTGGCGCACCTGCTGGCGGCGAGCGGCCTGGTCGCGTCGCCGGACGACGAACAATCGGTACTGGCGGTCGCGAACACGCTGTGGGCCGACGCCTCGGTCGACCTCGCCGACGACTTCGTCCGCGCCCTGGTCGACGGCCAGGGCGGCGCGGTGCGCACCGCCCCGTTCCACGCCGACCGCGAGAAAGCCCGCGCGGAGATCAACACCGACGTCGCGGAGACCACCCGCGGCCTGATCGAGGACCTGCTGCCACCGGGGTCGATCACCCCGGACACAGCGTCCACAATGGTCAGCGCGCTCTACCTGAAATGCGCCTGGCTGACGCGGTTCGCCCAGGACGCGACCGAACCACGGGTGTTCACCACGCCCACCGGCCCGGTCGAGGTGCCCACCATGTCCTTCGAGGGCAACGCCCGCTACGCCGCACAGGACGGCTGGCAGGTCGTCGCCCTCCCCGCCGCGGGCGGCACCGAGGCGGTCATCCTGTTCCCCGACGACGACCTGGCCACGGCCGAACCCGGCCTCACCGCGGAGTCCCTGACAACCCTGCTGGCGGCACCACACCGCGCCCGGATAGCCCTGCACCTGCCCCGGCTCGCCCTCACCACCCACGCCGAACTCACCGCCCCACTGACCGCCCTGGGCGTCCACACGGTGTTCGGCGACCAGGCCGACCTCACCGGCATCGCCCGGGGAGTTCGCCTCCGCGCGGACTCGATCCACCACGAATCCGTCCTCCGCGTCGACGAGGAGGGCTTCGAGGGCGCCGCGGCCACCGCCGTCGTCTTCGAGCTCGTCTCCCTGACCCCGACCGTCGCCGAGATCCACGTCGACCGCCCGTTCCTGCTCCTGGTCCGACACCAGCGGACGGGGGCGGTGTACTTCATGACCCGCGTCACCGACCCGTCCTGACCTGTCACACCCGACACGGTCGTCGGGGATCGCCGATCACGGATCCAACAGCGGTATGTGCCCCAGCTTCTCCGGATTGACGATGTCGTACAGAGCAGTGATCCGCCCATCCCGCACGGAGAACGTCAACACCCGTCGATCCCGCCCCGTATACCGTCCCTCCCCGACGATCTCCGGCAGGTGCACCCCCAGATCCCCATTGACCAACACCATCTCCCCCGAGAACATCAACTCCCCATGCAACCGAGTGATGCCCACGAAGAACCGCCCGATCTTGTCCTGCCCCAGCATCAACTGCCGCGACGTCCGAGCCTTCCCCCCGCCATCCCCGATCAACACCACATCCGGATGCAGCAGCTCCGCCACCGCGGCCAGATCCCCCGCGGTCATGGCGGCAACGAACCGGTCCACCAGTTCACGCTGCTCGTCCAACGCCGCCCGAGGCGGCGGATCGGCCTCGGCGACAGCCCGTCGAGCACGCGAGGCATGCTGACGCGCGGTCGCCTCCGTGCAGCCCAACGTCGCCGCGATCTCCGCGAACGGCAGGTCGAACGCGTCGTGTAGCACGAACGCCACCCGCTGTTCCGGCGACAACCGGTCGAGCACCACCAACGCCGCGATGCGCACCCCGTCATCGCGGACGACCGCGTCCAACGGGTCCTCCCCGGGAGCGCCCGCGAGCGGCGTCACCAACGGTTCGGGCAGCCACGGTCCGACATACCGTTCACGTCGGGCGGTGGCCGAGCGGAGGCGGTCCAGGCAGAGCCTGCCGACCACCGTCGTCAGCCAGGCGCGCAGGTCGCGGATGTCCGCAAGGGCCGTGTCGTCCACTGCGGACAGTCGGAGCCAGGCGTCCTGGACCGCGTCCTCGGCGTCCGAGCGCGTGCCGGTGAGCCGGTAGCCGACGCCGACCAGGTGGGGGCGGTGTTCGGCGAAGCGTTCGGCGAGTGCCGTGGTGTCGGTGATGGGCACCGGGCCATCCTAAAGACGGCCGGGTGTCGAGGCACTAGGCTGGACGACCGTGGCTGGACGCATCCGGGAGAGTGACGTCGCGCTGGTCCGGGAGCGCAGTCGGATCGACGAGGTGATCGGCGAGTACGTCCAACTGCGCCGCGCCGGGGGTGGCGCGCTCAAGGGGCTGTGCCCGTTCCACGACGAGAAGACGCCGTCGTTCAACGTGCGGTCGACGCACGGCACGTTCCACTGCTTCGGGTGTGGCGAGGGCGGCGACGTGATCGCCTTCGTGATGAAGATCGACCACCTGAGCTTCGTGGAGGCGGTCGAGCGGCTCGCCGAGCGGGTCGGGGTGCAGCTGACCTTCGAGGGCGGCGGCACCAGCGTCCAGCGCGACCGGGGCACCCGGTCGAGGCTGGTGGACGCGCACAAGGCCGCCGCCGAGTTCTACGCCGAGCAGCTGCGGTCCCCGGACGCGGTCAAGGCCAGGGAGTTCCTGGCCGAGCGCGGGTTCGACGAGACCGCCGCGACCACCTTCGGCTGCGGGTTCGCCCCGGCCGGGTGGGACCGGCTGACCAAGCACCTGCTCGGGCGCGGGTTCGAGATCGCCGAGCTGATCAAGGGCGGGCTGTCCAGGGAGGGCAGGCAGGGGCCGATCGACCGGTTCCACCGCCGCCTGCTGTGGCCGATCAGGGACATCGGCGGCGACGTGGTCGGGTTCGGCGCGCGCCGGTTGTTCGACGACGACCAGATCCAGGCCAAGTACCTCAACACGTCCGAGAGCCCGATCTACAAGAAGTCCCAGGTCCTGTTCGGCCTGGACATGGCCAAGCGGGAGATCGCCAAGCGGCACCAGGTCGTCGTCGTCGAGGGCTACACCGACGTGATGGCCATGCACGCCGCCGGGGTGCCCACCGCGGTCGCCTCCTGCGGGACCGCGTTCGGCGGCGAGCACATCAAGGTGCTGCGCCGGTTGCTGATGGACGACGACGCCTTCCGCGGCGAGGTGATCTTCACCTTCGACGGCGACGAGGCCGGGCAGAAGGCCGCGAAGAAGGCGTTCGACGAGGGCGACCAGGAGTTCGCCGCGCAGACGTTCATCGCGGTGGCGCCGGACGGCATGGACCCGTGCGAGCTGCGCCAGGCCAAGGGTGACGTCGCGGTGAAGGACCTGGTGGCGCGCAGGCGGCCGCTGTTCACCTTCGCCATCCGCGCCGAGCTGGCCACGCACGACCTGGACACCGCCGAGGGCCGGGTGGAGGCGTTGCGCCGCACGGTGCCGCTGGTCGCCCGGATCAAGGACCACTCGCTGCGCGACGAGTACGCCCGGCAGCTCGCGGGCTGGGTCGGCTGGGAGGACACGCTGGTCGTGGTCCGCCGGGTGCGCGAGACCGCGGGCGTGAGCACTCCCGGCACCAACCGGCGCGCGCGCCAGTCCGACCCGAACCAGGGTGCGTTGGCGGTCGAGGTCGAGGGACCCCGTCGCCCCGACCCGCGCGACCCACGCCTGCACGCCCAGCGCGAGGTGATCAAGCTGGCCCTGCAGGAGCCCGCGCTCGCCGGACCGCTCTACGACTCGATGCCCGCGGAGGCGTTCACCGAGCCCGCCTACGCCGTGCTGCACCAGGCGATCCTGGACGCGGGCGGCACCGCGTCCGGCCTGGCCGGGGCCGAGCTGCTGGAGGCGGTGTCGCGGAACTGCGTGGCCACCACCGTGCGCAAGCTGGTCAGCGAGCTGGGCGTGGAGGCGATGCCGCTGCCCAACCGCAACGCCTCGACCGCCCGCTACGCCGCCGCGATCCTGGCCGCGTTGCAGCGGGAGCTGGTCGGCAGGCAGATCGCCGACATCAAGTCCCGGCTGCAACGGCTCTCGCCGATCGAGCACCCGGACGAGGCGCGGGCGCTGTGGGGGGATCTGGTAGCAATGGAGGAGTGGCACCAGGCATTGGGCAAGCAGGCGCGCGGGGAGTCGGAATGACCCCCGGCGGGGCCGCGCCGTGACCGGGTTGCTGGGGCGCCTGCTCGGCGGGCTGCCCAAGGGGTTCGCCGGTCGGCTCGACCGGGACGAGGGCGTGGCGGCGTGGGCCGAGGTCGACGGCGGCGGTCACCTGGTGGCGACCTCGCTGGGGCTGTGGGTGCCGGACGGGGCCGGGGCTCGCCGGATCGGGTGGCATCTGGTGTCCAAGGCGGCCTGGGACGGCGGCGGGTTCGTGATCACCGAGGCGGACGAGGTCGACCGGGCGGGTGACGCCGTGGTGCTGGCCGACCGGTCCCCGGTGCGGTTCGCCGTGGTCCGGCCGGGGCGGCTGCCGGTGGCTGTGCACCGTCGGGTGACGGGCTCGATCCGGACCCGCTACCACCGTGAGCTGCCCGGCGGCGGCGCGTGGTTCGTCCAGCGCAAGGTTCCGGGGCAGGATGGGACGGTGCTGCAGGTCCGCCCCGATCCCGGCACCGACGCCGGGATCGCGCGGGCCATCGCCGAGGACGTCGCCGCGAAGATCGACAAAGGGCTCGCGGAGGCCTGAGCAAGGCGCTAGGGTTAACAGTACGTACGTACGGTTTTCTTTGGAGGCGTCGATGTGGGACCCCGCGAAGTACCTGAGCTTCGGCGACCACCGGGCCCGCCCGTTCTTCGACCTGCTGGCCAGGGTCCGGGTGGAAAGCCCGCGCGCGGTCGTCGACCTCGGCTGCGGGCCGGGCAACCTCACCGTCACCATGGCCCAGCGCTGGCCCAACGCCCGGATCTCGGCCATCGACTCCTCCGCCGAGATGGTCGCCGCCGCCCAGCAGCGCGGGGTCGACGCGAGCCTGGCCGACCTGCGCGAGTGGCGCCCGGCCGAGGACGTCGACGTGGTGATCAGCAACGCCGCCCTGCAGTGGGTGCCGGGACACCCCGAGCTGCTCGGCAAGTGGGCGCGCGAGCTGGCCCCGGGCAGCTGGATCGGCGTGCAGGTGCCCGCCAACTTCGCCGCCCCCTCGCACGCCCTGATCCGCGAGCTGGTCGCCGAGCCCGCCTGGTTCGAGCGCCTGGAGCCGGTGCGGCTGCGCGAGGAGAACGCCACCCTCGGCCCCGACGGCTACGCCGAGGCCATGTGCGCGGCGGGCTGCCACGTGGACGCCTGGGAGACCACCTACCTGCAGCAGCTCGACGGCGCCGACGCGGTGCTGGAGTGGATCACCGGCACCGCTCTGCGCCCCATCCGCGCGGCCCTGTCCGACGCGGACTGGCAGGAGTTCCGCGCCGCGCTGGCCCCGCGTCTGGCGGAGGCGTACCCGCGCCGGTCGGACGGCACCACCTGGTTCCCGTTCCGCCGCGTGTTCGTCGTGGCGCGGGTCAAGTGACCGCCGGGACGGTCGCCGTCCTGGCCCGTTATCCGGTGAAGTCGCTGCGCGGCGAGTGTGTGGACCGGCTCGCGGTGGACGCGCGCGGCGTGCTCGACGACCGTCGCTGGGCGGTGCGCGCGGCCAACGGGAAGTTCGGCTCCGGCAAGAGCACCCGCCGTTTCACCCGCCTGCCCCGGTTGCTGGACATGTCCTCGCGCCGTCTGACGACCACACACACGATCATCGGCCTGCCCGACGGTCGCGAGCTCGCGACCGTCGACGAGGGCGTGCACGAGGCCGTGTCCGAGGTCATCGGCCAACCGGTCACGGTCGTCGAGGAGGGCCCGATCTCCCACCTCGACGCAGGCCCGGTCCACGTGGTCACCACCGCGTCCCTGCGCTGGCTCGATGCGGACTGGGCCAGGGTCCGCCCGAACCTCGTGATCGACGTGCCCGGCACCGACCGCCCGGAGGACGGCTGGCTCGGCAGGCGCCTGACGATCGGCACGGCGGAGCTGGAGATCACCGCGCCGGTCGTCCGTTGCGCCATGCTCGACCACGCCCAACCACCACTACCGGCGGCCGACCTGCTGCGCACCCTCACCCCGCACGACCTGACCTTCGGCGTCTACGCCAAGGTCACCCGCCCCGGCGTGATCACCACCGGGGACCCGGTCGGCTAGGCGCTGTCCGGCAAGTCCGGCACGCGCTATCCGCGCCCGCGCGGCCTCCGGCCGCACGGGCGGAAAGCCCAAGTACAACCCGGTACGTGCGGCTTCCCGCCCGCACGCCCAGAGACCACGCGGATCACGAATCCCGCGCACCAGACTTACCGGACAGCGCCTAGGGCCGCCCGCCGAGCTTGGCCCGCGCGATCCCCGCCGCGCCCTGGACGGCGGGGTGGTCGGCGATCCGCCGGTAGGCACGCACGATCTGCTCGTACCGCCCACGCCCCGCCTTGGCGCCGAGGACGTACCCGACCCCGGCACCCACCAGGAACCCCACCACATTCGCCTCCCACGGATAGTCGTCGCCCCATCCTCCCGCACGCACCCCGTGACCGCTCCGGCACTTCGGGGGTACCCGTGCGATAGGTGTGGCGGGTATGCGCTAGAGTTACGACTCGTTGGGCCACGGCCCGACAGGAGCGACCTTCCTCCATAGCTCAATTGGCAGAGCATTCGACTGTTAATCGAAGGGTTGCTGGTTCGAGTCCAGCTGGAGGAGCAACAGCCCAGGTCAGACGGCCTGGGCTTCTTCGTTGAGTGGGCCCGCGCAACACTTACGCAGCACATTGGCCGCAACGGCTCCAGCCTTCCATCACCTGATCTGGCGACTTCCCGACGACTCGTTGATCAAGATCAACCATGGGTGTCCGCTCGCCGTACACCCTCTGTAGTATCCGGCGGGTCGGGGGCGGTAGCTCAGTCGGTCAGAGCAGGGAACTCATAATTCCTTGGCCGTGGGTTCGAGCCCCACCCGCCCCACCGATTTAGTCATTGTGCGGACCACTCCGTCCGAGGCCGTTTCCGCTGGTAGGGCGGGTGCGGCTCCGTTGTTGTTGCTGGCTTGGGGGATGCGGAAGACCGGGATGAGCCGGTCGTCGGGGCCGGTGATGGTGACCTTCGCGACCAGGGCTTCGACGAGGCCCTTGATCTGGTTGTGGTGCCGCTGGTGATGATCTCGGCGATGTGATCAGCCACCACGACCAGGGTAGGGGGCTTGGGCATGGCGGGCTCGTCGTCCAGCGCGAGGGTCAGTTCGTCGCCGCGGGCGCGGAGCTGCTTGGTCTTGGCGCGTAGTTCGGTGAGCCGGTCGGCGACGGGGTCTGCTGCACTGTTAGGTGACATCTGAGTTGGCTTGCCGTGTTGGTGAGCTGGGAGGGTGTCGTTGTGCCCAAGCCCTACCCCCGGGAGTTCCGTGACGATGTCGTGCGCGTCGCCCGTGGCCGTGAGCCCGGTGTGACCGTCGAGCAGATCGCGAAGGACTTCGGGGTCCACCCGATGACGTTGTTCAAGTGGCTGCGTCAGGCCGACACCGACGAGGGCGTCAAACCGGGTGTGAGTCGCAGCGACTCGGCCGAGCTGCGTGAGGCGCGTAAGCGGATCAAGCTGTTGGAGCAGGAGAACGAGGTCCCGCGCCGCGCGACCGCGTATCTGTCGCAGGCGAACTTGCCGGGAAAAGGTTCTACCCGCTCGTGAGCGAGCCGGCCGCCGGCGGGATTCCCGTGGCGGTGACGTGCCGGGTCCTGAACACCGCTCGACAGCCGTGCTGCCGGTGGCGTGCCAGGCCGGTTACCGGGACAGAACTCGATCAGGCGTATCGGGCGAACGCGTTGTTCGACGCGCACCGCGACGATCTGGAGTTTGGCTACCGTTTCCTGGCCGACGAGGCCGACGAGGCCGACGAGGCGTGACGAGGCGTGACGAGATCGCCGGCTGCGTGGTGCACACCGACCGCGGATCGCAGTCCCGATCAAGGAAATTCGTCCGTGCGCTCACTCGCCACGGCCTGTCCGGCTCGATGAGCCGGGTCGGCGCCGTCGGAGACAACGCCGCCATGGAGAGCTTCTTCGCGTTGCTGCAGAACAACGTACTCAACCGGCGCACGTGGTCCACCCGTGACGAGCTGCGGATCGCGATCGTCACCTGGATCGAACGCACCTACCACCGCCGCAGACGCCAAACCGCCCTCGGCAGGTTGACCCCCATCGAATACGAAGCAATCATGACCACACCAGCCACCCAGGCTGCGTGACCACAACTGTCACCTACTCGCGCAGCAGACCCCCTGATCAGGCTCGGGCAGGTACATACCGCCAGCCGGTGGGTGTGCCACTCGCGGCGGCACTTTACCGGCTCGGAGGTGATTTTCGGTAGTTGAGAACCACGTTTCCGATGCGCTCCGCGGCCTCGTTCGGGTCTTCGTGCTCCCATACTCGGATGACCGTCCACCCTTGTTGGGCGAGCCGGCGATCCGTGTCGGAGTCCCTGGCTTTGGTCCCCTCGATCTTGGAAGACCAGAACTCGCTGTTCTTGGACGCGGGGCGGTGGTGTACCGGGCAGCCATGCCAAAAGCATCCGTCGAGGAAAACCGCGATCCGCTGGCCAGGGAATACGACGTCGACTGTTCGTCGAACCTCCGGCAGCGGACGAGCATTGACCCGGTAGCGCAGGCCACGTGCGTGTAGCGCCGATCTGAGGGCTCGTTCGGGGCGAGTGTCCCGGCCCTTGTTGGCGCGCATCACGGCACGCACAGCGTCGGAGCTGGCCCAGGATCGTGTGGCGGCGGGGGCGATGTTATCATCCACCCCTACGATGCCGCTCTCGGTGAACACACGCCACGCGGCGGCGAGGTTTCGAGCCCGCGAGGTGTCGTCGACTTGACAGACGTACCGTTCGATGGTCTTACCGTGGTCCGACCAGCGGATGTAGGCGTAGATACGACGGCTTTTCGATGGTAGTCGCAGGTAGATGGACGCGGTAGCGTGCCCTCCACCTGGTAGGCCGATCCTTCGTCGATCATGGCCGCCGGCCGCTTTGTCCTGCTCGGCGGCGCGAACGGCTCGACTCAATCCAGCTTTGGGGCGCCACGCGTGTTCAGGTGGTCTGGTCTCGTTCCAGTGACTGGGCATGGCAATCAGGCAGTACGGAGTTCCGATCCCTCGGCCTGGTCGAGCGCGGTGGCGACCGAGTCCGCCACCACCCTGCCGAGTTCGACGGGGACCGCGTTGCCGAGTTGGCGCATTTGCTCGCCGCGGGGGCCAACTAGCTCCCACTTGTCGGGGAAGGTCATCACGCGGGCGACCTCGCGCACGGTCATGTATCGGATCGACCCATCGTCGAGTCGCAGGACGGTCTCACCGCCAGGCACGCCGTGCACGCCGGCCTTCACCGTCTTCGCTGGCCGGTCGAAATCGTTGGGAGTATGGCCGGGGTACTCGCGCGCGCCGGGCCATCCGAAGTGATGCAAGAAGTCTGGGTGATCGACCTTGTAGCCCACAGGTTCGGGTAGTGCCTTCTTCCCGCGCGTCGTTCCGCCTCGGATGGCGTCGCGCACGGTGCGCCACGGCTGCTTGCCATCGTGTATCGGCAGTATCCCCGGCACAATGTCCTCACGCGGTAGCCGCTCGGCCCGTTCCCAGTAATCGCCGTCGGCTTGCGAGTGCCAGAGCGCGATCTCGGAGTGGGTCGGCTCGGGGAAGGTCCAGTCGACGAGGCCAAGATCCTTCCGGAAGGCCACGACGACCACGCGCCATCGAACTTGAGGCACGCCGTAGTCGGCGGCGTTCACCAGCGCCATCTTGACGTCGTACCGTTCGGTCAGATCGGCCTTGGTGGACTTAAGAGCCTTGATCAGGCGCTTGTCGTGATCACCCCAGTCCTCGCCGTCAACGCGCCGCTCGAACGGGGCCTCAAGCTCGCGGAGGATGTAGTCGTAGTACGGCTTGAACGATGACCGCAACAGTCCCTTCACGTTCTCCGCGATGACCGCTTTTGGCCGAGTCTCCCGTACCGTTCTGAACAGCTCCGGCCAGAGGTTACGCGGATCGTCGTAGCCCTTGTGAGCTCCGCCGAGGCTCCACGGCTGGCAGGGCACGCCGCCAGCGACGACGCTGACTTTCCCCTCCCAGCGAGTGAAGTCGACCTTGTGCACGTCGCCCTCGATCAGCGGCCACTTGGAACGCAAACCCTTGGGGTCGGGAGCGCCCTCGCTGTACTCCTTGGCGACGTTGGCGCGTAGCGTCTCGCACGCGCGGTGGTCCAGCTCGACGGCGAGAAGATGCCGGAAGCCAGCCTCGTGTAGCGCGTAGGCGAGACCTCCGCCGCCGGTGAACAGCTCAATGCTGGTTCCCACCTCGGGCTTGACCTTCGCTTCGCGCGTCGTTGATCGTTTGGCCACGCGTGAACTATACCGCGGAGGGTCTCGAACATACGTTCACCCTGGTGTCCGGCGTGTCGCGCGTGCGTAGGCCAGTACTCTTTCGGGGACAAGTTGAAGATCGCCCAAAGGGGGACCAGGCCGATGCCAGCGAGCGGCGAGTTTCGCCTCAGCATCACACGTGCGCTCGCCGACCAGCTAGCGGATGGGCTCGCGGCGCTCGGCCCGGACCCGCTAGGTCCGGTGTACATCGGGCGTGTTGATCCCAAACCCGGTGTCTACCAGCTCTATGAGAATGGCACCCTCATCTACGTGGGAAAGGCGCAGGCGTCGGAGCCGCTGCCCAAGCGGTTGCGTCAGCACTACGACAAGCTGTCGGGGCGTGTCGGTATCGGCACGATGACGTTCACCTGCCTCTACGTCCACGAGGACATGCAGGCGGTCTCACCCGAACAACTCCTGATCAACAAGTACAGGGGCGAAGGTAAGGCCGCGTGGAACTTCATGGGCTTCGGCAGCAAGGACCCAGGCAAGGAACGGGACACGACCAGGATTGACGCTGATCACTTCGACGCCGTCCACCCGATCAACCTGGACTTCGTGTGCGCCGATATCACGGCGGGAACCTATATCGTCGAGGATCTGCTGAAGCTCATGAAGAGGACGCTCCCGTTTCTATTCAGGTACCAGAGCGCCTCATTCCACCGGCAACTTGAGGTCGAGATCGTCGAGGACGCGCCAACCGCGGACGAGTTGTTCGATGCCCTGGGGGCTGTCATCGCCCACGCCGACCCCGAGTGGCGGATCACGGCCCTGCCGGGTTACGTGATCATGTATCCCAAGGACGGGCCATACCCTCACGCGCTGAGGACTTACCGCTGACCCGCGCATGACATCGACGCGGTTCGGGACGGTTCGCCAGAACACGGCTGTCACGGGACGGCGGTTGCGAAGCGCGGTCCCCCGTCGCTGACCTACGCCACCTTCCCATGCTGTTTCCACCGTCGCAGCACGCGGCGGCCATAGTTGTTCGTGCCCGAGATTCGGTCCAGGTCCGCGCCGGCCGGTGTGTGGCCCTTGGATCGCTCAATCACGTAGTAGGCCCACATTCGCCGTTCGGCGGTCGGCTCGACCGGCGGGCGAGACCGCTCCGGGACCACCGTGAGACGCACCACCTTTCCCGGCTCGGCGCCAGTCTCAGTGATCTCGACGGTGGTCTCGGCGCGGTGCCGCTTGAGCGCGGTTGAGCAGTTCGACCCCCAGCAGGAAGGCCGGCGGCGGGCACGCTCAGCTCAGGAGCCGCCGCCACGCTAGCGCGAAGCGAGAGGCGGATCCCGAACAAGAAGGACAACCAGGCAGCCCACCTGCCACCCGCATGACGGCCGGTCGTCTTCCGCAAACTCGACCGTGGCCGTGGTCAGGATGCCGTCCACGATCAACGGCCGGATCGCCGCCGTGGCCTCGTCGGCACCGAACCGCAACGCGAACTCCCGCCCATGGCGGTAGGAGGCGTACGCCGTGCCGAGCGCGACCAGCGCGGTGCAGGCGCACTGCACCCGCAACGCGCGATCCCGCTGAGCAGGTGTTGCTGTAGCACTCATCGCAGCACACCTCCTGTCGCGCGTCGTACGTCGTCCGGGCAGCAGCCGGCGCGGGCGAACACCTGCGAGCCGGTCACCGAGCGGCCTACCGGCACATGCGGGCCCGGACGCGGAGGTAGTCCGCTCCGCACACCACGCAGGCCAGCCCGTCGGCTTGCGACGCCGTCAGCCCTGTAATGGCTGCTTCGCCGCTCATCGTGAACCACCCGCCGTAACACGTCGGGTGCTTACCGGGCGGATCGTGATTTCAGGCCCTTCGACCAAGATCGTTTGGTTCGTATGCTGAAGCATGAGGCCACTACGCCTCGTTCAGCGCACCCGGTCGTAGATCACGGCCGTCTCGCCGAGGGCGCCGGTGTCGTGCCGGGCGACCGTCCACCGGGTGGCGGGCAGGCCGTCGTCGAACAGGCGGGTGCCGCCGCCGGTGATCTCGGGGGTGACCAGCAGGTAAAGGCGGTCCAGGAGGTTGGCGGCGAGCAGTGCCTTGATCACGCTCACGCTGCTGTTGACCAGGATCTCCCCACTGCCGCTCGCCTTCAGCTCGGTCACGACGTCCGCGGCCGGGGCGTTCACCACCCGGGCGCGGTCCCAGGGGGACTCGGTCAGCGTGGTCGACAGGACGACCTTCTCCACGTCGGCGAGCCACTTCGCGTAGGCGCGGTCGCGCGGGTCGGCTTCCTCGTTGGTCGCGATCGACGGCCAGAAGCCCAGGAAGCCCTCGGCGTTGCGCCGCCCGAACAGTGCCGTCGTCGCGTTCTCGTGGATGCGGCCGAGGTGGTCGCGGCCCAGGTCGGTGATGGCGTAGGGGACGATCGCGCCCAGGTCGCCGGGGCCCGCGGGGCCGTGGTAGCGGCCGTCGAGGGTGATGGCGAGGTTGGCGGTCACCGTGCGGGTCATGACTTCTCCTTGATGATGTCGGTGAGGTTGTCGAGAACCTGCCCCCAGCCGGTCTCGATCCCGGCGATGAACGGGGCGGATTCCACTGTGGTGTCGGTGATGGTCAGGTCGAGCCGCAGTCGCGTCCCCTCGGAAACGGTGGTGAGGCCCAGGTCGTAGTGGCCGGTGAAGGCGACGGCGCCCGCCGCGTCCAGCACCGAGAGGTCGAAGGCGAGCCGCTCCGGTTCGGCCACGTCCCGGACCCGTCCCTCGGACCGATACCGCTGCCCGTCCCCATCCCGGTATTCGAGGACGACACGCCCGCCCGGCCCGGGTTCGAACGCCCGGTCGACGACCGCCATGGACGGCGGCGCCCACCATGACGCCAGCAGATCCGCGTCGACCCAGTGCCGCCACACGACTTCGCGCGGCGCGGCCAGCGTCCGCTCGAACGCGAACGCGCGCCCGTCCGCCCACCGCTCCTGATCCGCGGCCGCGGTCTCCACCTCGATGGCGGCCCGGTAGCGAGCGATGACATCCCGCTCACCCTGGTGCGCGTCGGCGGCCTCGACCAACTCGTCCAGCCGCCGCGCCAACTCCCGCAACGGCGCGGGCTCGATGGCGTAGACCCGGCGCTGCCCGAGCGGGAACACCGTGACCAACCCGGCCCGCGCCAACGTCTGCAGGTGCTTGGTGGTCTGTGGCTGCCGCAACCCGGTCAGCTCCGCCAACTCGCCCACCGCCCGCGGCCGCTCCACCAGCAACTCGACGATGCGCCACCGTGCTCCGTCGCCCAGCGCCGAGGTGATGTGCTCCATGCCGAGAAGTATTCAACCCAGAGAATATTCAAGTCAAGGAATACATTTGGATGTGGTTCGGCTCACAGCAGGATGATCGCGCCACTCTCGGCCCCGGCGTCGACGGTCACGCGGTCCGGGCGGTCGGCGGGCGGGAGGGTCGACCACCAGTGCAGGGCCGCCGTGGTCGCCGAGAGCGTGGTCGTGCTGTGCGCGGTGATCACGAGACCGGTCCGCAGGACGGCGACGACGACATCGGCCGAGGCGGTGGTGATCCGGGTGCCGGGGAAGGCGGTGAGGATCGAGCGGGCGTGCGCCACGGCTTTGGCCTGATCGGGAAAGGAGGCTTCGGACCAGATGGCGGAGGCGGTCTCCAGAGCGGCGATGTCGAGGGTTGTGTCCGCAGTGGACAGAGAACCTGGGGCGTCGTGACGGGCGGTGGTGCGTTCGAGAGTGAGGTGGGCGTGACTGTTCTCGATCCGGGCGTGGGTCACCGTGCTGCGGTAGTGAGTGGGGGAGGGGACGGCGAATCGTCCTAAAGGGACCGGCTCGGTGGTGAGAACCGTTGCGGGAAGGGACAAGCCCATGATCCGGTAGAACACTTCGGTGATCGTGGGCGTCGACTGCCTGGTGAAGATGGCGTCGACGAGCGGGGATGCGACCGGCTCCGGCGGCTCGGCGATCCGGTCGACGTCCAGGCGGGGGAGAGCCGACAGCAGCCGGGCGAGCGGCGAACCCGGCACCACCTCCGGCCCGCCGTCGGCCGCGATCAGCACCGGGCGCCGCGCGGCGGCGGCATAACAGGTCAGCGAACCGTGATCGGAGACCACTACATCGGCGGCGATGAGCGCGGGACGCCAGTCCTCGTCCTGGGGGAGGAGGACCAGACCCGCGTCGACCGCCCGCCGTAGCCACGCGCTGATCCGCAGCGAGCCGTGACGCCGCCAGATATTGGGGTGCAGGGTCATCACGACCCGGTGGTGGTCGGCGGGAAGCGTGGTCACCAGCCTCTCCGCCAGCCGCAAGTCCGTGCCGAACAAGGAGTTCACGCCCCAGGTCGAGCACAGCAGCACCATGCGCCGGTCGTCGGCGTCGAATGATCGTCGGTGGTGGTAGCGGTGCACCTCGCCTGCGACGATCCGGTCGAGGCAGGGATCGGCGGCCACCACCGTGTGGTCGGCCAGGCGCGGGTCGATCGCCTTGAGCGTGTCCGCCTGGTGGTGGTGCGCCACGACGATCGTGTGCGGGACGACGCGGCCGTCGGTGACCAGGGCCGACTCGCGCAGACCGGAGATCCGGGTCGGGTCGTCCGCCGCGCGCCGGTGGTAGCCTGCGCCGTGCGGCATGAGGACGACGGGTGCCTGGAGCCGGTCCAGGTCGGTTTTGTCACTGGCGGCCAGGGCCAGGTCGAACCGCCGGGCGAGCACGTCGACCCAGGGGATGAACCGCGCGCCTGCGTCGATCAGGTGGTCGGGTAGGCCATGGGAGAACGCGGAGCCGCCCTGGGCGGTGTCCACGGTGAACCGGACATCGACCCTGGGATCGGCCAGCAACACCCCCACGACATCCCATAATCGGCGCAGCGTGGCGGGAGTGCGCACCACGACCAGGACCGTGTGCGACGGAATGATCGTGTCCCACCCGCTCGGTCGTGCGAAAGGCGGCCGCGGACCGGCTCCCGGCTCCCGGCTCCCGGCTCCCGGCTCCCGGCTCCCGGCTCCCGGCTCCCGGCTCGATTCTTACCATGCTGTCGTCCGCCGTGGTCGGATGGTCGCGCCGCGCCGCCGGGGCCCGCGGTCATGCCTGCCTCCCCCGGGGCGGTGGTGTTCCCGGCACGGTAGCAACCGGCCGGGTCGACCCGCCCGCGCCGGGAGGGCGTGTGCAGTACCGTGACCTTCTCGGATCGCCACAGGGGGCCGGTGAGTGGGTACTGACGGGGTGCGCAACGTCCAGACCGGGGTGGCCGCCCAGGTCGTGCAGGCGCAGAACATCGGGACCGTGACGTTCGTGCAACCCGCGCTGCCGCCCGCGGTTCCGGCGCTGGTGCCGCCCGGCCCGTCCGCGTTCGTCGACCGGGTCGAGCACCTCGAACTGCTGCGTTCGGCGGTGTCCGGCGAGGTCGGGCCGGGCAGGCCGGTCGTGGTGGCGGTGCGCGGGATGCCGGGGGTGGGGAAGACGGCGTTGGTGCGCAAGGCGGCGGCGGTGTTGTCGCCGCAGTTCCCGGATGGGGCGTTGCACGCGTCGTTCGGCGTCGACGGCGAGTCGCCCGCGGAGGCGTTGGGCAGGCTGCTCAACGCGTTGGGGGTCCCGGAGTCGTTGGTGCCCACCGACTTCCCGCGCCGCCGCGACCTCTACCGGTCGCTCACGGCGCGGTCGCGGCTCATCACGGTTCTCGACGACGTCACCGACGCCGCCCAGGTGGAGGCCCTGCTGCCCAACTCGGCCGCCGGTCTCGTCCTGGTCGCGAGCAACACCGCATTGGAGGACCTGCACGCCGACGGCGCGGTCCCGCTGGTGCTGGAGCCGCTGACCGTCCCGGACGCCCTCGACCTGCTGCGCCGGGCGTGCCCGGACGGCCGGGTGGACCGCGAGCCGGAGGCGGCCGCCGAGCTGGTCCGGTTGTGCGGACTGCTCCCGCTCGCCGTGCGCGCGGCCGGTGCCCGGCTGGCGGTTCGTCCACAGTGGACGATCGAGCGGCTGGTCGGGGAGCTGCGCGGGGCGGACGCCGACCGGGTGCTCGACCGGGTCACCAAGGTGTTCGACGCCGTCTACGCCGACCTGTCCGAGCCCATCCGGCGCGTCTACCGGGCGCTGGGCATGCTGGTGACCCGGGAGTTCGGCGTCGAGGTGCTGGCCACCATGGTCGAGACCTCGGTCGACGCCGTGCGCGTCCACCTCGACCAGCTCGTCGCCGCCGCGTTGGTGGAGGAGATCCAGCCGCCGGAGACCGACGACGGCCGAGTGCCCGAGGACACCCGCGACCGCTACACCATGCACCGCCTGGTTCGCGGGCACGCGCTGACCGTCGCCGCTCGCGAGACCGGAGAGGCCGACCGCGAGCAGTTGTTGCGGCGGGCAGTGGAGTGGTGGTTGCTCGGTGCCACTGCCGCCGATGTGGCCGCCACCGGTATCCAGCGTCTGCGGATCGCGGATCCCGCGCGGTTGCTGTCCGAGACCACCTTGACCATGAACGCGCGCACCGCCCTGGCCTGGTTCGACCGCGAGCACACGAACATCGCCGCCGCCATGCGCGCCTGTGCCGAGCGCGGTTGGCACACACTGGTCTGGCAGCTGTTCGAGGCCACCTTCGCCTACTACGACGCCCGCCGACCCCTGGCCGCCTGGGTGGAGACCGGCAGGCTCGCCGTCGAGTCGGCCGCGCTCGACGGGCACGCCGCCGCCGAGGCCCGGTGTCGCTGTCTGCTCGCCAAGGCCTACCAGGAGCTGGAACGCCACGGCGAGGCCGCCGCCGAGCTGGACCGGGCCCGCGCGCTCGGCGGCGACGACCGGCTGCGTGCCTCGACCTACGACTTCACCGGCAATCTCGCGCTGCGCACCGGCCACTTCGCCGACGCGTTGCACTGGTTCCGGCAGGCCCGCGACATCAACATCCGGCTCGGCCGGGCCCGCGGCACCGCCATGCAGACCCTGTTCGTCGGCCGCGCGCTCGCCGGGCTGGGCCGCGCGGACGAGGCGCTGGCCACGTTCACCGAGGCGGCCGGGCTCGCGGAGGCTGCGGGCGCGGACAGCGTCCTGGCCAAGTGTCTGCTCGCCACCGCCGCCGTGCACGCCGCGGCTGGGCGGCCCGAGGAGGCCGACCGGGTGCTGACCGAGGCCGAGGCGATCGCGCGGCGGCTGGACAACAGCGCGCTGCTCGCCGAGATTCACCTGCTCCTCGCCGACACCGCCGCGGCCCGGGGCGACCACGCCACCGCCGAGCGCCACCGGAACGCCGCCGTGGCCGCCTACGAGCGCATGGGCAGTCCCCGCGCGGCCCGGGTGCTGGCCGGCTGATCACACACCGCGCCGGGCCGTTACGCTGTGTGCTCCGGAACGGCGGTCGGTACCCGTTGTGTGTGTGGCGTTCCGGGCGATCCGGGCGGCGTGCCATGGCGCGCCGCCCGGATGTCTCAACCCAGCAGGTAGTGCACTTCGGTCGTGGGTGACTCCTCGTCCCCGTGCCCGTAGACCTCCCAGCGCACGCCCACCGGCCGTTCTCCGTGCTCGGCGCACCAGCGCAGCACGGCCTCGTGCGCGGCGCCCAGACCGGAGTAGGGGCCGCGGTGGACGGTCGACGCCACCCGGCCCGCCGGTAGGATGGAACGGACCAGGTCGGCGGTGATCTCCACCGGCTGGTCCAGTTCGACGCCGACCTCGACGTTCGGCGTGTCGTCCAGGTAGAGCATCACGTTGCGCCCCTTGCGCCCCGGCCCGCTCCACCGAATGCCCGCGTGCACCCGGTCCAGCAGCCGCGGCCACACGCCCGGGTACTCCGGCCAGGTCGTGCTCGCGGTGAGCACCGCCGTCGGTCGCGCGGGCGCCTCGGCCACGGCGACCGCGTAGGTCACCGGGGCGCGCCGATGTTCACCAGCCAGGGAATGCCGAACCTGTCCACGCAGGCGCCGTACTCGTCACCCCACATCTGCTTTTCCAACGGCGTGGTCACGGTGCCGTCCGCGGACAGTTTCTCCCAGTACCCGCGCAGCGCGTCGTCGTCGCCGCTGAGGCTGACGACCATCGAGTTGACGCCGCGGTCGTGCGGCATGTCGGGGGTCAGGTCCGCGCCCATCAGGGTGAACCCGGACGGGGTCTCCAGCTGGCCGTGCATGATCTTGTCGGCGAGCGGGGTACCGTCGGCGCCGCCGAGCTCGCCGAAGGTGTTCAGTACCAGGTGGCCGCCGAAGACCTCCTGGTAGAACTCCATGGCCTGGCGGGCCGTGCCGGGGAAGTTGAGGTAGGGGTTGAGCCGGGCGGACATCGGTTCTCCTCTGCTCGGGAACGGCCGCATCCTCGCAGATCAGGCGTGGTGCGACAACGGCACGACCGGGTCGGCGGGGGCGGCCGCGAGGGGCGGGCGGTGGTGGTCGTCGAGATTGTCGACCGCCGTGGAACAGGCCGGATAAATGGCAATGGTAATGGCAATTCACACCCGAATCGGGTCGGAAATGCCCGTTTGTTTCGAATTTCGTCCTTTTCGTGTCGGCTTGGCGAACCGCCCGCCGCAGCGGTCTTGACATCGGCTTTGGTCTAGTCCAATTTTGGGGAGCACCACCGCGACCGCGGTTGTCCTCCCGGTTGCGGCCCATTCCCTGCACTGGAGCGCACGATGCGGCTGTCCAGAAAACTGTTGTCCCTACTCACCCTGACGGCGACCGCCGCCACGGTGACCGGCGTCGCGCTGGCCACCGGCTCGGCGGAGGCCGCCCAGGTCGCGGCCAAGCCACTGCCCGCGAAGGTGTTCGCGCCCTACTTCGAGGCCTGGACCGGCGAGAACCCGGCCACTCTCTCCGCCGCCTCCGGTGCCAAGTACCTGACGATGGCGTTCATCCAGACCGCCAACCAGGGCTCCTGCACCGCGCTGTGGAACGGCGACACCTCGATGCCGATCGGCTCGACCTTCGCCGCCCAGATCCAGCAGATCCGCGCCGCGGGCGGTGACGTCATCCCGTCCTTCGGCGGCTACACCGCCGACACCACGAACACCGAGCTGGCCGACAGCTGCACCGACGTCAACAAGATCGCGTCCGAGTACCAGCGGCTGATCACCACCTACGACATCAGCCGGATCGACCTCGACATCGAGGCCGACTCCATCGAGAACTCCGCGGGCGTCGACCGCCGCAACAAGGCCATCAAGCTCACCAAGGACTGGGCCAAGGCCAACGGCCGCCAGATCCAGTTCTCCTACACCGTGCCGACCACCACCACGAGCATGGCCGACAGTGGCAAGGCCATGCTGCGCAACGCGGTGCAGAACAACGCGGAGATCGACGTCGTCAACCTGATGACGTTCGACTACTACGACAACGCGGGCACGCACAAGATGGCCGAGGACACCAAGACCGCGGCCCAGGGCCTGGTCAACTTCCTCGCCTCGATCTACCCCGGCAAGACCCAGGCCCAGCTGTGGGGCATGGTCGGCGTCACCGAGATGATCGGTGTCGACGACTTCGGCCCGGCCGAGACCTTCCAGACCGCGGACGCGGACACCGTGCTCGCCTGGGCGAACCAGAAGGGCATCAACACCCTGTCGTTCTGGGCGCTGCAGCGCGACAACGGCAGCTGCCCCGGCGGCGCCGCCCGCGACGACTGCTCCGGCATCGCGCAGGACCAGTGGTTCTTCAGCAAGAAGTTCCAGCAGTTCACCGGCGGCACGCAGAACCCGACCGACGACTTCTCGCTGGCCGCGAACCCGAACTCGGTCGCCATCAACCCGGGCGCCAGCGCCACCTCGACCATCTCCACCGCCGTCACCGCGGGCAACGCCCAGACCGTCACGCTGACCGCAGGCGCGGCCCAGGGCGGGGTCACCGCCACCGTCAACCCCGGTAGCGTCACCGCCGGTGGTACCGCGACCGCGACCTTCACCGCCGCCGCCAACGCCACCCCGGGCACCTACACCTTCACCGTCACCGGTGCCGCCGCCTCCGGCAGCCACACCGCGACCGTCTCGGTGAAGGTCAACGGCACCCAGCCGGGCAACGACTACTCGCTGGCCGTCAACCCGACCACGGTCACCGTGGACACCGGCAAGACCGCGACCGCCACGGTCAACACCGCCGTCACCAACGGCAACGCGCAGACCATCGCGCTGAGCGTCGGCAAGCCGCAGAGCGGCGTCTCCGTCAGCCTCAACCCGACCTCGGTCACCGCGGGCGGCACCTCCACCGCGACGGTCACCGCCGCCGCGAACGCCACCCCCGGCACCTACCAGTTCACCGTCAGCGGCTCGGCCCCGTCCGGCAAGAAGTCGGTGACCTTCTCGGTGACCGTCAACGGCACCCAGCCCCCCGGCGGCTCGGTGACCAACGGTGACTTCGAGACCGGCTCGCTGGCCCCGTGGACCGCCGTCGACGGCACCACCGTGGTCAACTCGGGCGCGCACGCGGGCACCTACGCGCTGTCGGTCGGCGCCTCGGGCTCCAGCACCGGCGAGGCGTCGCAGAACGTGACGCTGCAGCCGAACAAGGCCTACACGCTGAAGGCCTGGGTCAAGGGCAACTACGCCTACATCGGCGTTCGCGGCGGGGCCACCGCCAGCACCTGGACGCTGGGCAGCGACTGGCAGCAGGTGTCGATCCCGTTCACCACCGGCGCGAACGGCGCGGTGACGATCTACGTGCACGGCTGGTACGGCCAGGGCACCGTCTTCGCCGACGACTTCACCATCAGCTAGTGGAATCGGGCGGTCCCGGTCGATCGGGCCCGCTCACCGTGGAAGCCGAGGGGGCGATCCTGCCGGGTCGCCCCCTCGGCATGTGTCCACAAAGGTGCTACATTCCGCGCACGATGATCCGACTGGGGGATTGCGTGGTGAATGTCCGGTGGCTCCTGGCCGCCTTAGCACTGGCATTGGGACTGGCGTCCGCGGCGGTCGGCTGGGTCGACCCGTTCGACGGACTCGACACGGCGGTGGTGCCCGCCGACGCGATGCGGCCGACCCTGACCAAGGGCTCGGAACTCGGCTATCGCACCGGTGTCACGCCCGCGCGCGGGGACGTGGTCGTGTTCTATCCGCGGGACTGGACGGAGGACGTCCGCTCGACCAAGATCCTGCGCGTGGTCGGTCTCCCGGGTGACACCGTGGCGGCCGACACCGACCGGGTGCACATCAAGGTCGACGGCAAGACGATCGACGAGAGCTACCTCTTCCACGACTCCACTCATCTCAACAACTTCTCCGAGAAGGTCCCCGAGGGGCGGCTGTTCGTCATGGGGGACTGGCGGGGCAACTCCGTCGACTCCGTTTTCGAGGGATCCGTTCCGCAGGAGTGGATCTCCGGTGTGGTGGTCCGAGTGGACGGTCGCCCGATCACGCCGGTCACCGCGTTCACGGCGGCCGGTCTGCCCGGGGAACCGTTGTCCGACAAGGCGTCCGTGACCCGGCTGGTGCTGTTCGGCGTCGGCGGTGTGCTCGTGGTGATCGCGGTCGTGCTCGGGGTCTCGGCCATCCGTCGTTCTCGTAGACCGTCGGTGGACTGAGACCGTGAAACCCGCCCGTGTGTTGCTGATCGCCGTATTGGCGTTGCTGGGCGCGTTCGCCGCCGGTCTCGGCGTCCTCGCCTTGCAGGTCCCCGACATCCGGAGCACCTACACCCAGGGCGGGGCCATGTACCCGACGGTATGGGACGAGCAGTCCGTCCGCTACGAGTCGGGCGGGCGGCTGCGGCGCGGGGACGTCATCGTGGTGGGCGTGCCCGATGTCGACTACGGGACCCTGGTGGGCCGCGTCGTCGGCATCGCCGGGGACACGGTGGAGTGCTGCGACGAGGGCAGGCGGGTGCGGATCGGCGCCACGTCGATCGCGGAGGACTACCTGTCGGACGTCGAGGAGTCCCCGGCGACCCCGTTCCAGGTCACCGTGCCCGACGGCAGCGTGCTGGTTGCCGTCGACACCCGCTCGGACGCCCCGAAGCTGGTGCCGTCCGGTGACATCCTGGGGCGCGCGACCAGGACCGACCGGGGCGACATCGCGCGCACGACCGTGTTCACTGCCGCCGGGTTCACCGAGGAGTTCGACGTCGTGGCGCACGGCGCCCCCCGGCTGCCCTGGTTCCTGATCACCGTCGGCGGGGTCCTGCTGGTCGCCGCGCTCGCGACGGCCCTGGTGTCCCGGCGGGTCAGCGCACGAACCGGGTGATCGACAGCAGGTCCAGCGGATCCACCGGCTCCCGCGCCACCGTCGCGGCCAGCCGTTCGGTCAGCCCGGTCTCGTCCAGCTCGGCGCCGATCAGGACCAGGTCGGTGCGGCGGGCCGCGTCCGGCGCGGGAGTCAGCCGCACTGCGCGGCCGACCGTGTGCAGCAGGAACGGCTCGTCGTGGCCCACGAACCGGGTGAACCCCTTCATCCGGTAGACACCGTCCGGCAGCTCGGTCAGGAACCGGGCGAACCGCACCGGGTGCAGCGGCTCGTCCGACCCGAACGCCACGCTCGCGTAGCCCGCGTGCAGGTGCTCGGAATGGTCGCGCGGCTCCAGGTCGTCGAACGACAGCTGCCGCTGCACCGGGTCCGGCCGGTCCACCGGGTCGAACAGCAGCGCCGGGTCCACCCGCCCGAACTCGGTCGGCACCACCGGCGTGCCCCCGGCCAGCTCGCGCACCAGCTCCAGCACCCCCGGCCCGGCCCGGTCGGCCTTGTTCAGCAGCACCAGGTCCGCCCAGCGCAGGTGCCGCTCCACCTGCGGGTGCCGCTCGCGGGTCGCGGCGAACTCGGCCGCGTCCACGACCTCGACCAGCCCGCCGTAGCGGATCATCGGGTTCGCGCTGGCCAGCACCAGCTTGACCAGCGCGGGCGGCTCGGCCAGCCCGCTCGCCTCCACCACGATCACGTCCACCGGGCCGTCCGGGCGGGCCAGCCGGTCGAGCATGGCGTCGAGCTCCGCCGGGTCGACCGCGCAGCACAGGCAGCCGTTGCCCAGCGACACCGTGGCATCCACCTGGGCGGCCACCGTCAGGGCGTCGATGTTGACCTTGCCGAAGTCGTTGACGACCACGCCGATCCGGGTGTTCGCGGTGCGCAGCAGGTGGTTGAGCAGGGTGGTCTTGCCCGCCCCGAGGAAGCCCGCGACCACCAGAACCGGGATGTCCACCGGGCGAGGGTAGCCCCCGCCGGGACCTGCCCGGCGGGGGCTACACCCCCAGTACCCTTGACGGCCTGCCCCCGTTCCGGCCTAGGTGAAACGGTAGTGAGTCGGTCGCCGCCGGTCATCACGCCCGAGGATGAGCCGGGGCTCCGACCTTCGGGGGAGCCGCCGCGACCGGTCGGTCCTCTTTGGTCTGTACTCGTTCGAAGTAGGTCGCCACCACCGTGGTGTGCAGCGGAAACGCCAGGGGGACGGGGCCGTCGACCAGCTCCCAACCGGTGGTCTCGGCGGTCGGCCGCGATGGCGGCAGCGCGTCCCGCGCGACCCCCGGGGCCAGGCCGAACACCAGCAGCGTGCCGTCCGGGGCGCTGAGTGCGTCGAACAGCCGCACCTCGGCCGCGTCCACCACCACGCCGGTCTCCTCGCGCAGCTCCCGCGCGGCCGCCGCCTGCCAGGACTCGCCCATGTCGATGAAGCCGCCCGGCAACGCCAACTCGCCCCGGCGCGGTTCCATATCGCGGCGAACCACCAGCAACCCGTCGTCCACCGGCAACAACAACACCGCCACCGGCAACGGGTTGAGGTAGGACGTCTGCTCACAGCTCCCGCACTGCCTGGGCCAGGGAAGGTCGACGGGATAGGCGGCGCCGCAGTGGGAACAGTGCGAGTTCTTGGTCATGCGCGGATCTCTACCGCACGCGCCCCGTCACTCTCCACTGTGGTTGACGATCTCCACTGCCGTGGGGCTTTTGAGCGTGCGGGTGACCGTGCACAGCGCGGTGACCGCGCGCTCCACCACGGCGAGCAGCTCCGCGCGACCCGCCTCGTCCAGAGCGGACATGTCGTAGCCGACGTCCAGCCGGATCCCGTCCAGCTCGTGCGCGCCGGGCGGCCGCACGTCGGTGGCCGCGACCGTCGGCGCCGCGCCCGTCCGGCGCAGCGCCAGCTCCTCGGCCGTGATGCCCACGCAGGTCGCGGCCGCCGCCAGCAGCAGCTCCACCGGGCTGAACACCCCCGGTTGCCCGGCCCGACCCACCTGCACGGCCGCGCCCCGGCCGTTGGTGGCGGTGTAGACGTGCTCGCCGGTGCGCTCGGTCCGGACCGTGGGCATCGGGGTTCTCCTCAGGCGTCCAGCAGCTCGCGCAGCTCGCGGACCCGCTCGACCTCGACCGGGCTGTCCCAATTCTCCCGGACGAGCCCGCCCGCGTGGATGGCGGTGACCCCGATCGAGCGCAGCCCGGCCACGTGCGCGTGCCGCAGCCCGCCGCCCGCCAGCAGCCGCACCCCGGCGTCGCGCCAGTCGTCCCGGGCGGCCAGCCGGGGCAGCCCGTCCTCCAGCCCGCGCGCCGACCCGGCGGTGAGCACGGTGTCCAGGCCGGGCAGCCCGCGCAGGTCGGCCCAGGCCCGCTCGGTGTCGACGGCGTGGTCGACGGCGCGGTGGAAGGTCCACGGGCAGCCGTCCAGCTCCTGCACCACGGCGTCCACCGCCGCCAGGTCGACCCGGCCGTCGTCGGTGAGGAAGCCGAGCACGAACTCCTCGGCACCCGCCGCGCGCAGCTCGGCCACCGCCGCGCGCAGTCGCACCAGCTCGTCGGTGTCGGCGGCGAAGCCGTCGCAGGTGCGCAGCATCACCCGCAGCGGGATGTCGACGGCGGCCCGCATCTCGGCCACCACCGAGGGCCTGGGCACCAGCCCATCCCGGTCCATCTGGGCGGCGACCTCGATCCGGTCGGCGCCACCGCGCTGGGCGGCGACCGCGTCGGCGACGGTCAGGGCGATGATCTCCAGCAAACCGCGCTGGGGCGAGGAAACGGTCACCCCACCATCATCCGGATCGCGCCAGGGAATGCCATCCCCGGGGCCGACAAATCCCACGGCGTGGTGTTGTGTGCCGCGCCCGGACCACGACTTCCTACGGGGAAAAGTGGTCCAGACCACATAGCAGCCCGGCATACCGTGGCGTTATCCCCTATGCCGCAGGGGATCCGGGAGGTATCGGGACATACCACGAATGGCCCGAAACGGTGGTCCAGACCACATATCCGTTAGCGTTCGTGAACCGTTCGTCCGGTCTTTCCCGGGTTATCCGCCGGGCGACCGCCCGGTCACCGGGAAGTCGCTTTTCCCGGTCGAATGCCCGGTCGGGCGGCCCGCGGGCGAGCCGGGATTGGTCCGGACCGGCCACCGGGCCAGGACAGCACTCGGGCCCCGACCGGCGGCCGGGGCCCGAGGTGGGGGAGCGGGCTCAGCCCGTGGCGGCGCGTTCGGCGGCGCTGCGCAGGACGCAGAACTCGTTGCCCTCCGGATCGGCCAGCACGGCCCAGCCGGTGCCGTCCGGGTTCCGCCGGTCGGCCACCAAGGCGGCGCCCAGGTCCAGCAGCCGGGCCACCTCCTCGTCGCGCGGGATGTCCGGCCGTAGGCACAGGTGCAGGCGGTTTTTACACACCTTTTGCTCGGGAACACGGTTGAAGAAGATCGTCGGCCCGCCTGGTACCGGGATGTAGCTCTCCTCGTCACCCGGAGCGCACTCCGGGTCCACCGGGTGGCCCACGACCAGGCTCCACCACTGCGCCAGGGCGTGGCCGTCGGTCGCGTCGAAGGCCACGTTCACGATCGTCGATGCCATCCGGTCACCATCCCAGCCGCAGCGCCGCCACGCGACCGTGCTCCCCGGCCGCCCAGCAGGACCCATCCCGCACACAGTCGACGGTGTCGAAGCTGCCCGCGTCGAATGCCCGCCAGTGCCTACCCTCGTCGAGCGTGTAGTCACTACCGGTCGGCCCCACGGCGATCGCGGCGCTGGGGATGAGCGGATACCAGCTCACCCCCGACCGGTAGCCCTTCGGCGCGTCGGTCGGCTTCTGCCAGGTACGCCCACCGTCACGCGTCGTACCGAGCGCGTCGACAGCACCGTCCGGCACCGCGTAGTCACCCCCGACCGCGATACCCCGCCGCGAGTCACGGAACGCGGTCGCGAACACACCCGCACTCGGATTACTCGCCAACACCGTGTCGGCAACGGCCCAAGTCCGCCCACGATCTGCGCTGTGCAGAACGCGAGCGCGCGCCCCGCCACCGGTAGCGATCCACGCGTCACGGGAACCGGACACACTGATGCACTGCCCACTGGCGGCAAACGCGAACTCCCCGTCGAGCGCGGCAGGCATACCGTCGGCGGGCAGCACAGTCCAGGACCGGCCACCGTCCGACGTGGACAACACCCGGAACTTGCCGTCGACGGGGTCACTGAGCACCAACCCGTGCCGGTCGTCGAAGAACGCCAGACAGTCGAAGAACGCGGCAGGCTCACTGTTGCGGTAGGTCTCCACCCAGTGCACCCCACCATCACTCGTACGGAACAACCGCGACTGGTCACCGGGCCCGATCGACATCACCACCGCGTGCCGCGAGTCGAACGCCTCGATATCCCGCAGCTCCAGACTCGCGGTATCGGGTGGGGAAGTCCGCTCCCATGACCGCCCACCATCGAGCGTGCGCAGCACAGTGCCCCCACTACCACTGGCCCACACCACCCGCTGACTGACAGCCGACAGCCCCCGCAACCGTGCATCGGACCCGGTCGGAACCAGCCGCCAGGCCGGTGTCGGACCGTGCGCCACCGCCGTCGCCGGAAACAGACCCGCCCCCACCACACCGACCACGATCGCGGCCACGACTCGAAAAAGGGATCGCCTCATGCGCCGGAACGTAGCCCGCCCCCACCCCCACGAACCAGCCCCGAACAGCCGCTGACAACCCCACTCCCAGGTGCTCGCCCACCGAACCCGCCACAGCCACCGCACCAAGCCCCCCGACCCAGCGCGCCCCATCCCCCAAGATCACACCCCCCAAAGGAAACGACGACGGCCCTCCCCACCTCAAGCAGGCCCCACACGAACCTATCCACCCAGCTCAGAACCCAAACAGCCGCGAAGCCCACCTGTGGACGACAACCACGCCCCGTGGACACCCCCTCACCGCCCCGCGCCCTGCCCCTGCCACGCCAAGATCCACCAAGATCATCACCCGGAGGGCAGAGCCCCTCCCACCCGGGGCTGGCCCGCGCGTGAGCCTATCCGCCCAGGTCAGCGCAGGGATAGCCACACCGCCCCGGCTGTGGACGACTTCAACGCCCTGTGGACGACTCCCGCCACACCCCCGCGCCACCCCACCCGCCGAGTTATCCACATACCCCGCGATCCATCCACAGGGCCGCCACTCGCCTTCCCCACACACCCACCCGCCCCGGAACCTGGATGGCGAAAGGTCACCCCACCCCGAGGGAGCAGGCGATGAGCAGCACATCAACGCGTAGTGAGACCAGCGTGGTAGGCGAGCAGCCCCGCCTGCGTCCGGTTCGAGCAGTCGAGCTTGAACAGCATCCGCGACACATAGCTCTTCACGGTCGCCTCGCTCAACCCCAGCCGGTCGGCGATCTGCGCGTTGGACAGGCCCTCGCCCACGCCCGCCAGCACCTCCGTCTCGCGCTCGGTCAGCTCGCGCACGCGGCGCAGCGCGCCTTCCCTGGCGGCCTGCTCGCCCGCCTGCGCGGCCACCAGCCTGCGGGTCGCGGCGGGGGAGAGCACGGTGTGCCCGTCGGCGGCGACCCGCACCAGCCCGATCAGGTCCTCCGGCGGGGTCGTCTTCACCAGGAACCCGGCCGCGCCCGCGCGCAGCGCCCGCAGCACGTACTGGTCGGCGTCGAAGGTGGTCAGCGCGACGACCGCGGGCGGCTCGGGCAGCCGGGAGATCCGCTCGATCGCGGTGAGCCCGTCGACCCCGGGCATCCGCAGGTCCATCAGCACCACGTGCGGCCGGTGCCGCACGACGGCCTCCACCGCGGCCGCCCCGTCCTGGGCGGTGTCGACCACGTCCAGGTCCGGCGCCGAGCCCAGGATGGTCCGCAGGTGCGCGCAGACCATCGGCTCGTCGTCGACCACGACGACTCGGATCACCCGCATCTAGGAACTCTCCACCGGGACGTAGGCGGGCAGCACGGCGTCCACCTCGAAGCCGCCCCCCGCGCGCGGACCGGACGTGAGCGTGCCGCCGACCAGCTCCACCCGCTGCCGCAGCCCGACCAGCCCGACCCCGGACCCGGTCCGGGACAGTCCACTGTCGACGGTCCGGGTGGCCGCGGCGTTGCGCACGGTGATCCGTACCCGGTCGCCGCCGTAGCGCACGTGCACCCGGGTCGGCGCGCCCGGCGCGTGCTTGCGGATGTTGGTCAGCGACTCCTGCACCACCCGGTACGCGGTGCGCCCGACCGCCGCCGAGGTGAGCGCCGGGTTGCCCTCCAGCACCAGGTCCACCGGCACCCCCACCGACTCCGACTCGGCCACCAGCGTGGTCAGGTCGGGCACCGCGGCGGGCTCGTCGGCGGTCTCCTGCGGCTGCCGGTCGGTGGTGTCGTTGCGCAGCACGCCCACCAGCTCGCGCAGCTCGTTGAGCGCCTCGCAGCCCGCCGCCCGCAGCCCCTCGGCGGCGGTGCGGGTGTGGTCGTCGGGCCCGGTCACGGCCAGCGCCCCGGCGTGCAGCACCATCAGGCTGACCCGGTGGGTGACCACGTCGTGCATCTCCTCGGCCAGCCGCACCCGCTCGTCGGCGCGCGCCTGCTCGGCCAGCAGGTGCTGCTCCCGCTCGGCCCGCTCCGCGCGATCCGTCAGCGCCTGCACCAGTCCCCGGTGCGTGCGGATGTAGAGGCCGATCAGCGCGGGCAGCACCACCAGCAGCACGGTGCCCAGCACCAGCTCGGCCGAGCTGTCCCACGGCCGAACCACGAGCAGGGCCTGCACCGCGACCAGCACGGGCCCGATGAGCGGCCCGGCGTAGAGCACCGTGCTGTAGGCGTAGATCGGGGTGGCGATCGTCATCCACGGGTCGTTCGGCGCGAACCCCGGGTTCCACACGCCGTGCGCGACGAGCATCAGCGCCAGGTAGAGCACGCTCAGGCCGATGGTGGCCAGCATCAGCCGGACCGGGAACCACTTGCGCACCACCAGACCCGCGACCAACGAGACCTGCAGCACCATGTCGACCCACTGCAACGGGCCGCGCGGGATCGTGTCCTGGTACATGGTCAGCACGCACACCGTGACCACGAGCCCGACCGGCAACAGGTAGAAGACGGCCTGTCGCCAGGTCCGCCACAGTGGCTCCCGCACGTACGCACGGTACCCACCGCGCGCCCGGATCCAGGACGCCCGCCCGGGTATCGGCATCTTTCGGATGCTCACGTCCACAACGAAAGTTGTCCCCTCGCTGCTGACACCGGCCGGATCGGCCCCGTGCGAAAGTACGGGTGCGGCCGGACCATGAGATTGGTCTGCGTGCTCACTTCTTTTCATGGTCGACATCGGGGACTATTCACTGTGGGGTCTCGAATCTTACTCGGCGGGGGATGAACTTTGAATTCGCGTATTCGGCTCGGTGTCGTGGCCATGGCGGCATGTTTCGCATCTGTTGTGATCGGGTCGCAGGCACCTGCTGAACGGTCACCCGCTCCGCCTGATGGGGCAAAATATCTGTATTCGATTTACTTTCAGCGGGACGGAGTTGCGGGTCGGTGTGATGCATACTTCGTCTTGCCGTCGATTGTGGGCGTGCTCGGCGGGACGGCTGTGCATTATGGGGTCAAGGTGATGTGTACACAGCCGGTTTCCTACACCTGCAGGTTGGCGTGGAGGACTATGTTGGGACTTTGAGCAAGCTGGGAGGTAGTGTAACCCGCTCCGGTGTTTCTGCTCAGCCCTACGTTGATGGGGTATCGATAAGGTGTACAAACAACTTGAACAGCGGTTGGGAGATCTTCTACTTTTCTGAAATTGAAGGGCAGCATGCCAGTGGCGAAAGTTCTCGCGTCGCTGTTGGGTGTACTTTATAGGGTTCCGGTGTGAGGTCGGGGTCCGGCATGTATAGTCCAACTGTATGATGTCGAAATCGTTGCGACAGCTGGTTGTACCCGGTTGGGTGCTGGACGAGGACGGTGTCACGGTCTGGAATTGCGGCCTGACCGAGGCCACGGGCCTGCTCTCCCTGGCCGTACTGGTGGACCGCGCACCTGCTCTGACGCTCCGTGATGGCGAATGGCTGAGATCCCACGATTTCCGGGGCAGGCTCACCGCGACCTTGCGCGACGACGACGGACAGGTGTTCGCCGACCTCGATCAAGTCTCCATCAGTGGGATGACGCCGATATTCGCATTGCTCTGCGGTGCGGTGACCATCCCATCCGGACGGTACGTCCTGCGGTTGAGGTTCCGGGAGTTCGTCGGCATCTCGGCGGTGTGGGAGCAGGAGTTCGTCGTCGAGTGAGTGGACGGTGCCGGTCCGGTCCGCGGCCGCGTTCGTCCCGGCCGCGCGGCCAGGCGCGTCGTGGTCGGGCCAGGGCATTAGCATGGCCGCGAGATGAACGCGTACACGAGCATGGTCGCGATCGGCGACTCCTTCACCGAGGGCATGTCCGACTTCCGCCCCGACGGCACCTGCCGCGGCTGGGCGGACCTCGTCGCCGCCCGCCTGGCCGCCGACACCCCGGGTTTCCGCTACGCCAACCTGGCGGTGCGCGGCAAACTGGTCCGCCAGATCGTGGACGAGCAACTGGACCGGGCCGCGTCCATGCGCCCCGACCTGGTCACCTTCGCGGGCGGCCTGAACGACGTCATGCGTCCCAGCTGTGACATGGCCGCCGTCACGGCCCGCGTCACCTATGCCGTGCGCACCCTGTCCGCCGCCGCGGGCCGGGTGGTGTTGTTCCGCGCCATCGACCCGAGCAGGCGCATGCGCGGCAGCTCCCGCATCCTGCCCCGGATCAACCGGCTGATCGCCCTGGTGGACGACCTGGCCGCCGAACACGACGCGATCGTGGTGGACCTGTTCTCCACCCACGCCTTCGACTCGCCCACCCTCTGGGCCGACGACCGCATCCACCTCAACGCCGACGGCCACCGCCGCGTCGCCGAGGCCACCCTCCGCGCCCTCGGCCACCCACCCGAGTTCGACTGGGACGAATCCCTTCCCGCCACCTCCGCCGACTGGCGGACCCGGGCCCGCGCCGACCTCCACTGGGCCCGCACCCACGCGGGCCCCTGGCTGGGCCGCCGCCTGACCGGCCGCTCCTCCGGCGATGACCGCACCCCCAAACGCCCCGACCTGGACCCCTACCCCCCTGACCGTTGAGTCCCTTATGGACTGTCGCGCGTGGATCCCCCGAATCCGCATTCTCCCATGGGGGAACGACAGTCCGGCCGATCAAGAACACGGCGGCCTGCTCGCGTTGTCAACCCCGTGCGGCGGGTCGTCCACAGACAAGATCGACTACGCCCCGAACCCGCACCCTCCCCACTAGACTGGGAATTCGGGGGATCCACACTCCACTGTCCTTAAGCGACGATCGACTCCGTCAGCAGGTCGCGCACGGCCACCGCCGCCGCACGCCCCGCGCGATTGGCGCCGATAGTGCTGGCGGACGGCCCGTAGCCGACCAGGTGAACGCGCGGATCGGCCACGACCCGCGTCCCGTCCATGACGATTCCCCCACCCGGCTCACGAAGACGCAGCGGCGCCAGGTGATCGAGAGCGTGCCGAAACCCGGTCGCCCACAGGATCACGTCCGCCTCCACCACGTGACCATCAGCCCAGACCGCCCCCTCGGGAACGAGCCGCTCGAACATCGCGTGGCGGTCGAGCACACCACGCGCCCGAGCGTCCAGCACCTCCGGCGTCAGCCCGAGCCCGGTCACGCTCACCACGCTCGCCGGGACCCGCCCGGCGCGCACCGCCTCGTCCACCTTCGCCACCGCCGCGCGGCCGTGTTCCGCCGTGAACGGGCCCGCGTGCCATTCCGGCGGCCTGCGCGTGACCCAGGTCGTCGCGGTCGCGACCTCCGCGATCTCCATCAACGCCTGTACCGCCGACGTTCCCCCGCCCACCACGATCACCCGCAGACCGGCGAGCTCCTCCGGCCCGCGATAGTCGGCCGTGTGCAGCTGACGACCATCGAACCGACCCGGGTAGTGCGGCCGGAACGGCTTGTCCCACGTCCCGGTCGCGTTCACCAGCGCCCGCGTCGTCCACTCCCCACGATCGGTCTCGACCAGCAGCTCACCGCCCGCGTCCCGCACCGCACGCACCGTCACCGGCCGCAGCACCGGCAGCGCGAACTCGTGCTCGTACGCGCCGAAGTACTCCGCCACCACCTCCGACGCGGGCCGGGTCGCGTCGGCGTGCGGCAGGTGCATGCCGGGCAGGTCGTGGATGCCGTGCACCTTCCCCAACCGCAGCGACGGCCAGCGGTGCCGCCACGCGCCGCCGGGGCCCGGGTTGGCGTCGAGCACCACGAACCCCAGGCCGGTCCGGCGCAGGAAGTACGCCGCCGACAGTCCTGCCTGCCCGGCCCCGATCACCACCGCGTCGACATGCTCCACACACACGTCAACGCCCGGCGGCCACCGCCCTCATCCGTCGCCTGGGTCACACTCGCGGCAGGCGCTCCATCGCGGGCTGCGCCGGCTCGGTGAACCCGAACGACCGATACAGCCCCTGCGCGTCCTTGGTGTTGAGCAGCCACCGGAACCCGGCGCCCGGCCCGTCGTCGACCATCTTCCGCACCAGCGCCTTGCCCAGCCCCTGCCCGCGTGCGGCACGCACCACGAACACGTCGGCCAGGTACGCGAACGACACCCCGTCCGACACCGCCCGCGCGAACCCCACCTGCGCGCCCGTCGCCCGGTCGTAGGCACCGACCACCCGCCACGCCGCCGCGACCTGTTCGTCCACGTTCGCCCGCGTGCGCTGCCTGCCCCAGTAGGCCTCGGTCGACAGGAACTCCCACACCACGTCGTTGTCGATCCGGGCCGGGTCGTCGTCCAGTTCGTACTCGCTCATAGCCGCAACCTAGCGACCGGCGCCGTCGGCCCCCACCGGGTTTCCGCCCGCCAGATAGCGCGCGGGCGAGGTGCCCACGGTCGCGGTGAACTCCCGGGTGAAGTGCGCCTGGTCGGCAAACCCCAGGTCGGCGGCCAGACCCGCCCAGTCGACCGGCCCGCCCTCGTCGGCGCGCAGGGCGGCCTCGTGCAGCCGGTGGCGGCGGATGACCCACTTCGGGCCGACGCCCACATACTCGCTGAACAGCCGCTGCACCGAACGCACGGTCAGCCCCGACGCGCGCGCCAGCTGGTCGACCCGGGTCAGCGCCAAGTCGTCGACGATCGACCCGACCAGCCCGCGCACCTGCTCGATCACGGGATCGACGGCGGGCAGCCTGGGCAGCAGCACCGCCTCGGCCTCGGCCACCATCGCCGCGTCGTCCGGCGCGTCCCCGATCGGCTTCTCGGTGCCCGCGACCCCGAACAGATCCGTGACCGACAGTGTCCGATCGGTGATGTCCGCGACCCGACGCCCCAGCCACGGCCGGAACCCGCCCGGGTGGAACCGCACCCCCAGCACCTGCTCCCGCCCGACCAGCCGCCGCGTGAACAACCCGCGCATCACCCCGTGCACCATCGCTCCCTCGGGCGCGAACACCAGGTGCACGTTCGGGTGCGGCACGACCCGCTGCTCGTAGGGCTCGTCCAGGTCCCAGGACACGATCCAGTGGTACTCCACGAACGGCGCCAACTCGGGCGCGGGCGGCAGCGTCCGCAGCCGGAACTTCGTCCGCGCGGTCCGCTCGTCCAGCACGCCCCTGGTCGCCACACCCCACGGTAACCCCGCCCACCGACAGCGTCGCGTTTCTTCAAGAACCCGCGCCCGCCCGCCGCCTACGGTGCCGGGCATGGAGAAGAGCCAGATCACCCGAGCCACCGAACGCGTGGCCGAGCTCGCCCGCGCCGTGACCAGGGACCAGTTCGACCTGCCCACCCCCTGTCCCGAGTGGACTGTCCAGAAACTCGCCAACCACCTCACGCTGTGGAGCGGAATCGTCGCCGAACGCACCGCCACGCGCACCCCGCCGCCCGACGACGGCACCGAGGACGAGGCGAACGACCACACCACCGACTGGCCGACCCGCTTCATCGACACCGCCACCCGCGCCGCCCAGGCCTGGGACGCCCCCGGCGGCCTCGACGGCGACACGGTCATGATGGGCGACCCCACCCCCGCCCGGAACCTGCACGACATGCTCCTCGCCGAGCTCGTCCTGCACGGCTGGGACCTCGCCAAGGCCACCGGCCACCCCTTCGACATCGACCCCGACATCGCCGAGACCGCCCACCAGGGCACCCTCGCCCTGGCCGACCAGGCCCGCGAGTACGGCTACTTCGGCCCCGAGATCACCATCCCCGACCCGGCCTCCCCACTCGACCACGCCCTCGCCACCAGCGGCCGCGACCCGTCCTGGCGCCCGTGACGGCGGTTGTCCACATCCTTCCCGGGTTGTTCCCGGTGTCGAGGCACCAGAGGTGGGGCGTCACGAGCGCCACGACTCGGTTCTCGTCGGCGGGGCCGATCCAGGTGCAGACGATCTTGCCCGCCTTGAACACGTGCAGGCCGCTCACTGTGGACCCCTTTCAGGGAAATCGGCCGCCCGCGGTGTCGCGGTGATCATGTGGCCTGACGCTACGGGCTCTCCGCGCTGGGACACGCCGCCGGTCGAGTGGTCGACTCACCGCCATCCGGGTTGTTCCGGCCGCTCGGCGTACCAGGCTCCAGGTGTCCACTGTGGCCGATGTGGTTCGGTGACGCGTGACCGTGGTGTCGGACACGCGGCCGGGTGCGGGCTTTCGGTGACGGCCAAGGTCACCTTGATGAGTGGGCTTGCCACCGTGATGGGTGATTGAACCGGGTCCGACCGACGGTCAGGCTGCTCTTGCCTCTGTCGCCTCCTCCTCGGGAGAACCCGTGCGACGCACTGATAAATCCACAGTGGACATATTGCGCCTTTCGCGGAGGCGGACACGATGATGATCCGCCGACTGCTCAAGCTCATCCCGGTGACCGCGGTGGCGCTGTGCCTGTCGGTACTGCTCGTCCCGGTCCCCGCGCAGGCCACCCCCGCGCTGGTGACCTGTGTCGGCGAGATCGAGGTCGACTTCACCCCCGGGTTGACGCTCACTCCCCAGTCGGTCGCCGTCAGCGGGCTGGAGGAAGCGACAGCCTGCACCAGCCTTACCCACCCGGGCCTGCATTCGTTCACCTCCCCGTTCTCAGGCACCACCGAACGGTCGTGCCTGGCGTTGTTGGACGAGGGCACCGGTAGCGAAACGCTGCACTGGAACAACAACGCCTCCACCAGCGAGTGGCAGTGGACCAGCCACCCCACCCAGACCGACGGTGTCCTGGTCGTGGTCACCACCGGCCCGGTCACCTCGGGAACCCTCGCGGGCGCCACGGTCACCCAGGTGCTGACCGTCACCGCCGAGACCCTTGGCGCCTGCTTCGCTCCCGGCGGTCTGACCCGACTCCAGGGCCCCTCGACCTGGCAGTTCCTCGGCCTCTGACCCCGATCAGGGTGGTGTCCGATCAATGACGATCCGGAATGGGGTAGCACGGTTGTGAAGACTCGCGGATTGGTCCTGCTCGCCGCGGTGAGCCTGGTCTGCGCCGCTGTGGTCGCGCCCGCGGCCCAGGCCGTGCCGCCCGGGCCCGCGCTGGCCTGGGGCCGCAACGGCCTCGGTCAGCTCGGCGACGGCACCACCACCGACAGGAGTGTCCCGGTGCCGGTCTGCGCCCCCGGGGCCACCACACCGTGTTCCCCCGGACTGGGAAACGCGACGGCGGTCGCCGCGGGTGCCCTGCACACCCTGTGGTTGCTGTCCGACGGCACCGTTGTCGCGTCGGGGTACAACTCCCAAGCCCAGCTCGGCAACGGCACCACCACCGACAGCGCCATACCGGTCCGGGTCTGCGCCATCGGCGCGACCGCGCCCTGCACGTCGTTCCTGTCCGGGGTCACCGCCATCGCCGCCGGGGAGGACCACTCCCTCGCGCTGCTGTCCGACGGCTCCGTGGTGAGCTGGGGCAACAACAACCAGGGACAACTCGGCAACGGCGACGCACCCACAGACAGCGCGGTACCCGTGCGGGTCTGTGCCGCCGGCGCCACCGCGCCGTGCACCTCGTTCCTGTCCGGCGTCACCGCCATCGCCGCGGGCGGCTTCGACTCGCTGGCCATCAGTGGCGGCGTCGCGCACGCCTGGGGCGACAACAGCGACAGTCAACTCGGCAACGGCAACGCACCCACCGACAGCTCGACACCGGTCCGGGTCTGCGCTGCCGGGACAACCGCGCCGTGCACGTCGTTCCTGTCCGGGGTCACCGCCATCGCCGCCGGAGAAGACCACGTCCTGGCCGTCGCGGGCGGCACCGCGCACGCCTGGGGCGACAACGCCGACGGCCAACTCGGCAACGACGACCGCGGCACCGACAGCGGCGTACCCACCCGGGTGTGCGCCGTCGGCACCACCGCGCCCTGCACCTCGTTCCTGACCGGCGCCACCGCCGTCGCCGCGGGACAGGACCACTCACTAGCCCTCGTGGGCGGTGTCACGCACGCCTGGGGCGACAACCTCCACGGTCAACTCGGCGATGGCACCACCACCGACCGCAACACCCCGGTACGCACCTGCGCCGCGGGCGCCACCGCGCCGTGCGCCTCACCCCTGTCCGGCGTCTCCGCCATCGCCGCGGGCGAACGCGGCGACCACTCCCTCGCCCTGATCGGCGGAGTCGTCCACGCCTGGGGCGCGAACAACCACGGTCAACTCGGCGACGGCACGACCACCGAACGCACCGTGCCGGTCCAGGCATGCGCCCCCGGCGGCACCGCCCCCTGCGCCACACCCCTGTCCGGCATCACCGCCATCGACGCGGGCGACGCCACCGGCACCGCCATCCAGGGACCACCCGCCGCCGACCTCGCCGTCGACCTCCGCGCCACCGCGCCCCTGCTCAGCACCGCCATCGACTACACCCTGACGGTCACCAACACCGGCCCGGACACCGCCACGACGGGCACGGTCACCCTCACCCTGCCGACGGCCGCCACCGGGGCGACCTCCACCACCTGCACCTACACCCCCACCACCCGCACCGCGACCTGCCCCGTCACCACCCTGCCCAACGGCGCCACCGCGACACACACCCTGCGAGCCACCTTCGGCGCCCTCACCGTCAATCTGGCCCTTGACGCCACCGCCATCCGAACCACCAGCACCCCCACCGACCCCAACCCCGCCAACGACACCGGCATCGCCTCCTGCACCGCCCTCACCAGCCTCATCATCATTTGCTGAACACGACCCGTGCTCCGGAGCCGGAGGGTGCCGGGCCCGCGAGAATCCTCGGTCACCCACACCGCACCGGAACCGCCCACGTCGCCGTCTCGGCCGGGGCGTCGCCCGCACCCGCGACCGGTTGCGTGGCGGCCGAGTGGGTGGTGGCTGTCGGCCTGACTGCCAACACATAGGTCAGTCCGCGGTCGGTGAGCCCCTGCCGGAACCCGGCGGCGTCGCCGTAGCCGGCGTCCGCGACCACCGGCCGCGCGGACAGACCCAGCCGGCGAGTTCGTCGAACATGTCCAGCGCCAATCGCCACTTCTCCCGATGCCGCACCGTGTCGGGGATGGCGCACCGGTCCCGCCGACGCCGCACCCCGGACACCTCGGCGGGGTCGGCGGCCTGCCGGTCGTCCCAGGACTCGGGCAGCCCGGCAGGCGCCTTGAGGTCTCTCCCACGAACATGCCGCTTGCGCGGGAACCTATTGTCGGTGATACCGCACTCCCCGAGAAGTGCACTACGCCTTCCATGCTCGACAATCAGCAGCTCGGCGGGGGCTGCGTCGCGGCGGCAAGCGGAGCGGAGTTCGTGTGGTCCGGGGGATCGGCGGCCGTGGCAAGCTGGCGTCATGAGTTGGGATGTGCTGGTGGTCGGCGGCGGGATCGCCGGTGTGTCGATCGCGGCGGAGCTCGCGCCGCGTCGGTCCGTGTTGCTGGTCGAGGCCGAGCCGGAGCTGGCCCGGCACACCACGGGCCGGTCCGCGGCCATCTATCTGCCCAGTTTCGGCGGTCCGGTCGTGCGGGCGCTTACGATCGCGAGTCGTGAGCGGTTCGGTGACCTGCTGCGGCCGCGGTCCATGATCTGGCTCGGCGATGAGGACGAGATCGCGGGTGTGGTCGCCACCGGGACCGCGGAGGTGATCACCGCGCAGGAAGCGCGCGAGCTGTGTCCGGTGCTTCTCCCCGAACGCTTCCCCGCTCTCGCCCGGGGCACGGGCACGATGGACATCGACGTCATGGGCCTGCACCAGCGCTACGTCCGCGACCTCCGCGCCACGGGCGGGATCCGCGTCGGCGCCCCCGTCACCGCGATCCGGCGCGACGGCGGCGGCTGGCGGGTCACGCTCGGTGTCGAGGACGTCGGTGTCGGACACATCGTCGCCGCCGCAGGGGCGTGGACCGACAAGGTCGCCGCGCTCGCGGGTGTGCCCACGCTCGGCTTGCGGCCGCTGCGGCGGACCATCGCGATCGCCGTCGGGGCGCCGGTCGAACCGGACTGGCCGGTGGTCGGCGACGTCGCCGACACCTTCTACTTCCGGCCGGAAGGCCCTGGCGTGCTGATCTCCCCGGCGGACGAGACCCCTGACGAGCCGCGCGACGTCAAGCCCGAGGACATCGATGTCGCGTTGGCGATGGAGCGGGTCAACGCCGCCACCACGCTCGGGCTGCGGTCCGTGCGCACCGCGTGGGCCGGGCTGCGCACGTTCGCCCCCGACCGGTCGCCCGTGGTGGGTGAACTTCCCGGGCATCCCGGGTTCAGCTTCTTCGCGGGCCAGGGCGGCTACGGCATCCAGATGGCCCCGGCTCTGGCCGAGACCGCCGCGCGGATCGTGCTGGGCGAGCCGACCGACGTGCCGCGCGAACAGCTGTCCCCGGCACGCCTGCTCTGATCCGCGAATCGCACTATCGTGGGCGCAGCGAAAGGGGTGCCATGGAGTTCGGGCGACGGCTGGCCGGGATCACCGACGTGCTCACCGGTGACGAGATCGGCGACGACTACGGGCACGACGAGTCCATCGGCGGGCTGCTGACCCGGCCCGCGTACGTCGTGCGACCGAGGACGAGCGCCGAGGTCGCGGAGGTGCTCACGCTCGCCGCGGCGGAGGGCGTGCCGGTCACCGCGCGCGGGTCCGGCACCGGGATCTCCGGGGCGGCCGTGCCGCGCGCGGACGGGATCGTCGTGTCGTTCGAGCGGATGAACGCCATCCTGGAGATCGACACCGAGAACCACGTGGCCGTCGTCCAGCCCGGCGTCACCCTGCGCGAGCTCGACGAGCGCACCGCCGAGGTCGGCCTGGTCTATCCCGTCTACCCGGGCGAGCTGAGCGGCAGCCTGGGCGGCAACGTCGCCACCAACGCGGGCGGCATGCGCGCGGTCAAACACGGCGTCACCAGGCATAACGTGCTCGGCCTCGAAGCCGTGCTGGCCACCGGCGAGGTGCTGCGCACCGGCGGCAAGTACGTCAAGGCCAGCACCGGCTACGACCTCACCCAGCTGATCATCGGCTCGGAGGGCACGCTCGCCCTGGTCACCGAGGCCACCCTGAAGCTCCAGCCGCGCATCCGGCACACCGCCACCGTGCTGGCGCCGTTCCGCGACGTCACCGCGGTCGCCGCCGCCGTGCCGACGGTCGTCGGCTCCGGGCTCGCGCCGCTGATCCTGGAGTACATCGACGCGCTGACCATGGCCGCCATCACGCACACCGCCGACCTGCAGCTGGGCATCCCCGACGAGGTCCGCGACAGCTCCCAGGCCTACCTGGTGGTCATGCTGGAGAACCGCGACGAGGACCGGCTCACCGCCGACATCGAGACCGCGGGCGAGCTGCTGACCGGGCTCGGCGCCGTCGACGCCTACGTGCTGCCCGGCGGGTCCGCGCGCAGGCTGATCCAGGCGCGGGAGCAGGCCTTCAACACCGGCAAGGCCGCGGGTGCCGACGACGTGATCGACACCGTGCTGCCGCGCGCCGCGCTGCCCGAGTTCATGGCCGCCGCCACCGCGATCGCCCAGGCGCACGAGACTTTCCTGGTCGGCTGCGGCCACGCGGGCGACGGCAACGTCCACCTGGCACTGTTCCAGAAGGACGCCGAGCGCCGCGCGACCGTGCTGCGCGAGCTGTTCGCCGCGGCCCTGCGACTGGGCGGCGCGATCTCCGGCGAGCACGGCGTCGGGCACGCGAAGAAGAAGTACTTCCTCGAACTGGAGGACCCAGCCAAGATCGCCCTGATGCGCCGGATCAAGCACGCGTTCGACCCGGCGGGCGTGCTCAACCCCGGCGTCCTGTTCGACGCCGAACCGGAGGGAAGCGAATGAACGGCGCACAGGCCCTGCTGCGCACCCTGGTCGACGCGGGCGTGGACGTCTGCTTCGCCAACCCGGGCACCTCGGAGATGCACTTCGTCGCCGCACTCGACGACGTGCCCGGGATGCGCGGCGTGCTGGCGCTGTTCGAGGGCGTCGTCACCGGCGCCGCCGACGGCTACGCGCGGATGACCGACCGACCGGCCGCGACGCTGCTGCACCTGGGCCCCGGCCTGGCCAACGGCTTGGCGAACCTGCACAACGCCCGCCGCGCGCGCACCCCGGTCGTCAACGTCATCGGCGACCACGCGCTGTCGCACAAGCGGTTCGACGCCCCGCTGGAGTCCGATATCGACGCGCTGACCGGCTGGACCGAGGGCTGGCGCCGCACCTGCGTCGACCCGGCCAGGATCGGCACCGACGCGGCCGACGCGGTCGCCGCCGCGACGGCAGGCGGCATCGCGAACCTCGTCCTGCCCGCGGACGTCTCCTGGGGCCCGGACGGCGTCCCCGCGTCCCCGGTGTCGCCGCCCGCAAAGTCCACAGTGGACGACTCGGTGCCTGCCGCGGTCGCGGGCGTGCTGCGCTCCGGCGAGTCCACCGTGCTGCTGCTGGGTTCCGGCACGACCCGGGAACGCGGACTGCGTGCCGCGAGCCGCATCGCCGCGGCCACCGGCGCCCGCCTGTTCGCCGAGACCTTCCCCGCCCGCATCGAACGCGGCGCGGGCCTGCCCGCCGTCGACCGGCTGGGCTACCTGGCCGAACAGGTGCAGTGGCAGCTCACCGACGTCCGCCACCTCGTCCTGGTCGGCGCGAAGTCCCCGGTGTCCTTCTTCGCCTACCCCGGCAAACCGAGCGACCTCGTCCCCCCGGGCTGCCGCACACACACCCTGGCGGAGGTGGGCGACGACGCGGTGGACGCCCTCGAACGCCTCGCCGACCTGGTCGCCGACGGCGTGGAACCCGTGCTGCAACAGCCCTCCCGCCCGACCCTGCCCAGCGGCGACCTCACCCCGCAGAACTGGACCGAGGTCATCGGCGCCCTGCTGCCGGACGGCGCCATCATCTCCGACGAGGCCAACACCTCCGGCGTGCTGATCCCGACGGCCACCGCGGGCGCCCCCCGCCACGACGTCCTCACCCTCACCGGCGGCGCCATCGGCCAGGGCCTCCCGGTCGCGGTCGGCGCCGCCATCGCCTGCCCCGACCGCCCGGTCATCTGCCTGCAGTCCGACGGCAGCGCCATGTACACGATCTCCGCGCTGTGGACGATGGCCCGGGAGAACCTGAACGTCACCACGGTGATCCTCGACAACCGCGCCTACGCCATCCTCCGCATGGAACTCACCCGCGTCGGCGCCGAGTCCGCGGGCCCCCGTGCCCGCGCCCTGCTCGACCTGGCCAACCCCGACCTCGACTTCGCCGCCATCGCCGAGGGCATGGGCGTCCCGGCCACCCGGGCCCGGACTGCGGAGGAACTGGCCGAACAGTTCAGCCGCGCTCTCGCCGAGCCCGGCCCGCACCTGATCGACGCCCACGTCCCGTCGTTGATCTGACCTTCCCGGGTTGTCCACAGCCAAGATCCGCCGCCCCGATTTCCCAGCTCCGACCGGTAGAATGGAACTCGGGGGACCCCGGCGAGTCATCCACAATGCCCCCGATCCATCCACCGGCCGGGGCAAGCCGGTTCCGCAGCCTGGCGCACTTCGGTAGCGTGGAATCTCGGGGGATCCCCGGACAGGTTGTCCACATCTCATCCCGGCGGCAGGCGCCGAAGCGGAAACCGGGTCGCCGCCGGGACATCGTCCTGGCGCACCTGTTCTCCCGTGCCGAGAGACGCGGCCATCCCGCGCGATCCTGTTGGCGCACAAGAAGATGGGCCACCGACCGGAAGTCGGTGGCCCATCTTCGAGGTCTGGCTTACTTGCTCGCGGTCTCGGTGTTGCCCGAGGTCATCCCGGCCGCGTTGGTCACGTCGCCGACGACCGCGTTGGTGTCCGCCGCCGCGTTGGCCGCGACGTTCGTGGCCGTGTCGGTCACGGTGCCGAGGTCCGGGGTGGTGGTGTCGGACGGCGCGGTGGCCGTGGCGTTGGTGTCGCTGGTGACGTCCGCGGACGGGGTGGTGATGCCCGCCGGGGCGGTGGTGTCGGCAGGCGCGGTGGCGGCGTTGGCGCCCGCGTCCGCGGTCGTCGTGGTGGTGTCGTCGTGGCTGCGGATGTCCAGGTCGATCAGGGCGTCGATGTCCAGGTCGCCCAGCAGGCCGTGGCCGCCGCCGATGTTGAGCAGGCCGCCGTCGCCGCCCAGGCCGAGGAGGCCGTGGCCGCCGCCGATGTTCAGCAGGCCGTCGTGGCCGCCCAGGTCGATGTGGATGCCCAGGTCGTCCAGCAGGTCGTCGAGGTCGATGTTCAGGTTGAGCAGGCCGTCGTGGCTGTCGTCGGCCATGATGTTCAGCGCGTCGCCCAGGTCGATGTCCAGGTCGTCCGCCAGGTTCTGCGCGACCGCGATGGCGGCGTGCAGGTCGGCGAGGTCGCCGTCGGTCAGGTCGTCGAGCAGGTCGCCGGAGATGGAGCCCGGTTCCACGCCCGCGTCGACCAGGGCGCTGATCACCACGGAGGTGGGCAGGTCCGTGGTTTCCGCGGACGCCGACGGGGCCGAGAAGCCCAGCGCCATCGCGGTGGCAGTAGCCAGGAAACCGATACGGAGAGCGGCTTTGCGCATTACGTGATGCTCCTAGTTGGACTGACCGTTTTGGACAGTGACGAGCGTTCCAGAGTGATCACCCACCCCGCGAGTCCACATTGGGGTGGTCCTCGTCCGGGGCGGGAACTTTCCCTCATTCGGACCTTGCGCTGCGGGTCCAACCCGATCGGGGGAGGAAAAACGGCTGCTGTGCGGGGAAACGGCGCCTCGCCATGCCCACGAACGGAGGACCCTCCATCGTGCCCGCGGTGATCACGAAAAACGCCGGGCCGAGAATCGGCCCGGCGTTTCCCGGTCGGTCACTGCGGGCTGTCGCCCACCAGGTCGAGCAGCGGGCTGGCCACGTTCACCGAGTCGGCGTTGATCACGTTGATGGTCAGGTCGGGCACGATGCTGTCCGTGCTCTCGGCGGCCGCGGACGTGGCGGTGACACCCAGGGCGGCGGCGATCAGGCCGAGACCGGCGCCGATCCGGAAGAGCGTGTTGCGCATGCGAGATCCTGCTTCTGTTCCAGCCTGACGGGTTTCAGGCGGCTAGCAGCCTGGCAGCGTGCGACCGGCCCCGCGCGTCCACAGTGGATGATCGACCCGATCGGGTGGCTACGCGTCCGTGTCCGGGGCGGCGGGCTCGTGGTCGGCCGCCGCGCGCCGGGACTTGTCGGCCAGGTCGACCACCTCGCCCGCCCAGTCGCCGATCTCGGTGGCGATGTCGCGGACCGCGCCCGCCACGATCATCACGATCCGGCCGAGGTGGTCACCCGCCGCCGAGGTCGCCTCGGTGATGGTGTCCCGCGCGGTCTCGAAGTCGTTGCCCATGACTGCCCCCGTCGGTGGAACGGCCCGAGACCCGACGGTACCGCCCCGCCGCGCGACCGGGCTCGTCCGATCGGCCCACGAGGGGCGCCCCGGACGGCCGTCCGGAGATTGGCAACTGTGACCGCGGGTGTGGACGGGTGGTAAATGGTACAACTGTACTGTGACCGCCAACACCAGTGTGGGCGTCCCGAGGGAATCCGCCGCGGGCGAGCGGCGGGTCGCGCTCGTGCCGAAGGTGGTCGAGCGGCTGCGCGCCCGGAACCTGTCCGTCGTGGTCGAGCCCGGTGCGGGCGCGGCCGCGCTCATCCCCGACGACGCGTATGTCCATTCCGGAGCGACGCTGGGCGACCCGTGGGCCGCCGACGTCCTGGTCAAGGTCGCCCCGCCGACCGACGACGAGGTGGGCAGGCTCAGACCCGGCGCCGTGCTCATCGGCTTCCTGTCCCCGCTCGCCGACCCCGGTCGGGTGGTGGCGCTGAAAGCCCGCCGGGTCACCGGTTTCGCGATGGAGTCCGTGCCGCGGATCTCCCGCGCCCAGTCCATGGACGCGCTGTCCTCACAGGCGACCGTCGCGGGCTATCGGGCCGCCATGCTCGCCGCCGAGCATCTCACCCGGTTCTTCCCGATGCTCACCACCGCGGCGGGCACCGTCCCACCCGCGAAGGTGCTGGTGCTCGGCGTCGGCGTGGCCGGGCTGCAGGCGCTGGCGACCGCGCGCAGGCTCGGCGCGCACACCACCGGCTACGACGTGCGGCCGGAGGTGGCCGACCAGGTGCGCTCGGTCGGCGCGCAGTGGCTGGACCTGGGCATCGAGGCGGCGGGCAGGGGCGGCTACGCCCGCGTGCTCACCGACGCCGAACGCGAGGAGCAGCAGCGGCAGCTGGGCAAGGCGATCACCGGGTTCGACGCGGTGATCACCACCGCGCAGGTGCCCGGCAGGCGCGCGCCCACCCTGGTCACCGCCGACGCGGTCGAGGGCATGCGCGCGGGCAGCGTCGTGGTCGACCTCGCGGGCGAGTCCGGCGGCAACTGCGAGCTGTCGAAGGCCGGGGCGGTCGTGGTCGAGCGCCAGGTCACCCTGGTCGCCCCGGTGAACCTGCCCGCCACCATGCCCGAGCACGCCAGCGAGCTGTACGCGCGCAACGTGCAGGCGCTGCTGGAGCTGATCGTGGACACCGACGGCGCGCTCGCCGTGGACTTCGCCGACGAGGTCGTCGCGGGCACCTGCGTGACCCGGGAGGAGGACTAGATGGTGCAGAACCTGGCCGTGCTCGTGCTCGCCGGTTTCGTGGGCTTCGCGGTGATCTCCAAGGTGCCCAACACCCTGCACACCCCGCTGATGTCGGGCACCAACGCCATCCACGGCATCGTGCTGCTCGGCGGCCTGGTGGTGGCGGGCCTGGGCGCCGAGACCGTGCTGGACAAGGTCCTGCTGGTGATCGCGATCGCGTTCGGCACGATCAACGTCGTCGGCGGGTTCCTGGTCACCGACCGCATGCTGGGCATGTTCAAGAACAAGACGGCCAAGGGCGAGCGGGACGGGGGCGGCCGATGAGCCGCGAGGTCCTCATCCAGCTGCTCTACATCATCGCGTTCGCGCTGTTCATCTACGGCCTGATGGGCCTCACCGGCCCGCGCACCGCGGTGCGCGGCAACTGGATCGCCGCCGCGGGCATGGGCGTCGCCGTGGTCGCGACCCTGCTGACCCCGGGCCTGGGCAACTGGTGGCTGATCCTGCTCGGCGTCGGGATCGGCACCGCGGTGGGCGTGCCGTCCGCCAAGCAGGTCAAGATGACCGCGATGCCGCAGATGGTGGCGCTGTTCAACGGTGTCGGCGGCGGCGCGGTCGCGCTGATCGCCTGGGTGGAGTTCCGGGAGAGCGCCGGGTTCGCAGGCGAGCCCGCGCACGTGGCGGTCGCCAGCCTGTTCTCCGCGATCGTCGGCTCGGTGTCGTTCTGGGGCTCGCTGGTCGCCTACGGCAAGCTGCAGGAGCTCATCACCGGCCGCCCGGTCGGCGTCGGCAGGCTCCAGCAGCCGCTCAACCTGCTGATCCTGCTGATCGCCCTGGCCTGCGCGGCCGCCGTGCTCACCGGCAACGGGTCCGAGCTGCTGATCATCGGTCTGCTGTTGGCCGCGGCCGCGCTCGGCGTGCTGGTCGTGCTGCCCATCGGCGGCGCGGACATGCCGGTGGTCATCTCGCTGCTCAACGCGTTGACCGGGCTCAGCGCGGCGGCCATGGGCCTGGCCTTGGACAACACCGCGCTGATCGTCGCGGGCATGATCGTCGGCGCGTCCGGCTCGATCCTCACCAACCTGATGGCCAAGGCGATGAACCGGTCCATCCCGGCCATCGTCGCGGGCGGGTTCGGCGGTGGCGGCGGCAGCACGGCGGTCGACGCGGGCGACCGGTCGGTGCGGCGGACCAGCGCGGCGGACGCGGCCGTGCAGATGGCCTACGCCAACCAGGTGATCATCGTGCCCGGCTACGGCATGGCCGTCGCCCAGGCCCAGCACGCCGTGCGCGAGCTGGCCGACCTGCTGGAGTCGCGCGGCGTCGCGGTCTACTACGCCATCCACCCGGTCGCGGGCCGCATGCCCGGCCACATGAACGTGCTGCTGGCCGAGGCCGACGTGCCCTACGAGCGGCTGAAGGAGATGGAGGACATCAACCGCGAGTTCGGCCGCACCGACGTGGCCATGGTCATCGGCGCCAACGACGTCACCAACCCGGCCGCGCGCACCGACCCCGCCTCGCCCATCTACGGCATGCCGATCCTCAACGTGGACGAGAGCCGCTCGGTGATCGTGCTCAAGCGCGGCATGGCGCCGGGCTTCGCGGGCGTGGACAACGCCCTCTACTTCGACCCCAAGACCAGCATGCTCTTCGGCGACGCCAAGGCCTCGGTGTCCGAGGTGACCGAGGAGCTGAAGGCGCTGTAGCGGTGCCATCCGGCGCACCGGTCCCGCGCCGTACCGGCGTCACCCGCCGAGCCGGGGACGATGCCGGGCGGGGATGTGGGGGCGGGTGGTGGGAGAAAAAATGCAGTGCGATGCTTGCCACCGTTCAGGCGAACGGTGGGAGGACTGTCATGCAGTGGACGCTTGAGGTCGTCGCGGTGCCGGTCGGCGACGTGGACGCCGCGATCGGGTTCTACGCGGAGAAGCTGGGCTTCCACCTCGACCACGACGTGCAGGCGGGGCCTGCCCGGTACGTCCAGCTCACCCCGCCCGGGTCGGGCTGCTCGATCGTGATCGGCTCGAACGCCGAGCAGATGCGGCCCGGCTCACTGAGCGGGTTGCAGCTCGTGGTGAACGACGTGCGTGCGGCGCGCGCCCAGCTGGCCGAGCGCGGTGTGGAGATCAGCGAGGTCCAGTTCGCCAGTCCCGAGGGCATGCGCGTCGCGACCGACGACGACGACCTGAACAACGCGGGTTTCGCGTTTTTCACCGACCCGGACGGCAACGGGTGGGCGATCCAGCAGATCACCGCCCGCGCGTGAGACCCGGCGCTCTCTACCGCCACCCGATCGAACGGGTGGCACTGTTGTGGACGGCGGCCGCGTGCGTGCTCGGGTGCGCGCTCGTCGTTCTCCTGTGGACACCGGGCAGCGGCCTGGACCGGGTGGCGTTCGCGGCCGCCGCCGTCGTCACCGCCGCCGCGACCGGTTACCAGGCCCTGTTCCCGTACTGCTTCATCCGCGACGGCCGTATCGGCATCCGGACCGTGCTCGGGTTGCGGACGGTCGCGCTCGGCGAGATCTCCGGGGTCGAACGCCTCGACGCGCGCGCCCCGTTCGGACGCGCTGTCTACCGTTACCCGGCGATCACCGTCGGCGACAAGGTGATCCCGTTGGACCGTGCCCACTACCGGCCCGGGTTCGCGCGCGAGCGGCGGATAGAGGACTTCCTGCGGCAGGTTCAGGGCGCCACGACCTCCGGGATCAGCTGACCGGCTCGCACCGCCCTGTCCAGCTCTGCGGGGTCCAGCTTCCACACCACCGTGTCGCCGCCGCTCGGCCCGGTGGCGGTGAATACCCGTTCGGCGTGCGCGTCGAGCCAGGGCAGCAGGTCGGGAGAGGCGTAGCCGTAACCGAGACTGAGCGGGCGGCTTTGCGTGAGTACGTAATCGGCGCAGAACTTGTGCAACGCGCCCAGGGATGTCCACGTGCCCACGCGCAGGTTGTTCCCCTCTCCCGAGTGCAGTGCGAACTGTGCGGTCGGTGTGGTCAGTCCGACGCGGGAGCCGTGCGGGACCTGCGTGTCCAGGAACTCGCGAGCACGCTGGTAGCCGTTGTCGGTCACCCCGCGCGCGTGGATCGCGAACGACAACCCGCCCACGAGCAGCAGCGCGGCCGCCCCACTCACGGCGGGACGCCACCGCGTCAACCGCACCGGCAGTTCCACATAGACGATCCCCGACGCCAACACGCCCGGCACGACGACGAAGTAGCCCATCTGTTCCTCCAGCGTGCCGAACGCCAGCGCGAACAGACCCAGGAACCCCATCACCGACGCGACGAGTCCGATCAGCCGACGATCGACCCGCGCGGACCGCAACGCCAACAGACCGGCCGGGACCGCGAGCCCGAGCAGCACATACGAGGTGCCGAATCGGGACAGTTGGCTCAGCAGGGTCTCCATCAGTCCCGGTGAGTGTGCCGCGTTGAACCCGGAGACCTGGTCCAGACCCGCCATCCGCCGCAGGCCGCCGATCTTGTGGTGCCACCAGCCCGGCAGCCGTCCCGCGATAGTCAGAGCCAGGACATAACCGAAGTAGGGCAGTACGGCGGCGCCGACGATGATCCCCGCCTGACGGACCGGGATCGTCTTCCGCCACAGGACCGCGAGCAGAACCGGCAGCAACGCGGGCACCGCCGCCACGTCCTTGCTCAACACCGCCAATCCCAGCAGCACCCCACCCACCCCGAGCAGCCACCGCCGCCGTTCCAGCCCCACCAGCAGACAGAGCCAACCGGCGAGGATCAGCGCGAACGCGGGCGTCTCCAACATGACCCGGCTGTCGATGCGCAGCACGAACGGGTCGGCGGCCAGTACCACCGCGCCCGCAACCGCCACGCCCGGCGAGGTCGTGCGCACCAGCAGCGCGTACCCGAGCGCGACCATCGCGACGCCGAGCAGCGCGTTGACCCAACGCAGCTGATAGACCAGCTCGGTCGGGTCGGGTGAGAGGCCGAACAGGTCGATCATGGCGCCGTTGAGCCAGAACGTGAGCGGCGGGTGCAGGTAGAACGGTTGCCCGGCGAGGTTCGGCCACTCGCCTCGGCTCACCGACAGGGCCAGCCGGGAGTAGGTGACCTCGTCGATGAACAGCTCGTTGGCCGTCGTCAGTCCCCACACGCGCAGCAGCAGCGCCAGCCCCGCGACCGCCGCTCCCACTGCGACGGTCTTGTCCCGTGTCCACCGCACCGGTTGGAGCCGGTCTCGTACCGCGATCACGCGGGTACCCCCGCGAACGTTGTGTCCACCCACTCGGCGGCGGAACCGAGCACGGTCCCACCCCGTTCGGCGAGGAACGCCCGCGATTTCTCCTCCCAGTCGAACCCCGCGCACGGCACACCCATCCCCACCGCGAACACCAGCGCGTGCAGCCGCAACCCGAGCATCCCGGCGGCCCGTCCGACGACGGCCTTGGCCAGCGCGGGCGGCAGCTGCGGACCCACCACCGGCAACCCGATCCCGAGATCAGCCGCGAGCGCGGCGTCCCGGTGCGTCAGGCCGAGCCCGTAGTCGGCGTGCGTGGACAGGGCCAGCGCCGCCACCGTGCCGCCGCGATCACGCCACGCGCGCGTCGCCAGCACGCAGGTGTCCCGCAGCTCTGCCATTCGTTCGGCGTCGGGCAGGGCCTTCAGCGAGAGCAGCAGCAGGGGCGCGTCGAGCGGGACCCCGGCTGCCGCAAGCGTTTGCTCCGCCGGTTCGGCAGGTTCCGGCCGCAGCCCCAGCGCGAGATCGCCGACATCGGGCACGTTCACGCCCAACGTCCGGGCCGACAACGCGTCCCGCACGGTCACCCGCCCGCCCAGCGCGGCCGCGCGCAACCGGCCCAGCACCCGCGCGGGCGTCCCGGGATAGACGCCGATCGCCAGGTAGGTGGTCGCCCTGCCCGCCGCCTCGGCCGCGTCGATCACCCGGGGCAGCAGCCGGACCAGCGGCGGCAGGCCCGCGCCGAACATGCCGCCGCCGATCACCAGCACCGCGTCGCACCAGCGCAACCCGGCCGCGAACGACAAGGCGGTCATCGGACGGGCGGGCACCACGTGCGTCCACTCCACCAGCCTGGGGTTGCGCGACAGCACGCTCACCTCGGTCCCCACGGGCAGCTCGCCGAGCGCGCGCGCCAGCAGTGCCTCGTCACCGGTGTTGCCGTTGCCGAAGTTGCCGACCACCAGCACCCGGCGGGCACCCAACCCGCTCAACTGGGCGCGGATGGTGGCAGCACTCGTCTGGTCCCCGGTGCCGATTCCCATCAAGAAGTGCTCCCCTCGGCCTTGCGCCAGGCCCTGGTCTGTCCGAAATGGATCGCGCGATGCACGAGCGAGGCGGTCGGTAGCACTGTCCGTGGCTGGGTGAACTGGAGAATCCAGGCCGTGCGGGTGGACTGCCCACGGTTGGGGTGTGCGCTGTGCACGGTCTCGAACAGATGCAGCGCCGCACCGCCCAACGGCAGTGGTACATCCACTGCGGACCCCTCGACCACACCCACGGTCCGCAACGCACCACGCCTACCGGGCACCGGCTCGTGGGGGAGTACCCCACCGAGATGGCTGCGCGGCACATACCGCATGCACCCGTCCTCGGCAGTGACAGGACCGGTCGGGATCCAGATGTTCAACCGCCGCTCGGGCAGGCCGGACCGTTTGTGCACACGGTCCTGGTGCCACACCGTCTCGTAGGAACAACCCGGCGGTTTGCGGATGCTGTGGTCGAACCGGAACCACGTCCCCGGCCCCAGTACCTGCCGTGCGAGCGCACGCCCCCGCCGGAACACCGCCGTTCTACGCAACGCGGGAGAGAGAACCGACGGATAGAGGATCTCCGGCACGTCCGAGCCGAACTCGCCCGCCGTCGCGCCCAGGTCCAGCACACTCGTCCGGGGCAGCTCGTCGAACCGGTCGAACAACCCGTCCAGCTCGCGCGCCACCTCGTCGACCTCTGCGGGCGTGAACAGGTCCGGCAACGCCAGGAACCCCTCCGCCCACAGCCGTCGCCGCGTGTCCTCGTCAATCCCGCCGGTGCCCAGCACCTGCCACCTCCTGCCAGTCCCGGACCGCGTCCAGGTAAGCCCGTTCCTGCGCCCGGACCAGCCGGTCCCAGGAGAACGCGCGGGCGAACTCCCGCCCGCGCCCGCCCATCCGCCCCACCTCGGCCGGATCCGCCGCCAGGTCCGCCATGGCCCGGCCGTACGCCGCGACGTCGAACGCGGGCACCCGCACCCCGACCTGCTCCGGCACGACCTCGCGCAGGCAGTCGATGTCGAACGCCACCACCGGCGTGCCGCACGCGGCGGCCTCCACCGCGACCATGCCGAACGTCTCGAACCGGGACGGCACCGCCGCCACCCGCGCGGCCGCGACCAGCCGGTGCTTGTCGGCGCCCGCGACCCAGCCCGCGAACCGCACCCGGTCGGCGATCCCCAGCTCGCCCGCCCGCGCCCGCAGCCGCTGCTCGTCCGGGCCCGTCCCGGCCAGCACCAGCGCGCCCGGCATCCGGTCGACGACCTGGGCGAACGCGTCCAGCAGCAGGTCCAGCCCCTTCTGCGCGACCTCCAGCCGCCCCACGAACACGACATCCGCGCCGCGCGGCTCACGCACCTCGAACGCGGCCGCGTCGACGCCGTTGGCGACCACGTCCACGCGGGCGGCGGCGTTCATCCCGCGCAACCGCTCGGCGATGCCCTGCGACACGGTCACCAGCCGCCGATGGGTGCGCACGCCCGCGCTCTCCACCAGATGGAACGGCAGCCGATACTGTCGCGCTTTCTCCCGCGCGTTGAGCCACTGCACCATGCCCACCGTCGGCCTCCCCGTCCAGAGCGGGGCGGCCATGGACGAGATGGGCGCGAAGAAGTCCTCCACCACCAGGTCTGCCTCATAGCGGCGCGAGACGAACGGCAGCACCACCGCGTAGCCGACTATGCGGCCCAGGTAGGACTTCCCTTTGCCGATACCGACATGCTCATACCGCACACCGTCCTCGACCCGGTCGACACAACCCGGCCAACGAGTCGTGAGCACGGTGATGTCATGGTCACGGGCAAGCCTGCGGTTCATCTCATGCGTACGCACCGCGCCACCACCCGAGCCCGGCGACGCCGGGTCCTCGAAACCGAGATGCAACACCCGCAGCCGTTCACCCGCCGCGTGCCGCCGCGCACCGCGCAGCCGCCAGACAGCGGCAAGTCCGAACAGGACAGCAATCGCGGACCACACGACCGGCCAGCGTTCCGTTGCCCACAAACCGAGTCCGGCGACCACGGTCGCCGGCACCGGACCGGCCAACGCACCCCAGGGCAGCCGTACCTGCCGCGCGAGCAACGCGGCCGCCGCCACCCCACCACCGCAACCGCCCACGGTCAGTCCCGTGACACCACCCACGACCCACCCGACCACCAGCCCTATCACCAACAGGGCAATACCACCGGACAACGCGGCGGAAGCACGCCGGTAAGCCGATTCCGCCTGCAACACAGTGGCCGCCAACGCCACCACACCGAACCCCAGCCCCGCCACCGCCGTGAACGGAACCAGCCGCACCGCGTCCATCAAATGCGGCGGCACCACCAGATCCAGCACCTTCACCGGCGCCGTCACCAACACTGCCACCGCAGGCAACACCAACCAGCCGTAGGTGGCCAGCGTCTCCCGCACAGCCCTACCCGCGCCCGGCTCGATCAACCGGGGGAACAACACCACGGCCAACGCGGTCGCCACGAACAACGGCGCGCGGCCGAGCGTCGCCGCGAGCTGGAACGCCGCCGTGTCGGGACCCGCGCCCGCGAGCACCGGGGCGAGCACGATGTCGGTCGCGGTCAACGCCCCCAACAGACCCTGCACCGCCGTCAGCCCCGCCGTCTCCGCCCAGCGGTGCCGATCCCGCAACGCCGACGGCCGCCACGACAGGTCCCGCCACGCGCGCCCGTTCGCCGCCACCGCCGCGAACCCCCCGACCAGTAACACAGCCGAGCCCACGAGGAACGCGCCCAGCGCGCCCGCCGCACCCCACCCCGCGACCACCGCCCCCGCGCCCACCCCGACCCGGACCACCACCTCGGCCACGCGCAGCCCCGCCAGCCGAGCGAACCGTCCTTCCCCTTGCAGCCAACCGACCGCACAGCCGGACACCACGATCGCCGCTGCCGCAACAGCCGTGGCCACGACAGCAGGCGCGGGCGCGTACAACGCCGTCACCCCACCCAGCACAACCGCCGCAGGCAGCGCGCCCGCGACCCCCAGGCTCAACGCATACGCGAGCGCGGAACGCCGACCGGACGACCCCGCCGGATGCGCGCGCACGGCCCGGGCCAACGCCCACGGGATCGCGGCCGTGGCAGCCGTGCCCGCGAGCAACAACAACGTCTGCCCGGCCGCGAACACCGCGTACTCCGCGCCCGGCAACACCCGCGCGAGCAGGATCCCGTAGGCATAGCTGACCAGGCTCACCACCACGGTCGCGCCCGCCACCAACAACCCCGCCCGGGACAGGTCCGCGGACCTCACGTGCTGACCGCCGTCGGCATCGCCACGCCGGTCAGCAGCTGCTCCTCGGTCGCCAGCGCCACACTGATCGGCTCGACGTTCCACCGCGCCAGCACCGCCTCGGCGTCCAGCTCGTCGCAGCCGTGCAGCAGCGCGCTGCCCAGCCCGTCCACGACCCGCACCTGGTCGGTCAGCCGCCCGTGCGGCGCGGGCACGTCCAGCGGCACCCGGAATCGCACCGCCGTGGCCATGTCCGATCGCGCCGACCGCCGGTTCGCCCCGGACCGGGCCCGCCGCTCGATCTCCACGCCGAGCACCCCGGCCAGCAGCTCCGCGCTCCGCTCCCAGGTGAACGCGGACGCCCAGGCCCGGCACTCGGCGGACACCCGGGTCGCGGTGCCGTCGTCGGCCAACAGCCGCAGCGCCGCCACCAGCCCGCCCGCCAGCGCGTCCGGGTCCGGCACCACCCAGCCGGTCCGGCCATGCCGCACCGAGTCGTCGATGCCCGCCGCCGCCACCGCCAGGCACGGCACGCCGAACCGAGCCGCCTCCAGCACCGTGCAGCCCCAGCCCTCGCCCTGTGAGGTCGAGGTGGTCAGCCAGGCCCGGCGCATCAGCTCGTCCCGCCGCTCGTCGGACAGCCTGCCGCGCAACCGGACCCGCGACCGCAGCCCCAGCTCGCCCACCAGCAGCTCCAACGCCCGCCGCGCCTGCCCGTCGCCGATGACCTCCACCCGCAGGTTCGGCACCGCCTCGATCACCTCCGGCAGCGCGCGCACCAGCCGGTCCACCCGCTTGTGCGCGACCAACCGGCTCACCAGCACGAGCGTCGGCTCCGGATCGCGCGGGCCCGCGCGGTCGACCGCGGCCTCGTTCCCATTCGGCACCACGAACACCGGCCCGCGCACGCCCAGCCGGGTGCGCATGTCCCGCCGGGTCGACGGCGACACCGCCACCATCGCCCGCTCGCCGTAGACGCGCCTGCTCGCCGGGCCCTCCAGGAACCGCCCGACCCCGGCCATCGACCGTCCGAAGTGGACCCCGAACTGGTCCTGGTGCACGTGGTGCACGACCTGCACCACCGCCGCCGAGCCCGGCACGAATGCGGGCGCGAAGAACGGGATCCCGTTCTGGCAGTCCACCACCGCGTCGAACAGCCCGCCGAACCGCAGCAACGCCGCGGCCGCCGCCGGGTAGACCGAGAACGTGCCACCGCGGCGCAGCACCTGCACACCGTCGATCACCTCGCGCGCGCTCGCCCCCGGCGGCCGCGACGTCAGCCAGGTGACCTTCACGCCCGCCGCCACCCAGCGCCGCGCGACCTGGTGCGCGTACAGCTCCGCGCCGCCCGCCTGCGGATGCCGGATATCGCGCCAGTTCAGGATCAGCACGGACTTGCCGCGCAGCGCCGACAACGCCCGCGGCCCGCTCACCGCGCTCACGCGTCCGCCGCCAACAACGTCAACGCGGCCCGGAACGCGGGCAGGCCGTCGTGCAGCGGCCGGAACGTCGACCGCGCGTCATCCGACCACGCCACCGGCAGCTCCACCACCGTGCCGCCCGCGGCCCGCACCCGGCGCAACAGCTCCACGTCGAACGCGAACCCGGTGACCGAGCACTGCGCCAACGCCCGCTGCACGGCCGTCCGCTCGAAGAACTTGAACCCGCACTGGGTGTCCGACACACCCGGCACGGCCCGTCTGCTCAACGCCCGGAACGCCGCGCCGCCCAACCGCCGCGTCACCGGCTGCCTGCGCACGATCGCCGCGCCGCCCGCGTACCGGGACCCGATCACCGCCGTCGCCCCGCCCGCCAGCGCGGTCATCGCCGGGCCCAGCGCCTCGATCGGCGTGGCCAGGTCGGCGTCCACGAACCCCACATACCGTGCCGAGCTGGTCATCATGCCGCGCCGCACCGCCGCGCCCTTGCCCGCGATCGCGCACCCGACAACCTCCACCGGCACCCGGGTGCCGCCCGCTCTGGCCACCCGCGTGGTCGCGTCCGCGCTCCCGTTGTCCACCACCACGATCCGCGACGACCACGCCATGTCCGCCAGGTAGTCGGCGGTCGCGGCGAGCGACGCGCGCAGCCGCCGGGCCTCGTTGTAGGCGGGGATGACGACCTCCAGGTCCACCTCGGCGCGCCTGCCCGGCCGCGCGGGCGGGGTTATCGCGGGCGGGTGCGCGGGAGCGGACTGGGTCGAGATGACAGGGCTCGCCTGGGTCACGGGTGATGTCCCCCTGATGCGGATGGATTTCGCCGCCACGGTCCGCCGAGACCATATGACACTTTCGAGTGAACGAAAACCGGAGCGGGTAAACCGGCCGTCGAAGTCCACCGGTCGTATCGGCCATTAGTGGCCCATTCCGGGGCGCGTGGTGAGGGCGGTCACATCGGGCAAATCGCTGGTCGAACCGGGTAGGTCGGATCCGGTCAGCACGTTTCCGCAGGTAGTCGGCCTGTGGACTGTTCGGTCCGACCGCGTCCGTTTCGTCCGGCTCCGGACTTTCGGATGATTCACGAGAAGTTCCGAATACGGGAACAGGTCATATCCGAGCGATTATCGCGATAGCTGATCGTGGTCCCCTCGAATCGCGTCGGATCGCACCGTCCCCTACGATGCCCGCCATTCTCGCCGCAATCATGGATATCGGGCACACTTGACGGGTGCGTAGGACGGACCTGGGGCTGTTCGGCCCGGACTCGGTGACCTGGCAGCTGCACGCCGACCCGGCGCTGCTGCTCGGCGGCATCCGCAGCCTCTACCTGCAGGCGCTGCACCCGCGCGCGGTCGCCGCCGTCGTGCAGAACTCGGATTTCCGCACCGACCCGTTCGGCAGGCTGATGCGCACCGCCGCGTTCGTCGGCATCAGCACGTACGGGACGGAGACCGAGGCGCACGCCGCCGCCGAACGTGTCCGCAGGGTGCACAGCCGACTGAAGGCGACCGACCCCGAGACCGGCGAGGTCTACCCGCTCGACGACCCCGAGCTACTGCTCTGGGTGCACTGCGCCGAGGTGGCCTCGTTCCTGTCCACCGCCCGCCGCGCGGGCTACCCGCTGCGCAAGCACCACGCCGACCGCTACCTGCGCGAACAGCGGGTCAGCGCCTCCCTTGTCGGCCTGGCCCCCGACACCGTGCCAGGCTCGACCGAGGAGATGACCGCCTACCTGCGGCGGATCCGCCCGGCCCTGCGCCGCACCCCGGACAGCGACGACATCTACGACTTCCTGCACCGCCCGCCCCTGCGCGGCCGTGGCCTGGCGGCGCTGGGACTACGGCTCTACGAACCCGCGATCGGCCACGTGGCCTACTCGCTGCTGCCGCCGTGGGCGACCGGCCTGCACGGCAGGCGGCCCTATCCGCGCTCCGCCACCACCGTCGCGACGCGCGCGCTCCGGCAGGCCGCCTTCCGCGTGCGGGGCAGGATCAGATCCGCGGCCGACTTCGAGCCGCCCTCGATCACCGCCGTCCGCAGGCTCGGCGCGTGGGCCACACCATCCGCCGACCGGCTTCCCGATCCGCTCCCCGCGGCCCCGCGACCCTGACCCTCCGGCACCGTCCCCGTCCCGTCGACCACACCACTGCCCCAGGCGCGGGGACGCCGCTGCCCGGCCCGCTAGCGCACCCCGTGCGCCTCCTGGAACTTGATCACCAGTGCCTGTGGGATGCGGCCCCGTTCGGCGATCGCCTCGCCCTGGCTGCGCGCCCATTCCCGGATCGCCTGGTTGTCCGTGCGGTCCCCGAACCGCCGGACCACGAGCCCGTTCTTCGTTTTCCGGCCGTTGGTACGGCGGGCGTGCCCGACGAACTCCGCTAGGGAATCTCGCAGCCGCGCGGCGTTCTCTCTGGAGAGGTCGATCAGGAAGTCCACGCCATCGATCGCGAAGGCGACGGTCTCGTCGGCCGCTCCGCCGTCGAGGTCGTCGACAAGCTCCACAACGGTCTTCTGCGCCACGGTTTCCTCCGTGTGATGAGAGTTCGTTTCCTGCACGGGTTCGGCCGCATTAGCGAACGTGCCGCCGACCCCGTACCCGGTATTGGCTAACCGATCAGGGGAAGCGTATCGGTAGCCGGGTCCTGGAACCAGCCAAGCCGCTCAAGTCGGCATCGGCTTTATTAGTACCCCATCGGGCCGTATCCGGTCCACTAGCGGGAATGCGACGTGTCCGATTCGTCCGCCGGACCGCGTCCCGGTTCGACGGACGGACCGTCGCCGCAGGTCAGACTGGACCCCGGAATGGCCCGGCATTATCCCTTGCCGGTTCCCGGCGAATTGCCTCCCAGGCAACATGAGGATCGGTCAGTCATTTCCCGCGCGTCGGACGAGCCCAATCCGGTCCTTCTCGCTCCGGACCGCCACAACGTTACAGTTCCCTCGGCCCCTGCTTCACCAGCGCCCCGAGACCGCATTGCCCACCCCGCCGGAGCCCGACCGCATTGCCCCGGGATGGCGGCAAGCTGCGAAAACCGCACCCCTTGAACGATGCCGAGGCCACCCCGGGAGCCCGTCCGGTGATCACTTTCGCCGACCCCGGTTGTGATCTTGTCCTCATCGTTGAACCGCCGCGTGTCACCGGGGCGTAAGACCACTCCACGCCCATTTCCGACCGCCATGAACACCGGATGACCGAAACCCGTCCGCCGGGCGACCCGGTGCCCCCTGCCCCCCGAGATCATTCCCCGCATTGTGCCTCCTCGGGCAGGCCGGGACCGCCATGGAGGACCGGTCTATCCGATGTAAGCCCAGGTCAAATGGACTGCAACGGGTCGGTGGGGCGGATTCGCCGGAACCGGGCCCGCGGCCAGGGGCATGGCGGGATGCCGCATATCGCGCGGAGAACCACCCGAATGGGACCTGGAACGGGCGTCTGTCGGCCCCGATCCGGGTCCCATTCGGCTGGTTCGGCACCTTCCGAGGCCGGTCTATCGGGCGTTTGCGCTGGTCAAACAGAGTGCAACGGCCGGTGACGGAATCGGGGGATGTGGCCGACCCGGCCCCCTGGTCATGGGTGATGCCGGTGGTTCACCGCAGGCGAATCCACCCGGACGGGGGCAGGTATTCGCGGGATTCGGCGGCCGCCGAGTCCCGCGTCCGACGCGCCCTATCCAAGATCACCCACCCCGATCCCCGCCCACACTCCCAAGCCGAAACGTCCCGCCCGGACGTCGCCCCGATACCTCGCTTGACCGCCCCGCCGCCGAAACGCCCCAACGCAGCCCCCGCCACTCCCAGGGGGGCGACCCCGGAGCCGTTCTATCGCGCATAGCCGCAGGTCAAAGGGGGTGTGGGGCGGCTGTGGACAACTTCGGGGGTGGTGGATATCCGGGGTGCAGGTCAGGGCGGGGGAGGGGAACGGCGGGCGGGGAAGTTCACCCGGGAGAGGTCAGCAGCGATCGTGCTGGGGCGATGCGCTGGTCGCGCCTGCGTCGATGCGCCATTCGCCGTCGGCGAGGGTGAGCGGGAAGATCACGTTCCAGCGGATGCACTCGGCCGGGAGCTCCAGCGGGGCGTCGGCCGGGTCCTGCTTGCTCACGAAGGTCAGCAGCACGCGGGCGGAGTTGGTCGGGCCGGTCTCGATACGGTAGACGACGATGCTGCCGTCCTGCGTGGTGCGGTACGACGCGCGCCAGGTGTCCTCGGGGAGGTCCTTCGCGCGGGCGTCGGTGACGGTCGTGCGCCACCGCGCGTAGTTCTTGCCGTTGATCGCGTCGAAGTGCGTCTGCAGCAGCTGGCGGACGGCCTCGTACAGCGGGTGCTGGATCGCGTCCTGGGTGGCGCGCACGTCGCGCGGGCCGGGGCGGGCGCTCTCCGGCAGCACGTTCTGGCTGGGCAGGATGGCCGTCGAGGTGGCCTGCCCCTTGTCGGCCGCGGCCGCGTACAGCTCGCGGGCGACCATGGCGGCCGCGGCGGCGATCACGACGGCGACGAGGATGGCGGGCAGCAACCAGCGCTGTCGCTCCTGGCCGGGGGCCTTCGGGTGCACGCGGTCAGCGTCTCACAGGCGGATGGGTCACCCGACGCGGTGCAGCCAGGTCACCGGGGCGCCATCGCCGCCGCGCCGGTACGGCTCCAGGGCCTCGTCCCAGGAGGCGCCGAGCAGTTCGTCCACCTTGAACGCGAACGACTCGCCGCCGCGTGCGGACGCGGCGATCGCGCGCAGCTGGTTCTCGTCCACCACGATGTCGCCGCTGGCGCTCGTGCGGGCGCGCCACAGGCCGAGGGCGGGGGCGTAGCAGTAGCGTTCGCCGTCGACGCCGGGACTGGGCTCCTCGGTGACCTCGAACCGGAGCATCGGCCACGCGCGCAGCGCGGTGGCGAGCTTGCCGCCGGTGCCCACGTCGCCGGTCCACGCGCACTCGGCGCGCAGCTGCCCGGGGGCGGCGGGCTGCGCGGTCCAGCGCAGCTCGGCGCGCACCCCGAGGGTGCCCGAAATCGCCCACTCGACGTGCGGACATACCGCAGACGGCGACGAGTGGACGTACACCACGCCTTGGGTGTTGCCACGGGTGCTCACTGCTGACCTCCGCTGCTCGACGAGGATCGTCTTCCCCTACGTCCTGCGCGATCAACGGTTGCCTGGACCACACGTGCCATTCCCGGCGCTCATTCTGCCCTGCTACCGGACACTTTGGCCACACGAACCCCGAAAACAACCTGCGCCCCAGCCATTCCGCGCCGTTCGGCGGCGGACCGGGGCAGGGCGAGGCGGGCATGTCCGGATTCGCCGCCGCCCTCGGCGCGCTTCCGGCAGGCCCGTTGATCTTGCTTGTCCGAGTGGACGCGCGAGCGGCGCCCGCGTTGCGCGGTGTGGCGAGATGGGTCGGAGATCACCGCCCGGCGCCGATCGGCTACCTTCCGACGTCCTGTCACCTGACCGGGCGTCACTGACGCTAGCGTGTGGTGCAGATCCCACCGGTCTGTGTGACGTCCGGTGGCCGTGCGGAGGTGACAGCGTGCGCTTGGTCCGGGTCGGCGAGCCGACCGCCGAGGTCGGCGGGACCGTGCGCGCGGCGCTGACCTCGTGGGGCCGGGGCTCCACCGTCGCGGGCGGGGTGGCGCTGCTCGGCGTCCGACCGCCCGGTTTCGGCTCGACCGTCGAGGCGGTCCTGTTGTTGCCGCGGGGTGTGTTCGTGGTGATCGGGGTGGACCTGCCGGATCCGGCCATGCGCCTGTCCGCTCCGATGACCGGCCCGTGGCGGATCGACGGCTGGCCGTTGACCCGCCCGGACGGCCCGGTCAACCCGGCCGACGGCGCCCTGTCCGCCACGGCCGCCGTTGCCGACCTCGTCCGGGCCGCCCAGCCCCGACCGCTGCCCGTTCACACGGTCGTGGCCGTCGGCCCCTATGTGGGTGAGGTCGACCAGCCCGCCGAGGAACGCGGCATCCGCATCCTGCACCCCGAGCCGATGCCACTGCTGGCGGTCACCCGCGACCTGGCCACGCACAGCCGGGCCTGCATGCTCGATGAGGCCCGCCGGATCCTGTTCGCCCTGCACCAGGGCCACGGACTCGACGATGACGACCTGGTCGCCGAGGGATTCCCGGACGGCCTCTCACCGGAGGCGGGCGCGGCGAGCACGACGATCCTGCCCCGTGTCCCGGGCGGGATGGCGCGCCCGGAACCGCGCCGCCGCAAGCGCTGGTTACCCGTGACGATCGGTGTCGTGGTCGCGTTACTCCTGGTCGCGGGCATCGCGGTGGCGGTCGCGGCCGACGACAGCCCGATGACACCCGCTCGACCCGCGTCCCCGCCCGCGTTCGTGCCGCGTGGGTTCGTCGAACAGTCGGATTGCGCTGCTCACACCGATGGTGCGATTCATGCCTGGCTCGAACGCAACGGCTGCGCGGCCCTTCTGCGTGGCCGATTCGAGACGACCGACCAGGGGAAGCGCGCGGCGGTGCTGGTGGGTGTCGTCCGGATCACCGGGAGTACCTCGGCCACGGAACTGATGAGCGTGACGACCCGGCCCGACGCGGGCGGCGTGCTCGACGTGGAGGGCGTGCCGTGGCCGGGCGGCCTACAACCCGTCTTCGCGGGGGCGGCTCGGGTGAGTGGGCAGGAGGGGAACAGCGTCAAGCTGGCGCAGGCGGTGTGGCTGGACGAACCGTCACGGGCGGACGATCCGTTGTTGCGCGAGATCGCCTCGCGGGCTTTGCGGCTGAGCCTGTCCGGGTGAACTTTCCTGACCTGGATCCTGTCCCTCGCCCTGACCTGCGATCCGGTTGTCCACAATCCCCGAATCTGTCCACAACCCGGCCGCGCCCCCTTTGACCTGCGGCTATGCGCGATAGAATGGCTCCGGGGTCGCCCCCCTGGGAGTGGCGGGGGATGTGTTGGGGCGGTCGTCGGGCGGTGATCTTGCAAGGGGTTCGTTCGTGAGCGGGTCGAGGACCCCGGTTCGAGAGTCGCGCAGGGACTGGGTCCAGCCTCCCGTTCGAGTGGTCTCCCGCCTTGATCAATCATGCCGGGCGTTGACCTGCGGGCGGGTTATCCACAATCCCGAAATCCGTCCACAGCCCCACCGCACCCCCTTTGACCTGCCCATATACCCGAGAGAATGGCCTCGGGGTCGCCCCCGGGAGGGTGGGGCGGGCCGGAGAAGGGCCCGCCCCGGCGGTCAGGCGGCGGTGAACAGCAGGGCGACGTTGTGGCCGCCGAAGCCGAACGAGTTGTTGATCGCCGCGGCGAGTTCGATCTTCCGGGCCTCGCCGCTGACCACGTCCAGGCCGACCTTGGGGTCGAGGTTCTCCAGGTTGCGGGTGGCCGGGATGACGCCGTAGTAGATCGCCAGGATGGTGGCGATGCTCTCCACCGCGCCCGCGCCGCCGACCAGGTGGCCGAAGGCGGACTTGGGGGCGGTGACGACCACGTGCTCGCCGAGGGCGTTGCGGATGGCGGCGGCCTCGCCGACGTCGCCGACGACCGTGGAGGTGGCGTGGGCGTTGACGTGGCCGATGTCCTCGGGGGACAGGCCGCCCATGCGGACCGCGTCGCGCATGGCGCGGATCTGGCCGATGCCGTCCGGGTGGTTGCCGGTGATGTGGTAGGCGTCCGAGGTGATGCCGTAGCCGGACAGGTGCCCGTAGACCTTCGCGCCGCGGGCGGCGGCGTGGTCGGCGCGTTCCAGGATCAGCACGCCCGCGCCCTCGCCGAGGACGAAGCCGTCGCGGCCGGTGTCGAACGGGCGGGAGGCGCGGTCCGGCTCGTCGTTGCGGGTGCTCAGGGTGCGCGACTGGCAGAAGCCCGCGACCGTGATCGGGTGGATGCAGGCCTCGGTGCCGCCCGCGACGACCACGTCCGCGCGGCCGTTCTGGATCATCTGCCAGGCGTTGGCGATGGCCTCCGCGCCCGAGGCGCAGGCCGACACCGTGGTGTGCACGCCTGCCCGCGCGCGCAGCTCGATGCCCACGTGCGCGGCCGGGCCGTTGGGCATCAGCATCGGCACCGTCAACGGCGAGACCTTGCGCAGGCCGTACTGTTCCAGGAGGTCGTCCTGGTCGAGCAGGGTGCGCGGGCCGCCGATGCCGGTGCCGATGCTGACCCCGAGGCGTTCCGGGTCCACCGACTCGTGTTCGTCGGTGGGTGGCTCGAACCCGGCGTCCGCCCACGCCTCGCGCGCGGCGATGACCGCGATCTGCTCGGACCGGTCGAGCCTGCGGGCCTGCACGCGCGGCAGGACCTCGGTGGGCTCCACGGCCAGCGGCGCGTGCAACCGGGCGGGCAGGTCGAAGCGTTCGACCCACTCCTCCGTGTTGACCCGGATGCCGTTCTGGCCTGCCAGCAGGGCATCCCAGGTGGACGAGACGTCACCGCCGAGCGGCGTGGTCGCACCCAGCCCGGTGATGACGACATCGACGTTGCTCATGGGGTTTCCTTCGCGAGCGGGTGGTGGGTGGCTGCGGGGGACGAGCCGGGTTTCGAGCGAGCCGGGGAGCGGCTCAGACGTTCTTCGTGATGTAGCCGACCGCGTCGCCGACCGTCTTCAGGTTGGCCAGCTCGTCGTCCGGGATCTTCACGCCGAACCGGTCCTCGGCCTGCACGGCGATCTCGACCATCGACAGCGAGTCGATGTCCAGGTCGTCCACGAAGGACTTCTCGGCGGTGACGTCGTCGGTCGCGACGCCCGCGACCTCTTCGACGATCTCGGCGAGTCCTTCGAGGATCTCGGCGTCGCTGGGCTTGTCCGACATGCCAGGTGTCCTTCCTCTGTCTCCATCACCGCGCCGGGTATCGACCCGGCGGGGCTCCGTCCCCGGCACGTCGCCGGGGAAGTCTGTGTCTGCCCGCGTCAGGGGCAGATGACGGTCTGCGCGGCGTACGACAGGCCGGCGCCGAACCCGACCAGCAGCGCCACGTCGCCCGGCTTGACCCGGCCCGCGGCGCGCATGTGGTCCATGGCCATCGGGATCGAGGCCGACGAGGTGTTGCCGGAGTAGACGATGTCGTCGGCCACCACCAGGTCCTCGCGGGCGCCCGCGGCGCGCAGCTTCTTCGCGATGGACTCCACGATGCGCAGGTTCGCCTGGTGCGGGATCAGCACGTCCACGTCCGCGGGCGCCACTCCGGAGGCTTCCAGGGCGCGCAGCGCGATCGGCGCGATCCGGGTGGTGGCCCAGCGGAACACCGACTGGCCCTCCTGGAACAGGTAATTGTCGTCGCGCGTGTAGATCAGGTCGGCCAGGTCGCCCGCGCTGCCCCAGACCACCGGGCCGATGCCCGGCTCCTCGGCCGGGCCGACCACGGCCGCGCCAGCGCCGTCGGCGAAGATGATCGCGTTGGCCCGGTCGTGCGGGTCCACCCAGTCGGTCAGCTTCTCCGCGCCGATCACCAGCACCCGCCGCGCCGAGCCCGCGCGCACCAGGTCGGAGGCGGTGCCCAGGGCGTAGCAGAAGCCCGCACAGGCGGCGTTGAGGTCGAACGCGCCCGCCGCCTTGACCCCGATCCGGTCCGCGACCTGGGCCGCGCCGTTGGGGATCGGGGTGGGCATGGTGCAGTTGGCCAGGATCACGGTGTCCACGTCGGACGGCGAGATGCCCGCGTCGGCCAGCGCCTTGGACCCGGCCACCACGGCCATGTCGACCAGCTTGAGGTCCTCGCCCGCGAACCGGCGCTCGACGATGCCGACCCGCTCCCGGATCCACTCGTCGGTGGTGTCCATGTGCTGGGACAACTCGTGGTTGGTGACGACGCGCTCCGGCTGGAACGAACCGACGCCGAGGATCCGGCTGGCGGCGGCCCCCGGGGCGAGGCGCAGCGTGGTCATGTGGCACTTCCGATCAGCTCGACCACCGTGTCGAGGTCGGCAGGCGTCTTGAGGGCCACGGTGGGAACACCCTTCAGCTCGCGCTTGGCCAGGCCGACCAGCGCGCCCGCGGGCGGGAACTCGACGATGCCGCGCACACCGCGCGCGCCCATCGTGGCCAGGCAGGCGTCCCACCGCACCGGGCTGGTGACCTGCGACACCAGCCGGTCCAGGACCTCGGTGCCGGTCGCGACCACGTCGCCGTCCGCGTTGGACAGCAGCGTACGGGTCGGGTCGGCGGGGGCGGGCAGGGTGGCCGCGTGTGCGCGCAGCGCCTCCTGCGCGGGGGCCATGTAGTGGGTGTGGAAGGCGCCCGCGACCTTGAGCACGATCACCTTGGTGCCCGCGGGCGGCTCGGCGACCAGCTTGTCCAGCGCGTCCTTGGCGCCCGCGGCGACGAACTGGCCCGCGCCGTTGCGGTTGGCCGCGACCAGGCCCAGCTCGTCGAGCCGGGCGAGGATGTCCTCCTCGGTGCCGCGCACCAGCGCGGCCATGCCGGTGGGCTCCAGCTCACAGGCGGCGGCCATCTCCCGGCCGCGCACGGCGGCCAGCGCCAGCGCGTCCTCGGCGCCCAGCACGCCCGCCATCGCGGCGGCCGCGAACTCGCCGATGGAGTGGCCCGCGATGAGCGTGTCGGCCGGGATCTCGACGCGCCTGCCCAGCTCCTCGTGGGCGAGCAGGGTGGCCGCGACGATCAGCGGCTGGGTGATGGCGGTGTCCTTGATCTCCTCGGCCTCGGCCGTGGTGCCCAGCCGCGCCAGGTCCAGCCCGACCACCTCGGACCAGGCGGCGAGCCGCTCGGCCGTCCCGGGGAGTTCGAGCCACGGCGCGAGCATGCCCGGGGCCTGGGATCCCTGGCCGGGCGCGAGGAGTGCGATCACGTCTCCACTGAACACCGTGACGCCCGCCGGACTGCATGCCGTCAGTCACCAAGTCGGGGCGGTTGGTTTGTAGAGACCCTCCAATAGTCACCGGGCAATTACCGGCGAGTGACCGTATTCGTTGTCAGTTGTCGTGTCCGACACCGCTCGGTCGCTCAGCGTTACCCGGGCGTTGGAGATCACCAGAGGCCGCGTGCCCTGGACAGCCTGCCGACCGCCAGCGCCACCCGTAGGACCAGCGCGTCCCGGGGGTCGGTGGGGTTCCGGCCGGTCAGCTCGGTCGCCTTCCGCAGCCGGTAGCGAACGGTGTTCGGGTGCACGAAGAGCTGCCGGGCGCAGGTCTCCAGCACACCCCCGGTGGCCAGGTAGGCCTCGACGGTCTCCTGCAGCGCGCCCCCGGCCTCCTCCAGCGGCCGCGCCACCCGGTCGATCAGCTGCCACTCGGCCTCGGGGTCCCCGGCCAGCGCCCGTTCGGGCAGCAGGTCGGCCGACCGGACCGGGCGCGGCGCGTCCGGCCACCCCACGACGGCCCGCAGCCCGGACAGCGCGTCCGCCGAGCTCCGGTGCGCCTCGGCGATGCTGGACACCGTCGGCCCCGCGACCACCGGCCCCACCCCGAACGCGGCCGACATCTTCCCCAGCGCCTCCAGGTCGGCGGCGTCGTCCATCGGACCGGCCAACACCACCACCAGTCGCGAGCCCTGCACCCCCAGCAGCACCGGTCTGCTCACGCGCGCGGCCCGGCTGCGCACCTCGTAGACGACCGTGGGCGGATCGTCCGACGACGGGTTCCCCACCAGCACCGTCGCCTCGGCCCCCGGGTCCCACCCCAACGCCGCCGCCCGGGACAACAGGGACTCCTCGGCGTCCCCACGCACGATCCCGTCGACCACCAACGCCTCAAGCCGCGCGTCCCACGCGCCCCGCGCCTCGGCCGCGGACGCATAGGACATAGCGGACGCGAACGCCACTTCCCGCCCATATCGGAGAACCGCCTCGGACAGCACCGCCCGCTCCTGCTCGTCGGCGGCGAGATCCGGCACCAGGTCCTCGAACACCTGGAGCGACACCCGCACCATCTCCACGGTCTGCCGCAGGCTGATCCACCGGGAGAGATCCCGCGGCGCCCCCCGAAACGTGTCGGTGGTCAACCGGAGCGCCTCCCGCGGGTCACGCAACCACGCCGTGAACCCGGCCACTCCGTTCTGTGCCACCAGCAGAACGGACGCCCGCTGGTCGGCGGGCATCCGCCCGAACCACGCGAACTGCTCGTCCATCGCCGCCACCGCCGCCGCCGCCAGCTTCCCCGACGCCCGCTCCACCGCGGCCAACGTCTCCGCCGACAACCCCTCAGCAGCACTCATCCCACAACAATCGCACGCCCCACCCCCCACACCCACGCCACCTAGCCGCCCCACAGCCGCCCGCGACAGCAAACTCAAGACGAGAAGCACACACCGCCTCAAGACGAGAAGCACACACCGCGGCAGGAGTTCGATCGGCGAAATCCCGGATGCCCACAGATTGCTGGTCAGACGATTCGCCACCACGCTCGCCCAGGTGCGGAGCCCGCACCGTGGGGGTCTGGGGGCTCGGCCCCCAGAGACAATGACCGGATTCCCCAGCGAAGCGCGAAGCGCGAGCAGGGGAAACCCGGAATCCGGGCGGGCCGCCCGACATGTCGGTGCGCTCGATGTCGGGCGGCCCATCTCCCCGGTCCCCACCGGTGTTTCCACTATGGAACGTGGCTCGGGCGGGTGCCAGGCGAGGCGACCTAGTTCCCCCTTTCGTGGCACTTTGCCGGGCAGGAGTGGGATCACGCGGGTCGCGGGAACAAGGTCGCGAGCGGTGGTGTTCCGCCGACGTACGGTTTGGGGGCGGGTGAGGAGGCGCGCGTGCACGTGTTGCAGGAGTACGGGATCACCGTGTTCGGCCAGCGGATCGCCTACGCGGAGCTGTTCGGGCAGGTGTTCGCGCTGGCGGTGGTGTTCCTCGCGCAGCGGCGGACGTTGTGGACGTGGCCGGTGCAGCTGGTGTCCGTGGCGCTGCTGTTCACCGTCTACGTCTCGGCCGACCTGGGCGGCCTGGCGGTGCGGCAGGTCGTGGTCGGCTTGATCGCGGTCTACGGCTGGTGGGCGTGGGCGCGGCGGCGGGACCCGGTGTTCGGGGTGGCGGTGCGCCGGGCGACGGCGCGCGAGCTGACCGTGGTGGCGGTCGCGTTCGCGGCGGGCACGGTCGGGTTCGCGTTGCTGCTGGAGGCCGTCGGCGGTTCGTGGGCGCCGTGGCCGGACGCGGCGATCTTCATCGGCACCGTGCTGGCGTTCGGCCTGCAGGCCTGGGGGCTGGTGGAGTTCTGGCTGGTGTGGCTGGTGGTCGACGCGGTCGGCGTGCCGCTGCAGCTGTCGTCCGGCCTGTTCTTCAGCGCCCTGGTGTACATCGCGTTCGCCGCGATGGTGGTCTACGGCTGGTTCAGCTGGTACCGCTCGGCGGCCCGGCAGCGGGTCGGCGCCCCGGTCTGACGGGCACGGGTCCGACGGGCACGGGGGCGACGGGCACGGGGGCGACGGGCACGGGGGCGAGGCAGGAACCTCGCCCCCGTGCCCGGGTGGCTCAGGCCGAACCGGGGTCCGAGGTCTGCGGACCGGCGGCGGCCACGTCGTCGATGCGGTAGCGGCGCGCGGCCTCCACCACCGACGACTGCGGCACCTCGCCGCGCCGGGCCAGCGCGGCCAGCACCCCCACGGTGATCGACTCGGCGTCGACCAGGAAGTGCCTGCGCGCGGCCGGACGGGTGTCGGAGAAGCCGAACCCGTCGGTGCCCAGGGTGAGCATGTCGGTGGGCACCCACGGGCGGATCAGGTCCGGCACCGCGCTCATCCAGTCGGACACCGCGACCACCGGGCCGACCCCCTCGGACAGCACCGAGGTGACGTACGGCACCCGCGGCTCGGCCTCCGGGTGCAGCAGGTTGTGCCGCTCGATCTCGACCGCGTCCCGGCGCAGCTCCGACCACGAGGTCGCCGACCAGATCTCGGCCCGCACACCCCACTCGTCGGCGAGGATCTTCTGCGCCCTGATCGCCGACGGCATGGTGACGCCGGACACCAGGATCCGCGCCCGCGGCCCGTCGCCCGCCGGTGCCTCCAGGTACCGGTACAGGCCCCGCAGCAGGCCCTCGACGTCGAGGTTCGCGGGCTCCGCGGGCTGCTGGTAGGGCTCGTTGTAGATGGTCAGGTAGTAGTAGATGTCCTCCGCCTGCTCGCCGTACATGCGACGCAGGCCGTCCTTGACGATGTGCGCGAGCTCGAACGACCATGCCGCGTCGTAGGCCACCACGGCCGGGTTGGTCGCCGCCAGCAGCAGCGAGTGCCCGTCGTTGTGCTGCAGGCCCTCGCCGGTCAGCGTGGTGCGGCCCGCGGTGGCGCCCAGCACGAACCCGCGCGCCATCTGGTCGGCCGCCGCCCACAGGCCGTCGCCGGTGCGCTGGAAGCCGAACATCGAGTAGAAGATGTAGATCGGGATCATCGGCTCGCCGTGCGTGGCGTACGAGGTGCCCGCGGCGGTGAACGACGCGGTGGACCCCGCCTCGTTGATGCCCTCGTGCAGGATCTGGCCCTGCTCGCTCTCCTTGTACGACAGCATCAGCGACGCGTCGACCGAGGTGTAGAGCTGGCCCAGCGGGTTGTAGATCTTCTGCGTCGGGAACATCGAGTCCATGCCGAACGTGCGCGCCTCGTCCGGGATGATCGGCACCAGCCGCGGCCCGACCTCCGGGTCCTTGGCCAGGTCGCGCACCAGCCGGACGAACGCCATCGTGGTGGCGACCTCCTGCTTGCCGGACCCGCGCTTGAGCACGTCGTAGACCTTGTCGCCGGGCAGCGTCAGCGCCTTCGCCTTGTGGCGGCGCTCGGGCAGGTAGCCGCCCAGCTGGCGGCGCCGCTCCTGCAGGTACCGGATCTCCGGCGAGTCCTGGCCGGGGTGGTAGTACGGCGGCAGGTAGGGGTCGCGCTCCAGCTCCGCGTCCGGGATCGGGATGCGCAGCGTGTCCCGGAAGGCCTTGAGGTCCTCCAGGGTCATCTTCTTCATCTGGTGCGTGGCGTTGCGCGCCTCGAAGTGCGGGCCCAGGTTGTAGCCCTTGATCGTCTTGGCCAGGATGACCGTCGGCTGGCCCACGTGGTCGATCGCCGCCTGGTAGGCCGCGAACACCTTGCGGTAGTCGTGACCGCCGCGCTTGAGGTTCCAGATCTCCTGGTCGCTCATCGGCGTGACCAGCTCCTTGGTCCGCGGGTCACGGCCGAAGAAGTGCTCGCGGACGAACGCGCCGTCGTTGGCCTTGTACGTCTGGTAGTCGCCGTCCGGCGTGGTGTTCATCAGGTTGATCAGCGCGCCGTCCCGGTCGGCGTGCAGCAGCGAGTCCCACTCGCGGCCCCAGATCACCTTGATGACGTTCCAGCCTGCGCCGCGGAAGAACGACTCCAGCTCCTGGATGATCTTGCCGTTGCCGCGCACCGGTCCGTCCAGGCGCTGCAGGTTGCAGTTGATCACGAAGGTGAGGTTGTCCAGGCCCTCGTTGGCGGCCACGTGCACCAGACCGCGCGACTCCGCCTCGTCCATCTCGCCGTCGCCGAGGAACGCCCATACTCGCTGGTCCGAGGTGTCCTTGATACCTCGGTCGCGCAGGTAACGGTTGAACCGCGCCTGGTAGATGGCGTTCATCGGGCCAAGGCCCATGGAGACGGTCGGGAACTCCCAGAAGTCCGGCATCAGCCGCGGGTGCGGGTACGACGGCAGCCCGCCGCCCGGACCGGCGTGCGAGAGCTCCTGCCGGAACCCGTCCAGCTGCGAGGTCGACAGGCGGCCTTCGAGGAACGCGCGGGCGTAGATGCCGGGGGAGGCGTGGCCCTGCACGTAGATCTGGTCACCGCCGCCCGGGTGGTCCTTGCCCCGGAAGAACCAGTTGAAGCCCACCTCGTAGAGGGTCGCGGAGGAGGCGTAGGTGGAGATGTGACCACCCACGCCGACACCCGGCCGCTGCGCCCGGTGCACCGTCATCGCCGCGTTCCACCGGACCCAGGCCCGGTAGCGGCGCTCGACCTCCTCGTCGCCCGGGAACCAGGGCTCCTGCTCGGTCGGGATGGTGTTGACATAGTCGGTGCTGGTCAGGGCCGGGACCCCGACGCGGCTCTCCCGGGCCCGCTCCAGCAGCCTCAGCATCAGGTAGCGGGCGCGCTGCTGCCCGCCCCCCTGCAACGCGGCGTCGAAGGACTCCAGCCATTCCGCGGTCTCCTCCGGGTCGATGTCCGGCAGGTGGGCGGCGAGGCCGTCGCGGATGACGCGGACGCGCTCGGGGGTGGGCTGGTTGTTCTGCGTGGCCAACTCGGAGCTCCAGCCTGGATCGAGGACAAGATTTCGCGCGCGCGATATCACGCGCGCGGGGGACACTCTGCCATGTTGTCCCGAGTCCGGGCCGGACGTCATCCCTACTGGTCGGTATAGGGGTGTCGGCTTGCTCGCACCGCTCGGCGGGAACCCCCTTCCGGCGGCGTGTCGAACAGCGGACGGTTGCGCAGGTGGCCACTGTCAGTGTTCGCTATCGCCTAACCGAACAGGTACAACGCGGTCGAAGGCCCTGATTGGCGGGCCGGGACCGCGCCAGGCACAACTGGAGGAGTGACACCGTGGTGGCCGCGGGAGACGCCGGGAACACCGACGTCGCCGACAAGCTGGGGATCGAGGCTGGCGCCGTGGTCCAGGAACTCGGCTGGGACGAGGACGTCGACGACGCCCTGCGTGAGGCAGTCGAGAGGCGCATCGGCGCCGATCTCCTGGACGAGGACGCCGACGATGTCGTTGACGTCGTCCTGCTGTGGTGGCGCGAGGACGACGGAGACCTCGTGGACACGCTGATGGACGCGATCGGACCGCTCGCCGACGAGGGCGTGATCTGGGTGCTGACCCCCAAGACGGGCAGGCCGGGGCACGTCGAGCCGAGCGACATCGCCGAGGCGGTGCCCACCGCTGGACTCGCCAGGACCTCCAGCGTCAGCGTCGGACCGGACTGGTCGGGCACCAGGCTGGTGTCCCCCAAGTCGGTGAAGACCAAGCGCTGACTCCCACCCGACGGTCACCCGGGCGTTCCCCCGCTCGGGTGGCCTAGGCTGGCCTCGCACAGCTCTCCCACGGCACGGGCCTCCCGGTCCGCGCCCCCCAGCCAGGAGGATGCCCGGTATGGCGGTCGAGGTCGGTTCGAAGGCCCCGGACTTCACGCTCAACGACTACAACAAGCAGCCGGTCACGCTGTCGGGCTTCCAGGGCGAGAAGAACGTCCTGCTGGTGTTCTACCCGTTCGCCTTCAGCGGCATCTGCCAGGGCGAGCTCTGCCAGGTGCGCGACGAGCTGGCCACCTACTCCGACGGCAACGTCCAGGTCGTCGGCGTGTCCGTGGACACCCCGTTCAGCCTGAAGGCCTGGGCCGACCAGCAGGGCTACCAGTTCCCCCTGCTGTCCGACTTCTGGCCGCACGGCGAGGTCGCCAAGACCTACGGCGTCTTCAACGAGGCCGCGGGCCTGGCCAACCGGGGCACGTTCCTGATCGACACCACCGGCACGGTCCGCTACGCGGAGATCAACCAGCCGGGCGAGGCCCGCGACCAGGACGCCTGGAAGAAGGCCGTGGCCGCGCTGTAGGTTTCACCGGACCCGGCGGGGGCAACGCCGCCGGGCACCCGGGCGCATAGCTCAGCGGGAGAGCACTCGGTTTACACCCGAGCGGTCGCAGGTTCGAATCCTGCTGCGCCCACCATCGAGTATTCCCTGATCACGTTCGCTCTCGGCGTGGTGGTGACCGGCGGCGTGGTACACCGAAACCATCGGCAACCACTGCTAGCGTCCGGACCGACTGTCCGCTGACGTAGCGAAGGTGTCCATGGCGAAGAAGACGATCGTGCGACTCGTCGACGATCTTGACGGCTACAGCGGCGAGGACGTCTCCACTGTGGAGTTCGGCCTGGATGGTGCCACCTACGTGATCGACTTGGCCGCGCCCAACGCCGAACGCCTGCGCGCGCGGTTCGGTGAGTTCGTCGCGGCCGCGCGGTCCACCGGTGGGCGGAAGAATATTTCCCTTGCCAAGCCCGCAGGGGAGGCTCGCAGCAAGGAGCAGACCAAGGCCATCCGTGACTGGGCCAGGCAGAACGGTCACGACATCTCCGACCGTGGGCGGCTCTCGACCGGGGTCATCGAGGCGTTCGAGGAAGCACACGTCGTCGCACCGAAGCGGGCAGCCAAGGCCTGATGACCGCTGGCGCGTCCGCCTCGGAGGCTGCTGATCCTTACCATTGGCCCACGTGCACTGCTGAAGGCTGTCGCGGTGTGCGGGCTGAGGGGCGGGAACTCTGTGTTGGGCATCTGCCGGACGCGCATCGTCGCAGCGTGCTAGCGAGTGGTCGATGGGACTGCTTGCGGGGAGTCCGTGTCGATGCCGATCTCCTCGGTCAGGTTCTTTCTCGGCTGCCTTCTGACAAACGGGGCCGCCGCATGCTCAGCAACCTGGACGTCACGGCCGCGGTGTTCACAGAGGACGCCGACTTTTCGAAGGTCGACTTCGGTGGCATGCGGGCAACCTTTGCCGATGCCGTGTTTGCAGGGCAGGCCATTTTTCGCGAGGCCTCCTTCGAGGTGGATGCCAACTTTGGTACTACGACATTCAAGCGTGGTGCGATATTCACGAAAACGACCTTCGCTGATCGGGCCTTCTTTAAAGGCGCCGCGTTTGGCGGAGCAGGCTTCGAGCTGGCAACGTTTCGCGGTCCGGCCGTCTTTAATGGGGCAAAGTTCGAGAAGAGTGTCACATTTCATAATGCGTCGTTCGAGGAATCATGCTATTTGCTCTGCGAGGTGGGCGCGAGTGTTTCGTTGACGCAGTGCCGGTTCGCCAAAGGTCTTGAGATGGGATACACGATCGTCGGAGAAGTGTTCGACCTCTCGGATAGCCACTTCCTTGAGCCGTCGACCTGGGCGAGTCTCTTGGCTGCGCGCCAAGTCAACCTGTCCGGTGCCGTCTTCGACGGGCCGCTCGAAGCCGATATCGTCACCCATGAGCTCGTCTCCAAGAAGACGAACTGGCGCGCTGGTGTACGTCTCCGGCTGGCAGGCGCGGATGCTGATCTCAGCGGAGCGATATTCGGCGAACCTAGCACGCTGGCCTGCCGGTCCGACTGGATTGAGCCAATCCCGTTCTCGGAGGCAAATAGGAAGCTGAGTAGGCGCATCCCGAGGTTGACATCACTAATCGGGGCCAACGTCGACAAGCTGACCATCGCCGACGTCTCGATCGCCGCATGCCGTCTGATCGAAGCTCATAACCTGGACAAGCTTCGCCTCGAAGGCGCCGATCTTCTCGCGCGTACCCCGGCGAACTGGCGATGGACGAGTCGGCTCACCGTCGCCGAAGAGCACCATTGGCGGGCCCGGCACCACGAGGGAAAGCGGCAGCGGGACTGGTACGGCCCAGCAACGCAGCCGCACGCCTGGGCGGACACCGATGTCGGGAACCCGCATCCAGCGCAGTCGCCTGCGCGCATCGCCGAGACCTATCGTGGTCTCCGGAAGTCGCGAGAGGATGCCAAGGACGAGCCGGGTGCGGCTGATTTCTACTACGGCGAGATGGAGATGCGCCGGGCGGGATTCAAGGCACTGCTGCGCGGGGATGTGGCTGCGGCCTCACCACGGCAGACACGTCGCTCGGCCCGCGTCGAGTATGCGCTGCTGACTGCCTACTGGTTCGTCTCCGGCTACGGTCTGCGGGCGTGGCGGGCGCTGGCGCTGTTCGGTCTCCTAGTGCTGCTCACCTCGGTGTACTTCGCCCTTTGGGGAATCCCACCAAACACGCCCGTGGCGGGGTTGTCATTCCCGGGTCGTTGGTCGCATGGCCTGCTCATGTCGCTGGAGTCCGCCACCTCACTCATCAGGGCACCGGGCAAACCGGTTACCACAGCAGGAGAGTGGGTGGTTTTACTGTTGTGCTACCTCGGGCCGATCCTGTTGGCTCTGGCTGCGCTGGCAGTACGGGCGCGGGTGAAGCGGTAAAGCTCCACGATCGTTCCCGACTCTGCTCGGCGCAGGAGTCGGTTGACCGTGTGCCACGACTGCTGCCTCAGGCGGGGGAGTTCCCGATTTCCTTGTCGAGGCGGTGCAGGTATGAGACGTCGATTGGGTCGCGTTCGTATCGGTGCCCTGGAGTTGTGCCGAGGTTGACGGCGGCGCCCCCGATGATTCCGGTCAGCCAGCCCAGGTCGGGGGAGATCTTGGAGCCGAGGTAGCCGACGCCGATGGCGATCGAGGTGTAGAGGGAGCGTTTGATCCAGCTTATTCGGGATGCCTTGCCCGCTGCCGTCATGTCGTCTCTGGCGTGGCGGACTTCGGTGTGTAGGCGGCGGATGGTGTTGCCGTGGTCGGGGTGGAAGGATCGTAGTGATTCGATGAACTTGTCCACCGTCGCGACGAGCCTTTGCCGCTCATTGTCGTATTTGACGCGGAACTCCCACACCTGATCCAGAGGCGTTCCGGGTGCGGGGACGGGGAGGCTGTCTCCCAGTTCGATGATCCAGAAGTGATTGGCCGAGTGGAATTCGGGCCAGTGGTCGTGTTCGCCGATGGCGAGGTCGTGCGCGGACTGGCGGTCCGTGTGCGGTCTCAGATCCGGTCGCGCTCGCACCACGGTGTCGACCAGCGCCGAGATCACCATCATTTGTACTGTAGGTGATACGGCCAGCACTTCGTCGCGCCCTCCGGGGCGGCGCGCCAGGCCTGCGTCGACCAAGGCACTCTCGATGGCGGAGCCGAGCTTTCCATGGAGAATCACAGACCAATAAGGCAGGTCGACGTTTTCTGGTACGAGAAGATCGTCCGCGGGCAGGTCCAGTATTTTGTCGAGTACTCCCGACCATCCTTGATCCATGCGATCCAGATCGAACTCGTCGCCATCCTTCAGCAAGGAGATCGGCTCGTAGAACCCGTCCGCGAACGCGTTGGGGCCGAAGCCATGGCGTATACGGCTTTCCAGATGCGGATCCATCGAGACCGGTCGGATCGTTGCCAGGTGGTCGCAGTACAACATGGCGCGGTACGCGACAGGCTCCGGGACATTGATGAACGGGTAATACAGCATTCCGGCCATGCAAGCCCCTTTCGATCCATGCCCCATGGTGCACTGGTCAGAGGGGTGCAAGGGTACCGGGCTCGCGGTGATATCGGCGGCGATGCCGGGCGTCATCGTGCTGGTGGGCGTGGGCCTGCCCGGATTGCCGGGCAGGCCCACGTGTTCTGTCAGGGGGCGTTGTAGCCGAGGGTGTACTGGCCGCTGCCGGTGGTGGCCTTGATCTGGTAGCGGTAGTAGCCCGCGGCGCCGTTGTAGGACAGGGTGGTCGTGCCCTGGGCGACGGTGGGCCAGCCGGAGCCGTTCCACTTCTGCAGGGCCAGGGCGAATGTCGCGCCCGCCGGGGGAGTCAGGCATGCCTGGTGCTGGCCGGAGGTCGTGGTCTGGAAGAACGACCCGTCCGGCTGGATGGCGGTGCCGCCCGCGGACAGGGTGCCCGTCTTGGTGACCTTCATGTTCGGGCAGGACGGGGTGGTGCCCTGCACGGTGAGGACGTAGGTCGCCGACGAGGTGGTGGTGCCGGTCGCCGTCACGGTCAGCTGGTAGGTGCCCGGTGGTGTGGTGGCCGATGTGGACAGGGTGAGGGTCGAGCTCTGTCCGGCCTGGACGGTCGACGGCGAGAAGGTCGCCGTGGTCCCGGTGGGCGCGCCGGTGGCGCTGAGGGCGTACTGCCCGCTGCCGGACGGGGTCTGCACGGTGGCGGTCAACGTGGTGCCGGGTGTGGTGCTGCCCGAGGACGGTTGCACGGAGATCTCGCCCGGTGGCACGGTGGGGCCGGAGTTGTTGTCGATGTCGCCGCGGATCTCGTTGTACACCAGGGTGATCCGGGTGCCCCAGTTCGGGCAGCCGCCCAGGTGGTGCAGGGCGATCACCTTGTGCGAGGAGCCCGCGAGGACCGGGGAGCCGGAGTTGCCGCCGGAGGAGTCGCAGCGGTAGCCGGTGTTCACGCCGGAGGACACGACGTCGATCTTGCAGACGGCGCCGCCCTCGGTGTCCTCGTAGATGGACATCCGCTTGGGCTTGATGTCGCCGTGGCCCGCGATGTAGATCCGCTCGTTCGCGGTGGGTTCGCGCACGTCCAGGTAGAGAGTCCCGTACTGGCGGATGCTCTCGAAGTTGGTGACGCTGAACAGCGTGTAGTCCAACTGCTGCAACGTGCTGGACCGGATCAGGTCCTGGCCGCTGACCTTGGTTCCCGTGCGCGGGTTGTTCCCACCGCACGTGGCGCACTGGTAGTCGAACTGGAACTCGCTGGACTTCAGCTCGGCAGCGCTACCGATGCAGTGGAAGTTGGTCAGCATCCGGTTGGTGTTGCCGACCCGCCACGCGGTGCAGGAGCCGATGCCGTCGACCAGCTGCCGTGCGACGGCGTTCGAGCGCGCGTACTCGGTGGGGTGGCTGGTCTGGTAACAGACCACGTCCCGGCGGGCGTCGTTGCCGCACACGCTCATCGTGGTCGGGTTGTTCGCGGCGAACTCGGTGTCGCCGTAGCCGCGGTCGTAGCGGGTCACCCGGGTGCCGAAGCCCTGCCGGGTCAGCCGGTCGCCGTCGCGCGGGCCGGTGGCGTGCAGGGTGACCACCGCGGTGTCACCGTCGACCGACATCGCCGCGAAGCCCGGCACGCCGTGTTCGGTGGACGGCGAGCTCTTCGCGCGGTCGGCGTAGTAGGTGTAGTTCTCGCGGCCGTCCGGGGACGAGACGGTCACGTAGTCGTCGCCGACGAGTTTCAACGGCGCGAAATGCACTTTCACATAAGTGGCGCCCGGGACTTTGATCTCGGACCGCCACACATTACCAGTATTCCCATAGCGAATCGCGGTGTCCGCGGTGACCGCGGCGCCCGAATGCAGCACCCCGGCGCCGGGTGCGGCCGGGATCGGTGCGGGTTTTCCCAGCTCGGCGGCACCGACCTGGGAACCGGGCGCCAGCACGGCCGCGACCAGCACGGCGACCGGAACCAGACGTTTGAGCATCGTCGCTCCCGAAAGGCAGGGTATCCATTCGGTAAAAAGACTGCCCTGTGCCGAACACGCCTGGGGTATCTCAGATCCCCATAACACAATTCCCGACTACCGCCGGTTCGCCGCGTTCGGCTTTCGGTGGGGTCAGCGGACGGGTTCGAGGTCTGGGTCGTCGTCGGCCGCCGGGTGGGTGGGTGGTGGTTGAGGCACTGCGTCGGGAGTGGGCGGTTGGGGCGCCGCGCGGTTCTTCCTGCGCCTCTTCAGCAGGTGGATGGTCACGACCGTCACCACGACCGCGCCCAGGAGGATCAACGCGCCGCCGCTGAGGTAGTCCTCCAGGCGGTGGGCGGCCTCGCCGAGGGCGGCGCCGATGCCGATGTGGACGGCCGACCAGCACGCCGCGCCCGCGACCACGGCGGGGAGGAACTTGCGGTAGGGCAGTTCCGAGGTGCCCGCGGCGGCGGGGGTCAGGGTGCGGACGACCGGCATGAAGCGGGCGAAGAAAACTGCCCAGGCGCCGCGGCGGCGGAGGATGTCGGTGGCCTTGTCCCAGCCGTCGACGCCGTACTTCCGGATCAGTCTGGTCTCGCGGAGGCGGACGCCGTAGCGGCGGCCGATGAGGTAGCCGATGGAGTCGCCGATGCCCGCGCAGACGGTGACGACCGCCCACAGGAGCAGGAAGCGGGGGACCGAGTCCACCGTGGTGGCGGCGATGAGCAGGCCGCCCTCGCCGGGGGCGATGAAGCCCAGGCCGATGGTGCACTCGGCGAGCACCAGGCCGCCGGTGGCGGCCACCAGGGCGGGCTGGGGTAATGCCTGCAACCACTCCAGGACGTCGGAAAGCAAGGCCACGACCGGATCCCCCTCGATCAAGAGCGGCACCGGGCCGTCCGGTGCCGTCCTCGCGCGCGGCTCCCCGGTGCGCGCGAGACAGGGAGATCCTGACATATCGGGCATAGCTCGCGTATCGGCCTGTGCTCCGATATCGGGGTCAGACCACGGGGGTAATCCCCCTAGGGGTCAGCGCCGGAGCAGGGCGGTGATCTCCTGGCTGGACTCGCCCGCCTCGGCCAGGTGGCGCAGGTTCTCCGGCACCTGCTGCCCGCGGTGCTCCACGGCCTGCGTGTACAGCCGTCCGGCGCGGTAGGACGAGCGCACCAGCGGGCCCGCCATGACGCCCGCGAACCCGATCCGTTCGGCGGTCTCCTTGTGCTGGAGGAACTCCTCCGGCTTCACCCACCGGTCGACGGGGTGGTGGCGGGGGCTGGGGCGCAGGTACTGGGTGATGGTGATGATGTCGCAGCCCGCGTCGTGCAGGTCCCGCAGCGCGGCGGTGACCTCGTCTGCGGTCTCGCCCATGCCCAGGATCAGGTTCGACTTGGTGACCAGCCCGTCCGCCCGCGCCGCGGTGAGCACGGCCAGCGAGCGCTCGTAGCGGAACGCCGGGCGGATGCGCTTGAAGATCCGCGGTACCGTCTCCAGGTTGTGCGCGAGCACCTGCGGGCGCGAGCCGAACACCTCGGCCAGCTGGTCCGGCTCGGCGTTGAAGTCCGGGATGAGCAGCTCGACGCCGGTGCCCGGGTTGATCGCGTGGATCTGGCGCACGGTCTCCGCGTACAGCCACGCGCCGCCGTCGGGCAGGTCGTCGCGGGCGACGCCGGTGATCGTGGAGTAGCGCAGGCCCATCGCCTGGACGGACTCGGCGACCCGGCGCGGCTCGTCGCGGTCGAGGTCGGCGGGGCGGCCGGTGTCGATCTGGCAGAAGTCGCAGCGGCGGGTGCACTGCTCGCCGCCGATCAGGAAGGTGGCCTCGCGGTCTTCCCAGCACTCGAAGATGTTGGGACAGCCCGCCTCTTCGCACACCGTGTGCAGGCCCTCGCGCTTGACGAGGCCCTTCAGCTCGCGGTACTCCGGGCCCATCCTGGCCCGGGTCTTGATCCACGACGGCTTCTTCTCGATCGGGGTCTGGCTGTTGCGCACTTCCAGGCGCAGCATCTTCCGACCCTCCGGCGCGACTGTCACCCCGTCAGGCTACGCCTTTACGCCGGATCCGGAGAAACGCCGGTCAGCTCGGCTGTCCGCGCCCACAATGTCCGGCCAAGAGCCGGGTCGACGGCCGCTCTGCTCGGTTGAGCGCGCCCCGGACCGCCGAATGCCTCGCCCGGACCGGTCGGTCCGAAGTACTCGCCGCCGACCACGTCCGGGGCCGTCGCGGCGTACAGCTGGGGCAGCGCGCCCCGCGCCGCGGACTGTCCGACCAGGCGGTATCCCGCCCGGAGCGTCGCCGCCACCGCACGGCCCGTCCCACCGCCGACGTGCAGCAGCGCGGTGTTGCCCGCCAGCTCGGTGGCGGTGATCCCGGGGTGCGCGGCGACGCTGACCAGGTCGAGCCCGGCCGCCGCCGCCCGCCGGTCCAGCTCCATCGCGAACACCAGGTTGGCCAGTTTGGACTGTGCGTAACCGGAGCGGGCCTGCTCGGTGAGGTCGAGCCTGCCACCGCGGTGGGCGACGCTGGACACGGTGACCACGCGCGCGCCCGGCACGGCGCGCAACGCGGGCATGAGCAGCCAGGTCAGCGCCGCGTGGCCCAGGTGGTTGGTGCCGAACCGCAGGTCGAAGCCGTCCACCGTGGTCCGGCCCGCGCCGCCGAGCACCCCGGCGTTGTTGATCAGCACGTGCAGCCGGTCGCCGGTGCGTTCGCGGACCTCGGCGGCGGCCGCGCGCACCGACGACAGGTCGGCGAGGTCGAGGTCCAGCAGCTCGGCGGGCCCGTCGATGGTCGCCAGCGCCGCCCGGCCCCGCTCCCGCGACCGGCACGCCATCAGCACGTGCGCGCCGCGCGAGCTGAGCACCCGGGCGGTGCGCAGGCCCAGCCCGGAGTTGGCGCCGGTGACCAGCACTGTCCTGCCGTCCTGGGGTGGGATGTCGGACTCGGACCACCGCATTCGTCCTCCCTTCAGCAACCCGTTACCCGAGGGTAAGCACGGTTCGCTGAGGTGGCGCTCAGCCGTGTACTGGGGGTTTGCCATGCTGTCCGCCGATGTCGTCGTGTCCGCGCCCGCGCTCGATCGGCCGGTGCTGACCGACAAGGTCACCGCGTCCCTGCTCCGCGCGTTCCCGAACGCGGCGCGGGCCGCGACGGTGCACCTGGGTCTCGCGGTGTTCTGGGCCTGCCTGGTCGTGGTCGATCTGGTCTTCGCCCCCGCGCCGACCGTGTGGGCCGTCGCCTGGTGCTGTCTGTTCGGTCTATACCGGTTGCTGAGCGCGGTCACCTTGTGGCGGATGCACGCGACCATGGCGGCCATGCCCGCCCTGCTGGCCACGACTCCATGGCGGCCGGTGCGGCTGCGGCTGCTCAAGTCCCGGAGCCTGGAGGTGTCGGACGGCGACCAGGTCTTCGTGGTGCGCGCGATGGGCCTGCTCTCGCTGTACCGGGGTGTGCTGCGCCGAACCGGGACGGGCTGGATCGCGGGGCCGGACCAGCGGACCGGGGTCGCCGCGGTGCGAGTCGAGGGCTCCTACCTCCCGTTCCCCGCCCGCCGGTCGACGCGGCGGCCGGATCCGCTGCCGGAACGCCGGTTCGAGACCCGCGACCCCACGACGCGGCTCGCGGTGAAGCAGCGCCGAAGCCTCCTGGCCCTGGTGGTCGTGGCGCTCACCCCGATGCTCGGGTACGTCATCGCGACCGACCTGTTCCCGCGGTTGCCCCGGCAGATGTTCCTCGTCGGAGTGGCGGGCGTGCTGCTCTACGGGCTGCTCCAGGTGCGCAAGTGCGTACGCCTGCTCGCCCTCTGGCGGCTGCCCTCGATGCTGCGCACGGGCCGGTGGGTCAAGGTGGAGGCGGCGGTCACGTCCTCGGGGACGCCCCGGCCCAGGGCGCGGGTGCGCTACCCGGACGGCACGACGGCGGTCCTGGACATGTGGTACCCGGGCGTCGACCTCGTCGCCACCATGGCGGAGACCAAGAACGCCTGGGTCATCGGCACGCCCCGCGCGGGCGGCCGGATCGCGGTCGGCTTCCCCGGCTACCCCATGGTCACCCTGGCCCGGGTCGTCGGCCCGGACTGGCCCGACCCGGCCTGACAATCGCTGTGGGTGCGGGGCGAGGTGCGGTCCGGCGGGCGGGTCGGGGTCGGCTTCCCGGGGGTACGCGTCGGCGACCGTGGCTCGCGTCGCCTGACGGCCGCCACACCCCCGGACGATCATCATCCCGCTCCGGGAGTCTCGATCTGGGGGTGTGTCATGGCGTCCGCCGAAGTGGTCCTGCCGGTGCCCGCGTTGGACCGGCCGGTGCTGGCCGACGAGTTCACCGCGTCCGGCTACCGGTTGCGTCCGGGTACGTGGTGGGGGCTGCGGCCGCTGGCGGTGGGGATCGTGTGCGGCGCCCTGCTGTTCTACGTCGCGGACGCGATCGGACCGTTCAGCATCCTGTTGGCCGGGGTGACCGCCCTGTACACGGCGACCGGGATCAAGTGGCTGCGGTCGTCCGGAGCCGAGCGCAGGGCGACCACCGAGCTGCTGAGCACCACCGCGTGGCGGCCCGCGCGCGTCGAGGTGCTCAGCACGCGCAAACGGCGTTGCGTCGTGGAAGTGGTGACCGAGGAACAGACCTTCTGCCTGGCGCTGGTCATGTATCCGGCGCACCGCGCGGTGCTGCGCAGAAGTGGGCGGGCCTGGGTGGTCGGACCGGACTGCAAGGGGATCGCGGCGGTGCGGATCGAGGGGTCGTTCGAGGCGTGGCCCGCGCGGCTGGTGGCGGGCAGGCCGGAGCCGATGCCGGTGTCCGCGCGCGAGACGGCCGACCCGACGGTGCAGTGGGCGGGGATCGTCCGCCAGGGGATCGTCCGCCTGGTGATCCCGCTGCTCGCGCCGCTTGTCGCGTTCGGACTGGTTCTCGACCGGCTCGGGCACGTGGACCTGCCGCTGGACCTGGTGGGCGCGGCGGCAGCCCTCGTCGTCGGCGCGGCGATGCTCTGGCCGCACCGCCGACTCCCGGCCCAGTGGCGACTGCGCGGCCTGCTCGACGTGGGCGAGTGGACACGCGCGACGGCCACCGTCGACCGGTGCACGCCGAACCGGGTCGGGGTGCGCGACGCGGTGGTCACGGCCCGGCTTCCGGAAGGCGGCACGGTCACCCTGGCGCTGGCCCAGGTGGGGATGGACCTGCCCAACACGGTCACCGCCACCGGCGCCCTGTGGATCAAGGGCGCGCCCCGGCCGGGCGGGCGGGTCGCCGTGGGCTTCCCCGGCTACCCGATGGTCACCGTCGCCCGCGTCCTCGGCCCGGCCTGACGTCCCGGCTTCGGCGATGTTCGCCACACCCCGGGCCGGATCCGGGCGGATCCCACGGCTCCCGGCCGTCGAGCCGACTGGCCTGTGTGGACGGTGATGCCCTGGTCGGTTTGCCTCGTTGATCCCGATCTATCGTGATCGGTGGGACGCTACCGCCGATCCACGGCGACTGCCGGGTCTCCTCCGTGCGAGCGAATGGACCCGGTACGAGCGCGGTTGGAGCATGGGCCGCCACCTCGGGCGGCGCGGCCGACGCTGCTGTCCACTTGCGACTGTCCACTGACGCGGTCGAGCGGACCGCCGTGCCTGCCTCCACCCCGGTGGACGTGCTCGGGACGGTCTGGGAGTCGGGGGAGCTGTGGTTCGCGGGCGCGCCGGAACCCCACAGAACCCTTGCCGTGGGTTTCCCCGGCTACCCGCTGCCCACCGTCGGGCGGTGCGGAGCCCTCAACCCGCCGCGGGGCTCAGCGCGAACGTGACGCCCGGCAGGGACGGTTCCGGCCGGGGCAGCCATCGGTCGGTGACCGGCAGCGCACCCTCCAGCGCGGCGAGCACGGCGTCCCGGGCGATCGGCAGCACCTCCGCCACCGTCACCTGCCTGCCCAGCTCCGCCGTCAGCGAGGTGACCCCCGCGTCCCGGATGCCGCACGGGATGATCCGGTCGAACGCGCCGAGGTCGGCGTCGCAGTTGATCTCGAAGCCGTGCATGGTGACCCCGCGCTGCACCCGGATGCCGAGTGCGGCGATCTTGCGTTCCGGCCGGTCGCCGTCGGCGGGCAGCCAGACGCCGCTGCGGCCCTCGACGCGGCCGGTTGGCAGGCCGAGCCGGTCGCACACCTCGATCATCGCCTGCTCCACCCGGCGCACGTACTGGACGACGTCGACCGGGTCGGCCAGCTTGACGATCGGGTAGCCGACCAGCTGTCCGGGGCCGTGCCAGGTGATCTTGCCGCCGCGGTCGACGGGGATGACCGGGGTGCCGTCGTCCGGGTGCTCCTCGGGCAGCGTGCGCTTGCCCGCCGTGTAGACCGAGGGGTGTTCCAGCAGCAGCAGCGTGTCGCCGCCGGTGCCGTCGGCGCGGGCCTCGGCCAGTTCCCGTTGCAGGTCCCAGGCCTCCAGATAGTCGATCGTGCCGACCTCGCGCACGGTCACCGGGTCGGTGGTCGCGCGGCAGGAGATGTCCGGAGTGCTCACCCGACCGACCCTACGCCGCTGTGGCCGCCACCGGTGCGCGGGCGGGGAGCAGCCGCAGCGGGGGAGCGACCAACAACCCGACGCCGACCACCCCCAACGCGCCGCCGAACACGTCCGTCAGCCAGTGCACGTCCAGCAGCATGCGGCACAAGGCGATCACCACGACAGCCGCGACCGCGATGGCCACAACCAGCCGCAGATACCGCCGCGCCAGCCACGCGCACAACACGACCCCGGTGAAGGCCACCGAGGCGACCGACACCACGTGTCCACTGGGGAAGCTGAAGTCCGGGTAGTCGCGCGGGCGCTGCCGGTCGAACAACGGCTTCACCAACGACACCGCCCGACAGGCCGCCAACAACAACACGCACCGCAGCAGCAGGCTCATCAACCCCGGTCTGCCGCGCATCAGAAGCGCCACCACGACCAACGCCAACGCGGCCACACCGGGCAGTACGGGACCGAGCACGTAGCTGATGCCGTTCGCCACCTGTCCCGTGGTGTCCTGCCAGTCCGCGCCCAGGTGCCGGGCCACGAACTCGTCGACCGCGGGCGGCGTGTGCCCGGACACCGCGGCGCCGAGCAGGAAGAACGCGCCCAGCAACAGCAGGCCGACCGCCATCAGCCGGGTCATCGCGCCTCGGTGGCCGCCAACGCCTCCGCCACGGTCCGGTACCGGAAGGTGAAACCCTTGTCCCGCAACACCTCCGGCAGCACGTGCTGGCTGCGGGTGATCTCGTCGGCCAGGTCCCCGGTGACCGCCCGCAGCGCGAACGTGGGCACCGAGAACACCGCGGGCCGGTGCTTGACCCGGCCCAGCGCGCGGGTGAACTCGGCGTTGGTGGCCGGGGTCGGTCCGGCCAGGTTGACCGGGCCGGAGATGTCGTTGCGCAGCAGGAACTCCAGCGCGGCCACCTCGTCGTCCAGGTGGATCCACGGCATGAACTGGCTGCCGTCACCGAGCCTGCCGCCCAGCCCCAGCGCGAACAACGGCCGCAACGGGCCGAGCAGACCGCCCCGGCTCGACAGCACCTGCGCGGTCCTGGCCAGCACCACCCGGGCGCCCGCCGCGGCCTCGGTCGCCGCCTCCCAGCGGACGCACATGTCGGCCAGGAAACCCTCGCCCGCGGCCGCGCGCTCGTCGGCCGGGGCGGGCCCGGTGTCGCCGTAGTAGCCGACCGCGGACCCGTTCACCAGTACCGGCACGCCGTGCTCGGCGACCGCGGCGGCCAGCACCTCGGTCGGCTCGACCCGGCTGTCCAGCAGCACCTGCTTGCGGGCCTGGCTCCAGCGCCGGTCGGCGATCCCGGCCCCGCACAGGTTCACCACCGCGTCCGCGCCCGCCACCGCGCCGTCGTCGATCCGGCCCGCGGGCGGGTCCCAGCGGCGCTCGTCCGGGGCCTGGGCGGGCCCGCGCACCAGCCGCAGCACCTCGTCCCCGGCCCGGCGCAGGGCGGCCACGAGGGCGGTTCCGATGAGACCGGACGACCCGGCGACGACGACACGCATGCGCCGATCGTCCCGAACATCACCGGTGCCCGCACATCCGGGTGCCGAACGCCGGAAGAGCCGCCCCCCGCGCGGGGAACGGCCCTTCCGGTGTGACTGGCTATCGCACTACAGCCCGAGGTCGCCCTCGAACGCGCCCTCCTCCAGGCGGTTCTTCACCGCGCTGAGGAAACGGCCCGCGTCCGCGCCGTCGACCAGGCGGTGGTCGTAGGTCAGCGCCAGGTAGACCATGGAGCGGATGGCGATGGTGTCGTCGCCGTTGACGTCGGTCACCACCACCGGGCGCTTGACGACCAGGCCGACCCCGAGGATCGCCACCTGCGGCAGCTGGATGATCGGGGTGTCGAACAGCGCGCCCTGGCTGCCCAGGTTGGTCAGGTTGAACGTGGCGCCGAACAGCTCGTCCGGGGTGACCTTGTTCGCCCTGGTGCGCTCGGCCAGGTCGCCGATCTTGTGCGCCAGGCCGGAGATGCTCAGGTCGCCCGCGTCCCGGATGGCCGGGGTGAGCAGGCCGCGCTCGGTGTCCACGGCGATACCCAGGTGCTCGGCGGCGTGGTAGGTGACCTCGTTGGTCTCGTCGTCGATCGAGGCGTTCAGCTTGGGGTGCTGCTTGAGCGCCTCGACGGTGGCCTTGGCGAAGAACGGCAGGAACGTCAGCTTGACGCCCTCGCGCTGCTCGAACGCGGACTTGGACTTGGCCCGCAGCTTGGCGATCCGGGTGACGTCGACCTCGACGACCTGGGTCAGCTGGGCGGCGGTCTGCAGCGACTCGACCATGCGCCGGGAGACCGTCTGGCGCAGGCGGGTCATCTTCTGCGTGGTGCCGCGCAGCGTGGTGTCCGAAGAGGGTGTGGACGGCGCGGGCGACGCGCTCCTGGCCGGGGCGGGTGCCGGGGCCTTCTTGGCCTCGGCGGCGGCCAGCACGTCCTGCTTGCGGATGCGGCCGCCGACGCCGGTGCCGCGCAGCGACGCCAGGTCGACGCCGTGCTCGTTGGCCAGCTTGCGCACCAGCGGGGTCACGTACGGGGCGCCGCCGTCGGCACTCGGCTGCGACCGCTCCTGCTGCACCGGCGCGGGCGCGGCCTTGGGCGCCTCGCGCACCGGCTCCGGGGCGGGCGCGGGCTTCGGGGCCTCCTGCTTGGGCGCTTCCTGCTTGGGCGCAGCCTGCTGGGGCACAGCCTGCTGGGGCGCGGGTGCCTGCGGGGCGGCCGGGGCGGGCGCGCTGCCCGCCGCGCCGATCACCGCGAGCCTGCCGCCGACCTCGACGGTGACGTCCTCGCCCGCGCTGATCTCCAGCAGGGTGCCCGCCACCGGCGACGGGATCTCGGTGTCGACCTTGTCGGTGGACACCTCCAGCAGCGGCTCGTCCACCTCGACGGTGTCGCCGACCTGCTTGAGCCAGCGGGTGACGGTGCCCTCGGTGACGCTCTCGCCGAGCGCGGGCATGGTGACCTCGGTGCCCCGGGTGTTGCCGGTGGGCGCGTCCGCGGACGGCTGCGGGCCGGGCGCGGCCTCCTCGGCCTGGGCGGGCGCGGGCTCCGGTTCCGGCTCCGCCTGCGGTTCCGGTTCGGCCGCGGCCGGTGCCTCGGAGCCGTCGCCGATGATCGCGAGCTCGGCGCCGACGGCGACGGTCTCGTCCTCCTGGGCCACGATCTTCTGCAGGACACCCGCGGCCGGGGAGGGGATCTCGGTGTCGACCTTGTCGGTGGAGACCTCCAGCAAGGGCTCGTCCACCTCGACGGTGTCACCCTCCTGCTTGAGCCAGCGGGTGACGGTGCCCTCGGTCACGCTCTCACCGAGAGCGGGCATCTCAACGGAGAACGCCATGGTTGTTCAGACTCCTCGTGCTCTGCCTGGCCGGCTGGCCTGACTGACTGGCTGGTTGTGGGGTGAGCCGACCTGCCGGTCAGCCGTGCACGTGCAGGGGTTTGCCCGCCAAGGCGAGGAACGCCTCACCGAGGGACTCGTTCTGCGTCGGGTGGGCGTGGACCAGCGGGGCGACGTCCTCCGGGAACGCCTCCCAGTTGTAGATCAGCTGGGCCTCGCCGATGAGCTCGCCGACCCGGTCGCCGACCAGGGTCAGCCCGACGACCGGGCCCTCGGGCGCGCGGACCAGCTTGATGCCGCCGCTGGTCTTGAGGATCTGGCTCTTGCCGTTGCCGGACAGCGCGTAGACCAGGGTCTCCACCGCGCCGTACTTCTCCTTGGCCTGCGCCTCGGTGAGGCCGACCGAGGCCACCTCGGGCCTGCAGTAGGTGACCTTGGGGATGCCGGTCTCGTCGATGACCTTCGGGTTCAGCCCGGCGATGTCCTCGGCGATGAAGATGCCCTGCTGGAAGCCGCGGTGCGCGAGCTGCAGGCCGGGTACGAGGTCGCCGACGGCGTAGACGTTCGGGAGGTTGGTGCGCAGGCGCTCGTCGGTGAGCACGAAGCCGCGGTCCATGGTCAGGCCCGCCTCCTCGTAGCCGTGGCCCGCGCTGTTGGGGCCGCGGCCGACCGCGACCAGCAGCAGGTCGGCGTCGAAGGACTCGCCGGACTCCAGCGCGACCGTGACCCCGTTCTCGTGCTGGGTGGCGCCGGTGAAGCGGACCCCGGTCTTGAACTTGATGCCGCGCTTGCGGAACGCCCGCTCCAGCTGCTTGGAGGCCCACTCGTCCTCCAGCGGGACCAGCCGGGGCAGTGCCTCCACGATGGTCACGTCCGCGCCGAAGGAGCGCCACACGCTGGCGAACTCGACCCCGATCACGCCGCCGCCGAGGACCACGACCTTCTCCGGCACGTAGTCCAGGTTCAGTGCCTGGTCGCTGGTGATGACCCGGCCGCCGATCTCCAGGCCGGGCAGCGTGCGCGCGTACGACCCGGTGGCCAGCACCACGTGCTTGCCGGTGTACCGGGTGCCGTCGACCTCCACCGAGTTCGGCCCGACGAACGTGCCCGCGCCCTCGACCACGGTGACCTTGTTGGCCTTGAACAACCCCTGCAGGCCCTTGTAGAGGCCGCCGACCACACCGTCCTTGTAGGAGTTGACGCCGTTCATGTCGATGCCCTCAAGGGAGGTCTTGACCCCGAACTGGTCGCCCTCGCGCGCGCTGTCCGCGACCTCGGCGGCGTGCAGCAGCGCCTTGGTGGGGATGCAGCCGCGGTGCAGACAGGTCCCGCCGACCTTGTCCTTCTCCACCAGGATCACCGAGAGCCCCAGCTCGGCGGCGCGGAACGCGCAGGCGTAGCCACCGGAACCGCCTCCCAGGATCACGAGGTCAGCGGAGGTGTTGGTCACGGGATCTCCTCGACGAGCGGGTGCGGTGTTTTTCCCGGTGGCGGGCGCGGTCGCGGCCCCGCCTGCCACCACCGACATCTTGTCACTACGCGCGCCACGCCTGCGAGGTGGCCGGTGTGATCGGGACCCCCAAATGGGTTACTCACGGGTAACCCATTCGGGATCGGTCAGAATGGTGGCCCGACCCCTATCCGGAGGTGGCGTGAGTGGGCCTCTTCGACTCGCTGCGCAGGAAACCGCGACCCGGCACGCTGCGCGGGGCGACCAAGCACGACACCGGCTACCTCGACGAGTGGGCGGGTGCCCGACACGGCGTGGAGGCCTATGTCGAGCCGCGCACCAACGTGACGGACACGACCGTGGTCCTCGTCGCCCACGACGGTGAGTGGACCCGACGCCGCATCGCCGACCTGGACGCCGCGATCGCCTTCGGCCGCAAGCGCGACATCCCGGTCTACGAGGTGGCCCGCGTCGGCTACCCCAAACGCATGCGCGACTACATGGCCCGCCAAAAACTGGAACGCAGCCGTCCCGCCTCCCCGGAATCCTAGTGGTGCGACTCAGAACGTCGGCCGTGTATCGGCGGGTCCACGGCGTGGCTGGCGGTGCCGCCGGAACGGCCTCGTACTGGATGTACTTGGTCGTTTCGGCGGTGCCGTCAGGCACGTCGTGGGCGGGTCGATACACGGCCGACGTTCTGGGTCGCACCACTAGGTGGGGTCGCGACGGGCGTGATCGTCCTGTCTCAGGGGTACCGTGGTCGACTTTCGTCACGGTACCCCTGAGGTGCGGTCGGTCTGTGTGTTGCTTTTCTCAGCCGTTGGCGGCGATGTCGGCTAGGACGGCGGCGATGGTGCGGACCGGGACGCCGGTGCCGCCCTTGGCCGTGTAGCCGTACGGGCCGCCCGCGTGGTAGGCCGGGCCTGCCACGTCGATGTGCGCCCACGGCAGGTCGTCCGGCACGAACTCGCGCAGGAACACCCCGGCCGCCAGCATGCTGCCCCAGCGGTGCCCGGTGACGTTGGCCAGGTCGGCCAGCCGGGAGTCCAGGTCGGCGCGCAGCTCGTCGGGCAGCGGCATGGCCCAGCCGCCCTCGCCGGTGGCCCGCGCGATGCCCGCGACCCGGTCCCGGAACTCGTCCGAGCCCATCACGCCCGCGGTGCGGGTGCCGAGCGAGACCAGCTGGGCGCCGGTCAGCGTGGACGTCTCGACCAGGTAGTCCGGGTCGTCCTCGGCGGCGCGCACGATGGCGTCGGCCAGGATCAGCCTGCCCTCGGCGTCGGTGTTGAGCACCTCGACGGTCTTGCCGCCGTACATGGTGAGCACGTCGCCGGGCCGGTAGGCGTTGCCGGAGGGCATGTTCTCCGCCATCGGCACGGTCGCGGTGACGTGCAGCGGGTACTTGAGCCGCGCGGCCAGCACGATCGAGGCCACCACGGCCGCCGCGCCGCCCATGTCGGAGGTCATCTGCTCCATGTTGGCCGCCGGCTTGATGGAGATGCCGCCGGTGTCGAAGGTGATGCCCTTGCCCACCAGCGCCACCTTCCTGCGCGCCTTCGGGCCCTTGTAGGTGATCCGCACGAGCCGGGGCTGGCGGGCGGAACCGCCGCCGACGCCCAGGACGCCGCCGAAACCGTTCTTCTTCAGGCCCTTCTCGTCCAGCACCTCGACGTCCAGGCCCGCGTCCTTGGCGAGCGCGACGGCGCGCTCGGCGAACGAGGCCGGGTAGAGGTCGTTGGGCGGGGTGTTCACCAGGTCGCGCGCGACGATGACGGCCTCGGCGATCGCGGTGGCCGCCTTGAGCGTGGCGCGGTGCTCCTTGGTGCCGCCCGTCTCCGGCGCGGCGAGGTCCACCTTGGCCAGTGCGGCCTTGGCCGGGTCGGACTTGTAGGCCGAGAAGGAGTACGCGCCGAGCAGGGTGCCCTCGACCGCGGCCTGGAGGTCCACAGTGGACAGCGTGCTGGCCACGTGCCTGCTCGACCCGAGCGCGCGCGCCGCCGCCCCGGAGGCGCGCCGGACCTGTTCGGGGGTCACCGCGCCGTCCGCGTCCGGCTTGCCCAGTCCGGCCGCGACGACCAAGCGGGCCTTGAGCCTGCCCATGGTCGGCACCTTCACGATCTCGTCCAGCCTGCCGGTGGCGCCGAGCGCGCCGAGCACCTCGGCCAGGGTGCCGTCGAACGCCGCGTCCACGGATCCGCCGCCGGGCGCGAGCGCCACACCGGAGCCGTTCTGGACGGTGCCGACGACGATCGCGTCGACCTGGGCGTCGGATACCGGCGCGGTGGCCAGGGCCAGCTTGGGGGCGGTCACAGGTGTGCTCCTTGGGGAAATCTCGGGTCGCTCGGCCGGGAGTCCTCGTGGGACCGCCGCGCGGACCTGGTCCAGCGGCCGGGTAGTGACCCATGCTAACGAGTTGATCGCGGCTTTCAACCAGTGGTCGGATGGAGATCCCGGTCCCGATCTGACACGGTTGTGCCCGTGACAGCGATGGGACAGGCCCGATCCGGGGCCTGGGCTAGAGTGCCCGCCGCCGCGGCCGCGGCCCTGGGCGGCGGCGCGCTGCTGACGAGCGGACCGGCCGCCGCGGCCGCGGGCTGGTGGTCGTTGGCCGCGCTCGCGCTCGCCGGGCTTGTGGCCCTGCTGACCGCGGTGTCCTTCGCCGATCTTGCCGCACAGTCTTCTCCGGCGAGCGTCTTCGCGCACGTCAGAACCCGGCTGGGGGTGCTGCCCGGCCGGTTGGCAGGCGTGCTCGCCTGCGCGGGGTGGACGGTCGCGGGCGCGACGGTGGCGGGCGCGATGGGCGCGTACCTGTGGCCCGCGCGTCCCCGGCTGGCCGCGGTCGCTCTGGTCGCGGCGGTGCTGGTGGCCGTTCTGGCGCGGTGGCGGCCCACCCCGCCCGCGCGCTGGCTGATCTTCGTTGTGACCATGGTCACAATGCTGGTGTTCATCGTGGCCGGGTTGGCGATCGACCCGGTCGCGCAGGCCGTGCCGACCGATCCCGGGGTGAGCGGCGCGGACGACCCGACCGGGGTGCTGACGGCGGCGGGCGTGCTGTCGTTCGGATTCCTCAACGCGGACCGCGTCCGATCGCCCCGCACCGCCGCCGGGACGGTGGTCGCGGTCGCCGCGATGTCCGGACTGGTCCTGTGGACGGCTCTGCGCCAGCTCGGCGGACCCCGGCTCGCGCTGTCGCCGACCCCGCTGCGGGACGCGCTCGCCGCCGCCGATGGCGCCGCCATCGACCCGCTGCTGACGCTCGGCCTCCTGGTCGGCGCCCTGCTGTCCATCCGGGTCCTGCTCGATCGGGCCGCCGACGAGGTCGCGGACCTGGCGTCGGAGGGCGAGTTCCCGGCCGCGGCCGTACCGCACCGGTACCTGCTCGTGGCGATCGCCATGGCGGGCATCGCGCTCGTGGCCGACCCCGGATGGGCGGTACAGCTGGCCGCCACGCTCACTCTCGGTGCGTTCGCCTTCGTCAACTCGGCGGCGCGCACGCTGTGCCGGACGGACCGGTCCACCTGGATCCGCACCGGCTGCTGCGGCCTGTTCCTGTGCGTGGTCGTCGGCGTGAACATCTCGCTCGCCGCGCTCGCCACCGCCGTCGCGGTGCTCGGCGCGGGCGCGGCGGCGGGCACGGTCCGTGTCCGCCGGGCGCGTGCCGCCACCCCCGGGTGACGTGCGGTAGTCGGTCGTCCGATCCTCGGGATTCCGATTTTCCCGCGGCCCGTCAGGCGATACCGTGTCGAGGTATGACGCCTACCTTGCCGTTCACGCGGATCCCCCACCCGAACCCGGCGACCCCGGAACGGGTTGCGGAGGTACTCGCCGGGCCGGGCTTCGGGCAGTTCTTCACCGACCACATGGTGACGATCCGCTACACCCGCGGGCGCGGCTGGCACGACGCCGCGGTCGGCCCGTACGCGCCGCTCACCCTGGACCCGTCGGCGATGGTCCTGCACTACGGCCAGGCGATCTTCGAGGGCCTGAAGGCCTACCGGCAGCCGGACGGCTCGATCGCGTCGTTCCGCCCCGAGGCCAACGCCGCCCGGTTCAACAGCTCCGCCCGCAGACTGGCCATGCCCGAGCTGCCCGAGGACGTGTTCCTCGACTCGCTGCGCGAGCTGCTCGCCGTCGACGCGCGCTGGGTGCCCGAGCAGGCCGAGGAGTCGCTGTACCTGCGCCCGTTCGCGGTCGCCACCGAGCCCGCGCTGGGCGTGCGCCCGGCCGACGAGTACCTGTACGCGCTCATCGCCTCCCCGGCGGGCGCCTACTTCGCGGGCGGCCCCAAGCCGGTGACGGTGTGGTTGTCCACCGAGTACGTGCGCGCGGCCCCCGGCGGCACCGGCGCGGCCAAGTTCGCAGGCAACTACGCCGCCTCCCTGGTGGCCCAGGCCCAGGCCGCCGAGAAGGGCTGCGACCAGGTCGTCTGGCTCGACGCGGTGGAACGCCGCTGGGTCGAGGAGATGGGCGGCATGAACCTGTTCTTCGTGCTGGGCACCGGATCCGACGCCCGCGTGGTCACCCCGGAGCTGTCCGGCGCGCTGCTGCCCGGCGTCACCCGCAACTCGATCCTCACCCTGGCCGCCGACCTCGGCTACGGCGTGGAGGAGCGGCGGATCTCCACCGAGGAATGGGAGAAGAAGGCCGAGTCGGGCGAACTGACCGAGGTCTTCGCCTGCGGCACCGCGGCCGTCATCACCCCCGTCGGCCACGTCAAGCACGCCGACGGCACCTTCGACATCAGCGGCGGCGAGACCGGCCCGGTGTCCAGGAAGCTGCGCACCACCCTCACCGCCATCCAGCGCGGCGAGGCGCCCGACACCCGGGGCTGGCTCACCACCCTCGCATAGGCACGGTTCCGTCCGGCGCCCCGGTCCTTTTCGGAGGATCGGGGCGCTGTCCTTTGTGGATGGTCGGCGGTGGACCGGTCAGCCGCGCAGGTGCGCGAGGGCGGTGTGCGCGAGGCCTGCCCACCGGTCGGACTGGTCGATCGGCAGGGCCACCCAGTCCTTGAACGGCCGCCCCTTGCCCGACGGGTCGAACAGCTCCGCGCCCGCGTGGCCGAGTGCGGCCGCGTGCTCGGGCGTGCCCGCGCCCAGGCGGAACGCCAGCCGATCGCCGCGCAGGCAGGCGAACGCCTTGCCGTCGGCCAGCAGCGCGCGTTTGCCGAACATCTTGCCGTCGGTCACGCCCAGGTCCGCCAGTCCGGCGGCGATACCGTCCAACAGCGCGTCAGGTGTCATGCCGCCAGTGTGCCGCGCCCCACCGACAGTCGAACTCCACATCGGAGTCGGGGCTCTTGGCTGCCGGGACGGAGCCCGCCGCAGCACAGCCCGCCGCACCCAGGGGGAGCCCCCACGGCCATTCTACCGGGCGGGACTGTCAGTGGATCTTCAACAGCGAGTTGTGGATCTTGCCTGTGGATAGCTTCTGTCGCCCGGACGGGTGGAGTTCCCGGCCGGGCGACAGTCCACAGTGGACCACGAGGTTTACCGCCAGCCGCCGTTGCGGCCGTTGACGTCGACCACGGCGGGGAGGCGCACGTCGCCCTCGCTGACGCCCGCGTCGCCGAAGGTGGACATCTCGGCGAGTACGCGGGCGGCCATGGTGACCAGGGGGAGCGCGGCGATGGCGCCGGTGCCCTCGCCCAGGCGCAGGTCCAGGTCCAGGATGGGTTCGAGGTCGAGCTGCTCCAGCACCAGCGCGTGCGCGGGCTCCACGGACCTGTGCCCGGCCCGCCACCACTCCGACGCGCCGGGGGCGAGCTCCTCGGCGACCAGGGCGGCGGCGCCGACCACCAGGCCGTCGAGGATCACCGGGGTCTTGCGCACCGACGCCTGTGCCAGGAACGCGGCCATGGCGGCGATGTCGGCGCTGCCGACCGTGCGCAGCAACGCCACCGGGTTGGCGCTGACCTTCCGGGCGCGGCGGAGCCCGTCGCGGACCGCGGCGGCCTTGCGCATCCAGGTCTGGTCGTCGATGCCGGTGCCGCGGCCGACCACGGCCACCGGCTCGGCCCCGGCCAGCGCGGCGATCAGCACCGCGGCCGGGGTGGTGTTGCCGATGCCCATGTCGCCCGCGACCAGCAGGTCGGCGCCGCCGTCGACCTCCTCGTCGGCGATGGCGCGGCCCGCGGTGATGGCGGCCTCGATCTCGGCGTCGGTGAGCGCGTCCTCGCGGTCCAGCGACCCGGACCCGCGGCGCACCTTGTGCGCGGTGACCTGCGCGGGGAACTCCTGGTCGGTGTCCACGCCCAGGTCGAGCACGCGCACGGTGGCCCCGGCGGTGGCGGCCATCACGTTGATCGCGGCGCCGCCCGCCAGGAAGTTCGCCACCATCTGGCCGGTCACCTCGGCCGGGAAGGCGGACACGCCCTTGCCCGCGATGCCGTGGTCGCCCGCGAACACCACGACCCGCGGCCGCGCGAACGCCCGCGGCGGGCACTGGCCCTGGCAGGCCGCCACCCACACGCCCAGCTCCTCCAGCCTGCCCAGCGACCCGGCGGGCTTGGTCAGCTCCCGGTGCCGGGCCTCGGCCGCGCGGTGCGCGACCGCGTCGGGGGTGGGGATGAAGGGGAACTCGGTGCTCACCCGACTACCTCCGCGCTCGTCTCGGCCGGTCGCTGCCCGGCCGTCACCTCAGAGCCTGCCAGAGCACCCCGGCGCGATCACAGCCGCTACCGTGATCGGCGTGACTTTCCGCTGGCGCTACGAGGACGAATCGGGTGGTTCGGTCGTCGGTCCGGACATCGTGTTCGCCGACCGGGACGAGGCCGAGGCCTGGTTCGCCGACACCTGGCCCGACCTGCTCGAATCGGGCGTGGAGCGGGTCGTGCTGGTGGACGGCGACACCGAGGTCTACGGCCCGATGAGCCTGCGTCCATGACCCCCGCGCCCCGCTAGCCTGGTCACCCGTGCCCCGCCGCCACCGCAAGGACCCCAGCCAGGACGCCCGCCCGCTCGGCGGCGGCCTCTTCGACCAACGCGTCGAGTCCGCATCCGACGGCGACTGGATAGTCCGGCGCATTCCCGCGGCCCAGGCGACGAAGACGTATCGCTGTCCCGGTTGCGACCACGAGATCCGGCCCGGCGTGGCGCACGTGGTGGTGTGGTCGGCGGAGGAGCACGGGACGGTCGAGGACCGTCGCCACTGGCACCCGGCCTGCTGGTCCGCCCGCTCCCGTCGCGGCCCCACCCCGAAACGTCGGTGAACTCCGTTGACCCGCATCGGCCCGGGAACCCTGCTTCCCGCTGACCGCACCCCGATCACCCTGCGCACCGACGACGGACTGCGGCTCGCCGGTGAGCTCGCGCTGCCGGTCGGCCGGGTCCCCCGCGCGACGGTGATCTTCCTGCACCCGAACCCGACCGGGGGCGGGTCCATGGACACGCACGTGATCCGCAAGGCCGCCGCGCGGTTGCCCGCGTTGGCCGGGGTCGCCGTTCTCCGGTTCAACACCCGGGGCACTCGGAGCGAGTCCGGGGCGAGCGAGGGCGTGCACGAGGATTGTGTGGGAGAGGGGGCCGATCTGACCGCGGCGATTGATTATGTGGCCGATCTGCCGGATGTGTGGTTGGCCGGATGGTCATTCGGCACGGATCTGGCTCTGATTCACGGACTTCGCCCTCGGGTGCGCGGGTTGTTCCTCCTGGCTCCCACGCTTCGCCGCAGTCGCCCGGAACACTTGGCGGCCTGGGGTGACTCGGCCAAGCCGGTTCGCTGTGTGGTTCCGGAACTGGATGACTATGTCCGCCCGGCTGAGGCCAGGACGCGGTTCGCGGCGATTCCGCAGGCGGAGGTCATCGAGTTCACCGGCTGCAAACACCTTTTCGTCGGCCACGCCGAATCCGCGCTGGACTCCCTGGTCGACCTCGTGGCCCCCGACATCCCCACGCCGCTGCCCCGCGAGTGGCCCTGACACCGTGCCGTGGGAGCCCGGTCCGAGCCCCGCCCACCAGGGCTCGGACCGGGAAGCCGTGCGGGGAGTCTGCGCCTCCTCCGCCGCTTCCGCCAGCCCCGGCGTCAGGTCGTGTGCACGATCAGCACGTCGACCCCCGCCTTCCGGGCGGCCTCGGCCGGGACCGACCCCAGGATCCGCCCCGCCAACGTGTTCAACCCCCGGTTCCCGACCACCAGCAGATCCGCTGCCTGATCGGCGACCACCCTGGCCAGCGCGGGTACGGCGTCCCCGTCGACGACCACGGTCTCGACCTCGGTGGCCCCGCCCTTGCGCGCCCGCTCGGCGGCGGTCCGGACGGACTCCTCGGCCGGGTTGGCGCCGACCACCTGGTAAGCCACGTCCTCGCCGAGCTCGTCCCGAGCCCGCGCGATGTCACGCTCGCCCCGGGCCCGATAGGCACAGGCGATCACCAGCCGAGCACCGGCATCGGCGGCGATGCCCGCCGCCCGGTCGACCGCGCGAAAGGACGAGTCCGAGCCGTCGGTACCGACGACGATGGTCCGGTAGGTCATGAGCCGGTCCCTCCCCGGGGAGCTACTTGCCGGTAGGTCTAACCGGGACAACGACCGACCCCGCGCCGGGACGCGCGAGGGCGATGACGATCACACGCCCGCTCGGCTGATGCGGTGCGATTCAGGCCCCTCGTTCCCGCTCTCCACTGTCCCGGCGAGGTCAACGCCCCAGCCTGCCGCCGCCTGCTGCTGCGGGCGCGGGATCCGGTCTAGGTCCGGGAGCGCAGCCACGGCACGACGGCCGCCAGGAACGCGTCCGGGTCCTGCACCGACGGGAGATGTCCGAGACCCGGCAGCGCGATCACCTCGGCGCGCGCGACAGACCCCAGATCATGCGCCAGATCCACAGGGATCAACGCGTCGTCCGTCCCATGCACCACGAGCATGTCGAGATCGAGCGCCCGCACCGTCTCCCGGGAGTCCGGCCGGGCCGCCATCGCCCGCTGCGCCCACGCCACGGCCGCGCCGGACTGTTCCTCGATCCAGTCCCGCACCGTCGCCCGCACTGGGTGATCACCGACCAACGCGGGCAGCATCGACTCCGCGAGCCAGCCCGCGACACCGTCCCGCTCCGCTCGTTCCGCCACCGCCAGCCGGTTGGCGCGTGGGCCGGGGTCGTCGGCCGCGAGCTTGGTGTCGACGAACAGCACCCCCGCCACGCGCTCGGGTGCGGCGCGCAGCATCGCCATCGACACGTAGCCGCCCATCGAGCAGCCGCCGATCACCGCCCGCTCGATGCCCAGCGCGTCCAGCAACCCCACTGCGTCCGCCGCCACCGTCTCCAATGACGGTTCGGCGTCGCCGAGCGGGGAACGGCCGAACCCCCGTTGGTCCGGGGTGATCAGGCGGACATGCTCCGAGAGCCCCGCCCGCACCCCGTCCCACATGCGCGAGTCGAGCGGGAACGCGTGGAACAACACGAGCGGTGTGTCGGTGGAATGCATGCCCTCATTCTGGCCCGGCGACCCGACCCGACATGACCCGCTCCACCGCGTCCGGACCGGACAGTTCCGCCCGCGCGCGCGGGTTGTCCAGATAGAACCGCAACGTGTGCAGGACCACGAGCTGGTCCAGGTCCACGGTCCGCATCGACACCGCGCACACCAGGTCCGGGCCGAACCGCACCGCGAGCTTGCGCATCCGGTCGTTCACCTCGCCCTGCCCGTGCGCGGCCACCCCCAGGTAGTTCTGGCTCGGCGCGCCCCGTCCGCGTCCCATCCGCAGGCTCACCGGCCGGATCTCGGTGATCGAGGTCCACGGCAGCCGCACGCTCGGCCGCGCCCAGTTCAGCACCACGTGGTCGGGCGTCAACACGATCCCCACCTCCCGCTGCTTGCGCGTCAGCGCGAAGATCCCGGCGGCGAGGAACAGCAGCCCCAGCAGGCCCAGGACGCCGCCCGCGATGCCGAGCATCAGGTGGCCGCTCGCGATCAGGAGGCCGCCGGGGACCATCAGGCCCAGCCCGACCACGATCAGCACCACCCCGGCGGCGATCGTGGTCGGCCGGGTCGGCAGCAGCAGGCCCGCCGCGCCCTCGGAGTCCACGGTCAGTGCGTTCCCGGCGGGCTTGCCGGACTCCTGGGGCGACCCGTCGGTCCGGCGCCAGGGGTGCGGGCAGGGCAGAAGGGGTGCTCGATCCATGATGACCATGGAATCGCACCGGGCGGAGGTACCGCCAGACAGGTGCGGTGGATGGGCGTTATCGGCACCGAACGGTTGAGTGTCCGGGCCGCGAAGGCCAGGGGCTACTCAGCGTCACCGATCGATCGCCTGCCAGGAGCTTCGGCCGTATTTCGAATTATGAACAAGGGTCCACGAGAAAAAGCGCGAGTGGGCGACGTATCTTCCGCGAAGCACCCCCGCTATTCGCTCAACGCCGGGTCGCGGGCCGTTTGTTCTGCTGCCCACCGGGCCGCGTCAACTTCTGCGTCCGGTCAGCCGCCGCGGGTGAGGCGGCGGCCTCCGCCCGCTCACTGGGCCTTTCCGGCTGCGCCGCGGGCGCACGCTCCGGCTCGATGTCCGCGGGCTCCCAATGCTCCTTCGGCGGCCCCACCACAGCCTGCATCGCCTGCGTGGGCGACTCGTCCGCGGGCGAGCCGTCGACGGTCTTGGGCGTGGTCCGCTCCTCCGGCAACGGATCCAACACCGGCGCCGCGTCGGCCAACTGCACATGCGCGTCCGCGATCAAGTCCCGCGCGGATACCAACTGATCCGCCACCCGGGCCCGCAACTGCCGCAACGCCGCGACCCGCTGACCCGCGTGACTGATCCGCCGGTTCGCCTCTTCCGTGGCCTCCCGGACCCGCCGGTGCGCCTCCGTCGTCGCCTCCTGCAACCGCGCGGTCGACTCGGTGATCGCGTCGTGGCGGCGCCGGTTGGCTTCCTCGGTCGCCTCGCGCACGCGGCGCTCGGCCTCGGACTTGCTCGTGGCCTCCTGCTCCGCCAACGCCCGCATCGCCTCGGTGCGCCGGGCGGCCATGGCGATGTCGAAGTCCTCCTCGACCGTCGTGCGCCGCTGCTCGGACTCCTTCTCCAGCCGGGCGGCCTCCGCGCGCGCGGCGCCCACGGTCTGTTCCGCGTCCGTGCGCGCCTTCTCGATGACACCGCGGTGTTCGGCTTCCATGGCCGTGCGGCGGGATTCGAGCTCGGAGATCAGCTGTTCGTAGCGGGCGCGCAGCGCGGCGCCGTCGGTCTCCGCCTTGGCGCGGATCTGGTTGGCCTCGTTCTGGGCGCGCGCCTTGGTCTCGCCCGCCTCCTCGGTGGCGAGGCGGAGCATGCGCTGCAGGCGTTCGCTGAGGCCCTCCAACGTCGTGGGGGGCTGGGAGAGGCGGTCGATCTGGCCGCGCATGTCGCTGATCTCGCCGCGGCCGGTCTCCAGCTGCCGGGCCAGGTCGGCGGCCTGGGACACGGCCGCGTTCCGGTCGGCGTGCAGCAGTTGCAGTTCGGCGTCGAGCCGTTCCAGGTGCTCGTCCACCTGCGCGCGGCTGTAGCCCCGCTTGGTGATGTCGAAACCGGCACCCAACGGGACGAGATCGCGTTCCTCACCCAAGCCCATGCGCTCACGCTACCCGCAGTGGACGGCCCGCTCACGGAGCACCGCGAATCACACGCCGCGGAATCGGTTGATGGCGTCCAGGTGCCGGGCCCGGGTCTCGTGGTCGCGCACGCCAAGCCCCTCCTCGGGCGCCAGGCACAGCACACCCACCTTGCCCTGGTGGGCGTTCCGGTGGACATCCAGCGCGGCCTGCCCGGTCTCGGCCAGCGGGTACGCCCGGGACAGCGTCGGGTGCACGGCGCCGCGCGCGACCAGGCGGTTGGCCTCCCAGGACTCCCGGTAGTTCGCGAAATGCGAGCCGATGATGCGCTTGAGGTTCATCCACAGATACCGGTTGTCGAACTGGTGCGTGTACCCGGAGGTGGACGCGCAGGTGACCACGGTCCCGCCGCGCCGCGCCACGTAAACCGACGCGCCGAAGGTCTCCCGGCCGGGATGTTCGAACACGATGTCCGGGTCCTCGCCGCCGGTCAGCTCACGGATGCGCGCGCCGAACCGCTGCCATTCGCGCGGGTCCTGGGTGTGTTCGTCCTTCCAGAACCGATATCCCTCGGCGTTCCGGTCGATCACGAGTTCCGCGCCCATCTTGCGTGCGATGTCCGCTTTTTCCGGACTGGACACCACACACACGGGAATCGCACCGCCATTGAGCGCGAACTGGGTGGCGTAGGAACCCAGTCCGCCCGACGCGCCCCAGATCAGCACGACGTCGCCCTGTTTCATGTCCGCGCCGTTGCGCGACACCAGCTGCCGGTACGCGGTGGAGTTGACCAGCCCGGGGGAGGCGGCCTCCTCCCAGGTCAGGTGCGCGGGCTTGGGCATGAGCTGGTTGGACTTCACCAGCGCCAGCTCGGCCAGCCCGCCGAAGTTGGTCTCGAAGCCCCAGATGCGCTGCTCGGAGTCGAGCATCGTGTCGTCGTGCCCGTCCGGGCCCTCCAGCTCCACGCTCAGGCAGTGCGCCACGACCTCGTCGCCCGGTTTCCAGTTGTGCACGCCCGGCCCGGTGCGCAGCACGACACCCGCGAGGTCGGACCCGACCACGTGGTAAGGCAGGTCGTGCCGCTTGGCGAGCGGGGAGAGCTTGCCGTAGCGGTGCAGGAACGTGAACGTGGACACCGGCTCGAAGATCGAGGTCCACACGGTGTTGTAGTTGATCGCGCTGGCCATCACCGCCACCAGCGCCTCGCCGGGGCCCAGCTCCGGGGTGGCGACCTCGTCCAGGTGCAGGGAGCGGCGCGGGTCCTTGTCCCGCGCGTCCAGCCCGGCGAACATGTCGACCTCGTCGGCGTGCACGGTGATCCCGCGGTAGTGGTCGGGTACCGGCAGCGCGCCGACCGCGTCCCGGTCGTCGGCCTGGATGGCGTCGAGGATCTCCCGCACGGCGGACCTCCCGCTTGTCGACACTGGGGCTGGAGACCGGCGACGTTACTCACGGGTAGCGATTCAGATCCGCCCGGTGTGACCGACCGCACGTACGCGTGTTTTCCCCGGTTTGCACTGTGTCGGCACGGGATCGCGCGTGTTCACACCGTCTCTTGTGGATAAACGAGATCTGATGTACCGCCGGACGGGTGAGGTGGTCGTCACGGTTTGCGGTCGGTGAACTACGCACGTGTCATACGGTCGATCCGGTGGAAGGTCCACCGCGACTGACGTGCGGCACCCGTGGCCGCACCCGGGTGAAAAGGACATACCGACCGTGACCACCTCTACCGAGGTCAAGCCCAAGGGGTTCTTCGGGCACCCACGAGGGCTCGCCAACCTCGCGGGCACCGAGATGTGGGAGCGCTTCTCCTACTACGGGATGCAGGCGATCCTGCTCTACTACCTGTACTTCACCGTCGAGGAGGGCGGCCTCGGCATCGACAAGCCGACCGCCGCCGGTGTCGTCGGTGCCTACGGCGGATCCGTGTACCTGGCCACCATCGCCGGGTCCTGGGTCGCCGACAGACTTTTCGGCCCGGAACGGACTCTGTTCTACAGCGCCGTCCTGATCCTGATCGGGCATGTCGCGCTGGCCGTGCTGCCCGGGGTCGCGGGCGTCGCCGTCGGCCTGCTGTGCGTGGCGCTGGGCTCCGGCGGCCTCAAGGCGACCGCGACCACCCTGGTCGGCGCCCTGTACGAGTCCGGGGACGAGCGCCGCGACGCCGGGTTCTCCATCTTCTACATGGGCATCAACCTGGGCGCCCTGGTCGGCCCGCTGCTGACCGGCCTGCTCCAGGAGAACGTCGGCTTCCACTACGGCTTCGGCCTGGCCGCCGTCGGCATGGCCTTCGGCCTGGTGCAGTACACCCTCGGCCGCAGGAACCTGCCCGAGTCCGGGCGCGTCGTGCCCAACCCGATGGACCGGGCCGCGCTGACTCGCGCGCTGGTGTTCATCGTGCTCGGCGTCGCCGCGGTCGTGGTGCTGGTGGTGACCGGCGTGATCGCGCCGAGCAACCTGGCCACCGTGGTCACCTGGGTGATCGTCGTGGTCGCCGTGGTGCTGTTCGCGGTGCTGCTGTCGAGCAAGCGGGTCGACCGGGTGGAGCGGCAGCGGGTCTGGGCGTTCGTGCCGATGTTCCTGGTCAGCTTCGGTTTCTGGGCACTGTTCCAGCAGCAGTTCACCGTGCTGGCCATCTACGCCGAGAGCCGCGTCGACCTGGACCTGTGGGGCTGGTCCGTGCCGCCGTCGTGGTTCAACTCGGTGGAGCCGCTGTTCGTGGTGCTGCTCGCGCCGGTGTTCGCCGCGGTGTGGACCCGGCTGGGGGAGCGGCAGCCGTCGACCCCGGTCAAGTTCGCCATGGGCGTCGGCGCGATGGGCGTGGCGTTCCTGGTGATGGCGGCGCTCGGGTTCACCCGGGGCGAGCACGTCGTGTCGCCGCTGCTGCTGGTCCTGGTGCTGGTCATCTTCGTGCTGGGCGAGATGTGCCTGTCCCCGGTCGGCCTGTCGCTGTCCACGAAGCTGGCGCCCAGGGCCTACACCGCGCAGATGGTGGCGTTGTTCTATCTGTCGCTGGCGATGGGCACGTCGGTCGCGGGCGCGCTGGCCGAGTACTACGACCCCGACTCCGAGCCTGCCTACTTCGGCATCCTCGGCGCGGTCGCCATCGCGCTCGGGCTGATCATGGCGGTGCTCACGCCTGCCGTGCGCCGTCTGATGAACGGCGTGCGGTAAGGGCTGTGTGGAACCGGTTCTAGTGCTCCGGAGCCGGTTCCACCAGTTCGACAAGGACGCCGCCCGCGTCCTTGGGATGCACGAAGTTGACCTTGCTGCCCGCGGTGCCGCGACGCGGCTCGGCATAGAGCAGCCGCAGCCCGGCCGCGCGCAACGCCGCCGCCGTCGCCTCGACATCGGCCACCCGGTACGCCAGCTGCTGGAGGCCGGGACCGTTGCGGCCGATGAACTTGGCGATCGTGGAGGTCTCGTCCAGCGGGGCCAGCAGCTGGATCGCGGTGCCGGTGCCGTCGTCGCCGGGGGCGCGCAGCATCGCCTCGCGCACGCCCTGCTCGGCGTTGACCTCCTCGTGCACGGCCGTCAGGCCGAAGTGGACCCGGTAGAACTCCAACGCCGCGTCGAGATCGGGGACCGCCACCCCGACGTGGTCGATGGCCAACACATGGGTGCTCAGCACGTCGCTCATGCCGCCCAGCGTACCCAGGTGCTACTTATGGGTAACTAAAGCGCGCGCGGGTCGACGTCCCCGTGGCAAACCGCGCGCCCGCGAGTATGGTCCACGTTAACGACCGTTCGCATCGCGGTGGGAACCCCACGGCAGACCCCATAGGAGACCCAAGGTGTCCGGATCCGTCATCGTCGCCGGTGCCCGCACCCCGATCGGCAGGCTGCTCGGCTCGCTCAAGGACCTCACCGGCGCCCAGCTGGGCGGGGTGGCGATCAAGGCGGCGCTGGAGCGCGCGGGGGTGCGGCCGGAGCAGGTGCAGTACACGATCATGGGCCAGGTGCTGACCGCGGGCACGGGCCAGATCCCGGCCCGGCAGGCCGCGGTCGCCGCGGGCATCCCGATGGACGTGCCCGCGCTGACCATCAACAAGGTCTGCCTGTCCGGCCTGGACGCCATCGCGCTGGCCGACCAGCTCATCCGCGCGGGCGAGTTCGACATCGTGGTCGCGGGCGGCCAGGAGTCCATGACCCAGGCCCCGCACCTGCTGCCCAAGTCCCGCGCGGGCTTCAAGTACGGCGACACCACCCTGGTCGACCACATGGCGCACGACGGCCTGTTCTGCGCCTTCGACCAGGTCGCCATGGGCGCGTCCACGGAGAAGCACAACGCCCGCTACGCGCTGACCCGCGAAGCCCAGGACGCCTTCTCCGCCGCCTCCCACCAGCGCGCCGCCGCCGCCATCGCCGAAGGCCGGTTCACCGAGGAGATCGCCCCGGTGAGCATCCCGCAGCGCAAGGGCGACCCGGTCGTGTTCGACACCGACGAGGGCGTCCGCGCCGACACCACCGCCGACGGCCTGGCCCGGCTGCGCCCCGCGTTCGCCGCCGACGGCACCATCACCGCGGGCTCGGCCTCGCAGATCTCCGACGGCGCCGCCGCGGTCGTGGTGATGTCCAAGGCCAAGGCCGAGGAACTCGGCCTGACCTGGATCGCCGAGATCGGCGCGCACGGCGTGGTCGCGGGCCCCGACGCCAGCCTGCACGAGCAGCCCGCCAACGCCATCAAGGCCGCGCTGGCCAAGCAGGGCATCACCACCGCCGACCTGGACCTCGTCGAGATCAACGAGGCGTTCGCCGCCGTCGGCCTGGTCTCCACCGACAAGCTCGGCGTCAGCGGCGACATCGTCAACGTCAACGGCGGCGCCATCGCCCTCGGCCACCCCATCGGCGCCTCCGGCGCGCGGCTGGTCGTGCACCTCGCCTACGAGCTCAAGCGCCGCGGCGGCGGCGTGGGCGCGGCCGGACTGTGCGGCGGCGGCGGCCAGGGCGACGCCCTGATCATCACCGTGCCCCGGGCCTGACGCTTGGTCCCGGAGCTGGTCGACCGCGCGCGGGCGGGCGAACCGCGCGCGGTCGCCCGGCTGCTGTCCCTGGTCGAGGAACCAGGCCCGCACGCGCGCGAGATCGCCACGGCGTTGGCCCCGTACGCGCCCGAGCGGGTGATCGGCCTCACCGGCCCGCCCGGCGTCGGCAAGTCGACCACCACGTCCGCCCTGGTCACCGCCTACCGGCGGGCCGGGCACGCGGTCGGCGTGCTGGCCGTGGACCCGTCGTCCCCGTACTCCGGCGGCGCCCTGCTCGGCGACCGGGTCCGGATGGCCGAGCACGCCACCGACCCGGGCGTGTTCGTCCGCTCCATGGCCACCCGCGGCCACCTCGGCGGCCTCGCCCGCGCCACCCCCCAGGCCCTGCGCGTGCTCGCCGCGGCAGGCTTCGCGGTCGTCCTGGTCGAGACCGTCGGGGTCGGACAGTCCGAAGTGGACATCATGGGGCTGGTCGACACCACCGTGGTGCTGCTCGCCCCCGGCATGGGCGACGGCGTGCAGGCGGCCAAGGCGGGCGTGCTGGAGATCGCCGATGTGTTCGCGGTCAACAAGTCCGACCGCGACGGCGCGGACACCACCGTCGCCGAGCTCCGACACATGATCTCCCTCGGCCGCCGAGAGATCACCGGTCCGGCCTGGCGACAACCGATCGTCAAGACCACCGCCGCGCGCGGCGACGGGATCGACGCCTTGGTCGAAGCCATTGACGCACATCACAAGTGGGCTCAGGCACACGGCAGCCTCACCGAACGTAGGCGCGCCCGCGCGCGCCGTGAGATCGAGGCCGTCGTCCTGGAGACCCTGCGCGCCCGCTGCGACGACGCGACCCTGGTCCGCTTCGCGGCCGAAGTCCTTGCGGGCACGACGGATCCGTACACCGCCGCCGACGGCGTCATCGGCGCGATACGCGAAACCTGGTCGGCATAGCCCGCCGGACGGCTACATTCCTCTCCATGACCAGCGCCGCCATCGTCGTCGAGGACATCCACAAGTCCTATGGCGACCTGCACGCCGTCGACGGTGTCTCGTTCACCGTCGGGCATGGCGAGTTCTTCGGCATCCTCGGTCCCAACGGCGCGGGCAAGACCACCGCCCTGGAGATCGTGGAGGGCCTGCGCGAACCGGACCGGGGCTCGGTTCGCCTGCTCGACGAGAACCCGTTCCCCCGCAACGTGTCCCTGCTGCCGCGCATCGGCGTCCAGCTCCAGGCCTCCGCCTTCTTCGAGAAGCTGACCGCCCGCGAGCAGCTGGAGACCTTCGCCTCCCTCTACGGCATCGGCGCCGCCCGCGCCCGCGAGATGCTCGACCTCGTCGGCCTCACCGACAAGGCCGACACCCGCGAGGACAAGCTCTCCGGCGGCCAACGCCAGCGGCTGTCCATCGCCTGCGCGCTGGTGCACGACCCGGACGTCGTCTTCCTCGACGAGCCCACCGCCGCGCTCGACCCGCAGGCCCGCCGCAACCTGTGGGACGTGCTGCGCGCCATCCAAGCCCGCGGCAAGACCATCGTCTACACGACCCACTACCTGGACGAGGCAGAGATCCTCTGCGACCGGGTCGCGATCATGGACCGCGGGCGGATCCTCGCCCTGGACACCCCCGCCGCCCTCGTCCGCGGCCTCGACGCGCCCGCCCGCATCACCCTCGACCGCGGCGCGCTGACCACCGCCGACGCGGCCGCGCTGCCCGGCGCCGACGAGGTGAGCGAGGACGACCAGGCGCTCACCTTCGTCACCCGAACCCCCGCGCCGCTGCTGACCGCCCTCGCCGAACGCGGTGTGCTGGACGGCCTGCAGGTGCGCACAGCAACTCTGGAGGACGTGTTCCTCCAGCTGACCGGACGGGAGTACCGCGCGTGAAGGGCGCGTTCAAAAGCCTGTCGATCGCCATGGCCAAGGGCTATGTGCGCGACAAGACCACCCTGTTCTTCGCGTTCGTCTTCCCGCTGATGTTCCTGGTGATCTTCGGCCTGCTGTTCCGCGACGTGGGCAGCGAGAAGATCAAGCTCGGTGCCTTCGGCGACGGCCAGGTCATCACCGTGCTGGAACAGACCGGCATCGTCGACGTGCAGCACTTCGACACCCTGGACGCGGGCGTGGCCAAGGTCCGCGACGGCGACCTGCCGGGCCTGGTGGAGGCGACCGGCGACAAGGTCGTGCTGCGCTTCGCCGCCAGCGACCAGTCGCAGGCGGGCACCGTGCAGGGCCTGGTGTCCGGTGTCACACAACAGCTCAACGTCCAGGCCAGCGGGCAGCCGCCGAAGTACGACTTCAGCGCGCAGCAGGTCGAGGACACCTCGCTCAAACCCATCCAGTACCTCACCCCCGGCATCCTGAGCTGGGGCATCGCCATCACCGCGGTGTTCGGCGCCGCGCTGATCATGGTCAGCTGGCGGCGCAAGCAGGTCCTGCGCAGACTCCGCCTGTCCCCGGTCGGCGCGGGCACCGTGCTGGGCTCCCGACTGGCCGTCACCATCTCCGTGGCCGTCCTCCAGGCCGTGATCTTCATCGCGGTGGCCATGCTGCCGGTGTTCGGGCTCACGCTGTCCGGCACCTGGTGGCTGGCCATCCCGGTGTTCCTGATGGGCGTGCTCGCCTTCTTCTCCATCGGCATGCTCGTCGGCGCCTTCGCCAAGACCGAGGAGGCGGCCACCGGCATGGCCAACATCGTGGTCATGCCGATGGCGTTCCTGTCCGGCACGTTCTTCCCGATCGACCTGGCACCGAAGTGGCTGCAGGCGGTGTCGAAGGTGTTCCCGTTGCGGCACATGAACGACGGCATCACGGACTTCCTGGTCCGCGGCAAGGGCGCGGAGGCACTGCTGCTGCCGTGCGGTGTCCTGCTCGGCTTCACCGTGGTGATCTCCGTCATCGCCGCCAAAGTGTTTCGGTGGGAGGACAGTTAGTTCAGCCACTTCCGGCAACCCCCACACCGTCGGTGAGCCCGCTCACTCCCCACACTGGGGACATGTCCACCCCCGCAGGCCGCTTCCGCGCGGTCGCCCTCGCCGAGGCCGTCTCCTGGATCGGCCTCCTGGCAGGCATGTTCGTCAAGTACTTCACCGACTACGGCGACCTGGGCGTGCGGATCTTCGGCTCCGTGCACGGGGCCGTGTTCGTCGCCTACGTCCTGGTGACGTTCTTCACGTCCCGGCAGCAGGGGTGGAACCGCCGGACGACGCTGTGGGCGCTGGTGTGCAGCGTCCCTCCACTCGCGACACTCATCTACGAACGCTGGGCCCTGCGCACCGGCAAGCTCGACCCGGTGGGAGAGCGACGACCGCGAGCGGGCATGCACCTGGCGCTGAGCGCAGCCTGATCACGCCCACCTGTGGACGGTTCGACGGGATGTGGACAACCGGTGGGGGACCCCCGGTTTCCACGTTACCGGTGGTGCATGGCGGAGTGCGCGGTGTTGTCCACAGGGGTGGAAGTCCGTCCTGAGCGAGTCGACGGCCGCCAAAGGCGTCAGTCCCGGCCGGTGATCACGGCGCAGGCGCAGCGGGATGATGTTCGCCAAAGGTTCGTCGGACGTGATGACCGTGCGCGCTGTGAAGGTCATTCCTCGTGGAAGTCGCCCGCGGCGCGGCGGACCTTGGCCAGTAGCTCGGTGAGCTGCACGGTCTGGCGTTCGGTGAGGCCGCGCAGGCCGAAGTCCACCTCGGTCACCGCCGCCGTCGCGGCCGCTCGGCGGTCGCGGCCCGCCTCGGTGATCTCGGCGAGGGTGGTGCGCCGGTCGGTGGGGTGCGGGGTGCGCTTGACCAGACCGTCGGCCTCCAGCCGGTCGACGATGTTGGTGACGCTGGTCGGGTGCAGCTGCAGCCGCTCGCCCATCACGCGCATAGGGAGGCTGCCGCGCTTGGAGAAGGTGAGCAGGACGAGCGCCTCGTAGCGGGCGAAGGTCAGGCCGTGCGGTTTGAGGGCGGCGTCCACGGCGGACTGCAGGATCTGCTGGACGCGCATGACGCTGGTGACGGCGGCCATGGTGGTGGAGTCGCCGATGCGCTCCCCCCACGTCTGCGCCGCGCGGGCGATCGGGTCGAACGGCAACGAGCGCGGCCTCATGAGAACCCAAGCTACCAGTGGGTTCGCCGTCCCGGCGGGGTGTGGCCGGATTCCGGGATAGTGTGCGGTGACCTGCCCCGGACCCCTGGAGTGCGCCGTGCTCATCGCGTTCAGTGTCAGCCCGCTGGGCGGGGAGTCCGAGCAGGTGGGCGCCGCCGTCGCGGCGGCCGTGCGGGTGGTGCGCGAGTCCGGGCTGCCGCACCAGCTGACCGCCATGTACACGATCGTGGAGGGCGAGTGGGACGAGGTGATGCCCGTGGTCAAGCGGGCCACGGACGTCCTGCTCGCGGACTACCCGAGGGTGAGCCTGGTGCTCAAGGCCGACATCCGCCCCGGCCACACCGGACAGCTGACCGCCAAGGTGGACCGGGTCGAGCAGTACCTTTCCGGAGAATAGTCGGACACCCTACTATCGGGCTTCCGATGAAAGGAGCGGCCGTGGACCCCCGCACGCTGTGGCAGGTGTACGAGCCCTACCACACGGTCACCTACTTCACCCCGGAGTCGATCACCGAGACCGACGCGCTGGGCTGCAAGGGCCGCTGGATGGGCTACTTCGGCATGCGCGCCGCCCCGCTCGGCGCCGCCCCCGCCTGGCTGGTGACCAGCGTCTTCTACAACTTCCACCCCTCCCGCGTCGAGCGCGCGGTACCCGAGGTGTGGACGGTGGCCACCCCCGCGGAGTTCCTCGCCGCCCGCCTGCGCGGCGTTGACGGCGCCCTCCGCCGCCTCCTCGGCGACGTGACCGACCCGTCGATCACCGAGGCCGCCGCCCTCGCCCAGGCCGCCGCCGACTGGGCCCCGACCGCGGGCCGACCGCTGGCCGCCGCCAACGCGGCGCTGCCGTTGCCTGCGGAACCGCACCTCGCGCTGTGGCAGTCCCTGACCACGATCCGGGAATCCAGGGGTGACGGCCACGTCGCCGCCCTGGTCACGGCGGGTCTCGACCCGGTGGAAGCCCTGGTCGCCATCGGCGCGGCGGAATCCCTGGACGCCGACTACCTGCGCGCGGCCCGCAACGTCCCGGACGACGACTGGGCCGCCGCCGAGACCCGGATGCTCGAACGCGGCCTGCTGCTCGCTCCGGGGATGCTCACGGAGGAGGGCGCGGAACTCCGCCAGTCCGTCGAGGACCTGACCGACGATGCCGCCGCAGCACCGTGGGAACAACTGGGCGAACGCGAGACGGAGCGGTTCGTGGAACTGCTCGCCCCGCTGTCCCTGCGCATCACGCGCGAGAACGACCGCATGCGGCGCAATCCGATGGCCCTGGACGCGGAGTCGACCCTCAAGGCGTTGGTGGGGGAGTAGCCGGGATCCGCGCGGCCGCTTGGTGGCCCGCCCCGGGGTGTTGGCGTTGGTTGGCGGGCTCTGCCAACGTCGTCTCGGCGGGTTCGGCGGGTTCGGCGGGTTCGGCGGGTTCGGCGGGTTCGGCGGGTTCGGCGGGTTCGGCCGTGTTCTGGCGGGTCCGGCCATGAGTCGACGATTCCCGTCGACGGGTTCAGGCGCCCAGTGCCGCCATCGAACACTCACCCTCTCGCCACGCAGCCGATCTTCTCTGTGCCCCTGGGGTTCATCTCCCAGGTCCGTCTTGTCCCGGGTTCCGCTCTGCCTTTCCCGGGGCCTGCAGGGCCGCTTGACCTCAATGGGTCGATGCGCCGCCTGTGAGATGATCTTCATGGGTTCATGAGTGATCGGAGATTGCCTCGGTGGCGTGTCGTGTGGTGTTGGGTGTGGAAGAGCGGGAGACGATTTCGCGGGAATTACGCGCGGGAAGATCGTTGCGGTGTATTGGCCGGTTGTTGGGCAGGCATCATTCGGTGATCGCCCGGGAGGTCGCGCGTAACGGTGGTCGCGAGGGGTATCGCGCGGCCTCGGCTGTGCGGCGGGCGCGGCGAACGTGTCGCAGGCCGAAAACCCGGAAATTGGAGC